>NZ_WNDO01000015.1 GCF_009912395.1 Luteibacter sp. | reverse complement strand
TGCCTGCTGCCTGAACTCCAGGCTGAACTCCTGCCCCTTTCTGCCTGCCTTGCTCTTGGTCATCGTCCACCTCCTATTGCGATAGTTAATCGCTTATAGGGGTGTCCGTGAAACGGGGGCAAGATCACCGGTCCCGGCGCTGCCCTTGCAGGATGACCGCAAGAATCGGTGCGACGAGGCTTACCAGCAGTACGGTCCATCCGTAGACCTTATCAAGGAGTGCATCAGAACTTACGACGAATCAGGAGACGAGGATGCGCTATACACCGCCGCCGAGACCTGGGGATGCATTCCGCAGGCCGCACAGATGGATTTGTGGCTAGCTCCTACCAAGGGCGGCGTATTTACGACTCACGAGCGCGACGTGATCAAGAACAAGCTGCCGCGTGATGACGGCCAGGAGAAGGCCGCATGAATCATCGAATTTGCTCGGTTGATGGATGCGGAAAAACGCACGACGCCAAAGGCTATTGCTCCAAACATTACACACGCCTTCGAAAAACGGGAAGCCCGCTTGGCCTGAAAATCATCAGAGCCGATACATTGGCGGATTGTTTGCGCATGAGAACGGTTTTCTCTGAGTCCGGCTGCCATGAGTGGAACGGAACTATCGCTTTGAACGGGTACGGAATGGTGCACTTCAACGGGAAAAGCTATCTTGCTCATCGTGCTTCCTATATGGAAGCAAAGGGTGACATTCCCTTCGGCATGAACGTCAATCACCATTGTGATAACCGCCGATGCGTAAACCCTGAGCATCTATATGTTGGAACACAGAAACAGAATATTGCCGACATGCTATCCCGGGGTCGGGCAGACCGTCGCGGTGAGAAGACGCATAGCCGAAGGGTGCTGACCTGGGGTGACGTTAGAACTATCCGTGCGAGCGGCCAGCCCAATGTCGATCTCGCTAGGGAATACCACGTATCCCGAGACTGCATTTATTCAGTCGTAAATCATCGGACTTGGAAAGAATCATGATTAATGTTTTCACTTTCGCGGGCCGACTGGGCCGTGATGCCGAGCTTCGGTACACGGCGGGTGGAAAGCCGGTCCTAGGCTTTGCGGTAGCCGTTGATGTCGGCTACGGCGAGAACAAGTCAACGATGTGGGTCGATTGCTCGCTGTGGGGCGAGCGAGGCGAAAAGCTAGCCGATTACCTGACCAAGGGAAGCATCGTCACCGTGACCGGCGAGGCCAGCTTGCAGACCTACCAGTCGCAGGGCCAGGAGCGCACAAAGCTCGCGTGCCGGGTCAACGATATGCAGCTTCCAGCGCTGCCAAAGGATCGACCCGCGCCTCAGCGACAGACGCCCGACACCTCAAACATCCAATACCCAGACTCCGACGACATTCCTTTCGCCCCATATCAGCGCAAGGGGTACTGAGCATGACCACCGCCCCCGACAGCATCACCTTGACCGACGTTATCGCCCTTCTACGCAAGCGTGAGCAGGACGGTCGCTCGACTCATGGGACAACGGTAGACCGCACGGATTACTCGTTGCTGCGATGGCTCACGGAATCGCAGGAGGAAAAAGCAGACGACCTGCTCTACATGGGCGCAGCTATCAGGGTCGCTACCGCGTTGATCGATGAGCGGGACAGGCTCCGGGATGCCTTGGCGGAAATTGTACGAATCCACGACAACGTCTGGTCGCCTAAGCAGGCAGATCGTATCGCTGATATCGCCCGCAAAGCCTTGGAAGGGGCATCCGCATGACCGACAAGACCAGCACCGCGCCCGACACAATGGTCTACGTCCCAGGCCTTTGGAGGTGTGCGAAGTGTGAGTTCGAACTCATCCAGTCGAATTTACATCCGAACGGCGCCGTAACAGCACGTGATCAGCCCGGGGACAAATGTCCGAACTGCAATAGCCCACTGTGGCGCGTCACTTACAAGGATGCGTACGCGACGGTCTGTCAAAGGTTCGAGACATATCTGCTAACCAAGGCGGACAGCGCCCCCACCCCCGATGTAGTGGGCGGGGATGTGGTGCCACCGGAATGGCTGTCCGAGCAGGTCGGCGGAGAATTCGATGACATGACTTCGGGCCAAGGCTATCGCCGTGGCTGGAATGACTGCCGACAGGCCATGCTCGCCGCCGCCCCGTCAGCCGGGCGGATGGGGGTGGATAAGTGAACGGGAACATGATCGCCATTTGGTTCAGTTGCGGCGCTGCCAGTGCATGGGCCGCAAAACTCACCATCGAGCGCTACGGCTACACCCACGATATCCGCCTGATCAACAACCCGGTGGCCGAGGAAGACCCCGACAACCAACGCTTCGCCAGGGACGTCGGTGACTGGTTGGGTGTGAAGGTCGAGCAGGCGACGAACCCCAAGTACCCGGACAACTCGGCGGTGTCGGTGTGGGATCATGAGAAGTATATGTCTGGCGTGGCCGGTGCGCCTTGCACCAAGCTATTGAAGAAGCATGCCCGCCAGGCGTGGGAGCTGGAACACAAGCCAGACTTCCACGTCCTCGGGTTCACGGCTGAAGAAAAGGATCGGCACGATCGTTTCGTGCTTACCGAGCGGCCGAACGTCATCCCTGCCCTCATCGATGCCAGGGCCAGCAAGGCTGATTGCTTCGCGGAGATCCGCAAGGCAGGAATCGAACTTCCCGCCATCTACAAGCGAGGCTATCCGAACGCGAACTGCATCGGCTGCTCCAAGGCCACGAGTCCAACCTACTGGAACCATGTCCGAGAGAAAGACCCTGAGGTCTTCGTCGACAGGGCCGAACAGTCGCGCCGCCTGGGATGCCGCCTAGTGCGTGTTCGCGGAGAGCGCAAGTTCCTTGACGAACTGAAGACCACCGACCAAGGGCTTCCGCTCAAGAACATGGACTTCGAGTGCGGCATCTTCTGCGAAGAGCGCGCAGCATGACGACCAACTACATCGACGCCGTGAGGGAGGTGCCCAATGCTTAGGATTTTCTACATGGACGATTGCGAGTGGTGGATCGGTGATGCCACCGAAGCCGAGATGATCGCAGCTTTCCAGGACGAGTACGGCGAGCGCGAAGGCATGGAAGATGAGGTCTATGCCCTGTCCGATGACCTTCTCGATTCCACACCTTTCTACTACGACGAGAACGACCTGTCGCTGACGCGCACCTTCCGGGAGCAGCTTGCTCTCGAAGACCATAACGACCCTACGCCTCGTCTCTTCGCTGGCACGGAGTGGTAAAGCCATGAGCATGGACTACATTCGCAAGACATACGGGGTGCCGGCGAAGCGCGGGGGCCGCGTGGAATACACAGGCTGCGGCAAGAAGGTGACCGGTACGATTCGCTCGGCTCGTGGTGGATATCTTCGTATCCAGCTCGACGGCCAGAATCACGCCGGCAGTTACCACCCCGTCTGGGAACTGCGCTACCTGGACGAACAGGAGGTGCCGGGACATGGCTGATACATCTCGCAAGGTCAGTTCCTCCCTTCGCACCGTGGTCGATCGCGCTGCCAATGGAATGGCCAGTCGAGTCGAATGGGATCGACTGGTAAGAGCTGGGCTCGCAGCCTTGCTCACCGGAGGTCGCTATGTGCTCACCTTGAAGGCGATCGACGACCTTTCGGCGTGGCGCCGGCAGCATCGCGCCTCTGGCATCGAGTACAAGCATGCACCCAAGGGGCCCCAGCCATGACCCTCACCCCCGAGATAGTGGAGATCGAGCCGTGCCCGTTTTGTGGCTGTACCGATGTGCAGTCGTGGGCACCGGGTAGCGTTGGCTGGTACGTCGTGGAGTGCACCAAGTGCCACGTACGCACCCCACTCATTGCGCCAGAGGCCAAGGCCATCGAGACATGGAACGCCCGCGCCAAGTCCCAGCGCGCGGTGGGGGTCGAGGAGCTGGACGCGCTTCGAAACGAAGTGCGCGTCCAGTCCAGCCTCAAGGACCACTACCAGGACTGGGACGAGTTCGAGCGCATGTTGAGCGCTCTCATCGACAGGGCGGGAGGTGGGGCGTGAGATTTACCTCAACTGTAGCTCTCTATATCCGTCGTGCCCTCGTCCAGAATCTTGGCGCGCCCCATACCTTGACGGAAACCCTCCTGTTCCGCGAGAGCGTAGCTAGGGAACTCGTCCGTTTCGCCTTCGGCGACAGCATCGTCGCGGCTATCGTCCACCGGCAAGAGGTAGACGGACCAATGTCCCGAAAATCGCTGCTCGGTCGTCCCGACCACGAAGGCCGCCATCGGCGTGCAGCGAACTTCGTACTTACCCACCGTGATGCTCATGCCTGAACTCTCCATCCATTTAAGTGCGCCGATGCTGCCTCAGCCCTTGCGTCTGGCGCAATCCGGCGCGTCAATCAACACGACGGCGGCCGGACGAACCACGGGTTGGTCGGTAGGGCGTTTCTGTGCCAGCAGACCTGGCAGGGGAAGTATTCGCCCTGCGCGTCGAATTTCCGCACGTGGTGCTTGGCCGGCATCCCGCAGCGTGCGCAGATCCAAGGTTCAGGATTCGCCGGCGGCGGCCGGTCATTCATCGCGTGAGCGCGGGCGTGAGCTGACCATAAATTCGGCGACTTCCTGTGCGTACTCGCGCAGTTGCTCTAGCGTACCGAAGAGCAGGCCAACTGTTTCACGTTCGCCTGAGGCCAGAAGCACCTCATCAAGAAGGTATCGGTGGCTCTCCACCGACTCTAATCGAGCCGACCAGACGAATTCTCCAACGAACCCGGAAATGACCTCTTTCTGTGACATGACCCGGCTCGATTTTCAACTCAGTGCGCCGATGGTACACGTCCTAGGCGAGTTCGTTGGCCTTGACACGGCTTTCCGCGAGCGCGGTGGCCACGGCCAGGTTCTCGCCGGAGACGCCGATTGTTGCGCCCAGGTATTCAGGCTGGTCCCCCATCGTTCTCGGAATCCGGTACAGAGCCCAAGCCACCATGCACTTCCCGTCTATCCCCATCAAGGGCAGGCCGAGGTAGATCTCGAATTCACCATGGGTGATCTGCATGGCTCTCTCCAAACTTATTGCGGTCTGACGATGGTGCGCCGGACCCTCACGACTATCAACCAGGAGGTGCGCCATGGGCGCAGCTGAGAACATCCCCTTCGAGGAACGTGCCATCAACGCCGAGGAAGTCGGGGTGCTGCTCGGCTGCAGCGCGCGGCAGGTGCTGGAACGCATAGCCTGCCGTCCGGACTTCCCTGCCCGCCTCTCGATCCGCCCAGCATCCTGGATCGCCCGCGAGGTGCTCGACTGGCGTACCGCTAACCGAGCCGGTCAGCGAGTTCGTCAGCGCTAGTTTGGTAGTAGATCATCAGGCTCCGGATATCTCGGTGCCCGATGATCCTGGCCAGCTCCAAGACGTCGAGCTTCTTGGACAGACGCCATATGGCCTCCGCCCGCGAATCGTGGAAGTGGAGGTCTTCGATCTTGGTGCGGTCGCGCGCCTTCCGGAACAGGGCGTCCCGCAGGGCGTCCTCCAGACCGAACACGCGCGCTCCGTCCCTAGGCATCAGGCCGATAATCTCCCGGGCCCTGGCCGACAACGGCACCTCCCGCGCGTCGCCGTTCTTCGTTCGCTCCAGGCGGACCGACTTGGCAGAGACATCTCGCCAAGTGAGGCCCAGGATTTCCCCCGATCGCATGGCCGTCTCCAGGGCAAAGAGCCACGCCAGCGCCACCCTGTGGGACGACGTCGTCGGCTCCCCGCCGTCATAGCCAAGCGCCAGGGTGATCCGGTCGACCTCGTCGCCCGAGACACGGCGTTTACGGCTCGCCGGTGCCGGCGGCCGGCGGACGTCATCGAGAGGGTTGGCGCGCATCCATCGCCACTCCCTGCGCGCGATATCGAAGACGGACCGCAGGAAGGCAATCTCCCGCCGTACGGTAGCAGCCGACACCTTGGCCAGCCTGCCGTCGCGCCATTCCGCGAGGTCCGTAGCCGTCAGGTCACCGCAGCGGCGCTTTGCCAGGTCGTAACGCGCCAGCGCGCTACACCGGAGGATCTCCCAGCGCGCCCCCTTTCGCTCAGGTGCCACTTCCCTGGCGTACCGCTCAAGCGCCTCTTTCAGCGTCTTGTCCGGCAGCTTCTTGCCCGCGATCTCTGCCTCCCGCTGGAGCGACCAGGCGGCCGCTTCCGCTTTCGTCCGGAAGGTCTTCGAGTCGCGCTCGCCGTTCTTGTAGACCTCGGCGAACCAGGTCTTTCCGCGTCGTCGTATGGATGCCATGGGAAGCATCCTGACGTAATTTTTGACGTAATAGGAGCGTGGACTAGGTGGGAATGGGTGGTTTTAGACCCCTTGCGGGCCAACACCTAAGTCATTGAGATACGGTGCAAATGTGCCAATTGCGGGGCATTGCGGAGATGGGCGTAAGTCATGCCAGATTCATCTCCTGGGCACCAATACAGAATGCGACAGCAGGCTTCGAAGCTTCTGACGGATTCTACCGAACTAGCCACCCTCTTGGGTGGCTTTTTCGTTTCCGGCGTATGGATTCCGGTTACGTGGCGTAAAGCACGCCATTGCCGAAATCGACCACGGCATGGGACACGAACAGGAAATCGCTGCCCAGCGTCCCGATGGATCGACTCGCCCACTGCTAGCATTCGGCGTACATCATCTGGAATGCCGCCATGCCATCGATGCCTCCCGACGATCTGCCTGTGTACCGCCTGCTCACCGGCAAGGACGATGCCGCGTTCTGTCGGCGCGTCTCGGAAGCGCTCGCGCTGGGCTATGCGCTTTACGGTTCACCTGCGGTGACCTACGACGTCAGCCGGCAATGCGTGATCGCCGCGCAGGCCATCGTATGGCCGGGCGAACCCACCGCAACGACATGACGCATACGCTAACGTCGCTGGCGACGTGACATGCCCAGGGCCACCATGCCCCATGCCACGGCGGCGAAGTTGGCGATGGTGAACACGACATGGAAGATCCGCGGACCTTCGAGCCAGCCACTCAAGTGGTTCAGGCCGAGGAACGACGACAGCGCACAAAGCAGCAATGTCGCCCGGATCTTCAACCCGACCTGCGATTGCGCGGCCACCCAGCCGAACACGATCGCACCGAAGCTATCGAAGCCGGCGATCTCCAACTGCCAATGGGGCGACCCGGGCCAGTTCGTGCCGGCGGCGGTCCACGACGGGGCGACGACATGGGCGATGGCAGAACCTATGGCCGCGAGCGCCCAAGCCACAAGAAGCGTATTGAAGGGCCATTCCCTGATTCGATATTCCATGACCTTCCCGATGGTGTGCCCGCTTGGGCGGCGAGAATAAAGCGGGCACACTAAGACCCACCAGCACGGCGCGCAAGGAGCCGATCCGATGCATCCCGATCTCACGCCGGACATGCCTCGTTCCGAGCTGCACGAACGATTGCACGACCATAACTGGGATGATGGCGTGGCACTGCCGCAAGCCGTCCTGGATCACGCAAATTGCGATCTCCCCCTAGCCCTGGACGCCTTCTGGCTCGCCGACGCCTACGAAGCCCTGCTTGGCGGCATCGAGACCACGCCTTTCAATGCCGAGCGGCTGGCCTTCGGGCGGGAACTGGCCCAACGCATTCTCGCGGGACACTATCCGCGTACCATGACAGGCTTCCATCCGCCGCTCTCGCGCGTGCAACGCTACACGTTCGCCAAGCTGGGGTTGCCTTCGATTTTCCTCGACGATATCCCCAGGGCGGAGTAGTTCGCACCATGGATGCCACGGCGCTTGCTCCCTACGTCATTTTCGAGACACGCCACTGGACGGTGAATCACCGTCGCGACGCGCATTATCCCGGTTATCTCATGGTTTCCTCGCGAGCCGAGTGCGGCGAGCTTCATGAACTCGACGCGGATGCGCTGGCGGAACTGGGAAGCGTACTGAAACGTGTCGAAATCCTTCTACGGAACGCTTATGCCCCCATGAAGGTGGTGTTCTACAAGCTGGGCTTCTCACCAGGGTTCCACTGCCACTTCCATGCGGCACCAGTGACTTCCGCACTGCTCGCGGAGGTGGCTGCGCACCCTGGATACGACGACAACCCCGATGGCAACGATGTCATTCTTTTTTTGAGCAGAATGTACTGCGAGCGCCAGCTTTCCCCCGAGGAAATCGAAGAGCAACGTCGCGTCATGAGCCAACTCAGGCAGGCGGCCGAGCCGTAGTCAGCACCGATGCCGGCTCGCACTCGTGCGCAAGCCGGCATCGGTCATGGGTGGACTCGTTCGGGCAATTACAGACTACAGCCCGGCACGCAGCACGACAGGCGACCAACGCTGCTCGACACCTGTCGGTCCGTACATCGTGGACCACTCTGCCGGCACATGGCCCGGCACAGTGCCATACGGCGCCGGCACCAATTCACCGGTCAGCGGTTTCGCCGGATAGCCAGCCCACGGCCGGAGTGCAGGACTATGGGGGTTGGTCGGGAGATTTTCATACTTCCCCTCGCCCACGAAGAAACGCAGCTGTCCGTTCTGGACATACAGGCGATGCAGGGTGCCATCGTAGCGACTGTGGATGCGATCCGCCCGCCACTCCCAACGCTGATTGTTCGCCAGCGAGCATTTGGCCGTCATCAGCACCTTTTCGCCGAAATCCGCCTGGAGGCACTGTCCATTGCCGCGATTGACGTAACGCCCCTCACTGTCCAGGCCCCACATCTGCGCACGATCCGACGGATCGCATGCGGAAAGCTCGACGACACCCCGTCGCTGCGTCACGCATGCGCCAAGACCTTCCTCCGATCGCAACAACACGGTGATCTCGCGCGTCAGGTAGGGGTGAGACAGGTCCAGTTCGTAGATTCGCCCCACCGACTTGCTCTGCGTCGAATGATCACGGTTCCAATCGGGGCCGTGCCACCACCACTTCTTGACGTCGAGGGCGTATCTCACGTTGATGCGCACCGTCGCTATACCCTCGTACTCACCTGGCAACTTCCATGCGGAGAATGTCTCCATGCCGGCTCGACGCATCATCGGCGTCATGTATTTCTCCGTGAGCTTGACACGATCGGCATACTCCTTTTCCACGAGCTTATGCGTCAGCTTCGAATCGAGTTGTGCCAGCCAGAGCATGCGCTGACCTCCATCGACCTCGCTGGCCGCCAGTGAGTAATCCTTGAACTGGAAGGACATCTCCTCGCTGGTGGAGTGCTCATAGCCGACCGAGAGATTGAATGGCATCTTCGCGGCCAGCAAGGCATCCGGCAGGCCATCGGCAGACAATGAATCGCCCGAGGTGCCGCCGATGGTGAATTTTCGCTCCGTGCGTTCCTGGTAGTTGAATTCGGTGCGCGAGTCGCTGGCCGGCATATGCGCCACCATGGCTGCGCGGGGGCCATCGGTCGTCACCTCATGGCTGACGTTGTATTCAATGGGCATATATGCTGCCCAGAATCCTTTATTGTCCTTATTGTCATCAATGCCGGCTTTGCTCGGCGCATAGGTCGGGCGCACATACACATGCACTTCCTTGTCGTCACCGCTGCGATCCGCGCTACGGATCACGTCGATGTCCAGCTTGCCGGTAATTTCGTCCGTACCGGTTTCAAAGACGCCCTCATGCATGCGCAGGATAGGCACCGAGGCGCTGCCTGCGCCACCGGCACGCGAAGGGTTCGAAGCAATCGCCACCAGTGCCGACGACTGGAAGCGCGACAGCGCAGCGGATGACGCAGGCGACCACTGCGGTGTCCAGTGGGACTCGTCGTCGGCGCCGCCGAGGATGTCGATGTCGCCATTTTTTTCGCGAACGAAGATCACATCGCTGCCCGAGGGCGCCATACCAAAGAAGCGCGTGACGGCGCTCCGATCACCCGAGTCCATGCAGACGAAGACAGGGACGCCGGCGTCGAACAACTGGGATAGCCGGGCACGGGCATCGCCAAGACGATCCAGCTCGCTGGCCGCGACGACGGCCATGGCCAGCGTCGCGGGCGCTTGCAGGCGACTCATGTCCTTATCTTGGAGAGCATCGGCACGAAGAACGCGACGGGCCGGAACGCCCTTGGTAAAACGGGCGGCATGGGATGAATCGTTTGCACTGCCAAACATCACCAACGGTCCGTCCATGGTCGCGGTGTCGCGAACGGACAGTTCAGTACCACCATGGGCGAGACTTGCAGACGAAGACGCCATGCCCGCGACAGAGAGCAGGGCAATGCCGATGGCGGCGGTAAGGGAACGAGCGGGGATCGCGGGGGACTTCATAACGGCTCCTTGTTGAGTGCCCGGAGCCAAAGCTACGTTCTTTGCCGATTTTGTCGATACGACCAGACTCACGCTTTCAAAGGAAGCGACTGGGCGCAGGACCGCAAAGCCGTGGCGGGACTACACCATCTGACGCGATTCATCGCCGCTTCACCCGAAAGCGACGAGCCCTTATCGGGCAGGGCGTATCAACGGAGGCCTACATCGAATCGAGGGCGATACCCACCCACTCCATCGACTCGAACGTCAGGCTCTCCGCGCACCCGACCTGTCTAGACAGCGCCGAGGGATTGTCCAGATCGTGCCCCCACACCGACACCTGCGAAGCATCCCGCCGTAACGCGGCGAACGCGTAATGGGCGCCCATCGCCCGGTCGATCCGACCGGGCCTGGACACCCACGAAGGCTTACCCATGACGCCGCTTCGCACTCCGCTCTGCCTCGCCCTGCTCGCCGCCCTGCCCTTGATGGCTCACGCCGACGATGTCGCCGACAAGGCGGCGGAGGCGAAGAAGGAACCAACCACGCTCGACGCCGTCTCCGTCGTCGGCCAGAACGCCACCCGCCAGGTGCAGCAGCTGGGCAAGGTGGAGATCCAGCGCGAGACCCCCGGCACCAGCCCCCTGCAGATGCTTCAACGCATGCCGGGTGTGCATTTCGTGTCCAACGAACCCTTCGGTACCGACGAGTGGTCCTCGCGGATCAGCCTGCGCGGCTTCAACCACACGCAGCTCGGCTACACGCTCGACGGCATCCCGCTCGGCAACGCGGACTATCACACCGGCGACGGCCTCAGCGTCACACGCGCCTGGATCAGCGAAAGCCTAGGCGAACTCGATCTCGCACAAGGCTCGGGCGCGCTCGGCACGGCATCGACCAGCAACCTCGGCGGCACCGTGCAGTTGCGCACGGACGACCCGAGCCGCACCCCGGGCGTCCGCCTCAACGCCACTGGCGGCTCCTACGGCTTCAAGCGCGGGTATATCCGCGGCGACATCGGCGAACACGATGGTTTCAGCGCCTACGTGGCGGGCATGTACGTGGATGCCCCCAAGTGGAAGGGCAATGACGGGCAGCGCCAGCGTCAGTTCGTGAGCAAGGCGATCTATGACTGGACGGGCGGCCGCATCACCGGCATCGTCGATGTCGTGCGCCGCACGGAGCAGGCCTACCTGGACCTGTCGAAGGATTCATTGCGTCGCTGCGGCTACCGCTTCGACTATCTCGCGCCGGACTGGCAGCGCTCGGTGGACATCGCCAACGGCAAGTACAGCGGCTGCGTCACGTCAGCGGACGACACTTACTACAACGGCAACGGCATCCGCCAGGACGAGATCGGCTCGGTGAAGGGCGAGTTCTTCCTCAGCGACAACCTCACGCTCAGCGTACAGCCGTACTATCACCATGACCTCGGCCAGGGCCACTGGTTCGCACCGAAGTCCGACCTCCCCTACGCGCCCGCCGCAGGCGACGCACCCATCGCCCTGCGCCTGTCGCACTACCTGATGACGCGCGGCGGCATCATGAATTCGCTGGAATACCAGCTCGGCGATCATCATCTGCAAGCGGGCTTCTGGTTCGAGAACAGCCACTACACCATCGCCCGCAGCTTCCAGGACATCCCCGATGGCGGCCCGATCAGCCAAGACCGCATCTACGACACCTACGACAACGTGCTCTTCCGCCAGCGCTTCAAGACCCTGACCCGGCAGTGGTACATCGAGGACGATGTCGCCCTGCTCGACGACCGGCTGCATATCGACGCCGGCTTCAAGGGCCATAACGTCACCACGAATGCCGTGGCGCTCATGCCCGGCCGTGCCAGCGGAGCGCTCACCGCCAAGAGCGACTTCCTCCCGCAGATCGCGGCCAACTACCGGTTCGGTGGCGGCTGGGAAGGTTTCGCCTCGTTCCAGGTGAACCAGAACGCCTACGAGCCCGGTGCCAACGGCGCCTGGTCGTCCGACCAGAAGACCTTCGATTCCCTGAGCAAGCGCCTGCGCCCTGAGCGCTCCGCCAACAGCGAACTGGGCGTTCGCTACGTGGACGAGACGGTGCAATCCTCGCTGGCCCTGTACAACATCGACTTCAAGAACCGCCTGCTGGTCATCGTGCCCTGCGCCGGCGTGGTCAGCTGCCCGAACCAGATCGCCAACGTCGGCAAGGTCAACGCGCGCGGCGCGGAGTTCACCTTCGTCTGGCAGCCGGACCGCGCCTTTCGCTGGTTCAACTCGGCCACGTATAACGACGCCAAGTACAAGGACGACTACCTGGACGGCGGCACGCTCATCGCCACGCGCGGCAAGACCGTGGTGGATTCGCCGAAGAAGATGCTCGCCAGCGAGGTCGGCTATCGCTTCGGCGACTTCGAGGCGAAACTGGGTGCGAAGTACACCGGTGCCCGCTACTACACCTATGTGAATGACCAGCGCATCGGTGGCTTCACCCTGTTCGACGCGGAACTCATCTGGAACCTCGGCCCGATGGGCATGGTGAAATCCACCAAGCTGTCGCTCACCGTCAGCAACCTCCTCGGCAAGAAATACGTCGCCACCATCGACAGCAACGGCTTCACCACGAGCGATCCGAACGGCACCTTCCAGACGCTGCTCGTCGGCGCGCCTCGCCAGGGCTTCCTCACCGTGGACATGACGTTCTGATCAGAGCCTGGGTTGTCCCGCCACCCACACGGAACGAACCACCGGCTGCGCCCCGTGCATGCGGACGCGCAGCAGGTCCGCGCGCAGGCCTGGCTCGATGCGCCCTCGATCGTCGAAGCCCAGTGCGGCGGCGGGCGCATCGCTTACCGTCCGCATGGCGTCTGGCAACGACCAACCCGCCTTTTCATGGAGGATGAACGCTCCGTGCAACAGGCTGGTGGGCATGTAGTCGGACGAGAGGATGTCGAGGCATCCTTCACGTGCGAGATCGATCGCGGCGACGTTGCCCGAGTGCGAGCCGCCGCGTACGAGGTTGCTCGCACCGGCCACCACGCGCAATCCCGCGCGATGCGCTGCTTGCGCGGCGGCGAGCGTGGTCGGGAATTCGCAGATGGGCGCACCGGCCGCGACCGCCTCGGCCACGTGCGATTCATCCGTATCGTCATGGCTCGCCAATGCGATGCCATGACGATTCGCCAGCGCCAGCACCCGGGCGAGCTGGGCCGCGCCATACCGTGCCTGCTGGGCACGGCGCTCCTCCAGGATGCCGGCGAACTCCTCGTCGCTCCACACGAGCCCGCTGCGGCTGTAATAGCGCCGATACTGGCTCACGTCGCGGTACTGACGCTGGCCCGGCGTATGGTCCATGAGGGAGAGCAGGCGCAGATCGGTGCGGGACACCAAGGGCGCCAGCAGATCAAGCAGGCCCGGCCAGCTCAGTTCGCAACGCAGGTGCAGGTGATGGTCGCAGCGCAGCAGGTCGTGCCCACGCGCCTCGTCGAGCGCGACGAGGGCACCCTCGAGAGTATCGATACGGGTGCCGTCTTCCTCCAGGTCGCCCAGCGACAGGGCATCGAGCACCGTCGTGATGCCGGCGGCCAGCAATTGCGCGTCATGGGCGAGCAGCGCGGGCAACGCCGGCCAGACGACGCCGGCACGGGGGACAAGATGCTTTTCGAGGTTGTCGGTATGCAGCTCCAGCATGCCCGGCAACAGGTAGTCGCCAGCGAAGTCGATGGCGCCCAGTGGACGCTCGTCGAAGGGCAACAGGCGAACGATCCCGTCGTCCACGACCTCGACCCCGCCCTCTACCACGCGGTCGGCCAGCACCACGCGGGCTCGCGCGATGTGCCAGGGGCCATCCGGTGTCACGCCAACGAAAGCTTGTCTTTCCATACTCGCTTCATGCATTCCTACCGCAGCCAAGACTGCGCCACGAAGATGCAACCTTGATGGCAAACCGACTCCAGCCACCCGACCGTGACGCCGACGTCCCGGTCTGGCGCCAGATCGAACAACAGGTGCTCCGGCAGATCCATGAGGGCACCCTCCGTGGCGGCGAGCGCCTGCCCTCCGCCCTCGAACTCGCCCGCCAGCTCCAGGTCAACCGGCACACCGTGCGTCGGGCACTGGACGCCCTGGAAGAACGTGGCGTGGTGCATGCCGAGGCCGGTCGCGGGCTGAGGGTGCGCGAGGAGTCCTACGACTACGCGATCGGTCGGCGCACCAGTTTCAGCCGCAACATGACCAATCTCAACGTCAGCTCCGGCAACCGGGTGCTGGGCACCGCGCTGGTCACCCCGCCCCGCCGTGTCGCCGAATCGCTGGCCCTGGCGCGTGGCGAGCGGGCGTGGTGGATCGAGTCCTCTGCCCATGCGGAGGGCCGAGTCCTGGACCACGGCCAGGCCTGGTTCCCCGCCGTGCGCTTCCCCCGGCTCGACGAGGTGTTCCAGCGTACCGGCTCGGTCACGCGTACGCTGGCGGAATTCGGGGTGACGGACTATTTCCGCTCCTATACCCGCGTCACCGCCCGTCTGGCGGGCATGACGACGGCGCGCATCCTCGAGCAGGCCGCCGACCTGCCCGTGCTGGAAGTCGAATCGCTGAACGTGGACGCGCAGAATCAGCCCGTACAGTACGGGCTGACCTGCTTCGCGGCGGAGCGCGTGCAATTGGTGCTGTCCACCCCGGAGGCGGTCAGCCGTTGACGGCGACCGCCAGCGTTTCCCGCTCAGCGCGCACACGCCCCGCGACGATGTCCTCGGCCAGGCCGAACGACAGCGTCATGCCAAGCCCACCACCACCGACACCGTTCACCACCGTCACGCCCGGCTGCGCTTCCAGCACCAGTTCGCTGCGTGTCGCATCGGTGAGCTTGGCGTAAGTGCCGTGCCAGGTCTGCCTGACGTTCCAGTGCGGCAGGTCGAGCACCCCACGCAGGTAGTCGACGATGCGGCCGTTGATCGCCGTCTCGTCGAACGGATCGAGCGTGTGGCCATACTCGTGCGAGTCACCCACCGTGATCTCGCCCAGGCCGTTCTGCGCGGCCATGACGTGGATGCCCAGCGCCATGAGGTCCGCGTGTTCGGCGGCAAGGCGGCGGCGAAGACCATCGATACCCGGCAAGCCATGAAAACCGCTGTAGTGCGCCATGGTGAGGCCACCGCACACCACCGGCCCTAGCTGGAACGATGACGGCTGCGATTCCAGGCGCAGCATTTGCAGCTTGCACTTGGTGATGGCCTGGCGCTCGTAAAGTTCAGGAAACAACGTCTCGAAATCGCTGCCACCCGCCACGTAGATGGCGTCGGCCGCATAACGCCGGCCACCGCTCCACACGTACGGATGCTCCACACGTGTTACCGCCTGGCGCCAGTGGAAGGTCACGCCATAACGTGCCGACAACCAGGCGGGCATCGCACGAATCGCCTCGCGCGGATCGACGACCAGCTCGTCGTCGCTGACCAGGGCGCCCCGCAGCCCCTTCGCCACGAGACCCGGGGCATGACGCAACGCGCCGGCCGCGTCGACCGCGCGACAGGGCCGAATACCCTCGTTGGCGGCCGCATATTCGTTCATCACCTGCCATTCGTCGTCGTGCCAGGCCGCGACCAGGCTACCCGACGGCGCGTACCACGTATCCGTTTCGTCGCAGAACTGGCGCCAGACCGCGCGTGAGCGCAAGGCGCGTTCGTAGATCGCGCCGTTGGTCACGCCGATGGGCCACACCGTACCGAAGTTGCGCACCGAAGCGCCGACGGCACGCTCGTGGCGATCGAACACCGTGACCTTGTAGCCGGCCTCGGCCAGCGCGCGGGCGAGCGCGAGGCCGACGATACCGGCGCCGACGACGATCGCGCCGGGTTGCTGCGTATGACTCATAGCGAATGACGTTCCATGGGCAGGGAGGGAATCGGTGCGATGGACTCGCCCTTGCGTGCTTGCCGCCAGAACCAGCGGGCCGCAAGGCCATTGAGAGCGAGTCCGAGCAGGCAGGCGAGCAGCACGGCCTGTTCGAAGAATCGGATCCAGTCGAGATGCAGTCCGGCGAACGCCTTCACCAACAGCACGCCGACACTGCCGAGGTAACCGGCGGCATCCGCGATGCACATCACGAAGGATGCCGTGCCGACGACGCGGAACGTCGCCATCATCCGCTCGAAGTACACGCCGTTGAGCAGGATGTAAGGCAAATAAAGGCCAAAGCCGACCAGCACCATCCACGTCAACGGCGGCAGGTGGCCACGCTCGAACGCCAGCGTGGCGAGCACGACGCAAAACAATCCCACCGCGACCATCGCATGGTTCAGCATGAGCGCACGCATGTTGTCGCGTACAAGGCTGAGCGCGGCCGTGCAGAGCAACACGCCGATGCCGATAGGCGTGTCCACCTGGCCGAATACCCAGGCGTCACGGCCAAAGCCGAGCTCGCGAAAGATCTCCGTGTCGAAGTTCTCGCGGAAGTCACGCAACACCGTGAGCAATACGTAGAGCGGCACGATCAGGAGCAGGCCCGGCAGGAAACGCCGGACGAAGTTGCGGCGCGCCTCGGCATCCATGTTGCCGCGCGGAGCGCGCGCGGCGATGTCATCGGCGTCGGGACCCGGCAGGCGGGAAAGCAGGCGAAGGGACAGCAGCAACGGCGGCACGAACACCAGGCCGGTAAGGAACGGCATCCAGTGCGCGCTCACGCCAGCAAGTAGCAAAGCCTTGCCCACGCCCTTCACCACACCCGAGGCGAAAATGAAGCTCGACGAGAGAATGGCCCCCATCAGCTCGGTCGCGCGCCGGCCTTCGATGTAGCCGAACACCAGGCCCCACACCATGCCCAGCGGCATGCCGTTGAGGAACAGGAAGGCGATACCCAGCGTGGGCGGCACCAGCGCGAAGCCCAGCAAGGCCAGCCACGCCAGCCCGATCAGGCCAAGGATGGCCACGCCTCGCTTCTCACCCTGCCACTCCGGCACGAAGCGAAGGCCCAGCATCTTGCTGAGGGCATACCCCAGTACCTGGGCGATCACCAGCCAGATCTTGTAGTCCAGCCCCAGCCAGCTCATGCCGTCGTAGCTGGCCGCGCTAAACGGCTTGCGGAAGGCATACATGCACGAGTACACGCAGAACGCGGCCAGCCCGGCGAGCACGGGCATGAGCACCCGCGCCTGCCGCGAAGACAGGCTCGCGAACCAACCGCCGTTTCGTGTCGTCATAAGGGCCTCCGTCAGGATGGAAGGCATCCTCGCGAGGCACTGTGGCGCCCGGGTGACGTGGGCACCGACAGTCCGGAAAACTGTCTAGACGATCACACATTCAGCTTCTGAAACAGCGTGTTAGGCCCATCTCCTAGCGAACCCGCCTGACCCCACGTACCGCCGATGTACGTCATGCGATGACGGCGGGCGCCGCTTACTTGCAATCATCGCAATTTGCGATATTCTTCTTCCCAGAGCTTACGGACCAAGCTTCCATGCGGGTTATCAGCAATCGACGACTTGTCGACTTCGCCTACCTCCACCCCGATGCCGGCCCCTCGCTTCAGTCATGGAGAAAACTGCTCGAGGCAAGACCCTACCTGGGCTTCAACGAGCTTCGCCAGGTCTTCGGTAGCGTCGATGTCGTCGGCGACCGTTTCGTCTTCGACATCCGCGGCAATCGCTACCGGTTGATCGTCGCCATCAGTTTTCCCGCGCAGATCTGCTACATCAAAGCCGTGCTGACGCACGCCGAGTACGACCGAGGTCACTGGAAATGAAGCCGAAACGTGTCATGGAAAACATCGTCACCTATTGGGATGCCTTCAGCGCGGCCTCCGGCCTCAGGCACATCGACACCGAGGACGACTACGATACGGCGACCCAACTGGCCGACGCCCTCGTGGAGGAAGGCGCCATCAACGAGCGCCACCCACAGCATTCGCTCTTCCTGCTCGTCTCCGACCTCATCTACGCCTACGACCAGCGCCACTACCCGCAACGCGAGGTGCATGGCGTGGACCTGCTCCGCTTTCTCATGGAACAGCACGGTCTTCGCCAGAACCAGCTACCGGAGATCGGCACGCAAAGCGTGGTGTCGGAGATCCTCTCGGGCAAGCGCGAACTCACCGTCAACCACATCCGAGGCCTGGCCGAACGTTTCCACCTGAGCCCGGCCGCCTTTTTTTGACAAAACAAGGGCCTAAGCCCCTAATTTTCTGACATTTTCCGGGTTCATCCTGTAGGAGCGCGCTTGCGCGCGATCGCGCGCAAGCGCGCTCCTACACGAGGGCTTCGGGGCTTGTATAATCGGCCGCTTGAAGCACGGTGGGAGAAGCGGACGGATCCGCTGCCGAAGGCGCAACGCCCGTAATCGCTCAGGCTCCCATACCACCGCGCGAGACATCACTCTGGAGAGACCGGTTCGATCCGGCGCCGAAGGTGCAAGGGGTTCCCACCCCCAAACTCTCAGGCAAAAGGACAGAGGGGCGCCCCACGTGCCGGCACGGCACGTTCTTTCGGATGCCTCCAACGCCATGAGCCAGAAAACCTCTCCCTCGCTGCGTGACCTCGAGAACCACGGCGCGTTCATCGAACGCCACATCGGTCCCAACGACGCCGAGATCGCCGAGATGCTGTCCGTGGTCGGCCATGCGTCGCTCGACGCGCTGACCGACGCCATCGTCCCCGGCTCGATCAAGTCGCCCGCGCCGCTCGCCCTGCCCGCGGCCGTGACCGAGGAAGAAGCGCTGGCCAAGATCCGCGCCGTCGCCGACCGCAACCAGGTCTTCCGCAGCTTCATCGGCCAGGGCTACTACGGCACGCTCACGCCGAACGTCATCCTGCGCAACGTGCTGGAGAACCCGGCGTGGTACACGGCCTATACGCCGTACCAGGCCGAGATCTCGCAGGGTCGCATGGAAGCCCTGATCAACTTCCAGACGATGGTCACCGACCTCACCGGCATGGACATCTCCAACGCCTCCCTGCTCGACGAGGGCACCGCGGCGGCCGAGGCCATGACCCTCGCCAAGCGTTCGGCAAAGTCCAAGTCCAACACCTTCTTCGTGTCGAAGGACGTGCACCCGCAGACGCTCGAAGTCCTGCGCACGCGCGCCGACGGCATCGGTATCGACGTGCATGTCGGTGACGACGCCGAGGCCGGTTCCGTCGACAGCTTCGGCGTGCTGTTGCAGTACCCGAATACCTTCGGCCGCATCAACGACTACAAGGCGCTGGCCGAGGCCACTCACGCGCGC
Organism: Luteibacter sp.; assembly: GCF_009912395.1. Lineage (GTDB taxonomy): Bacteria > Pseudomonadota > Gammaproteobacteria > Xanthomonadales > Rhodanobacteraceae > Luteibacter. The sequence continues at coordinate 114,741 of NZ_WNDO01000015.1, read as the reverse complement.
GGCGCGATCGTCTGCGTGGCCACCGACCTGCTCGCCCTCACCCTGATCGCCTCGCCGGGCAGTTGGGGTGCGGACATCGTGGTCGGCAACACGCAGCGCTTCGGCGTCCCGTTCGGTTTCGGCGGCCCGCACGCCGCATACCTCGCCTGCCGCGATGCCTATAAGCGCTCGATGCCGGGCCGTCTGATCGGCGTGTCGCTCGACACCGAGGGCAAGCCGGCCTACCGCCTCACCCTGCAGACCCGTGAGCAGCACATCCGCCGCGAGAAGGCCACCTCGAACATCTGTACCGCGCAGGTGCTGCTCGCCGTCATGGCCAGCATGTACGCCGTGTACCACGGTCCGGAAGGCCTGCTCCGCATCGCCCGTCGCACGCACCGCTTCGCCGCGATCCTCGCCGGCGCGCTGGGCAAGGCCGGCGTGACGGTCGGCGGCCACTTCTTCGACACGCTGCACGTCACCGGTGTCGACGCCAAGGCGATCCACGCCAAGGCCGAGGCCGCGAAGATCAACCTGCGTGCGATCGACGCCGGTTCGCTGGGCATCAGCCTCGACGAGACCACCACCCGCGCCGATATCGTCGCCATTGCCGCCCTGTTCGGTGCCGACGCGAGCGACATCGACGCGCTGGACGCCGCCACCGCCGACGCCCTGCCGAATGGCCTGCTGCGCGACGTGGACTTCCTCCAGCACCCGGTGTTCAACACGCACCACAGCGAACACGAGCTGCTGCGCTACCTGCGCGGTCTCGCCGACAAGGATCTCGCGCTCGACCGCACGATGATCCCGCTGGGCTCGTGCACCATGAAGCTCAACGCCACCGCCGAGATGATCCCGGTGACGTGGCCCGAGTTCGCCAACATCCATCCGCTGGCCCCGGCCGCACAGTCGCAGGGCTACAAGCAGCTCATCGACGAGCTGGAAGCCATGCTGGTCGAGTGCACCGGCTACGACGCCGTGAGTCTGCAGCCGAACTCCGGCGCGCAGGGCGAATACGCCGGCCTGCTGGCGATCCGCGCCTACCACCGCTCGCGCGGCGAAGGCCATCGCGACATCTGCCTCATCCCCGAGTCGGCCCACGGCACCAACCCGGCCTCCGCGCAGCTGTGCGGCATGCAGGTGGTGGTGACCCGTTGCGACGCCAACGGCAACGTCGATGTCGAAGACATCCGCAAGAACGCCGAGAAGTACTCCGACCGCCTCGCCGCGATCATGATCACCTACCCGTCCACGCACGGCGTGTTCGAGGAAGACGTGGTCGCCATCTGCGACATCGTGCACACGCACGGCGGCCAGGTGTACACCGACGGCGCCAACATGAACGCGCTGGTCGGTGTGGCCAAGCCGGGCAAGTGGGGTTCGGACGTCTCGCACCTCAACCTGCACAAGACCTTCTGCATCCCGCACGGCGGTGGCGGCCCGGGCGTGGGCCCGTGCGCGGTCAAGTCGCACCTGGCCCCGTTCCTGCCGCGCACCTTCGGTGGCGAGGGCGACGTGGGCATGGTGAGCGCCGCCAGCTTCGGCTCGGCCTCGATTCTGCCAATCTCCTGGATGTACATCACGCTGATGGGCACCGAAGGCCTGCGCAAGGCGACCCAGGTCGCCCTGCTCAACGCGAACTACATCGCCACGCGCCTCGCGCCGCACTACAAGACGCTCTACACCGGTCGTAACGGCCTGGTGGCGCACGAGTGCATCCTCGACCTGCGTCCGCTCAAGGACGTCACGGGCGTGGGCGCCGAAGACGTCGCCAAGCGCCTCATCGACTTCGGCTTCCATGCCCCGACCCTGTCGTTCCCGGTCGCCGGCACGCTGATGGTGGAGCCGACCGAGAGCGAATCGCAGCACGAGCTGGATCGCTTCATCGACGCGATGATCCAGATCCGCGAGGAAATCCGCGCGGTGGAAGACGGTCGCCTGGACCGCGAGGACAACCCGCTGCGCAACGCCCCGCACACGGCCACCATGGTCACGGGCAGCGAGTGGTCTCACGCCTATCCGCGCGAACTGGCCGCGTTCCCGCTGCCGTCGCTGAAGTTGTCGAAGTACTGGCCGCCGGTGTCGCGCGTGGACAACGTCTACGGCGACAAGAACGTGATGTGCGCCTGCATCCCGGTCGACGCGTACAAGGAAGACGTCGAGGCGTGATAGAACTGTAGGAGCGCGCTTGCGCGCGATCGCGCGCAAGCGCGCTCCTACAGGGGCGACCAATACGGACTGGTCCAGGCCCTTAACGCCTCCAGGAACACCCGCAACCGCGACGGCATGAACCGTCGCGTCGGATACACCGCGTGCACCGGGATGATCGGCGACGACCACGCCGGCAGCAGGCGCAGCAGTTCCCCGCTGGCCAGTCGCTCGTCGCAATAGCCCGATGGCAGGAAGCCGATGCCGTGGCCGCGATACACGAACGCGCTCACCGAATGGAAGTCGCTGCTCGACAGCGGACCGGTGACGCGCACCTTCACCGACCGACGCCCCTTCACCAGCACCCAGTCCGCCTCGTTGTTGCGCACGCTCAGCAACACGCAGGCATGCGAGGCCAGCGCCTCGGGACTCGCGGGCGTGCCATGGCCTGCGACGTAATCCGGCGACGCCACCAGGTAGCGCACGCTGTCGCCAATGCGTTGCGCCACCAGCGACGAATCCCGCAGCTCACCGAAACGGACACCGACGTCCACGTTTTCCGCGATCAGGTCGACGAAGGCGTTGGTCACCGACAGTTCCACTTGGATGCGCGGATAGGCACGCATGAAGTCCGAGACGAAGTCGAAGAACGGCGTCTGTCCCAGCACCGCAGGCACGGACACGCGTAGCAGACCCTCCGGCTCGCGCTGGGTCTGGGTAAGCGCCCGCTCGGCGTCCTGCAACAACGCCAGCGGCTCGCCGCAGGCTTCCAGGTAGGCGCGCCCCTGCTGGGTCAGGCTGAGCTTGCGCGTACTGCGCTGGAGCAGGGTCACGCCCAGGACGGCCTCCAGTTCCCCCACCCGCCGGCTCACCGTAGATACGGGCATGGCGAGCGAACGCGCGGCTCGCGAAAAGCTGCCCAACTGGGCGACGCGGACAAAAATGGCGATGTCGTTGAGGTCGAGCATGGCCTATCTTTCCACCAATGGGAAAGACATTCCATATCTTCCCGTCTAATCAAGCAATCCAGCGCTTCCCATACTTCCCTCCAGTCAACCCACCATCGACTGGAGGCAGTCATGAAAACCATCGTCATCACCGGGGCATCGCAGGGCATCGGCGCCGGTCTGGTCAACGCATTCCTGGAACGCGGCTACAACGTGGTCGCCACCTCGCGGAAGGTGAGCGCCTCCCGCGAGTTGCTGACCTCGGACCGCCTGGTCCGCATCGACGGCGACATCGCCGATCCCGCCACGGCTGACGCCGTGCTGGCCGCGGCCGTCGACCGCTTTGGCGGCGTGGACGCGCTGGTCAACAACGCCGGCATCTTTATCGCCAAGCCCTTCGTCGACCATACCGTCGAGGACTACCGCCAGTTGCTCGCCACCAATGTCGACGGCTTCCTGCACCTGACCCAGCGCGTGATCGCCCGGATGCTCCGGCAGCGCACTGGCGGCAGCATCGTGAGCATCACGACGCCGCTGTCGGACCACCCCATCGCCGGCCTGAACGCGGCCGTGGCGATGATCACCAAGGGCGGCATCGAGGCAGCGTCGAAGAGCCTGGCCCTGGAATACGCCGGCGAGGGCATTCGCGTGAACACGGTCGCGCCGGGCGTGGTCGACACGCCACTTCACGAGAACAACCCGAAGGACTTCTTGGCCACGCTGTCGCCCATGCACGGCATTTCCAGCGTGCAGGAAGTGGTGGACGCCGTGGTCTTCGTGACCGAGGCACCGCGTGTCACCGGGGAGCAGGTCCGCGTCGATGGCGGCGCGCACCTGGGCAAGTGGTGAGCACCGGGGCCGAAGGGCGGCTCGCCGCCCTGGGATTGACGCTTCCCCCGCCACCCCAACCCTTCGGCAGCTACGTGGAGGCGGTGCGAATCGGCGCGATGGTGTACTTCAGCGGGATGCTGCCCGCCGTGGGCCACGATCTCCCGGTGCTGGGCCGGGTTGGCGCCGAGCTGACGACCGAACAGGGGCACGACGCCGCCCGGATGGCGGTGTTGAGCGCCCTGGCGGCAGCGAAGGCGTTCCTAGGTTCGCTGGACAAGGTGACCCGGGTCGCGAAGCTCGGGGTCTACATCGCCACGGTCGGCGATTTCCGGGAACACCCCCGGGTAGCCGACGGGGCCTCCGACGTACTGCGGGCGGTATTCGGCGATGAGCTGCTCTCGGGCCGCGTGGTGCTGGGCGTGGCAAGCCTGCCGCTGGGCGTTCCCGTGGAGCTGGAGCTGCTGCTGGAAGCCGCCGACTGAGGCGATTCCGTACGCCTTCGCATTCGCCTCATTGAGCTTTGTCTTAAACTTCGCTCCCTACCCCGCCGCGCTTCGCGGCGGGGTCCATTCCAAGGTGAGCGCATGACCCAGGAAACCCATCGCGACGAAAGCCTGCTCGGCCTGCTCAAGGGCGTCGAGAAGTTCAGCCACAAGGTCTTCCAGGAGAACAAGCCCCTGTTCGACGAGCTGGCCGGCAGCCAGAGCCCGCACACCCTGTTCATCACCTGCGCGGACTCGCGTGTGGTCCCGGAAATGATCACCCAGACGGAACCGGGCGAACTGTTCGTCTGCCGCAACGTCGGCAACATCGTTCCCGCCTATGGCGAGATGATGGGCGGCGTGTCGGCTGTGGTCGAGTACGCGGTGACCGTGCTGAAGGTGAGCAACGTGGTCATCTGCGGGCATACGGACTGCGGCGCCATGAAGGGCCTGCTCAATCCGGATTCGACGAAGGACCTTCCCACGGTCGAGGCGTGGCTGCGCAACGCGCAGGCCGCGAAGAGCACCGTGTTCGCCCGCAAGGTCGACGATGCCGACATTCTCCAGGCGACCATCGAGGAAAACGTGCGCCTGCAGCTCGATCACATCCGCACGCATCCCAGTGTCCGCGCGAGCAACCAGATCACCCTGCAGGGTTGGGTCTACAACATCGGCGATGGCAGCGTCACGGTGCTGGACGAGCACGAAAACCGCTTCGTGCCCCTTGCCGCCGCCATCAAGCGCGAGAACCACGCGTGATCCTGCCGGGACGCGCGCACCTCGGCCATATCCTGCGCTATGTCGGCCGGCCACTGATCTGGCTCCTGGCGTGGGACGTGGCCGTCACCGCGTTCTGGTACTTCATCCATCCGCGCTGGGCGGAGTTTCCCGCCCTGCCGGTCACCCTGCTCGGCTCGGCCGTCGCGGTGTATCTCAGCTTCCGCAACACCACCGCGTATGCGCGCTGGTGGGAAGCCCGCACGTTGTGGGGCGCGATGGTCAATGCCTCGCGCACCCTGGCCCGCGAGGCGCTGACCCTGATTCCCCAGCGGGACGTGGCCGCGACGGTGGCGCACCGGCAAATCGCCTACGTCCACGCGCTGCGCATGCACCTGCGCCGCCAGTCTCCATGGGACGACCTGACCAACCGCCTGCCCGCCGAGGACGTGGAACGCCTGCGCAGCGTCACCAACGTGCCCAACGCGATCCATGCGCGCACGGCGACGATCATCGCGGCGGCAAGACCGGAGCCGATCCTGCTCGCCACGCTGTCACGCACGCTAAGCGACATCTCCAATGCCCAGGGCGGCATGGAGCGGATCAAGAACACGCCGCTGCCGCAGCAATACGCGACCTACCCGGAAATCTTCACCCACGGTTTCTGCCTGCTGCTGCCGCTGGGCCTGGTCGAGACGCTGGGCCTGTATACCCCGCTCGGCTCGACCGTCGCCGGTTTCCTCTTCCTCGCCCTGCTGCAGATCGGCAACGACATGCAGAACCCGTTCGAGAACCTGGAAGACGACGTACCGCTCACCACGCTGACCCGCGCGATCGAGATCGACCTGCGCGACGGTCTCGGCGAGTCGCATGGCCTGGAACCGGTGAAGCCGGTGGACGGCATCCTCTGGTAAGCCTCAGAAGCGATAGGTGCGAACCTCGTCGCCGCGCTGCACCGAAAGTTCGAAACTCCGCTCGTCCAGCGAATGCACGGCCTCGACCACCACGCGGTCGGCGCCAGCGGCAAGCTGTTCCGCGTGTTCGCGAATGCCTTCCGGCAAGTCCGCAAGGCCGATGAGGAATTCCACCTCGGTCGCTTCATGACGGCGGAATTCCACCGTGACCTCCTGGCCGAAATCCTTCAGCCGGGCATCGGTGCCGCCGGTCACGCGTTCGGTGCCGATCGAAATGCCGTGCAACTGCGCCAGCGAGTGACCGGCCACGCCTGTCATCGCCACGCCCGCCGCGACCATCGAGCCGTAGGCCAGCCGACGGAACAGCGCCTCGCTCAGTAGCGGCAGGAGGCGGCGCACGCCGAAGGTGGATACCACGGCGGCCAGGGCCAGCACGGCACCCGCCAGCAGCGCGTCGCGGGTCACCAGGCCAAAGACGACGTACAGCGCGAGCTTGAGCAGGTGCAGGATGATCTCGTTGGCCGCGCGCGTGGCGACCACGCGCTCCTTGCTCAGGCCGTAGCGCATGTAGAAACCATTGAAGAGCAGGCCCACGGCACCGGTCAGGCCCGATACGAAACCCGCGCACAAGCCGATGACACCCAGCATGCCGGACGACGGTGCCCGCCTCGCGACGATCGCTGCCGGCCGGCGCCAGAGCATCGGCAGATTGACCAACAGGAACACGCCGATCAGCAATTCCGCGTAGACCGGGCTCACGTGTCCCAACAGCCACGCACCTAGGCAAGCCCCCGGCAACGAGAACGGCACGAACCAGCGAACGATGCGCCATTCGACATGGCGCACAAACAGCCCGATCCGCGCCACCGAACTCACCGCGCTGCCCATCGACAGCGCCACGGGCACCTGGGCCATCGGCAGCCCGATCCGCAGGATCGGCATCAGCACGAGCCCTGCGCCCCCGCCACTCACGGCACTGAGGGCGAAGGCGACGAGCGTGGCGACGAAGACGAGGGCGAGAAACATCGGGGAAGGTTTGGCGACCGGTAATGCGCAAATCATCCGGCCGGCCACTTAGGGGAACCTTCGGCACCAGGGCATGGCGTTCAGCGGGGAGCTTGCCAGCGGCCGCCCAGCGCCCGGAACACGTCGATCTGTGCATCGGAAACGCGCGCCGTGACAAGGGCGAGATCGGCCTGTGCCAGCACCAGCGTTCGCTCCGCATCGAGCGCGGCAAGCGTATCGACCTGCCCTTCCCGTCGCTGGGCGCGGGTGATCTCCGCCGCCCGCCTGGCATGGTCCAGCGCGGTGCGCAGCGCCTCCTGTCGCTCCAGGGTATAGGCGTAGCCGGACAGCGCCGTCTCCGTTTCCTCGAGCGCGCGAAGTACCGTCCGGTCGAACATCGCCAACGCTTCCTGTTGGTCCGCCTGCGCTTCCGCGATCCGCGCACGAACTGCCGCACGATTGATATCCCAGGTGATCAACGGCCCCAGCATCCACCGCAATGGACCGGTGCCGAACAGATCCCCAGTGCCCCCACCCGTCGACCCCAAGGAACCACCGAGGCTGATCCGTGGATAGAGGTCGGCCGTGGCGACGCCAATTCGCGAGGTCGTCGCCGCAAGGCGTCGTTCCGCTGCGTGAACATCGGGTCGTCGGGCCAGCAACCGGGCACCGTCGCCGACGGGAATGGACTGGTCGAGAACCAGCGGAAGGCTTCGCTCGGCGGCGATCGCCGGAAGATCGGCCGGTGCTCTCCCCGTCAGCGTCGCCAGCCTGAAAAGCGCGGCTTGTCGCTCGGCCTCGATAGACGCCGCCTCCGCTCGGCGTTGGTCCCGAAGCGCGGCGGTACGCGACGCTTCCAACGGTGTCGTCAGTCCGATATCCGCCCTGCGCGTCATGATGGCGACGCTGCGATCCAGCAGATCGACATCCGCCTGCTCGATCTGCAGGCGCGCGAGCGCCGATGCCGCGTCGGCATAGGCACGCGTCGTCTCGGCCACGACCGCGATGCGCGTGGCGTCCACATCGGCGGCGGACGCCGCAGCCTCGTCGCGCGCCGCCTCCACGCGACGGCTTACCCTGCCGAACATATCCACTTCATAGGCGACATCGAGCCCCAGGTCGATACGCCGCCCCTGGCGCGCATTGCCCGGGATGGTATCGACAGCACTTGTCCGACCGTACGTGGCGCTCGCGTCGAGCGTCGCCGTGGGCCGTTCCGCCGACGCCGCCTCGCGAACGGAAGCGCGCGCACGACCCAGCCTTGCCACGGCGACACGCACATCCGTATTCGCCGCCAACGCGTCCTCGATCAGGCGATCCAGCACCGGATCCCGGTACAAGCGCCACCAGTCGTCGACCGGATCCGCGGAATCGACGGCGTGGGATGTTGCGAAGGCACCCTTGGCGGACGCGGGTATCGAGGGACGTGTGTCATCGGGACCTACCGCGCAGCCCACCAGGCCCAGCGCGATACCGGCCAGTAGAAGATAGCGCATCACGTATTCTCCTGTCCGATCATCGGGGACACCCGTTTGCCGCGACGGCCTGCGCGCTGTTTCGCCCACTCGGACATGTCCCGGCACATGACATAGAAGGTCGGCGTGAACAGAAGGCCGAACCCCGTCACGCCGAGCATCCCGGAAAACACGGCCGTTCCCAGGGCCTGTCGAAGTTCCGCGCCCGCGCCTTTGGCGACCAGCAACGGAAGCGTGCCCAGCACGAAGGCGAAGCTCGTCATGAGGATCGGCCTGAGTCGCTCCCGCGCGGCAATCACGGCGGCCTCCTGCACCGATGCGCCGTCGCCTTCCGCCTGCCGGGCGAATTCGACGATGAGGATGGCGTTCTTGGCCGCCAGCGCGACGAGTACGACGAGCCCGATCTGGGTGAGGACGTTGTTGTCCATGCCGCGCAGGTTCACGCCCAGCATCGCCGAGAGAAGGCACATCGGCACGATAAGGATGACGGCGAAAGGAAGCGCGATGCTTTCGTACTGCGCGGCCAGCGCCAGAAAAACGAAAACCACGGACAGGCCCAGCACGAGCAACGCCGTGTTGCCCGCGGCCTCCTGCTGGAAAGCGATGCCCGTCCATTCCCTGCCATATCCTCTCGGCAAGGCCTCGTCGGCCGCATGCCCCATCGAGGCAAGCGCCGCGCCGGACGAAACGCCAGGCTGGGTGTCGCCATCGACCGCCACCGCCGGATGGAGGTTGTAGCGCATGACCCGATAGGGGCCGGTGTCGTCGCCGAACGTAGCGACGGCTCCGATAGGCACCATCGCACCGGAGTCGGATCGCGTCTGGAGATTGGCGATATCGGCCTTGGTCCGGCGAAATGATGCCTCCGCCTGTGCAGTCACACGAAACGTCCTGCCGAGCAGGTTGAAATCGTTGATGAAGGTGGACCCAAGATAGACCTGCAAGGCCTCGAAGACACGGCCCGGCGGCACGCCCAGCATCTGCGCCTTGACGCGGTCGATGTGCGCGGTCACCCGTGGCGTGGCCGTTTCGAAGAACGTGTATACGCTGGTCAGTCCCGGAGTCGCATTGGCCTTGGCGATCACCGCCTGGGCGGCTTTCTCCAGGTTCCGATAACCGTCACCGTCCTGGTCCTCGACCATGAGTCGATAGCCACCGGCCGACCCGATGCCTCGAATCAAGGGGGGCGTCACGATCATGATCCGGGCACCTTGGATGTCGGCCGTCGCCTTGCGCGCCTTGTCCAAAAGCTTGTCGAGCGTCCACCCGTGGCGCGCTCTCTCGTCGTAGTCGTCGAGCATAAAGAAGGCTGCGGAGGAACTGGCCGCCCGCGTCTCGGAAGGACCATCCACGCCGGAGAAGCCGATGCTCGTCTTGATGCCAGGAATGGGAAGGACTCGTGCGGAAACCTCCTCAAGCAAGGCCTCCGTGCGCGCCGCGGACGATCCGGGTGGCAACTGGATGGCCGCGATGAAATAGCCCTGGTCCTGCGCCGGAATGAATCCAACGGGTGTCACCCACAACAACCCGCCCGCGGCCACGATGAGGCCGACGTAGACGACCAGCATGGCGCGAGGTCGGCGCACCAGACGCGTCGTCAACCGCCCATACCGTTCGCTTGCCAGATCGAACGCGGCGTTGAACCGGTTGCCTGCCGCGTCGACGATGCGCATCCAGCGATGACGCTCCCCTGCCACCGCGTGCGGCTTGAGCAGGAGGGCGGCGAGCGCCGGCGAAAGCGTCAGCGATACGAGCAAGGAAATGACCGTGGCGGTGGATATCGTCACGGCGAACTGTTGGTAGAACGCCCCCGACAGTCCACTCATGAAGAGCGTCGGAAGAAACACGGCGCAGAGCACCAGAACGATACCGACCAGGGCACCCGATACTTCATCCATGGATAGGCGAGCCGCCTCGAGGGCGGATTGTCCCTGCTGGATGTGACGCTCGACGTTCTCCACCACCACGATGGCATCGTCCACGACGATACCGATGGCCAGCACCAGGCCGAACAGCGAAAGGTTGTTGAGCGAGTAGCCCGCGCCTGAAAGCACGATCGCGGTACCCACCAGCGAAATGGGGATGGCCAGCACCGGAATGATCGCCGCACGCCACTTCTGCAAGAACACGACGACGACCAGGGTGACGAGGATCACCGCCTCAAAGAGGGTACGGACCACCTCGTCGATCGATTTCTGGATGAATTCGGTCGGGTCGTACGCGATCTTGTAGGTGAGTCCCGCGGGGAATCGCGCGGAAAGACGCTCCATGGCCGACCTCACACCTTCGGAAGCGGCCAGTGCGTTCGATCCCGGCAGTTGCACCACGCGGATGACCACCGACTTCTCGCGACCGAGATACGCCGACAGGCCATAGTCTTCCGCCCCAGGCTGCACCGTCGCCACATCGGATACCCTGACCTGCCGTCCATCGGCATCGGTACGAATCACGACATCGGCGAACTGGGACGGCTCGGTGAAGCGTCCCTGCGTCTGCACGTTGAGCTGGAACGCATCGCCGTCGGACGGCGGCTGACCCAGCGTGCCGCCCGCGACCTGCACGTTCTGGGACCGGAGCGCGGCGACGATGTCACCGGCGGTCAGGCCAAGGGCGGCCGCACGGCGGGGATCCAGCCATATACGCATATTCAGTTCGCGGGATCCAAAAAGCTCGGCGTCGCCGACACCTTCGATACGCAAGAGCTCATCGCGAACGTGGGTCAACGCGTAGTTCGAGATATAGGCTTCGTCCAGCGAGTGGTCCGGAGAGATCAGATTGATGGCCAGCAGGATGTCGGGCGCCGTTTTCTTCGTGACGACGCCGTACCGCTGCACCTCTTCCGGCAAGCGCGGGATGGCCACCGCCACCCGGTTCTGGACCAGGTTCTGCGCGTTGTCCAGATTCGTTCCCTGCCGGAAGGTCACGGTGATGACCAGGCGTCCGTCACCCGTCGACTGCGACGACTGGTAGAGCATGCCGTCGACGCCGTTGATCTCCTGCTCGATCGGCGCCGCCACCGTGTCGGCGACGGTCTCCGCCGAAGCCCCCGCATAGGTGGCGGTCACCTGCACGGTCGGCGGTACGATGTCGGGATACTGGGCGATCGGCAAGACGGTGTAGCAGATCGCGCCGAGAATGGTGATGACCGTCGCCACGACGGCGGCGAAAATCGGCCTGTCGATGAAAAAGCGAGAGAAGCGCATGCGCTAGGTCTCCTTGTGGGAACGCGCGAGGCAAGGCTTCCGCCCGCGTGAGCGCAGAGGGCGATTCATGGCGTCTGAATCGTGGCGGCGCCCGCCTGGGGCACGGTGACGGCGTCGCTGATCGCCCGAGGCTGCGGAGCGATGTTGCCGACGTGCGGCTGCACTTTCTGTCCCGACTGGACAAGCTGCACGCCGCTGATGACAACCCGGTCTTCCGGTTTCAGTCCCGCCCTGATCACCCTGAGGCCATCGACCAGCGCACCGAGTTCAACGGCACGCGTCGCGACAACATCACCACCGGTCACGACGAATACCACCTTACGGGTCAGGTCACTCGATATCGCCGTGTCGGGGACCAGCAAGGCGTGATGCGTGCCCGCCATGGGCAAGCGCAAGTCACCGAACATGCCCGGCGTAAGGAACAGGTCGGGATTGGCGAAGGTCGCACGTATCCGCATCGTGCCGGACCGGGAATCGAGCGTGTTATCGGTGAAATCCACGGTGCCATGCCTGGTATATGTCGCCTCGTCCTGTAGACGAATCTCCACGGGCAAGGACGCCTCCCCTGCGCCCCGCTGCCGTTTCATCTTCATGAAAAGCGCTTCGGAGCTGGTGAACGAAAAATAGATCGGATCGAAGACGTTGATGGTCGTAAGAAGGGTTCCCGAGGCACCTGCGATCACCTGGTTACCCGCATCGACACGCCGATCGGACACCGTCCCTCCGACAGGCGCACGTATGCGGGTGAACTCCAGATCCAGTTCGCGTGCCCGCACCGTGGCTTCCGCCTTCGCAACCGCCGCTGCGGCCCTTTCGACGGACGCCTTGAGGTCATCGATGTCGTTCTGGGAGACGGCGTCGTCACCGCGCAGGCGCATGGCCCTCGCCGCGTTCGTGCGCGCGAGCGTCAGGTCGCCATGAGCGCCCGCCAGCGTTGCCTTCGCTTCTGCCAGTAACGCCTCATACGGGCGAGGATCGATGGTGAAAAGGAGTTCTCCGGGGGTGACCACCGCGCCATCGCGAAAGTGCACGCCGGTCACCTGCCCCGATACGCGAGGGCGGATCACGACAGATCGACTCGGCTCGAAGCGGCCGATGTAGGTATCCCATTCGCGTACGTCGCGCTGGAGAGGCGGTGCGACAGTGACGACGGTCGTCGCCGATGCGGGAGGTTTCTCCTTGTGGCCGAGGTGACCGACAAGGAGCCATGCGGCAAACACAAGCATCAGCGCTCCCCCTATCACCCTTCCCCGGCGTCCGCGCCCCATGCGCTTGAACCGGGACGTACCTGTCTGTTCGTCATTCATCGATGCAACCTTCCTCGTCGGCGGCCGTCATTTCCGGGTTCGGCCCCCATTCGTCATGTAGATAAGCAGGCGGTGCCCAGGGAGCGGCCTTCGTCAGGCTCAGCCCGTGGCGGGCCATCGTTGTTTCAAGCCAAAGGCGATCAGGACGACCGCGACCGCGGTGAGAAGCACATCGGCGACCAGCGCGGCATGGATGCCGCCCAGCAGGTCGGCGCGCATGGTCATCACGGCCGCCAGGGCAGGAATGTCCACGGTGGATCCGACACGCTGACTCGTCGTCATCAGTCCCGAAGCCAGTCCCTTGCTGGCTTCGGGGATTCCGGACGTGGCGATCACGGATGCCGCCACCACCGCCGTGATATGGCCGAAGAAACCGATGAACAGCGCTGGCACCAACAAACCCATGTAGAGGGTGTCGGAGCCAAGGAAGATCAACGGAGCGGTGAGCCCGCCCTGGACAAGCAAGGCCAGGAGAAGCACCCGTCGTGCACCGCGCCGGGCGATGGTGCGTCCCGCGAGGACGCCGGCGACGATCGATGCGGTACCCGGGATGCCGAACACCAGGCCGGTCGCGAACGGTCCCAGATGCAGGGTCTCCTGCAGATAGAGCGTCACGAGATAGATCAGCCCGGCCTCCATCGAAAAGATGGTGAGTACCGCCACGTTGCCCCAGCGCACCTGCGGCCATGACAGCATCTCGATGGCGACCAACGGCATGGGCGCGCGCCGCTCGATGCGGAAGAACAGCACCAGCGTCGCGACACCGATCGCAAGCGCACTCCAGGATTGTTCCGTGAAGCCGAAGACGAGCGCGACGAGTCCGATCGTCCCCGATAGGGCTCCGGGAATATCCAGGCGAAGGCCATCGCGCGAACGCGAATCCGGAACGACGAACGGCGTCAGGATCAAGATGGCAAGTGCGATGGGGACGTTGATGAAGAACGCCCAGCGCCAGCTGAGCACATCCACGAGCATCCCGCCGGCGAGGGCGCCGAACGTAAAGCCGCCCGAAAGCAGCGCGCCGTTCAAGCCCAGCACGCGCGCACGCTGCCGCTCGTCGTCGAATGCGGTAATCAGCAAGGCCAGCCCCGCCGGCCCTGTCATGGCCGTGGCGATTCCTTGCAGCACGCGAGCCGACAGGAGAAGGATAGGACCGGTCGCGACACCACCCAGGAACGACGACACGGTCAACAGCGCCAGGCCGACCAGAAACATCCTGCGCAAGCCGTACAAGTCGCCCAGGCGCCCGAAAAGCAAGGACAAGCCCGCGGCGGGCAGCGCGAACGACGTGGCGATCCACGGGTATTGGCTCACCGTCAGCCCGACAGCTCGCCCGACGTCGGGCAATGCGACGTTGAGGATCGAGAAGTCGGCGGACAGCATGAAATTGGCGCCGAGCAAAAGAACGGCGACGAGCCGCTGCCGCGCCGTCATCGGTGGCGCTTCGCTCGTGCGCTCCGTCGTGAAATGAGGCATCTCCATGGCTATATCGCCCCTCTCATCGATGACCGGACGCGTCGCGCCGTGCGGGCGAACCGCAGCGTGCGAAGGATCGGCTGAAGGCGTAGCCGGAACTGACCAGTTCGCGAGCGTCGTCCAGGCGCATCGATTCGTAGCGACGAAGGGCGCCCCCGACATCGCCGCGAACCCGCCCGGCTTCCAAGGCACCCGCCAGGGCCTGGGCGTCCCACGCCGACGCGTCGAACCCCTTTCCCGTCATCGGCGAGGGCACGTGAGCGGCATCGCCCACAAGGCACACCCTTCCGTGACTCAGGCGTGGGGGCATGTATTCGCCGACAGGCGTTCCGATCACGGTGCGCCGGGCAAGGCAATGAAGGATCGCTTCGCGCCACGGATCGGGCCAGATCGCCTCCGCTTCGTCCATCAACGCGCGGTACGTTGCCTCTGTGAGGTCGTCGGCTCGCAGGGTCCGGCGCACCACATCGCCGACGACCGCGCCGCTGGCCCGCAGAAGGTCGTTGCGACCGGCGTCATACCAGCCGAAACCCAGGCGTCGACGACCCGCAGCCTGCGATCCATCCGCACCGGGTAGGTAGTAGGCGTTGAGGCAATAGTCCCGCTCCTCGAGGATCGCGAGTTGTGCCGGCCACGGTGCGGCAGCAAGTTCACGCTCATCCACGATCCCCAGCCAGATGAGATACCCGGCGAACATGGCCTCGGGCCGGTCGGGTGCCACGTGCCGACGCACGACGCTGGCATGGCCGTCGGCACCCACGACGACATCACCTGTCACGACTTCGCCGCCCTCCGTGACCGCCCACGCGGCGTCCTCGTCCTGGTCGACCCGCGCCACGCGCTCCAGCGTGCGAACGCGGATGCGGGAATCGGTTTCGACGATGGCGCGCAAGGCGGAATGGACATCGGCCCACGCCTGCGGGCCCGACGGAAGCGTGCGCCCCACGGCGTCACGCCCCATCAGGCGCCGGAGAAGTCCCTCGGCGACGGGCAACGCCGCGCCCCCTCGGTCCTTTCCGTTCGAGCGTTCCAGCACAGTCACGTTCATTCCGATGTGGGACAACGCCAGAGCGCTCATCAGGCCCGACAACGAGGCGCCTACGACGACGGCCGTGCCGCCGCTAGCGTGAAATGGGTGGTTCATCTGCCCGATCCTGTATTATGCGAAGGGTCACTACGTTTAGATTAACGTAGACACCCTACGTTTAACAAGGAGTCTTTCGGTGTGCCCGCGATCCCCCCCTCCAAACCGACCCGTCGACCACGCGCCGACGGCGAGCGCAACCGGCTGCTCCTGATCGACGCCGCCAAGCGCATCTTCGCCGAAAAAGGGGCGGCGGCGAGCCTCGAACAGGTGGCGCGCGAGGCCAAGGTCAGCATCGCCTCGCTCTACCGGCACTTTCCGACCCGGGACGACGTGATTTCGGCCGTGTATCGACAGGAGGTGGACGCGCTCATCGGGGCCGTCGACAGCCTCGCGGCGACACACGATCCGGAAGCCGCGCTGCGCGCATGGCTGATGCTTTTCGTCAACTTCCTCGATGCCAAGCACGGCATGGCCGAGGCGATGAACACCCTCATCGGTGGGCCGGAGGACCTCTACAGCAAGACGCCGGATCGACTCGTCCTGCCGATCACGGCACTGGTCGGACGCGCCGTCGAAGCGGGGGTATGCCAACCCGACGTGGAGCCGCTGGATCTGCTTCGCGCGCTTTCGGGCGTGGCGACCATCCGGGTGACCGAAAACTGGAAATCCTCGGCGGTTCGGATGGTGGAACTGCTGGTCGCGGGCATGTCGACAAGGACCACCGGCCGCGACACGCGATAAAGGCCTCAAAGGGATCCGGCGGCAGGCCCCCTCCGGCCGCCAACCGCAGCAAATACACCCCGCCCCCACTCCCGAGCATGACGCATGGCACGGGACAAGCGCCTCCCATGGGATTTCAATCGAAATAAATCCAGTCATTCGTGGAGAAGCCCTTGCGTCCGTTGCGCCCGCTCGTCCTCGCTTCCGCCCTCTTGCCGGCCCTGGCCGGCGCCGCCAGCGGACCGGCCACCCTGGTCAATCCATTGATCGGCACCGCCAACGGCGGCGATGTCTTTCCCGGTGCGGTGGTGCCCTTCGGCATGCTCCAGTTCAGTCCGGAGGAATCGCCCCTGCCGGGCCGCAAGGTGCCCATCGCTTCGGCCGGCGGCTACGAGCATCGCGGCGATACGATCCGCGGCTTCAGCCTCACCAATGTCGAGGGCTGGGGCTGCGCGGGTGCTTCCGGCGACGTGCCGATCATGCCGGTGACCGAGGCGATCGTCGGATCGCCCAGCAAGGATTTCCGCCATAGCTACACGTCGACCTTCTCGCACGCCAACGAGCAGGCCCGCGCTGGCCACTATCGCGTCGGCCTGGACAACGGGGTGACCGTGGACCTCACGGCGGCTCTGCATAGCGGCGCCGCGCGCTTCGCCTTCCCCGCCGGCAAGCCGGTCAACGTGCTCGTGCGCGCCTCGGATTCCGAAATGGGTTCCGAGAACGCCACCGTGCAGGTGGACGGCGCACACCATCGCATCAGCGGCGAAGTGACCAGCGGTAATTTCTGCGGCTACATCAACGAAGCCGACCGCCGCAGCTACTACACGCTGCACTACGTCATCGAATTCGACCAGCCGTTCGCCTCCACCGGCACCTGGAAGGATGGCACCGTCACGCAGGGTGGCAGCCATAGCGAAGGCGGCACGGGCTACGGTGAGAAAGGCATCCCCGATATCGGCAAGGGCTCGGGCGCCTGGGCCGGCTTCGCCGCCGGCACGAAGGAAGTAAACCTGCGCGTGGGCATCTCCTATGTGAGCGCCGCCAACGCGCAGGCCAACCTCGACGCGGAAGCGCCCAAGGGCACCGGCTTCGACGCGCTGCGCGACAAGGCCGTGGCGGCGTGGAATCGCCAGCTGTCGCACATCGACATCGAAGGCGGCACGCCGGACCAGCGCACGGTGTTCTATACCGCGCTGTACCACGCATCGATGACGCCGAACGTCTTCAGCGACGTCAACGGCGAGTACATGGGCTTCGACGACAAGGTGCATCGCGTCGCCGGCACGCAGAAGGCGCAGTACGCCAACTTCTCCGGCTGGGACGTGTACCGCTCGCAGCTTCCCCTCGTCGCCTGGCTCGAACCGAAGATCGCCAGCGACATCGCGCAGAGCCTGTACAACCAGGCGCAGCAGAACCACGGTGTATGGGACCGCTGGACGCACAAAAACGGCGCCACGCACGTCATGAACGGTGATCCATCTGCACCGTCCATCGCGGGCATCCACGCCTTCGGCGCGCGGGACTTCGACGTGAAGGGCGCGCTGGATTCACTGGTGCATGCGGCGGACCATCCCACCGCCCTGGATACCTCGCACGACGGCTGTGAAGTGGAATGCGTAGGCCAGCGCCCCGGTCTCGACCAGTGGCTGAAGCTGCACTACATCCCCGTCGGTGCGCCGTCATGGAGCCCGGCGGCCGACACGCTGGAACTGGTCACCGCCGAATTCGGCCTCAGCGCCCTCGCCGATCGTCTCGGCGACAAGACCACTTCCAAGCGTTTCCTCGAACGTGCGCAGTACTGGCGCAACCTGTTCGACCCGAAGGCCACGCCGGAAGGCGGCTATATCCGCAACCGCAACGCCGACGGCAGCTGGGCGCTGGTGAAAGACGACGATAACAAGCCGCCGCACGCGTTCACGCCCTCCACCGAAGACGGCTTCGTCGAAGGCAGCGCGGCTCAGTACGTGTGGATGGTGCCGTTCAACGTGCACGGACTGTTCGAGGCCATGGGCGGCGCGGACAAGGCACGCAAGCGACTGGACGCGTTCTTCTACCAGCCGGACGGCACCTTCGCAGTGACCAATTCGGGACCGCTGCACGCCGAACTCAACAACGAACCGTCCATCGGTTCGCCGTGGCTGTACAACTTCGCCGGACAGCCGTGGAAGACGCAGGAACTGGTTCGCCGCGTGCAGGACACCATCTGGCTCAACGCGCCGAACGGCATCCCCGGTAACGACGACCTCGGCGAGATGTCGTCGTGGTACGTGTTCTCTGCGCTGGGCATCTATCCGTCGATCCCGGGCCGCGCAGAGCTGATCGTCGGCAGCCCGCTATTCACCAAGGCGACGGTCCACCGCGAAGGCGGCGACGTGACCATCCTCGCGCCGAACGCCGGCCAGGGCCGACCGTACGTCAATGCCCTAAAGGTGGATGGCAAGTCCAGCGATCGCGCGTGGCTACCGGAATCGTTTGCCCTTAAGGGCGGCAAGCTGGAGTTCGACCTGTCCGACAAGCCGAACACCCAGTGGGCGAGCAAGCCGAAGGATGCCCCGCCCTCCTTCGACATCGGCAAACACTGACGCATACGCCGTCGCGGACACGGTCCGCTCCCACCGGTTGGTAGCATGTCGCTACCGAAGGTGTGGGAGCGGACCGTGTCCGCGATGGAAATGGCGTCAGATGGTTTCGGAGCGAAGCCTCAACGCATTACCCACCACCGACACCGAACTCAGGCTCATCGCCAGCGCCGCGATCATCGGCGACAGCGTGATGCCCAGCAGCGGATACAGCACGCCCGCCGCCAGCGGCACGCCCACCGCGTTGTAGACGAAGGCAAAGAACAGGTTCTGCCGGATGTTCTTCACGGTGGCGACCGACAGCGCACGTGCCCGGACAATGCCGGCGAGATCGCCCTTGAGCAGGGTCACCGACGCGCTCTCGATGGCGATATCGCTGCCGTTGCCCATGCCGATACCGATATCCGCCGCCGCCAGCGCCGGTGCGTCGTTCACGCCATCGCCCGCCATGGCGACCTTGCGACCCGCCGCCTTCAGCTCCGTGACCACCTGCGCCTTGTCCTCGGGTGATGCCCCGGCGTGCACTTCGTCGATCGGCAGCGATGCCGCCACCGCCTTCGCCGTCGCTTCGCTGTCTCCGGTGAGCATCACCAGGCGAACGCCTTGCGCATGCAAGGCTTCCAGCGCAGGCGCGGTGGACGCCTTGATCGCGTCCGCCAGCGAAAGCACGCCGGCCAGACGTCCGTCCACGGCAAGGAACATCGCCGTCGCGCCCTTCGCCCGCCACTTCTCGACCAGCGCCCGACCGGCACCGATATCCACACGCTCATCGTCCATCAGGCGCGCGTTGCCCAGGGCCACGTCATGCCCATCGACCCGGCCACTCACGCCGCGCCCCACCGATACCTGGAAGCCGCTGATCGCCGGAATTGACACGCCCCGCGCTTCCGCCGCCGTGACAATGGCCGCCGCCAGCGGATGCTCGCTCGGACGCTCCACGGCCGCCGCGAAGGCCAGCACCTCGCTGTCCTCGTAGCCAAAACCACGCAACTCGACGAGCGACGGCTTGCCCTGCGTGAGCGTGCCCGTCTTGTCGAACACCAGCGTATCGATGTCGCGCAGCGTCTCGATCGCCGCCGCGTCGCGGAACAGCACGCCTGCCTGGGCACCGCGCCCGCTGGCGACCATGATCGACATCGGCGTCGCCAGGCCCAGCGCGCAGGGACAGGCGATGATCAGCACCGAAACGGCGGCGACCAGCGCATGCGCCAGCGTCGGCTCAGGACCCACGAACCACCATGCGGCGAACGCGAGCAACGCGCAGACCACCACGGCCGGCACAAACCACGCCGCGACCTTGTCCGCCACGCGCTGCAACGGTGCACGCGAACGCTGGGCTTCCGCCACCATCATCACGATGCGCGAAAGTACCGTCTCCGCACCGACATGCTCCACGCGCACCACCAGGGCACCGTGCTGGTTCTGCGTGCCGCCGGTCACCTTGTCGTGGGCATGCTTGGCGACCGGCATCGGTTCGCCGGTCAGCATCGACTCGTCGACATGGCTCTCGCCTTCCAGCACGACGCCATCAGCAGGGACCTTTTCACCCGGACGCACGCGCACCGTATCGCCCGCATGCAGCTGCTCCAGCGGCACATCGTCCTCGCGACCGTCCTTGCCGATACGGCGCGCGGTCTTGGGCACCAGGCCGAGCAACCCACGCAAGGCCTCGCCCGTACGTCGACGCGCACGCAGTTCGAGGAAATCGCCCAGCGTTACCAGGGTGACGATCACGGCGGCGGATTCAAAGTAGACCGCGACCTGGCCGTGCATGTCGCGCATGGATTCGGGGAACCACGATGGCATCAGCACGGCCACGGCGCTGTACAACCACGCCACGCCCGTACCCAGCGCGATCAAGGTGTACATGTTCGGCAACCAGGGCTGCAGCGAACGCCAGCCGCGCGCAAAGAACGGCGCACCGCCCCACACGACGACGACGGTGGCGAGCGCGGCCTCACCCCAGCGGGCGATGGACGCCCAGGGTTCGGGCCACATCCAGCCGAACAGGTGCGGCCCCATCGCGACGAAGAACACCGGCAGGGTCAGCGCCACAAGCGTCCAGAGCCGCGCACCCAATGCGCGGACCTCGCCATCGTCGTCGGCCAGCGACGGCATCGCCGGCTCCAGCGCCATGCCGCACTTGGGGCACGAACCCGGTCCTTCCTGGCGTACCTCAGGATGCATCGGGCAGGTATAGATCGTGCCGGCCGGCATCGGCACCTCGGGTTCCTTGGGACCCAGGAACTTCGCCGGCTCGGCGATGAAACGTTCGCGGCAACGGGCGCCGCAGAAGTGATAGTCGTGATTGTCGTGCGTGGCGTGATGCGGCGTCTTCGCCGGGTCCACGGTCATGCCGCACACGGGATCGATCACGGTCGCGGCCTCGGCGGCGGCGCCGTGCGAGCAGCAGGAGTGGCTCATCGCGTCGGCTCCGCCAGGGCCTTGAGGATCGGGCAATCCTCCGGCGCACCATGGCCCGGGCAGGCTTCGACCAACTCGGAAAGACCGTCACGGACACGCTGCAACTCGACGATGCGCTCGTCGATGGCCTTCAGCCGCGCCGCCGCCCGCTCGCGCACGCCTTCGACGCCGCCATGGCGGTCGGCCGAGAGCGCCAGCAGCTCGCGAATCTCATCCAGCGTGAAACCGAGGTCCTTCGCCCGACGGATGAAGCGCAGCCGCGACACGGCCGCCTCGTCGTATTCGCGGTACCCCGAGGGCCGGCGCCGCGGCTCGGGCAGCAGCCCTTCCCGCTCATAGAACCGGATCGTATCGATAGCCACCCCCGCGCTCTGCGCGATGCGGCCGATGGTGAGGGAGTTTTGAGTGGTCATGAGGCAAGTCTAGACCCTTGATGTAACTCAAGAGTCAAGCCCCAGCCAGCCGATTCAGCTAGGCACTCAACGCATCGCGCAATTCCGTCAGCGCGGCACGATGACGCCGGGTCGTCCGTATCGCGAGGTAGTACGTTTCGGCGCCCTGGTCGACGCGAACGTCGAAGGGGACGATGAGCCGGTCCGTGGCCAGATCATTCGCGACGAGGATCTCCTGGGCCACGACCACGCCGAGGCCGTGTTGCGCCGCCTCGTAGGCAAGCGTGGAACTCTCGAACGTACGCTTTCTCGCCATCACCTGCGGATCGAAACCCGCCGCATGACACCACGTGTTCCAGTCATCTGGACGCGACGTCACCTCCAGGAGGGTCTGCTCGCTGAGCCAGACCTCGTCGATCGGGCGGCTTTTCTGGACAAGTTGCGACGAGCACACCGCGACCAGCACATTGGTGACCAGGGGCGTCGCCTCATAGCCGGGCCACTGACCGTGTCCCAGCCGGATGACCGCGTCGCAGTCGATCTCTTCCCCCCACTCGGACGACGTGGTCAGGCGGACGCTGATCTGCGGATGCGTCACCTGGAAACGGCTGAGTCGAGGGATGAGCCAGCGCGTTGCGAACGTCGTGTGCGAATGAAGCCGGATGACGGAACGCAGACCACTGTCCTGCATGCCGCGAGTCGCCTGGCGGATGCCATCCACATGCTCGTTGATGCGTTGGAAATAGGCCGCACCCAAAGGCGTCAGCGCGAGACCTCGCCCCTGCTTCTCGAAAAGATTCGTCTCGAAGAACTCGTCCAGCACCTTCAACTGACGGCTGATGGCGCCTGACGTCACAAAGAGCTCCTCGGCGGCCGAAGCTACCGAGCCGGTCCTGGCGACAGCCTCGAAGGCGATCAGGGCATTTAACGGCGGCAGCGAGCGCACGACAGTTTCCTAAAACTCAATGATTGAGGAAAATTAATCGATAGTCCCGGTGTCGTCCAGTGCGGACACTGTCGCCACGCCGCAGATTTGCGGCCCGTCAGACTCCCGAGGACAACCAAGATGATCAAGGTCTACAACCCGGCCGACGGCAGCGTCGTCGGCGAAGCCCCCGACATGACCACGGCCGAGGTGCTGGCCGCCGTCGACCGTACCTGTGCCGCGCTCCCCGCCTGGGCGGGCCTGCTGGCAAAGGAACGCGGAGCCACGCTGCGTCGCTGGTTCGAACTGGTGAGCGAGGATCGTCGCGACTTCGCCGAACTGATGGTCAAGGAAAACGGCAAGTGCATGAGCGAGGCGCTGGGCGAGGTCGCCTATGGCTTGGGCTTCATTGAGTGGTACGCCGAGGAGGCCAAGCGCGTCTATGGCGACACCATCCCGACGCATGCGCCGAACGCGTCCGTCATCGTCACGAAGGAGCCGGTGGGTCCTACAGCCGCCATCACGCCCTGGAACTTCCCCTTCATGATGATCGCGCGAAAGATCGCCACGGCACTTGCCGCTGGCTGCACGATGATCATCAAGCCGTCGGAAGAAACGCCTCTTACCGCATACAAGCTCCTTGAATATGCCCGCAAGGCGGGCATCCCGGAGGGTGTTTTCGAGATGGTGACCGGCGACCCCAAGACCATCGGCGAGGCGTTCACCAACGACGATCGGATCCAGAAGATCTCCTTCACCGGCTCGACCAACGTGGGCAAGATTCTTGCCCGCAACAGCGCCGGCACGCTGAAGAAGATGACCATGGAACTGGGTGGCAACGCGCCGTTCATCGTCTTCGACGATGCCGATGTCGACGAAGCGGTTGCAGGGCTGGTCGCCGCCAAGCTGCGCAACTCCGGCCAGGTCTGCATTTCGCCGAATCGAATCTATGTGCAGGACGGTATCTACGATGTGTTCGCTCGTAAGCTGAAAGCGGCAGTGGAGCGCATCCGCGTCGACCAGGGCCTCCAGGACGAATTCGTCGTCGGCCCCCTGATCAACCAGTCCGCCGTCAACAAGGTCGACGCGCTCGTGGCCGACGCGGTCGCGCACGGTGCGACGATCCTCTACGGTGGAGAGCTCGCGCGGAAAAACTCGCTGTTCTACAAGCCGACCATCCTGGTGGATGTACCGGACGATGCCCAGGTCCGCACCACGGAAATCTTCGGGCCGGTGTTCCCCCTGTATCGATTCACCAGCGAGGAGGAAGTGACTCGACGCGCCAACGATACGGAGTATGGCTTGGTGGCCTACGCCTTCACCCCGAATCTCGGCAAGGCCTTCCGCATGTCGCGCAACATCAAGTCGGGCATGGTCGTGATCAACAGCGGTTCGGTAGGCACGGAGTCGGTGCCGTTCGGCGGCGTCAAGCAATCCGGCTACGGTCGCGAAGGAAGTTACTACGGGATCCAGGAATACGTCAGCGTCAAGTACACGCTCATGGCGGGCCTCGACAAATAAGCCTGTCACGCCTGGCGGCCTCCACCGTAGGAGCGCGCTTGCGCGCGATCGCGCGCAAGCGCGCTCCTACGACGTGCCTAGATGTGGATGCCGCCGGCGACTTCGATCCGCTGCGCATTGACCCAACCCATGTCATCCGACAGCAGCGAGGCGATCACCGCGCCCACATCCTCGGGCAAGCCGACCCGCCCCAGCGCCGTGTTGTCGGCGATCATCTTGTTCACCTGGGGATTGTCACGAACGATCGCGCCGCTGAAGTCGGTGGCGATGGGGCCCGGCGCCACCACGTTGACGGCGATCCGGCGCGGGCCCAGTTCGAGCGCCATGTAGCGGGTAAGCACCTCTACTGCCGCCTTCATCGATCCGTAAATCGCCCGGTTGTTCATGGCGAAGCGCGCCAGGCCAGAGGAGATGTTCACGATGCGGCCGCCGTCGTTGATCAGTGGCAACAGCTTCTGGGATAGCAGGAAGACGCCCTTGAAGTGCACGTTGAACTGGGCGTCCAGTTCGGCCTCCGTGCCTTCCACGAAGCTGGCGGTGGATGAGGTCCCGGCATTGTTCACGAGGTAGTCGAAGCGTTCGGCACCCATCCGGGACAAAGCCGACCGCACCTCGTCGGTGAACGCGTCGAACGAGCTGGCCGCGCCGACATCCAGCGCCAGAGCCTCGCTCTGGATGCCTTCCTCGGCGGACAGCGCCAGTACGGCCTCGGCTTCTGCCCGATTCGAATGATAGGTGATGATGGACCGGACGCCCCGCCTTGCGAGGGTCAGCGCGGTCTGGCGGCCAATACCCCGGCTGCCGCCCGTGATGAGAGCGATTTTTCCCTTGAATGATGCGGCGTTCACGTTCGTCATGTCGGACTCCTCGGTCGATGGCCTGCCGACATGCTGCGCCTTGCGCCTCCCGGCTTGAATACCAGAACCTTCCCTGTTCTTGCCTATTCCTGCCTCCGACCCTACCTTGGGTCGGCACAGGCGACGAAACGAGGCACAGCCCATGTCGAAGGAACTGGTCGACGCGATCCTGCGGTACACCGAGCGTCAGCCCGGCCCACCGCCTTATGCCACGCCCATCGAAGGCCTCTGGGTCCTGCGCTCGGATCATCCCAAGCCGCCGACCCGCCGCCTCGCGCAGCCGGCTATGTGCGTGGTCGTCCAGGGTACGAAGTGGGCGACGGTCGGCGACCATCGCGTGGAATACGGCGCGGGGCAAGCCCTTGTCGTCGGCGTGGAGACCCCCTCGCTGGGCCGCGTGGTTGAAGCCACGCCCGACAAGCCGTGCCTGGTGCTTGTCTTCCCCCTCGACCTCGCGATCATGCGCTCGGTCATCGAAGGCATGGACGCGCCACCGCAGGTGGCAGGGTATCTGGGCCGTAGCATCTTCGTGACCGACTTCGACGGCCCCCTTGCCGAATGCGCCCTGCGCCTCGTCCGGTTGCTGGACACCCCGAACGCCATTCCCACGCTGCATCCCATGATCATGCGCGAAATGGCGTTCTGGCTCCTCAGTGGCCCCCATGGCGGCGATATCGCACGCCTGGCGTTGACGGACAGTCCCTCGCAGCGGGTGATGCATGCGGTGCGGCACCTGCGTTCCCATTTCGCGAGCGCCGTGCGCATCGAGGAACTTGCCAGGCTCGCGCAGCTCAGCGTCACGGCGTTCCATCGCCAGTTCAAGGCGCTGACCGCGCTCACGCCGTTGCAGTACCAGAAGCAACTGCGCCTGCTCGAAGCGCGACGCCTGCTCGCCTCACGTGCGGTCAACGTGGAAGCGGTGGCGATGGAGGTGGGCTACCAGAGTCCCTCGCAATTCAGTCGCGAATATGCGCGGATGTTCGGTGCCCCTCCCAAGCGGGACACCACCCACCTGAAATCCATGCTCACCGCGGCGGCACCGTAAGTGCCGCTCAAGCCATATCGTCGCCTCGCGACGGCACAGGCACACATACAGTCGCCCGTGGTGGCGTCCTGACCTTCATCCCGAAGATCAGCCGGAGCACGGCGAACCGGCGCACGCATCCGTCGTACAGCACGAAGCAGGCAAGCAGGCTCCCCGTCAGGACGACCGCATACTTTGTCCACGGCGTCCACGGCCGCTGGATCACGTAATAACCAATCGTGACGATCACCGTCTGGTGCAGGATATAGAACGGATAGCTCGCCTCCCTTGCCCAGGCCAGCAAGGGATTCATGAACGACAGGTAGCGATAGCCGTATCCGAGGAAGACCATGGCAAAAAGCCAGGTGAACACATTGGCCCCGATATGGTCGACGGGCGAGTCGTGGGGGACGACGCCGGTATTGAGCCCGTATATCAGCAGGACGAGCAACACCGTCCCTCCGATCAACGACCATCGCCTTACCTCGCACAGCCACTTCCAGATACCCGGCATCGAGGCCATGACGTAGCCGTAGATCGTCAGCATCAGATAGTGGTTGAAGATATACCAGTCGCTGAAAAGCGTATGCGCCTCCGGATAGATCGACTTCAGGAGCATCTCGTTGATGCCCAGCGGAAAGCCCAGAAGGAAGATCCATTTCCCCGGCGCCAGGTTCGGGCCGCGTCGCTTCCACCAGAGCATTGCCGGAAGCAGGAGCAGCACGTAGACGTAGAGATAGAGGATGAACCACAAGTGGTGCCAGCTGAAGTCGCCCGCCGGATAGGGAACGAAATGCAGTACCCGCGTGACGTAAAAGTCGAGATACCCCCCGGTCCACTGTCCGCGTAAAAGACGCTCGTAGTAGATCTGCGGCGGTACCACCAGGAACATGCCGACGATCAGCGGCAACAAAAGCTTGACCGTCCGCTCCTTGAGGAAACAGCCAACGCTACGGCGGCGCAGGGCAAACCACATGCCCGCGCCGGCAATGACGAACAGCAGCGGCATGCGCAGCCGGTGTGCGATATCCATGGGCCAGACCAGTTCGGGAATCGTCTCGTTGTTGACGATGTGCCAGCCCCAGCCCACGAAGATCATGCCGGTGTGGAAGAAAAACAGGACGAAGATCGCGATCACTCGCAACCAGTCCAGGAAATCGTAACGTTCGCGCGATTCGTCGGCCATGCCCCCTGCTCCGTTCCGTTGCATGCAAGAAGCCTCGCCCATCGACGAGCCCGCGGCACGGAATAAGTGGTCAGCGGCGATCCCGCCGTGGCGAGCGGGACGCTGCTACCCCATTCGCTCGAAAAAGGTGTCGCGATATCGCCGGCTCAAACGAAGGACGCGACCGTTGACCAGGTGGATCTCGTAGTCGCCCTTGAACAAGGGCGCCAACGATCCGACGCAGGCCATATTCACCGCCGTCGACCGGTGTACGCGCACGAAACGCTGCTCGCCCAGTTGGAGAAGCAAGTCCTGGAGGGTCCGCCGCAGCAGGTAGCTTTGCCCCGCCGCATGCACATGAACATAGTTATCGGCGGCTTCCAGCCATTCGATGGCAGTCACATCGATCAGTCGCAGCCGGTCGCGATCGGGGACGAGCAGCCGCTCGCAAACGGGCGATCGCTCCCGCCCCACCGCGACGGCCGCGGCACCCACCTGGCGCGTTTTAAGGCGCTCACGGATGCGATCCAGCGTTCCCGCGAGTCGTGGCCGATCGTAGGGCTTTAGCAGGTAGTCGACCGCGTTGAGGTCGAAGGCCTTCACGGCATGCTCGTCGAAGGCGGTGACGAAGACGATCAGCGGTGCACGCGATGGCTCAAGCTGGGCCGCGACCTCAAGCCCCGACAGCGTCGGCATCTGGATGTCGAGGAAAGCGACATCCGGTCGAAGCGCCTCGATGCCCTCCGCCGCGGATATGCCGTCCGCCACCGACCCGACCACTTCGACGTCAGGCTGTTCCGCCAGCCAATGCCCGAGTTTTTCGCGGGCTGGGGCTTCGTCATCGGCGATAAGGGCACGCATCATGACTCGGCCCGCGCCAGCGGTATCGTGACGCAGGCGGAAACGCCACTACCGTCGTCAAGAACTCGCAGGGATGCTGCCGGGCCATAGATGATGATCAACCGCTCACGGCAGTGGCGCAGCCCGAGTCCATCCCGTCGTCCCGGTGCGAACGAGGAGCCGCAGTTTCGCACCACGATGCGCAGGCAGTCCTCTTCGCGCCGGGCACGGATGACGATAGCCACCTGGGCCACGGTCCCTTCGACACCATGCTTGAACACGTTTTCGAGCAAGGGCTGGAGCAGGAGGACCGGAACAGGCGTATCCCGAACGGCTGGATCGATGTCCCATGCCAGGGTCACCCGATCCCGAAAACGCTCGCACATGACGTCGGCATAGAGTTCGAGCGTGTGCAGCTCATCGGCAAGCGGCGTCATCTCCTGTGCCGAGGAGCGCAGGCTGATACGCAGGAGATCGCCGAGCGTCGCTACCAGCCTGTCCGCTCGATCCACATCCGTATGCATCAGGGCTGACACCGTATTGAGCGCATTGAACAGGAAATGCGGCCGTAATTGTGCCTGTAGCTGCGCTAGCTTCGCATCGGCGAGCGCCCTGCGGGTCTGCAACAAGCGATGCTCCTCAATGCGCCACTGCGCATGGGAGTCGATACCGAACAGCACGCCAAGCCACAGACAGGCGTAAAGCGTCAGGCGGACGGTTTCGTATACGAAGATATAGACCCAGCTGGGATGCTCGTAGATACGCCCTACCGACGCGTAGACACCGTGGCGGATGGCGTAAACCGTGACGATGAAGACGACGGACACGATCGGAAGCCACCGCAGGTACATGCCGAACCAGGTAAGTGGGCGGTCCAGGTAAGGCGAGTAGCGTCGACGGACACGCGCGGCCAGCAACATGAAGCCAGACGCCACCAACGCCGAACTCCCCTCCCACAACACGGGCTCCCACCATGACGTCACCGGATTTCGTAGCGCATCCTGCACGGATGCACCGATCATGAGCAACCAGAAGACGATCCATATGGCCGCCAGAACGCGAGGCGAAAACGTCTCACGACGCTCGATGAGGACATCTTCGGCAGGTGAATGGGCACGTGCGGTCATAGCGATCGAGTATAGCCACGCGCATGGCGTGCCGCCGCTATCGTGGGGCGAGCGGGACATGCGAGGGGTGAGTCGGAACGCCGCCATGGGCTCGCAGGGTGGCGTGGTAATATTTGCGATTGCCCAACGATCCATACGCCGATGCAAACCCTCCCCGCCTGCCCGATCTGTGGCATGGAAAACACCTATCCCGATGGTGACCTGTTCATCTGCCCCGATTGCGCCCACGAATGGCCGCAGGTTGCTGCAGCCAACGACGATACCGATCTCGTCGTGCGCGACGTCAACGGCAACGTCCTCAACAGCGGCGATACCGTGACGGTGATCAAGGACCTCAAGGTCAAGGGCTCATCCATTCCCCTCAAGCAGGGTACGGTGATCCGCAACATCCGCCTCGTGGACGGCGATGCCGAGCATATCGAAGGCAACTCCGAGAAAATCAAAGGCCTGGTACTGAAGGTCTGTTTTCTAAAGAAAGCCTGACGGAATCCGGCGGGCAACTGTCTTGCAGGCAAAGACTGTCCACCTGACCTCACTCATGCTGGCGATGCACGCCAGCTAGTGCGCTCTACACCACAACGTCCATCACGGCACTCCCGACGTAAGTCGAGCCGTCGCTCATCCGCGATCCGGTCCTGAGTGACAAGGCCAAACGTCGCTGATCCTCCTCTCGCCTGCCGGCCGTAATCGCTCCTTCCATGGGATTTCGAGGTGCTTTGCCCCCTCGCCATGGACGTCCCAAGGACCCCGGCCAGGACAGCTGACGCCCCCCGCAAAGAAATCTTTTTGCAACGCAGCGTGACAGCTTGCCATTTCGGCGCCTTAATTCACCCACAGGGGAATTTAGATCGATCCAATTCAGGTTCAGTCCGGTGGCAGGTCATCGCTACGTTTGCGATGAGTGGTCGTCGGGTTGGACTGCTACGGTGATGCGCTTCGGGCGCGATCAAGGTCGTACCGAGTCAGACTGTCGAGGGGAGTGGAACATCGCTGCATGAAATCGAGATCTGCCCGTCTTTCCATGATGGCCAACCGGCATGACACGCGCGTGTCTGCTTTCTCGAGGCCTTCCGGCCGTCCAAACCTCGATGCCCGTCGAACCAGGGTGTCGCCACGATTTGCCCGAGCGTTGAAGCCGTCGATGGACGATCGCGACAACGACCTGTTCCGGTCCGGGGCGACGTTCACCAGGCGTACGCCTTGACCCTTCCGTGAAGTAGACAAGCCGTAGCCGATGCGCCGCGCGCTTATCGGCCGCCAAAAATTTAGATCGATTTAGATTGGGGAAAGGAGGACGCGTGAGGCTCTAGTTCGCGCATCTGGGAAGGGAAAAAAGGGGGACACCGCGCCAACTCCAGGGGCGGCGCCTATCACCGAGGGGAATAAAAACAAATGAAAAAGCTGCCATATATGCTAATGCGTAAACCGCTCTGCGCCGCACTTGCCACGGCCACCCTGTCGCTTGCCGGCTACGTGGGCACGCCTTCCATCGCCTTCGCCCAGGACACCGCGGCCTCCGCACCGGCGCCGGCGCCGGCGCCGGACAAGGCCCCGGTCAAAAAGAACGACAAGAACAAGAAGGCCGAGAAGGACGCGAACGGCGATTCGGCCAACCCGACCAACCTGGACACCGTCGTCGTTACGACCTATCGCCAGTCGATCGACCAGAACGTGCAGGACAAGCGCGAGGCGAACTCCATCGTCGAAGTGATCAACGCGCAGAACATCGCGCAGTTCCCGGCGAAGAACATCGCCGACGCGCTCGCCCATATGCCTGGCGTCGTCATCAGCCGCGAGTCCGGCGAAGGCAAGACGGTGAGCATCCGTGGCCTGGCCCCCGAGCTGACCCTGACCCAGTTGAACGGCAACTACGTCGCCTCCGCAGATACCTCGGCCGGCCTCAGTCGCTCGTTCAACTACACCCTGTTCCCCGCCAACATGTTCTCCGACATCAAGCTCTACAAGAGCCTTGAGGCACGGCTGGACGAAGGCGGCATCGGCGGCAACGTCGACCTGCGTACCCGCCGCCCCCTGGAAATGGAAGCCAACGAAGGCTTCGTGACCGGCACCGCGGCAAGCTCCGATACCAGCAGCAAGACCGAACCGCAGGCGTCGGGCCTGTGGTCGTGGAAGAACAAGGACGAGACCTTCGGCGTACTCGTCGCCGGCTCCTACCAGAAGCGCAAGGCCGTCACCTATAGCGCCGACGCCTCCAGCTGGCACTGGTGGTCGGACAACTGTACCGATCGCACCACCTGTACCCAGCCGCCCACGAACGTCCACGGCGGCACGTTCGATCCCGGCGTGGCCAAGAACATCGATCTGTGGCCAGGTGGTGGCGTGGTCGACCAGGCCGGCAACAAGTACAACGGCTACTGGATGCCGCAGCAGTTCTCCACCAGCCGCAACGACCTTGACCTGAAGACCAAGGGCGCCCAGGCGACCTTCCAGCTCAAGCCCAGCGACCACTTCCTGCTGACGGGTAACTACTTCCGCTTCGAGCGCCAGCAGACCCAGATCACCAATACCCTGGAAGTGCCCGAGTGGGGCCTGCCCGGCAGCAGCAACTACGCCGACCAGCAGGGTCGCCTGCTCGCCCCCAACGGCCTGACCTTCGACCCGTCGCACACGGTCGTCACTGGCGCCAACTACCAGCTTCCGCCCGCTGGCGTCGGCTGCAACGCGTCGGTGAACCCCTCGACGGGCAAGGCCCGCCAGGCGGTGGATGTCTGCTCCACGGAAATCCCCTGGCTCAACGGTAACTACTCCGTCGAGAAGGCCAAGTCGCAGACCCTCAACCTGGAAGGCGAGTGGGACAACGGCGGCAGCCTCAGCGGCTCGTTCAACGTCGGCCGCACCTGGGCCAGCGGCGGCCCGTCGATCGAACTGGGCATGGCCGCCAAGCCGCGCAACTTCGTCAACGGCCAGTGGGTAGACGGCAGCAACGGCGCGTCGTGGAACCTGAGCAATCCGGGCATCAACGCCTCGCCGGACACGCTGAAGAACATGCTCGCCGGCGCGGGCCAGGTGGACCTTGGCTCCACCGGCTCCAACATGGTCAACACCAGCACCTCGCAGAACTTCGCGCAGGCGGATTTCACCTGGGCCTTCGACTCCACCTGGCTGCAGTCGCTGCAGTTCGGCGCGAAGTACACCGATGCGCACGCCGAGCAGCAGAGCAACGAAGTGCGCTGGTACTGCAAGGGCACCACGGCCCAGTTCCAGGGCTGCGACCCCAACGCCGGCCAGCTCCCCGGTGACTTCCTGCTGCCGAACAGCCTGGATCTGAGCAACCACGCCTTCGACAACGGCACGTTCCCGGCCATCAACTACCCGGCCTACTACAACCATCTCAACGCCACGTACGACCGGGTGCTCTACAACAAGCCCCAGAACAAGTCGTCCATCGGCGAGAAGATCGCCGCCGCCTACGTCCAGGCGAACTTCGATACGGGCACCATCCGCGGTAACGTGGGCCTGCGCTTCGTCACCACGAAGCAGGATCTCACCGTCGCCAACGACGTCACCGTCAACAACTCGGTCTACTACCACGATCCGGCAGGCAACATCCTGATCTGCCCGGCATCGGGCGTGAACGCCGGTGGCGGTGCCTGCGCGGCCGGCGACTTCCAGTACCTGCCGAAGGAACAGCAGTACACCGAAGCCTTCACCAACGCCACGACGAAGAAGCGTTACAACAAGCTGCTTCCGAGCTTCAACATCGCCTGGACCATCGCGGACAGCTTCGTCCTTCGTGCCGCCGGCTCGCAGGCGATGGCCCGCGCCAACTACACCGACCTGGCCCAGCTCGGCAGCCTCACCAACTACACCCAGGCCTACTACAACGACCGCAAGCAGTTCGGCTCGCCGCTGCCCGGCTGGTACGGCAGCGGTGCCAACGCCGCGCTCAAGCCGTTCACCGCCACGCAGTTCGACCTGGCCGGCGAGTGGTACTACGCCGAGCACTCGGTGGTGGGCCTCGACCTGTTCCAGAAGAAGGTGAAGAACTTCGTCGTGCCGGTCACGGTGAACAACATCGACGTGAACGTCGGCACCAGCACGCAGAACTTCATGCAATACAGCACCAACGCCAACGGCCGCTCCGGCACGTCGAAGGGCGTGGAAATCTACGCGCAGCACACCTGGGATTCGGCTTCGGCTACATCGCCAACTACACGCTCAACAAGACGAACGAAACCCCCGTCTCGCTGGGTGATACGCAGGTCGGCAAGTCGGAGCTGATCGGCAGCGCGAAGTACGCGGCGAACGTGTCGCTGTTCTATGAAAAGAACGGCCTGCTGCTGCGTGCCAGCGACAACTGGACGGGTCGCACGATGCAGGGCCTCTCGTCGGGCCTGCCCATCTACGCGCAGCCGTACCACCAGATCGACCTGAACGGCGACTACGAGTTCAACAAGCACTTCATGGTCACCGCCTCGGTCATCAACCTGACGAAGTCGACGCCCCACACCTACCTGGGCGGCGACACCCGCGCCCGACTGGTCCAGCTGCTGTATCCGGGCCGTCAGTACTACGTAGGCGTGACGTACAAGTTCGGCGGTAAGGAAAGCTAAGAAAAAACGCGCGGGGTCGGGCTTCACAGCCCGACCCCGCGACCGTTTTGGCTATCGGAAACGTACATGATCCCCTCCCCTGCACGCCCCCTCTTTGCCGCGATGCTCGCGACCTTCGCGCTGAATGTCGCCGCGGCGACCCAGCCGACGAATACCTCGTCCTCGGCACTCGATCTCGCCAACCCACTCGTCGGCACCGCCGCGCTCGATCGGCAGGCGCTGATTGGTAACTCGCCACCACCGGGCGAACCGCTGTACACCGGCATGACCACGCCGGGCGCCAGTCTTCCCCAAAGCGCCACCGAAGCCGCGCCAGTCAACATCAATGTCGATCTCGGCTTCGCCACCGGCGTCCCCGTGGCATACGACTACCGTCGCCCCACCATGGTGGGCTTCACCGGTGGCGGCTCCACGTATGGTGCACGCGGCGCGCCCATGGTGATGCCCGTGGTGGGTGACTGGACCGTGCCGCCGGATTACGCCACCTCGTACTACGACAAGGCGACCGAGAAAGCCTCGCCCGGCTACTACGCCGTGGATCTCGCTACGTTCCAAACGCGCGTCGAGTTAACCGCGACGCAGTGGACCAGCCTGATGCGCTTCACGTTCCCTGAGAGCCATCGGTCCAACGTCGTGCTGAACCTGCGACGCGGGGGCGGCGATCTTGAAGTGGTCGACGACCATACGGTGCGCGGCGTCGCCACCGAGGGACGCCGGGACCACGACGCGGACGGTCCGTACTTCGTCGCCGAGTTCTCGCGCCCCTTCGCCAGCTTCGGTACCTTCCATTCGGAGATCACCCAGAAGGGCGAAGGACTCGGACGGGAAGATGTGCAGGCCGGCCGGCGGACGATCTCCGGCGACTACGCGGGCGCCTATCTCACGTTCGACACCAAGGCTGGCGACCAGGTCGTGGTGCGCATCGCCCACGGGCATAGCGCCGAGGAAGCCGATCAGCGACTGACGGCCAAGGACAGCGACGCGGACTTCGACCGCGCGCATGCGAAGGCTCGCGCCCGCTGGGCGGAACTGTTCGATCGCGTCGAGGTGACCGGTGGCACGCCGAAGCAGCGCGCGCTGTTTTACTCGACTCTTTACCATTCCTTCGCCAGTCCCCGCATGATCGCGCGCAAGGGCGAGCACTACACGGACTCCACGGGCAAGGACCGGGTCGCCGACTACGACCATTACGGCCCGGTGCCGTTCTGGGATACGGGTTGCAACCAGATCGTCTTGCTGATGCTGATGGAGCCCGCCGTAGTGCGCGACATCATGCAGTCCGAACTGGATCGCGCCCGCGAACGCGGCTACATGAACACCTCGTTCCACGGCGACCACGCGGTGTTCCTCTACGACGGCGCCTGGCAGCGCGGCATCCCGTTCGACTACGCCGCCGTGTACGAGTATCTGCGCAAGAACGCGATCGATCCCAAGGGACCGCGCGGCTACCTCGCCGAATACATGCAACAAGGCTGGATCTCCGACATCGTGCCTCCGGGCAACCCCAGCCCACCGTATGCCGGCGGCAAGGCCGGCGTGGCCACGACACTGGAATACGCGTGGGACGACCATGCGCTGGCCGATGTCGCCCGACGACTGGGCAAGAAGGACGACGCGGCGCTGTTCGAAGGCCGTGCGGCGAACTACCGCCATGTGTTCGATCCCTCGGTGGGCTTCTTCCGCGGCCGCACCGACGACGGGCAGTGGATCTCGCCCTTCGATCCCGGCGAGCCGTACTACAACTTCATGATGAAGGAAGGTTCGGGCTGGTCCACGCTGTGGCTGGTGCCGCACGACGTGCAGGGCCTCATGGGCCTGCTCGGCGGACGCGACGCGTTCAACGCCAAGCTCGACGCCTTCTTCTCCACGCCGTACACGGCCAAGGGCGTCTGCCGCGACTGCACGGGCCTGATCGGGCAATACGTGCAGGGCAACCAGCCGGACCAGCAAGCCGCGTATCTCTACGCGTGGAGCGGCCAGCCCTGGAAGACCCAGGCGCTGACCCGCCGCATCCTTGCCGACATGTATGGCAGCGACGCCACGGGCTACGCCTTCCCCGGCATGGACGACCAGGGTTCGACCTCGTCCTGGTACGTGCTGAGCGCCATGGGCTTCTACCCGGTCGATCCCTCCCGCCCGGATTACATCATCGGCAGCCCGATCTTCGACCGTGTCCGCCTGCGGCTGGGCAACGGCAAGGTGCTGGAGATCGTCGTGCACAACAACTCGGAGCGGAACATCTACATCCAGTCCGCCACGCTCAACGGCAAGCCCTGGACCAAGCCTTGGTTCAGCCATGCCGACATCGCGAACGGCGCCGTCCTGGAGTTCACGATGGGGCCCGAGCCAAACACTTCCTGGGGCAGCGACCCGCACGACGCGCCGTACTCGATGTCGACAAAACAGCATTGAATGGATAAGGAACAGCGAATGACCGGCAAGATCACTTCACGCGGTACGCGACTCTGCATCGGCCTCGCGCTGGCGATGGGCATCGTCCCCATGGCCAGCGCGGCGACGGACCAGGGTGGTACCTGGAGCGGCAAGGTGGCACCCCTGGCGACACCCTGGACGGCGGAGGTCTCCCCCACCAACGCGCTGCCCGAGTACCCGCGCCCGAAACTTGCCCGCCCCTCGCTGGAACATCCCCAGTGGATGAACCTCAACGGGCTATGGGAGTTCGCCGCGAGCGACAGCCTTGCCGCGCCCACCTTCGGCCAGCCGCTGAAGGACAAGGTGCTGGTGCCCTACCCGATCGAGTCGGTGCTTTCCGGCGTGCAGAAGCACTCGGACTTCATGACCTATCGTCGCCTCGTGGAGATTCCCGAGGACTTCACCGAGAATGGCAAGCACGTGCGCCTGAACTTCGGCGCGGTCGCACAGGATGCCACCGTGTACGTCAACGGCAAGCAGGTGGCCAAGCACACGGGTGGGTACACTGCGTTCGACGCGGACATCACCTCGGCGCTTCGCGCGAAGGGGCCGCAGGAAATCGTCGTCACCGTGCACGCGCCCGTGGATGGCGTCGATGTCATGGTCGGCAAACAGCGCCTGAAACCCGATGGCATTTTCTACACCGCGGCTTCGGGCATCTGGCAAACCGTGTGGCTGGAACCGGTGCCGGCCACTCACGTCACGCAACTGGAATTCACCCCGGCGAAGAGCCTGGACGCCTTCACGGTCACGGCGCAGGTGGACGGCGACAAGGCGCAGGCCAAGTTGCACGTGGTCGCCTACGCGGACGGCAAGTCCGTGGGCGAGGCCACCGGACCGGCAGGCAAGCCGTTGCGGCTGGCCATCGATCATCCGCATACCTGGAGCCCGGACGATCCCTTCCTCTACACCTTCAAGGCCACGCTCGAAAAAGCCGCTGGCCAGAGTGACGAGGTCACCAGCTATGCCGGCCTGCGCACCATCGCCGTCGCAAAGGTGGGCGGACGCAATCGCATCGTGCTGAACGGCAAGCCGACCTTCCTGCTCGCCACGCTGGACCAGGGCTACTGGCCCGACGGCATCTACACGGCGCCCACCGACGCGGCCCTGAAGTTCGATGTGCAGAAGA
The DNA here is from genome assembly GCF_009912395.1 of Luteibacter sp. Classification (GTDB taxonomy): domain Bacteria; phylum Pseudomonadota; class Gammaproteobacteria; order Xanthomonadales; family Rhodanobacteraceae; genus Luteibacter. The sequence goes on along the minus strand of NZ_WNDO01000015.1, from coordinate 77,460 downwards.
CCCGGGACTTAGGCTTCAACACCATCCGCAAACACATCAAGGTGGAGCCGGCACGCTGGTACTACTGGACCGATCGCGTCGGCCTGATGGTGTGGCAGGACATGCCCTCGCTGCCGAACGGATACAACGAAAAACTCGGCGATGCCGCGAAGAAAGGATTCCGTGCCGACGTCTCCGCCATCGTCGAACAGCTCCGCAACGAGACCTCGATCATCGGCTGGATCCCCTTCAACGAAGGCTGGGGCCAGTGGAGCATCCCCGCCGCCGGCGAACTGTCCGCACAGATCAAGCGCCTCGATCCGTCGCGACTGGTCGATGCACGCAGCGGCCTCAACTGCTGCGACACCAAGGGTGATCCGCACGCAGGCGACATGATCGACGTGCACGACTACCAGGGCCCCGGACTGCCCAGCCCGGATGCGACCCGCGCCTCCATGGACGGCGAGCACGGCGGCCTGACCCTCGGCGTACCGGGCCATGTCTGGCCTAACACGGCCATCAACCCGTACGGCGACGTAAAGGACCGCGACGCGCTCAACGCAGGCTATGTCGCGAACACTGCCGTGCTGCGTGACAAGGCACACGACAAGGGCGTGTCCGGCAGCGTCTACACTCAGATCACCGATGTCGAAGGCGAGCACAACGGTCTCTACACCTACGACCGCAAGGTCGAGAAGGTGGACGAAGCCAAGGTCCGTGCAATCAATGAAGCGACGGTGCGCGCCGCCAGCCGGCCCTGAGCGTCAACGGCGTTCGTACACCCTATCGAGCTCGGCCGCGGCGACATGCACGCGGTCGATGCCGGAGGCCTGCGCACGTGCGGTGCCCGCCACCTGGCGGGCCACCTCGCCCAGTTCGCCCACCGACACATCCAGCACGCCCATGACGGATGCCGCGTGGCCCACGCGAGCCACGCCCGTATCGACGGTGGTCCGCGCGTTTTCAATCAGGGTGCGGATCTCCCGTGACGCCGCCGCGCTACGCACGGCCAGTTGGCGGACTTCGGCGGCCACCACAGCGAAGCCGCGGCCGGATTCGCCCGCCCGCGCCGCCTCGATGGCGGCGTTGAGCGCCAGCAGGTTGGTCTGGAACGCAATGGCGTCGATGGTCTCGAGAATGCCGCCCACGGCCTGCGTGTCCTGGCGAATATCCTCCATCGTCCGCATCGCCTCCTCCGTGGCGTGACGACCGTCGGCGGCTTTCCGCCGCGCCTCGCTGGCCAGGCGTTCGCCCTGCTCGGCCACCCGGGAATTACCCGAGACCGCTTCTGCCAGCGCTCCGACTTCGACCTGAAGCACACGCGCGGCACGCGTCTGCGCCGTGATGTCGGTGGCGTACTTGATGACCTTTACAGGCATGCCATGCGGATCGAGCACGGGGTTGTAGGTGGCCTGGATCCAGACTTCACGACCGCCCGCGCCAATGCGACGGAACAGGCCGCCTTGCAGTTCGCCCGCCTGGAGACGAGCCCAGAAGTCGGCGTAGGCCCGTGAAGAGGCTTCGCCCGGCTCCAGAAACATCCGGTGATGGGCGCCGACCACCTGATGGGCTTCATAGCCCATGGCGTCCAGAAAGTTCTGGTTAGCGGCGATGACGGTGCCATCCAGCTCGAATTCGATGATGGCCTGGGCGCGATCGATGGCGGCCAGACGCGCCACGTCCGCAGGGTCCGTCCGAACAACCTCCAGGGGAACCTCGACTGCCGCGCTCAACGTCCCGTCGGACGGCCGTTTCGCGAAAAAACGTCTGATCATCGAAGTTCCGAAAAAGTGTGATGTAGTTCACACTATCGGCAACCTAGTAATGCACTTTAGCAAACGATATGGTGGCGAATTGTGGAGACAATGTGAAGCGTTCAGCTTCTCACGCCAAGGCGCCCGGGCCGATCGCATCGAAGAACGACGCCACTTTCCGGGTGCGCCGCCGCTCCTTCAGGCAGGCGATGTGGATATGCGTGCGGACCGGCTCGCCGTCGATCGGCAGCGACCGGATGCGATCGTCCGGCACGTATTCCGATTGCGACACCGTACCGACGCCGAGGCCACGGATGACCGCCTCGCGCAGCGCCTCCCGGCTACCGATCTCCATCGCGACCGTCGTCGAGAGTCCGCGCTCGTCGAACGCTGCCTCCAGGGTCCGACGCGTGGTGGAACCTGCCTCGCGCACCAGCATGGGCTCGCAACTGAGTTCCTCCAGCGTCACCGACGCGCGTGTGGCCCAGCGATGCGTGCGGTGGACAAAGGCGATCACCGGATAGGACGCATAGGGCTGCATGTAGTAACGCTCGTCGGCGATGACGCGCGCCACGACACCGACATCACTCGTGTAATTGGCCAGGTCGTCGAGCACACGCTCGGAGTTGCCCAGCGCCATCGTGACGAACATGTGCGGATGACGGGCATGGTAGGCGGCGATCATGTCGGTGACATGGAAGGGGCTCACCGCACCGATCTTCAACGCGCCGTGCCGGAGGCTGCCACTGTCGTCGAGCAGCAGCCGGGCATCGTCCTCCAGGCCGACCATGCGCCGGGCCAGGTCAAGGAACTCCCTGCCCACGGCGGTCAGCTCGACCCCGCGTCCCCGGCGATGGAATAGCTCCACGCCGTGCTCCTGTTCCAGCGCCTGGATCTGCGAGGTGACCATCGTCTGGCTCGTCCGCATGGCGCGAGCGGCAGCGGTAAAGCCGCCATACCGGTCGACGGCAATGAAGCTGCGCAGCTGGGTCAGGGTCATGGCCGATCCATCGATTTATTCGTTCAAGAAGTCACGAAACAACGCCTGGGACGATCTTAGGATCGAAATATGACAGGCAGCCCACGGCAACAAGTCATCGAAAAAACCGTTGAAACCATCGCGAATGCACGCCTCAACCGATCACGGAAGTGACATGCGGCGACCCTAGCCTGAGGGTCACATTCTCAGGTGGCGCATCCGATGAACCTTCTTTCCCATCCCGGCACCGTGGTGCCCTCCCCGTCCTATCGCGGCCCGGTCGCGGCTGCGATCTTCGACTGGGCTGGCACGGTGCTCGACTTCGGCTGCATGGCACCCGTGGAAGCCTTCCGCGAGGTATTCGAAGAGGCCGGTGTGCCGATCTCCGAAGCGGAGGCCCGTGCGCCGATGGGCGCGGCCAAGCGTGAGCACATCGCCCTCATCCTCGCCATGAGCGATGTCGAAGCCCGCTGGGTCGCCATGTTCGGCAGCAAGCCCGACGAAGAGGAGGTCGATCGTCTCTACGCCCACTTCCTCCGCGTGGACGAAGCCCATGTGACGCGTCACGGCGCCATGATCCCGAAGGCCCTCGAAACGATGGCCGCGTTGCGCTCGCGAGGCATCCGCATTGGTAGCACCACGGGCTACCCACGCGAGGTGATGACGAAGCTCTTGCCGCTGGCCGCCTCGCAGGGCTACGTGCCGGACCATTGCTGCACCGTCAGCGACGTATCCCGCGGGCGTCCGTGGCCGGACATGTGCCTTGCCAACGCCATGGCCTTGCAGGTGCCTGACGTGCGGGCATGTGTCGTCGTGGACGACAGTCCCAGTGGCCTGGTCTCCGGCCGCGCCGCCGGCATGTGGGTCATCGGCATCGCCGCCAGCGGCAATGAAATGGGCCTGTCGCTCGACGACTGGAACCAACTGGCTGCCGATGAGCGCACCGCACGCCTGGCACCGATCCGCGAGCGCCTTGAACGCGCCGGTGCGCACTACGTGATCGACAGCGTCGCCGACCTGCTGCCCGCCATCGACGCCATCGAAGCACTGCTGGCGGATGGAGTGACACCTTGAACGGATGGGCATTCCACAATCCGGTGCGCGTCCGCTTCGGACGGGATGCACTGGACGATATCGGCGACGTGCTGGCCGGACGCACCTACGTGCTGGTCACCTACGGTGAAGATCCATTCCCGGCCTTCGCCCAGCGCATCGCGGCCGTCGCTGGGCCAGCCCTCGTCGTCTACGACAGCATCTCGCCGAATCCCGACGTACGCTTGCTGGAAGATCTCTGCACGCGACTGGGTACGCTCGACACGATGCCCGAGGTGATCGTCGCCCTGGGCGGGGGGTCGGTCATGGATTCGGCAAAGGCACTCGCCGCCAGTCATGGCGACTGGCAACGGGTGGCGCGACGCCTTGCCGACGGCACCGTGCAGGACGTCGCGGCGCTACCGATCGTGGCGATTCCCACCACGTCGGGTACCGGCAGCGAAGTGACCTGCTGGGCGACCGTGTGGGATCCCGAGGCGGATCGCAAGCTGTCGCTGGCGGGCGAAGACCTGTATCCCCAGGCCGTACTCGTGGATCCCGGCCTCGTCGCCGGCTTGCCCTGGGGCGTGACGCTGGTGAGCGGACTGGATGCGCTCTCGCATGCGCTGGAAAGCCTCTGGAACGTAAACGCCAATCCGATCACGCGCGGCCTGGCGATCCAGGCGATCCGCGACATCAGGACCGGCCTGCGCCGTCTTCGCCAGGACCTGGACGACGCGGAGGCACGCGACCTGATGTCCCTGGGCTCGTTGCGCGCAGGACTGGCGTTCTCCAACACGCGCACCGCGCTGGCCCACAACATTTCCTATCCCGTCACCTTGCGCCACGGCGTCGCGCACGGCATCGCCTGCTCGTTCTGCCTACCCGACGTGATGACGGCGGCGATCGGTACGGACACCCAGTGCGACGCGGCCCTTGTCGAGGTGTTCGACGACCTGCAGGAAGCCCCCGAACGACTTCGCGCCTTCCTGCAGGAACTCGGCGTCGATAGCAACCCATCCACCTACGGCATCGACAACGCGCAGTGGCGCGCGATCGTCGCGGATGCCTTCGTCGGCGAACGCGGCCGCAACTTCATCGGCCATATCGACCGATTCCCCTTCCACGACACCGCCAGGCGATGCGCCTGACCCGATGGACACTCCCATGACAGCAGCACGACCGATCCAGACCGATGCGCTGACGCGGCTCGACAACATGCCGTGGACCCGCTTCCATACCTTGCTCACCGTCGCCCTCGGCATCGGCTGGGCACTGGACTCTTTCGAAACCAACATCATCGGCAGCGTCTTCGGCGTGCTCAAGGCGCAATGGCACCTGTCCTCCACGCAAGGATCGCTCGCGGTCAGCATGTGGGTGATCGGCATGCTCATTGGCGCGATCGGCTTCGGCTACCTCGCCGACCGCTACGGCCGCAAGCGCCTTTTCCTAGGCACCCTGCTCTGGTATGCCGCCTTCAGCATCGCCACCGTGTTCTCGTGGAACTACGAGTCGTTCCTGTTCTTCCGCGTGATGACCGCTCTCGCGGTCGGCGGCGAATACTCCGCCGTAACCGCGACCATGGGCGAGTTCATTCCCAAGCGACATCGAGGTCGGACGGATGCGTCGATCCTTTCCGGCTTCCCGCTCGGTGCGCTCGCTTCGGCCGCGGTCACGCTGCTGTTGCTCAACCACCTCCCGCGCGACATTGCATGGCGCGTCGGTTTCGGTCTCGGCACGACGCTGGCCCTGTTGTTCTTCTGGATTCGCCGCGTGATTCCGGAATCGCCGCGCTGGCTCCTCCAGCAGGGACGCCTCGCCGAAGTGGAGGCCATCGTCGAGCGTATCGCTGCCAGCGCGTCGTCACCGGGCATGTCTGCCGCCTTGCAGGAACAGGCATGCCGGCGTTATGCCCCAAGCCCCTACGTTCCGGCCACGCCCGCGTTCATGCGAAACATCCGTGAACTGTTCGGCGCCTATCGCCTGCGTTGCGGCCTCGCCAGCGCGCTGAACTTCTCGCAGGTGGCCGTCGTCTACGGCGTGCTTTCACTGATGGCGCTGGTGATCCTTCCGTACATGAAGGTGCCGGCGGACGACATGCCGATCTACTACGTCTACGGCAACGCGGCGGCCTTGCTCGGTGGCCTCACCGCCTCGTGGCTCGTCGAAGCCTGGGGACGCCGCCTCTCACTGCTGGCCAGCTACAGCTTCACCGCGCTGGCGATCGTCCCGCTGTATGTGCTGCATACGCTGCCGGGCATGGTCACGGCCTACTGCCTGATCCAGTTCGGCGTGACCTGGGCCTATATCTCGGGCTACGTCGTGTCCTCCGAAGTGCTTCCGACACGGATGCGAGCCACGGGCCTGGGCATCTCCGTCGCCGTGGGACGCGTCGGCGCCATGCTCGCCCCGCTATCGCTCACCTACGCCTACCAGGCATCCGGTTCGCCGTCCTCCGCGTTGCTTGTCTTGCTTCTGCTCGCCCTGCCCGGCCCCATCGCGGCTGCACTGTGGTGGCGCATGGGAACCGAGACCCGCAACGTCTCGCTGGAAGAAGGCAGCGTCGAGAACGGCGCCACCCCGCAGTCATCTCGCATCGACGCCCGTTACGGCGACCTCGCGCCCACGCGCACTCACTGACACCCGCCCATTCGCTCCGATGGCGCGTGCCTGCGGCCGCGCCACGGGGGCGGCTTGCCCAACACCACCCATTCCATGTCTCGGGGGATTCCTCATGGTTCGGCACCACGTTCTCGCGCATCGCAAAAAACTCGCTCTTGCCCTGTCCCTCGGCGTCCTCGCGACGAACGGGGCCCAGGCGAAGGACAACGACGACCTCACCTGGAACGGCGTCACCCTCTACGGCATCGTCGATATCGGTGTCGCCCACCAGGACCATGGCGCACCGCTCAGCCAGGACATGTACACCGGCATGGCCTACATGGTGACCAAGAACAGCAACCGCGCCATCACATCCGTCGCGCCCAATGGCTTGAGCCAATCCCGACTCGGCCTCAAGGGCCACATTCCCATCGGGGAAGGTTTCGAGGCGGTATTCAACGTGGAATCTGGCTTCAATCCGGAATCCGGGCGACTGTCAGACGCGCTTGCCGCCCTGGCCCATAACAACGGCGTAGCACAGACGCAGCAGACGACGGGTGCCGACGGATCGCGTGCAGGACAGCTCTTCAACGGCCCCGCGTACGTAGGCCTATTGTCACCGGTCTACGGTACGTTGACCCTCGGCCGGCACAACACCTTCCTCACCGACGCCGTCACGGCATTCGACCCGCTCGGTGCCTCGTACGCGTTCTCGGTGCTCGGCGCGTCCGGCACCGCGGCCGGCGGCGGCAACACGCAGGACGTTCGCCTCGATGCATCGCTGAAGTATCTGTATACGTGGCAAAACTTGCATGCCGGTGTGCTGTACCAGCCGGGCCATGGCGACACTAGTCCGGGCAAGGCCGTGCAACTGGACGCGGGTGGCCAGTTCGGTGGATTCGCCTTCGACGCGATCTACGCACGGAAGGACACGGCGATCCTTGCGTCGTCCCTGACGGCCGCCCAAGTCGCCACGCCGGGTGTTCCTCACGACGCCCTCGCGGCCACCGTGTCGGACAATCGGTCCTATGCGTTCACCGCCGCCTATACCGTCAGCGATGCATTCAAGGTGTCCGGTGGATACGAACGCATCACGTACCGTAATCCCGAGCATCCGATCCAGGCCGACTTCTCCGGACTCGGCGGCTACTACATCGCCTTCGTCAACAACGCCGCCTATGCGCACGCCAAGGTGCTGAAGGTGTCATGGCTGGGTGCCACCGCCCACCTCACCGACCATCTGGCGCTCACGGGGGCGTGGTACCACTACGACCAGAACAGCTACGCAGGCAATGGCTGTTCGGACCGGAGTGCCGGCACGTGCAGCGGCACGATGAACGTCTACTCCGCCGTGCTGGATTACCGGTTCAATCGTCATGTCGACGTTTATGGCGGAATCATGCGCTCGTACGTGAATGACGGGCTTGCCAGCGGCTACCTCGTCACGGCCGTCTCGAATGTCATGACAGGTATCCGCTTGCAGTTCTAGCGAAGCACCTGACGGATCGCCCAGTTGCCTAACGACAACGGCCTGGGCGATCATCCGGGATCAATGCAACGGTTGGGGAGCCGAGCATGTCTCACGCGCAGGAACAGCAGCTGGAACGCCTGACGTTCTTCTCGGACGCCGTGTTCGCCATCGCCATCACCTTGCTGGTGATCGAAATCCACGTACCTCAGCCGGAAGGCACCGGCGACGCGGCGTGGTTGCATGCCCTTGCCGAGCTACTGCCACACTTCTTCGGCTTCGTACTCAGCTTCATTGTGGTGGGCGCACTGTGGGCTGCCCACCATCGCGTATTCGCCATGCTACGGGGATTCCATCCCTCGCTGGTATGGCGCAACCTGGTGCTCCTGATGGCCGTGGCGTTCACCCCGTTTTCGACGGCGCTGATGAGTACGCATTCGAACGAGCGCATACCGGAGATGTTCTACGCGCTGAACCTCGTCGTCGCCGGCCTGCTTCAGTACCGACTGTTCCACAGTGCGCTACGCACGGAGTATCTTCGCGAAGGCATCGAGGAAGGCGATGTCATCGCGATGCGCCGACGCAGCCTTGCCCTACCCTGCATGGCCGCACTGTCATTCGTGCTTGCCATCTGGGCGCCCGGCCCGAGCAACCTGCCCCTTGCCCTCATGCCGCTCGTGGTCCTGTGGTTCGCGAGGGGCGGTGTCCGCCGCCCGCACACCACGCCGACAACGGACGCCGACGCGACCTGACCTCAGGCTTCCTGGGCAATGTGCCGCAACTGCCGCTCGAACTCCTCGGGCGGCTGGCCGCCGGAGATCAGGTAGCGATCGTTGACGATCACTGCGGGCACGCTGTTGATGCCCATGTTCCGCCAATGGATTTCTTCTTTGCGGACATCATCGGCATAGCGGTCGGATTCGAGCACGGCGCGTGCGGCCTGCGGATCGAGGCCGGCCTTTTCCGCGGCGGCGACGAGACGTTCGCGATCGCCCGGGTCGGCCTGGTCGGTGAAGTTCACGATGAACAGTTCGCGCTTGAGTTCATGTTGCCGTCCCTCACCCTTCGCCCAGGCCAGCAGGCGATGGGCATCGAAGGTGTTGTAGATGCGACTGGCATCGGACGTATTCATACTGAAACCCACTGACGCGGCGCGCTCCTTGATGCGCTCTCGATTCGTCCGCGCCTCGTCGGCGGAGATGCCGTACTTGCGGACGATATGCTCCAGCGTGTTTTCGCCGCCGGCCTTCATGTCCGGGTTCAGCTCGAACGGATGGAAGGCGAGCTGCGGCTCGACTACGCCATCCAGGCGTTCCAGCGCCGTTTCGAGACCGCCCAGGCCGATGGCGCACCAGGGACAGGCGATGTCGGAAACGAAATCGATCTTGAGCTTGCGGGTCATGGGGCGGCACCTCTGTCAGCGTTTCCATGGCGTGCGGGCCAACCACCTGGCCGCAACCGCCGTCAGCTTCGCTATGTGGTGCCGACAAGGAACCAATCCAAGGGCTTCCCATCGGCAAGCGCCGATGGGAAGCCCGTCGATCGCGGATTACCAGTTACTGTTCACGTAGTCATTGAGCTTGGCGATGTCCAGGCTGCCCCAACCGGTGACGTTGTCGAAGCCGGCACCGGCCTGGAAGCCGAAGCCGTTGTACCCGTTGTTGCCGCTCGTGACGTCGTGCAGCGGCGACGGGTCGGTGCTGAAGTGCTGGTAGAAATTGCTCGTGGGAAGGCCCAGGCCGTTCGCCCGTGCCGAGGCCAGGCGCGCCCAGATACCGACGAAGATCGGCGACGCAAGGCTCGTCCCGCCCACGCGGACACGGGTGGCGCCATTGGCGGCGCGCGACGTGCTGCCACCCAGGACGATCTGCGCACCACTGGCGTTGTCGGCGTCGAAGGCGATGTCCGGCACCTGGCGCTGCGTTACCGATCCGCCCAGGGCGTCGCTCTGCCAGGACGGCGCATCCTCGTAGACGCTCACGCCACCACCCGTGGCCCACAGGCGCAGGTTGTTGTCGCCATGGGCGGGGTCCACGGCAGACAGGCCCGAGTTCCAGGTGACTTCGCCGGCCCATGCGCTGCCGCTGGTGGTCAGTCGCGTACCGCCGACGGCCACGACATTGGGCGAGGTGGACGGCTCGGACACCGAGTTCTGCGATAGGTCGATCTGAACGTTGCCATCGGCGTCCGCGACGTAGCCCGGTGAGCCTTCCTGCGGATCGCGCGACCACTGGTACGCACCCGCGTCACCGCTGGCGACCGAGAACACCTGCCCCTGGGCCGCCGCCTGCGCGAAGATGCGGTCATCGGCCGCCTGCGAACCCGACTGGTGGGCCGCTTTTTCGTCCACGCCGAGCGACACGTTGATCACCTTGGCGAGGTTGTCGGTGACCGCGCGGTTGTACGCAGCCGTGATGTTGGACAGGCTTGCCGTGGAGCCCGCATAGAAGATCAGCTGCTTCACGCCGCCGCTGGTACCCACGATGGTCTGGCTGTCCAGGTTCCACTCGACGTTGTCGCCGGGGATATCCTTATACGTGCCACGATCGCTGTGCACTTCGCGGGTGTTGGTGGTGGGCAGGCCGCTCTGGGTGGTGAAGGTCTTCAGGTCGGCGATAGGCTGCGCCTGCGAACCCCAGCCGATGATGGCCACGGTGGTATTCGTCGCGGCGCCCACGTTGCCGACGTTGTAGATGGCCGGGAACTCCGTCGTCGCATGCGAGGTAACCGTCGCCTGGGCGGCTGCCCGAGCGGTCGAGGCGGTCCTCGACAGGGAGACCTCGTCGACGATCGGTTCCGGACGCGTATGCAGCGTATGCGCCTGGGCCACGTCCTGGAGGCCCAGCACCGCGTCGACGACGTTGGCGAGCGACTGCGGCACGCGGGCCGGCTCGTCATTGGCGAAATGCGCTTCACCGTTCACGTCCAGGTGCTGCAAGTGCGTATGGAAGGCGGCGCTGGCCGCACCCGCCGTACCGTCCGCCGATACGAGCTGGTTGTTTTCGGCGACGACGACGTTGGTGAAGCCGTACTTCCGCAGGTGCTCGGCCACCACCTGGGCCTGCGCATCTGTCGGCGAGAAGCGTGCCTTGAACTCGGCGGGCGTCAGATACTTGTGATATTCCGGGCTACCCGGGCGGTTCACCTCGGCGAGGAAGTCCTTCAACGCTACCTCGTTACGGAGGTTGAGGCTCAGGGCGACATGCAGCGGCTTGTCCGCTTCGAGCGGACGCACCTTGCTGGCGTCGAGGACAACGGGGCGCCCTTGCAGGCGCAGGCTCCACGAACCGGCCGAAGGCGCCGTACGACTGATCGCTGCGGCGGTGCTTGCCACGGCCGGAGCCGTGCTGCTCACTGCGGCCTGCGTGCGGGTGGTGAGCCAGATATCGTCCGTGGCGGCATGGGCGGCAAAGGCCGTGGCACCGAGCGCAAGCGCCAGAGCGGTCTGGCGCAGGTGGGTCGTGCGGAAAAGAGCGATTCGCGACGTCATATAGATCCTTCCAGGTACTGGAACGCCATGTGTTGGCGGCATTCGCGGGATGCGAATGCCGAGGGAGTCCGGCGAAGCTCGCCCATGGGACGAGCCGTCACCGCCAGACGGAGTGCGCAAGGGCATGGCAATCCATCCATTACCCACAACGCGTACCCGCCACACACCCCCTACCGCCAAATGGGCGTTTAGACGTCCAAAGCGATATTTACATTCAAATCATCATTCGAATTGCCAAATACGCGACAACGATCACGCTTCGCATGATGTTGCGAATGCCGTTTATGCGTCGCGATGGCGCGGTTGCCGCCGAATCGATCGACCCGCGTACAGCGCCTCGTCGGCGCGGGCAATGACCGCATCGACGAGCTCGCCAGGATGGGCGATCGCCGTGCCGACACTCAGTCCGATGCCCGCATCGCCCTGCCCCGACTCGATCGACGACGCCACCGAAGCGACGCGCGTAGGCTCCTGGATCACCACGAGGAACTCGTCACCTCCCATGCGAACCACGACATCATCCGCGTGGCAGCATCGCTCCAGGTAGCGAGTCACCATGACGAGTATCTCGTCGCCTCGCTGGTGGCCGAGCGTGTCGTTGACCTGCTTGAAGTGATCGAGATCCACCACGACGCACCCCCATCCGCAGCCTGACGCCACCTGCCGCTCCAGTGTCGTCAGGTATCGCCGATTATGTGCATGCGTAAGGGGATCGCGCGTCGACCAGTCCAGCAGCATGCTTTGATAGCGGTGCTGCTCCGTCACGTCCTGGGCATGCCCCAGCACATAGGGGCCATCTGCGTCTTCACTCAGGATGTTCTGGTAGCGCCAGTAGCGCAGCTGTCCATCGGATCCCTGCAACTCGAGGACGCCCAGCGCGATGCGTTCGTCCTGGACACGCCGCAGGTAGCCGGCAAGCTCCGGCCTGCGCCTGGGCGACATGAAATCGCCGAGGCTTCGCCCGAGCATCGCCGACAGCTCGAAGCCCAGCGAGGTCGCCGCGGCGGGATTCACCGCGAGGATGATGCCGTCCAGATCGTGCGTGCAGATCAGGCCCAGCGAATACTGGAACAATTGGCGGAAGCGTCGTTCGCTAGCTTCCAGCGCCTCGATCGCGCGATGCCGCTCGCTGACATCCTGGAAAGCACCGGCAAGCCGCGCCGACACACCGCCCTCTTTCTCCAATTCACCCACCGTACGTACCCAGAGCCGCTTGCCAGTAGCGCTTCGGAAAGGTACTTCAAGGTCGTAGGGCAGGCCTTCGTTGATGGCGCGATCTACTGCGCCGAGGATCAGCGTACGCGCCTCGGGCTCATAGAAAGTCAGGGCTTCGTCCAGCGTCGGCTCGTAATCTTCTGGCACGCCATGGATCTGCCTTACCTGGTCCGACCAGCGGATACGCTGCGTCCGCAGGTCGAACTCCCAGCCGCCCACGCCCGCGATACGGCCCGTGCGTTGCAGGAAGATCTGGCTTTCGCGCAATTCCTCGCCCAGGCGCGTCGCCACATCCGCCAGTCGACGCGCCTCCACCGCATCGGAACGATGCGTGTCCTGCGCCTGGAGCATGGCCAGCCGTTGCTGGAGCATCAGCGACGCCGCTCGTGCCAGGTGAGCCAGTGCCGCACGCTGGTCGTCCGCGAGCTCGTGCGGAGTGCGATCAATGACGCACAACGCGCCCAGCGTCGCTCCTTCGGAGCTGACCACGGGAAACCCCGCATAAGAGCGAATATGCGGCGCACCCTGGACGAGCGGGTTGTCCGCGTATCGTCGATCGGCCAGCGCGTCGATCACTTCCAGTGGCGTTCCCGTCGACACGACGGACTCGCAGAAGGCATAGGCCCGGGGCGTCTCCGTCACGCCCGTCAGACCGACGTTCGCCTTGAACCACTGTCGCGACTCATCCAGCAGGGTCAGCAGGGATATGGGCGTATCCGCCAGCGCGGCGGCGGCCGACGCGATGGCGTCGAACGCCTCTTCCTGGGGCGAATCCATCACGCGCAAGGCGCGCAGCGCCGCGAGTCGATCGGTCTCGTTCACGTGTCCTCCACGGAAGCCGGCGAATGCCACGTGACCTTACTCTAGCGCGCCAGGCTCCTGCGAAACCTCGACTATCCGGCAGGCTCGTTCGAAATCGCAAACCAAGGAACCTGCGGCAGGAACAAGGGCATGACTGTCGCGGCCGCTCCCAGGGGGGACGTCAAAGCTTCATGCCGAGCCAGATCACGGCCTCGGTGGCGATCGCCACCATGGGGCGGAGCGTGCGGTACCAGGGATCGCTCGCAGCAAGATGGGCCGCGGCGTGATCGTGGTGCATCCGCTCCTCGTCGACGATCCGCGAAATCGCCTCGACAGCTTCGGGATCGACATCGCGTAACCGTGTCGCCTGGTCTTCGAGGTGACGCAACACGACACTCTCGACCGCCACCGTGGTGGCGGAGATGGCTCGCTCTCCCAGCAACCCCGTCACGATGCCCAGGCAAAACCCACCTACGCCACATAACGGATAACTACGGCATCGCCGGACATGACGCCGCGCGAGTTCCGTGGCAAAGATCGCACGGTGACGACGCTCGTGTTCGCGAAACTCAACCAGCTCTGGCACGAGACGCCTCGCACGCCATCGGGCCATGGTGATCTGCCCGGTATAAATGGCGATGGCACCAAACTCTCCGGCGTGGTCCACCTTGAGCACGCGGCTACCCAGGGAAACGGTGGAACGCCGGTGCGTCATCGGCATGACGATAATGATCGACCTATGCAGCCGCGCATCCTGCTCGCTTCCATATGGCACCCCCGATGTATCGCGCCAATATAGTCACGACCATCCGCAGTGTCACGTCACGAGAGCCGTCACCGCCCAGTCGTGGCCACGGCATGCCCACGCACGTGGTGGGCGCGAGACACGATCCACGCAACGGCCGCCAGCGCAAGCGCCAGGATGGTCGCCGCATAAATATCGATGGCCGCCAGCAGGCCATGGTGCTGTGCGATCCAACCCACCGCGATCGTCGGCACGCTGAAGGCGAGGTAGCTCTCGATGTAGAACACGGCCATGAGCCGCGTGCGATCGTTGGCGTCGGCGAGGGGAAGTACCGCACGCACCGAGCCGAGGAAAGACGCGCCGAAACCGCCACCACCGATGATGGAACCGACGATCAGCCATGTGCCCGAACCATATCGCGCACCGATCAGGATGAGGGCAAGACCTGTCACGAGCAGCCCCGCGCCACTGAGCAACACACGATAGGCACTCACCCGCATCGCGGCGAGCACGGCGAGCGCACCGGTAAAGGTGAGCGCCGCCACCGTAAGGCCACCGAGCCACGGTGACGTCGAGTGCGTGGTCTGCGCGACCAGCGAGGGCATCAGCGAAAAATAGAATCCGCCCAGCATCCAGACCGCGATGTTGAGCGGCGTCACGGCAAGCAACGCACCTCGGGCATGCACGGGTACGGCGATACTCGGCCTCAGGCTAGCGACGGCACCGGGTCGGCCACCCGAGGTTTCAGGCGTCGTCCAGACAAACGCCAGCCCCATCAGCAAAAGAACACTCAGCACCACGAAAACACCCTGGAGCGGTGCCGGCGCGAGCACCACCAGCGACGTACTGCCGAGCGCACCGAGCGCAAGCCCGACCAACGGCGCAATGCTGTTGACCGTCGCGCCGTGGACGCGATCGACATCGAGCAGCGCCGCGCCGATCGCCGCCGTGGCGAGCCCCGTCGCAAGGCCTTGCAGCAGACGCGCCGCCACGAGCCAACCCGGGCCGTCGGCCTCAAGGAAGGCGAGCATCGCGACGAGATTGAGCAGGATGGCCAGCGTAATCACCGGCCGACGACCCAGGTGATCGGATAACCGGCCAGCGAACAACAGCGCCGCCAGCAAGGCGAACGCATACGTGGCGAAAATCGCCGTCAGCAACGTGGGGGTGAAATGCCAGGCCGCCTGATACAGGCGATACAAAGGGGTGGGCGCCGCGGACGCCCCCATAAAGACCATCAGGACGCCGGAATGGATCGCGAGCGAACGTCGCGTCGAAGCCGCGGAGGGGGCGGAGGTCATGACAAAAAGCCACTAAAGCTAAGAATGTGCTTTAGCGTACTCCGATTCCAAACTAACGCAAATACTTTGCGTTAGTGAATGATATCCTAGCGCCATGAACACCAGTGCCACGCCCCAACTCCGCCCCGGCGGCCGCAGCGCCCGGGTCCAGGCCGCCGTGCACCAGGCGGTCCGGGAACTGCAGCAGGAAGACACCGACGGACTCACCGTGCCCGCGATCGCCTCACGGGCGGGCGTCACCCCCTCGACCATCTACCGGCGCTGGGGCGATCTGACCCAGCTTCTCGCCGACGTGGCCGTGGAGCAGATGCGCCCGGACACGGCGCCGCCGGACACCGGCACTTATCGGGGCGACCTGGAGACCTGGCTGGGCGATTACCTCGAAGAGATCGCCTCCGAGCCCGGACGCAAGATGCTCCGCGACGTGCTCTGCACTCCCGTCCCGGACAACGCCTGCCGCTGCGCCGAGTTCATGGCGCAACAGGTCGACATCATCCGCGAGCGCGCCATCGCGCGTGGCGAGCACGTAGTTTCCACGCGCGACGTCATCGATCACGTGCTGTCGCCCTTGCTCTATCGCATTCTCTTCGCCTCGGAACCGCCGAGCGTCGACGATCTGCACCACTGGATCGCCGGTGTGCTGGGACATCGACGCTGAGGATCACCCCAGCGTGATGCGTCCCAGCACGGACGCGAGATGCGCGCGGTCAAAGGGCTTGTTGAGGCGCAGCAGGCTGGAGAACGCCGAGGCTGGCACTTCGGCATACGCGGTCGCCAGGACGATCGGCATCCCGGGTCGCAACTGCCTGACCTCGCGCGCCAGCTCTTCGCCGGTCATGTGTGGCATGGCGTAATCCGTCATGAGCACGTCGTAGTGTTCGCTGGATTGCAGCCGCTCCAGTGCGTGACGCGCCGACGATACGGTGGTGACCGTATGCCCCAGGTCTTCCAGCAACGCAGCAAGCGTCATCAACACCAGATGGTCGTCGTCGACCGCAAGCACGCGCAATGCGACAGTCGCGTCACCGACATCGTCGGATACGACGACCTCCTCGACGGCGATGGCGTCGCATGCTTCCGCCACCGGTAGCCAAAGCTCGGCCCGGGTACCCTCCTCGGGCTGGCTGTGCAGCACAAGTCGCCCCTGCGACTGCGCGGCAAGCCCGTGGACCATCGAGAGCCCCAGTCCCGTGCCTTTACCGACCCCCTTCGTCGTGAAGAAAGGATCGGTGGCGCGAGCGAGCGTATCCGCATCCATGCCCTGCCCCTGGTCGACGACGGATAGCCGTACATAGCGCCGCGCCTCGGGCAGGCGAAGGTGTTTTTCCGGGACATCCACGTTCTCGGCCTCGATCCCGATGCGCCCGCCTCGCTCGCCATAGGCGTCACGCGCGTTCACCACGAGGTTGAGCAGCGCCAGCTCCAGTTGGTGGGGGTCCACCAGCATGGGATTGAGCCGGGGCGCGAGGCGGATCGCCAACTGGAAACGCTCGCCCAGCGTATGGTCGAGCAGCTTCGACATGCCTCGCACCAGTTCACTCGCATCGACGGCACGCGGGCTCAGTTCCTGGCGACGGGCAAAGGCCAACATGCGCTGGGTCAGGCTCGCCCCACGCTGTACGCCCGCCAGTGCGGCGGCGAAGATGGCTCGGGTACGCTCGTCGTCGGGCAGGCGTCGGCTCAGCAGGTCGAGCGCGCTCTGGATCGCCATGAGCAGGTTGTTGAAATCATGCGCGACGCCGCCGGTCAGTTGCCCCATCGCCTCCATTTTCTGCGCCTGGAACAAGGCCATTTTCGCCTCTTCCAGCTTGAGCGCGGCATCGCGTTGCTCGGTGACATCACGGGTGATCTTGGCGAAACCGATCAGTGCGCCCTTGTCGTCCTGGATGCGATCGATGATGACATGGGCCCAGAAGCGACTGCCGTCCTTGCGGACGCGCCACCCCTCGGCCTCGACGCGACCCTCGACGACCGCACGCTGCAGATTGCGCTCGGGCTCGCCGGCCGCCTGGTCGTCCGGGGTGTAGAAGCGCCGGTAATGGCTGCCGATGATATCGACGGGCGCGTATCCCTTGATCCGCTGGGCGCCGGAGTTCCAACTGGCCACGTGGCCCGTGGGGTCGATCATGTAGATCGCGTAGTCCGCGACGCCCTCGACGAGGATCCGGAACTGGGTATCGCTCCCGGCCAGATTACCCGTCGGGATGCCGTCCACCCGCTGTTGTTCGCCCTCTTCCGACGGCGATGATTCGATCACTTCTGCCATGGCTCCTGACGCTTTCCGTGCCCCCCGGCACGATCACTACCCGTCGATCATGACAGGTTCGCGCAGGACCGCGTCAGGCAGGCGGGTGCTTTCGGTGGACTGCCGAAAAACCGCTGGCATGGGAGGCTGGAAACCTGCTGGCCATCTCCACCTGGAGGAACTCGACGAAGCGTCGCACGCGAGGCGGCTGGAACGTATTCGGATGGTAGAGCGCGTGGATCGGTGACGGCGCCGACCAAGCCGGCGCATTGACCAGCACGAGCCTGCCCTCGTCCACGTCGCGGGTCACCGCCCATAGCTGCCGATACGCGAATCCCCGCCCCAGGATGGCCCAGGTTCGGATCACTTCGCTGTCGGTGCTCTCGTGGTACCGGCGCACCTGGACCACGTGGTCGCCCAGTCGCCATTGATCGCGGGGCCCCGCGCTGGTGGTCAGCACGAGGGTGGGCAAGTCGGCGAGCGCGTCCGGCGCGGACGGCATGCCATGGGCCTCGATGCAGGCCGGGGAGGCACAGACCACCCGCCAGCTGTCTGCGAGATGCCGCGCCACGAGGTCGCCGTTTTCCAGCGGCCCCACGCGGATGGCGACGTCCACATCGTCGGGTACGAAGCGCGAAAGCGAATCGGACAGGATCAGTACGATGCGCACGTCTGGATGCAGCGCCATGAAACGGTCCAGCACATGGACGAGCAGGTTGCGCCCCAGGTCGGACGGCGCCGATACCCGCAAGGTGCCGCTGACGCGCTCCGTGCCGTGGCGTACGGCCTGCTCCGCCTCGCGCATGGTCTCGATCGCCTGCCGGCACGAGGCGATGTAAAGGCGGCCCTCATCGGTCAGGCGGAGTTGACGCGTCGTCCGCTCGAACAGGCGCGCGCCCAGCGCCGCCTCGATCCGTTGCACGCATGCGCTGGCGGCGGCCGGCGACAGGCCGGATCGACGACCCGCGGCCGACAGGCTGCCGAGATCGGCGGCGTCGACGAGCAACTGCATGTCGCTGAGGCGCTGCATGGCCCTGGCTCCGTCGGGCGAATGCCCCGGTCTGGCGGATGATCTTCAAGCTGCGATTGAAGATCAATACAGGTCCGGACCCATTATCAAAATCAGCCAAGCGCCAGAGCATAGCGACACCCACCCACCTGCCGAGGCAACGCCATGTCGCTCCCCCGCCTTTCCCTGACGCTTGCCCTGCTCGCGTTCACCGCCGCCCCGGTTGCCATGGCGGCCGAGGACGCCACGATGATGAAGTCCATGGTGCCCAAGGAACTGGTCGGCGCCTGGGCCCTGGTCCGCTGCGACAACGTCTATCCGGACGGACACCGCGTGGAACTGTATGGCCCCAACCCGGAAGGCATGTGGCTCATCGATGCCCAGGGCGACTACATGATGCAGATCGTCCGGGCGAAGCGAATACCCTTCGCCGCGAACGACAAATCCAAGGGCACGCCGGAGGAATACCGTGCCGCGTCGCTGGACAGCAACGCCCACTTCGGCCATGTGAGCGCCAACGCCACCACCATGGTCATGCACAGCCAGATCGTGCGCGCCTCTTATCCCAACTGGGACGGTAAGGGCGGCGACACCGGTTATACCCTCAAGGGCGACGAACTCACCTACACCGTCGCCAAGCCATCGAGCGGCGCGGCCGAAGGCGCGCACGGCGAAGTGGTCTGGCGACGCGTTCACTCCTGACACGCGACAGGGAAGCCGGCGCCACGCCATGCCCTGCCCGCGTCGTGCCATGAAAATGACCCGACGTGTGCAGGGCTGGCCACCAGCATCGGGGCGTCGAACACCACTCCCCGCCCATGTCGTCTTCCCTGAAAACCGCCGCGCGATGCGTGGCGCTTGTCGCGCTCGCCGCGCTGCTCGTCGTCGATGTCGGCTCGGCCATCGATGTCATCTGGCACCGCCAACAGGCACGAACACTGTCCATACAGCTCTACAAGCTGGCGGCGGAACGGGACGCCCTGCAATCGGAATACGGCCGCCTGCTGCTGGAACAGGCCACCTATGCCGATCCCCAGGTGGTCGAGGAACGCGCGACGCGGGACCTCGGCATGGTGCCGCAACCCGTGCTGCGCCTGATCCGCGGCCAGCGGACCACCCCGAACTGGCCGCTGATGATCGAACGGACACGCCAAGTGCCCACGCCCACCCTGACTGAAGACTCGCCCGGCCATGCGAGTTCGGTCTACGCCCCCTGAATGCATCGCGCGATTTGGCCCAATCGCGAAATCATTTGGCCGCTTTTCGCAACCGCTTCCGATAGCCGATGCGGATAATCGGTGCAGCCTCCGGCCATGTGTCCCAAAGAACTGGCCTGCCAGCCCCGTCTCCTTCTTCGGTTCCTGCCCATGCTTTCAATAAATCCAGGTGGCCCTGTTCACGGGCCGCGCCATGGCGCACGCCTGCGCCTCGACGTGACGATCCGGGAGACTGCCCATGACTGAACGGCGGCGTGTCGGCAGGATCGAGGCTGCCTTCCAGAAAATGTTCACGCGCAACGCCAGGGTCGTCGCCATCGAGCCGATCGGCGCACGCTTCCGGTTGATTACCCTGGGGGGCGACGCCTTGAAACAGGTTGCGTGGACGCCGGGCGACAAGCTGCAATTGATGTTCGGCGGCTGGATGCAACGCACCTACACCCCGATTGAATGGGATCCGGACAACGGAACGACACGACTCCTGGCATTCATGCACGGCGAAGGGCCCGCCGCGCGCTGAGCACGCGAACTGAAGATCGGCGACGACTGCACCCTGTTCGGCCCACGCCGCTCCATCGACCTGCACGCCGTGACGGCTCCGGCCTTCGTCTTCGGCGACGAAACGACGCTGGGCCTGGCGATCGCTCTGGGGGACATGCGCCCCGCGCTATCCCCCGTAACGATCTCGCTGGAAATGACGCCAGCCGACGACCTGAACGAGGTCAGGCAACTGCTCGGACTCGGACACGTCGATATTCACCTGCGCCGCGCGGACGACGCCCATTTTTCGGCTATCGAAGAGCGCGCGACGCGATTCCTGACGACATACCCTTCGGCATCGTTTGTGCTGACAGGCAAGTCCACCTCCATCCAGCGCCTGCGCCGCTCGCTGCGAAAGGAGAACGACAAGACGTCCGCTTACCAGAACAAGGCTTACTGGGCGCCAGGCAAGACCGGACTCGACTGAAGCGGCTGCCAACGCCAATAGGTAAGAGAACGCCAGACCCATTCCACGGGACCGAAGGCGAAATGGCGCAACCAGAGGCGACTGAACAGGATATTGAAGACCCACACGGCCACCACGACGTAGAGGTACTGGTAGTACTCAAGCGTGCCGTAGAGTTTCCAAGGCCCCCAACTGAACACGAAGCGACACAGGATGCTCGTGAAGAGGTAGTTGGTGATCGCCATGCGCCCAACAGCCGCAAGGCTCCCGGCCACCATGGACAGGCGGCCGGAGCGGATAAGCAGGATCATCAACGACGCGTTGCCCATCGCCGCAAAGAACTGCAACACCATGTAAGGGCAATACAAGGCCTTGAGCAACGCACCGGTCGAAAGATCGTGGTGGAACCCGTACCAGAGACCGCCAAGGCTCAGGGGCAAGGCGACGGCGTAGCTGACCAGGGCGACCTTCATGTACGTGCGTGACGACAGGTCACCCGTGAGGAAGCCCATTCGGAACAGCCCCATGCCGAAGATCATGCTCCCGATGTACTCGAGCATCAGGCCACCGGTCCACTGCTTCCAATAGAAGGCGAGGTATCCGCTGGCGTTTGACGCGACGGAGTCGATGAACCCCCTGCGACCATCGCGGAGGGATTCTTCCATGGCCACCGGTGCCTCCCGCGTGTCCCGAGCCTCCTCCGCCAACGCGTCACGCTGCCCCTCCGTCAACGGCGCACCGCTGGCGGTAGCCTCATGGGCTTGCTGGAGGAACGCCTCTTTGGCGAGCGCCCCCGGCATATCCATGAAACCCACCACACCCAGCGTGCCACCGACGAGCCATATCGTCAGTCCAGCCACAAGCAGACGCTTCGGCGCCACGTGACGCAACGGATAGAGCACAAGCAGGGCGATGACCCCATAGGTCAGCAGAATGTCACCATTCCAGATGACCAGACCGTGCAGCAATCCGAAACCGATCAGCCACATGTTGCGGCGATGGAAGACATCCGCTGCCTTTTCGGCTCCCGCGCGTTGTTCGATACGCTGCAAGAGCAACACGGTACTCGCACCGAACAACAGGCCGAACAGCGCCCGCATCTTGCCCTCGAAGAACGTCCACTTCAGCGCCAGGATCGCCTTGTCGAGCATGGCATGCCAGCCAACGAAGGCAGGATGGGCAAGCCCTAACGGAAAGTCGTGAAGCCAGCCTTCCGGCCCCACGAAATCGTCGATATTCATCAGCAGGATGCCCAGCAGGGCAATGCCGCGAAGTATGTCGATGATGGCGATGCGCTCACGCGATGCCAGTGGCTCACGGCCCGGCAGGTCGCCTTCGATCGCCGGGGAAAACACGGAACCCGCCACACTACTCATGAACGTCTATCGGCTCGACTCAAGGCTGCGCATTGGGACACATAGCCCGACACAGGGCTTTGCCGATCCACGCCTTTTTCCACGGTTACAGGGTCTTGCGATGACGACGCAAGAACTCCCACCGATGGTCCGCATTCACCACTCAGGTCGTACACGACTCAAATGCGCGATCGCTCCATCTGCGGATAGATCACCGAAAGGGCCGGTGTTTCGCGTAACTGCGCAATCAACCGACCTACGGCCATCCAGCGCTCCTGGCGACGGAACACCACCGACACTCCCGACGGAATGGGCTTGCCTGCAAGAGGCTTGAAGCGCACGCCCGGGAGACTCACCACATCTTTCAGCACGCTCGGGACGATGGCGACACCCGTGCCGAGGGATACCTGAGTCAACACCGCCCGCGTCGTCGCCGTCGAGCCGGTGGGCACCCGGTTCCGGCTGATCACGCTGGGAGGCGACGCGCTGAAACAGGTCGCGTGGACACCTGGCGACAAGCTCCAGCTGATGTTCGGCGGCTGGATGCAACGGACGTATACGCCGATTGAATGGGACGCCCTCAAGGGGCGCACGCGCCTGCTCGCCTTCATACACGGTGACAGCCCCGGCTGACGCTGGGCACGCGACGTACGCACGGGCGACGATTGCACGCTGTTCGGGCCTCGCCGCTCCGTGGATCTCCCGGACGTGACGTCGCCAGCCTTCGTGTTCGGCGACGAGACAACGCTGGGCCTTGCCATGGCGCTGGGCGGTATCCGGCCGGCTTTGTCACCCTTGACGATCTGCCTGGAAATGACGCCTGCGGACGATCTAGACGAGGTAAAGCACTTGCTCGGTCTAGGTCATATCGACACCTACCTGCGACGCGACGACGAGACGCACCTTTCCGCCATCGAGGATCGCGCGACTCAGCTGCTCAAGGCATGCCCATCGACATCGATGGTGCTCACCGGCAAGTCCACGTCGATCTAGCGGTTGCGTCGGGCGCTGCGCGAAGCGGGCGACAAGGCGGCTTCGTCGCAGAACAAGGCGTATTGGGCTCCAGGCAAAACCGGCCTTGATTGAATCGCAATGATTAAAAAATAATCGAAACCCAAAACAGACCACACCCAACCATTAACCCCAAAAACATCAAGAATCGATTCTTCACCATAGCCCATGATGGTCACCATTTCTCACTAGGGCCCCCAACAAATAACACTAAACGCTTCGATTCAATGCAACTATCGACACGAGAAGCAACCCAACCAAAAACCCTCCAAGCCCTAGTACGCACGACCAAAAAAAATATCGCCCGGCTAAGACCCTGTGTTCAACCAGCGCTATTTTTTCGTCTCTAGCGATAAACGACTCCTCTCCCAGAACCATGCTCAACTGCGATGCCGCAGGCAATTGCCTCCGCCGCCCATTCCAGCGTGCCCAATAATTCAATCCCTGTCCTGCGGCAAGACATGCCTTCTTGGCGGCATGGATCAAGCACCACATTTTTATCACAAAGAACAGCCATAACAGGTATGCAAAAAGAGGGCCTCCGGCCATAAAAAAAAATATAAGCCAATAAAAAAACTTCATCACCAAATAGGAACGCTTTTTGTAGCCGTCCAAGAGGCACCCGCGTGAACCTCACCGGGAAGCGTCCCCGTAACTTCGACGCCTCTTCCCAACGACAAACTCCAAGTAAGGCAATCACTCCCGATGTTGCCAACATCCAGGCCGGCTGACACTGAATCATATGCTCCACTAAACCCAACTACACCGCTCCACCCATCGAAAGCGCTCGGGTCATTCGCCTCGGAATAGGTCAAAACACCACCGCCAGAAACTCCTACGCCGCTCGAATTCTGAGTAAACGGCGATATCGAAAAAATGCCGCCCAACCGCCATCTCGAAACATCAAAGAAATGATTATTTCTCCAACTAAACGAAATTTGCGTTGATAAATCAAATTTGGCCAACAGAGAAAACGATACTGATGGCCCGATAGCCAAAGTACCCAATCCCATTGGATCCACATTTGTCAGCGGACTGGCCGCCACATAGGTGTAAAAATTCGACTGACCAGCATCGATACCCAAGGGATCCTCACTTATAAACCGCCCTGTTCGGGGATGATAGTACCGATAGCGATTAAAATAGAGACCCAATCCTTCGTTCTCCCTCCCCGCGTACTGGAACGGATTTACAGAATCCCCTCCTGAAATATCTTCACCGTAAGGCCCATATTGATACGACTGAGTAATCGATCCGGACACATCAACCAACGCCATCGTGCTTTTCTGAACATCAGCCATAAAATACCGACGACCATTTGGCAACGTAATGGCAAAATGCTCATCCATGGAAAGACCATTCAGAACACTCATGGTCACTCCCCCTTGAACAATCTTCACCGGATTCGAACCATCATACAAATATGACGTCAAAACACCGTTATCATTCTTGCTAACACGATGCCCTCGGCTATCATAAGCATAGCGAATCGTTTCCGCTCCCTTATGGATCGCAACTAGTCGCTGCCTCGCATCCCATTCATAACTCATGCTGCCATCGTCAACGACATTTCCATTGTTATCATACGAAACGTGCTTACCCTCGAATACGTCGATTCTATTATTTAAGTCGAAGGACGTTTTCGATATATAAGGAATAGGCGAGCCCGTGGCGGCCAATGTTCCACCTCGAGCCACAATCTGCCCTTCACCGTCATACTTGTAGGACAGCGACCCAAGCAATGAATCGTCGCCCCGCTTGTAATCAAGGCCGCTAACTTGGCCCGCTGCATCATAGATATAATTAGCCACGACGTGATTCGGCAACGTCATAGAAGTCCGCCGTGACGCAACATCGTAACCAAATGTCACAACATCGCTAGCCTGAGATATCGTCCTCAATCGACCTATCTTGTCGTAATCGTATGTAACCGCTCCCTGCCCATCGGCTGTCATGGAAAGTCGTCGCCCCAAGGAATCGTATGTGTATGACACCGTACCTCGGGAGGTCGATTCCTGCGTCAAACGATCGAGCGAGTCGAAGCTATGAGTGGTGATGCCGTCCTGACTATCGGTCCACTGCAGCACCTTATTGGCTGCATCGTACGCGTCAATCGTAACCGTCCCACCATCCGCGTACGTCACGCGCGTGAAACGACCGAGTGCATCGACTGGATCGTAAACCGTCACCAACCCTTTACGATCGGTATAAGAAGAAAGGGTGCCCCCTCTTGTCCATGCCCAGCTCTCCGACCGCCCTATTGCATCTGTACGCCGCTGCAACCGATAAGATGGGTCATAGGCAAATGAAAGCACGCCATCGCCGGGAAATTTTACGGACAAGATGTGACCTTCATTGTCATATGAATAAGAGACGGCATTTCCATCGCCATCAAGCGCGACGCTGAGGCGGTTGTTGATGTCGTGGCTTCGGCGAATAGATCGACCCGACGCCGAGGTCGTACTTATCAAGCGACCAAGGGAGTCCGTCGCAAACCACGTCGTCTGCCCAAGTGGATCGACATATGAGCGAGGATCTCCACCCAGGTAAGTCTGTCTCGTGGTATTTCCCAAGGGATCCGTGGTGGAAACGCGCTGACCCTGCGGATCGCACACCATGGTTGTTTTCTGACCCTCGGCGTCACGCACTCCGGTCAAACAACCTTCGGTGTACTCCATCGTAGTGACGTGACCCAGCTCGTCCTTATAAGAAATCGGATCATTTACCTCATTCCAAGTCCACTGACGAGATACCGCTTCCGACGTGCCGTACAGCCTCGTTTCGCTCAGCAGATTCCCGTGATCGTCCCAATTGAAGTAAGTCGTCCGACCCAAAGCATCCTTTGATGACACCCGCAACCCACGTTCGTTATGAACAGATGCAACAGTATTAGCCAGGGATGTGCCGTAGCCTCGAGTATCCGAATCAGGGTATCCCGCACTCCCGAAAATTAAACGGCGAACATTCCCTTGAGTGTCGGTCACTTCCGTAGCAGATCCTTGGTATCGAAATTTCATAACCCCTCCGTCCGCATAGGACTGAGAGGCCACTTTCACTCCGCAATAGCTCACATCCACCACTTTCGTACCATTACGATCAACAACACTGGCGAGTGTTCCAGGCACTGTGGAAGCACAGGCGGCACCCGATGACGGAGGTGTCGTGTTCTCGTTATAGATATAGCGCGTTGTCGTCTGATCCGGATACGTCACCGTATCCAGAAGATACATCGTCGACGTCGCGGAACCAGGCGCCGGCCCACCATCGGCCCAAGCACCGACCGGGAAGCTCAGCTTGTGGTATCCATAGGTCCAGGTCCGTCCCGTGTGATCCGCGACGGAAGCGATATTGTTGTCGCTGTTATAGGTAAACGTCAGATAGCGACCGTTCGGAGATATCACCTGGGTAACAAGGCCCGCATCACGAACGATACGAATGCGGTTGTCGAAACGGTCCCGAATCTCGTACAGACCACCGAAGGGCTGGCTGTAGTAGCGCGTACCATCCGGCGTATTGACGACATAGCATTCGAATTCGTTGTCGCGATCGCATTGGCTTGTCAATTTGGCGTCGATCGTCGTACCCGCATAGGACGCGATATTTCCCGCATACTCCCAACGACCATCCCCTCCCGGGAGCGCCTTGACCTGGTTGAATGGCGATAGCAGGGTTCCATTGGGAAGGCGGACGCTGATGGTGCCCCAGGTGCCATTGATGAATAGATCGTAGTCACCACGCCAACTACCGAAGGCACGCGTGTCCTGGACGGCATTCGGGTCCTTCAGCGCCGAGTGTGCGATCGAGTGCCAGGTTCGCGTGGCCGACACGGGCATCACGTCCGGAAGCACGACGTCCGCCACGTTTTCCACGAGCGTTCCGCTCAACAGGTCCACGGGGTCGCCACAGCAGGCACCATCCGGTTTGGCCGGATCCTTGTCGCCGGGATGGCGATTGTCCATATCCCAGCTGCCCGATGTCAGCGTCGTCAGCCTGACGCCCGCTTCCGCCTTCAACTGACTGCCATCGGGCGTGACGGTGCCGGCACCGTAGGCCCGCCACCCATCATCCGGGGTATAGGCGATGAAACTGGCTCGCTGACCTGCCGGTACATGACCATAGTTCGGATAGGTGAGCGTGATGCCCTGGGGCTGGTCCGAACGCACGTTCTGTACCGAAGCGCCGCCAGGCTGCAGGCTGAAGTACACGGCGAAGTTCATCGGCACCGGATAAGGCGCCCGATCGGCAGGCGTAGGGACGATGGCCAGCTCCGTGACTATCTTGCCCTGCCTGTCGCGAATGACCGTGCCTGCCGGGATATTCACCTCCAGGCCCGGCATGTCCGGATGGGTCACCACCATGTCATAGGTGGTCGGGGATGGAAGCTGAATGCGATCGCGCTCCAGGATACGCGGCAGGTACAGCGTGTAAGGCAACTCACTACCGCTGCCATCGACGGTGACGCCGACCTCGAACTGCCCGTAGTGGCGAGTGGCGTCGTCGGCCGGACGCCCATCCACGAAGAGCGTCTGCCTGCCCAGGGGGGCCCCCACCAACAGGAAGCTGCCGTCGGCTTCGGTGTAGGTGGATGCGCTACCGATCGACACTTGCACATGGCCGATACCACGACCATCGATGAGGTGCAGCTTGCCCTTGATCGAACCGGTACCCGCCGATTTTGCGAAGGTCGCTACCGCCGCCTTCGCTCGTCGCGCCTTCCAGGCGCGGGCGTTATCGCTTGGCGAGTAGTCGGCGACATTGAGGCGCCAGTGCCCGCCATCGGGACCGCCTGCGTTGTCCTGGCCGGGATACCACGCGCCGTCGACGATATAGCCACGATCGCGGCATAGACGATATCCCGTGCCGGACTTCCTACGACAGGAAGCCAAGACGGCCGCCTTTCCTGTCGCTGGCTCACCGGTACTTTGGTATAGCGTCATCAAGGAAGGAGTCGTTGCACCCGTGACCGATGACGCGGCCGCCGAGGAACCATGGCCGGAAGCCTGTGTCGGCGATGCGGCCCCGTTTGCGGAAACCACGCTTCCCCCCATACGAGCCGTGGTGAAACCGAACGAAGTGAAAGGCAGCGTACGCCCCTTCCGGTCGCGAATACCCGCAAGCACCACGGTGTAATGCGTTCCAGGGAACAAGTCCGCGCGAGGAACAACGAAAGCGAGGCGATCTTGGATACCCGAGACACTGGCATCCACGGGACCCGACGGCCCGACCAGCGAGACCGACGAAGGCGAGATGGTGGTCGGATCGATGTCGCCGCTGAAGCGCATGCCTACCAGACTGTCGACCGGCGCCGCCTGTTGATCGCGGCCCGGCGTCGACGCCAGCAAGGTGAAATCACCCGACTGGACAGCCTCTTTCGCCGGAACATCGAAAGAGAGAGATGACGGGTCAAATCGAACGACACCGTCCACCGACTGGAACGACGCATCCACGCCGCCCCAGATCAGCACGCTGCCGTCCACCTGCACAGCGGTGGATTGCGCAAATCTGGGAGCGGAACGGGTCACCAGTTCGACACGGATTCCCTGCACAGGCGACCATAGTGCCGCCTGACCAAACAGTCTCCGATCGGGATTCCAGCCGCCAGTAACCAGTACCCGACCATCACTAAGCACGGTGAACGCCTGACCCAGCCCAGGTGAAAGTGCCGGAATCACCGCCTCGGTGAATCGCAGGCTGACGGGATCGAGCCACCAGCCGTTGGTCGCCAAGGAGCCATCGGATTCGGCACCACCCCACAGGAGAATTCGACCGTCCGGCAACGCGACAGCCACCATACCGATTCGAGCGGACGGTAAAGGCACGGTCAGGCTCGAACCATCAGGGCGACGAAGTGCGATCGTTTTCCCATCGACACTTAGAACTCGTCCGTCGGGAAGTCCAATCGGCGCAGCGACAACCCCGTGCCGGGTCAACTCACTAGGCACGACGACCATGTCCACGCCGATCGACGACTGGGCCTCGATAATCGAGCCGATGCTCAGCCCCCCGATTGCAAGCAAACCCAGCGACAAAACACTCAGACGAAAGCGATGCGTGAGTCCCATCGTACGAAATCCTTGAGTCTTGCGGCCCTGTAGCCGCTACGCCGCCATTCCTTGGGAATGGCGGCTCCATGAGCATTACTGCAGGAGAAGCGACATCTTGGCCGGCACGCCGAACGTCGGTGCGAGCGTTATGGTGTAGGTACCGGTTTTACTTAGCGTAGGCAGCGTATAAGTACTGCCTGACGTCAAAGAAGACGCCGAATCGATGTTTGCGCCAGTCGGGTCGAAAAGTGTCAGCCTCAGCGATTCGCCAGAAGGTGACGTGGTCAGCGAGGAAACGTTGAGTTTGAGTCTCGCACCCGCTGAACCATCGAATGTCAATTTGGCGATTTGACCCTGGCGCGCGATGTCGACCGTCGAGGGCGATCCTATCGAGAGGTTACCCTGTAGATAATGACTCAGCGCGGCAACGATCGTGTAATTCGACCCGCCCGAAGATGGCATGACCTTTACCGTATATCGTCCGGCTCGCATGTTCGTAAGCGCAAGTCGACTCGCATAAGGACTGGACGTCGGATCGATGTAATTGCTATCCACTTGGCTACCTGTCGGATCGTAGACATAGTACGAGATGGAAGCCTTTCGTCCTTGAAAAACGGGACTTCCCATCCCGAACTGCAACTCGTCTCCGGCCACCGCGTCGAAGCTGTAATAGATGTACTGTCCGGTGCCTACGGAAGGAGTAGACAAAGGACCGTCAGCGACGATCATTCCACCAGCCATCGGAAGGTAGCCCGCTTGACCGGTCGCAGGCACGCCATTGTCCGGACTGACGACCAGCGTATAGGTCCCACCAATCGCCAGTTTTTCGAGGTTGAACATTCCGGCGCTGGAATCCTGCGAACTCTTGAACACCGTTCCATCCGGTGCGAAGAGGCTGACTGTGACGGATTTGCCGGCGGGTGTCGTCGTGAAGGCCTGTGCTCCGACGGCTATCGTCTGCCCTGCGACGGCTTGGAAGCTGTAACGAATGACCTGACCACTACGGCTCAGATCGAAATTCTTCGTTTCTCCAAGCGATAACGTATCCACCAGGTCGCGCGTCAAAGTGGCCGTGACATTACTTACGCAGTTGCTGAGCGTTACGACGTAGTGACCCGGTGCAAAACCCCATAGATGATGATTTCCTGCCTTCTCATACATGGTGCGGCTATAGACACTATTACCCTTGTCGTCGATCACATTGATCGATATGGATGAGCAATTGCTCCTCCATGTCGACGCGATCGCCAACTCCAGGTCCTGCTTCGCCGTTGTGTCGATAGTGAACACCGGGAGCTGTCCCACTATGGGGGCCGCCTCCACGGCCGGACCATCAGGCAACAAAGGACCTCCTGCAACCGGAGCAAACAAAAGTCTTACCGACATCGGAAGCGCATTCGCCTGTCCTACCAGTAACGTATACGTTCCCGTCGAAGGCAGTGCGCTCACATTGATGGCGTCGGCGCTCGCGATAGACTTGTCCTTGACTATCGCATTACCTGCAGGATCGATCAGGTTGAAGATCAGATTCCGTCCCGTCGGCGTAATGGCTATATTGTCGACGCCGATGGTCAGTGCATCACCCGCGTTGCCCTGAATGGCCAGTCGCGCCGACTGCCCCGGACGAGCCGAGGTGAAGACCCGGCTCTCTCCAACCGTCAGCGTACCTGTTACGTCCCTTGTCAATGTCGCCTGGAACGTCATCGCGCCTGGATTAGACGCGCTCATCGTCATAAGGTAGCGACCGCCCGCAAGCCCGGATATCGATATGCGGCACGACGGCAAGTCGGCTGCAGAGCAGCCCGACGAACCTCCCACATAGGTTCCGGCGGCATCGTAAATGCTGGTAACAACGCTGGTGAAGGTACCTGCTCCCATCGATATACCGGACAAGCCCAGTTCGAGGTTGTCTCCCGCGCCAGCACTGAAGGTGAAGGTTGCCGCGACGCCGGTGCCCGCATTTACGCCTACGGTAGGACCGTCCACGACGATCTCGCCACCTGGCTGCGTCGATACCAGCACCGCGGTATTCTGGATCGCGCCACTGCCTGGAGAAATCGTCACCTGATAGAGCCGGCCCGATTCAAGCGCTGGAAGATTGAGCAACGCGCTTGTCGTGCCAGAGGTGCTCGCAACGTAATTGCCGCCCTCATCAGCCAACTGCAGGGAAACCAGCGCACCGGTCGGCGTGGTGCTTATCGTCGGTAGCGATACCAAAAGCCCCGTTTGGCCCGTGAACAGATAGCGCCTGGACATATTCGGGACACTACCCACCACCGGTGTAGGGGCAGCCGCATTCAGCAGTAACACCGGTGCCACGTCGAGCCCCATCGTGATCGTCGTGGCAGCTGAATCCGCAGGCTTGAGGTAGACGCTATAAGTGCCCGGTACCGTCAACTTCGGCAAATGCACGCTGGGTGCCCCAGGCGATATGCTGCCCTGCGCGACCATCCGGTTACGCGGATCGTAGATCTCATACGACTCGCTCGTACTACCCGTCGCCGCCAGGCGCTGCAGGCTCAGCCATTTTGTCGCCGATGCAAGACCGCCATCGAACAGGACGACGCCTCGCTTGGACGCCGGAATGGAAATCGACTGCGTGCCGCCCGGCGCAAGGCGAGCGACACTGGCGACGGTTGTCGCGTCGATGCCCGGAGGCACCACGACGAGATCGGTGCTGGCCGTCGCCACGCCAAACGGCGTTTGGACGACCACGTGTCCAGAGCCAAGATTCTTGGGAACACTGAAGGTGATCGACGCATCGGAAAGGCTGCCGATGGCGAGCGCCGTCGAGTCGAGCAAGAGGCGCGTCTGCCCCGGCACCGGCGCCAAGTGCTCGCCCGCCACCGCGACGGAAGCGCCCGCAGCGACCACCACTGGCGTGACCGAGGTGATGACCGGCGGCAAACCGTTGCCGTCGACGACGAAGGGATGGTCACTGGTCGCCGTCTTGCCGGCGACGACGACGGTGACAGAGCCTGTCGTCGTGCCTACCGGAACCTGTGTGGTCAGCAACTGGGTCGTAGCGGCGCTCACGACGGCGGCCACGCCATTGAAGCTCGCCGCGTTATCGGTAGCCTGCGCCGAAAACCCCTGCCCCTGGATGACGACCGTTTGTCCGATGGGCCCGTGGCTCGGCCGCAACGAATAGATCGACGGCGTTCCCGCGGGTACCGCCACGACATTGAGCAGATTGCCCATGTCGTCATAGACGTAACGCGTAGTGGTGCCATCAGGTACCGTAGCCGCCACCATGCGGCCATTACCGTCGTAGGCGTAGTTTTGTGCGTGCACCTGCGGCGCGAACCCTTGCGCCATGAACAGGCATGCCGTCGTCGCCAACAGCAAGGATCGCTTAAGCCACCCCTGTCGTCCGCGCGAAAACACACGCGCGGAAAATCCACGGTCCTTGTGCATGGGTATTCCCCTGTAACGTTCGACATTGGAACGCTTGAGCCGATGCTCTCGCGGCTGTACCGCCACTCACTGGTGCGGATAGTATTGCGGCAGATCGCGAAAACTTGTCAAGGCCATGTTTTCTTACGATCCGATGACACCATATCGGCACGGAGCGGCGAATAGCGCATGAAATGGCAAGGAAAGCCCTTATGGGGAAACATAGCGGCGATCGTCACCTGTTGTTTTTTTGTGATGCTTTTCACACAGCGCGACTTGGCGCGTGCAGCCACGCCAACTATCACGCCTGCCGAATTAGGGCATAAGCTGTTCTTCGATACCGCACTTGGTGCCGATGGCAAGACGAGCTGCGCATCCTGCCACCAACCTGAGCATGCCTATGCACAACATAGTCGTGTGGCCACGGGGGTTTTCGGGCGACAGGGTACGCGAAACGCCCCGAGTCTTCTGGCACCCCCTGAGCAAACGCACTTCTTCTGGGACGGTCGCCGTGCGACGCTCGAAGAAGCCGTGCTCGATCCCGTATTCCACACGCGCGAGCTCGGCCTCGATGCCTCGACGGATATCGCGACACGGCTCGACCCCGTTACCTATTACCCACTTTTTCGCCAGGCTTTCGGGCTGCCAGAAGGAGTCAGGGCGTCGCATGCGCAGCTAAGGCAGGCGCTCGCCGCCTATATCCGCTCGATTCCCCGTCCCAAAGCGCCGTTCGATCGCTATCGTGACGATCACGACGAAGAGGCTATCGGCCGTGAGGCGCGCGAGGGTTATCGCCTTTTCACCGGGAAGGCCGGTTGCGCGCAATGCCATACCGTCGCGGGCACCCCGGCCCGATTCTCCGACGATGCATTCCATCCCACCGGCACTGGATTGGAGCGCCTCGTCGACGGTATGCCGCGTCTTACGGGCGAGCTGGCCGCAAAACCGACCGACCCTGCCAGCGTGGGCGAGTTGATCGCATCGCGTGCGGATATCGCGGCCACCGGTCGCTTCGCCGTGACGCACCGGCCTTCCGACGTGGGCCTGTTCCGCACGCCGTCGCTGCGTTACGTGGCGCAAACCGCACCGTATATGCATGACGGATCGATCCCGACACTCGAAGACGCCGTGGACCAGGAGGTGTATTGGCGGAGCCTCGCGGCGGGCAAGGCGTTGTCGCTTACCGTATCCGAGCGTGCCGCGCTGATCGCGTTCTTACGCGCCTTGTCCATCGACGATCACGAGATGGTTTCCGTCGAGCGATAGGCAGATCACTCCGGCGTCGCCATAGCCCTCACACGCAGGCGCGCACCCGCGTCACGCATCACCTTGTCAACGCGCGAGGACATATCCGACGTGCCAATGTAGAGAACGGTGACCCCCTTGGTGACCGACGTGGGAAGGTCGCGAAAACTTTCCTCGATCACGGCTGCCACCGCCCGGGAATCCGGGCCCGTGAAAGCGAGCAGATTACCTGGAATCGCGGTGTTTCCCAGGGTCGTCCGAACCGCCATGACGATACTTCGCCGGGCCTCTTTCGCATCCGCATCGTCACCTGCCGGCACTGCGAAGGTGAAGGGATGGAGAGTGTCGTCCTTCACTTCATCATGGACGACTCGTGCTGCGAACGCGCGCCAGGTGCCGGCGCCTGCGTTTCCTGCAGGTGGTTTGATCGCTTGCGATACGGGAGGATCGGCAACGCCCGGATCCTCCTGATGATGGCATCCACCGAGAACGACCATCCCCGCCAGCATCGCCCAGGTACACCGCATATTCGAAACGAACTTCATAAACGCTCCCTGTCTTGGGCAGCCCCTACCCTCATGACGCACAAGCATGCCTGTGACGCGTAAACGACTCAACCACGCGATCGTCCGGAGTGCGGATAGACAATCGACAGGGCCACCGTATCGCGCAACTGCGCGACGAACCGGGCGACGGCTGCCGAGCGCTCATGACGGCGGAACACCGCCGCCACACCGGAGGGAATCGGCTTGCCAGCCAGTGGCTTGAACCGTACGCCGGGAATGCTTACCACGTCCTTGAGCACACTGGGCACGATGGCGACGCCCGTGCCCAAGGATACCTGCGCCAATACGGCCAGCAGGCTGCCCGGTGCGTCGCCGATACGTGGCGTGAAGCGCCCTCGCCGGCCGATTTCGTACGTGCCCAGCGCCTGCTCGGGGAGTAGAAAGGTTTCGCCAGCCAGCGCTTTGGCGCGCAAGGGACTCGACGCACCGGCCAGCACGTGCGCGGAAGGCAGGGCCGCACAGAAAACGTCGTGCAACAGCACATGCGAGGAAAGCGACGATGGCAGGCTCATTGGCAGCCGTGCGAAGGCGATGTCGATGCCGCCCTCTTCCAGCAAGTCAGGAAGCGCCTCCATCGGATGTTCCGTCGCGACGATGGCCACGTCGGGCCACGCGTCCCGGAATCGCTGCACCTGCGATTGCAGCACGCCAGCGAAGGCCGCCGAGCCGATGTAGCCGATTTCGATTCGCCCCACTTCGCCACGTCCCGCACGCTGACCCACACTGCGGGCTCGCTCGAACTGGGCCACGGTCAAGCGAGCCTCCTCGAGAAACGCCTCGCCGGCCGGAGTAAGGGAAACGCCGCTCCGCGAGCGAACGAACAGCCGCGCATGCAGGTCGCGCTCCAGCTCCTGGATCTGCACGGTGAGCGTCGGCGCCGCGATGTCCAGCCGTTCGGCCGCCCGGGCGAAATGCAGCTCTTCGGCCGCGGCGATGAAATACCTCAGGTGGTGGAATTCCATGGCAACCCCTTGTTAGCTTGCACCTAATGTAAACCCTTCATGATGGCAATGAAAATGAATATGGCAAAGCGTCCAATGGAGTCATCCCCACAGGCTGCATAGAGGATTCCCCATGGTCTCGACCCGCCACTATTCACCCGACATCGCCCAACCCTTTGTCCTCGATACGGACCGCGTGGCGATCTTCGATCTCGACGGCACACTGGTGGATTCCGTCGAGGGCATGACGCTGGCCGTGAATCGCCTTCTGCGCAGCCTTCGCGCACCGCCGCTGGTCTGCAAGGAAGCCGCTGCCTTCCTGGGGCATGGCCTGGAGATGCTGGCCCGCAGGGCTTGCCGGCTACGCGGCGTCACGCCCAGCGACGAGGACATCCAGCACTTCGTCAACGACTACCGGCTGGATCCCCTGACCGGCACGCGGCTGTATCCGGGTGTCGCCAACACCCTGAGCGCCCTTGCGCAGGAAGGCTGGCGACTGGCCGTTTGCACCAACAAGGCCGAGGAAGCCGCCCTTACCATTCTCGGTGGCCTCGATGTGCTGGGCTACTTCGATGTGGTGTGCGGCGGAGACGCGACAGGTACCCCCAAGCCGGACCCGCGCCATATCGAGCACACGCTTCGCCTCGGCGGCCTGGGCTGCCTGCCGGCGGTGATGATCGGCGACAACGCCGTCGATGTCACTGCCGCAGCGGGCTACGGGATTCCCTGCATCTTCGCATCGTGGGGATATGGGCAAGCCCCGAGTGGTTTTCGCGACGCCATAAGCGCACAGCAGTTTACGGATCTTCCTGAGCTGCTGGAGCGCCTCATTCCCCTGCGTCGCGACTGACGCGTCAACGCGACCCGGTCACCCGCCACACGGTATTCCCGACATCGTCGGCCACCAGCAGCGCCCCGTCCGCATCCTGCGCCAGCCCCACCGGTGCGCCATGCAGGAGCTTTTCGTCCGCGGAAACAAAGCCCGTCACGACCGGCTGCATGCGCCCTACCGGCTTGCCATCCTGGAAGGCGACATAGGACACCTCGTAGCCACTCAGTGGCGAGCGATCCCAGCTGCCGTGTTCCGCGATGAAGGCGCCGCTGCGATAGGCCTCGGGCAGGTTGTCGCCCTGGTAAAAGAACAGACCCAGCGGGGCGACATGGGAGGTCAACGCGTAGTCGGGCTTGATGGCCTTCGCCACCAGGTCGGGGCGTTGCGGCTTCACACGACGATCCTCGTGCTGGCCGAAGTAGCTGTACGGCCAGCCGTAGAAACCGCCCTCCTGCACAGCGGTCATGTAGTCGGGCACGAGATCGGCGCCGATCTCGTCGCGCTCGTTAACGATCGCCCAGAGCTTGCCGGTCTTCGGCTCCCATTGCAGGCCCGTGGGGTTGCGCAGGCCCGAGGCGTAGATCCGGCTCCCGCCGGTGGCCACGTCGACTTCGAGCACCGCTGCGCGACGGTATTCGACCTCAAGGCCGTTCTCGCCGATGTTGCTGTTGGAGCCCACGCCGACGTAGAGCTTGGTGCCATCGGGACTGGCCAGCAGCGACTTGGTCCAGTGATGGTTGACCGTATCGGGCAGGTCGGTGAACTCCTTGCCCGGGTCCGTGATACGCGTATCGCCGGTGACGTACCGGTACTTCATGATGTTGCCGGTGTTGGCGACATACAGGGTGTCCCCAATCAGCTGGACACCGAAGGGTGAATCCAGGTGTTCGAGGAAGACATGCTGTTCCCACGGGCCGTTCGCGCCCGTCTTGCGCAACAGGGTGATCCGGTTGCCGCCCTTTCCGCCCTTGCCCGAATTCGACTTCACCAGCCCGCCGATCCATTGTTTTGGCGTGGTGAGCGCTTCGGTACCCGGGCCGTTGGATTCCACGACCAGCACATCGCCGTTGGGCAGTACGTAGAGCTGGCGGGGGTGCATGAGGCCGGAGGCGATCTTCTCGATCTTCAGGCCTTGCGCCACCTTCGGTGCCTCGCCGTCCTTCCAGCCTACGCCTTTGGGCACCTGCATGGGAGGCAGCAGGAAGTCCTGCGCAGGCGGAAGCCGCGGATCGGCACCCATCTGCTCCGTCGGATCGATCGAGGCACGATGACTGCAACCGGCTGCAAGTATCGCGGTCGCGAGGGCGATGTGGCGAGTCTTAGACATGCGAAGCCTCCTTGCGCGAGGTATGCACTGTCTTCGCGATGGCGGCCGCGAACAGCAGGCCCACCGTGATGGCGGACAACCACACGTTCTGGGGAACCGCGGCGTAGGCATCGCGGCTATGCACGAAGGCGTTCACGATAGCGGCCACGATCGCCAGCAGGTTCAGCCAGAACGCCGGCTTGCCGGCATGGCGGGATGGACCCCATGTCTGCACAAGGTTGATCAGGCGAGGCACGACCGCGAAGAACAGGCCGATGGTGATCAACCAGGCCGCCGCCTTCACCCAGAGGATCTCGGCCGTCGAGGCATAGGTGGCATCGAAGATGAGCGCCATCACGAATGCCCCGTAAGGCACCGGATCGAGCAGGTCGAAGATCGTCGTGGCAAGCAAGGAACGGTGTGGCGTCGTTCGGGATGTCATGGGCCGCCTCGTCGTGAAGCCGGGGACCAGCCGCCCCCTCGGCCAGTCTAACGTGCCGCTCTCCGCGCCATGGATGCGTGAACGGCAACGCCACGTTTAGCCAAGGTCATCGTTTGGCCGTCCATGACTTCCGGGCCGGCGCACCGCCTGTTTTGTTATGTTATAACAATAACACCCGAGCACGATGGTGAACCATGAAGCAGTCCCTTTTGGCGGCGGCCCTCCTGATAGGCCTTGCCGGACGGGTCGATGCGGCCGACACGCAGAGCGACGACACGACCGCCCAGACCACCCGCCTTTCGGCGATCCACGTGGCGGCCAGCCGCACGGTCCGCAACGACTACGCGCCGGAACTGGGTAGTAGCAGCTATACGCTGGACCGGACGACGATCGAAGCGTTGCCGCTCGGCGACAGCACGCCCGTGAACCAGGTGCTGCTCCGTGCGCCCGGCGTGGTGCAGGACTCCTACGGCCAGCTGCATATCCGTGGCGACCACGCGAACATCCAGTATCGGGTGAACGACGTACTGATCCCCTCCAGCATCGGCGGCTTCGGGCAGAACCTCGACACTCATATCGTGGAATCCATGCAATTGCTGACGGGCGCCCTTCCCGCCCAGTACGGCTACCGCACGGCCGGTGTCGTGGAAATCACCACGCGCACGGGCGAGCACCTGGACAACGGCGGCAGCGCTGGCGTAACCGCCGGATCGTTCGGCACCTGGAACCCGAACCTGTCGCTGCATGGACACCAGGGCGACTGGAGCTATTTCTTCTCCGCCAACTACCTGCAGAACGACGTCGGCATCGAGAATCCGACCTCCAGTCGCAAACCGATCCACGATCACAGCAACCAGCGCAACGCCTTCGGCCTACTGTCGTACGCCATCGCGCCGCATGTCCACCTGGACATCATGGCAGGAGTGACCAACAACCGCTTCGACATACCCGACAACGCCAACGCCAGGCCGTCGTTCGACTATCTTGGCCGTAACGATTTCGATGCACGCGACCTCAACGAGCGGCAACGCGAGGTGACGCGATTCGGCGTGCTGGCCCTGCACGGAAGGGCCGGAGAAACGGATTACCAACTGGCCCTGTCCCAGCGCTATAGCGCCGTCAATTTTCATCCCGACACCATCGGCGACCTGATGTTCAACGGCCTCGCCTCGCGCGTGAGCCGGGGCAGCCGGGCCAGCGGATTCCAGGCGGATTTCTCCACCGCACTGGGAGACACCCATACGCTCGGCTACGGCATCTACCTCAACCGCGAACAGGCCACCAGCGGCAACGACTCGCTGGTGTTCCCTGCCGGGCCGGACGGTCGGCAGCGCTCCGATGTGCCTATCCGGGTCGACGACCATCAGCACATCATCGGTCACCAGTACACGGTCTACGTGCAGGATTCCTGGACGCCCACGGAACACCTCACGATCAATCTCGGTGCGCGCGCGGACCGAAACAAGGCCTACCTCGACGAGGGCCAGGTCAGCCCACGCGCCTCGTTGTCGTATCGCATCGACGACGACACGACCACGCATGTCGCCTATGCGCGTTACTTCACGCCCGCGCCGACGGAACTGGTCGCGCCCGCCAACCTGCATCTCTACGACGGAACGACCAACCAGCTGTCCAACACCGAAGACAGTCGGGTGAAGGCCGAGCGCTCGGATTACTACGACATCGGCATACAACACCGCTTCACCCCCGCGTTGACCGTGGGCCTGGATGCGTATCACCGGGAGGCCCGCCATCTCCAGGACGAAGGCCAGTTCGGTGCAGCACTGATCTATCTTCCGTTCAATTATGCGAAGGGGCGCATCCGTGGCGTGGAACTGTCGGTCAACTACGACAGCGGCCCCTGGTCGGCCTTCTTCAACCTTGCCCAGCAACGTACGAAGGCGAGGCAGCTGACCTCGGGACAGTACAATTTCCAGCCGGACGATCTGGCCTATATCGCCACCCATTGGGTGCATCTGGATCACGAACAGCGACTAACCTCGTCGGGCGGCGTGTCCTATGCGTTCACGCCAGACTGGAAATTCGCTGCCGACTATCTCTTCGGAAGCGGCCTGCGGCGCGACGGCGAGGGGGTGCCCAACGGGGCGCACATGCCCGGTTACTTGCAGCTCAACATGAGCCTGTCGCATCACTTCGACGATCACTGGAACGCGCGATTGGCGGTGATCAACGTACTGGACCGGGGCTACGAGCTACGCGATGGCACGGGTATCGGCGTCGGTGCACCGCAATTTGGCCCCCGCCGAGGGCTGTATGCGAGCCTTCAGCGCGACTTCTGATTCGTCGAGGGCAAGCGTGTCCTGACCAGCAGGCCGCCGCCCCAGGGCGCATCTTCCAGCGATACGACAGCGTGGTGCAGTTGCGCCACGCGTTGAACGATCGAGAGCCCCACGCCGAAACCGTCGCCCAGGCCACCCGCTTCGCGATGGAAACGGGCGAATACCGCTTCACGACGATCGGGAGGTATACCGGGGCCGTCATCCATCACGTCGAGGACGACCTCGTCGTGATGGTGCATCGCCTCGACACGCACCTTTCCGCCACGCGACACATGGCGAGCGGCGTTTTCGAGCAGGTTGCGGATCATCGCAGCCAGCGCAGCGTCGTGACCGTCCACGGGAAGCGGTTCGTCAGGCAATGCCACATCGAGATGGAAACGCTCCGTATCGACGGTGGGCATCCATTCGGCCAGCACACCACGAATGATCGT
Organism: Luteibacter sp.; assembly: GCF_009912395.1. GTDB lineage: Bacteria > Pseudomonadota > Gammaproteobacteria > Xanthomonadales > Rhodanobacteraceae > Luteibacter. Next base: position 36,809 of record NZ_WNDO01000015.1, on the reverse strand, counting down.
CGAGAGGTCAAGCCGCTCCAGCGGCATCGAACCGGCGTCCTCCAGGCGCGCCAGCACCAGCAACTGGTCGGTGCGCCGGGCCAGCAGGCGAAGGCTTTCGATGGCATCAGGCAGCGCGATGGCGGAGTACTCGGCGGACCCTGCCGCCGACGCGCTGTCGAGGTTGATCATGGTGGCCGCGATGGGGGTGCGCAGCTCGTGCGCCACGTCCGAACTGAAGCGGCGTTCGCGCTCCAGGGCCATTTCAATGCGACTGATCTGTCCGTTGAGCGACGCCACGATGGGCTGCACCTCCTGCGCCGTATCGGCCAGCGCAAGCGGCTCGCGCGAACCGGGCTGCCGTGCGACGAGAAGGCGCGCCAGCGCGTCCAGCGGACGCAACCCTCGCCGGATCGCCCAGCGCAAGGCGATAAGCAGCAGCGGCAGCGTCACCAGGATGGGCAGGGTGCGCTCCACCGCCACGGCATTCATGATGTCGCGCCGCGTATCGTGACGCTCCGCCACGCTGACCACCACGCCGAGATCCGGATCGGGGCGCGTGTAAACGTGCCATCGACGACGACGTACCATTACCGAATGGATGCGGTCATCGAGCGGCATGGACGCTGGCAACTCGGTCATGTTGTCCGTGGTGAGCAGCACGTGCCCATGCATGTCCGTGACCCGGTAGCCCACCTCGGTTTCGTAAGGCGATGCCACGCCCTTCGCCGTGGCGACGGCCGGTGCGGGTGACAGGTCTTCCAGGCCCCCGTTGACACCCGTACGACGCAGCAGCGCGTCGAGGGTGAGTGCCGTTTCCCGCAGGCGCACATCGGAAAGCTCGTTCGCCTTGGCAATGGTGCGGTAAGCCGCAAGCGCACCCATCGGCAGCAGTACCGCCAGCACAGCCAGCGCCACCCCGCGACGCAGGCGTCGTTCGATACTGGGTGGCGTCGACGTTCCCATGCCGTATCAGACCGGCAGCGAAGTGGTCTTCTTCACCGTGCGCAGCGCCAGCGTCGACTGCACGCGGACGACACCGGGCAACTGGGTGAGGATCTCGGTGTGGATGCGCTCGAAGTCCGCTGCGTCGGCGTAGACCACGCGGACCATGTAGTCCGCCGCGCCCGCGAGCAGGCAGCACTCGGCCACCTCCGGATGTTCCTGGATGGCCGACTCGAAGGCATCCAGCGCCGCCCGACCCTGCTGGTCGAGGGTGACCAGCACGAACGCCGTGCCAGGAAGGCCCGCCTTCTTCTCGTCGACCAACATCACGTAGCGCGCGATGAGCCCGCGGTCTTCCAGCAGCTTCACCCGACGCAGGCAGGCCGACGGCGACAGGTTGATCTGCGCTGCCAGCTCCAGGTTGGTGAGCCGACCGTCCTCCTGGAGCAGCCGGAGGATCGCCCTGTCGCGGTCATCGAGGATTGGATCGTGGCTTGGCATGAAATTTCAGCAACCGGGGATTTTTTCGCCAGGAATTCGAAGATGCATCATAAACCATCGGCAAATCGGCGACCTATTGCACGATGCTTCAATCATACTTCGCCGCCAGCCCCCTTCGCCGGGGCAGTCCAACCCAGCAGAGAGATTCAGGCAATGCGCATCGGTGTGCCGAAAGAAATCAAGAACCACGAGTACCGCGTGGGCCTCATCCCCTCCTCCGTGCAGGAACTCGTGCACCACGGCCACCAGGTGCTGGTGCAGGCCAACGCCGGCATCGGCGCGGGCATCACCGATGAAGACTACAAGGCCGCCGGCGCCACCATCGTCGAGTCCGCCGACCAGGTCTTCGCCGACGCCGACATGATCGTCAAGGTGAAGGAGCCGCTGGCCGTCGAGCGCAAGAAGCTGCGCAAGGGCCAGATCCTCTTTACCTACCTGCACCTCGCTCCGGACCTGGAGCAGACCAAGGACCTGATCGACTCGGGCGCCGTCTGCATCGCTTACGAAACCGTCACCTCGCCGAACGGCTCGCTGCCGCTGCTGACCCCGATGTCCGAGGTCGCCGGTCGCCTTGCTCCGCAGGTGGGTGCGCATTCGCTCGAGAAGGCCCAGGGTGGCCGTGGCGTGCTGCTGGGCGGCGTCCCGGGCGTGCCGGCCGCCGAGGTCGTGATCCTGGGTGGTGGCGTGTCCGGCACCCACGCGGCGACCATCGCCGTAGGCATGGGCGCCAAGGTCACGGTCGTCGACCGCTCGGCCGACGCGCTCAAGCGCCTCGCCACGCAGTTCGGCACCTCGATCTCCACCGTGTTCTCGACCCGCTCGGCCATCGAAGAACTGGTGCGTCGCGCCGACCTCCTGATCGGCACCGTGCTGGTGCCGGGCGCCGCCGCGCCGAAGCTCGTCACCCATGACATGGTCCGCACCATGAAGCCGGGTTCGGTCATCGTCGACGTCGCCATCGACCAGGGCGGTTGCGTGGAAACCTCGCACGCCACCACTCATGCCGACCCGACCTACGTCGTCGACGGCGTGGTGCACTACTGCGTGGCCAACATGCCGGGCGCCGTGGCCCGCACGTCCACGTTCGCACTGAACAACGTCACCCTGCCGTACACCCTTGCCCTGGCGAACCAGGGCTGGAAGAAGGCCCTGGCCCATGACGGCCACCTGCGCAACGGTCTGAACGTCTGCGAAGGCCAGGTCACCTGCGAGCCGGTCGCTCAGGCGCACAACCTGCCGTACGTGAAGGCCGAAACCTTCCTCGGTTGATGACGTAACCGCATCGCCCGGGCGCAATGCCCGGGCGATGTCGTGTCAGAGGCGGATGCCGCCCGACACCTCGATCCGCTGCGCCGTCACCCAACGGTGTTCCTCGCCCAGGAGCGAGGCGATCATCGGCCCGATGTCCTCGGGCAGCCCCACCCGACCGAAAGGACTGGCCGCCGCGAGATGGCGGTTCACCTCGGCGTTGTCGCGTACGTGCCCGTTGCCGAAATCGGTCTCGATCGGACCCGGCGCCACGGAATTCACCGTGATGCCACGCGGACCCAGTTCCTTCGCCATGTAGCGGGTCAGCATGTCGATCGCCGCCTTGAGCGAGCCGTAGTACGCCGTGCCGGTCTCGGTGAAGCGAGCCAGTCCGCTGGACAGGTTGACGATGCGTCCGCCGTCGCGAATCAGCGACAGCAAGGCCTGCGTGAGGAAGAAGACGCCCTTGAAATGCACGTTGTACAGGCCGTCCGCGTCGGATTCCGTCATCGACTCCAGCGTGCCGGAGGCGAAGTGGCCTGCGTTGTTCACCAGATGGTCAAAGCGATCGTCCTGCCACGTATCGGCCAGTACGCGCCTCACCTCGGCAGCGAACGCGGGAAAAGACGACGCGTCGCCAACGTCGAGGCGCAGGGCGACCGCCTTGCGACCGAGCGCCTCGATCTCCGCGACCGCCAGTTCGGCCTCGGCACGGTTGGACTGATAGGTCAGGAAAACGTCGACGCCTCGCTGCGCGAGGGCGAGGACGGTGCTGCGGCCGAGACCTCGGCCGCCTCCGGTAACGATGGCGATCTTGCCCATGGGAAGGTCCTCGTTGGGGTTGGGATGGTGAGGCAAAGTCTAGGTAGCGCCCGGCGGGGCCGAAATGCCGGAACCGACGGAGTTCATGCCCGATCCTCCAGAACGACCTGCGGCACCCGAGAGCGCGACCTATACTTGCCCCATACCCGGGACCGACGAGACATGCGCCATGTCAGATGCACTGAAAGCCGTCATGCATGGGTTTTTCGCCCAGCGCGACCACACGGACGGCATCCATGAAACGGCCCTTCCGGACCTCGCCCTGATGCGATCGACGACATCGGGCATGCCCAATCATGTGCTCTATCGTCCTGCCCTGTGCTTCGTCGTCCAGGGGGCCAAGCAGGTGATGCTCGGCGAGGACGTACTGCATTACCGGGAAAACCAGGCGCTCGTGGTGAACGTCGAGATGCCTGGCATCGGACGGGTGACCCGGGCCAGCGCCAGGGAGCCCTACATGGCGATCCACCTCGCTTTCGACATGGGCCTCTTGCGTGAGGCGCAGGCGATGGTACCGGCGCCCGCGAAACGACAGCCCGAACGCGCCACCGGCATGTTCGTCGATACCTTCGACGACGCGCTGGTCGATTGCATGCTGCGGTTGGTGCGCCTGCTCGATACACCGGCGCACATCCCCGCCCTGTATCCGTTGCTGGCACGCGAGATCTTCTATCGCATGCTGACGGGACCGACCGGCGCATGGGTAGGCGCAATGGTGTTGCCCGATACGCACACGCAACGCATCGCCGAGGCGATCCACCAGCTGCGCACGGATTTCACCCGTGCGGTGCGCGTGGAGGATCTAGCGGCCGTGGCAGGCATGAGTCCATCGTCGTTCCACCAGCATTTCAAGGCGGTGACGTCGGTGTCGCCGTTACAGTTCCAGAAGAATCTGCGCCTGCTGGAAGCGAGGCGATTGATGGTGACCGAAGACGCCGCCGTGGCGAGCGCCGCCTATCGCGTGGGCTACGAAAGCGCCTCGCAATTCAGCCGCGAATACACGCGCATGTTCGGCGCGGCACCGAAGCGCGACGCGGAGGTGTTGCGCGAGGCGTTTCGGCGGGATGGAACCGCGTTGCTGGTCTGAGCGCCTATCGTCGTTCCAGCGAACGCTGGAACCCAGCGCGAGGCGATCGGTTATCGCGTCGAGACCCCCTACGCAAAACCGATGCGACCCCCTCGCCGTGCTGGCGAACCGAGGCGCTGGGTTCCTGTTTTCACAGGAACGACGAGCCCGCGATCCGTCGTTCCAGCGAATGCTGGAACCCAGCGCGAGGCGATCGGTTATCGCGTCGAGACCCCCTACGCAAAAGCCGATGCGACCCCCTCGCCGTGCTGGCGAACCGAGGCGCTGGGTTCCTGTTTTCACAGGAACGACGAGCTCGCGATCCGTCGTTCCAGCGCACGCTGGAACCCAGCGCGAGGCAATCGATTATCGCCTCGCGGCTTCCTACGCAAAAGCCGATGCGGCGCCCTCGCCCTGCTGGCCAACCGAGGCGCTGGGTTCCTGTTTTCACAGGAACGACGAGCTCGCGATCCGTCGTTCCAGCGAACGCTGGAACCCAGCGCGGGGCGATCGATTGTCGCCTCGCGGCCTCCTACGCAACACCCGATGTGGCGGCGTCGTTTTGCTGGTGAACGGAGGCGCTGGGTTCCTGTTTTCACAGGAACGACGAGTTGAGAGCCATCGCGCTCCAGCCATAGACAATCCACCCTCCCTGTCCATCCCCGGTCAGAAAGCTGACGCCTGCCCTGCATCGGCCTGAAACGCCCGCGCGATGTCGTATGAAGACACCCAGAAAGGAGTTCGGCATGAGTGGCATCGACGACGTGAAGCGGCGCAGGTTCCTCAAGATGACGGCGGCCTCGGCGGGCGGCCTGGCGGTATCCGTGTTGCCGCCCTCGCTCAGGCAGGCACTGGCCACGCCGGCGGCGACCGTCACCGGCACGATCCAGGACGTCCAGCACGTCGTGGTCTTCATGCAGGAGAACCGCGCATTCGACCACTACTTCGGCAGCCTCGCCGGCGTGCGCGGATTCGGCGATCGTGTACCTGCACCGCTACCGGGTGGCACCAACACCGTCTGGCAGCAGCCCTACGGCAGCGGCCACATGCTGCCCTTCCATATGGACACCCGCACCACCAGCGGTATCTGTATCAATGCCCCGGCCATGAGCTATCCGGTGGACACCGCCATCTGGAACAACGGCCGCTTCGATGCCTGGAACACGGCGCGGGCACCGGGCCTGGGGATGGGCTACTTCACCCGCGATGACCTGCCGTTCTACTACGCGCTGGCCGACCAGTTCACCATCTGCGACCAGTACTTCTGCTCCACCCTCACGCAGACCAATCCGAACCGCCTGCACCTGTTCAGTGGAAGCAACGGCCTGTCGGTCGGCCAGGCCGCGGTGCTGGACAACACCGAGCAATCCTCCGGCTTCAGCTGGACCACGTACGCCGAACGACTCCAGCAAGCCGGCGTCAGCTGGAAGGTCTATCAGCAGAGCAACAACTTCGACGACAACGCGCTCGCCTGGTTCGCCCCCTTCAAGCAGGCCCGGGCGGGACAACCGCTGTACGACCGCGGCATCGCCGTGACGACCGACCTGGTGAAGGCCTTCGCCCAGGATGTCGCCAACGACACGCTACCCCAGGTTTCCTGGATCGTGGCGCCGGATTACCTGTCCGAACACGCGAACTACAAGCCGGCCTACGGCGAAGACCTCAGCGCTCGCCTCCTCGCCGCGCTGGCTGGCAATCCCGCCGTGTACGCCAAGACGGTCTTCATCCTCAACTACGACGAAAACGGCGGTTTCTACGACCACGTGCCGCCGCCGACGCCTCCGTCCTCATCCGCGAACGGCCTGTCCACCGTGAGCGTCACGGGCGAGATCCAGGATGGCAAGCCCATCGGCTTGGGCTTTCGCGTGCCGATGACCATCGTCTCGCCGTGGACGCGCGGCGGCTGGGTATGCTCCGAAGTGTTCGACCACACGTCGGTGCTGCGCTTCCTGGAAACGCGTTTCGACGTGAAGGAGCCCAACATCAGCGCGTGGCGCCGTACTGTATGCGGCGATCTCACCTCCGCCTTCGATTTCTCGGGCGCCGACACGCGCTGGACCGCGTTGCCCGATACCAGTGGCTACACGGCGGAAGCCGACCGCCAGTGCAAGAATCTGCCCTCTCCCGCTGCACCATCGACACCATCGATGCCCGCACCGGAATCCACCCGCACGCGTCCTGCACGCGCGTTGCCTTACGAGCTGGACATCCAGGGCCATGTGGACTCGACCAATGGACGCTACGTCCTCGAGTTTCTCAATACGGGAAGCGCCGGCGCGGTCTTTCAGGTCTATGCAGCCAATCGCGGCGATGGTCCCTGGCGCTACACCGTCGAAGCGGGCAAGACGCTCTCGGATTACTGGAGCGCGAAGACCTACACCAAGGGTGTCTACCAGTTGGAAGCCCATGGTCCAAACGGCTTCCTCCGCGCATGGAACGGCCAGGTGGCGACGGCATCGGTCATGCCGGAGATCGTGCTGTCCTACGATCCGAACAACGGCCGGGTGAAGCTGACCCTGACCAATGCGGGCGATAGCACCTGCACGTTCACGGTCAGCAATGGGTATGTCGCGGAAGACGTGCGGATCTATCCGGTGCCTGCGCGCGGATCGCGCGGGGATAGCTGGGATCTGGGGGACACCGCGCACTGGTACGACTTGACGGTGACCGTGGCGGAGGCCTCGGGTTGGTCGAGGCGTGTGGCGGGGCACATGGAAACCGGAGCGCCGAGCACGAGCGAGCCACATAACCTGTAGGAGCGCGCTTGCGCGCGATCGCGCGCAAGCGCGCTCCTACAACATCATGCCTCGCCACCGCCAAGCGCCTTGTACAGGTTCACCGTGTTGGTGAGCGCGGCACGGCGCAGGTCCAGCAGCGACTGTTCCGCCGCATAGCGCTGGCGCTGCGCGTCGAGCAGTTCGAGACGACTGTCCTGTCCGGCCTCGTAACGCAGGCCGGACAACTTCGCCCGCCGCGTGGCGCTATCCACCACGCGGCGCTGGGCATCCAGCTGACCGCCATAGGTCGCCTGTCCCGCGAGCCCATCGGACACCTCGCGGAACGCCACCTGCAAGGCCTTCTCGTAGCCGACCACGGCGCTCGACTTGCGAATCTCCGCCAGGCGAAGCTCCGCGCGCAGCTTGCCGCCCTGGAAGATCGGCTGGCTGATCTGCGGCGTGAACGACCAAGTCTTACTAGCGCCCTTGAACAGGTCACTCAGCTGACCGCTGCCAAAGCCATAGGACCCAGTAAGCGTGATTCGCGGAAAGAACGCCGCGCGTGCCGCGCCGATATCGGCGTTGGCTGCCTTCAAGTCGTGCTCGGCCTGGGCGACGTCCGGCCGGTGGACCAGCAAGTCCGACGGCAGGCCGGCGGGCAACGTGGTCAGCACCGGACTCGCGTCCAGCGCGAGCGGTGCCGGAAGGTCTGTCGGCAACGCGGCACCTACCAGCAAGGCCAATGCGTTGTCCGCCTGGGCAACCTCGCGTTCGCGTGCGCTGATATCCGCTTCGGCCTGGTCGACCTGGCCTTGCGCCTGGGCCAGGTCGATACCGCCGACCTGGTCCGCGCCATGCAGCGCACGGGTGATGCGCAACGACTCCTGCCAATCGGTCAGCGTGCGCCTGGCGAGGTCGAGCTGCTCGGTGGCGACGCGCTGCTCGACGTAGGCCTGGGCCACGCCGGCGACCAGCGCGATGCGCGCCGAACGGGTGCCCTCCTCGCTGGACAGGTAGCGCTCCCATGCCGCATCGGACAGCGACTTCACGCGTCCGAACAGGTCGACCTCATAAGCCGCCAGGTCGAGGGTGGCGGTCCGCTGGTCCATGCGGCCCGGCATGCCTTGCAACGATGACTGGCCCGCACCACCGGTACGCTGGAGCTGACTATTGGCCCCCAGCGACGGCAGACGCGCAGAGCGCTCGACACGAAACTGCGAATGCACCGCCTCCGCGTTGAGCACGGCGAGCTTCAGGTCACGATTGTTCTTAAGCGCAAGGTCCACCAAGGCGCGCAGCCGTGGATCGGGCATGACCTCATGCCAGCCGAGGGTGGCGGCGTTGTCGCCACCGCCACCCGGATGCTGGGCATAGACCAGCGGCAACGGGCTATCCGGCCGCGTATAGGTCGGTGCCATGGAGCAGGCGGTGGCCGTGAAGGCCATCGCGAGCAGGATCGTCAAACGATACGTACGCATCTGATCATTCTCCGGGCAGGCGTTCGGCCTGCGCCGAGGGTGTCCCGCGCTTCTTGCCGAAACGATCGGCGAGACGCTGGACCAGCATAAAAAACACCGGCACGAGGAAGATCGCCAGCACCGTCGCGGTGACCATGCCACCGAACACGCCGGTACCGATCGCGTGCTGGGTTTCCTGGCTTGCACCACGCGCCAGCATCAGCGGTACCACGCCCAGCGCGAACGCCAGCGACGTCATCAGGATCGGACGCAGGCGCAACTTCGCCGCTTCGATGGTGGCCTCGACAAGACCCTTGCCTTCGGCACGCAACTGGCGAGCGAACTCCACGATGAGGATGGCGTTCTTCGCGGAAAGACCGATCACGGTGATCATGCCCACCTTGAAGAACACGTCGTTGGGCAAGCCGCGGATCAGCACCGCCGCGATCGCGCCGATCAACCCCAGCGGCACCACCAGCATCACCGACACCGGAATCGACCAGCTCTCGTAGAGCGCCGCGAGCACCAGGAACACCACCAGCATCGACAAGGCCATCAGTATGGGCGCCTGGGCTCCCGCTTCCTTTTCCTGCAACGACTGGCCCGTCCACTCCACCGCATAGCCACGCGGCAACTGCGCGACGATGCGCTCCATCTCCTCCATCGCCTGACCGCTGGAGTAGCCAGGTGCCGCTGAACCGCTGATGCGGGCCGCCGGATAGCCCTTGTAGCGAACCATCTGCAACGGCATCTGCTTCCACACCGGATGCACCACTTCGGACAGCGGCAGCATGCCCCCGCGCTCGTTGCGCACGTAGATCTTCAGCACGTCGTCGAGCTGCATGCGGAACGGCGCGTCGGCCTGCACGATCACCTGCTGCATGCGACCGTTGTTGGGGAAGTCGTTGACGTAGTTGGAACCCATCGCTGCCGACAAAGTGTCGTTGATGACCGTGAAGTCCACGCCCATCGCCCGTGCCTTGTCGCGATCGATCTCCAGCTCGATGCTGGTACCCGGCGGCAGGCCTTCCGGATACACGAACATCAGCTTCGGACTCTGCGCCGCCAGTTCAAGCACCTTGTTCTGCGCGGCCTGGAGCTGCTCATTGCCACGGTTGGCACGGTCGACCAGGCGCATCGCGAAGCCGGACGAATTGCCCAGGTCGTCGATGGCCGGCGGCATCAGGCTCATGATCGTGCCTTCCGGCGCGCCGCCCATGGCCGCCTGGGCCTTGGCCACTTCCTCCTGGGCCGTGGCGCCTTCGCGCTGGTCCCAGTCCTTGAGCATGGTGAAGGCCAGGGCCGCGTTCGGGCCGGAACCCGCGAAGCTGAAGCCCAGCACCGATTCGTTGTTGGCGATGCCCGGCTGAGCGTCCACGTGCTTTTCGTAGCGCTTCACGATATCGAGCGTGCGCTCGGAGGTCGCGTCAGACGGCAGCTGGAACGAGGTGATGAAGTAGCCCTGGTCTTCCTCCGGCAGGAACGCCGACGGCAGCATGTGGAACGCGGCCGCCAGCAGCGCCACGATCACAGCGAAACCCGCCATCGCCCGGCCGGCGCGCTTGAGCACGCCGCCGACCAGCCGACCGTAGCCCGTCGTCATCCGTTCGAAGCGACGATTGAACCAGCCGAAGAAACCACGCTTTTCGTGATGCCCCGGATCGATCGGCTTGAGCAGGGTGGCGCACAGCGCCGGCGTCAAACTGAGGGCCAGGAACGCCGAGAACACGATACTCACCGCCATGGAAATCGTGAACTGGCGATAGATCGCGCCCACGGAGCCGCTGGAGAACGCCATCGGAATGAACACCGCGGTCAGCACCAGCGTGATACCCACCACGGCACCGGTCAGCTCGCGCATGGCACGCGACGCGGCCTCCTTCGGCGACAGTCCTTCGCTGGCCATCAGGCGTTCCACGCCCTCCACCACCACGATGGCGTCGTCCACGATGATGCCGATGGCGAGCACCATGCCAAACATGGTGAGCACGTTGATGGAGAAGCCGGCGATCAACATCACCGTGAAGGTACCCAGCAGCGCGATCGGCGCGACGATCGCTGGAATCAGCGTGTAACGCACGTTCTGCAGGAACAGGTACATCACGAGGAAGACCAGCACCATCGCCTCGATCAGCGTGTGCAGCACCTTCTCGATCGAAACCTTGACGTAGGGCGAAGTGTCGAACGGAATCGTGGCGTACATGCCCTTGGGCATGCTGGTGGACAGCTCGGCCAGGCGCTGGCGAATGGCGTCGGCCGTGCGCACGGCGTTCGCGCCCGGGCTCAGCTGCACGCCTGCGCCAGCGGAGGGATGACCATGCTCCCGCACCGAGAACGTGGTCGTCTGCGCGCCGAGTTCCACGCGGGCCACGTCGCCGAGCACCACCTTGGAGCCGTCGGGATTGCTGCGCAGGACGATATGCGAGAACTCGTCCGCGTTGGTCAGCTGGCCCTTGGCCACCAGCGGCAAGGTCACGCGCTGCCCCGGCACGGTCGGGTTGTCGCCAACGCGGCCCGGGGAAATCTGCACGTTCTGCTGGGCCACCGCCGTGTTGATGTCGCTGAGCGATACCTTGAGCGCGGTGAGCTTGTTGGGATCGACCCAGATGCGCATGGCGCGTTCGGAGCCGAACAGCTGCACGCGACCCACGCCGTCGATACGACGAAGCTCTTCCACGACGTTGCGGGCGAGGTAATCGCTGAGCGTCAGGTCGTCGATCTTGCCGCCTTCCGAATTCAGACTCACCACCATCAGGAAGCCCGAGCCCGACGATTCCAGGTTCAGACCGTTCTGGCGCACCGTCTGCGGAAGACGCGGCTCGACCGTCTTGATGCGGTTCTGCACGTCGACCTGGGTCAGTTCGGGATCCGTGCCCGGCTTGAAGGTGACGGAGATTTCCGCCGAGCCGGTGGTATCCACCGTCGATTCGAAGTAAAGCAGGTTCTTGACGCTGGACAGCTCACGCTCGATCAGCCCCACGACGGCGTCGTTGAGCGTCTGAGGTGTCGCACCCGGATAGGTGGCGTAGATCGAGACCTTGGGCGGCGCCACGGTCGGATAGCGCGCGATCGGCAGCATCGGGATCGCGATGGCGCCGAAAAGCACGATGAAGATCGCGATCACCCAGGCGAAAACCGGGCGATTGATGAAGAATTGCGGCATGGGTCAATGCTCCGCGACGGCCTGCTTGTCACCCGTCGAGGCCTCGGGGGCCTTCCAGGGACTCGCATCCACCGCGACGTCGTTCTGAAGTCGATCGAAGCCTTCCACCACCACGTTGTCTCCTGCGGCGATTCCTTCCTCGATCACGTACTGTCGCTCCACCAGCGCACCGAGCCGGACCGGATGCGGATGTGCCTTGTGCTGGGCATCGATCACCCAGACGCTCGGCTGGCCGGCGCTGTCGCGCGCCACCGCTTCCTGCGGCACGCGCAGCATCGGCCTCGGTGCGCCGCGCGGCACGCGTGCGCGCACGAACATGCCCGGCAGCAGCAGTCCATTGCCATTCTTCACGGCGATGCGCATCACGACGTCACCCGTGCCTTCGTCCACACGCAGGTCCGAAAACAGGATGTGGCCCTCGACGGGCAGCGGCTGGTTGCCGTCACCGAGAAAATGGGCCACCCGCGGCGTGCCGCGATCGGCCTCGGCGCGCATCGCGGCGAGCATGCCGGCCGGCTGGCGAACGTCCACATACACCTCGTCCAGTTGCTGCACGCGCGCCATCGGCGAGGCGTCGCTTTGCGATACGAGGGCACCCTCGGTCACCAGTTCCTGGCCGATGCGTCCGTCGATCGGCGAGCGCACGGTGGCGAAACCGAGGTCGACCTTGCGACGATCGAGGTTTGCCTGCGCCTGGGCGACTTCGGCCGCAGCCTGGTCGCGCTGGGCGATGGCATTGTCGTAGACCTGCCGGCTGATGGCGTCGGCGTCCACGAGCCCGGTCAGGCGCTTCGCGGTGATCTGGGCCTGGGCCAGGGCCGCCTGGGCACGCTTGAGCGTGGCGGCGGCGCTGTCCACCTCGGCCTGGAACGGCACGGGGCTGATTTGGAACAACGGCTGCCCGGCCTTCACGAGGCTGCCCTGCTCGAACAGGCGACGGGTGACGATGCCGCTGACCTGGGCGCGGATCTCGGCCGTGCGGCCGGCGACGACGCGGCCCGGCAGGTCGTCGGTAACCTGGGTGACCACGGGGCTGACCGTGAGGGTGGTGACCACCGGCGGTGGGGTCGGGGGCATCTCCTCCTGGCCGCAAGCGACAAGCAGGAACGGAAGACACAGGTACGCCAGCCTCCATGGACGGGGCGCAAAAGAGTTGATGCTCATTCGTGAGCCACACACATCGAATTGGGGAACGTGCATGCTAGGGCCCACGATTGGGCTTTCCGTGGGTAGTTCGTGGAGATACGATGGAGAATCCCGGTTTCGTCGGTGCAGCACGCCATGGCCGCTTCTTCTCCTTCCCCGGGTCACGCCGAATCGACCGACCGCTTGCGTTCCGCGCAGCTGGTGCTCGTTGCCGAGGATGATCCCGATATCGCCGACATCATTCGCTCGTACCTCACGCGCGACGGTTACCGCGTGGCTCATGCTGCCGACGGTCGCGCCGCGCTAGAGATGCACCATGCGCTCAAGCCCGACCTGATCGTGCTCGACGTGGGCATGCCGCATGTCGATGGCTGGAACGTACTCACCGAGGTGCGCCGTCGCGGCCAGACGCCGGTGATCATGCTTACCGCCTACGACCAGGACATCGATAAGCTGATGGCCCTGCGCATCGGCGCGGACGATTACGTGGTGAAGCCCTTCAATCCCGCCGAAGTCGCTGCCCGCGTGGGCGCCGTACTGCGTCGCGCGTCGCGCGCGGACATCCCGGCGAACCAGCAGCTGCGCGTAGGTCCGGTCGAGATCGATCTCGAAACCCATTCGGTCTACGTCACGGTCAATGGTGGCCGCTCGTCGCTCACACTGACGCTCACCGAGTTCAAGTTGCTCGCCCGCATGGCACGCACGCCTCAACGCGTGTTCAGTCGATCGGAACTGCTCGCGGCTTGCCTGCCCGAGGGCGATGCCCTCGAACGTACGGTGGACAGCCATGTGAGCAAGCTGCGCAAGAAGCTCGAGGACGCCGGCGTCGCCGGCATGCCCGTCAGCGTGCGCGGTGTCGGTTATCGCCTCGAGCAGTCCATCTGATGCAGCGTCGCAGCCTCAGCCGCCAGATCGTGCTCTCCACCGGCGCCGTCGTACTGACGGTGATCGGCCTGTTCCTGGTCACGGCCTACGTGCTCTACGCCTTCCTGTTCGACGACATGGTCGGCCCCGACCCAAATCCGGACGACTGGCTTCCCTCCAACACCGAGCTGGTGTGGATGGGTTCGGTCACGGTGATCGGCCTGGTGCTCGCGACGCTGTCCGCGCAGAAACTCGCACGACGCATCCTGAAGCCGCTGAACTCGGTCGCCAGCGGCATCCGTCTCGCCGCATCGGGCGATCTCAGCGCGCGTGCCGACGCCGGTGACGAATCGCTGGGTGAAACCGCCGAGCTGGTGCGCGACTTCAACGCGCTGGCGGAACGACTCGAACGTATCTCCTACGAGCGCACCACATGGAACGCCGCGATCGCGCACGAACTGCGCACGCCCGTATCGATCCTGCGCGGCCGCCTGCAAGGCTTGGCCGAAGGTGTGTTCGACCCGGACGAGAACCTGTTCCGCAGCCTGCTGACTCAGGTGGAAGGTCTTTCCCGACTGATCGACGATCTGCGCATCATCAACCTTGCCGATAGCGGCCACCTCGGCCTCGAGCTCACGAACGTGCACCTGGCGGAAGAGATCCGCATGCTGGTCGCACTGGTGCAGCCGAGCTTCGAAGGCCGCGGACTCGCCTTCGACCTCGATCTCGACGAGGGGTTGATCCACTGCGACGGCATCCGCGTTCGCCAGGCCCTGCTGGCAGTGCTCGACAACACGGAACGCTATGCGTCGCCGGGCACGGTGTACATCCGACTGCGCATCCACGATGACGCGGTGACGATATGCGTGGAGGATGAAGGACCGGGCATGCCCGACGAACTGCGTGTCCACGTGTTCGATATCTTCCGGCGTGGCGAAGGGTCGCGCGGACGCCATAGCGGTGGCAGCGGCCTGGGCCTGGCCATCGTCCAGGCGATCTTCCAGGCGCACGGTGGCTACGCCATCTGTGACGCCGGACGCCGCAACGGCAGCGTGTTCCGGCTCAACCTGCCTCGGGGCGAGGTGTCGACGGCGGAGTGAAGGCCTTGCGCGGCAACGCCATGGCACCATGCGTGAAGTAGTCGCGAAGCCAGCGCGCACCCGTTTCCGCGTCCATGTCGCCACGCTGCACGGCCAGGCACAACTCCAGCGTATCGCTGAAGAAAAGCGCGCTCACGGGAAGGTAGTGCCCACGGATGAACAAACCCGCCCCGGCACCCTCCAGGGCAACCATCACCTCCGCCAGCGACGCATATCCGGCACCTCGCTGGCGCATGATCGTCAGCAGTTGCCCGTCCTCGCGATGAAAGGCAGCCACGGCGATGAGCGCCCGAGCGGAGTGTCCGGTCCGATGGAGCACGGTAGCCCGGCGGAGATGCCGCGACCGGCGCAGGGCACGGACGGCGAGTTTCAGGAACGGCGTCATGGAACGGTAGCATCCTCCGGGATAAGCCAATGGCACCACGCTGCCAAAGGAAGCTGAGGCGAACCTTAGGAAGACTAGCCCCGACGCCCGCCGCCGTGAAGAGGACATAGCAGGCTCCGTCTACGGCCGCCTGGACGGCCGTAAGCAAAGCTTCATCTTCCCGACAGCAGAAGCTAAGGCTGGGCTGTCACCGTGACGGCACGCCCGGGTGGCCGGGCGGTGCCGGAATCCCATGTCCCCTGCGATCCCCCTCACCCGCGATGCCGCCCCCACGGGTCGCGCCCCGTTCCATGGCCGATTCCAGGCGGTCCGTCGACGGGCCATGGCCTGGTTGGTCCAGCGGATGTTTCCCTCGCAGGGCAACCTTGTCGGCGTCGGCGACCTGCCCCGTTACGGCATCCAGCGCATCCTCGTCTGCCGCCCCAACCATCGCCTGGGCAACACGGTGCTCATGACACCGCTCATGTGCGAGTTGGAGCGCCACTACCCCGGCGCCGAAGTGGATGTGCTCGCCTCTGGCAACGGCGCCCGCAGCGTCTACGGTGGCTTCGCCACCCTGGGCGAGCTGTTCCTGCTGCATCGCCGGGCCGCGCGCCGCCCCCTGGAAACCATCGGCGTGCTGCGCCGGTTGCGCAGCCGGCGCTACGATCTCGTGATCGACGCCGCCTCGGGTTCATCGTCGGGCCGGATGACGGCCGCCATCGCCCGTGCGCGCCATCAGCTGCGCGTGGACGACTTCGAAGACGGCATGCCCACCCACTTCGCCGGACGCGCTGTGCATGCGTTACGTCGCGCGCTAGGTGACGAAGCCATCGTACCCACGCCGCGCCCCGACCTGCGCCTGACCGATGCCGAACGCCGCACCAGCCAGGACACCCTGCGACGCGTGCTGCACAATACCGATAACAGCGTTCCCGTACTCGCGATCTTTCCGAACGCCACGGGCGCAAAACGCCTGGACGAAGCATGGTGGCGAAGCTTCCTCGATACCCTGCTCGGCGAACTCGGTCCACGACGCGTCGTGGAGCTGGTGGCCGCCGACGGCGTTTCGCGCGTGGGTAATACGTGGCCAACCTATTTCACCAGCGATCCGCGCAAGCTGGCCGCGTTCATCGAGGCCGCTGGCACCTACGTCAGCGCCGATTGCGGCGTGATGCATCTCGCCGCCGCCACGCAGGCCACGACCATCGGGCTGTTCGGTGCCACGGATCCGCAACGTTACGCGCCTTACGGCGGCGGAAACACCGGTTTCGCCTGCGAGGACGGCTGCCCCGTGCGCACGGCGAAGCGGGTCGCCTCACACCTGAAGCATCAGGTCGGCGACAGCGGAATCATGTAGCCGAAACCGCGTACGGTCTGGATCGCCTCGGGGCTCAACTTGCGGCGCAATGCGTGCACGAGCACTTCCAGCGCGTTGGTTCCCACCTCAGTGTCATTGCCGTACACGGAATTCTCGATGGCCTCGCGTCGCACGATGCGTCCGGCGCGCTCCATCAGGATACGCAGCAAGGCGAATTCGCGACGGGTCAGCTCCACACGCGCCTCGCGATAGGTCACTTCGAACGTCGCGAAGTCTACGCGCAGCACGCCTGCCTCGATGACGTTGTCCGCATGGCCTTGCGCTCGACGCGCGAGCGAGCGGATGCGCGCCGCCAGTTCGTCGAGATGGACGGGCTTGACGACGTAATCGTCCGCGCCCGCGTCGAGTCCTTCGACCTTGGACTTGACGTCGTCGCGCGCCGTCAGCACCAGCACGGGCGTGCGAACGCCCGAACGCCGAGCCTCGCGCAACACCTCGATGCCATCCTTGCGCGGCAGGCCGAGATCGAGCAACACGAGATCGGCGCTTTCCTGGCGCAATGCCTCAAGCGCTTCCGTGCCGGTCGTCAGCCAGGTCACGTTATAGGACAGCCGCTCGAGTGCCCGCTTGATCGCGGAGCCGAGCGGCACGTCGTCTTCCACCACTACGATGTTCACCGGGTACCTCCTGGACGTCCGCGTATTCTGCGTCAGGCGACGTGAACCGTCTTCGCATGCCTCCATCCTAGCGGCGTCGACGCAAAAATGACCATTTCGCGCTAAAGGTCTACCCATTCGCGTCGGATGACGCCGTCTTCCGTCCCTAGCATGGCTGGTCTCTCCCACGAGAAGGCGTGCCATGCTCCATCGATCGTGGCCTGTCGCGGCGCTGTGCGTCGCCATGGCCGGTTGCGTCACGCAACCCATCCGTCCACCACGCAGTACCGTCGAGTTCCCCGCGGGGACGGTGTCGACCGCGGAGCCCTCCACCGAACGCTGGTGGTCGCTTTACCGGCTTCCTGCCCTGGACGATGCCGTCGTCGAGGCACTGACGAACAATCGCGACTTGCGCGTGGCCGAAGCCAACCTTCGCGAAGCACGTGCCGCACTGGGACAGGCTCGCCGAAACAGGCTTCCCTCCACCACGCTGAGGGCAGGCGCGGGCTATGGCAGCACACTGGACGACCAGGTCGAAACCGCGCTGCTCGACCGACAGGCGATCCGTACGGGCACCCGCTATACGGCAGGCCTGGACGTCGATTGGGAAGCCGATCTCTTTGGCCGCCTTCGTCACGCAGTGGACGCGGCGCATGCCCAGGCCGAGGCATCACGCGCCGCCGAGGATGGGGTTCGCATCGAGGTGGCGGCGGAAACGACGCGGTCGTGGCTGGATGCTTGCGCCTACGGTCACCGCATTGCCATTGCTCGACGATCGCTCGCGCTCGTCGAGCGCGGCCGCGATGTCGCGCGCAGTCGGCGCGACGCCGGGGACGGCGTGATGCTGGACGTGGTGCGGGCCGACGCGCTCGTCGAGCGCACCCAGGCGGCCATCGCGCCGCTGGAGGCTTCGCGCCAACGCTCGCTTACGAACCTCGCCGTGCTGCTGGGCCGTACACCCGACCACGTGCCCGCCGAAGCCGCCGCCTGCGACGCGCTGCCGCCCACCGACCTGCCCCTGCCCGATGGCGATGGCACGGCATGGCTGCGTCGTCGTCCCGACGTTCGCGAAGCCGAGTACCTTCTCGGCATGGCCAGCGCGCGGCTAGGCGAGGTACGTGCCGACCTCTGGCCGCGCGTATCGTTCGGCGCGAGCATCGCGGGGTCCGCACATCATCCCGATGGACTGGACGACCATGCGTCGCGCGTATGGCGCATCGGCCCCCTGCTTTCCTGGCAGTTTCCCAACATCGCGGTGGTCCGTTCGCGCATCGCCCAGGCCGGCGAGCGGGAAAACGCGGCGCTGGCCCGGTTCGATGCCAGCATCCTCGGTGCGCTGAAGGACACACAGCAGGCCTTTGTTTTCTACGACGCCACCCGGCGCCAGCGCGATGCGTTGTCCAGGGCGGCCGCACGCAGCGGCGAGGCCCTGCGCCTGGCCGACGCGAGCCGCGCGGCGGGTGCCATCGGTGCGCTCGAACACCTCGATACACAACGCGACGATGTCGCAGCCCAGGCCGCGCTGGCCGACGCCGACGCGGAGGTCGTCGATGCGCAGATCGCCGTATTCAAGGCGCTCGGCGGCGGATGGCGCGACGCGCCCGTCGTCGATCTGCCGATGGCCCTCCGCGATACCGCCTCCCTTTCCCACGGATCCACGCCATGACCGACACCACTACCGTTCCCGAGGCGGCGATCGACCGCCGAGCACGACGCCGCGCCATCGCGATCTACGCGGGCAGCTTCCTTGCCGTTGCCGTACTGGCCTGGGGCATCCACTGGTGGCGTACGGGACGTTTCCTCGTCGCCACCGATGACGCCTATGCGCGCGCCGATATCGTCACCATCGTGCCGCGCGTGCCGGGCTACCTCGTGCAGGTGGCCGTGGCCGACAACCAAGCGGTGAAGGCAGGTGACGTGCTTGCGCGCATCGACGACCGCGACTACCGCGCCCGCGTGGCCCAGGCCGAGGCGGCGCTCGCGGCCGCGGAGGCCGAGGCACGCGGGCAGGAGGCCCGAATCGCCAACCTCGATGCCCGGCACACGCAGCAACAAAGTCTCGTGGACGAAGCTGCCGCCACCCTCGTCGCAGCCACGGCCGAACGTGAACGCGCCGCCGCCGAGGACCGTCGGCAGGCGACGCTGGTCGCCCAACAGGTCAGCAGCGAACGCCAACGCGAAGTCGCGCTGGCGGATACGCGGCGCGCGGGAGCCGGTGAAGCCTCGGCCCGCGCCGCATTGCAGGCGCGTCGCAAGGCGCTGCCGGTACTCGATACGGAACGCGCCGCCGCCGAGGCGGAACGCGAGAAGGCTCGCGCCGCACTGGCGGGCGCAAAGGCTCGTCTTGCGCTTGCCCAGCTGGATCTGGAACACAGCGTCATCCGCTCGCCGCTGGACGGCACCGTGGGCCAGCGTAGTCTGCGCGCCGGCCAGTATGTCGACGTGGGAACACCCTTGCTTGCCGTAGTACCCAACGAACGCTATGTCGTCGCCAACTTCAAGGAAACCCAGGTCGAACGCATGAAGCCGGGGCAGCCTGCCGAGGTGGAGGTGGATGCGTACGGCGGCCTGCACCTCACCGGCCGTGTGGACAGCTTCGCACCCGCGTCGGGGGCACAGTTCGCCCTGCTGCCGCCGGACAACGCCACCGGCAACTTCACCAAGATCGTGCAGCGCATGCCGGTGCGCATCCGCCTCGACGCATCGGCAAAGACGCTCGCCGACATCCGGCCCGGCATGTCCGTGATCGCCACGGTGGACACGCACGATGAGTGAGCGCGAGGATGAAACCGTATCGCTGCGCACCTGGATCGCGGTGCTCGGCAGCGTCGTCGGCTGCTTCATGGCCGGCATGAACGTACACGTCACCAACGCCTCACTGCCGGACGTGCGCGGCTCGCTCGGCGCCACCTTCGAGGAAGGCTCGTGGATCACCACGGCCTACCTGGTCGCCGAGATCATCATCATCCCGATGACAGGCTGGCTGGTCTCGGTGTTCACCATGCGCCGCGTGCTCATGGTGGGCACGGCGGGCTTCGTGCTGTTCTCCATCGCCTGCTCCCTGGCACCCAACATCCAGACGATGATCCTGGCCCGTGCCCTCCAGGGGGCCTTCGGCGGCGTGCTGATTCCCCTGTCGTTCCAGCTCATCGTGGCCGAACTGCCGTCCGCAAAGCATCCGCTGGGCATGGCGCTCTTCGCGGTGGCGAACAATGTCGCGCAGGCGGCCGGCCCGTCGCTGGGCGGCTGGCTGACCGACGTGTATTCATGGCGCTGGATCTTCTATCTCCAGATACCGCCGGGCCTGCTCCTGCTGGCCGCCATCGGTTGGTCGGTGCGACCGCAACCCGCCCAGACCCATCGCCTGCGCCAGGGCGACTGGGGTGGCATCGCCGCGATAGCCGTGGGCCTGTCCGCCTTGCAGATCATGCTGGAGGAAGGCGGGCGCGAAGACTGGTTCGCCTCATCCTTCATTGTCTGTTGCGCGGCGGTCGCCGCGATGGGACTCGTCGCCTTCGTCGTGGTGGAACTGCGTCGCAAGGAGCCCTTGCTCGACCTGCGCCTGCTGGCCAGCTACAACTTCGGCATCGCGAGTTTCATGCAGTTCACCTTCGGCGCGGTGGTGTTCGGCGTGGTGTTCCTCGTGCCCAACTACTTTGCCGAGGTGCACGGTTATAACGCCCGCCAGATCGGCGCATTGATGATTCCCTATGGCCTCGTGCAGTTCGTGATGTCCTTCGCCACGCCACGCCTGATGCGCCTGACGAGTCCGCGTACGGTGATCGTCGCCGGCTTCGCCCTCACGGCGGTGGGTTGCCTGATGAACATGCATCTCAACCCCGACGCGTCCGCCAACGTGATCGTCCCTTCCCTGATCGTCCGTGGCGTAGGACAGGCATTGATCGTGGTAGCCCTGGGCGTGCTGGCCATCCAGGGCCTGCGCAAGGAGCAACTCGGGTCGGCGTCGGGCCTGTTCTCGATGGTGCGCAACGTCGGCGGCGCGATCGGCATCGCTATTTCCAGCCAGATCGTGGTGGAGCGCACGCGTTTCCATGCGCAACGCATCGGCGAATCGGTGAATCCCTTCGAGCCCGCCACCCGGGAGCGCATTGACGCCCTCGTTCATACGCTGGCCCACGCGGGCGGTGAAGGACTCGCGTCGTTGCACCAGCGCGCGTTGTGGATACTGGATCGCGTCGTGCAGCGTAACGCCACCCTGCTCGCCTATAGCGACACCTTCTTCCTCGCCGGCTTGTTGATGCTGGCCTGCGTGGGTGGCGGCTTCATGCTGCGGCGACGCTGAGCGTCAGCGGTAAAACGCCGACGGCGACACACCGAATTGCCGCTTGAACACGGCGGCGAAGGCGCTCTGGCTGTCGTAGCCATGCTCGATCGCGACTCGTAGCACGGGAAGCCCTTCGGCCAGCGCCTCCAGCGAACCAAGCAGGCGTGCCTGCTGCCGCCAGCGCCCGAAGGTGATCCCCGTGCCGCGCAGGAACTGGCGATGGAAGGTCTTCGGACTCATCGCCAGTCGAACCGCCCAGGTGGCGGCTGTCGTCTCGTCGGCCGGCTGATTGACCACGTCGGTGCAAACGCGGCGAATGCGCGGATCGTCTGGCCAGGGCAGATGCAGCGGCAACATCGGCGAGACCCGCAGCTCGTCGAGCAACAGGCGCAGGACGCGGCCGTCGCGGGTATCCGCATCACGGACCTGCCCCGCTTCCGTCGCGGCGAGGATCAGCTCGCGCAGCAGCGGCGAGACATCGATCACGCAGTCGCGCATGGGAAGCCCCGGTGCCGCATCCGCATCCACGAAGACGCTGCGCATGCGCGCCTGCCCACGCATCCGCACCGAATGCGCCACGCCCGCCCGCAGCCATACCCCGCGGTTGGGCGGCACCACCCAATGCCCCTCGGGCGTCTCCACCACGAGTACGCCCTCCACCGCGTAGACGAGCTGGGAGCGCGCGTGGGTATGCGGCGCGATCACGTGGCCGCTGGGGAAGTCGATGGCGACACCGCTGACCGGCATCGCCATGGGATCGAAGTGAAGGTCCATGGCACCTAATCGCAATTGCGAGTCATTCTCAACAAAGATACCATGTGGGTATCCGTCCATTACGAGGCAAGAGGATGCCCGACCGTGACGCGGAAGCCACGGGGACGCCGACATTCGCCGCCTTGCTGGAAAGCCGCTACGACGAACTAAGGCAGTTTGCCCTGCGCCGCGGTGGTTCGCCCAGTCTGGCGGACGACGTGATGCAGGACGCCTGGCTGCGCCTCTCCGCCGAACGGCCCACCCGGGCCGACAGCGGCGGTATCGGCAATCCCCTGGCCTACGTGTACCGCGTCGTGGCCAATCTTGTCATCGATCGGCAACGCCAGGGCATGCTGCACGACCGACACTTCCACGACGACGCGCCCGCCGATCAGGTGGCCACGCCCGCCCCATCGCCCTTCCGGGTGGTCGCCGGGCAGCAGGAGTACGCACTGCTCCAGGACGCGATCCGTGCCTTGCCGCCGAAATGCCGCGAGGTGTTCCTGCTCTACCGTGCCGAGCACCTGACCATGCGGCAGATCGGGGAACGCCTGGGCATTTCGCCGAAAACGGTCGAGAACCATATTGCCCATGCGATGCTGGCCTGCCGTCGACGTGTGAAATCGGCAGGATCGGAATCATGATCGTGGGGGAAACCTTCCCGTTCATTCGTCATCGTCATGACGGGTGATCTCTCGCCAGACGCGGCCCTCGCCGCCCACCCATTCCGGACCGCGGATAGGCACATGGACCAGCAACCCTCCATCGACGACGAGTGTTTCACCGAAGCGGTCCGCTGGCACGCCCGCCTGCGCGACGCCGACGATACCGTGCGCCGTGCGCATGCCGCATGGCTGTCCCTCGATCCCCGCCACGCCCTGGCGATGGCTGAAGTCGAGTCGCTGCATGCGCAACTGGACGAGCCCGTGCGGGCGATGTGCGCGCCTCCCCGCCCGCGACGGATGCCCCGACGCCGTCTGGCGGTCGCCGCGGTGGCTGCCGCCATCATGCTGACCGGCCTCGTGGTCATCCACCAGCGCGACGCGCACGACGCGGTGACCGCCGTGGGCGAGACCCGCGAGGTCCAGCTGACCGACGGCACCCAGGTCACCCTCAACACGAATTCGGCGATCGACGTGGAGATCGACGGCGCGGGACGCCACGTGCGCCTGGTGCGTGGCGAAGCCTTCTTCCGCGTGGCCCATGACGCCTCGCGGCCGTTCACGGTACGCACGGACAGCGGTGAAGCCCGCGTCCTGGGCACGGTGTTCGATGTACGCGTGGACGAGAACCGTACACGCGTCGGCGTGGTGGAAGGTCGCGTCGCGGTACACGGCGGCACGGACGACACACTCACCCTGCTGGCGGGAGACGCCGCCACGCTGGATACCCAAGGCACGCACGCAGCGCCTCCCGGCGATGCCGATACCCTGTCGGCCTGGACGCGTGGGCAGCTGGTGTTCTATCGCGCACCGCTGTCCCAGGTAATGGATGAGCTGGGCCGTTATCGCCGTGGCGGCATCTGGGTGCGTGGAAGCGCCCTGCGCGACCACCCCATCTCGGGGGCCTTCGACATCCGCGACCCCGACAAGGCCCTGGAGGCCGTCGTTGCCTCGCTGGGCCTGCGCCAGAGCCGCGTAGGCCCGCTACTTACCGTCGTGTACTGAAAAATAATTCGAAAGTTTCTTGGGGGATTCCCCGGGTCCCGTTCGTCTATGTGGGCAGACAGTCAATGAGACTCATTCTCATTGACCTGCGACAGCCTACAGGGATCCCACGCCACCCATGTCCGCCCCATCCACGATCACGCGTTCGTCCGCCTCGCTGCCGACGATGCTCGCCGCCGCCATTCTGCTTGCCCTTGGCACGGTCGCCACCACTCGCGCCCAGGAAGCGCCCGCCAGCAACCAAGCCGCCCGGCATCCGGTGGACATCCCCGCGCAATCGCTGCCCCGCGCACTGGCCACGCTGTCGTCGCAGACGCGCCTGCAGGTGATCTACAGCGACGAGGCGCCCTACGGGGTACAGGCGCCTGCGTTGAAAGGTGACTACACCGATACCGAAGCGCTTGATCGCCTGCTGCAGGGTTCGGGCCTGCGCTGGCGCCAGGTGAGCCCCGGTGTGGTGACACTGGAAAAGGCCGCTGCGGGCAGCAAAGGCGACGTGGTGACAGGCACCCTGTCGGTGGAGTCCGCCTACGGCGATCACCCGACGGGAGACGCCCGTGACCGTCGCGGCTACGACGATGTCTACGGCAACGATTTTTCCAGCGTCTACAAGGGCCGCAAGGACATCGAACGCTATCGCGGCAACAACCCCGCCGACCTGCTCAAGGGCATGGTGAATGTGTACAGCGGCGACGCGCGCAACAGCGGCGCCCTCGATCCCAGCATCCGCGGTGTGGAAGGACCGGGCCGTGTACCCGTCCTCATCGACGGCACCGAACAGGCACTCACCGTATGGCGGGGCTACAACGGTGCCAACAATCGCGCCTACATCGACCCGTCGCTGATCGGCGGCATGCAGGTACTCAAGGGGCCGACCACCGCACGCGACGTGAACGGCGGTATCGGCGGCGCCGTGGTGGTGAAAACGCTCGACGTGGACGATGTGCTCGCACCCGGTCGCACCATCGGTGTGGATATCCGTGCCGAAGGTGCGAACAACTCGACATCGCCGCGCTTCCCCACCCTGCTCACGTGTCAGGATTACCGCAACGTCCCCAATTTCCCCGGTACGCCCGGCGCACCGGCAGGTACCTCGCCCAACGCCTCGTACGGCGATCCGACGGTTCGCCAGGTGCCCCGGAAGGATCCGCAGACGCTGAGCATGGGCGACCGCGCCTATCGCGTCGCATTCGCCGCGAAGCAGGACGATTTCGACTATCTCACCGCCTATGCCTATCGCAAGCGCGGCAATTACTTCTCCGGCAAGAACGACGCGAGCTACTACTCGCACCAGGACCTCTACGGCATGAACAATGTCGTCCGCCAGCTCGGTACGGCCTATGAGCCCGGTAGCGAGGTACCCAACACCTCCAGCGAACTGCAATCGTGGCTGGGCAAGATCACCTGGCATATCTCCCCCGACCAGAGTCTGCAGCTCGGCGCGCGCGACACGATGTCCCGCTACGGCGAGATCATGCCCTCGCGCATCATCCTTGGCGGCATTTCGAATCTTGGCGCGGTGCAGTGGCCCGAAAGCAAGGTGGACGCCAAGGCCTATAACCTGGAATACCGCTGGAACCCGGACAGCCCCTGGCTGGACCTGTACGCGAACGCGTGGACCACGCGGACGGCGAGCCACACCTACACCGCTGGCGGTTTTCCCAACTACGCCCCAGGCCCCAGCGACCCGATCCTGCGCAACACGGCGCTCGCCAATGCGCAGAACAATCGCGTGGGCCTCACCCTGAGCAATCGCATGCACTTCGGCGAACGGGTCGACTTCACCGTGGGCGGTCACTGGGAACACGAGAAGCTGTCCTCCAGCGATGTTTGGAACGGTACCGACGATGGTTGGCGCCAGTTTCCTCGCGCGGGGCGTCGCCAGGAATACGACATCCATTTCGATGTGCAATGGCGTGCCACCGATGCGCTGACGCTCGAGGGCGGCATGCGTTATTCGGGCTACAAGGCGCATGACGATTTCCTCGCGGCCCAGATTCGCGCTGGGAAGGGCGACTACTTCACTACCCAGTACCGGGACAAGAAGCAGCTGACCTACGACACGATCGAAACCACGCCCGACAAGTACGTCGAGTCCATGCGCAAGATGCTGACCGACTCCGGCCTGAGCGGCGCCGACCTGGACAATCTGTTGGATATCTTTCGCCAACAGCAGGAAGGCCAGACCTATAACTTCACCAACACGGTGGACTGGCTTCCCGATGCCAATGGCCGGTACCACCGTGCGGACGACATCTGCGTCAATGGCTTCCTTTCCAGCGTGAAGAATTACGCTCCGGGCACCTGCCAGACGAGCAACGACTTGCCCGCCCCCCAGCAGATTGCCGCGCGTGCGAAATCCCAGCGCGGCCACGGCTGGGCGCCGTGGTTCTCGGCCAGCTACCAGTTCACGCCGAACAGCCGGGCGTACCTGCGTTACGTCCAGGCCTATCGCTTCCCCAGCCTGTTCGAAAGCACCATCGGCTTCTCGGCGTCGATCGATCCCCTGAACAGCCTGAAACCCGAGCACGCCTACACCTGGGAAGCGGGCTACGTGCATGACCTGCGTGACCTGTTCCACCTGGATAGCGACCAACGCGCCGACGTGAAGCTGACCTGGTTCAACACCATCACCCGCAACGTTATCGAGCGCAGCGACAAGCTGATGTTCACCAACATGAACCGGAAGATCGTGCGCGGCTTTGAACTCCAGGGCCGCTACGACAACGGTCGCTTCTTCACCGACCTCGGTATCGCCAAGACCACTACCGACAAGACCTGCGACGACAACCGCGCGATCCTGAGCGATCCTTCGCATGGCAATGTTCCGAATTGCGTGAACTACGGCTTCGTGAGCAGCTACTTGCTGACGCAGGCCACGCCGAAGTTCTCCGCGAATCTGACACTCGGCGCACGCTTCTTCGATCGTGCGCTCGAAGTGGGTACGCGCACGGTCTACTACCGCGCGTATTCCAATCCCCAACTGGATAAGTACGTCACGACGGGAACCATCAGCGGCTATGGACTCAACGTGCCCTACACCTGGGGCACGATCGTGACCTACGACGCCTACGCCGATTACAAGCTGCACAACGGCATGACGCTGGAACTGGCCGGCACGAACCTCGGCAACCGCTATTACGTCGACCCGCTCACCCGTTCGCTGATGCCGGCTCCCGGCCGGACGATCCGCCTCAGCGTGAACGCGCGGTTCTGACACCCCTCATGGAGCTCTAGCTGGCCCGCCACGGACGGCAGGGAACACCGCGCTCAGCCATCGCCGGCGCTTCCTCTTTTCAAGGAGAATTCACGATGCAAGGTTTCCCCCTCAGGGCCCTCGGCCTGCTTTCCGTCGGCGCGCTGCTGCTCGCCGGTTCCGCCCACGCCCAGGTCGTCGGCGCCGTCAGCAACAACAACATCAGCGCTGGCTCGTCCACCGTCAACGGCGGTCCGCACCACTCCGGCCTGCCGGGCATCGGCGTGCCGTCGACCGGCACCGCCAGCCTGGTGGACTTCGCCGGTCTCACCGCCTATGGCAGCACGGATGCCAGCGGCGTGACCTTCCTCAACTTCGCCAGCCCGACCCCGCCGGCCGGTTCGCCGCCGGACCACACCAAGCTGGGTTCGTTCCACTTTGCCAAGGTGAGCAACGCCAACGTCTACTACGGTGAGTGGTCGCAGACCGCCAGCGCCGCCGACGGCACGCACGCCACCTATTACGCAGGCGACACCGCCGGCACCACCGTGCCGACCACGGGTTCCGCCACCTACGCCGTGCAGGGTATCAGCGACTACGCCAGCAACGGCGCGCTCGCCGGTACCTTCTCCGCCAACTTCGCCACCCGTCAGCTCACCGGTTCGGTCTCGAACGGTAACTACAAGGTGGATATCGGCACGGCCGCCATCGCCGGCGCGAACATCGTCGGTGCCGGCGGTGTCGCCAGCGTAGGCGGTGCCAACGTCGCCACTGGCGGCTCGGTGAACGGTCGCTTCTTCGGCGCCAACGCCGCGTCGGTGGCGGGTATCGTCTCGTTCGCCAACGCTCGCCAGTACAACACCGCGTTCGGCGGTGCCAAGCAGTGACCCCGTGAGGATGACCCTTCGTCATCCGCCACGCGTCCGGGAGCGGGGGCCAGTCATGGGGCCCCCGCTCCTCTTCGCGTTGGCGCTGGCCATCGCCTGCCCCGCCGTGCGGGCGCAGACCGTGGACGATACCCGGCTGCGCCTCGACCAGACCGGTGAACGCCGCGAGGCCGCGCGGGAGAAACACCTTGTCGAGGACGCCGACACCTCGCGCATTGTCATCGACGAAAAAACCTATAGCGTGGGCAACACGGCCAGCGATGTCGGCGAGGCGCTGTATGTTTCGGTGGAAAAACGCGCCTGGGCCGATGCACGGCGATTCCTTGCGCGATACGAACACATGCCCGACGCCGACCCGATGCTGCTCCATTACGCACGCGGCGGCCTCGCTCGCGAAGACGGCGACCTGCATGGCGCCGAACGCGAGTATCGCGACCTGCTGAAGCTGCAGGACGAATTCCTGCCCGGCCAGCTGGAACTGGCCCGCGTGCTTTTCGAAAGCCAGCAGGATCGTGACGCCGAAACCCTTTTCACACGCATCGCGGACAAGCTTCCCACCGCAGACGACAAGGCGGCCGGTGTACGCCGGAGCGTGGAGACCTTCCTCGCCGCCCTGAAGCGTCGGCGCGCCTGGCAAGGCTCGTTCGCCATCGGTCCGTCGTACAACGACAACCTCAACCAGACCTCGGCCAGCGAGACCTGCCTGCTGATCGGACCCGACGGCACCTGCTTCATCAATCGCAAGGTACCGCCCGCCATCGGTTCGCGCGGCGTCAACTTTGAAGGCAGCCTGTCACGCCGCGAACCGCTGTCGGGGCATGGCGGCATCTACCTGCGCTCGTTCGCCTTCGGCGACATCTATCCTGGCCATTCGCGCTACAACCAGGTCACCAGCGTCACCCAGATCGGCTACGACCATCGTACCGCCCACGACACCTGGGCCATCGCGCCGACCTTCGACGCCGGCACCTATGGCACCGGCCTGCTCTATACCGCCTGGGGCGGCCACGCCGAATGGATCCACGACGTAAACGCCGTCATGACCTTCAAGCTGGAGGCCGACCGCAAGCAGTTCCGCTACAAGCAGCCCGGTTACGACGCCTACGATGGTGCGCTCCGCGATGCCTTCGCCACCGTGTGGTATCAGCTACCTCGCCAATGGACGGTCTTCGGTGGCCTGGACCTCGTCGACAAGAACGCACGCGACGTCACTCAGGGTTTCATCCAGCGCGGTGCGCGTATTGGCGTGGTACGCGCCTGGGGTAACGCCTTCACCACCTATCTCTCCGCCTCGTTCCGTTATCGCGACTACGCGGCCTACAGCGACCTGCTGGAAGCGCGTCGCCACGATGTCGAACGCAACGTCATCTTCATCCTCGGCATGCCGAAGTTCCGCTTCATGGGACTTACGCCGAGCCTCACCGCGCAGATCAACCGCGTGCGCAGCAATGTCGGCTGGCTCTACAGCTACCAGCGCCGCCAGATCAGTTTCCGTCTCGAACACACTTTCTGAACCGATATGACCACTCTCGCCTCTCCCTCCCGCGCCCGCCGCCTCGCCGAAGCCACTCGCCCCATGCATGGCGAGCTGGACAGCCTGATCATGGCCGGCCAGCCCTTCGCGTCGCGCGAGAACTACACGCGCTTCCTGCGCATGCAGTACCGACTGCATCGCGCCGCCGATCCGCTGTTCCATCATGCCGGCTACGCCTCGTTGCTGCCCGACCTGCACGAGCGTCGACGCCTGCCGGCCGTGATGGATGATCTTGTCGCGCTCGGTGTCGAACGACCGGAACGGGAGGCCTCCCCCTTCGCCGATGGCATCGACGCGGCCACGGGCCTGGGCTGGCTGTATGTCGTCGAGGGCTCCAACCTCGGAGCGGCCATCCTGCTCAAACTGGCGGCAAAGCTGGAACTGGGGCCCGCCTTCGGCGCAAGCCATCTGGCGACGCCGGAAGACGGCCGCGCCGGTCACTGGCGCGGCTTCGTCGCCGCGCTGGACGCCGCCGAGCTTGACGACGAAGAGGAGCAGCGTGCCGTGGAAGGCGCCAAGGCCGCGTTCACGCACGCCGTCGTGCTGACCCGGGAATGCTTTGCATGAGTACCTCGACGATGCCGCCGACCGATGCCTGGTCGATGCTGGTGCATGCCAATGGCGTCGTGCAAGGCGTGATGATCCTCCTCGCGTTGGCTTCGTTCGCGACGTGGACGATCCTGCTGGCCAAAAGCTGGGAGCTGCGAGGCTTCCGTCGCCGCGTTGAGGATGCAGGCGATTACCTGGAGCAATCCAGCGTGCTGCCCGTCTCAGCATCCCTTCCCCCCGGCGTCGTCCAGTCACTCGTGGAGGCCGCCTGGAGCGAGCGTCGCCATTCCGCCGGATTGCGCGAGCGTGTCGGCATCAAGGAACGCACCGCGTCGCGCCTGGCCAGCGTGGAGCGGGCTTGGGTACGCAAGCTGCGCCACGGTACCGCGTTGCTCGCCACGATCGGTTCGACGGCGCCCTTCGTCGGCTTGTTCGGTACGGTCTGGGGCATCATGAACAGCTTCACCGGCATAGCGAAGGCGCACACCACCAGCCTGGCGGTCGTCGCGCCGGGCATCGCGGAGGCCTTGATGGCGACCGCGATCGGTCTCGTCGCGGCGATTCCCGCCGTGGTGATCTACAACCATTTCACCCGATCGGTCGGCGCGCTACGCGCCGCCATCGCCGATCTGTCGGCGCGTGTCCTCGAACTCGTTTCGCGCGATCTCGATCGCCAGCATGAAAGCCCCGATGCGTTCGCCCAGCGTCGCCGCGAGGCGACACCGTGAGCTTTCGCACCAACGACGAGGACGACGATCTCGAACCGGCGCACGAGATCAACGTCACGCCCTTCATCGACGTGATGCTGGTGCTGCTCATCATCTTCATGGTGGCCGCGCCCCTGGCGACGGTGGACGCACCCGTGGACCTGCCGGCCAGCAACGCGAGCATCCAGCCACGTGACGACGCACCGGTCTATCTCACCGTGACCGCCGACGGCAGCTGGAAGCTGGACGATGACGTGGTGCAGCCCGCCACGCTGAAAGCGGCGCTGGATCGTCGCACGCAGGCTGACCACGAGCGCCGCGTGCTCCTGCGTGGCGATCGCAGCCTGTCGTACGAGCGCCTGATGGATGCCATGAACGCGCTGCGCGATGCGGGTTACACCCATATGGCGCTGGTCGGCCTGGAACGCGACCACGGATGAACACGGATCGTCTGCGCTGGGTCGCCAGCGGCGTCATCGTGGCGATGGTGTTCGGCGTGCTGGTCATCGCCGCACGTTGGATCGGCATGGATCGCGTGACACCGCCCCACGACCTGCCCATGGAAGCCATCGCCATCGAGCCGGCACCCCAGCCCGCCGCCCCACCCGCCCCGGTAACCCAACGCGAAACCGGACCGCTCCGCGAGGCGCGTACCGCGGCCACGGCTAAGCCATCGCCGCCCCGACAGGTCGCGCCCCCGCCTGCACCGGTAAAGGACGTGGTGGCCGGCACACCGGAACCCACCGCACCTGCACCCGCCGTCCAGGCCGAACAAGCCGCCGACCAGAGCACCGCGCCTCCGCATGTAGAGGCCCAGAACGCCGAACGCTACGCCGCGCCCTCCACCCAGTCAGCCCAAGGCGCGTTGCTCAAGGCCGAATGGCAGAGCACCCTCCTCGCGTGGCTCAAGCGCTATCGCCGGTATCCCCGCCAATCCGAGCGCTCGCATCAAGAGGGCGTCGTATGGGTCCGTTTCTCTGTGGACCGACAAGGCCGCGTCGCCGACCCGGTGGTGCAACAACCGTCCGGTTATCCGCTACTGGACGAGGAAGCCCTCGCCACCGTCCGCCGTGCCAGCCCGCTGCCGCCACCACCCGCCGAGGTGCCCAGCGACCCCGTCATGGTGCTGGTGCCGATCAATTTCTTCCTGCGCTCGTCTTAGTCGCCTCGCAGACTCATGCCCGGCGTATTATCGCCACCGCACAAAGCACCCTCACGTCGTTCCAGCGAACGCTGGAACCCAGTGCGATGCGACCGGTTTTCGCAGGTGCGCCCCCTACATATCGCCATCTCACACTCTCTTGTGGCGAACACCCTAAAGCACCCTCACGTCGTTTCAGCGCACGCTGGAACCCAGTGCGATGCGGCCGGCTTTCGCGAGCGCGCCACCTACATAAAGCCGATGATGCGCTATCGCCACGCTGGCAAACCGAGGCGCTGGGTTCCTGCGTTCGCAGGAACGACGATGCTGCATCGCACGGCACTAAAGCGCCGTCGGACGTGTATTCGCCATGTCGAGGGAAATGAAATACCCCTTGGCAAGGACATCGATGCGAGACATAGGGGAAAGCACCGCTGGTCTTCGTCTATGACGAAGACGCTTTTCGCTTTCGACCTGCTTCACCTCACAAGGAGAATCTCATGCAAGGTGTGTCACTCAAGGCTATCGGCCTGCTCTCGATAGCCGCGCTATCGATGTTCGGTACGGCGCATGCGCAAATCGCCGGTGTCGTCAGCAGAAACGCCATAAGCGTCGGTCCTTCCGTTTCCTTCGGCGGCCCAGGGATCAACGTGCCTTCCACGGGAACATCGGGCCCTGGTGCCCAGATCGATCTTCCCGCACTGGCGCAACTCGGGCATACGGATGCCTCGGGTGTCGTCACGCATCAACCCGGGGATGGCGTGCCGCCTCCCGGCTTCCTGGCGCCTCTGGGCACGTTCCACTTCGCCAGGATCAGCAGTGCCAATGTCTACTTCGGTGAGTGGTCGCAGAGCGGCGCTGTCGGCGACGGTACGCATGCGACCTTCATCGTGGGTGACACGGCCGGCACCACGGTACCGACGGCCGGGACCGCGACGTACGCCGTGAAGGGCATCAGCGATTACGCGGGGAACGGTCTTCTGGCGGGTACGTTCAACGCCGACTTCGCCGCGCGGCGGCTTTCCGGGAGCCTGAGTGGAGGGAACTACACCCTGGTCCTCGGCCCGACAGCCGTCGCGGGTACGCAGATCTCCGGCGTGGGCGCCATCGCCAACGTCGGTGGCGTGGATGTCGCCACCATGGGCACCATCAGTGGACGTTTCTTCGGCGCGAATGCCGCCACGCTGGCCGGCGTGGCGTCCTTTGCCAACGCCCACCAGTACGATGCCGCTTTCGGGGGCACCAAGCAGTAAGGCCACCTCTGTAGGAGCGCGCTTGCGCGCGATGGGGGATACGGTGACCTCCATCGCGCGCAAGCGCGCTCCTACCTACATTCAGGCGGCGCGCGTGGCCGCCACCGGCGGCACGAGGGATGCCCGGTGTGCCGGCACGAAAACAGCTATCTACCCGAGAAGCAGCACAATCGCCACACCGACCACCACCCAGGAGAGGGGCATCCTGTCCAGATCGAAGTAATGCATCAACAGGATGTTCAAGGCGAACGCCAGGACGATACCCAGGCAGGCCCCGCCGATGGAAATGGCAAGGTTCTCTACCTGGAAATAACGCAGGATATCGATCTTCCGCGCACCCAGCGCACGCCGCACGCCGATCTGCCGATACCGTTGACCGACCCAGAAACTGGTCAGCCCGACGATGCCTGCCGTGGTCACCGCCAGCATGATCACGCAGACCACGCTCATCACGATCGCCATGCCGATATCCTCCTCGTAGGCACTGGCGCGGATATCTGCGAATGACTTGATGCTTTCATCCGTCAGCACCCTCATCGGATTCGTCGCATACAAGGCGGAAGGTACTGCCTTCATGGCAGCCTCGATCCGACCCGGCTTGGCACGCACCGCATAACGGGTGAAGCTGGAAGCGCGGCGCACGGGAAGAATCACCGAGTTCCACGCGAAATCCGTGGCCCAGCCCGGCCCCTGGAGCCTATCAACGACACCGGTCACCAGCACGGGCAATGTAGCGCCATCAATGTAGATCGGTTTTCCGACCGCGCTTTGTCCCGGAAACAGTTTTTCCTGCAACGAACGGGTGATGACGGCGGCGCTCGGCCGACTCTGCGCCCGCGCCTGCAAGCTCATCACATCTTGCGCATGAAAAAACTGCCCATCCACCAACTTCGCGCCCAGCACGTCGAGCGCCTTGTCGTCGACGAAGTAGTACGTAACCCGCGCGATGCTGGCATCGGGCACTTCGATGGAACCGTTGCCGGGACGCCCCCCGACCGAGCCAGACCACGCCGAAGGGTAAAGCGGAAGGGAGTTGATCGGAGTGACCCCGGCGACATCCGGCAAGTTACGCAAGGTGGCCAGGTCCTCCAGTTGCATGTTCTCCAGGATCTTTGCGCCCTTCGGTTCATCGCCGCTCGGCGCTCCCACCCACTGCTGGGAGACCAGGAAGAGATCGCTTTCCTCCAGACCCGTGGGTCGGCCTACGTTGTCGATGCGCTTGCCGATGATGAACAAGGCATTGCACACGATGGCGAGCGTGAAGGCGATCTGCAGCGTAATCAGGATGACGCCGGACTTATGCTTTCGCAGTGCGGCAAAAATAGGATGCAGGCTCATATCGACGTCCTCAATTCGATTTCAGCTGCAAGGCGGGCTGGATCATCGACGCCCGGAATGTCGGATAAGCACCCGCCAGCACGGCCGAAATCAGGGCCACGAGCAGGGTCATCGCCAGCAGGGAGAGGTCGATCTTCGCCAGTACCGCGATATTCCGGGGCAGCACCCAACCCACGCCAAGGACACCCACGCCGGTAAATACAAGGCCCAGCACGCTGCCAACAATGCCGATCATGCCCGCCTCGGTGAGAAACTGCGCGTAGATCGCCCGACGCGGCGCACCGAGCGCCCGACGAACACCGATCTCGCCGCTGCGGCGAAGAAACTTGGCCAGCAGCAGTCCAACCGTGTTGATCAGGCACACCACCAGAAGCCCGAGTGCCACCATCAACGATACCTTGGTATCGCGGGGAGCCACCTGTTGATATTCCAGCCATGCAGGCATATCGCGCAGGCGATTGTTGGGTTCCCAGGCGAAACGTCCTTCCTTCCGCTGGTTATTCGCATACCCTTGCAGGTAGTCGCGATACGCCGAAACCGCGGCCGAGTCGTCGAGCTGGACCAGGAAGGGAATCCATACGCATGACGAACGCTTCAGACCCGCGAAGCCCGGCTCTTTGGCTGGCTCCGCACAGTTCGTGTTTCCATCGTTGTCGATGTTGGCCTCGATCGAACGCTCAAAGGGAATGAATAGGTCATCGGTTCCGTTCGTGAATCCGTTGGTATTCACCACGTCGTAGAACCGGGGCTGGGGATTCCAGTTGTCCAGGACACCGACGATCCGATACTCCTTTCCGTCGATGTTGAGGGGAAAGCCAACGCTGTTCTTCCCGCCGAACAGTTTCTGATTCAGCTTGCTGCTGATCACGGCGACCGGGGCGCGCTGCCGGTCATCGTCGGCGCTCCATCCCCCGCCAAACAGGAAGGGCGCGTCGACCATGGGAAAGAACTCGCTATAAACGGCGTGACCGTCGCTCTTGAGCGGATGGGCGCCACTACCGGCGGGAACGACCGAGGGCGAAATCGCATACAGTGCCGACTGCCATTTCGCGCGGTGCTCCCGCATCAAGGCCGTGGCATCGGTATAGGTAAGCGCTTCCGTGGGCTCCACCGAACCCTTGCGACGCGAGCGCGGGCCCCAGACATCGATCTGCGGAACGAAGAGTCGTGAGGATTTCCAGGGGATCGGGTCGCCCGACACGGCGCGAAACACCGAATACGTCGTCATCGATGCGCTGACGCCGAAAGCGATAGCGACAATCATGAGCACCGTGAGGCCAGGACTTCGCTTCAGGCTCCGCCATGCGAGCTGCAGGTAATAGCCAAACATGTCGTCTCCCCTCTCCTTGCCGATGATCTGCCCACGTCGGTGGGACTCCCCTGACGGACATGCCCGACTCGTGGCTGTCCGTTGCTGGGATGTGAAGCAAATTGTGGGCCAGCGGTGTGAGGGGTATGGGTGGCGCTGTCTGGTGCGGTCTTTCCTGGTGTCGGGAATGGGGGAAGACTGTCCGCGGACAGGAGACGGACGGCTGGCGGACGGCGTCGGTTTCTGCTGTCTGGTTGGGGTGCTTCGTAGGGGTTGCTCGCCTGCGGCATCGCTTGCGGCGCTCGGGCGTGGCTGGGGGAGCCGTCGGGCCGCCGCCGGGGCGCGCCGGCTCCGCCGTCCCTCGGGAAAGGCTGGCCGCTGCGCGGCCCATGTTTTATGGCTTCGCCCCTTCGGGCTCGGGCAGGTGGTCGAGGTTCCTCGACTCGGCATCCTGCCTCGGCGAGGAATGGCGGTCTTCCTGACCGCCACCGCTGCGCGGCCTTCTTCGACCACCTACCCTCGGCTCCTCAAGTCGCGCCCCGGCGGCGGCCCGACGGCTCTCCGTACGGTGAGGCACCCTTGCGACAATCGCCGATGCGATGGGTGCTCGCGACTCCGCACACCTGTAGGAGCGCGGGTCGCGCGCAAGCACGCTCCTACAGTTCGGGTTCCCGAGAAATGAACCACATCCAGATCGCGCCCAGCGTCGAGCCGATCAGCAAGGCGCCGGAGAATTCCAGCCAGTTATCCGGCCATTCGTATTGGTGGGGACGTAGATCATAGCGACCGGCGAAACTGCCTAACGCGAAGGCCGCGACGATAAAGGCGATCAAGGAAATCC
>NZ_WNDO01000014.1 GCF_009912395.1 Luteibacter sp. | reverse complement strand
GAGCACCGCGCCCTGTTGGAGCAATACGCTTTGATCGCCAGCATGAGTGCCAGAGGCAACTGCTACGACAACGCAGCAATGGAGAGTTGGAACCACAGTCTGAAGGTCGAGGCCATCCATGGTGAACACCTCGCCACACGGGAGCAGGCCAAGGCTCATGTGTTTGACTACATTGAGGTTGACTACAATCGGATCCGGCTGCACTCGACCCTGGGCTACCTCAGCCCAGAGCAGTACGAGCTGGCCAATGTCGCTTAGATAGGTGTCCGTAAATCAGGGGCAAGATCACCCACCATTGTTGCCGGAGGATATCTTCATTGAGGTCAGGCACCCGAAGGGGGCAGAAAAGGGAGCGGCAGTCGATGTAATTCAAGCCTATATGTTTGAGCTCCATTCGACGCTCGGCGTCGAGTACCTTGAAGCGCCCAGGTTCACGGGAGACATGGAAGATCCGGAAGCCGACGAAATCAGCGACTTGGTTCTGCGGGCTAAAAAACTCCGCCCTTTACTTCTGGGCCAGGGCCTTCCTGCTGTGCTTCAGGAGTTCAATAGCGGGTATGGTACGAACAATTCTGAAGCTTCGCTTCTCAGCTATGTGAAGTGCATTGAGTATGTCGCGGCAACGGTCGTTCGTGAACGGCAGTACGAGGATCTTCGCAAGCGATTGCTTTCTCGTGATGCACTCAATCCAAATGCAGATTACATGGACGGTTTGCTCAATCTCTTCGAAGAGAATCGCGTCCTAACACGGGATGCGGAAGCTCTTAAGTTGTCTGTCGAGCGATGTTGTGATCCCGTCCTGATGGCATCGCACGCGCCTAAGTGCCTCAAGCTTCTCACGAAGATTTCGCCTAAGAGCAGTACTGAGGAGCGAAAGGCTGCTCTTTCTGAGTTAGCTACAGCACTGACTTCATCGAGAAATCAGCTCGCTCACGCGAAGGCGAACTACAAACCCACAGGCAAAGAGTGCCCGCCGGACCAAATTGGTGGGCTCGTTGCTTGCGCGAAGATCGCCGCCGAACAATGTGTACGTTGGTACGCGGCAAGATCGCCTGAACTTAGGAAAGCTTGATCCGACTCCTGCATAGCCGTTGAATAGCAATGGACGCGAGTGCCTCAGCTCACTCCATATTCCATGGCGCTAGATGGCGTTGCGGACGTGAGTCTGTTTCAGCTGTAGGTCGAGCGAGATCTATGCCGATAAGGAAAAATATCCGTACTTCCGTTCGTACTGGGATTTTAGTGACGGAGGCGCTCATCTAACTCGCGCGATTGGCTCGTCGCGAGGGAAGACTACGGCTTTCGGTCCAAAGGTCTTCATGTTGGGATACAGAGCAGGATACGGTCTGCCTTGGCTCAAGAATATATATATGTAAATCAATGCCTAAGTTGCATGAAGTGGGGGTTGGTGGGCATTACGAGATCGGCTTCAAAGCGCTATCGTGGCTAGGATCAGCCGCGAACCACGGCTGGCGCCCCGCCCCATCTGCTTTCCGGCCAAGCTTCCAATGTCCCTGGGGGCGAATTCACCAGGAGTACTGGGGCCGACCCTATCCCTTGGAAGCGCCAAACTTGATAGCCCGTGCACTAGACATGCTCTTCTGAAGAGTAATTACATATAAATGCATAATTTATATAGCTAATATTGGGCTACAAACTATGCGCTTTTCTATGAACTAACTTTGCTGTTCTGTCCATGCACGATGACTAGTCGGCAACAACCTTGCGCACCAGGGCATCAAACGCCGCCGACGTCTGCTCATCGGTGAAGTTACAATGCCCCTCGCCCACCGGATCGAGCACCGTGAGCCATTTGCCGCCTCCTGCGGCCTTGACCTGCTCCGGGTACACCCCATGGAATCGGGAAGGGATGGTCTGATCAAACGCATTCCACTGCATCACGAGGGGAACGGCGATGTGTCCCGTCAAACTAAGGTTGCGCTTGGCATAAGCCATCGCCTGCGGTGAGCCGCTGTAACGATGCACGTTGCGATTGAACGTGGCGTCGTCACCAAAGCCCTCGTACACCTCCTTTCGATTATCGACCGGCATGCCGCCCGCGCGCTTTTCGATTTCACGCAGCGCCATGTAGTAAAGCGCCAACGTCGGCAGCGTCTCGGGCTTTTCCTCCAGGCGTTTTGCCAGTAGGGCAGCCTCCTTGGGGTGCGCCTCCAATGCGTGGGCGATGGCCTCGGGCGAGATCGCCGGTGGGGAATCGGGTGCCGCTAGATCGGGAATGACGCCCGGTATCAAGGCATCGAATGCTACCAGAGGCGTGATGACGCCCTTGGCCAGGAAATCTGGCGTGGACACCGTCAGGCCGCAGGTGATCATCGCGCCGGTGTAGGCGTGGGGGTAGCGTTCGATGCTGGCGGCAACAACCAGCCCACCCATCGAAAAGCCATAGATATAGGTATGCGATGGCTGACCGTAGGTGCGAACGAAATGCTGGCGAAGCCGCTCGTTGTCGGCCATGGCGTCGCCTACCGCCCAGCCCTGCGACGCATACTGGCTCTGCGCAACGGCAAATCCTTTCTTGAGGAACACGTCCGTCGAATCGGCAGCCGTCATCGGCGTCGAGATAGGTGCGCCCACGGGCTGATAGCCATGCAGGAGCATGACCAGATCGCCATTCCAGTGGTCGGGGACATCGATGCGATAGAGCGCACCTTGCAACGTGCCGGCATGGACGCCGGGGTCGAGCTTGGCGGCATGAGCAGGCCATGAAGCGGCCATGCTGCATCCCAACCCGAGCAGACAGATTCCAACAAGGTTACGCCATGCTTTGAAGGTCATTTCGTCACTCCGATGGTCGAAACAAGGCGCAGGGCTACCTTTGCGGCCACGACATGGCCGCCGGCAGGCATGGCGCGATGGGGGTAGGTTTCAGGTCTTGGGCGGAGAGGCCATGGGCGAATACCGAACGGCGTTGGCCAAGGTGCCGTCCTCGTCGACCACCAACATGATGGTTTCCTCGCCGTTCTTGCGCTTGACGAGGTAGGTATCCGCTCCGAACTCGTTCACCCCGGTGAATGCGTACGACTGAACCGCTCCGATGCGGGCGAGATAGGCTTCACGCATCGTTTTTTGTTGCTGACGCTCCCAGGCGAGCCCAGGGCTCATACCCGCGCCGCCGTCGGGATCGCTGAGAAGCAGGCGCAGCGCTTTTTCGCTGCCGGGAAAAGGTTTTTGCGCCTTGATGCGAGCGACAAGTGCCTCGTTGATCCGCTGTGCGTTCGCCTCGTCGGCGCGAGGCTGATCGAGCAGGACGCGTCCGGACTGCGTAGCGATCAAGCGTATGGCACGCCCGGAAGCATCCATGACAAACCGCACAGCAAGCGTATCGTTGCCTTGCACTTCGAACTGGTCAGGGCCGGTGTTCACTAGGTGAAAAGGTTCAGGCGCGGCCATCTGTCCACTGATGGCGACGGATAGCCCACCATCCGCCCGGGTCACGCTGATAAGTGACATAGGGCTGATCTGGTAGAAGCCGGCATAACGATCCAACGCGGCCGAGCCTGCGATCGGCAGAGCCCCCAGGTGGCTCGCGTCAGGCGGAATGACTTGCGTCGCAGCAGCCGCGACGCCCACCGACAAGCCGATGCATGCCGCGAAGCGCACCCTTACCCACTTGCCCGGCTTGCGCAGCATCCGGCGGATGCGAAGCTCGAGAAACGAGACGGAATCGCTCATCGCCGGGAGCAGGGGGATATGTCTCGATTTCTGCTGACCGACATGGAGCAGCGTTTCGCAGTAGGTGGAAACGTTGCAGCCACCCCGGAGGACCCGTGCATCGCAATCCATCTCCATGGCACGACGTAGCCGGGAGAATTGCCACCACAGCACCGCGTTCCAGGGCATCAACGTCAGCAGGCCCACGGCGATGGCGATGACGAAGGGATCGCGAGCGTCGAGGTGTGAACGCTCGTGGGCCAGTGCGCATTCCTGCTGCACGCGACTCATCTGGAGGAGCCATTCGGGTACGACGATTTGCGGGCGAATCAAGCCGATGACGACCGGACCGGTGTCAGGTGCAATGCGCACGCGCTCACCGTGCAACGTGCCGCCACGCCATCCTCGCTTTTGTCGTGATACCCATACCATGCCCAGCGATAGCGCCAGCACCATGAGTGCCGATGCCGACACCCACACGTCGGCAGCCAAGGCGTCGATGTTGATGGAGCGACCGTAGGCCGAGACGTTATCGAGGTGTATTTGCGTCAGGGGTGTTCGAATCGACGTGGCGTCGCTCAGCACCAGCGATGCGACCTTCTTTTCGCCGACAGCACTAGCGGAAAACCCCATCGATGCGCAGGCCATGATGACCGGCACCGCCAGCGATCCAGGCATGGACGCGACCCACGGCCATCGTGTCGACGCTCCGCGCCACTTGGCAGCCCGCTCGGCCATGAACCCAGCCACGGCCAACGCAAAAGCCACCAACACGGTATAGAGCATCCAGGCGACCATCAGGCCTCATCCTCGCCGGAACGTTCCGCCAGAAGTCGCCGCATGCGTTCGAGCTGTTCCGGACTGAGTTTCTGTTCCGACACCATGTGCGAAAAGAGTAGCTCCGCCGATCCCTTGAACAGCTTGTCCGTCAGGTGCTGGATCGCATTTCGTCGCGCCGCCTTCTGCTTCACGCAGGGGAAATAGCGATGCCCTCGGCCCTCTTCCTGGTGCCCGACGTAACCCTTGCTTTCGAGAACACGCAATACCGTTTGCACGGTGGTGTAGGCCAGGTCGTCGCTCAGGCGCTCACGAACGTCGGCGACCAGGCACGGCCCCTGGTCCCACAGCACCTGCATGATGTCCGCTTCGCGATCGGTCAGTGAGATAGCCACGCCTCGCCCCCTTCTACTATGGGCATAGTAATTACTCGTCATTGCAGCCCAAGTCAACTATGAATGTAGTAGATGGATCTCACCTGATTGGCGGTAGCTTTCAACTCGCCCCTCCCCCAACGCAGTCGCCTCGATGAACGCCCTGAAGTTCGGGCGCCTACCCGTGCCGTTAGTCCAGATAGGATGCCTACCTATCGAATGGTAGATTCAAATCCCCACCCTAGCGATGACCCCCGATGAAACCCGCCCGCCCCGTCGTTTATGGCCTCGCTGCCCTTTCGGCCTTGGCCTTCGCCTCACACGCACTTCCTGTTCCATCATCGGCACCGGCCATCGCCAAGCTGGATATCCGACTGACCCCCACTCGCTCGGGTGATGGCACGGCCGATGGCCTGGCCGTGAGCTACGTATACACGCCCGCCCCGGGACGCACTGCCCCGCTGGTCCTGGACCTCGACACGCTCGAACCGAGCCTGGAACGCGGCACCGACGTGGTCGCAGACCTGACGGTCAGCGACGAACATGGCCCCCTCCCCATGGGAGCCGCGGTACGCCGCGAAAGCAACGGTGCGACCTATGAGGAATGGAAAGCACCCCGCCCCACGGCAGGCACGGTCA
Source organism: Luteibacter sp. (assembly GCF_009912395.1). GTDB lineage: Bacteria > Pseudomonadota > Gammaproteobacteria > Xanthomonadales > Rhodanobacteraceae > Luteibacter. The sequence goes on along the minus strand of NZ_WNDO01000014.1, from coordinate 137,014 downwards.
AGGTGTCCTACCGGATGCATGTCGCCAAAAACGTCGCGGCCAAGCGAGGTCCCCAGTTCGATCTACAGGCAGCCGGGGGCGGTGTATCCGGCGGCTATATCGGCTTCCTGGTGCTACCCGACACCGCGGGCGGATCGTTCGATACGCATGTCACCTGGGGCCTGAAACCCGGCGAGATGGCGGTCTCTTCGTACGGCGAAGGTGATTGCCGTGGCACCTATACCCCCGAAAAGCTGCTGGGCACGCTTTTCCTTGCCGGACCGGTGACGACCCACCGAATGTCGGGTCAACCGAATGACGGAGGCGTCACCGTCTATGCGCTGGGCATGCCGAAGGAACAACTGAAAAGCATCGGCGACTGGACCGCGCGTGCGCACGCGGCGGAGGTCAAGGCGTTCCAGCTTCACGACAAACCCTACCGCTTCATGATCCGTTCGTTCGTGGGCAGCGCCAATCCGAGCGGTCGCGCGGCGGAGAACTCGTTCATGCTTTACCTCCCCCCAGGCAAGAACCCGGGAACCGCGAACCTGCGTTTCACGGTCGCGCACGAGATGGTGCACAGCCTTGCCGCGACCATGGACGCCGACCAGGACGGCGGCGACTGGTACACGGAAGGCCTCGCCAACTATCTCTCGATGAGGGTGCCCTACGCCGCCGGCCTGTATACCCCTCAGGAGTACGCCGACGAGGTCAACTCGGAAAGCGCCGCCTACTACACCAACGCGAAGCGCTCGATCCCCAACAGCGAGATCCCGACCACCATGTGGACCGGACGCAACGCATGGATGATTCCGTACAACCGCGGCACCCTGTATCTCGCCGACCTCGATGCCAAGCTCAAGGCCCATGGATCGAAGCACACCGTGCTAACGCTCGCCAACGCCATGACCCAGCGGATCAACCACGGTGCACCGTCCACGGGGCAGACATGGGTCAAGCTGCTGACAGAGCAGGTGGGCCCCTGGGCCATCGCCGACTGGAACGACATGATGCAGGGCAAGTTGATCTACCCCGCGGTGGGTGCGTTCGGCGACTGCATGCATGCGAAGAAGCAGGACGTGCGCATCTTCGACCTCGGATTCCCCAAGCCGCTTCGACTGAATGCGGGCCAGGCAATCGCTGGCGTGGTCCACGGCTCGCCGGCGGACGTCGCCGGGTTGCGCGATGGCGATGTCATCCAGGACAGCGTGGATATCAATCCCATCGCCTCCAGCCTCGACCTGCCTGTCGTGCTGCACGTTCTTCGCGACGGCAAGCCGCACACGATCACCTTCAATCCCAGCGCGGGCACGCAGCCCGGGCTGTCGTGGACCTCGTCGTGCGTTAAATAGCCCCGTGACGCATGGGGCGTCCGACCGGATGCCCCATGCGTTGGATGTCGCCCGCTTACTGCCCGTCGCGATTGACGAAATCCACCGGCACGAAGTCGTAACCCGCGCCCTGGCGACGGATATGACCGATGCCGGGGAACGGCAGGTGAGCCGCCGCCACGGCCTGGCCGGATGTCGCGAACTGCTTGAAGTCGGCCACGCGTTTGGCCTGTGCCTTGGACTGGTCCACGTCAAAGGCGATCGTCACCTTCGGGTTCGGGAGCTGCACGGCCTCGGCGTGCACGAGGTCGCCGATGAACAGCATCGACTGGCCCTTGCTCTCCACGCGATAGAAGCTATGGCCCGGCGTGTGGCCGGGGGCCGGCACCGAGACGATACCTGGCAGGATCTGGTCAGCGCCGGTGAAGGTGTCCAGTTTGCCGGCGGCCTTCACCGGCCCGAGGCTGGCGGTGGCACTGACGAAGTAACTCTTGTCGTAGCCCGGCACGCCGTTCTGGTGCGCCGGGTCCAGGAAGAAATCGACATCCGCCTTGGCGATATGCACGGTGGCCTTCGGGAAGACCAGCGCGCCGTCGTGCACGAGGCCACCCGCATGGTCGCCATGCGCATGGGTGAGCAGGATGTCGTCGATCTGCGAGGGCTCGTAACCCGCAGCCTTCAGGCTGTCGAGCAGACGGCCGCCAGCGCCGGTGTCGATAAGCACCCGGCGCGAGCCCGTATCGACAAGAAAGGCATTGATCGAGGTTTCCGCGGGATTGCGGCGGAAGCTGCCGGCAAGGGCCTTGTCGATATCGGCTGGGCTCACTCCCTTGAGCAGTTCATGCAAGTCCAGCGGCACGGTGCCGTCGCTGAGCGCGGTGACCTCGAAGTCGCCAAGACGATAGCGAAAGACACCGATCTGGGCGGGATGGGCCGCTGCCATGGCGGGCTCGGCGCCGACCGGGCCAGGCAGCGCGAAGGTAATGGCTGTCGCGAGGAACAGGCCCGCGGTGGCTTTCAGGACAAGGGATCGTGTGCGCATGGGGCTTTCCGGGATAATGAATGCTCAGCAATCTAAGCGATCGCATCCGCGATACGTATGTCGGACTTGCCGATACGAGGGATCAGGAATTTGGATATCAAGCGATCCGACATGCCGTTGCTTATCGCACTCGACGTGTTGCTGGAGGAACGCAACGTCACGCGGGCGGCACGCCGGCTGAGCCTCAGCCAGTCCGCGCTGTCCGGCCAGCTCGCCCGTCTTCGCGAGCTGTTCGACGACCCGTTGCTGGTGCCATCGGAGACCGGGCGCGGCATGGTCCCCACGCAGCGGGCGATCGACCTGCATCCCCGCCTGGTGGAGGCGCTGTCGAAACTGCACGACGCGGTCAGCGCGACCACGCCCTTCGATCCGGCCACGTCCAAGCGCAGCTTCACCATCGCCGCGAACGATAGTGTGTTCACCATCGTCGGCCTTAACGTGATGGCGGGCCTGCTGGCTTTCGGCAATCCCGCGCTCAAGCTCGCCGTGGTTCCCATCGGCGACCCAACGCTGGTCGAGCGCATGGCGCGCTCCGAGGTGGACCTGTTCCTGGGTGACGCCAGCAAGGTGCCGGGCGCGCTCAAGAGCCGGACCTTGCTGATGGATCGCTTTCAGATGGCCCAACGCAAGCATCATCCACGCGGCATGTCGCCCGCATCGCTCGACGAGTACTGCGCGCTGCCCCATGTGATCGTGTCGCAGCACGGGCATTTCCACAGCCCCATCGACACGGCGCTGACTCAGCTGTCGCGCTCGCGGAACGTGGTGGCCGCCGTGCCCAGCTACAACCAGGTCGCCCTGGTGCTCGCGAACACCGAGTGTATCTCCACGCTACCCAGTCGCCTGCTGAGCCACTATCGCGCGTTCGTCGACGTGTTTGACCTGCCGTACGATATACCTGCGTTCCATGTCGCGATGGCGTGGCATCCGCGCGCGCAAAACGATGAAGGCCTGGCGTGGCTTCGGACGCGCTTCATCGACGCCGCGACCCACGGGTGAATCGCTTCGAACCATGTTGTATGGATCATGCATGGATACGTCGAAGGCCATGGCGATTATAAAAAGTGGCGGCTAAAAATCTCCACGATAACGCCATGCAGATAAAACGATCGTATTAACGGCGCGAGTCAAATTCCCGGTGTTTCGCACGACCGCACGCATGGTGGATTAATCTCATGCGCTCATTCATCGATTCCATGCACCGCCTGCATCGGGATACCGGGCGGATCAGTGTTTAACCCGTCATGTTTATGATCAAGCGCCCTTTATCTCGCCCCTCTTCCCGTAATGAATTTACTCTGACATAAATCCTGGCGCACGTTCGCCCGCTGCGTGGTCCATACGATCCCGAACCGATGGAAAGCCGGCCTTTCCTTCGCCTTCGCCAGCGCGCCTACCCAAGCAGCATCGCGAGCACCCCCTTCGCGGTGTCCCGTGCGCCCCTGTTCCGTAACGTACCCGCGTGCGGCGGGTTGGCGTGCTCAACCAATGCGCCAGCCGGATAAGCCGCATGCCACCACGACGCACCTATCGCAGTCACAGCGATGCCTTCAAGCGAAAAATCTGTACCGATGTACGCAACGGCAGTATCGGGCGTCGCGAGACCCTGCGTACCTATGGGTTATCGGCCAACCTGCTTCACCTGTGGTTGAAGGAATTCGACCAGGGACACTTCAGCGACAACGTATCGATCGAAAGCCAGGTCGAGGGCCAGCAACTGCGTATCGAAGAGCTGGAACGCAAGGTCCAGTGCCTGATCGCGATACTTGAACATCGAAAGACCCGCCCCTCATGACGGGCGGGTCCCGGCTGGCGCACAACTGAACGCAAAGGCCTATGCATCGCCATGGAGTTCATTTTCCAGCAAGAATTTCCAAGGCAGGCTCCGGTGGGCAGTGATCCCGGCCTCGTGCCTTGTACGGAGAGATAGACCATGCGCAACTCCACCCTGCTGCTGGCGGCGTCCCTGGGCCTCGTCCTCGCCTCTCACGCCGTCGCATCCGATCGTCCCGATCCAGGCAAGCTGACCACCCGCTGCCTGGACGCCGCGGCCAAGAAGTTCGACGTGAAGAACGACTACATCCAGTTGCAACCCATCCAGTCCGTCGATGCGGGCTATGCGATCGCCGGTACCGCGGATGCAGGCATGGACGGAAAGAAAAATTTCAGCTGCCAGTTCGACAAGAAGGGCAAGCTGGCCAATCTCGTACCCGAGAACAAGTAAGAACGGGAACGGTGGCCGCGGGCTGCGCGGCCACCGTCGTCGTTACGGGTTAGATGTCAGCGCATTGCTGGCATCGATAAACCCCGGCGTATTGGCGATAAAGGTCTTCACCGCCTCGATGTCGAAGCTTCCCCAACCGGTCGCGCTGTCCCAGCCCGCCGTCGCGTCGTACTTGCCGTTGTTGCCCGTCGTGATGTCCTGCAACGGAAGACGCTCATCCTGCGAGGAGGCGTAGGCATAGATCGCAGGGGCGGCGAATCCCAGGCGATTGCCATTGGCCGTCTGCAGGCGAGCCCAGATGCCCGCGAACAAGGGGGCCGCCAGACTCGTGCCGCCGTTGTAGTAATACCCTGAGTTATTGACTCCCGACGTCGTGCTGCTGGTCAGGTAGTAGCGCACCGGGCTCTTGTCCCAATCCGCATCGAAGGCGACATCGGGCACCTGGCGATAGGCCCCGCTACCGGTCTGCCAGGACGGCCGCGACTCGGCGCCGCTGGTGCCGCCGCCGCTGTATGGCCAGCTCGATTCTGAGGTGTAGACATTGGCGACGGAGGTATTCAGCGTCGTGCCACCGACACCCACCACATAAGGAGAGCTGGCCGGATAGCCCACCGACGGGCGGGTACGATCGCCGTAGGCGCCGTTGGCGAGCCCCTGCCCCTTTATCACGCACGGATAGGCGCCGTTGTCGCCGCTCGACGCGACGAACGTCTGGCCTTGCGCCACACCCAGCTGGAACGCCGAGTTGGCAAAGCCCGGACTGGTCGTGCCGCATTCTGACGCGCCCCAGGACATGTCGATGACCTTGGCCTCATTGTCGCTGACTGCGCGGTTGATCGCTTTGAGCAGTGCCGCGTTGGAATTGCCCGTCGGATTGTAGCGACCCGTCAGGAAGTTGTACGACGCGTTGCCGCCGCTGGTGTAGAAAATCAGCTTCTTCGGGCCACCGCTGACACCCGCGATAGCCTGGGCATCCATCGACCATTCCCCCTGGCCTGTATCGTCATTCGTGGTGCGACCGCTCGTGTTGACGACGGAGGTGGGTGTGACGGTGAAGCCCTCGTCTTGCTGGTAGCGCTTGAGATCATTGGCCGAGTTAGCCATGTCGCCCCAGCCGATGACGGCGACCGTGGTATCCGTAGCGGCCGGCGTCGATCCTGCGTGGTACACCGTCGCGAACTCATGTGGCCGGTAGCCGTGCCCGCCATTCGTCAACACCGTGTAGGCAGGCTTCAACGATCCACCATCAAGGGAATGGGTATGGATGGGGTTGACCGTATCCAGGCCCAGCACCTGATCCACCTGTGGCAGCGATTCGGGCACCTGCACATCGGAATCGTTGGCGATGCCCGCGACGCCGTTGCGGCTGAAGCGCGCGATGGTGGTACGGAACGCCTTGCGTGCCACACCCACGTTGCCATCCGCCGTCACCAGCAATCGGTTTTCGGAGATATGCACATTGGTGAAGCCTTGCTTGGCGAGGTAGTCCGCCACTTCCTGGGCCTGCTCCTGGGTAGGTGCGAACGTCGCTGCGCTCTGCTTCTTGTCGAGGAAGCGATGGAAGACGAGACTGCGTGGCCGGAACAGGTCACGGGTGTAGTTGTCCAGCGCTTCCTTGTTTCGAAGCTTCAGCGACACCACCACCGAGACGTTTTCCTTGTCCTCGGCATAGCCGTCGAAGCGCGCGTCCGCCGACGTATAGGCCTGGGTTCGCGTCGCCTTCCACGCTTGCGCGCCGCCATCCGACGCCATGGATTCCGAGGCGGCGCCCATCGTCATGGCGGCCACGAGGGTTGCGACAAGGTAGCGGCGCCTGGGCCGTCCGTTGGCAATAGAGATACGTTGCATCGCACTGTCTCCCAAAGAGGAATAGGGTGGCTCGTTCTTTTTCGAGGGACGACGTCGCCCACGGATCGCCCTATCGATGGCGATCGCGCATAACGGTTTTTATGAGTCCCATCATTCAGAACGCGACGCGGATGAAATCCCCCCACCATCGCCCCAGCGATTCGACGCGACGCATCCTCAGCGGAACGCGAGCACCTTCGACATACGATAGTTATGGATCGGCACGCCACGCAGCACGAAGTCGTTGCGCCCATCAACCCTGAAGCCATGTCCAAGGAATAGTCGGCGGGCCGCTTCGCTCGCTTCGACACGAAGCGTTCCGATGTTCGCGCTCATGGCCTGGGCTTCGAGCGCCCGATAGATGGCCGAACCGATACCCGTGCCGACATGATCGGGATGGCGATACAGATGATCGATATGGCCGTCCATACCGAGATCACCGTAGCCCACCACCTCGCCACCCTCCGTTTCCGCCACAAGGACGACGCGGTCCCTTGCCCTGGCCAGATAGACGGCAGGATCGGGGCTTCCGGGACTCCAGGCCTCGACCTGCGCCGAGGTGTAGTCACGATGCCCAGCGTCACGCACCGAGGCGTGAAACAGCGCCGCAAGCGCCCCGGCATCGCTCTCGCGAAAGGGACGGACGATCACCACGGGAGCCCAAGGCCCAGCGTCAAGCACATGTTTTAACTAACCTTTTTATCATTCATGGCATTTAAGCCGGCAACGGGGGGGCGGGAGCTGAACGCCTGCAAGGGTCTTAACGGACGGGCGGACCAAATGAGGTACAGTAAAGCCTCAAATGAGCACGAGGGCCGTCCATGACATCGTCCAGCCGCCACACCACGCTTCCGCCCAAGGACGGCCCCGCCCCCGCCGACGCGGGATCCATGACCGTCAAGGACGCCTCCGGCCGCTACACCACCCAGAAGGTGGCCGAGACCCGTCTCCTGCGCAAGAGCGACCATCGCATCGCTGAAAACAAACCCGGCATGGCGAAATTCCAGAAGCTCGTCATCGGGCCGGGCCTGGAGTTGTCCTACGTTGCGATCGCCACGCATTCGGCCAGCGAGAATTCCGACATCGTTCGTCGTGGCATCCGCGCCGATTTCGTGAAGCAGCTGGCGACCGACCTGGAAATCGATCAATCGATGCTGACCGATCACATGGGCATCGCGCGCAGCACGTTCAGCCGCAAATTGAAAAACGACGAACTGCTGTCCACCGGCGACGGCGCCATCGCGCTCGGTGTCGCGCGGATCGTCGGCGAGGTCGATCGCATCCTTCGTGAAAGCGGCGATCCCGAGCAGATGGGTGAAGATTTTCACGTCGCCGAATGGACGGGCCACTGGCTCAGGCAGCCGGTCAAGGCACTCGGCAACCGTCGTCCGCTGGATTACCTCGACAACGCCTTCGGTCAGGAAACCGTGCTGCAGTTCATCCGCCAGATGCAGTCCGGAGCCTATGCATGACGGTGCGGCTTTGGCGCATCGCGACCGAGGCCGCCGAATACAAGGCGCTCGATGCCAGCGGCACCGGCGCCAAGCTGACCGGAGGACGCTGGAACCATCGTGGCGTCGCCGTCGTCTACACCTCGCCGTCGATCGCCCTTGCCGCGCTGGAGACCATCGTCCATCTCAATGCCGGCGCACTGCCGCTCAATCGCTACCTCATCCGCATCGACGTGCCCGAGCACGTATGGGATAACCGCCTGGCGATCGACAAGGACAATGCCCCCGGCGGCTGGGATGCCGAGCCCGCCGGCCTGTCGTCGCTGGAATTCGGTGACGAATGGGTGCGTTCCGGCGTGAGTGCGCTGCTGTGCGTGCCGTCGGTGGTCATTCCGATGGAACAGAACGTGCTGATCAACCCTGCGCATCCGGACGCGTCCGACCTGTCGTTCACCAACACCGGCAAGTTCGTCTTCGACGAACGTATCCGCTAGACCAGCGCGCCTCGGATCAGCGCCACCAGCGCATCGACGGCGTCGGCCTCGCTACACCGACCGCGCACCATCGCCGCCGACAAGGCTTCCCCCGCGCCGATGATGCCCTCGCAACGACAGGCCAGTGCCGTCGCCGACACGCGGCTATGCGGTGCCAAGGCATTCGCGAACAACTGCACGTAACCGTCGAGCAGGTCGCGCAGCACGGCGTCCTTTTCCGCACTGCCGGCCAACGCGGCACCTACCGCGTGCCATTCGCCGTTCGTATCCGACGCGCACTGGAGATAGGTGGTCGCCAGCACGCCAGCCGTTTGCGCCGCGTCGCGCTCACCCGTGGCGAGCACCTGCCGCAACACGCTCACCTGCTGCTCGTCCATCGCACGGTACAGCTCGATCAGCAGGCCGGAGCGGGTGCCGAAATGCTCGTAGGTCACCGGCTTCGAGACGCCGGCGCGGATCGCCAGATGACCCAGGGTCAGCCGATCGGCGCCTTCCTCGCGAACGATGCGCAGCGCGGTGTCGAGCAACTGCTGTCGCCGCTCGGCCTTGGATAGCCGCCGTGAGGGGGCGTCCGCACCCGTATCGGTCCTGTCGTTGTTCACGTCGTCGCGCGCCATGGCCTATGCCTACCAAAGGTAGCCCAGTGTATCGCGCCCTTGTCCGGCACCGGTTGCGCATCAACCTACTTATGGTAACTTACCTTTGGTAGGTTAATCACAGGAGGTAAGCAGCATGACGACAGCACCCGTACTTTTCGTCGGCGGATCGGGCTTCGTAGGACGCGCCGCCGTGCGCTGGTTCCGCGCGCGCCACCCGGATCGCCCCATCCTCATTGGCGGCCGGAATCTTGAGGCCGCAAGCAATCTTGCCCGCGAGGTGGGCCACGCCGAAGCCATTGCCATCGATCTGGGTCGCCCCGGCCTAGGCCTTGACCGCGACATCCCCCTCGCCGCCATGCTGATGCTGGCACCCGACAACGGCCTGCACGGCATGCGCTACGCGCAGGACCACGGTGCGCCCTACCTCAACATCGGCAACGGCCTGGTGGAGATCGGACCGGAGACGATGCTGTACGCCCATCGCGCGAAGGCGGCGCCGATCGTCCTCGCCAGTCACTGGATGGCCGGTGCGGCGGTGTTCCTCGCACTGGAAGCCGCCAAGCGCTTCGATACAGTGCAGTCGGTGCGCATCGGCGTCGTGTTCGACGACCAGGATCCGGCGGGTCCGGCGGCGATGGAGGACATGCAGCGCCTGCACGAGGCGGCGCCCGCGACGCTGACATTCCAGGACGGCAAGCGCGCGTGGCTTTCTGGTGACGCCACGCAAGGCCAGGTCGAAGCCATCGATGGACGCGTGTTGGCAGCGAACGCGTTCGACCCGCTCGATGTCGCTAGCCTGTTCGCCGCCACCGGTGCACCGAACGTTCGCTTCGACCTGGCAACAGCCGAATCGTCCAGCCGTCGGCGCGGCGGCGAGGTGGCGGCCGAGTTCATTGCCGAGATCGAAGGCACCTCTGGTGGCAAGACAACGCGTGCGCGCTCGACGCTGGAATTCCTGCGCGGCCAGTCGTCGCTCACGGCGCTGGCCGTCGTGCTCGACCTCGAAGCCATCATGGGATGGAACGGTCGCGCGCCCATCGCGCCCGGGTTGTACTTGCCCGAGCTGCTCGGCGATGCTCGCTGGTTCCTCGATGAACTACGGACCTCCGGCGCGACCATCGTCGAGGGTTAACCGCGTCAATCCATCGACACGATCCTGGGGAAAGGAACGGAAACGTTTTCGCGAGTCGCCGTGACCATGAAAGCAAAACGAAAGGTAACCGTTTCTTTTTCGTTCGTGATTTCCGCACGCTTTTCCCCACTTATATTGCGAACAACGGATCGCGACAGGGCTACGGGCCACGTGTCGCGGACGTGTCCCCGCCATCAAGGAAAGTGCATCGATGAACCTATCTCGCAAGTCGCTCCTTATCGGAGCGGCCATGGTCGCGGCTTCCCTATCGCTCACCGGTTGCTATGACGCGGTATGGATGCGTACCGGCACGGACGACGCTACGCGCGACGCGGACCAGGCGCGTTGCAGGCGCCAAAGCGACGACCTTTTTCCACCCCGGATGAACCGTTACATGTCCAGGGAAGGGTATTACGAGAAAGGCGAGATAACTTGCACTGACAAAGGCAACGGCACCCAGGTCTGCAAGGAGCACGGTGGTCAATACCACGAACCCGAATTCAGCGAGCAGGACGAGAACTCGTACGCGCGTGCATCCAACTTCGTAGATTGCATGACGGATCAGGGCTACAACATGTACCGAGTGAAGCATCAGTAGGCAGGTATCGGCTCCGGGGTCGGTGGACGTTTCTGACGAATCGACGAACGCGTGAATTTACGTCCAATACATGCGCCTGCATCGGACTAGAATCGAATCGTCCGTCCTGCCCCGGAGTCGCCATGAACACGCTTACCCGTTCCCTGCTTCTACTGGCGATGGGGGCCGTCGTCGCCGGGCCCGCCTTGGCGGCCAAGGACGATCCGGCCACGCAACTGGCGGAACTGACCAAGGGTCGCGTGGCCGGCAAGCCGCAGCGCTGCATCGACCTGTCGCAGGCCTACGACAGCCAGGTGATCGACAAGACCACCATTGCCTATCGGATCGGCAGCACCTGGTACGTCAACCAGCTCAAATCCGGCGCCGACCTGCTGGATTCGCGCAACATCCTGGTCACCCACACCGTCGGCTCGCAGCTGTGCGAACTGGACAACATCCGTCTCGTGGAGCGCTACAGCGGCATCCCCAACGGTTTCGTGGTGCTAGGGCAGTTCGTGCCCTACAAGAAGCCGCCGACGCCTGATCACTGAGCTACCGTCAACGGGCGTCGATCTCGATAGCGCTCCAGCTGCGCCCATGACGCCGCGAGCACGATGAGGACGATGCCGCCGACGATCGGCAGGCGCGCATCGATGCCGATCAGGGTGCCAGCCACCGCCGTACCCGCGGAGCCGGCGGTGATCTTCAGCGCCGCCACCCAAAGGAAAACCTGACCACGGCTGCCCGGCGGCGCGTACTCCGTGCGCGCCGCGAGCGTGGCGGCGAAGAAGAAGGCGTTGACGCACCCCACCATGAAATACGCCATCGTAGAGAGCGCGAACGCACCGCTGGCGAGGATGACCAGCAGGGCGGCGACGATGCCGAAGGCGAGCCGGGGCATCAGTACATCCGGGCTTCCCGTGAGCGGACGAGTCATGACCACCGCCGAACCCGCAAGGTTGCCGATACCGTAGGCGGCGGTCAGCACCGCGGCACTGGCGGGTGGGATGTGCAGCGCGTGAGCCATCTGCACGGCAACGATGGGAAGCGCGGCCATGGCGAAGGCGACGATCACCGTCATGTAGAGCGTGCGCCGCAGACGTCCTTCCCCGCACATCAGACGGATGGTCGCCCATGCCGACGGTACCCGGGCGGGATGGCCACCGTGTTCCGGTGCGCCGTACGGCAGGCGCATCACCAGCCATGCCGACACGAAGACCGAACCGGCCAACCAAAGCGCGGCTTCGGTCGCCGAACGCCACGTCGCGATGGCCGCGACCATCGATGGACCGACCGTGCCGCCAATGCCGTACGTCGCCACGTCCCAACCTTGCGCCCTTCGTTGTCGTCGCAGGTCCGGGCCCGCGATGGTCGCCAGTCGCGTGCTGATACCGCCCGTCAGCAGGGGACCGCAACACCCGGCGACGATGAAGGTTGCCGCGATCACGCCGACAGGCACGCGGCCGTAGGCGATGACGCCGATCGACAGCGCGATGGCGTAAAGCACACAGGCGAACGCGATCACTCGGCGACCGTCATCCGCCAGATCGATGCGCCGGGCCACGAACGGGCCGAGCATATGCGGTGCCGTGAGGCACGCACCGAGGAAGCCTGCCGTCGCGCCGTCGCCGCCATGGCTGTTCACTAGCAGGACGATGGCGACGATCGCCCCGCCATCGGCCATGCGCGCCAGCGCCGCCGCGATGACATAGCGCGCCAGCCCGTAGCGCGGATCATCCGACGGCGACATCGTCAGTCCAGTTCAAGCGTATCGAGAACGGTCGCCAACTCGTCGCGCAGGTCGCCCTGGATCGCACGCAGAGGTGCCGGCAGACAGGGAGCACGCACCAGACCCAACGTTTCCGCTGCCGCGGCAACCACGCGCAGGCTGCCGCCCGCCTTGTCGAAGAGCGACCAGAGCGGCGCAAGGCGGTCGCTAAGGCGCATCGCTTCGGCGGCGTCGCCAGATTGCGCCGCCCGCGTGATGGCGAGCGCTATGCGAGGAAACAAACCACCGATCACCGAGTACCAGGCCCGACAACCGGCCAGCATGCCCCGCGCCGCGCACGCATCGCCGCTGATGCCGAGCGTAACCTCCGCGGGTATACGGCGTCGGAGATCCTCCACGCGCTGATTCGCGGCGACGGGATCGGACGGTACACCGGGAATCTTGATCGACCTCACATGGGGAAGCCGCGCGATGCGCGCGTGCAACTCGTCGCTGAAGACGAATCGCGTGGTGCCGGGGTTGTCGTAGACGCACAAGGGAACCGAGAGGTGACGCGTCACCGTCTCGAACAATCCGAACACTTCTTCGTCCGTGAGGTTCTGGTACGACACCGGGGCAAGGAGCACCGCCGAGGCACCCACCGTCTGCGCGTCCTCCGCATGGACCAGCACGTCCCGCGTGCGCGTGGCCCCGATGCCCACCATCACCGGGATGCCATCCGCATGCCCGACGGCCAGGGCCGCGACACGACGACGCTCCTCGCGAGTCAGGTAGGCGTAGCTGCCGGTCGAGCCCAACGCACCGATCGAATCCACCCGCGCGGCTACCAACCGCGCCATCAGCCGTGCGTAGGCGGCCTCGTCGACGCCGTCCGCGTCCAGGGGGCTGAGAGGGAAGGCACTGAGTCCGTCGAACATGGCGCGCTCCGAGGCCGGAAAAGGTCGCTGGTATGATTGTCTACGTCAGAATCTATATTGGCATAGGACAATGCTGGAATTCGAGGGTAGCACGGCGCAGGAGATCGCGGATAACATTCGACGGCTTATCGCCGGCGGACGGTTGCACCCCGGCGACAGCCTGCCACCGGTCCGCGACCTCGCGGCGACCCTGGGCGTGAACCGGAACACCGTCGCCGCGGCGTACCAGCGGCTGGTGAAGGCGGGCCTCGCCGAAACCCGTGGCCGCCACGGCACCGTCATCGCCACGCCGCCGCGCGCGGGCGAAGCCGAAGGGCGCTCAGGGGACACCACGCTGCACGACCTCGCGGACGGCAATCCGAATTCACGCTGGCTCCCCGACCTCCACGCGATACCGCTAAAACGCCGCAAGCCGATGGTGTACGGCGATCCCACGATGCTGCCGGAACTACGCCGCCACGCGCAGACGTGGCTCGGTCCCGACGTGCCGGCTGCCTGCGAGGTCGAGGCGACGAGCGGCGCCGTGGATGCCATCGAGCGACTGTCCGCAGCGCGTCTTGCGCCCGGCGACCGCGTCGCAGTGGAAGACCCGTGCTATCTCGGCACGATCAACGCGCTGCGGCTGGCCGGCATGCGTTCCGTCGGCATCGCGATGGACGGTGAAGGCATGCTGCCCGACGCCCTGGAAGGGGCGTTGGCATCGGGTGTGCGGGCCGTACTGCTGACGCCTCGCTCGCAGAACCCGACAGGCGCCAGCCTGACGCGTCGTCGCGCACAGGCCTTGCAGAAGACGCTTGCCCGTTATCCGGATGTCTTCGTGATGATCGACGACCACTTCGCGCTACTGTGCGAGGTGCCTTACTACTCCGTGATTCCCAAGGGCGGCAGCCACTGGGCATTGATCCGCTCGGTGTCCAAGGCGCTAGGGCCTGACTTGCGCGTTGCGATGCTGGCGTGCGATGCGGACACGGCCTCACGACTTCGCGCGCGCCTGGCGCCCGGCATCGGCTGGGTCAGTCATATCCTGCAATCCATTGCGCTGCACTGCCTGGAAAATCCACGGATACGGCAACAGGTGAGCGATGCCGGAGCCGACTACCGCAAGCGCCACGCTGCGCTACGCGATGCTTTGGAAGCCCGCGGTATCGATGCCCGCCCGGCCTGCGAAGGACTCAACCTGTGGATCCCCGTGGATCGCGACGGCAAGGACGTCGCGTTCGACCTGGCGAAGCGGGGATGGCTGGTGCGATCCAGCGAAGTCTTCGACGTGCAGGCCACGTCGCAGGCGATCCGCATCACCACCGCGGTACTCGACACCGATCTGGTAGAGCGACTCGCTGACGATATCGCACGCGTGCTGGGCGCCTGACCCTGTAGGAGCGCGCTAGCGCGCGATGGACCTTGTCGCGAGCACCCATCGCGCGCAAGCGCGCTCCTACGGGTTTTGTCAGCCTAGCGTCGGGTAATCGGTGTAGCCGTGCTCGTCGCCGCCGTAGAAGGTCTTCGGATCGCTCTCGGCGAGCGGCGCGCCAGTCTTGAGGCGTTCAACCAGATCCGGATTGCCGATGAACGGACGGCCCATGGCGATGACGTCCGCGCGACCCGCGCGCAGCGCTTCGTCCGCCATCGCGAAGTCATAGCCGTTATTGGCCATGAACGCACCCTGGAACGCGCGCTTCAACGCACCGAAATCGTAACCGGGGACGATATCGCGCGGACCGCCGGTCGCGCCTTCCACGATGTGCAGGTAAGCCGGCTTGAAGCGATTGAGCCCTTCGACGGCGTGCAGGTAGAGCGGAGCCGGATCGCTGTCCTTCGAATCGTTGACCGGTGACACGGGCGAAAGGCGCACGCCGGTACGGCTTCCGCCAATCGCATCGGATACCGCGCCCATCACCTCGAAGAGGAAGCGCGTGCGGTTTTCGATGCTGCCACCGTACTGGTCGCCGCGTTTGTTGGAACCATCGCGCAGGAACTGGTCGATGAGATAACCATGGGCGGCATGCACTTCCACGCCATCGAAGCCCGCCTTGCGCGCCATCGTCGCGGCATGGGCGAAGTCGGCGACGATCTGGCGGATCTCGTCGAGTTCGAGCGCGCGCGGCTCGACATGCGGCTGGAAGCCGCTTTCGGTGAAGGCATTGCCTTCCGGCAACACCGCCGACGGTGCTACCGGCACCACGCCGTTCGGCTGCAGCGACGGGTGCGAGATACGGCCCACATGCCAAATCTGCACCACGATGGACCCACCCTTCGCATGCACGGCATTCGTCACCTGTTTCCAGGACTCAACCTGCGCGTCGGTATAGATACCCGGCGTCCATGCGTAGCCCTTGGCGCTATCGTCAACCTGGGTCGCCTCGGTGATGATCAGTCCGGCGGACGCACGCTGTCCGTAGTAGTCGGCGGCGGAGGGACGCGGCACATCGCCCTTCAACGCGCGGCTACGCGTGAGCGGGGCCATCGCAAGACGATTTTTCAGTTCGAGGTCGCCGAGGCGGATCGGCTGGAATAGCGGGCTGGATCTACGATCTTCAGACATGAGGGGTTCCGGAAGCAGGTGATATGACGACGTGGATCACGCACATGGATGCTTTCCTGCGGGCAGGCGGCCCGACATTCAATCCCCCTGCGATGGAACCATCATCCCCTTGCGGAACTGATCCGGCGTGCAGCCAGCCTGCCGCTTGAACATCTCGATGAACGACGATGCGTTGGCATAACCCAGGTCGCGCGCGATCGCCTCGATACGCCGGCCCTTGCCAAGCAGCTCGACGCCAAGCGTGAAGCGCAGGCGCTGGCGCCATTCGCCAAAACCGATACCCAGCTCGCTCTGCGCGAGCCGCTCCAGCGTGCGGACGCTCATATGCCGGGCGTCGGCGATGTCGCGGACCGAATCCCCACGAGCGATATGCTTGCGCGCGTAGGCCATCGCGCCCGCCAGATGAGGCTCGTCGCTCGACGGTAGAAAACTGGCGACGGGCTCGCAGTTCAGTATCTGGTCGATCACCACGCGCGCCATGCGGCGATGTGCAGGTTCGTGCGGCACCGTCACGTCGAGGCGCGCGAATTCATCGAGCAGCACCTTGAGTACCTCACTGATCGACACCGCGCACGTCTGCGCAGGAAGTCGCGCGGCGATGTCGGGCGCTACGTAGGCGGAACGGTATTCAAGCGCCGTGCGATTGACGGATGCGTGCTCGACGCCCGGCGGAATCCATATGCCGTACTGAGGGGGCGAGACCATGCGCTTGCCGCCGATGGCCAGTTCCATCAGGCCCTGCGACACGTAGTTGAGCAGGCCCCACGGGTGGGTGTGAGGCTCGAAGATGCTCGGCGGCATCGTGCCGAAGCGAAAATAGATCGGACCAGGCAGCTGCCTGAACGTGGGCATCGGGCGCATGACGGCCTCGCTGTCGCAGAACCGGGAGCCATTGTCGCATTTTGTGGATGTAAGCCAAATACGTCACCACTAGACTTTGCCGGCCCTATCCCCGCCGCCGTACCCATGAGTTACATCTTCCCTCTTCTCGCAGCGCTCCTGTGGGGCGTGAACACCCTTGTGACCAAGCTGGCCTCGGGCGCCGTCGGTGCGGTCGACATCAGCCTGTTGCGCTGGTTTCTGGCCGCCGTGATCGTGGCGCCGTGGGCGCTACCCCGGCTGCGCAGGAACATCGCGGTCGTCCTGCCGAACCTCCATCGCTTCTTCACGCTGGGCCTGCTCGGTAGCGTGGTCTACCAGTGCGCCGCCTATTACGCCGCACATTTCACGTCGGCGACCAACATGGGCGTGATCCAGTCACTCATTCCGTTGATCACGTTGATGCTCTCCGCCATCCTCCTGCGCCATCGCGTCACGGGCACGGTCGTCGTCGGCGCGATCATCTCGGCGACGGGCGTCGTGCTGGTGATCTCGCATGGCGACGTCGCACGACTGACCACGCAAGGCCTGAATCGTGGCGACGCGTTGATGGTGCTGGGTGCTGCGGCGTTCGCGCTCTACAACCTGCTCATGCACAAGTGGAAGCTGAAGGTGTCGCTGGTCGAGTCGCTGTTCATGCAGGCCTCGACCGCCAGCGTGATCCTGGTGCCGTTGTGGCTGGCGTTCGGCGAGGGCGTGCATGGCACGGCCGCCTGGGGCTGCATCGCCTTCGCGGGCATCGGCGCGTCGGTGCTCGCACCCTTGTGCTGGATGGCCGGCATCTCGCGCCTTGGTGCAGCGCGCGTGGCGGGGTTCTTCAATCTCGTACCGATCGTGACGGCCGTGCTGGCAGTGTTCGCCCTGTCCGAGTCGATGTCCGCATGGACGGCCGCCGGCGGCACGCTGACCATTCTCGGCGTGATCGTCGCCGAGTACGCCGCCCGCATCACCGCGAACACGCGTACCGCCGCCGAAGCGGCGTGATGGATCAGTTGCGCCGCGAACCCGGTGCGCGGCGCAGGCGGCGAAGCAGCAGACCGGTGGCCGCGACCGGGCCGGACAACGCGTAGACGATCAGGAACGCGTACACGGAGTACGGCGAGAACCATACGGAAAGCACGACGATCAGCGCACCGACGATCACCGTCCAGAGATTCATCCGCAGCTTGAGCGACTTGCTGCTTAGATAGCGGAACGGGCTGATCATCGACGCCGCGACCACGATCAGCAGGCCGTTGAGCACGTAGTACATCGTGCGTGCGTCCCAGTCCGGCTTGCCGGTGCCGGCGATGATGACGAAGCCGATCACCAAGGCGGCCGCAGATGGCGTGTTGAGGCCCAGGAAGATCGACTTGTCCTTCTGGACGTTGAAGATCGCCAGGCGGATCACCGAGCAAGCGCAGAAGGCAATCTCCGCCGGCAGGAAGGCATGTTCGCCGATGGAGCGCAGGAAGGTGTTCGCGACCACGACCGGGGTGACACCGAAGGCCAGCGCATCGGTCAGGCTGTCGAGCTGGGTGCCCAGGTCGCTGGCGGTGCCCGTCCTGCGGGCGACGAAACCGTCGGCGCCGTCGCAGACCAGGCACACGATGAACAAGGTGCCCAGGTACGCCAGGCCGCCCGCGAGAGCGTGGGTGATGATGGCCACCGCGCAGGCCAGCGACGTCAACGTGATGGCGTTGGCGAGCGTCAGCAGGTTTTCGTACGGTGCGCGAAGCTTCAGGTGCATGGAATGGCGTTCTTTCGTCAGGGCGGCCCCGGGGCCGAGCGCATAGCATAATTGCAAATCGCCGAATGGGTTTCCGGGGTGCCCGTTTACGCTCATTCCTTCTCGAAACGCGCGATCTCGTCCAGCATCGCCTCCATACGCGTGACCGACCTGCCCGCGAAACTGTCCTCCATCCAGCGTCGCCGACCGAACCGACGCAGAAGCACATAGGCGAGGCCGACCAGCGCCAGCGATACGCCAGCGGACAGCAAGATCCAGGCGAGCACTCCCTGCGCGCCCCCCCATGTCACGCCGGCCCGGTCCATGGCGTACTGGCCCAGCATCAGCATCACCGGAATCCAGATCACGCTGCCCAGGAGGGCGAACAACGGGGCCTCGACCTTCACCCGCCATGCGCGGAGCCGGGCGATGCGCCGCTGGATGTCCAGCACCGGTGCCGCGTAGTCGATGGCGTGGACCATGCCCAGCACGCGTGCCGTGAAGATCACCGTGAGCGTGCCGAACACCTGCATGGCGATGCCGCAGGCCATCGCCTGCCAGATGCCCAGGTGGCCATGCCAGAAACCGATGCCCCACACGGCTACCGCCACGCCCAGGACCATCTGCGCCAGTTGGCCCCACACCAGGGGGCGCAGGCCGCGCCGCAGACGATCGCCCTGACGCTCCCGGAGGATCTGCCAGTTCAGGGCTTCCTGACGTTCAAGGCGGCGGTCGAGCGATTGCCATGCCAGCTTCATCTCGTCGAGTTCCATGGTCATGCTCCGGTGGTCATCTGCTCGCGCAGCGTCTGCTTGATGCGACCGATCTTGGTCGCGACATTCGTTTCGCTGATACCGAGGATCTGGGCAATTTCCGCGTAGGGACGGTCTTCCAGGTAAAGCAGGATCAGCGCGCGGTTCAACGCGTCCAGTCGTCCGATGAAGTCGTACAGGGCCACCAGCCGCTCGTCGGGCTCGGGGGCCACCTCGCCGCCGATGCGGTCGAGGTGATGAGCCTCCAGTGGCTCCCAACGCGCCTCGCCGCCGCCCGATTTGCGCAGGGTCGATATCGCCACGTTGAGCGCCACGCGGTAGAGCCAGGTGGAGAACTTCGCCCGGGACGGGTCGAAGCGGGAAAACGAGCGCCATGCCTGGAGACCGATCTCCTGGGCCAGATCGCGGCGATCCTCGGCCTGCCGGGCGTACAGCGACGCCACCTTGAGCACGATCCGCTCGTGCTCGCGCAGCAGGCTTTGGAAGCGTTGAGGGTCGGTCTGGACGGGCATCGGCGCGAATCGTTCCCCTGGGTTCGGAACATGATTCGCACGGGCCGCGAAAAAATCACAGCCCGCTTTGTGTCAGGGAGTGTCGTCCGCCTTGCGCAGGGCAGGATCACCGAGGGCGGCCAGGCCCAGCGCGGAAAGCACGGTATCGGACTGGGGGCCATGCACCCGGCCGCAGAGCGCGTCGCGGAAATGGCGTTCCAGTGGGTTGCTTCGATCCAGCCCATGGTTTCCCGACACCGACAAGGCCAGGTCGAGGGCAGTCACGGCGTTTTCGGTGACAACCATCTTCACCAGGCGGGCGTGCTGCGGCGACAGGCCTCCATCGCTGTCGGCATGCCGGGAGGCATCGTCGATCATCACGCGATTGACCGTCAGCAGGCTTTCGATTTCGCCAACCACGGACTGGATGCGCGGCACGGTGGCCAACGACGCCCCCAGGCCCGACGGCACCCTGTCGTTGAGGAAACGCAGCAGCCAGTCCCTGCCGGCCCGGGCGACGCCGTCGTAGAGCGCGGCGAGCAGCACGCCGTTCCACACCTGGATGACGGACGATTGCCGGCGCGCATCCGCACTGCCCGGCTCATGCATGGCAAGGCAGGCATCGGCGGATACGCGGACGCCGTCGAGACGGAGGGTATGGCTGGCCGATGCGCGCAGGCCGATGTGGTTCCAGGACGGATCGATGTCGATACCCTCGCTGTCCGACGGCACCAACCACAATCCCACGCGCGATCGCTCCGCCTCGTCCGTGCGCGCCAGCACGAGCCAGGTATCGACCACGCCGCTGCCCGTCGCCCAGGCCTTGATGCCGTCGATGCGCCAGCCGCCATCGTCCGTGGCACGCGCGATGGTGGCGGGCAGGCCACCGCGTGCGGCGGAACCCATATCCGGTTCCGCCTGCAAGGCGTTCAGGACGGCACCATCGACGACCGCACGGCGGGCCAATTCGGCATAGGCCACGCTGTCGGTGGACTGCAGCACCGCCAGCATCACGTAGTGCATCGCCAGCAGCAGACCGGTGGCCGATTCGCCACCGCCCACCGCACCGACGACACGGGCGGCATCGGCCAGCCCTCGACCACTGCCGCCATGTCGTATCGGCACGGTGAGCCCCAGCACACCCCGTTCGTGCAGGCGCGCGATGTTGTCCTTGGGAAAGCCGCCCTGGACATCGTGGGTCGCAGCGGTCGCCGCCAGCGAACGGCGCAGAACGGCAAGGCTCGTTTCGTCGGGATCGAACACGGATCGAACTCCTTGGGGCGTCATGATCGAGGCGTCGACCGGACACGGTCGTCCACGAGGGGACGGCCGGTGGGATCGTCGAGGAAAGGCAAGGGCAGCAACGACAACAGGCCGCAGGCGACGAGGTACCACGCCGGCGCCAGGATGCTGCCGGTCCAGCGGATCAGGCCCAGGGCGAAGAACTGCGCGAAGCCGCCGAAGACGGACACCGCCAGGCAATAGACGATGGACATGCCCGAGGCACGTATCCGCACGGGAAACAGTTCCGCGAGCAGGACGATGCAGGGCGCCGTGGTGAAGGCGACCAGCATGGCGAGGAAAGCGGCGATCGCCAGTGACAGGGGCAGGTACGCTGCCGCGCGCATCAGCACCCACGACGGATAGATCGCCGCGACGAGCACGATGCGGGATACGCCGATGACGTAGGTCCGGCCAAGCCGGTCGGAAAGATGGCCGGCGATGGGCGAGAACACAGCGGCCGATGCGGAGGCCGCCACCGAAAGCCACAACGCGTCGCCTGCCGGCAGGTGCAGGTACTTCTCCGCGTAGCTGGAGAGGTAGAACAGCACGATGTACGTCACCGCCGACGCACCGATCATCAGCACCGTCCCTTGCACCACCACCAGCCCGTAGCGGCGCAAGGTGCGCCCGAAGACCATGGCCGACGGGTCACGGGACGACCACTCCTCCGAGAGCTGTCGCCGCAGATAGATCCCGAGCGGACCGATAGCCAAACCGAACACGAAGGGCAGGCGCCAGCCCCAGGAGGCGAGCGAGGCACTGTCGAGGCTCGTGGTCAGCACCACACCGACCACGGCGGCGACAAGCGTATTGAGTGCCTGGCTCATGAACTGCCAACTGCCACGATAGCCCCGCGTCGCCGGTGCGCCCTGCTCGACCAGCCATGCCGTGGAGGCGCCGATTTCCCCACCCAGGGCGAAGCCCTGCACGAGACGCGATGCAATGATGAGCAGCGGCGCGGCGACGCCGATGCTCGCATGGGTCGGCGAGAAGGCGATGAGCGCAGAGCCGGCCATCATCAGCCACATGGTGAGGCTCATGCCCGCGCGCCGGCCGTAGCGATCCGCGTAAGCGCCCATCACCACGGCGCCGACGGGTCGCATGAAGAAACCCACGCCGAACGTCCCGATCGCGAGCAGCATCGATGTCATGCTGTCCGACGCCGGAAAGTAGAGTTTCGCGATGATCGGGGCGAAGAAGCTGTAGATGGTGAAGTCGAAGAATTCGAGTCCGTTGGCGAAACTGATCGCGACCAGCGCCTTCCTTGACCATCGCGAGTGATCGGCCACCGTCGTCATGGCTCAGCGCCCGGGGTGCATGTGGGCATTCAGTACGCCCCAAGGGCGCGTCCGCTCGATGGCCTCGACACACCCCGTCGCGCTGTTGCGACGGAAGGTCAGGCCGGGTCGATCAGCCAGCTCGCGGGCCTTGACGAGGTGACCGTCACCCAACGTGACGGGCAAGCTCGCCGTGACGTAGCAACCGGCTTCGACCACGCAGTCGTCCCCCAGAGAGATGCCGACGCCTGCGTTCGCACCGACAAGGCAACGCGCACCAATGGTTACCACCTGGCTATTGCCGCCGGAGACGCGTCCCATGAGCGATGCGCCACCACCGATGTGGCTTCCGTCCCTCAGTACCACGCCCGCGCTGACACGGCCTTCGATCATGCAGGCTCCGAGCGATCCGGCGTTGAAGCCACAGAAACCCTCCGGCGTGACCGTGGTGCCCGGAGCCAGGTGGGCGCCCAGGAGCACGCGCGTCGCATCACCGATACGGACATCCGGGAGCGAGACGTAATCCAGCATCGCCGGCAGTGAAAAGATGCTTCTCACCAGGAGGTGGTGTCCCGCCCGGAGCGCACGCAGACGCACGGCATCGAGCGACGACGATGGGCACGGACCGAGCGAAGTCCACGCCACATCGTGATAAAGCAGGCCAAGCATACCGTCGAGGTTCGGCTCACGCGGCGCGAGCAACCGCCAGCTCAGCAGGTGGAGACGGAGATAGACATCATGGAGGTCGCGCGGCGGCGCATCGATATCGATGGTGACGCGAACCACCACGCGATGGACCGATCGGATGGGATCGAACACCGCCAGGGACCGAAGCGTAGCGACGCCCTCGTCGTCGGCATCGCCGTCGGTCACGACGACGCTGGCGCATGGATGCTCCGTCGATGCGTGGCCTGCAAAGGGAAACCACGTATCCATGGGGTTTCCCAGGGCGTCCAGCGATGCGAGGCCCATCCGGGTGAACTTACGCATGCGAGCGTGCTCCGACGACGTCGTGCCTGCGCACGAATGAGGCCACGTAGAGCGCCAGGAAGACAGCGGCGACGTATCCGAACACCGGACGGAACCCGGCGTCCGTGGCGAGTACGGCACACATCAAGACGAAGAACGCCAGCACCAGCAGGTTGCCCAGGGGAAACCAGGGTGCCGCGTACACCAGCTCGCGCGCGGATACTTGGCCGGTGCGAAAACGCAGATGGGCGATGACGAACAGGCTCCATATCGCCACCACGCCCATCGCCGTGCCATTCATCAGCCAACCGAAGACCTGGCCGGGAATCGCGTAATTCAGGGCGATGGCGAGTGAGACGAACACCATGCCAAGGGCGACCGCACGCGACGGCACGCCATGCCGGTTGAGTCGGGCCACGGTCGATGGTGCATATCCTTCGCCGCCCAGCGCGCGTAACACGCGCGCCATGCCGAACAGGAAGGCATTGCACGATGACAGCAACACGACCACCAGTACCGCACTCATGGCCTGCCGCGCACCGGGAAAGCCCACGCGCTCGAAGATGACGACGATGGGACTGTCCGCCATCGGCACCTCTGTCCACGGCAGGAGCATCACGATCATGAGCGTGGTGCCCACGTAGAAGAGCAGCAGGCGACCGAGCAGGCCGCGAATCGCACGAGGAATGGCCCATTCGGGGCGAATGGTTTCCGCCGAAGCGAGACAGATCATCTCCGTGCCACCGAACGCGAACGCCGCCACGGGCAGCACGGACAGGAAGCCGCGCCAGCCAGTGGGGAAAAAGCCGCCGTGGCGCCACAGATTGGTCGGGGATGCATCGGCCAGGTTCCCCGCAGCATGATTGAACAAAAGCAGCACACCCATGACGAGGAAGATCGACAGGGCGATGATCTTCACCAGCGCCATCACGAACTCGGTCTCACCGAAGACGCGTACACGCAGGCAGTTCAGCAGCGAGAGCATGACGAGCGCGCCCAGCGCCGCCGTCCACTGCGGAACCAGGGACATCGAGGCATGCACGATCATGCCGATGGCGGTGAGTTCCGCCATGCAGACCATCGCACCGCAGATCCAGTAGGCCCATCCATGCACGAACGCCAGCCGGGACCCCAGGTGGCGTCGCGTGTAGGCGATGAAGTTGCCTTTGCCTTCGTCATTGAGCGCCATTTCGCCCAGGCAGCGGGCCACGAAGTACATCACCGCGCCAGCGATGGCGTAGGCGAGCACGAGCGAGGGTCCGCCTTGGTGGATGCCCTGGCCCACGCCCATGAAGATGCCGGAACCCAGCGCGCCCCCCAGCGCGAAGAACTCGACCTGCCGGCTGTTCAGGCCTTCGATGTCGCTTGTCATCGTCACCTCGATCCATAGGTTCGCACTGCCCGCGAATGGAGGGAATTATCTTGGGATCGAATTCCTCAGGGCATGTAGCAACCGGAACATGGACTATGGAAACGGGGTAGAGAAACCGATATCAGGCGCAATAACGTGCAAGACGCGCCGCCATCGCATCGAGGAACACACGTATCTTGGGGGACATGTGCCTGCGGGTAGGAAGCAACGCGCAGATCGATGCCTCTTCGTACCAGTCCGGCAGCAGGTGGACCAGCCGCCCCGCGGCGAGATCCTCCACCAGATCCACGCAGGACTTGAACATGATGCCCCGCCCTTCCAGGCACCAACGGTGGATGACATCGCCGTGATTTGCACGCAAGCGCGATGGCGCCACCAGTTCCACGTACTGGCCGTCCGGCCCGGTGAGCTTCCAGGGCATGCGGCCATCGAACCAGCGCAGGCAAACATGCCCCGTCAGGTCCGCAGGGATCTCCGGACGACCTTGCCTGGCAAGGTAATCCGGCGAGGCCACCAGGATCCTGCGATTGTCGACCAGTTTTTTCGCGACGTACGTGTTGTCGGGGATGCGTCCGAGGTAAATGGCCACGTCGAGTTGGCCCGAGATGGGGTCCTGCGGCCAGTCCTCCATGACCAGCTCGATCTGCAACGCGGGATGGGACGCGACCAGTTCAGCGATGACCGGCGCCACATGCATGCCGCCGAACGTGGTCGTGCAGCCCACGCGCAGGATGCCCGTCGGTTCCTCGTTGCCGCTGGACAGATACCGCTCTGCCGCATCCAGTTCCGCGAGCATGCGCTCGACGTAGGCAACCAGCGCGAGCCCTTCGTCGGTGGGGACCAGGCGCCGCGTGGTGCGGTGGATAAGGCGCTGGCCGATCCGGCGTTCGAGGGTCGCCAGCCGCTTGCTCACGACGCCCAGGCCCACGCCCAGGGCGCGTGCCGCGCCGGAAAGGCTGCTGTGGGCCAGGATCAGCTGGAACGTGCGCAGTTCGTTCAGGTCGTCGAGCATGCCCGAGACCCGGTTCACCGGGGGCATGGCATGGCTGTCCGACGGATTCTCGGGCCGCTCGTCGCGATGGATCGTCCGGCGTGCCATCGGAATGGGTCGCTCCGTCAGAAACGGGGAATTGTCCGGCTATCGCGATCACAGGAATAGCACAGGTCCGGCCTGGCGAACGGCAAGGTCACCCATCCGTTGACAACCCGGTGCCGCGATACCGCAGAATGGGGACCCGCCGATCCCCGGGATCGGACTTCCCCCTGGCGTGATTCCCCCGATGAGCACTGTGGACATCGACACGACGAACTTCCCGACGCCCTTCACGGCCCTGCCGTGTCGCCTGGTCGGTCGTTCCTGTTGTCGTCGCCACGGCTGACGCTCCACGCACGCGGCCCTTCGCCGCCCTCTCCCCGAACACACGACGCTTCCCCCGGCATGATCCGCCGGCGGTCCACCGCGTCTTCACCCTCCGTCGCAGGATGTTCCGATGGCCTACACCACCCCTTCCCCCGCCACCGCCGATGCGCCCATGAGCGCCAGTCAATGGCGCGAGGCCACGCGCTTCGACAGCACCGACATCGGCTGGATCATGATGAGCATCGGCATGGCCATCGGCGCCGGCATCGTCTTCCTGCCGGTGCAGGTCGGCCTGATGGGGATCTGGGTGTTCCTGCTGTCGGCCGTGATCGGCTATCCCGGCATGTATCTGTTCCAGCGCCTGTTCATCAACACGCTTGCGGAGTCGAAGCAAAGCCAGGACTACCCGAGCATGATCGCCGGCTACCTGGGCCGCGGCTGGGGTGTCGCGCTGGGCCTGCTCTACTTCGTGATGCTCACGATATGGATGTTCGTCTACGCCACGGCGATCACCCGCGACAGCGCCTCGTACCTGCACAGTTTCGGCTTCACGAAGGGCCTGTGGTCCGACAGCCCCTGGTACGGGCTGGCCCTGATGGTCGTGCTCGTCAGCCTCGCCTCGCGCGGCGAAAAGGTGCTGTTCCGCCTGTCCTCGCTGCTGGTGCTGACCAAGCTGCTGATCGTTGCCGCGCTCGGCTTCCTGATGATCTCGCGCTGGAACGTCGGCAACCTGGGCACACCGCCATCGCCAGGGCATCTGGTGAAGGACGCGGTGATCACCCTGCCCTTCACGCTCACCTCGATCCTGTTCATCCAGACACTCAGCCCGATGGTGATCTCCTATCGCGCCCGCGAGACGTCGATCGCCGTGGCCCGGCACAAGGCGCTGCGGGCGATGAACATCGCCTTCGGCATCCTGTTCGTCACGGTGTTCTTCTACGCGGTGTCGTTCACCCTCGCGATGGGCCACGAGGATGCCGTGAAAGCCTACGAGCAGAACGTGTCGGCACTGGCGATCAGCGCGCAGATCTTCCCGGGTAGCTGGGCCAGCGTCGTCGGCGTGGTGCTGAACATCTTCGCGGTGATGACGGCGTTCTTCGGCGTCTACCTCGGTTTCCGCGAGGCCTGCCAGGGCATGGTGGTGAACCTGCTCGGCCGCTGGATCGCACCGGAGCGCCTGCCGCGCACCCTGATCGCCCGTGGCGTGATGATCTTCGCGGTACTGCTCGCGTGGACGGCCATCGTGGGCAACCTGCCGGTGCTCTCGTTCACCTCGCTCAGCAGCCCCATCTTCGGCCTGCTGGGCTGCCTGATTCCCGCGTGGCTGGTTTACCGGGTGCCGGCGCTGTCGCGCTACCGTGGCGCCGATCTCGTGTTCATCGTGGTAATCGGCGTGTTGCTGTGCATTTCGCCGCTGCTGGCCTGGCTCTGAGGATTTTGTAGCCCAAGGTATCCGGGTGAGCGCAGGCTACACAGGGTTACATTCGGCTACGTACGCGCATCCGTCGGGGCGGTAACGTCAACACGCCCCTCATCGGAGAACGTCCATGAACCTCGTCCGCCTTGCTATCCCCGCGCTGCTCGCCCTCGTCGGCGTGCAGGCAACCGCCACCGAAGCGCCCTCCTCCGGCGTGCATCGCACCGACCTTTCGCGCAACGACCTCAGCATCCCGGGCAAGGAAGAACTGCAGGTCCGCGTCGATATCGATCCAGGCAGGATCGCGCCGAACCACCGGCATCCGGGCGAAGAGATCATCTACGTCATCGAGGGTGACATCGAATATCAGCTGCAGGGCAAGCCACCCGTGACGCTCAAGGCCGGCGACGTGCTGTTCGTACCCGCGGGCGTCGTGCACAGCGCCAGGAACGTGGGCAGCACGAATGCCGCCGAACTGGGGACGTACATCGTCGACAAGGGCAAGCCGCTGGTCGCGTTGGTGAAATGACGCCGACCATCAGGCCGTAGCGCCGACCTCTTCCTCGACGTCCTTGCGGATGTCGTCCTTCTCGGGAAAGTGGTACCACGATTCGTGCGGTGACGACTTCTTGCACGCGTGGCATGCCGTCATCGTCCAGAAGTGCCCGCATCCGGGGCAGCAACCCGCCGTCCAGAAGGTGTGCCAACTCGTGCGGCATCCGGAGCCGGGTTCGCCCGGCGCACAGATCCAACGACTCTCGGCCTTGGGCTCCCAGAGGCACAGTGGGCAATGGATATGCGGCTGATCTGTCATGTCGGGATCTTCGTGGGACCTGCGCTTGGACAGCTCAGGCATGTTACCAGCCCTGACATGAAGTGAATGCACGGTGGCGGCGACGACAGTTCGCAGGCCATCCGATAACCTGTGCTGCCGTGCTGTCAGGAATCGAACCATGGAACTGGAAATCGTCCAGGAGCCCACCGCCGAGGACCGTGCCGCCATCCTCGCTCCCCTGGTCGCCTACAACAGGCAACACGCCCCATCGGCAGAGACGCAGATGGTGGCGATCCTCATCCGGAACGATGCCGGCGAGGCTATCGGTGGCCTGTGGGGCAAGATCCTGATGGACTGGCTGTTCATCGAACTGCTCGCGGTCCCCGATTCCCTTCGTGGCCAGGGCACGGGTTCGAAACTGGTCGCGGCCGCCGAAAAACTCGCGATCGAGCGGGGATGCGTCGGCTCATGGCTGGACACCTTCGCCTTCCAGGCGCGCCCCTTTTACGAAAGGCTCGGATACACGGTATTCGGCGACATCGCCGACCATCCGCGCGGCAGCGCGCGCTACTTCCTCAGCAAGCGCTTCGAGGCATCCTGAAGCGCGACAGCGCCGCTGCGTCACAGCATCCGACGCAGCGCCTGGTGCACCTCGGGCAGCGCAGTGAAACCTTCCGCCACCATGAAGTGACCACCGCCTTTCACGACCTGGACGTCGCTGCCCAGCGATTCGGCGAGATCGTGCGAGTGCTTCGGATCGACGATGTCATCGTTGTCCGAGACGATCGACAGGATGTGCGCGGCGCGACGACGGACCGTGTCGTGCGCGATGGTGTCGGGGTGAACTCGGCCAGTTCGGGAATGTTATCCAGCGTGCAGTCGAAGCCCGATACGAGCACCAGGCCGCCGATGCGGCTGCCTGCCGGAAGGGACTGGAGATGACGCAACGTGGTCACGCAACCGAGGCTGTGACCGATGATGAAGGTGTTTTCGTCCACATGCGGGACCACGTCCTGCAAGGTCGCCGCCCAGGCCTGCGCGCGCGGCGCGTTGGACTCCGGTAGCGATACCACATCGACGCGGGCGCCTTCGACTTCAAGCGACTGGGTCAGCGTGGGAAACCAGTGGTCCGTCGGCGAGGCCATGTAGCCGTGGACGATGACGACACGCTTGTTCTCGAAGGGGCGGCTCGGCGACATGGCGAATCCTTTGACCCATGTGGGAGAAGGCGATTCTAGGACAGAACCGGTGACGAGACACGAACACCCCCGATGAAGCGTCCTGTCGCATGCGGGGCACGGACCGTCGCACCGGGTTCGACTCCCGCGAAAGCGCCGGGCGACCGCCTTGCCGGCGGAGTAGGATGCCGTCGCACCCCCGCACATGCTGAGCCCATGCCTTGAAGATTCTCCCGTCGCGACGCCATGAGGTGCCGTTCCTGCTGCCGATCCTCGCAGGGTCGCCGATCATCGCGTGCATGGCCGTCGTGGGCCTGGCGGAGCTTGGCTACGAACATGCCATCGCGGTGCGCGCCTTCCTGGTCATCGCCTTCGTGCTGTGGAGCGTTCCGCTCACGGCATTGCAGCGCGGACTATGGCGTCGCATCCCCCTGTGGGCGCTGGTACTGGTGATGCTGGCGGCCGGCTACGTCTTCTCGGTGCTCAACAATGCGGTGATCCAGCTGCTGGCGATCCATTGGGGGCGCCTGCCGAGCTTCAGCTGGTTCCGTACGCTGGCCGGCCTCGACGGCTGCTGGCTCGCCTACATCGCCTTCTGCGCCATCCACGGCATCGTCTCCCATGCGTACGAGTTGCGCGGCGCAAGGGAGCGCCTGCACGAGGCCCAGGCCCTCGCCCGCGAAGCCGAGCTTCGCGCGCTGCGCTACCAGATTAACCCCCACTTCTTGTTCAACACCCTCAACGCGATCTCCGCGCTGGTGACCGAGCGGCGCAACGACGATGCCACGCGGATGCTCGCCACCCTGGGCGACCTGCTGCGAACCACCTTGGAGGACGACCACTCGCACGAGGTGTCGTTGGCGGAAGAGCTGGCCACCACCACGCTCTACCTGGATATCGAAAAAGCGCGCCTCGGTGAGCGGCTGATACTCGACGTGCGCGCGGGCCCTGACGTGCTTCGCGCCCGGGTTCCCAGCCTGCTGATCCAGCCCCTCGTGGAGAACGCGGTGCGGCACGGCATCGCCCGCCTGCGCGAGCCGGGTCATATCGAACTGCGCGTAGCGCGCGATGGAGAAACGCTGAACATCGTCATCCGCAACGACGGCCCACCGGCGGCGGGATGCGAAGCGGAACGACCGGGCGCAATCGGGCTGAACAACGTCCGGGAGCGGCTGCTGAGGCTGTATGGCGATGCGCAGCGTGTCGAGCTGGCAATCGCCGCCAACGGCGGATGCCGTGTCGATATCGCGCTACCGTTCCGAGTCGACCATTCACCGGAGGGCGCCTGATGCGCGTGCTCGTGGTCGATGATGAACCGCTTTCCCGACGCGGCGTCCGGCTCCGGCTGGAACGCCATGACGATGTCCTGGCCATCGCGGAATGTGGCGACGGCGAGCAGGCCGTCGAGCTACTGAAGGAACAGGCCTTCGATATCGCCTTTCTCGATGTACGCATGCCTGGGCTGAGCGGTTTCGACGTGCTCGACGCCTTGCCCGCCGAGCGGCGACCGCTGCCGATCATGCTTACCGCCTACGACCAGTACGCCCTGCGTGCGTTCGAAGCCGCCGCCGTCGACTACCTGCTCAAGCCCATCGACGACGCCCGTTTCGACGAAGCACTGGGTCGTGCACGAAAACACCTGCACCCCATCGCATCGACCAGCGTGCGCGAAGGTCCGTATGCCCGCTGCTTCACGGCACGCCTCGGCCATCGCGACGTCGTGGTGCGCACATCGGACGTCGAATGGATCGAAGCCAGCGGCGATTACGTCGGCCTGCATGTCGGCGATCGGGTCCACCTCGTGCGGGAAACCATGCAGCAGATCGAGCGCGTGCTGGATCCGGCGTGCTTCATCCGCATCCATCGCTCCACCATCGTGCGCGTGGATCGCGTCGCCGAACTGGAAGCCTTGTCGAATCGCGACTGCCTCGTACGCCTGATCGACGGCACCCTCGTTCGCGCCAGCCGCTCCTATGTGGACGGGCTACGGGGCGCGCTCGGACTGTGAGGGAGGCCACCCGGGCGCCGCCAAGCGGGGTCCGGGGGTCGGGGCGCACGGCACCGGGGTGGCCTTAACTGAGCATGGCCCCGTCGTGTCGCGATTCGTTGGAGCGGGGATGGAGATCGTGTTGAGACGACCGCCCCACGCGTCAGCGTGTCGTGGGCCCAAGCCGGCGCAGTTCCACCGGCGTGAGGCCGGTCAACTGACGCAACGTGCGGGTCAGGTGGCTATGGTCGGAGAAACCGCAGCGATGGGCGATGTCCGTCACCGAGTGACCGGTGCGCAGCAACTGGCATACCGCCTGTTCGGCCTTCAGCAGGCGCATGTAATCCAGTGGCGTATAGCCGAAATGGATGGGAAAGTACCGTGCGATCGTCACCGGATGACATTCGGCGACCTCGCCGAGCACAGTCAACGGGCAGCGTTCGTTCCAGTGTTCGGCAAGGTATGTGCGCAGGCGCGCCGCCCAGTGCGTCGGTGCGTGGGTCGCCACGCGCTGGGACGACGCCAGCCACTGCGCGAGCATGGCGCGGGCGTCCCAGGGCAGGTGGTGCGTCTGGGTGCGCGACTCGCGGAACAGACGCAACAGCACGAGGTTGGCGCCCGGCGAATTCGCCAACGCGAGCGCGATATCGTCCTCGCCAAGGCCCAGGTCGCGAAGATAGCCCGGCTGCACGTCGAGGTTGATCACATGGCCCGATAACGAATCGCCATGCACGCGATACGTCTCGCAGCGGCGAAACAGGATCACCTGCCCGGGCAACGCCTGCGGCTCGTCCGAGCGATGGCCGATGCGCAGCCGGCCCGAGGCCACCAGCGTGATGCGCGTGGTCGACAGGGCGATCTTGCCCGCATACCGGGGCACTTCGAGCCAGACACGCGTAGACAGCAGGCCATCCAGCGGATGCCCTACATCGTCGCCCGCCACCGTGTCGGTCCGCTCCGAACGCAGCGCGGCCCAGTCCGGCCCGGGTTCGCAGGCAGGGTCGAAGCGGGGCGGATGGATGGACGCGGGCATGGCGCCATGATCCCGGGCGCAACCTTTCACGACAATTACCTCGGCAGCCTTCGCAGACCGCCTCTTACTTTTGCCCTGAAAGCCGCGTATAAGCGATTCATCCTTGAGCCGAACGCAACGATGAACATCACCCTCGACGAGATCCAGAACTTCATCACCGTCGTCGATACGGGCTCGATCACCAGCGCCGCGCAGCAGCTCGACCAGACGATCTCGGCCGCCAGCCGCACGCTCGGCCGACTCGAACAGAAGCTCAAGACCACCCTGCTGCGACGGACCACCCGACGCATCGAACTCACGGACGAAGGCCAGGCCTTTCTGGAGCGCGCCCGCGAGATCGTCGCCGCCGTGGAGAATGCCGAGGAGCAGATGGCCGAGCGCCGCAGTCGCCCGGCCGGCCGCCTGCGCGTCGATGCCGCCTCGCCCTTCATCCTGCACGTGGTGGTGCCGCTGGTCGCCGGTTACCGCGAGCGCTATCCCGAAGTGGAACTCGAACTGCACAGCAGCGAAGGCTTCATCGACCTTCTCGAACGGCGCACCGATGTCGCGCTGCGCATCGGTCGCCTGCGCGACTCCACGTTGCATGCGCGCCCCATCGGCAGCAGCCGCCTGCGCTGCCTGGCCAGTCCGGCCTATCTTGAAAAACACGGCACGCCACGCAAGGTGGCCGACCTGTCGCGGCATTCACTGCTTGGATTCACCGAGCTGGACATGCTCAACCAGTGGCCGTTGCTCGATGCGAAGCGCCAGCCCCTGCACATCAAGCCAACCATAGGTTCGTCCAGCGGCGAAACGCTGCGCCACCTTGCGCTGGAAGGCAACGGCATCGTCTGCCTTTCCGACTTCATGACTCGCACGGATCGCGATGCGGGCACGCTCGTGGAGGTGTTGCCGACACTGCGGCAGGATGTCCGCCAGCCGATCAATGCCGTGTACTACCGCAACACGGCCATCTCCGCGCGCATCGCGTCGTTCGTGAACTACCTGGCCGAAACGATCGGCGACAACGCCTTCGAGCACTGACGAAAGCTCGAATTGCGAGCGACGTCGCATTTCGACGTTGCCCTTGTCCCGCATTCGTCATCGGATGCGGCAAGAATGTCGGCCTCGCGAACGGGGGATCCGTCGCTTTCATGGGGAACAACACATGCTCAATCGTCATGCGCGCGCGTTCTGCGTGGTTTTCGGATTGCTTATCGGTGGTGCGGTCCATGCGTCGGATACGCAATGCCCGCAACTGTTCCAGGGCGGC
This sequence comes from Luteibacter sp., assembly GCF_009912395.1. GTDB lineage: Bacteria > Pseudomonadota > Gammaproteobacteria > Xanthomonadales > Rhodanobacteraceae > Luteibacter. The sequence continues at coordinate 103,394 of NZ_WNDO01000014.1, read as the reverse complement.
TCGGCGCCCGACCTCAACGATACCTCGCTCGCCGAGCGCACCACCCCGCTGTGCTTCGATGCCTATTCGCTGCTTGCCTCCGGCGTGACCAAGGGACCGCTGTGGTCGGCCGAGCACCTCACCGCCCAGCAGATCGCCGATGCGCAGAACACCCCGCGCAAGGATGCCTTCCACGCCGAGACCGCCATTCCCGTGGCGGACCGTGCCCAGCTGACGGACTACAAGGGCAGCGGCTACGATCGCGGCCACATGACCCCGTCGGGCGACGAGCCGAACGCCACTGCCCAGCGCCAGAGCTTCTCGCTCGCCAACATGGTGCCGCAGAGCCACACGCTGAACACCGGCAAGTGGGAACGCATCGAAACGACCGTGCGCACGATGGCCACCAACGACGGCGAAGTCTTCGTCGTGACGGGCCCGGCCTTCGACGGCCCGACGCCCGACACCATCGGTGCGGACTCGGTCATCGTGCCGAACTACACCTGGAAGGCGATCTACGATCCGTCCGTCGGTGCCGGCGCCTGGCGTTGCTCGAACGTCGACGCGCCCGTCTGCACCGTGGTGACGATCAACGCGATCATCACCGAAACGGGTATCGACCCGTTCCCGGCGCTTTCCGCGACGGTGAAGTCGCGCGCCATCTCGCTGCCGCTGCCGAAGTAATCCCGGATCGTCCGGCGCGTTTCGGAACGCGCCGGACGCTTCGTATCAGGCCACTCAGGGCTGGGGCGGATCCGAATCGATGACCTGGAGCTTCGGCCCGGTCGTCGATGGTTGCACGCTTTCGTCGGTGGCCAGCAGCACCGAGCCGGGGACGAGCAACGGCAGCAGCTTCTCCATGAACTCGCGCGGCACCGCCACGCGATCGACGAGCGCCTCGTCGACCACCTTGTTGGCCTCGTCGCCGTGGCCGGGAATGCCGATCGTGATCCAGTTCGGCATGCGCAGGCCGTCGCGTTTCGGCGAATCCGGCATGTAGCCCGCCGCCACGATGAAGGCATGCGTGCCCACCAGCGGGTCGGTGACCTCGATGCGACTGCGGCCAATCTCGATGCCGTTGCGGAACACGATCACGCGACCGTCGACCACGCTCAGCAACATGGAAATGGGACCGGTCGGCGACGCCTCGGGCTGCCAGCGGAACATCTCGCCATCACCCAACGGCGACGCTTTCAGATCGGCTCCGTTGCGCGGGTCGATGGGAATCACGGCACTGGGATGCACCACGGTCACCGGTGCCGCGCCTTCCTTCGCGACCACCACGGTCATGCCCATGTTGGTGGCATCGAACAGCAGGCGCGCGAACTCCGTGGGCATGTGCACGCAACCGTGCGACTCGGGAAAGCCCGGCAGGCCACCCGCGTGCAGCGCCACGCCATCCCAGGTCAGGCGTTGCTGGTACGGCATCGGTGCGTTGTCGTACTTCTTCGAATGGTGGTCCTTGTCCTTCTGCAGAATGGTGAACACACCCGTCGGCGTCTCGTAGCCCTTCTTGCCCGTGCTGACCGTGGTCACGCCGATGAGGATGCCGTTGCGGTAGGCGTAGGCACGCTGCTCGGTAAGGCTGACGATCACCGCCATCGGACCGGGCGAGGCACCACGACCGCCCCATATCCACTCACCGGGTTTCAGCGAGGTGGGCGGGGTTTCCGCCGGACTGGATTTCTTCGCTCCCCAGAACGGCACCGCCACCGATGCGGATGCGCACAGGGCCAGCGACAGGGTGAACGCGACGAACCGTCGAACCATGGATCACTTCCTCACAGATATCCGGATGAACCTGACCGTTCAGTGCTTCCGGCGCAGTCGCGCCTCGCCACTCAGGATGCCCAGCATCGTGCCACGCACGCCGGGAAGACGTCCCATCGGCCCGAACAAGGCATCGCGACCGGGGCCTAGCCAGGCATGGTCCGACTGGAACAAGGGGGTCAGCCAGCGGCTCATGAACTGGTAGGTGCGCACGTGCGCATGACGACCACGACGATACGCGCCAAGCGCCTTGTCGATGTCGTCGTGTGCCGCCAGCGCATCGGCAAGGGCCTCGGCGTCCAGCAGCGCCATGTTGACGCCCTGCCCCAACTGCGGGCTCATCGCGTGGGCAGCGTCGCCGATGACCACCAGGTGGCCGTGATGAGGGCGACGCAGCACCACGTCGCGATAGCGCGCCTTGTGCAGCTGATCGGCGCGCTCCAGCGACGCAAGATGGGGCGCCAGCTCGGGCCACAGCGCAACCGCCTCGCGCTTCATATCGTCCAGCGCCGCGTCGTCGAAACACTCGACACGATCGCCCGGCAGGCTGAAGAAGAAGGTGACCCAGCGTCCCTCGTGCCCCGGGCGCGTACCGACCGGCAGCATGCCGATCATCGTTCGCGTGCCCGCATAGCGTTGCAGGAGGTGCTCATGGGCATGCCAGTCGTCGACCCGCAGCAGGCACCAGACGGCGCCCCAGGGATACAGGGACTCGCGACGGACCTGTCCCTTGCAATGCGGGCGCAGCACGGAATGCGCACCATCCGCGACGACGACGAGGTCGAAGGGGCCATGGACGTGGCCTTCCTCGTCGTGGAGCGAGGACGTCGCCTCGTCGTGGGCCACGATGCGAATTCCCGTGCGAACCGTCGTCGCCCCGGCGTCCGCCGAGCGCAGCAATTCGAATAGCGCGCCCCGCGTCATGCCCAGGCCGAAGCAACCCGGACGCCGGTCCGCGTAACGCATGGCCATGACCGCCCGGCCGGACGGCGTGGTGCCATGCAGTTCGTCGATACGCTGGCCCAGGGCCAGTGCCTTTTCGGCAAGCGCCAGGCGATCGAGCACCGCCAGTCCGGTCGGCTGGAGCAGGAAACCCGCCCCCACCGGCCCCAGTACCGGACTTTTCTCGAATACCGTGACCTCGTGTCCCTGTCGCCCCAGCAGGATGGCGGCAGCCTGACCCGCCGTGCCGTAGCCTACGATCCCTACTCTCATCGATTCCTCCGTGTCGACGGGATGATAGCAACGCGGCGTTTGTCGAAAACGACACCGCCCGTTCGACGTCATCAGGTAACCGACACGCCACCGAGGCCACCGCGATGACCCTGAAGCTCTATGCCCATCCTTTCTCGTCGTACTGCCAGAAGGCGCTGACGGCGATCTACGAAAACGGCACGCCGTTCGAGTGGAAGATGCTTTCGCCGGAGCACCCCGACGTTTACGCCGAGTTCGCCGAACTTTGGCCCATCCGTCGATTCCCCGTGCTGGTCGACGGCCACCGCACGGTGACCGAGGCCAGCACGATCATCGAATACCTCCAGCTCTACCATCCCGGGCCGGCGCCGATGCTGCCGGAGGATCCCCGCGCCGCCCTGGAAGTGCGCGGCATGGACCGCTTCTTCGACAACTACATCTCCACGCCCCAGCAACGAATCGTCTTCGACGCGATACGCCCGGCGCACCAGCGCGATCCTCGCGGCGTCGAGGAATGCCGACAGATGCTGGATACCGCCTACGCGTGGCTCGACCGCCACATGGACGGACGCCAATGGGCCGCCGGCGACCGCTTCAGCCTTGCCGACTGCGGCGCCGCGCCGTTCCTGTTCTACGCGGACTGGACGCATGCCATCGACCCGCGCTTCGCGCAGGTGCATGCCTATCGCCGCCGCCTGCTCGCCCGCCCCTCGTTCGCCCGCGCCGTTGACGAGGCCCGGCCCTATCGCCCGCTGTTCCCGCTCGGCGCCCCCGACCGCGACTGACCCGAAGGAGACCGACATGAGCGCCCAATCCCTTGTTCCGGCCACGGAACTGGCCGCCCGCAACACCTATCGCATGCCCAACGAGAGCACTGCGTATCGCACCGCCCGCAACGCACTGCTCGCCGAGGAAATCGAACTGCGTCGCCACATCGAACGCGTGGCCGAACTGCGACGCGCGCTTCCGCCCGGCGGCGAGGCGCAGGGCGACTACCGTTTTACCGGCGCGCACGGTGCCACGGACCTTGCCGGCCTGTTCGGTGACAAGGACACCCTGGTGACCTACAGCTGGATGTACGGCCCGCAACGCGAACGCCCCTGCCCCATGTGCACCTCATTGCTGAGCGCCTGGGACGGTGAGGCGGCGGACATCGAACGCAATGTCGCGCTTGCCGTGATCTCGCGCTCGCCCTACGAGCGGATGCAGGCCTTCGCTCGCGAACGGGGCTGGCATCACCTGAAGCTCTACGGCGACACCCACGGAACCTTCAGCCGCGACTACCACGCCATCGCCAAGGACGGCAGCGACATCTCCGCGTTCAACGTCTTCACCCGGCGCGACGGCGTCATCCGCCTGTTCTGGGCCGGCGAGATGGGCGACGAGACCTCGGACCCGGGCCAGGATCCACGCGGCGCACCCGACCTGATGCCCCTGTGGACCGTGCTCGACTGCACGCCGGAAGGCCGCAAACCCACCTGGTATCCCAGCCTGGACTACAAGGACTGAGCAGAAGTCCAGCCTGGACAGAAAGTCTTGCGGCGACCATGATCGCCGGATGACCGATTTCCTCGCCGCCTTCGTTCCCGTCGCCGACGCCATCGCGGCGGTGCTCAAGCCACATGCCGAGGTTGTCATCCACGACCTCGGCACCGGCCGCATCCGGCATATCGCGAATCGGTTGTCGCGGCGCTCGCCCGGCGACGATTCGCTCAACGATATCGGCGACGTCACCGCACTGGACGACGCGGTGATCGGTCCGTACCCGAAGACCAACGCCGATGGACGCCCGATGAAATCGGTGACCGCCGTGCTACGCGACGGTCGCCGCAAGCCCGTGGGCATGCTCTGCATCAACATCGACGTGAGCATGTTCGAGGCGATGCATGCGTTATCGAAGGACTTCCTGCGATTCGCCGAGACCGCGCCGCGCCCCGCCGTACTGTTCCGCGAGGACTGGCGCGAGGAGATCAACGATCTCGTCGCGGCCTTCCTCGGCGAACAGGGCAGCAGCCTGGCCGCGCTGGACATCGCCCAGCGCGAATCGCTGGTGGCGCAGCTGGACGAACGCGGCCTGTTCGACATCCGGCACGCGGCGAACTACATCGCGCGCGTGCTTGGCGTATCGCGAGCGACGCTCTACAAGTCGCTGAAACGGGTGAGAGACCCCGCCCTGTAGGAGCGCGCTTGCGCGCGATCCTGCGAATGCGGGCCAGATTGCCGCTGCCGCGGATCGCGCGCAAGCGCGCTCCTACAAGGTTAGGCGGCGTCTTCCAGGACGAAATAGGCCATCTCGCGGCGCAGGATCTCCGCGCTCTCGCGCATTGCGCGGCTGGCAGCCGCCGCCTGCTCCACCATCGCCGCGTTTTCGCGCGTGGTCTCGTCGATACCGCGGATCGCCCCATTCACCCGAGCGATGCCGTCGTTCTGCCCACGCGTCGCCTCCATCACCGAGGAGACCAGCGTCGCGAGCGAGGTCACGCGCTCGCCGATACCCGTAAGCACCGCGCCGGCGCGATCCACCGAGGTCACGCCCGCCTGCACCGCCTCGTCGCTGGCGCCGATCAGGCCACGAATGTCACGCGCCGCCGTGGCGCTACGCTGCGACAGTTCGCGCACTTCCGATGCAACGACCGCGAAGCCACGCCCGTGTTCGCCCGCGCGCGCCGCTTCCACCGCGGCATTGAGCGCCAGCAGGTTGGTCTGGAAAGCGATCTGGTCGACCAGGTCGAGCACCTCGGTCATGCGCTCGGTACTACGCTGGATCTCCCGCATATTGCCGATCGCATCCATTGCCACGCGATGGCCTTCATCGGTCATCTCGCGCGCCTCGTGCACGGCGGAATGCGCGGCATTGGCGTGACCGAGGCCACCCGCGACCGCGCGGGCCATGTCTTCCATCGAGGCCGAGGTGTGCCGCAGGTGCTGGGCCTGGGTGCGCGTGCGGTCGTTCAGCGCATCGTTGCCGTGCGCGATGCCGCTGGCAGCATGGGCCACGTCGTCGGCACGATCGCGCACCTGGGTCACGACGTTGCCCAGCTGCGCGTCCATCTCGGCCAGCGACGCGAGCAGGCTGCCGATCTCATCCTCGCGGCCGATCTCGATGCGCGAACCGAGCGTGCCGCGCGCGATGGCCGCCGCCACCTCGGTGGCCTGGCGCAGGCGTTTGCCCAGCGAGCGGATGATGGCGATATCCATCGCGCTGGCGATGATGAGCGCGATGGCGAGCAGCACGGCGGATACCGCCGCGCCGCGCTGGATGTCGGCATGCTGTGCCTCGGCCTGCGCCTTGCCACCGGCGAGCGCCAGCGCGAACAGGTTGGAGAAGTCGGCCTTGAGCGGTATCACCGCCGACTGCACGTCGTTGGACAGTTGCAGCTGGGCGATGTCGAACTGCTCCGCCTTGAGCAAGGCCACTACGTCGTCGATGGCCTTGTCGGCGGCCTTGCGGTGTTCGACAGCGAGCGAGACGAGCTTCTGCTGCGTCTGTCCCAGGCCACTGGCTTCCAGCGACTTCCACTGCTTGTCGATATCGTGACGATCGGCGCCGATGGCGGTCACCGCATCATCGACGGCGGAAGGCAGGCGCATGAGGGTTGCATGCACCAACGCGTCGAGCAGGTCGTTGTAGTCGTTCTGGATATGGCCGACATCGGCCACGGGCGCCAGCGTGTCGCCGACGACGGATTGCAGGCGATCGTTCGCGGTGCGCAATTGCACGCCACCGACGATCCACAAGGCGAGGAGAAGAAGGATGGTACCGGCGAGGCGCAGGAGGAGGCGCGCGCGCAACGTCAACGTAGGCAACGGAAAGCGGGGAAGTCGCATGACGCACTCACGGGGGACGGGGATGCCTCCCTGTCGGCCGATGCCAAGGCAACTTTAGCGATTTTTGGCAAATTATACTTTTGTTTCAGTTACTTGAAATATCTATGACACGGCGTGGGACACCTGCCCGTCGTAATGCACTACGTGCAGGCCGATGCCGGAATGCTTGGCGACGCGCTTGGCCGACGCGGCGAGGCTCGCCACCGCTTCCGCATCGCGCGGGAACGCTTCGACGAAGCATGCGACACCCACCGCCACAGTGATAATGGGAAAGAAACGCTGGTGACCGTGACGATCTTCGCTGTCGATGCCACCACGCGCGCGGTCCGTATCGTCGAACAGGTTGCCGGCCATCGCGTTGAACCGCACGCGCATCTCGTCGCAGCGCGCAGTCCAGTCGCCGCCCTGAAACACCACCATGAAATCGTCACCACCGATATGGCCGACGAAGTCCGCGTCCTGGCGCAGGTCGCCGGTGAGTGTGCTGGCGAGCAGGCGGATCATCTCGTCGCCACGGAAGTAGCCGTACTGGTCATTGAAGGGCTTGAAGTTGTCGAGGTCGAAGTACGCCGCGGCGAACGGGCCGCCCGCCTGCAACAGGCGATCGATGTGCTCGGTGACCGGCAGGTTGCCGGGCAGGAAGGTCAGCGGGTTGGCATAGCGCGCGGCTTCGACGCGGATTTCGGTCACGCGGCGCACCAGTGCTTCGCCCGTGCCCAGGCCGAGGTAGCGGCCGGCGGAGGTGATGATGAAACCGTCGCTCAGGTAACGCTGGTCCTCGCCACGAAGAATGTCGGCCATGTTCTGCAAGGGCATCTGCTCGTCGCACAGCAGTGGGTCCGCATGCATGAAGGTGGTGCACGGCTTGCGGCCGAACAGCTCGCGCGCGAAGGGCTGCGCCATGCGTTCGGTGAACACGCGCCGGTTCACGATGCCCAGCGGCCGGCCGTCGTCGACGATCGCGACCGCGTGCAGGCGCGACTCGGTGGCAAACAGCTCGACGATGTCCTCGTTGAGTTGCGACGATGACAGGCAGGGCGCCTCGATCAGCATGTGACCCGCCGTGAAGCGGCTGCCCGAGACCGGTCCGCGCGGACGCGGCGGCACCGGCACGTGACCCAGCGACAGCGCCTCGACGACACGCGGCGAAGGCTTCAGCAAGGGCTCGGCACTCGGTCTGCCGATGAGGAAACCCTGTGCATAGGGAATGCCCAGCTCGCGAAGCATGAGCAGGTCCGCCTCTTCCTCCACGCCCTCGCCCACCAGTTCGGCGCCAAGGGTTTCGGCCACCGAACACAGCGCGCGCACGATGGCCAGGCGTTCCGCGCTCTGCGCGAGGCCGTTGATGAGGTAACGGTCGATCTTGACGATCTCCGGATGCACCTCGTTCCACATCTCGAAGTTCGAATGACCGTTACCGAAATCGTCGAGGGCGACGCGGATGCCCCGCGCACGCAGGAAACCCAGCGCATGGGCGAGTCGCGCCGGGTTATCGACGATGTCGCGCTCGGTGATCTCGATGGTGACGCGGCTGACATCGAGGCCGGGAACCGACAACGCCTCGATCACATCCTCGGGGCGCACGCTTTCCTGCACGAGGGCGTAGGCGCTGAGGTTCACCAGGAGGCGGCCCGCCAAAGCTCCCTCGACGAAGCGCTCGGCGATGCGACGCACCGCGGCAAGCTCGAAGACGCCAAGGCGCCCGCGGGCACGGGCCAGGTCCAAGAGGTCCGGCGGCGTGAGGTCGAACTGCGGCAGCGCCGAACGGATCAGGCCCTCATGGGCCACGACCTGTCCGGTGTCGATACGGATGACGGGCTGGAACACCGCGGTGAGCGATGTACCGGCCAGGGCCTGCTCGATCAACGACGGTTCTCGACCGCCGGTTGGGCTGTTCATGGGCATCGTCGTGGCACGGCCGGGGAACCGCCCCGTTAATCGGCCAATACGGCGAATGCTTTAGTAAAAACCCTTTGAAATCAATTATTTCTTATTTATTACACGCGCCGTGACGATCAGGCGTCAGCCAGCTCCAGCGCACTCAGGTTCCACCGCTCGAAGACGAAGCGACCCTCGCTCAGCGAAAGTGGCGTGTATGCGCAATTACCGTGGTGATAATTCGCCGTTACGCCATCACCGAGGGCGCCCAGCACCGCTCGCAGGCAATGGCCATGCGAGAGCGCCGCCACGCGGCGATAAGGCAGCGCCTTCGTGGCATCCAGCGCCGGCAACATGCGCGCCGCGACCTCGTGCAGGGTTTCGCCGCCGTTGGCGGCCATCGCCGGGTCGATGCCGCGCAGCACCGCGATCCAGCGGGGATCTTCGGCCATCGCATCGGCGACCGCGCGGCCTTCGAGGTCGCCGAAGGCGCGCTCCACGAGCCGGTCGTCCAGGCTGACCTCGCAGCCCACCACCGCCGCGGCGATTTCCGCCGTACGGCGGGCACGGGTCAGCGGCGAGCTGACGATGTGCTCCACGCCCAGGCTTGCCAGCCGACGCCCCAGGGCCTCTGCCTGCTCCAGCCCGGCGGCGGTCAGGGGGCTGTCCGCCCTGCCCTGGGCGCGGCCGGCGACGTTCCATTCCGTCTCGCCGTGGCGGGCGAGAATCAGCTGTTCGAGCATGGGGCGATCCTTGGGGGATATCCCCGCCATTGTAGCGGCGGGCGCTAACGGAGCTGGCTGTCCTTGCTGCCGCGGCGGTTGTAGCCGCTGAACGCGGCTTCCTCGCGATCCGCCGCCTCCTGGCAGGCCACGCACAGCCGCACGCCGGGAACGGCCTGGCGGCGCGCCTCGGGGATCGGCTTGTCGCATGCCTCGCAGTGCTCCAGGCCGGGACCCTGCGCCAGCCGGCTACGGACGCGCTTCACCGCGTCGTCCACGGTGGCGTCGATCTGGTCCTGTACGGCGGTGTCGCCCGCCCATCCGGTCGCCATGGGGCACCTCCCGGCTATCGTGGTCCCAAGCTACTGATTTATGGGCGGGCGCGCCGATTCAAAGGTCAGGTCGCGGCGGCCTTCAGTTTGGCGATATCGATCTTTTTCATGTGCATCAGCGCACCCATGGAGCCGGCGTTGCCGGCAAGCTTGGCGATATCGCCAGGTACAACCTGCCATGACAGGCCGTACTTGTCTTTCAGCCAGCCGCAAGCCTGCACGCTGGGATCGCCGCCTTGAGAGAGATGGTTCCAGTAATGGTCGATCTCGTTCTGGTCATGGCAATGCACCACCAGCGAGATGGCCTGGTTGAAGGTGAACACCGGGCCGCCGTTCAATGCGGTGACGGGTTGGCCGTCCAGTTCGAAGGACACCGTCATGGCCGAGCCTTCCGGACGCCCCGAGGCCTGAGCGGTCTCCTTCGTGTAGCGGGCTACCGCGAGGATGCGCGAGTTCGGAAAAATCGACGTGTAGAACGTGGCGGCCTCCTCGGCCTGCGTGTCGAACCAGAGGAACGGGGTGATACGCCGGAAAGCGGACATGCGGTTCTCCCAGGGCGAGCCACGGCGTGGCCCTTCATCTGACACGTCGAACGGCGACGGCCGATATCGACATCATGGCGCGACGGCCAGCTCCACGCAGAAATCGACGAAAGCCCGCACCTTGGGCGGTGCGTTGCGCCGCGACGGATAGAACGCGTACAGCGGGAACGTTTCCTCCGCCCAGTCCGGGAACAACTCGACCAGGCGCCCATCCGCCATGGCATCGCGCACGCTCAGCTCCAACACCTGCGCAATGCCCACGCCCGCCACGCACAACGCGTACATCGTGCCGGAATCGGTGGCCAGCACGGGGCCGGTAGTTTCCACCGGCACCACCTTGCCCTTGCGGTGGAATTCCCATTCGAACGGACGACGGGTCACCGGGTCGCGAAACTGGATGCAACTGTGATGGGCCAGCTCCTTGGGCGTGGCAGGCCTGCCGTGCGTCGCGAGATAGCCCGGCGTGGCCACAGTAAGCACGCGGGTCTCGACCAGCTTGCGACCGATCAGGGAGGACGATGGCGGCACACCGAAACGCACGGCCACGTCGATGCCATCGGAAATCAGGTCGCCCAGTTCGTCGCGGGTGACGATCTCCAGCTCAAGCTGGGGATACCGGTCGAGGAAGCCGCGCAGGCGCGGCGCCAGCACCTGGGCGGAGAACATCGGATCGACGCTGACCCGCAGACGCCCCCGCACGGCCTGCGCATCGCCGGCTGCCGAGAGCGCGGCGTCCTCGATACCGGACAGCAGCGGGCCCACCTGCGCATACAGCCGCTCGCCCTCGTCGGTGAGGGTCACGGAACGGGTGGTCCGGTGCAGCAGGCGCACACCAAGGCGGGCCTCCAACCGCCCTATGGCACGGCTGACGCCCGAAGGCGACAGACCCAGCGCATCGGCGGCACGGGCAAAGTTGCCCGTTTCGACCACGGAGACGAGGACGGTAAGGTTGCCGAGCAGTCGGCCGTCGGTGGGCATGATGGTGACTCGTGATCGTGAGTCACGAACGATCCGGACAAGCCGCCATGCCGTCAATAGACGAAATGGCGGCTCCGGTCTGGACCTGGCTCCAGCCGGGCCCCGGCTGCGCGGACCAAGTAGACTGACGGATCGTCATCCTCAGCCACGACCATGCTTGCCTCGCTACCCGCCGTCCTGCGCATTCCCCTCGTCTGCGTGCTGCTGCTCGCCAGCACCGTGCTGCACGTGGTGCCGCTGTTCGCCCTGACCGCCGTGCGCCTGCTGATCCCGCTGCCCTTCGTACGGCGCCTGTGCTCGGCCGCCCTGGTCGGCATCGCGGAAAGCTGGCTGGCCGTCAACAGCGGGATGTTCGGCGCCTTCACGCGGACGCACTGGACCGTGGAAGGTATCGAGGGCCTTCAACCGACTGAGAATTTTCTGGTGGTGTGCAACCACCAGAGCTGGGTGGACATCCCTACCCTGCAAAAGGTCTTCAACCGTCGCATCCCCTTCATGCGCTTCTTCCTGAAGAGCGAGCTGATCTGGGTGCCGCTGCTCGGACCGGCCTGGTGGGCGCTGGATTTCCCGTTCATGAAGCGCCATTCGCGCCAGCAGCTCGAAGCGCGTCCAGAGTTGCGCGGCAAGGATCGCGAAGCCACCCGCCGTGCCTGCGAGAAATTCCGCCAGGTGCCGGTGGCGATCATGAACTTCACCGAAGGTACCCGCTTCACCCAGGCCAAGCACGATGCGCAGAAGTCACCGTATCGCCACCTGCTTCGTCCCAAGGCCGGTGGCGTGGCCTTCGTGATCGACGCCATGGGTGACGCCATCCGCGACATCCTCGATGTGACCATCGTCTATCCCGATGGCCCCAGCACGACGATGGACATGATCGCCGGGCGCATCCGCGAAGTTCGCATCCACGCACGACGCCTGCCGATTCCCGCGCAGATGCGCGGCGATTATGACGCCGACCCGGCGTTCCGCGAACGCTTCCAGACCTGGATCAACCAGTTGTGGACCGAGAAGGACGCGCGGATCGCGGCGATGCTGGCGAAGTAGACGCCCCACCCGCTCCGAACACCTGCCCCGGCGTGACACCAAGCGCCTTGCGGAACATCGCGATGAAGTTGCTCGGCGACGCGTAACCCATCGCATCCGCCACGCGTGCCACCGGCTCGTCGTGCGCAAGCATGTCCATGGCGCGCAGCAGGCGGGCCTGCTCGCGCCATTGGGCGAAACCCAGGCCCGTCTCCTCCCGCATCGCCCGGCGTAACGAACGCGGCGACATCGCGGCGATAGCCGCCCACATGTCCAGCGTGCATGCCCTGCCCGGCTCGTCCAGGATCGCCTGCGCAACCCGCAGCAGGCGCGAGTCGCTGGGCATCGGCAAGTGCAGCGACTCCAGTGGCGCACGAACGATCTCGTCGAAGATGACCCTGGCGATACGTTCCTGCATCGACGACAACCCGTCGTCTTTCGACCAGGTGGCGGCTCGTTGTGCAAGCACGCGCAGGACATCGCCGACACCGATCACACACGGTTCGGCAGGCAGGTCTGCGCAGGCGTCGGGGGCCACCAGCGCGGTCCATCCGCTCAAGGCTCCCGAGACCTTCACGCGATGCGACTCTCCCGGTGGAATCCATCCTGCACGATGTGGCGGTAGCACCCAGGCGCCGCGTTCGGTCCACACATGGATCAGCCCTGTCTCGACGCACAGCAGCTGGCCACGGCGATGGCTGTGCCAGTCGTAGTCGCGCGTGCCCAGGCGATATTCGTTGGTCGGCGATGCGTCACCGGCCAGGACAATCAACGAGGGGCCATCGACTCGCTCACTGTGATCGGTCACCGACATACGGGCACCCTGGCCGTTATCCAATAGTTTTCGTCCGCACGCCAATACCGTCCCGCGATGTCGACATGTCACCGTGGACTGCCTTGTTTCAGGAGTCCTGACCATGGACGACACATTCCACATCACGATCATCGGTGCCGGCCTGGGTGGCCTGTGCCTCGCCCAGTCGTTACGACACGCGGGCATTCGCTTCGACGTCTTCGAGCGGGATGACGCACTCGACCAACGCGCGCAAGGATATCGCATCAGGATCGACGCGGCGGGACAGCATGCGCTGTCACGCGCGTGGACGCCTGAGATGGACAGCATCTTCCATCTGGCGGTATCCCAGGCGACGCCAAACGCACGCTTCCTGGATACGAACCTCGTGCCCGTCAACGCGCAGGCGCCGGACAGCTGGCAGGAGGATGGCGGTCCGCACGATGTCAGCATCCACAGGCAGACCCTGCGCGAACTGCTGATGACCGGCATCGAGGATCGCGTGCACTTCGGACAGGCGTTCGAACATTACGAGTCCATCGACGACGATCGGCTGCGCGTAGCATTGGGCAACGAAACGTCGATCGAGACGGATGTACTTGTCGGCGCGGATGGCGTGAACTCCCGCGTGCGCGCCCAGCTCGCGCCCATGGCGGCACCGACGACGACGGGCGCGGTCTGCATCTACGGCAAGACGACGCCTTCATCTCGGGCCGGGCTGCCCGAAGGCACGCACGTCATCCTCGCCGACGGCTGCGCGGCGATCCTGGAAGACATGCGCTTCAGAAGCGACCTGCCATCCATCGCGCAAGGGCACGGCTGCAGGCTCTCGCATGTGGACGACTACCTGTACTGGGCCCTCGTGGGCACGCGCTGGCGACTCGGCTTGCCGGATGACCTGTCCGTCGACGCACGACCGTTCCTGGCTCGGATCGCGATGACATGGCATCCGACGTTGCGAGACGCCCTGTGCGACGGTGATGGCACAGGGATCGCGATGCTACCCATCCGCTTGGGGCGACCGGACGTTGCGTGGCCACGCGGTCGCGTCACCTTGCTGGGCGATGCGATACACGCAATGAGCCCGGCAGGAGGACGCGGCGCGAATACAGCGCTGGAAGATGCCGCTTCGCTTGCGGCGGCGTTGGCACGCACGTCGGGATGCCGTGATCTATCCAGCGCGCTTGAAAGTTACGACACCGCGATGCGGGCAAGAGGCCACGAGGCCATCGCGGTGTCGCAGGCCGGCACGGAGCGACTGTCCGGCGTGTAGCAGGCGTCGATCAATGCGCCTTCTTTTCGCTAGCCAGTTTCTCGTCGAGTCGTTTCGCACCTGCGGCTGCATAGCTCTTGCAGGTTTCGCCTTCGCCCTGTTCCGGATGCGGGGTGATGAGCAGGTCGCAGGGAAGGGCGGCGACGCGCTCGAAGGTCTTGCGATAAGCCGACACAAACGCGGGATGCGCGCTGTAGCGATAGCTGTCCGACGAAAAGGCGAACAGGCTGTCGACAAAGGCGATGTCCTTGCAGCTGGCACCTTCGCAGGAGCGCCACGTCCACGCCGTGCCGCCCGGCGTATGTCCGGGCGTGATATGCGCGGTCAGGCGCAAGGGACCTACGCTGACGACGGTGCCGTCCACGATGTCGCCACGGGCTTTCAGCGCCGTATAGGCCGCCGCTTCGCCAAACTGCGGGTCGTCCGGATCACGGCCGCCCAGCAGCATGGCTTTCGCGGTAGCGGCCGTGGTGCGCACCGGCGCACCCGTGTCCTTCGCCAGCTTCGCGATGCCACCTGCATGATCGAAGTGAGGATGACTGTTGAGGATCAGCCGGATGTCTTCCGGCTTGAAGCCGAGTGTGCGGATGTTCGCCTCGACCTGCGCGGCGATCGCGTCATTCATCGGAACATCGATCAGCACATGGCCTTGCGGCGAGGTCACCAGGATCGATGAAAGACCCTTGGTGCCCACGTAGTACGTATTGGCGAAGATCGCATGCGGCGCGACCGGCTGCGTCCACTCCGGATGATCGTCGGCGAGGGCGGGCAGGGCGGCGCAAGCCGCGAGAGCGAGCAGGAGTCGACGCATTTCGATGGTTCCCATGAGCGATGGCGAACCGCAGGATAATGCGCCCAATGGGCGGCAACGAGCCTGACTTATGGCCTGCCGCGGGCAGGGCGACGTTGCCGCGCACGCCAGAACAGGAAGCCCGTCACCAGCAGGAAGCCGGGCAGCAGGCCGGTGATGCAGGCCACGATGCGCCAGGCGAGGCCGCCGACGGCGGCGGAATGGATCGGGAACAGCGTGTTGGCAAGTCGACCGCCCGGTCCCAGCTTTGTCGCATCCTCGCCACCGACCACCGTCGCAGTGGCCGGATCGATCCAGACCGAACTGCGGCCGATCGGGTTCCATTCGCCCACGCGGCGGATACGCATCACCAGCGTGCCGTTGTCCTTGCCGGGCAAGGTCAGGCGGGTGAGTGCGGCGTCGGGTGCCACGGCCTGCGCGGCGGCAAGGATCGCGGGCCAGTCGATGCCCTTGGCGACGGGCAGCTTCGGCGGCTTCGGACGTGCCGGTTCGTGGAAGGCCGCCGCGAGACCGTCGCGGACGGCGCCGCGATAGGCCATCGTGACGCCGGTACCCAGCGCGACGATCAACAGCGGCAGGGCGGCGACGCCCACGAAACGATGGAAGCTCGCCCAGCGCAGCACCGGCGGCTGCGTATGCGGCTTCAGGTGGCGCAGCGCGCGCTGGCGGCCGGGCCAATAGAGCCAGACACCCGAGAACAGCATGAACAGGCCGGTGATGGAGACGATGCCCAGCACGGTCTCGCCAATCTCACCGCTCAACAGCTTGGTGTGCCATTCCTTGAGCATCAGCAGGACATCGCCCGCCTGCACACGATGCAGCAGCAGGTCGCCCGTGCTCGCATCGAAGTAGAAATGATCGCCGTTACGCGCTTGGCCGTCCCATACAGGCAGCTCCGCCGACGGAGCGGCCACGGTGCGCAGGCCCTTGCCTTCCGGCGAGTGCAGCAGGGTCGCCAGGGCGTGGCCCTGGGTCGCGAGGTCGGGCAGGGGACGCGCCACGAGATCGTGGTGCGCGGCTTCGAACAGGGGATCTTCGAAGACCAGCACGCTACCCGAGAGCGTCACCAGCGCCAGCAACAAGCCGAGCGTGAGACCCAGCCACAGGTGCAGGGTCTTCAGCGCGGAACGGAAGCGGCGCGGTGACGGGGCCATCAGAAGTCCACCGACGCCTGCACGAAGTACGTGCGCGGCTGGCCGACGTAGATGCCGTCGTTGTTATCGGTCGATCGCGTGAAATAGCGCTTGTCGGTGAGGTTCTTCACGCCCACGCCCAGACGCAGGTTGGAGAACGACGGACCGAAGGCGTATTCGGCGCGCGCGTTCCAGGTGGTCCAGCCCGGGATGTCGCCGAGGTCGCCATCGGGCGTCGGTACGGTCTGGTACACGCTGGGGCGCGTCGGGTCGAAGCTGGGCGAACCCGGCGAATGCTGCTTCGACTGCGCGAACGCGTCGAGGTTGAAGGTCCACTGCGCGATGCCGTAGCGCAGGCCCAGGTTGGCCGTGCGACGCGAATAGAACGGCAGGTCGCGGCCGGTGAACGAGCCGTGCTTGTAGAAGGCGTGCGTATAGGTCGCGGTGCCCCACAGCGTCAGGCCGTCGAGGGCGTCGTTGAATGCGCCGAGGTCCACGTGTCCGGCCGTCTCCACGCCCTTGTGCGTGGTGGCGCCAAGCGAGGTCCAGCCATCGTGCGAGTCCGGCTGGTTGGGCAGCTTGCCCACGAGCTGGAGCTCATGGTCGAAGTTGATCCGGAACACCGACACCTCGCCGCCCCAGGCCTTGGTGTCGTAGCGCGAGCCGATCTCGTAGGTGCGCGCCGTCTCCGGCTTCAGGCCCGACGCGAACTGGTTGGTCGAATCCTTCTGGCCGATCTGGAAGTACTGCAGCGCGCCGAACGAGGTTTCCGCGTTGGCGTACAGCTTGAGCGCGTCGCTGACGTGGTAGATCACGTTGAGCGAGGGCAGGGGCTTGGAGTAGTCCTCGCGACGCTGAGTCGGGCCCTTCACCACCACCGTGCTGCTCGGATGCGCTTCCCACTGGCTGCGGATGCGCTCGTAGCGGATGCCCGGCGTGATCGTCCAGTTGCCGGCATTGATGGTGTCGTCGATGTACAGCGCGTGCGCCTCGTTGCTGCCGGTGTTGTTGCCGGAGAGCACGTAGGGGCCGTCGTACGGATTGCTGTCGTACGGCGTGTACCACAGGCGCGAGTTGTACTTGTTGTTGCGCAACGTCTGCTCGTGCATCGCTTCGTTCGTGTAGCGATAGCCGACACCGATCTCGTGCGTGACCTGGCCCCAGTCGAACAGCTGCGAATAGCGCGGCTCGATGGCGAAGGTGTGGTAGTTGCGCGGATAGGCGTTGAGCTGGTGCGTCCACGTGCCGTTGGGATTGGCCGTGATCGTCTCGATGTGGCTGCCGCGGAAGCTGTCGGTGTAATAGGTCTGCACCTCGAAGCTACGGCGATCGTCCACATGGCTGTACTTCAGCACGTAGTCGGTGCGACGGCCGTGGAAGTCGTCGAACGGACGGCGCGACTGGAACGGGTCGGCGTCGTAGTCGGCCTGCGTGAGGCCACCGGGCATGCCCGCCTGGCCGTCGTAATGGTGGATGCTCGCGCTGAGCGTGTCCTCGCTGCTGAAGGCGTACTTCGCCTTGAGCATCACGTCATCGATGCTTTCGTTGTCCTCGTGCTCGCGGAAGCCCGGGCCATGCACGCCGTTGTAGAGCAGGGCAACGCCGAGGCCGTTCTGCGTGGTGCCGCCGAGGAACAGGTTGCTGTTGGTGCGGATCCCGCCCTTTTCGCTGCCCTGGAACTGCACGCCCGTGCTGCCGCCGAAGGTCTCGGGGATGTCGCGGGTGACGAAGTTGATGATGCCGCCGACGTTCTGCGGCCCGTAACGCACGGAACCGCCGCCGCGCACCACGTCCACCGCCTGCAGGTTGCCCAGGCCGACCGGTGCCATCGACACCTGCGGCTGGCCGTACGGCACCACGGCGAGGGGCACGCCGTCGAGCAGGATGGTGGAGCGGGGCGACAGGCGCGAGGTGAGGCCGCGCACGCCGACATTCAGCGAGACATCGCTGCCGCCCGTGCCGTTGCTTTCCTGCACCTGCACGCCGGGAATGCGGCGCAGGGCGTCGCGCAGATTGATCGCACCGGCCTCGCGCAGTTCCTCGCGGCGCACGACCGTGCGTGCGCCCGGATGGTTCTGCACCGCGTTGGTCGCCGCCTCGCCCAGCCAGTTGCCCACCACCTTGACGCCTTCCAGCTCGGCCGGGGGAGGCGTGGGAACATCCTCGGCCAGGACCGGGTGCGCGGTGAGGGCGCCGACGATGGCGACGGCGAGAAGGGCTGGGCGGAACGACATCGAGGCGGCCTGGCACAAAGCGAAAGGCCGCCATCGTAAGTGCGAATGATTATCAGATCAAATCCGTCATCCTTGCGGACGCAACCAAATCAGGTCGGCCAGGCGTTATGGAGGATGCACTGGCAGAAATCCGTGCGATGGAAATGCGGCTCCTTGTACGCCATCACGTCGGCCTTGACGTTGCCGAACGTCGTTTCCGGCTTGCGGCGCACGCCCTCGTAGAAGGCGTCGATAATGCCTTGCTTGAAGGCCGGCCCACGCGGGTGGGCCTCGGCCACCGATTCCCGATCTGCCGTGGACACAGTACCGAAGCCTAGGCCCAGCACGTCCATTTCCACGCCCGCGGTCACCAGGGCGATCTCGGGCTTCATGTACTGAGGAATGCCGGGGGTGGTGTGCAAGGCGATCGAAGCCCAGACGATGTCGATCTGGGCTTCGTCGATACCGCGCGAACGCAGGAAGTCCCGTGCGGCGTTGGCGCCATCCACCTCGAAACGGTCGGAGGCGCTCGCATGGGCCGCCATCAGGCCCATGTCGTGGAACATGGCGCCGGCATAAAGCAGTTCGGCGTCGTAGGCGAGGCCCCGGGCGTTGCCACTGAGCGCCCCGAACAGGAACACCCGTCGGGAATGGTGGTAGAGAAGGTCGGTTTCGGTATCGCGCACGAGCTGGGTGATGTCGCGTGCGAGGGCGCTGTCGGGGATGGCGATGCCGGCGATGGCGGTCATGGCGAGGGTCCGGTGGAGGATGGACCACCATTGCAGCGCGGAAGGCGCACGTCATGATTTGACGCAATGCATCCATTCCTGCCATCTTGCGCGCCATGCAGACACCGCTACCCATCGTCATTCTTGCCCCGCCCGGCGTCCAGATGCTGGACGTGTCCGGGCCGGCGGACGTGTTCGCCGAGGCCAACCGGCAGACGGGGCGCGATGTCTATCGCGTGGTCACTGTGGGCACGGCGCCCCTGGCCGTCGCCGCCTCCTCGGGTATCCGCTTCCTGCCCGACCGCAGCGTGCTGGAAGAGATCGAGCGCTTGGATACTCTGCTGGTGGCCGGCTCCCCCGACCTGCCGGGAGCGTCCTCGGAGCCGCACGTGATCGACTGGATGCGCCGCCATGCCGGGCGTGCCCGTCGGCATGGCTCCATCTGCAGCGGCGCCTTACTGTTCGCCCGCACGGGCCTCCTCGACGGGCGCAGGGTAACCACCCACTGGAAGGTCGCCGAACTGCTCGCCCAGCGGCATCCCTCGCTACAGGTGGAGGCCGATGCCTTCGTAGTGCGCGATGGGGCGGTCTGCACGGCGGCCGGGGTCACGGCAGGCATGGACCTGGCCCTGGCGTTGGTCGAAGAGGATCTCGGACGCGAGGTCGCCATGGCGGTCGCCGCCGAACTGGTGGTCTTCTATCGGCGGCCGGGCGGGCAATTGCAGTTCAGTCGGCACGGCGACGCCGCGCCGGCCGGCCGTGGCGCCCTCCAGGAATTGCAGCGCTATGTGGCCGCCCATCCCGGCGAAGATCATTCGGTCGCCAACATGGCGGCCCGGGTCGGCATGAGTCCCCGGCATTTCGCCCGCGTGTTCGGCCACGAGACGGGCATGACGCCCGCCGAGTTCGTGGAGTCGATGCGGGTGGAGGCGGCGAGGCGCTGGCTGGAAGAGGGGCACGAGACGCCCAAGCGGGTCGCCGCGCGCTGCGGCTATGCCGATGCCAATGGCCTGCGCCGCGCCTTCGTACGCCGACTTGGCGTCACCCCGGCGGAGTACCGCAAGCGCCACGCCCACGCACGCTAGGGGCGTCAGAGGCCGATGATGCCCCGGCGCAGCGCGATGGCGACGGCATGCGTGCGATCGTTGGCCTGCAGCTTGGCGAGGATGCTCTTCATGTGCGCCTTCACCGTTTCCTCGGCGATTCCCAGCGCCACCGCGACGTCGCGATTGGCCTCGCCCATGGCGACGCGCGTGAGCACCTGGGTCTCGCGCGGGGTCAGCTCGTCGTCGGCCGCGTATTCCGCCATCTCGTTGGCGATTTCTTCCGGCACGCGGCGCTTGCCCTCCATGATCTGGTGGATCGTCGCCAGCATGTCCTTGCGCAGTTCGCTCTTGAGCAGATACCCCTGTGCGCCGGCACGAAACGCCTTCATCGCCTGCACGTCGCCGCGGTAGGTCGTGAGCACGAGGATGCGGGCATCGGGGAATTCGCCGCGGATCTTCTCGATGGCGGCGATGCCACCCATGCCGGGCATCTGCAGGTCCATCAGCGTGAGGTCGGGACGCACCTGCCGGTACCGCTCGATCGCCTCTTCGCCCGTGCTCGCCTCGGCGACCAGTTCCAGCCCGGGCTGTCCTTCGATCACCGCCGCGATGCCTTCGCGCAGCAGGGGATGATCGTCGACGGTCATGATGCGGATGGATGCCATGGCGCCTTGGCCGGGGGAGGGTGCGCGGAGTATCGCGCAAAGGGTGACCCGCAAATATATGTTGCCTCGTATCCCATGACACGCCATCCACCCGACAATTGCGACGATGCGCACAATGAACGCCTCCCGTAGCAAGAAAGCGCAAGGCAGGCCCGCAATGGGCAGGATATGTTGCGGCATCGGTGGCTGGATCCACGAACCGTGGCGCGGCACGTTCTATCCACCGGGCCTCGTGCAGCGACGGGAACTGGAATACGCGAGCAACGCGCTGCGAAGCCTTGAAATCAACGGTACCTACTACCGATCGCCTGCCGTGGACACCTGGCGCGACTGGGCGGCGCAGACGCCCGAAGGCTTCGTGTTCTCGGTGAAGGCACCCCGGACCATCGTCCAGGCTCGCGCACTCGCGGCCACGGGGGAGCGCGTCGAACGCTTCCTCCAGGGCGCTACCGCGCTGGGCGATCGCCTTGGCCCGATCCTCTGGCAGTTTCTGCCGACACGCCGCTTCGACCCCGACGACATCGCCGCTTTCCTCGACCTTTTGCCGGAAACGTTCGATGGGCTGGCCTTGCGCCATGCCGTGGAGGTCCGCCACGAGAGCTTCCTGGACCCGCGCTGGTGCGAACTGGCCCGGGCACGTGGCGTCGCCACGGTGTTCACCGACTCGCTGGAGCATCCCTCGCTCGCCGACCTGACCGGCCCCTTCGTCTACGCCCGGCTGATGCGCAGCCAGGCGGACGAGGCCCACGGCTACCCCGACGCGGCGCTGGATACCTGGGCCACACGAGTCCGTACATGGGCGGCGGGAGACGATCCCGCCGACCTGCCGCACGTGGGTGCGACGACGCCCGGCATGGTGCCGCGCGACGTCTTCGTGTATTTCATCTCCGCGGCCAAGGAACGCAATCCCGCGGCCGCTGTCGCATTGGACAGTCGCCTCCATCGCGACGCCTGACCTGTTCCTCCCTCACGGACACCCCATGGATCGACTTATCCAGAACGCCCTCATCGACCTGTTCGCCGACCACGCCATCGGCCTCGAGCCCGACGAAGACTGGCTGCTTACCGAAGGCGACGACTTCCCGGCCGTGCGCGGCATCTGGCACGAAGGCAAGGACGGTGGCATGGGCCGCCTCGACCTCGACATCGTGCTCGACGAGGAACGCACCATCGAGGAGAGCTTCGGCGGCGTCGGCGGCGGCAAGGCCGGCTGCCGCGATGCGCTGAACAATTTCGCGCGTAACGATTTCCACGTGGTGCTCGCCGCGTGCTGGCATGCGGTGAACAAGGAAAAACTCGCCGTGCGCGAGCTGACCGCCGGCGCGCATCGTTTCACCGTCTACGTGGGCGACTTCACGCTGCGTGGCGACGAAGGCACCGAGCTGGAAATCCCCGAAGACGCGTTATCCGCGCTGGAGGCGGCCATCGCCACCGCGCCGCTCACCGCGGACGTGCACTGGATCCGCGTGTTCTACGGCAATACGGGTGACGGCAAGAACCAGGTCGAGGTGTTGCTCGACAACGAACCCTGGGCCGCGGGACACAAGGCCATCGCCTCGGTCGAATGGCCGCAGCGCGAGCGCTATTACAGCCTGCGCAATTTCATCGCGCTGGTGCCGGTGGACTGACGCACGGTTGAATCGCGGATGCGATCCGCTCCCACCCCGTTGGTAGCAAGCTCTCTACGGAAGGGGTGGGAGCGGATCGCATCCGCGATAAGGCATGTCATTAAGCGATGGCGCCGCCGCCATCCACCAGGATCGTGGAGCCCGTGGTAAACGGCGTCGCCGCCGCGTAGAGAATCGCATTGGCGACATCCTCCGCCTCGCCCACGCGTTTGGCCGGCACCTTGTCGGCGACCGCCGCGAACATCGCGTCGCGCTTGCCTTCGTCCATGCCGTGCCACAACGGCGTGCGAATCATGCCGGGCGACACCGCGTTGACGCGCACCGGCGAGAACTCCAGCGCCATGCCGCGCACCAGGCTTTCCAGCGCGGCGTTGATCGCCCCCTGCAACACGGCGCCGCCACTGGGGCGCACCGACAGAAAGCCGCTCACCAGCGTGAGCGAACCGCCGTCGTGGATACGCGCCGCACGGGCCACGCGATAGGCGCCCCAGAACTTGCTCTCCATCGCAGCGTAGGCATCGTCGAGCGCCAGCTGCCGCACCGGACCCGACGGTGTCTGCGCCGCCGACACCACGACGTGGTGCCACGTATGCGCGGAAAACAGCGCTTCCACGGCGACCGGATCGGCCGTGTCCAGCACCACCGCGCGGGCGTCGTGGCCGATGTCCTTCACGGCGGCGTCGAGCTTGCCCGGGGAACGCGAGGCGATGGTCACGCGGGTGCCCGCCGCCGCGAAGGCGCGGGCCGTGGCCAGCCCGATGCCGGAACTGCCGCCGACGACGAGCACATCCTGGTCATGGAACGAAAACATGGGCGTATCTCCTGATGAATAAGGTCGGCCGGCACTATGATCCTTGCGTATTCGGGAACAAACTGCCTTCCAGCGGAAAGACTCTTGCCAGACATTTAAGAATGATCGACAACCTCCTCGAACTGACGGTCTTCGCCCGTATCGCCGCCACGGGCAGCCTATCCGCTGCGGCACGCGACCTCGACCTGTCGCTGGCCGTGGTCAGCAAGCGGCTTTCCGCGCTGGAAGGGCGCCTTGGCGTGCGGCTGATCCAGCGCACCACGCGACGACTGTCGTTGACCGACGAAGGCCATACCTTCCATGCGCGATGCGTTCGCATCCTCGCCGAGGTACAGGAAGCCGAGGCCGCCCTGTCGCGCAGCCGCGACGAGGTGACGGGCGTGCTGCGCGTGACGGCGACACGCGGCTTCGGACGCCGCTGGATCGCACCGCTGGCGGTGGCGTTCCGCGAGGTGCATCCCGAGGTGAGCGTGCACCTCAACCTCAACGACGCGCTGGTGGATATCGTGGACGAAGGCATGGACCTCGCGATCCGCTTCGGCATGTTGTCCGACTCCTCGCTCATCGCGCGACCGCTCGCACCGAACTTCCGCGTGCTGTGCGCCGCGCCGTCCTATCTCGCGCGCAAGGGCATGCCGAGGCATCCGGCCGACCTGGCCGCGCACGACTGCATCGTGTTCGGCCCGCATCCGGGTCGCGACTGGGAGTTCCAGCGCGATGGCGAATCGAGCGCGGTGCGCGTCAAGGCGGCTTACCAGACCAACGATGGCGAGGCCGCGCACACCTTCGCGGTGGCCGGCGGTGGCATCGTGCAGAAGTCGATCTGGGACATCGGCGACGACCTGGGCGCCGGACGGCTCGTGCGCATCCTGCCGGAGTTCACCGTACCGGCCGCACCCTTGCAGGCGGTGTACGCGAATGCGCAGCACCTCGCACCACGCGTGCGTCGCTTCGTCGACTTCTGTTCCGAGCGCCTGCGCGATGCGTGGCGCTGGGGCGAGTGAGCGAGGCGCTCAGTCGGAATCGCGATAGGCTGGCCAGTCTTCCGGCCGCATGATCTCGAACAAGCCATCGCGACGCGTACGGCGAGCCAGGCGAAGCACTTCGGCATCGCGCGAGAACAGGATCGTCGCACCCGAGGCCGCAGCGATCTCCAGGAACTTCTGGTCGTCCTTGTCGCGACACCGCGGCGGACGCCTCACCGATGACATGTCCGGCAACACACGGAGCAGGGCGTCGAAACGCGCGGCGGCGGCATCGCGTCGCGCGTCGTCCAGCTTCAACGTCGGATACCCCAGCACCGCGAGCCATTCCTCGCGACAGTCGGCATGGGTCACCGCCTCGATCTCGCCGCTCTCGATCGCCGCGACGAGGATCGCGGCGCGTGGATCGGCGAAGACGAAGGCGTCCAGGCAGACGTTGGTGTCGAGGACGACGCGCGGTGGCATCAGGCGGCGACGCCTGCCAGTCGTTCGCGCTGTTCGGCGACGATGGAATACGAACGCTTGCGCGCCTCGTGATCGAACACCTGCGCCGTGATGATCAGTTCGTCGGCCTGCGTGCGTTCGATGAACTGGGCGAGACCGTCGCGCACGCTGTCGCCCGAGCCGACGATCGCGCACGACAAGGCATGATCCACCTGCGCCTTTTCCATCGGCGTCCAGACGCCTTCCATGCTGTGCACGGGCGGCGGCAACTGGCCGGGTGCCCCGCGACGCAGGTTCCAGAACGCCTGTTGCTGCGAGGTAAACAGATGGCGCGCGTCCTCGTCGGTATCGGCGGCCACTACGTTGATGCCGAGCGCGGCATACGGTTTCTGCAACACGTCGGAAGGACGGAACATGGTGCGGTAGACATGCAGCGCCTGCATCATCAGGTCGGGCGCGAAGTGCGAGGCGAAGGCGAAGGGCAGGCCAAGGTGGGTGGCGAGTTGCGCACTGAACAGGCTCGACCCCAGTAGCCAGATCGGCACCTGGGTGTCCATGCCGGGCACGGCCCGCACGGTCTGTCCCGGCTGCAGTGGACCAAGGTAGCGCTGCAACTCCAACACATCATCGGGGAACCGATCGTCGCTCGGACCCATCGCGCGACGCAGCGCGCGTGCCGTGCCCTGGTCGGTGCCCGGCGCGCGGCCCAGGCCGAGGTCGATGCGTCCCGGATACAACGAGGCGAGGGTGCCGAACTGTTCGGCGATTACCAGCGGCGCATGGTTGGGCAGCATGATGCCGCCCGAACCGACACGGATCATCTTCGTCGCCTCGGCCACGTAGCCGATCACCACCGAGGTCGCCGCGCTGGCAATGCCCGTCATGTTGTGATGTTCGGCGAGCCAGTAGCGGTGGAAGCCCAGGGCTTCGGCGTGGATGGCGAGATCGCGCGTGTTGCGCAGGGCGTCGCCCGGCGTGGCGCCACGCACCACGGGGGACAGGTCGAGCACGGAGAACGGAATCATCCGGTAGTCACCTCGAAGGGGGAGGCGGCAGGCCGCCAATGCGTCCGACATGGGCACCCCCGGCGGCATTACAACCCTGACAAGGCACGATAAGGAAACAATCCGTTCGATGCAGCGATGCTCCGCGGCCGGGCGAGGGGAGGAAAATGTACCCATTCGTTCAACCAGTCCGGTTAAACCCGGGGGAGCACACCATGATCGACGTCCGTCCCTTCAGCAGCCTCGGCGGTGCCAACCACGGTTGGCTCGACGCCAAGCACCATTTCTCGTTCGCCTCGTACAACGATCAGAAGCGCATGGGCTGGGGCGCCCTGCGCGTGTGGAACGACGACACGATCGCTGCCGGCACCGGCTTCCCGCCGCACCCGCATTCGGACATGGAAATCATCACCTACGTCCGCGAAGGCGCGATCACCCATGAGGACAGCCTCGGCAACAAGGGCCGCACAGAGGCTGGCGACGTTCAGGTGATGAGCGCGGGCACGGGTATCCGCCATGCGGAATACAACGCCGAACCGGAAGCCACCCGGATCTTCCAGATCTGGATCATCCCGGACCGCGAGCGCAAGGCACCGTCGTGGGGCACCCGCCCATTCCCGAAGGGCGAGCGCTCGGGTCGCTTCGTGACCCTGGCCAGCGGCATGGAAGGCGACGACGACGCCCTGCCGATCCGAACCGACGCCCGTGTGCTGGGCGCCAGCCTGAAGGCCGGCGAGAGCATGGAATACACGCTGGGCCAGGGCCGCTATGCGTACATGGTGCCGGCGGTCGGCAAGGTGGAGATCAACGGCCATGCCCTGGACAAGGGCGACGGTGCCGCGATCCGCGACGAGACGGTGTTGCGCATCGTCGCCAAGGAAGATGCGGAGCTGGTGCTGGTCGATAGCGCGGCGTAATACGAATCGCCGATGCGATCGGCTCCCACCCCTTCGGTAGGCGATGTACCGCTACCGAAGGGGTGGGAGCGGACCGTGTCCGCGATGCGATCGTCTCAGGGCTTCCGCTTCATCAATCCATGCGTAAACAGATAAGCCGCGGTCTGGTAGTAGGTGATCGCATCCTTACTGTCGCGCGGATCCGGATGCTCGACGGGCGTCGCGTCGCCCGTGGTCCGTTGCGGCACCATCTCCTTCACCGGCATGCGTGGCACCAGCGAGGTGAGGCGGTCGCCGTGCATGTAGCCCAGTTCCTGGTAGGTGCTGACGAAGGCGCGCTCGCGACCGGGTTCAAGTCGGAACAGGTCGTAACCGTAGAAGCGCGAGTCATAGCTAAAACCCAGCATGCCCAGCAGGGTCGGCGGGATGTCGATCTGGCTCATCAGACGATCGACCACGCCCGGCTGCACGTGCTTGGGCGAATAGATGTACAGCGGGATGTGGTAGCGGTCGATTGGCAGGCTGGTCTTGCCCGCGCTGGTGGCGCAATGGTCGGCCGTGATGATGAAGATGGTGTCGTCGAACCACGGCTTGGTCGAAGCACGCTTCAGGAAATCGGCGATGGCCCAGTCGGTGTACTGCACCGCCGCGTTGCGCGTGCCCTGGCGCAGCGGCACACGCCCCGCCGGGAAGGTAAACGGACGGTGGTTCGACGTGGTCATGACATGGCCGAAGTACGGCTTGCCCTTCGCATATGACGCGTCCATGCGCTTCATGACCAGCGTGTACAGGTCTTCGTCGGCCACGCCCCAGACGTTCTCGGCGTGGATGTCCTTGCTGTCGATGACGTTGCGGTCCACCGCCTCGTAGCCGTTGCTGGCGAAGAAGTGATTCATGTTGTCGAAGTAGCCGTAACCGCCGTAGACGAACTCCGACGTATAGCCCTTCGCATTGAACACGTCGGCGAGCGACCAGAGGTTCTCGTTGTCGGGACGCTTCACGATGGATTCGCCCGGCGTGGGCGGCACCGAGAGCGCCAGCGCCTCCAGGCCGCGGACGGTGCGCGTGCCGTTGGCGTACAGCTCGGTGAAGAACAGGCTCTTGGAAGCCAGCGCGTCCAGGTTGGGCATGAGGCCGCGATGCTTGCTGGTGTCCAGCCCCTCGACGTAGTCACCGGAGAGGCTTTCCACGCTGATCAGGACGACATTGAGCTTCTTTTCCGGACGATCGGCGACGATATGCCGAGTCAGGTCCATCGGATCGTCGCTGGTGAAGGTCGCGTCGGGCGTCTTCAGCAGGGTGCGCAGGTTGGCGAAGGCGTCCTTGTCCGGGATGGTCGGGTAGTACTTCGTGTAGTCCAGTTCGTTGTCGAGGAAGGCCGCGAAGAACTGGTAGATGCCGTTGCCGGCCAGCTCGTTCACGTAGTTGTTGCTGGAACGCTCCTTCATGGCGTCGTCCACCGCGAAGCTGACGCCGACCGTCAGCAGCAGCCACACACCCACCACGGCGCTGCGGCCACCGAAGCGCGAACCGGTGTCTTCGGCGCGCAGGGGCCGACGGCTGAACCACATCACCAGCAGCGTGCCGGCCAGCAACAGCAGCGACCAGGTGACGATGGGATACGATTCGCGGATGTTGCCGACCACTTCGTGGGTGTACACGAGGTAATCGACGGCGATGAAGTTGAACCGGGCGCTGAATTCACCCCAGAACACCAGTTCCGCCGCGCCCAGGTAGAGCGTGAAGAACGTCAGGACGAAGCAAAAGCCCAGGAAGATCCCGTGGCCCCAGCGCGACAGGTAGGCCCGGCGCGGCAGCAGCCACAGCACCAACAGCAGGGGCCAGCCCATATAGATGAAGGTGACCAGGTCGTAGCCGAAACCGACCGCGAACAGGTAAAGCCACATGCCCGGATCGTGGGGAATCTCCTTTCCGGTGTGGATCAGGAGGACCAGGCGGACCAGGAAGGCCACGCCCACGAAAAGGACGCCGAACCACAGGAGCGGCCGAAAGCGCTGGCGCAGGGCGCCGGGGGCCGGATTGACAGGACGCATGGTGCCTCGCGATCTGAGCCGCCCGGGACGGCCGGCCATGTCGCGAAAGCGTAAGAATTCGGGCTTACGACCGGCTTTCCCCAACCTTATGGAAAGCTTTCTTTTCTGACCGGATCGCGCGGCCCCGCTGCCCTCTCAAGCCGCTATGTGGCACCCTACACGACCTTTCGGAAGATCATGTGGAGTCGCGGCGCGGTGGAGCACGAAACGAGGACGGAGCTCCCGACGACGACCGACCAGCCCATGGCGAAGCGCGCGCTCTACGTGACGCTGCTGCGTCGTGCGGGCGGCCCGTTGCTGTCCGTCGCGCTGCTGTGCCTGGCCCTGTGGGCCCTGCACGCCATGGCCAGCGAGGTCACGTACCGGCAGATCGCCCACTACGTCCACCGCCTGCCGAACTCCGATATCGCCCTGGCCGTGCTGCTGACCGCCGCCGGCTACTCGATCATGACCCTCTACGACTGGTTCGGCCTGATCAGCATCGGCAAGCGGCTGCCGCCGAAGCGGGTGGGATTTATCTCATTCATCAGTTACGGCTTCTCCAACGCGCTGGGCATGTCCCTGCTGGTGTCCGGCTCGATCCGCTACCGTTTCTACGTGCAGGCGGGCCTCACCACCGGCGAGGTGGCCCGGGTCGTCCTGTACACCACGCTGAGCTTCTGGCTGGGCCTGGCGGCGTTGACGGGCGTCACGCTGCTCATCGTGCCGATCCCGCCCGAAGTGCCGCTGTCCGGCATGCGCATCCCGCTGGCGGTCGTGCTGACCCTGGTACCACTGGCCTGGTTCACCCTCGCGCTGACGATGCGCCGGCCACTGCGCATCGGACGCTGGTCCGTAAACGCCCCGACGCCCATCGTCGCCGCCCGCCAGATCCTGATCGGCGCGCTTGACTGGGGCCTGGCCGCGGGCGTGCTCTACGTGCTGATGCCGCAGGAGATCGTCGGCGGCTTCGGACACTTCCTCGCTCTGTTCGTGCTGGGCCAGATGGCCGGCCTGATCAGCCATGTGCCGGGTGGCCTGGGCGTGTTCGAGGCGGTGATGCTGGCCGGCTTCGGCGCCACCGGCAATGAGGGGCTGGAGGCGCCGATCCTCGGTTCGCTGGCCGCCTATCGCGTCGTCTACTACCTGCTGCCACTGGCCGCGGCCACGCTCATGGTGATCTGGCGCGAGGTGCGCGCCCTGCGCCACACGGCCCTCATCACGCCGTGGTTCGCCAGCCTGCTACCCCCTTTCTTCGCCGGCCTGACCCTGGTCTGCGGTGCGGTGCTGCTGTTCTCCGGCGCGACGCTGGCGATCCCGGGGCGCATGGACATCCTGCGCGGCTTTGTTCCCCTGTCGCTGGTGGAGGTCTCGCACTTCATGTCCAGCGTCGTGGGCATGCTGCTGCTGATCCTCGCGCGCGGCCTGCAGCGCCGCCTCGACGCGGCCTACGTGCTCACCCTGGTCCTGCTGGTGCTGGGCGCGATCTTCTCGCTGCTCAAGGGCATCGATTACGAGGAAGCGACCCTGCTGTCGCTGCTGGCCCTCGCCCTGGCTCCCGCGCACAAGCATTTCTACCGGCGAGCCTCCCTGTTCTCGTTCTCCATCGCCTGGATCGTCACCATCCTGGCCGTGCTGGGCTGCGCGACCTGGCTGGTGTTTTTCAGCTACAAGCACGTCGAATACAACAACAACCTGTGGTGGGAGTTCAGCTTCCGCCATGGCGGCGCGCCGCGCGCGCTGCGCGCCCTGGTCGGCGCGACGGCGGTGGTGATGCTGTTCGGCCTGGCCAACCTGATCCGTCCGGCACGTCCCCGGCGGACGATGCCCGGCGAGGTCGAGTTCGGCCGCGCCATGCCGCTGATCAAGCAATTCGGCTCCGCGCAGGCGCATCTGGCGCTGGTCGGCGACAAGATGATGATGTTCGCGCCGGACGACCGCGCCTTCATCATGTACGATATCGAGGGTCGCAGCTGGATCTCGATGGGCGACCCGGTCGGCGACGACGAGGACGCGCGACGCGAACTGGTCTGGGCCTTCCGCGAGGAATGCGAACGCGCCGGTGGCTGGCCGCTGTTCTACCAGGTGCGCCCCGAGGACCTCGACCTCTACCTCGAGGTGGGCATGAACCTGCTGAAGATCGGCGAGGAAGCCCGTGTGCACCTGGAGACCTTCAACCTCGACGGCAAGTCGAAGAAGACCCTCCGTGGTACGGTGAACAAGCTCAGCCGCGACGGCCTACGCCTTGAGATCGTGCCCGTCGAGGACGTGCCGGCCCTGCTGCCGCGCCTGAAGAAGATCTCCGACGCCTGGATGCGCGACAAGAAGGTGCGCGAAAAGCGCTTCTCGCTCGGCCTGTTCGACGAGCGCTACCTCTCGCGCACGCCCATGGCGGTGGTCTGGCTGGGCGAGGAGCCCGTCGCCTTCGCCAACATGTTCCTCACCGAGTCGAAGGAAGAAGCCTCCGTCGATCTCATGCGCCACTTGCCAGAGGGCCCTTCCGGCATCATGGATTTTCTGTTCATCGAACTGATGGTCTGGGCGAAGGCCGAAGGCTATCGCTGGTTCAACCTCGGCATGGCGCCGCTGTCGGGCCTGACCAACCGCCGCACCGCGCCGCTGTGGAGTCGTTTCGGCGCCATGGTCTTCGGTCGTGGCGAACGCTTCTACAACTTCCGCGGCCTGCATCGCTACAAGGAAAAGTTCGACCCCGAATGGGAGCCGCGCTACATCGCGGTGGCCGGCGGCATCGCGTTGCCGCTGGCGCTGGCCAATGTCGCCAGCCTGATCTCGGGTGGCCTGGGTGGGGTGGTGCGCCGGTGAAGTCCCGCACGAAGAAAGTCGTCCGTTACGTCCTGCTCGCGATCCTGGCGCTCGTCGTGCTGGGCCTGCTCGCCTGGCATCCGTGGACCCATGCGTCCATGGAGAAATCCACGGTGGAACTGCCCGCGCTCACCACGCCTCCGGCCGGCGAGGAAGACCTCCTGGTGGTCATCTACTCCGGCGACGGCGGCTGGTGGGATCTCGACCAGCGCCTGGGCGCCGTGTTCGTGCAGCGCGGCATCCCCGTCGCGGGCGTCAGCACCTTCAAGTACTTCTGGCGCTACCGCACGCCGGAGGAATCCGCCCACGACCTCGACGGCCTGCTCGACAAGTACACGGCCCAGTGGAACAAGAAGCGCGTGCTGCTGATCGGCTATTCGTTCGGCGCGGACGTGCTGCCGACGCTCGTCGGCCTGCTTCGCCCCGACAACCGGGCCAAGCTCAGCCAGCTTGTGCTGCTTTCGGGCAGCCGCGACATCAACTTCGAGATCGAGCTCGAGGGCTACATGAAGCAGGGCTGGTGGACGACCCACACGCACAACTTCCTGCAATGGCTGAATCCGGTGGTGCATACGGATGCGATCCCGCCGATCGCCCAGCTGGGAGGCAAGCCACCCATGGCCTGCTACTACGGCGATGAGGACGCCGACGACAGCCTGTGTACCGACACCCGCCTGCCGGGTTTCGTCACGGTGTACAAGAAACCCGGCTCGCACCACTTCGACGAGAACTACGAGAAGCTGGCCACCGAGCTGATCCAGCGCATGCCAGCCGCGTCGACGACCGCGCCCTGACCTCCGGCGGGGCCGTCGCGGCGACCCCGCCCGTCACGAAACATTCACCGCAACGCCACCGGAAATTTCCCTTTCGGCGATCACGCTCGTAGCTCGGGCGGGAGCCCATGCGGAGAACGGTGATGCAACGCGAACCCGGCAAACGCGATTACGGAACATCGGACTGCGCACGCTTGCGCAGTCTCGCCAGTCGAGGTGCTCCCAAGCCCCCGGAACCCGCCAGGCCCCCACTGCGCGAGGTGAAACCCCATCGACCGAAGGCCAGGCCCGAGACGCACGCACCAGCCTGACGTCTAATCATGGCGCACAGCGCCCACGGTACAAAACCGTACGAAATTTAAGACTTCTCCTATATCCGGCCCGCGTCCCCGTAAGGAAGATGGCGTCGTCTCCCGCCTAGCCTGCCAGCGGCGGGAAACGACATCGCCGATGACCGATCCGACGGCAGGATGCCGTCCGTCCCTAGCGCCAGGATCGATCCCCCCTTCATCGGTGGTAGCGCCGCGTCGGCTTCGCCGGGCCGCGTTAGTGTGTGGCAATAGCCGCCAGACCCAGGGACGGTCACCATGGCCCTACGCGTGAGCGTCAGGGCCATGTTTTTTTGTGCCGCCTTTGCATCGTTGCGCTTCGCCGTCTAGGCTTTGCCGATGGGCTGCCTTCCTATTCCCTTATTCGCGCTGCTTGGCTGCGGCATCGGTTACCTGGTCGACTCACGCCCTGGCTCCCTGTGGGGTGCCGGCATCGGCCTGCTGGTGGGCCTCGTGCTTACGGTGATCGTCTTCCGCGCGATGCGTCGCGCCAACCGCTAGTTCGACCGGCCGAAGAACACCGACACGCCCAGGCCGGCGATCAGCGACGGCCCATGGCTGCCGATCCGGTGCAGCGCGTAAGCGTCCAGTTGCAGGTGCTCGCCGATGTCCCAGGCGACGCCACCGCCCGCCTGCACTTCGTTGCCTTCGTTCCCGTCGTGGATGAGGTCGGCTTCAAGATAGGCCGACCAGTGATCGCCAAAGCGACGCCCGAAGGTCGGCGCGACGGTCCAGGTGTTCTGGCGGCCCAGGCGATCCAGGTTCACATAGAGCGTGTTCTGGTGGATGTCGTCGGGCTTCCACTGCATGGTCGCGCCCAGGCTGTATTGGCGTGCGTCGTTGCTGAGGTCGCGATCGCCGTTGGCGTAGGTGATCTTCGCTAGTGCGGCCCAGCTGAAATCGCCCGCATCCGCCGAGCCGCCGGGCGCGAATTTGAGACCTACGCTGCTGTCGCCGTGTCCCAGGTGGTGCTGGCGCCTGCCGACGTCCTCCTGCTCGAAGCGGTTCCACGCCGAGCCGCCTAGTTGCAACTCCAGCGGCCCGCCCAGGCCCAGCCGGAACAGGCTGTCCGCCGTATACGTGCCGTGCAGCACGCCGCCCGGCCGCTCGCGCTGGTAGGTCGGCAAGCCCTGCTCCCAGGCAAGCGTCCACGCGGGCACGGTCGTCGTAGCGAAACCCGCGCCGGGACGATCGAAGTCGGGCGGATCGGCCATCGCCACCGCAGGGGTCATCAACGCGGGAAGTAACCACAGGGTGCGCAAGTTCATGCGCGCATTGTGGCGGGCCGCCGTCATGCCGGCGCGAAGGAAGCGGGAACGACCCCAGGCCGCTCCCGCGTTCGGTCAGGGAGCCTTCGCGGTCGGGAAGGCTTCCGTGAGGTCCACATGGGCGTCGGCCGCGAAGTCGTCCGCCGAATGCCCCAGCTTGAACGCGTACTGGCCGGCGGCGATGCGCCAGCGCTTGCCGGCGTCGTCCCAGCGGGCGAGGGTGAGCGGTTCGAGCGGGATGTCGACGCGACGGCTGGCGCCCGGACCGAGATCCACCTTGGACCAGCCAGCGAGGCGGCGCGTGCCGCCCGAGGGGCCGGTAACGTAGATCTGCGGCACGTCGGCGCCGGCGACCTTACCGGTGTTCTTCACCGTGACGTGGGCGACAGGGTGGCCCTTCGCGTCCTTGTCCACGCTGAAGTCGCTGTACGCGAAACTCGTGTAGGTCAGGCCGTAGCCGAAGGCGAACAGCGGCTTCAGGTGCTTCTTTTCGTACCAGCGGTAGCCGACGTCCGCGCCTTCGATGTTGTAGTCGACGTTGTCGGCCGGCTTTTCCTTCGAGTACAGGCCGGCACCCTGGATCGTGAGACGCGGCAGTTCGGATTCGTCGCGCGGCCAGCTGAGCGGCAGGCGGCCCGAGGGCGCTGTCTTGCCGTAGAGCAGGCGCGCGATGGCCTCACCGCCGCCGGAGCCCGGATACCAGGCCTGCATCACCGCGCCTACGCGGTCGAGCCAGGGCATCTTCACCGGGCCGTTGGTTTCCAGGACGACCACGGTGTGCGGGTTGGCCTTGACCACGGCCTCGACCAGCGCATCCTGGTTGTCGGGCAGGGCGAGGTCCGGCGTGTCGAACGATTCTGCCGCCCACTTGGTGACGAACACCACGGCCACATCGGCGGCCGCGGCCGCCTTCGCCGCAGCCGCGGGATCGGTGCCCGGATCGAAGCTGGCCTTGCTGGCGAACTTGCGGATGTAATCGAGCGGCGCCGACGGGTGGTAACGCATCGGACCCGGCCAACCGGTGGGCTCCAGGCCCGGCACCGGGTCGCCCGCCTCGTCGGTGACCAGCGACGAACCGCCGCCGGCAAGCACGCCCTTGTCGGCATGGGCACCGATGACGACAACGGACTGTCCTTTGCCGCCCAGCGGCAACAACGACTTCTCGTTGCGCAGGAGCACAGCGCCGGCTTCGAGCGTGTCGCGGGCGACAACGCGATCGGCCGCGTAAGGCGGCTTGCCACCCGTCACCGGATCGTCGATCACGCCATGCGCGAACAGGCTGCGCAGGATGCGCTTGACCATGTCGTCCAGGCGCGCCTTCGGGAATTCACCCTTGGCGTAGGCCTCGCGCAGCGGCTTGTCGAAGAAGACTTCCTTGTCGAACACCTCGCCTGCCGACTCCTGGTCGAGGCCGGCCATCGCGGCCTTCGCCGCGCTGTGCACGCCACCCCAGTCGGACATGACGAAGCCCTTGTAACCCCATTCGCCCTTGAGCACCTGGTTGAGCAACCAGTCGTGTTCGCCGGAGTAGATGCCGTTGACCTTGTTGTAGGCCGACATCACCGAGCCCGGATCGCCCTTGGCGATGGCCAGCTCGAAGGCGAGCAGGTCGGATTCGCGCAGCGCCACCGGATCGATGTCCGAGCTGAGCGTGTTGCGGCCGGATTCGAGGTCGTTGATGGCGAAGTGCTTCACCGTGGCGACCACGTGGCGTTCCTGCACGCCCTTCACGGCGGCGGCGGCCATGGTGCCGGCCAGCAGGGCGTCTTCGCCCGCGTACTCGAAGTTGCGGCCGTTGCGCGGATCGCGCGTCAGGTTCACGCCACCGACGAGCATCACGCCGTAGCCCTTGCCGCGTGCTTCGCCACCGATCATGCGGCCGCCCGCGTGGGCCACCGCCGGATCGAAGCTGGCCGCCGTGGCGAGGCCGGCCGGCAGCGAGATCGCGCCCTTGCCATCGGAACCCGTGCGGGTCACGCCCAGGCTCGCGTCGGTCTCCTGGATGGCCGGCAGGCCAAGGCGAGGCATCGCCGGCACATAGCCGGCACCGCCCAGCGCGCCCTCGGGCTGTGGCAGCTTTTCGCTCTTCTGGCCGAAGTCGGCGCGGATGAGGCGGAACTTCTCGTCGTCGGTCATCGCCGCCACGACGAGTTCGGCGCGACGATCGGCCGAAAGCGTGCGATCCATCCAGGGATGCGCGGGCGGCGTGGCCGCGCTGGCGGAGGCGGCGAGGCCGGCGGTAATGGCGAAGGCGAGGGCAGTGCGGCGCGCGTCGGCGGTCATGGGTACGGATCCGTTCCGAATGAAAACGCCCAACGATGTTCCAGTAACGTTTTCATCGCAACCCGCGAGACCGGATCGCGCTAGGCTGGGACCTTGCCGCATGGGTCGACCGACCCCACTTAAGTGGTTCAATGAATTCACAAAAGTCGATGCCGCTCGCCGAATTTCATCCTGCCGTCCAGGCCTGGTTCCAGGCCACGTTCCCCGCGCCGACCGATGCGCAGGTGGCGGCGTGGCCGCTGATCCACTCGGGGCGGCATACGCTCGTGGCCGCGCCGACCGGCTCGGGCAAGACACTCACCGCGTTCCTTTCCGCCATCGACGGTCTCGTCCGCGAAGGCGTGCGCGACGGTGGACTGCGCGATCGCACCACCATCCTCTACGTGTCGCCGCTGAAGGCGCTGTCCAACGACATCCGCATCAATCTGGAAGCACCGCTGGCGGGCATCC
Source organism: Luteibacter sp. (assembly GCF_009912395.1). Lineage (GTDB taxonomy): Bacteria > Pseudomonadota > Gammaproteobacteria > Xanthomonadales > Rhodanobacteraceae > Luteibacter. The sequence goes on along the minus strand of NZ_WNDO01000014.1, from coordinate 66,761 downwards.
GCGAGGAACTGCGTCGGCAAGGACTGCCCGATGTCGACATCCGCACCGCGGTGCGCACGGGCGACACGCCGTCACCCGACCGTGAACGCATGCGCAAGCGGCCGCCGCACATCCTCGTCACCACGCCGGAATCGCTCTACGTCCTGCTCGGTTCGGCATCGGGCAGGGAGATGCTGCGCCACGTGCGCGAAGTGATCGTCGACGAAATCCACGCCGTGGCGGCCAGCAAGCGCGGCAGCCATCTCGCGCTGTCGCTGGAACGACTGGAGTCGCTGGCCCAGCGACGCATCGTGCGCATCGGCCTGTCGGCGACGCAGAAACCCATCGACAAGGTGGCCGCGTTCCTGATCGGCGACGAAGCGGGCGACTGCGCCATCGTGGACATCGGCCATACCCGCGCGCGCGACCTGGCCATCGAGGTGCCGCCGGTGCCGCTCGAAGCGGTGATGTCCAACGACATGTGGGAGCTGGTCTACAACCGGCTCGCCAACCTTGTCGAACAGCATCGCACCACGCTGGTCTTCGTGAACACGCGGCGCATGGCCGAGCGATTGGCGAGACATCTCTCCGAACGACTCGGCAAGGAAATCGTCGCCGCGCACCACGGCAGTCTTTCGCGCGAGCAACGCCTCGACGCCGAGCAACGCCTGAAGCAGGGCAAGCTGCGCGTGCTCGTCGCCACCGCCTCGCTGGAACTGGGCATCGACATCGGCGATGTCGAGCTGGTCTGCCAGATCGCCTCGCCGCGCTCCATCGCCGCCTTCCTGCAACGTGCCGGGCGCTCCGGCCATGCCGTGGGCGGCACGCCCAAAGCCCGCCTGTTCCCGACCTCGCGCGACGATCTCGTGGAATGCGCCGCGCTGCTCGACTGCGTGCGTCGTGGCGAACTCGACGCCCTGATCCTTCCGCATGAACCCGTGGACGTGCTGGCCCAGCAGATCGTCGCGGAGGTGGCTTGCCAGGAATGGGACGAGGATGCGCTGTTCGACCTGGTAAAGCGTGCCTACCCCTATCGCGCATTGCGACGGGAGACCTTCGACGGCATCGTGCGCATGCTTGCCGAAGGCTTCACGACACGCGTCGGCCCGCGCGGTGCCTATATCCATCGCGATGCCGTGAACCGTCGCCTGCGCGAACGGCGCGGCGCACGCCTGGCCGCCGTCACCTCCGGCGGCACGATCCCGGAAACAGGCGACTACAACGTCGTGCTCGAACCGCAGGCCACGATGATCGGCACGGTGAACGAGGACTTCGCGGTGGAAAGCCTCGCCGGCGACGTGTTCCAGCTCGGTAACCGTTCCTACCGGATCATCCGCGTGGAGATGGGCCGCCTGCGTGTCGAGGACGCGCAGGGCCAACCACCGAACATCCCCTTCTGGCTGGGCGAGGCACCGGGACGCACGGCAGAGCTGTCCAGCGGCGTATCGCGCCTGCGCGGCGAACTCTCCGCATGCTTCGACGAAGGCGGCCGTGAATGCGCGCTTGCCTGGTTGATGCAGACCCTGTCGCTGTCGAAGGCGGCCGCCGAACAGATCGTGGAGTACCTGTTCCGTGCCCGTGCCGCACTGGGCGCGCTACCGACGCACGATACGCTCGTGATGGAACGCTTCTTCGACGAGTCAGGCGGTACGCAGCTGATCATCCATACGCCGTTCGGCAGTCGCATCAACAAGGCGTGGGGTCTCGCGTTGCGCAAGCGCTTCTGCCGCAAGTTCAATTTCGAACTGCAGGCGGCGGCGACGGAAGACGCGATCATCCTGTCGCTGTCCACCAGCCACAGCTTCCCGCTGGACGACGTGTCACGTTACCTGCATTCCAACAGCGCCGAACACGTGCTCGTGCAAGCCCTGCTCGACGCGCCGCTGTTCGGCGTACGCTGGCGCTGGAACGCCACCACCTCGCTGGCGTTGCCGCGCTTCAATGGTGGCAAGAAGGTCGCACCGCAGTTGCAGCGCATGAAGAGCGAAGACCTGCTCGCCACCGTGTTCCCCGACCAGGTCGCCTGCCTGGAAAACATCGTGGGCGAGCGCGAGGTGCCCGATCATCCGCTGGTCAACCAGACCCTGCACGACTGCCTGCACGAGGCGATGGACAGCGAGGGATGGCTCGACGTGTTACGCGGCCTGGAATCCGGCCGTATCCGCGTGCTGGCGCGCGACCTCGCCACGCCGTCGCCGCTGGCGGCGGAAGTGCTCAGCGCCGCGCCGTATGCCTTCCTCGACGACGCACCGCTGGAGGAGCGCCGCACCCAGGCAGTGCAGTCGCGACGCTGGAACGAAGCGCAGAGCGCGGACGATCTCGGCCGCCTGGATGCCGAGGCGATTGCCGCCGTGCGCGAGGAGGCATGGCCGGAGGCACGTAGCGCCGACGAGATGCACGAGGCGCTGATGCTGCTGGGCGCGGTCACGCAGGACGAAGCTCGTGACAACGGCGGTTGGAATCGTTGGCTGGCGGCACTGGGCAAGGATTCGCGCGCGACGCTGCTCGGCACCGGCGACACCGCGCTATGGGTCGCGGCGGAACGGCTCCCCGCATGGGGAGCCGTGCATCCCGACGCGCCCATGCACCCGGCCATCGACGCGCCCGCCGAATTCGCCACGCAGGCCTGGACGCGCGAGGACGCGCTGGTCGACATCGTGCGCGGGCGACTCGGCGGCCTGGGGCCTGTACCTGCCGTCGACATAGCAACATCGCTCGACGTGCCACTGGCCGACGTGGAGCTGGCCCTCACTTCGCTGGAAAGCGAGGGCTACGTCATGCGCGGCCCGTTCTCGCCGGGTGTCACGGACCTGGAGTGGTGCGAACGCCATCTTCTCGCGCGTATCCACCGCTACACCATCGGCCGCCTGCGTCGCGAGATCGAACCGGTGGCACCACGCGACTTCTATCGCTTCCTGCTCGACTGGCAACACGTCACGCGACAGGGCCAGGTCGCCGGTCCCGATGCACTCGCAGGCGTCATCGCCCAGCTCGAAGGCTTCGAGGCCGCGGCGGGAGCCTGGGAATCCGAGCTGCTGCCTTCCCGCGTGAGCGACTACGGCATCGGCTGGCTCGACGATCTCTGCCGCGCGGGTCGCGTGGTGTGGAGCCGCCTGCGTCCCGGCACGGGAACCGGTGGCCCCGTACGCGCCACGCCGATCGTGTTGCTGCCGCGTCGACAGCTCGGCATCTGGTCCGCCGCCGCACCGGCTGCCAGCGACGACGTGAAGCTTTCCTCGCGCGCCCAGGCCGTGGCCGACGCGCTTCGTGACGAAGGCGCGCTGTTCTTCGATGAACTCGCGTCGACTACCCGTCTGCTTCGTACCGAACTGGAAGATGCCCTGGGCGAACTGGTCGCCGCCGGACGCATCACCGCCGACAGTTTCGCCGGCCTGCGCGCCTTGTTGCTGCCTGCGTCCAAGCGCGACAACCATCGCCATCGGCGTACGCGGCGGCACATGCTGAGCGGCATCGAGGACGCCGGGCGCTGGTCCCTGGCGCGTCGGCCTCGCGAAGAACGCAATGACACCGACGGACTGGAACACATCGCGCGCACGCTGCTGCGTCGCTACGGCGTGGTGAGCTGGCGCATCCTGGAACGCGAGGCCGCTTGGCTGCCACCGTGGAGGGACCTGCGGCGCGTCTATCACCGGCTGGAAGCCCGGGGTGAAATCCGCGGTGGTCGTTTCGTGGATGGCCTGGTCGGCGAGCAGTTCGCGCTGCCGGATGCGTTGGTGGCGCTGCGGCAAATTCGTCATCGCCCGCACGACGGCGAGATCGTCTGCATCGCGGGCACCGATCCATTGAACATCGTCGGGGGTATTGTCGCCGGCACGAAGCTACCAGCCGTGATCGGCACACGCATCGCGATCCGCGACGGTGTGCCGATGGGTGCCATGGTGGCGGGGAAGTTCGTGGCGCTCGTCGAACTGATCGGCGACGAGGAGCGTGAGGTGCTCGGGGCCTTGCAGCGGCGGGCGGATAGGTGGGTGTTGGTGGGCTAGGCCTTCACCGCTTCATCGCTTCGTTGGTTTATCGCGCGCGAGCGCGCTCCTACAACAAGTCATCACATGTAGGAGCGCGCTTGCGCGCGATGGCTGTGCCTCAACGCAACTGGATATCCCCGATCACCCACAGCTTCGGACCCGGCTTGCCGGTGATCACGAAGCACAGGTCGTGCACGCCTTCGCGCTTGGGCAAGGTGCCCTGCAGGGTCGCACGACCGTCGTTGGCCGCGGCCAGCGAGATGGAGCTGATCTTCGGACCGTCGCAGCTGTCCAGGTGAACCTCGATCTCACCGGCACGCGTGCGCGACTTGCGCGAAACGATGCCCTTGGTGTCCTTCCACAGCTGGTAGTTGTAGGGCAGGCGATCGACATTCACTTCGATGCGGTAAAGGCCATCGAGCGGCACCTTCTTCCACATCCAGCAGGTGTCCATGATGTCCACCTTGTAGAGCGGGCGCACGCCGTTGATCGACTCGGGCGCCTCCAGGCGCAGCACGAGCTTGTCGCTGCAGGTGTTCAGCTGGTCGCTCGTGCGGTTGAGCAGCGACTTCGCGTCGATGGCCTCGGAGCGCGGACCCGCCAGCCCGAAGCCGCCAGCGAAGGCGTTGGCCTGCAAGGTGGTCGGCAGCGTCACGTCGAACGGGCCTTCATAGGCCTTGGACTGCGGCGTCGGCGCCGAACCGTCGACGGTATAGCGGATGGTGCCGTAGCCGGTCTGGTTGGACAGCGTGACACGTGCCTTGTCGCCATCCGCCCGCTCGGCGGAGATCGCCACGGCGTAGGCGCTGTCGGCCGGCACGATGCCGGCGGCGCGGTAGCGGGCCATCTGCGCGGGCAAGCGTGCAATGAAACCGTTCCAGTCGGCCTTCGGCGACCAGGTGCGCTCGGCGAGCGCGGCGATGCGCGGGAAGATGGCGTGCTGGATGCGATACCAGTTGGGCTGGTACTCGGCGAACAGGTTGACCTGCGCGCCCAGCACATGGGTGGCCTTGGCGGCGTCGATCTCCGGCGGCAACAGGTCGAAGTCGTAGACCGTCTTCAGCGACTGGCCGGACGGCCGACCCGCCGGCTCGTCGGGCAAGGTCGACTGCAACTGGTCGAGGTAGAGCGTGGGCGAGGGCGCCAGCACGACATCGTGACCGGCATTGGCCGCCTTGATCGCACCCTTCGTGCCACGCCAGGACATGACCGTGGCGCTGGCCGGCACCTTGCCGTCGAGGATCTCGTCCCAGCCGATCAGGCGACGACCGTGCTTGTCGAGGTAGTCGCCGATGCGGGCGACGAACCAGCCCTGCATCTTCTCCTCGTCGGTGATGCCGAGCTTCTTCATCTGCGCCTGGATCGTCTTCGAGTGCTCCCACTCGTCCTTGGCCGCTTCGTCGCCACCCACGTGGATGTACGTGGAGGGGAAGATCTCCATCACCTCGTCGAGCACGTTCTCCAGGAAGGTGAACGTGGCATCGTCGGTGTTGAACAGGGCGGTGTTCACGCCCCAGTCCGTGGAGACCTCACGCTTGCCCTTGCCCGCGCCGAACTGCGGATACGCCGCTACGGCGGCCTGAGCGTGCCCCGGCATCTCGATCTCGGGAATCACCGTGATGTGGCGCTCGGCGGCATAGGCCACGACCTGTTTGGCTTCTTCCTTCGTGTAGAAGCCGCAGTAGGGTTTGTTCGCACCGCCGGTCAGCGCGGTGTCCGGACCGACGGCCTTGCGGCAGGCGCCTTGCTCGGTCAGCTTCGGATACTTCTCAATCTGGAGGCGCCAGCCCTGGTCGTCCGTGAGGTGCCAGTGGAAGGTGTTGAGCTTGTGCATCGCCATCTGGTCGATCAGGTGCTCGATCTCGCTCACCGACTGGAAATGACGGCTGGAGTCGAGCATGAGGCCACGCCAGGGGAACCGCGGGCTATCGACGATGTGCACGCCCGGCACGCCGTTCTGCGAGGCGGGATCGGTCAGCAGCTGCCAATACGTCACCGCGCCGTAGAACAGGCCGGTCTCGTCATTGGCCGCGATGTGCACGCCCTTGCCGTCCACGTCGAGCGCGTAGGACTCGTATCCCTTCACGGTGGACTGCGTCGCCAGGTTGATGGCGCCATCCTTCGGCTGGCCCTCGACGATGGCCGGGGCGAAGCCGCGCGCCTGGCGCACCCAGCCCTGCAACTGCGTCGCCACGCGCTTCGCCGCGGCGTTGCCGACGGGCACGACGATCGTCGTGGTGGCATCGATCCGGTAGTGACCGGGTGCGCGCGTAAGCTGCGCAGGCATGGGAATCAGGGAGAGCGGCGTCGCGTCGACCGGCCCCTTGTCTTGTCTGGGCTGCTGGCTGGCGCAAGCGGTCAGCCCGAGAGCCAGGGCGAGCATGAGAGTGCGACGCATAGGGACCCCTGTAGAACGTTGAGAGAAAGTGGAATGCCGAGTGTAAGCGCCTGAACCCTACGCACGGGTTGGATATTCGTAAAGTGCCAAGGAAATCGACCAGGTCACATCGCCTGCATCGTAGGAGCGCGCTTGCGCGCGATTCGGGTATGCCGCCCGCAGCCATCGCGCGCAAGCGCGCTCCTACAGGAGAGGGGCGGGTCATCCGAGGCAAAAAAAGCGGGCCCGAAAAGTAGGGTTTGTCGGGCCCGTGGGGAATGAAGCTTCGAGGGGTGGTGCGGCCATCCGTGGCCGCCTAGCCAATCACATCGATCAGAGGTCGAAATGCACCGAGGCCATGTAGCGGCGGCCCGTGGTGTAGTGCGCGACCGGCATGTCCTTGATGCCGATGTACTGCTTGTACGCTTCGTTGGTCAGGTTCATGCCCGCGAGGGTGAACGAGACGTTCTTGTTGAGCTTGTAGCCCAACGTGGCGCCCAGGTCGCCGTAGTCTTCGGTGGTCGCCGGCGGCGCACCCGCCACGTAGCCACCCGCCAGGTACTTGCTGCGCCAGTTGTACGTGATGCGGGCGCTGAAGGGGCCCTTCTCGTAGTACGGGCTGAGCGAGTAGGCGCTCTTCGAGTTGTAGGGCAGGCTGCCACCACGATCGAGCGTTCCCTTGGCGTAGGTGTAGTTCGCGGTGATGCCGAAACCGGTTTCACCGAACGCCTGCTGGTAGCTCAGGCTGGCACCCTTGATCTTGCCCGAGCCGACATTCGTCGGACGGGTGATGTCATACAGGCAGTATCCATCGGTCTGGCACAGGCCCGCGGCCACCTGGGCGTTGAACGTGGTCTTGTCCGTGATGCTGCCCGAGCTGAAGTGCTGTTCCTTGAAGATGTCCTGGAACACGTAATCGTCGATCTTCTTGTAGAAGCCGGTAATCGCCAGATAGGACTGCGGAGCGAAATACCATTCGGCCGAAAGCGAGAAGTTCTTCGACTTGTACGGCTTCAGGTCGGAGTTGCCGCCCGAACCGGTCAGCACGCCATCGTTGAGGAATAGCGCATTGGTCTGCATGTTGTACGGAACGCGGGCCATCACCTTGGCGGCGGCGAAGCGCAACACGACATCTTCGGCCACGTCGTAGGCGACGTTCAACGACGGCAGCCATTCCTTGGTGGTCTGCGACGACTTGACGAACGAACCCGGGGGCGGCGGCAGCGTCGGAGCACCGAGGTAGTTGTACGCGTAGCCGTCCGTCTTCGTGTCGACGTAACGGACGCCGAAGTTACCGTGGAAATCGCCACCGGCGAAGTTGGCCTGGGCATAGGCCGCGTTGGTCTTCTCGCGGACCTTGTACGTACCGTTGAGGTTCGAACCCGGGTCGTCGATACCGCCGTTGGTCTGGCGCACCCAGCGATACACCGCATCCGGATCGGGGATGATGTGGTGGGCCATATCGTCCGAAAGACCGACGCCACCGAGGTTGGTGTACCCGATCGTGCCAAGATCCGACAGCGAGATCGGCCCGTTCGGCACGTAGACATGCGCATTCATGCCTTCGGCGTGACGGTTCCAGCGATAGCCCACGAGCAGCTGGTTCACGAAGGAATCGAAATCCTTGCTGAAGTCCAACTGTGCGTACGTGTCGCGGGAATTGGCGTTGTAGTCGCCAAAGTTACCCGGCCAACCACCCAGTCCCGGCGTATCACCGATGTGCCAGTTGGCCGGATCGCGCGCAGCGGACGGATTGTCGAACGTGGCGCCGCGACGGATGTCCCACGTATAGCCGCCGGCGTAGACCGGCTCGACCACCGCCTGGGATATCTCGTTATTGATGGCCTTGCTGTAGCCGGCCGCGCCACCCAGGCTCCAACCCTCGCCATGATAGGTCGACTTGAGGTCGAATGCGGAGGTGCGAACGGTCGACTTGCGGATCGCGTTGTCGAACGTGGTCTGGCCGATGGCCGGGCAGCCAGGATTGTCGTTACCGCACACGTGGCCGCCGGTGACGACGTTGTTAGCGCCCTGGGTAAAGCTGGTGGTATTGCCGAGCGCACCGGGATTACCGGTGAACGGATACATCGACTGGTTCCAGTTATCGAAGTTCTCGCGGATGAACAGCGAGTTGATATCGATGTCCCAGTTCGACGTCGGACGGATCTGGAAACCTAAGGTGGCGGTATCGCGCTTGCGCTTCTGCTGGAACCAGGCGGCGTTGACTTCGTCCGGCACCATCGCGTTCGGGTTGAGCGAGCCGTTGGCCACCGAAGCGGCGACGCCGGGATTTTTGGCAGCCCACTTGGATACCGGGCTGTAGGTGAAGATCTCCATGCCCTTGCGGTCGATCTTCTCTTCGAAGTGCTGCGCGGATGCGATGACGCCAAAGGTCTGGGCGTCGTTCTTCCAGCTGTACAGCACCGAAGCCGACGGGCGGGTGCCCGGCTTGGCCTGGTCGTTGTAGTTCAGGCCGAAGCTGCCGCGCACCGTATTGGCCGGCAGGTCGAGCGGCTGCAGGGTATGCAGCAGCACGGTACCACCCAGGCTACCTTCCGTCAGGCGGGCTTCCGGCGACTTGTAGACTTCGAGACGACCGATCACTTCCGGCGCCAGCATGGTGAAGTCGAAGCCGCGGTTCGGCTGTGCGCCATACTGCCACGGCGTCTGCGCGATCGGCTGGCCGTTGAGGAACGTGAGGTTCAGGCTGGGATCGGTGCCGTCGATGGACACGCGGTCGCCCTGGCCGAACTGACGATCGATCACGACGCCCGGAATCTGGGTCATCGCTTCGGCGACGTTGGTGTTCGGGAACTTGCCGATGTCCTCGGCGGTGACCGCCTCGACGACGGCGTCGGCGTTGCGCTTGGTGTCGAGCGACTTCTCGAGACTGGCGCGGATGCCGGTCACGGTGATCGTGTCCAGCTGGGCTGCCTTGGCGGCGTCGGCCTTTTCCTGAGCCGTCTTCGGTTTCGCGGGTGCCGCCGAGTCCTGCGCATAGGCAGACCCGGTGATACAGCACAGTCCGGCGATGATGCTCGCCGCGAGCAGGTTTCTACGATGCGACATGATGTCCTCCCCTCAGAGGATGAAAGCGTCGACGGGTTTCGCGACCGCGTCGTGCCTTGTTGCTATCGATAGGCCTTGCGGCCCGGTTTTCTAACGAGTCAGCGTTCCTTCCCCGCTCTTCAATGAGCGGTCGAACCGTGCAGGTAGAGACCGGCGGCACCGATCACACCCAACTGTCCGTGGTCCATCAGACGTACCGGCACTTGCTGGAGAAAGGCGCGCATGACGCCCTTGTTGAAAAACCTGGTAGCGAAGCTGCTCACCAGCAGTCGATCGCGGATTTGCGGCAGGATGCCGCCGGCAAGGTACACGCCGCCGCGCGCGCCGTAGAGCATCGCGAGGTCACCGACGAAGCTGCCCAGCAAGCCGCAAAAGACATCCAGCGCTTCCACGGCGGCGGGATCGCTCCCGTCGAGGGCGGCGCGCGTGACATCCGCGGGCAGGGCCAGCGTCGCCGGCGTACCGCGCAGCGTCGAAATGGCGTTGTAGAGATTGACCAGACCGGGCCCGGAAAGGGCGGTCTCGTAGGAAACGTAGTCGCGACCGCGAGCGAGTTCGGCGAGGATGGCGGACTCGCGATCGTTGCCCGGTGCGAGCGAAATCTGGCCGGCTTCGGTCGCCAGCACGGTGGCGTGCGGCGTGCCCGGAAGCAGCACGGCGGAACCCAGGCCGGTACCCGGCCCCATGACCAGCACGGGGCCGATGGCCGGCTCGGCCGAGGTCTCGATCACCGCCGTCGTCTGGTGGCTTTCGAGGAACTGGCAGGCATAGGCCACGGCTTCGAAGTCGTTGACCACGGCCAGGCCGGACAGGCCCAGCGTGGCGCGGATGTCGCCGATGGACACCGGCCACGGCAGGTTCTCGTTGACCACCGCGTCGCCCAGCACGTAGCCGGCGCTAGCGACCGCGCAATGCGCGATGGGTGGGTGGCCTTCGAGATGGCCGACGAAATCCTTGAGCACGGCGGTGAGGCTCGGCCACTCGGCACAGGCGTAGCGCTCGTAGCGCAGCACTTCTATGCCATCGCCGGCGCGCTGGACGAGGCCCACGCGGGCATGCGTCCCGCCCACGTCGGCGGCGAGGAACGCCTCCTGACGCGACGCACGCACGATATCCCGTTGTTTGGCCGACTCGCCCACGCGTTGCCCCTTATGACCGATTCCGTGTCGTCACATGAAGTTTCCGTGACGCCCTGTTGCGGCGCAGTCTGTGAGGGTGATGACAACGTTGTCAACATGACGAACGGACAAGACAAGCAAGTTTCTGTCATGCGCCGCAATAGCCTGTCAGGAGCATTTTCGGCAACTTACGAAAAATGCCTGCAATTAAATCGTGATTATTGATTCCTCAGATACTTGCTGCACTGCAATATCGAAAGTCATCCGGGAATGACAACGAAGTCGGTATCGCACTTTCGCCGATTGACAACGTTGCGCACACAGGTCAAAAAAGGGACAAAATTGGGGCGGGTCCGGCGGTGCCGCCGACCGGATACCAAAAACAACTACGCGGGGGAGTACCCATGTCGTCCACCACGGTCGCCGTCGACGAGACGCGCCACTCCAGCCTGGTCCCGATGATCATCATCGGTGTCCTGTTCTTCATCTTCGGCTTCGTCACCTGGCTCAACGGCCCGTTGATCACCTTCGTCAAGCTCGCCTTCGCGCTCGACGACGTGGGCGCCTTCCTCGTGCCGATGGCGTTTTACTTGTCGTACTTCTTCCTCGCCCTGCCGTCCTCCTTCATCCTGAAGAAGACCGGCATGAAGAAGGGCATGGGCCTTGATCTTTTCGTCATGGCCATCGGCGCCGTGATGTTCGGCCAGTTCGTCACCATGCGCGTCTACCCCGGCGCACTGACCGGCCTGTTCGTGATCGGTGCCGACCTGTCGCTGCTGCAGACGGCCTCCAACCCGTACATCTCGATCCTCGGCCCGATCGATAGCGCCGCGCAGCGCATCGCCTTCATGGGCATCTGCAACAAGATCGCCGGCGCGCTCGCCCCGTTCGTCTTCGGCGCGCTGGTGATGAGCAACATCGGCAGCTTCGACAAGCAGATCGCCGCGGCCGGCTCCGCCCAGGAAAAAGACGCCCTGCTGGCCGCCTTCGCCGCCAAGGTGCATATGCCGTACATGGTGATGGCCGCGCTGCTCGTGGTGCTGGCGATTTGGGTCGTGCGTTCCTCGCTGCCCGAGATCAAGCCGTCCAACGAGAACTCCGAGCGCGCCATCGGCCACGCCAAGGGTAGCCTGCTGAGCTTCCCCCACCTGTGGCTGGGCGTGCTCTGCCTGTTCGTTTATGTGGGTGTGGAAGTGATGGCCGGCGACGCCATCGGCACCTATGGCCAGGGCTTCGGCATCTCGCCGGACGAGACCAAGCATTTCACCTCGTACACGCTGTTTGCGATGCTGCTGGGCTATATCGCGGGCCTCGTCCTGATCCCCCGGTTCGTGTCGCAGCAGAAATACCTGGCCTTCTCGGCGATCCTCGGCGTGGTGTTCTCCATCGGCACCTATGTGACCACGGGCTACACTTCGGTGGCCTTCGTCGCCGCGCTGGGCTTCGCCAACGCCATGATGTGGCCGGCCATCTTCCCCTTGGCGATCAAGGGCCTGGGGCGCCTGACGGAATTCGGCTCGGCCTTCCTCGTCATGGGCATCGCTGGCGGCGCGATCATGCCGGTGCTGTTCGCCCACCTGAAGCAGGTGTACAACTTCCAGGCCGTGTTCCTGGCGATCATGGTCCCGTGCTACCTGTACATCCTGTACTACGGCGCGGCCGGCCATCGGGGCGGTCAACACGTCAAGGACTGACGTCGCATCTTTGCTACGTGACGGCCATCCGCTAGGATGGCCGTCCTGCTTATGAGGGTCGTAGATTGCGCAGCCCCACCATCAAGGACGTGGCCGAACGCGCGGGCGTCTCGCTGAAGACGGTGTCCCGCGTCATCAACCACGAGCCGTCCGTCCATGTGCGCACCCGCGACAAGGTGCAGCGCGCCATCGAGGCGCTCGACTACCAGCCCGACCAGGCGGCGCGCAGCCTGCGCAGCTCGCGTACTTACGCGCTGGGACTGGTCTACGACAACCCCAACGCCCACTACGTCATCGCCATGCAGAACGGCGTGCTCTCGGTGTGCCGCGAGCGCGGTTTCGGCTTGCAGATCCACCCGTGCGACGCCCTCGCGCCGCGCCTGGCCGAACAGTTGGGCGACCTCGCCCGGCGCAATCGCCTGGCCGGCCTCGTGCTGTGCCCGCCCATGTCCGAGCAGCCGGGCCTGCTGGCCTCGCTGACCGAACAGAAGGTGCCTTTCGTGCGGATCTTCTCCGCCCGCAAGGACCCGAAGGACGGCTGGCCCTGCGTCTTCGTCGACGACCGCGACGCCGCCTACGCCATCACCGAACACCTCATCCAGCTGGGCCATCACCGCATCGGCTTCCTCTGGGGCGGCAAGGAGCACCGTTCCAGCCCCGAGCGCTATCAGGGCTATGAGGACGCGCTTCGCGAGTACGGCCTGCCGGTCGACAAGAAACTGGTGGTGGAGGGCGACTACTCCTTCGACGACGGCTTCCGTGGCGCACGCAAATTGCTCGCCCTGAAGGAACCGCCGACCGCCATCTTCGGTTCCAACGACGAGATCGCCGCCGGCGTGCTCGCCGCCGCGCGCTCGGGTGGCGTCGATGTGCCGTGGGAGCTCTCCATCGCCGGCTTCGAGGACAGCCCGTTCTCCAAGCAGTCGTGGCCCGCACTCACCACCGCACGTCAGAACACCGAGGAAATCGGTCGCCACGCGGCGCAGCGACTCATCGCCGAACTGGAGCGCGGCGAGGGTGCCTCGATCGACAACGAGGGCTTCAGCCCCGACCTCGTGGTCCGCGGTTCCACTGCTCCTCGTCGCCTGTAACCGCGTTTTACAGGCGCTTCGTAGGATTGGCTCGCCTGCGGGCGACTATGCTCCTGTAGGAGCGCGCTTGCGCGCGATCCGCGGCAGCGGCAACTTGGCCCGCTACGCGGATCGCGCGCAAGCGCGCTCCTACAGGGGTGGGGCGTTGTCCACGGGCCCTTAACGCCTTGTTTGCTATAGTCCCGTGGATGTCCTCCCCGCGTCGCGCTTCGACGCCTTGTGCAGGACATCCCCGCGAGTCCCCCAATCTGTACCGGCGGACCGTTTCGAGCGCCGCCATTTCGCGTTGCGCATCCCTATCCCCAGGACGGCAATCCCGGCCACGTGTTCGTGTGCCTGCGCGTCCGCGAGAACAGGAGCACACACGATGCAGGATTCATCCGGGCACGACGCCCATTTCGGCTGGTTTACACGCCGCCGCAAGCATCTGAAACCCGACGATCTCACCATCGTCGACGAACCCATGTTGAAGCGCGCCGTCGGCGCCGCCGTCCTTGGCAACGCCATGGAGTGGTTCGACTTCGGCGTCTACGGCTATCTCGCCGTGACGCTGGGACATGTCTTTTTCCCTGGCAACAGCCCCGCCGCGCAGGTGATCGCCACCTTCGCGACGTTTACCGTGGCTTTTCTTGTACGCCCCATCGGCGGCCTCGTATTCGGACCGCTGGGCGATCGCTTCGGTCGGCAGCGCGTGCTCGCCGCCACGATGATCATGATGGCTTTGGGTACCTTCGCCATTGGCCTCATCCCGAGCTACGACAGCATCGGTATCTGGGCGCCGATCCTGTTGCTGGCCGCACGCCTGGTGCAAGGGTTCTCCACCGGTGGCGAGTACGGCGGTGCTGCGACGTTTATCGCTGAATACTCCACCGACGCGCGACGTGGGCAGATGGGTAGCTGGATGGAATTCGGCACGCTGGGTGGCTATATCGCCGGTGCCGGTGTCGTCACGGCGCTGACCATGCTGTTGAGCACGCAGGAGATGCATGCCTGGGGTTGGCGCGTGCCGTTCCTCGTGGCCGGGCCGCTGGGCCTGCTTGGCCTTTACATGCGCATGAAGCTGGAAGAAACCCCTGCATTCAAGGCACATGCGGAAGCGATGGAAGCGCACGGCGACACGCCACGCATCGGCTTGCTTGAACTGGTTTCCGTGCATGGTCCGCAGCTGCTGAAATGCGTCGGCCTGGTGCTGGTGTTCAACGTCGCCGACTACATGCTGCTTACCTACATGCCGAGCTATCTCACGGTGACGATGGGCTACAGCGAGGCCAAGGGCTTGCTGCTGATCATCATCGTGATGCTGGTGATGATGCCGCTCAACGTAGTGGGTGGCCGCTTCAGCGATCGCATCGGTCGCCGTCCCATGATCATCGGCGCCTGCGTGGCGATGCTGCTGCTCGCCATTCCCTGCATGCTGCTGGTGGGCACGGGCAACGACCTGCTGATCTTCGCCGGCCTCATGGTGCTTGGCGTCGTGCTGGTCTGCTTCACCAGCACGATGCCGTCGACGCTGCCTGCGCTGTTCTATACGCCCGTGCGCTACAGCGCGCTGTCCATTGCCTTCAACGTGTCGGTGTCGTTGTTCGGCGGCACGACGCCGCTGGTCACCGCGTGGCTGGTGGAGCGCAGCGGCGATCCGCTGGTGCCGGCCTATTACCTGATGGGCGCGGCGGTGATCGGCGTCATCACGATGCTCTTCGTCACCGAGACCGCCGGCCTGCCGTTGCGCGGTTCGCCGCCGGCTGTGGCCGACCACGCGGAAGCGCGCGAATTGCTCGCCAGCGATGCCCCGCTGACGGTGGACGAAACCTTGCCGTCGCTACCGGAAAGCGACAACGGCGGCGAGGCGAAGCCGGCCTAGCGCGCCTGGGTCATCACGCCGATGGCGACGATCGCCAGCGCGATGCCCAGCCAGTTGAGCGCCGACAGCTTCTCGCGGAAGCCGAAGGCGCCGACCAGGGTGCCGAGCACGACGACGCCGGCGTTGGTCGAGGCGAAGACCAGCGACGGCTCGTTGGCGAGGGCTTGATGGCCCTTGATGTAGAACAGGATGTTCGCGAAGTTGCAGGCGCCCAGCACCACGCCGAAGCTGAGGTTGCGCAGGGATAGCGCGGCGTGACCCGCGACGGCGCGGCCGATGGCCACGAGCCAGCACAGCACCATCGCGATGAGGAAGGCGGCGAGCAGGGCGCTGGGAAACGATGCGCCGGCCTGGGCGATGAGCTTGAAGCAGATGTCGATGGCGCCGAAGCCCGCGAACACCAGCAACGGCGCCCACCAGCTGCCGGCTTCCACGCGCCCGCGCTCCTTGCGCCAGAGCACGCAGAGCACCGCGACCAGGGCGATACCGATGCCTGCGCCCTTGAGCGGCGTGAGCGTATCGCCGAGGAAGGCGAAGGCCGCGACCAGGGACACGAACAGGGACAGGCGCTGCGCGACATCGGTGCGCACGATGCCAACGGTGCGGACCGAGCGCGCCATGACCACGAAGATGCTCGGTAGCAGCACACCCAGGACGATCAGCGGTGTCCAGGTGGCGCGGGCGTCCAGCGCGGCCTGTGGCGTGGCATGCAGGAACCACCAGGCCATCGCGGACGCCACGATGTAGTTGGTGCCAACGGCCTGCACGATGTCGATGCCGGCACGCCGGGCGAGCTTGAGCAGGATGGAGACGGCGACGCTGAAGGCGACGGCCAGGAGGATGTAGAGCATGAGATCAGCGTCGGAAGGCGAGGCTGCGAAGGATGCGCTCGTCCCGTGCCCTGCGCAAACCGTCCTACCCGTCGTTCCTGTGAAAACAGGAACCCAGCGCCTTGGTTTGCCAGCATGGCGAGGGCGCCGCATCGGCTTTTGCGTAGGAGGTCCTGACGCGACAACCGATCGCATCGCGCTGGGTTCCAGCGTGCGCTGGAACGACGGATTGCCAGCCTCGTCGTTCCTGTGAAAACAGGAACCCAGCGCCTCGGTTGACCAGCAGGGCGGGGCGCTGCATCGGGCTTTGCGTAGGAGGCTACGACGCGATAACCGATTGCCCCGCGCTGGGTTCCAGCGTTCGCTGGAACGACGGCTGGTTGGTCGCTATCAGCGCTTCAGCTGCGCCGCTTCACGGGCCAGCGTTTCGATCGCCGCATAGTCGCCGGCGGCGAGCTTGTCGGCCGGGGTGAGCCAGGAGCCGCCCACGCAGACCACGTTCGGCAGCGACAGAAACTCGTGCGCGTTGGCGAGGCTCACGCCGCCCGTGGGGCAGAAGCGGATCTGCGGCAGGGGCGAGGCCCAGGCGCCGATCAGCTTGGGGCCGCCCGCCGGCACGGCCGGGAAGAACTTCTGGAAACGGTAGCCGCGCTCGAGCAGTTCCATCGCCTCGCTGGCGGTGGCCGCACCCGGGAGCAAGGGCAGCTCGGAATCGTCGGCCGCGTCGAGCAGGCGCGGGCTGCTGCCCGGCGACACCGCGAACTTCGCACCGGCCTTATAAGCCGCTTCCAGATCCTTCGCCGTCAATACGGTACCGACACCGACGAAGGCGCCTTCGACTTCCGCTGCGATGGCGCGCACCGCGTCGAGCGCGGCGGGCGTGCGCAGGGTCACCTCGATCGCCGGGACACCACCGGCCACCAGCGCGCGGGCCATGCCCACCGCCTTCGACGCGTCTTCGATGATGACGACGGGCACCACCGGCGCGAGCCGCAGCGTGGATTCGACCTGTTGTTGCTTCGCTTCGTTGCTCATCTGCTACTCCGGTGGATCAGAAGACGCCGGCACCGAGGTCGGCGGTGACGGCCGACTGGCGGAACATGGCGAAGAGTTCGCGGCCCATGCCCGTGTGATGCGCGGACAGGTCGACGTTGTCGGGGATGCGGGCGTTCCACTCGTCGGCGGGTACCAGCACTTCCATGCTGCCGGTGACGGCGTCCACGCGGACGAGGTCACCCGTGCGGATGCGCGCGATCGGACCGCCGGCTTCGGCTTCCGGCGTCACGTGGATGGCGGCGGGCACGCGACCCGACGCGCCGGACATGCGGCCGTCGGTGAGCAGCGCCACGCGATGGCCGCGATCCTGCAACAGGCTCAGCGTCGGCGTGAGCTTGTGCAGTTCGGGCATGCCGCGTGCGCGTGGTCCCTGGAAGCGCACCACCGCCACGAAATCGCGATTCAGCTCACCGCGATCGAAGGCCGCCTTCACGTCATCCTGCTCATCGAACACGATGGCGGGCGCCTCGACGACCATGCGATCTTCAGGCACCGAGGACACCTTGATCACGCCGCGGCCGACATTGCCCTTGAGCATGCGCAGGCCGCCGTCGTGACGGAACGGCTCCGTGATGGACCGCAGCACGCCGCGGTTGCCGCTTTCCTTCGAGACCGGCGTCCACGCGAGGCTACCGTCCACCAGTGAGGGCTGCTGGCGATAGGCGTCGAGGCCATGACCCATGATCGTATGCACGTCGCCATGCAGCAGACCGGCGTCAAGCAACTGATCCATCAGGTAAGCCATGCCGCCGGCTTCGTGGAAGTGGTTCACGTCCGCGTAGCCGTTGGGATACACGCGCGCCAGCAACGGCACGACGGCCGAGAGCGCGTCGAAATCGTCCCAGCGCAGCTCGATGCCGGCCGCGCGGGCGATGGCGACCAGGTGCAGCAGATGGTTGGTGGAACCGCCGGTGGCATGCAGGCCGACCACGCCGTTGACGATGGCACGCTCGTCGATGATCCGGCCCAGAGGCAGGTAATGCTCGCCCAGGCAATCCGTGGCCAGCACGCGGTCGACGGCGAGGGCAGTGAGCGCGTCGCGCAGCGGCGTGTCCGGTGCCTCGAAGCTGGCGCCCGGCACGTGTACGCCCATGATCTCCATCAGCATCTGGTTGGAGTTGGCCGTGCCGTAGAAGGTGCAGGTGCCCGCACCGTGGTACGAGCGCGCCTCGGCCTCGAGCAGTTCGGCGCGCGATGCCTTACCGGCGGCGAAGGCCTGGCGCACCTTCGACTTCTCTTCATTGGGAATACCCGAAGGCATCGGACCCGACGGGATGAAGGCGCTGGAGAAATGGCCGAACGACAACGCGCCGATCAGCATGCCCGGCACGATCTTGTCGCAGATGCCGAGATACACAGCACCTTCGTACATGTCGTGCGAGAGCGACACGGCGGTGGCCATGGCGATCAGGTCGCGCGAGAAGAGGGACAGGTCCATGCCCGGGCGACCCTGGGTCACGCCGTCGCACATCGCCGGCACGCCGCCCGCCACCTGCGCCGTCGCGCCGCGAGCGCGCGCGAGTCCGCGAATCAGCTCGGGATAGCGCTCGTACGGCTGGTGCGCCGAAAGCATGTCGTTGTAAGCGGTGACGATCGCAATGTTCGCGGCGTGGCCGTTACGCAGGGCGTCCTTGTCGTGCTCGCCGCAGGCGGCGAAGCCGTGCGCGAGGTTGCCGCAGGACAGATGATGCCGCTTCGCGCCCTTCCCGCGTGCGGCGTCGATTTTCGCGAGGTAGGCGCTACGCGACGCGTGGCTGCGTTCGACAATGCGCTGGGTGACCTCGGCAAGGACAGGATGGATGGTCATGGCGTGTTCCTGAAGGCTTTGACCGTACCGCGCGCCCCATCATGGCGCGCGGGAGTGGCGGAAACGCCGCCGACTCCCCATCGGCGGCATGGGAGGCGTCTTACGGCGCCCAGTAGACGTCGAGCGGAACGCGGTCCTGCGTGAGCACGGCGCGGATCGGGAAATCCTCGCCGGCCTCGGCCTTGGCGAGTACGTCCTTCTTGTCGGCACCTTCGATGTGCAGGTACAGCGCGCGGGTATCGAGCACCTTCGGCAGCGTGAGCGTGATGCGCGGCTCGCCGGCACCACCCGCACGCATCGACAGCACGGTCTTCGTGCCGTGCGGATCGATGGCTTCGGCGAGGTGGTCGCCACCCGGGAAGAACGAAGCGGTGTGGCCGTCCGGCCCCATGCCCAGGATCAGCGCGTCGAACGGCAGGCCAAGCGCATCGATGCGCGCGCCGACATCGGCGAGCGCGGCGTCCACGTCGTTCTTGTGCGCGGGGTCGAACAGCGGCAGAAATTTAGCCACATGCGCTTCGTGGTGCAGCAGGTGGTCGGCGACGAGCTTCGCGTTGGAGCGGTCGCTGTCGGTGTCGACCCAGCGTTCGTCCACCAGCGTCACGGTGACCTTGGACCAGTCGATTTCCTGCTCGGCCAGCACGGCGAACATCATCTTCGGCGTGCCGCCGCCGGACACGGCGAGGCTGGCCTTGCCGCGCGCCTTGATGGCGGCATCGAGCTTGGCGGCGACATCGCGTGTGAGCTTATCGGCCAGCGTCAGCTTGTCGGCGAATTCATGGCGGTTGATCTTGGCGTTCATGCGGCATCCTCGGCCCAGGTGCGGCCATCGCGTTCGATAAGCGCCACCGCGGCGCTCGGACCCCAGGTGCCCGCCGTGTACGGCTTGGGCGTGTCACCAGCGGCTTCCCACGCGTCGAGGATCGGGCCCGCCCAGTTCCATGCCGCCTCGACCTCGTCGCGACGCATGAACAGGGTGGGGTTACCGCGCACGACATCGAGGATGAGGCGCTCGTAGGCGTCGGGCTGCTGCACGCCGAACGCCGCCGCGAAGCTCATGTCGAGCGGCACGTGGCGAAGGCGCAGGCCGCCCGGACCCGGGTGCTTGATCGTCAGCCACAGCTTCACGCCCTCGTCCGGCTGCAGGCGCAGCGTAAGACGGTTGGGCAGGAGCGGGCCGCTCGTCGGGTCGAAGATCGAATGCGGCAACGCACGGAACGTCACCACGATCTCCGACACACGATTGGGAAGGCGTTTGCCGGTGCGCAGGTAAAACGGCACACCGGCCCAGCGCCAGTTACCGATCTCCGCCTTGAGGGCGACGAAGGTTTCGGTCCTGGACTGGTCGCTGCCGAGCTCGTCAAGATAGCCCGGAACGCCCTGACCTTCCGCCGCACCGGCGCGATACTGGCCGCGCACGGTGAGCTGGGCCGCATTGCTGGCGTCGATCGGACGCAGCGAACGCAGCACCTTGAGTTTCTCGTCGCGCACGGCGTCGGGTGCGAGCGACGAAGGCGGCTCCATGGCAAGCATGCACAGGAGCTGCAGGATGTGGTTCTGGACCATGTCGCGCAGGGCGCCGGCACGGTCGTAGTAGCCGGCGCGATGACCCACGCCGACGGTCTCGGCCACGGTGATCTGCACGTGGTCGATGTGCTGGGCGTTCCACAGCGGCTCGAACAGGGCGTTGCCGAAACGCAGCGCCAGCAGGTTCTGTACCGTTTCCTTGCCCAGGTAATGGTCGATGCGATAGGTCTGCGATTCGCTGAAGACCTGCGCCACTGCGTCGTTGATCGCGTTGGCGCTGTCGAGGTCGCGACCGATGGGCTTTTCCAGCACCACGCGCGAGCGCTCGCCGTTGAGGCCCAGCGAACCGAGGCGCTGACAGATGTCGGTGAAGATTTCCGGGGAGGTGGACAGGTAGAACACCCGGATGTGGTCCGGCTCCTGCGCCATCAGCGCCGCGAAGTCGTCCCAGCCCTCGGCCTTGCGGGCATCAAGCGGGCGATAGGCGATGAGCTCGATGAACGCGTCGAGCTGGGCCGGCACCACGTGCGACACGCCCTTTTCGACCGCCGACCGCACCTGCTCCCTATAGCCCGCGTCGTCGAGGCCCTCGCGGGCCACGCCGATGATCCGGCTCCTCGCCTGGATCTGGCCGTCCACGAACCGGTGGTACAGCGCGGGCAGGAGCTTGCGCACGGCGAGGTCGCCGGTGCCGCCGAAGATGACCAGATCGAACGGTTCGATCAGGGGGAGGGGAGCGCTCACGACAGTCGCCTCGTTGGAATTCGGATGGAGATGCCTCCGGATCGTACCAGTGACATACCAGGTGGTACCAGCCCCGTACCACTTCGCGAATCCTTTCGACGATTTTCACCTCTCCACAACCCCATGCAAACGTTTCCACTGAAACTTAAATCGTGATAATCGCCCCCTGAATCTCACAGTGGTATGCGCATCGTCTCAGCCGCTTGCCCCATTGGTAACTGATTGGTATCTTCGTCGAATGGAAACCGCCCTCGTCGCCGAGTACCAGCGCCTGCAACACGATCCGGCCGCCCGGCAGCCGTTGGCGTACATGCGCCTGCGCCGCGCGATCCGCAACGTGATCGAGAACGGCGAGGTCCAGGTGGGCAATGCCCTGCCCAGCGAACGCGACCTGGCCAAGGCCCTCACCTTGTCCCGGGTCACCGTTCGCAAGGCCATCGGCGGCCTGGTGGAGGACGGCCTGCTCACCCAGCGACACGGCGCGGGCACCTTCGTCTCCGAGCGCATCGTCAAGCCGCTGTCGCGCCTGACCAGCTTTACCGACGACCTGCGCTCCCGCGGTCTCAACCCGCGGTCGGAGTTCTTCGAGAAGGCCATCGGTGAAGTCACGCCCGAGGAAGCCATGGCGATGAACCTGTCGCCCGGCACGCTGGTCGTTCGCCTGCACCGCCTGCGCTACGCGGGCGACGAACCGCTGGCGATCGAGCGCAGCGCGGTACCGCATGCCCTGCTGCCCGATCCCCACCTGGTCGAAGATTCCCTCTACGAGGCGCTCGACAAGCTCGGCAACCGCCCGCTGCGCGCGCTGCAACGTCTACGCGCCGTGGTGCTGGGCCCCGCACAAACCCGCCTTCTCCGCCTCTCGCCCGGCAGCGCCGGATTGAACATCGAGCGGCGCAGCTTCCTCGACGACGGACGCATCGTCGAATTCACCTGCTCCTGGTATCGCGGCGACATCTACGACTTCGTCGCGGAACTGCAAAGCGACTAAAGGCCCATCATGACGACCAAGCCGCAAGACACCCTGATGTACCGCGAAGCGCACGAGACCGCCGAGGTCGTGGAGCGCCAGCTCGCCCAGAACGAAGCGGTGGTGTCGGCGCTTGCCGAACGCCTGCGCGCGAACCCGCCGCGCATGGTCATCACCTGCGCACGCGGTAGCTCCGACCATGCCGCGATGTACGCCAAGTACGTGTTCGAGACCCAGCTCGGCGTCGTGACGGCTTCGGCCTCGCCGTCGGTCACCTCGATCTACCACGCCGACCAGCACCTCGATGGCGCGCTCTATGTCGCCGTCTCGCAGTCGGGCAAGAGCCCGGACCTGGTCCGCAACGCCGAGGCCGCCAAGCGGGCCGGTGCCTATGTGGTCGCACTGGTCAACGTGATCGACTCGCCGTTGGCCCAGGTCGCCGATGTGGTCGTGCCGCTGCATGCTGGCCCGGAAAAGAGCGTGGCCGCGACCAAGAGCTATCTTGGCGCGCTGTTCGCCATCCTGCATATCGCCGCTCGCTGGAGCGGCAAGAAAGACATCGCCGATGCGCTGACCGCACTTCCGGCGCAGCTGCGCGCGAACTGGGAAGCCGATTGGTCGTCGCTCACCGACGGCCTGGTCACCGCGCACAACCTGTTCGTGGTCGGTCGTGGTTTCGGTTTCGCCGCCGCGCTCGAAGCCGCGCTCAAGTTCAAGGAAACCTCCGGCATCCACGCCGAAGCCTTCAGCGCCGCCGAGGTGAAGCACGGCCCGATGGCCATCGTCGGCCCCGGCTTCCCCGTGCTGTTCTTCGCCCAGAACGACGACACGCTGCCGAGCGTGCTCGACGTGGCCGCCGAGTTCCGCAAACGCGGTTCCCGCGTGTGGGTGGCAGCCCCGGGCGTGCAAGGCGAGGACATCCTGCCGCTGGTCACCAGCGCGCCGATCGCCGCTCCGCTGATCGCCGTGCAGAGCTTCTATCGCGCCACGGCGGCGCTCGCGCTGAAGCGCGGTTTCAATCCGGACGTGCCGCCGCACCTGAACAAGGTCACCGAGACGGTATGACGTGGAGCGGGAGAAGGGAGTCGCACCTTGAAGGTTCCGTCACTCACCGACCGCTTCTCCCTTCTCCCGCCTCCCTTCTCCCACCCCCATCAAGGACTCCCCCATGACCCTCGCCCTCGTCAACGGCCGCGTACTCACCGACAACGGATTCCAGAGCGGCTTCGCCGTGCTGGTGGACGACGGGGTCATCACCGGGCTGGCCCTGCCGTCGGATCCGCGCGTGCGCGCCGCTGAACGCCATGACCTGGGCGGCCGCACCTTGCTGCCGGGCTTCATCGACTGCCAGGTCAACGGCGGCGGCGGCGTACTGTTCAACGACGAGCCCACGGTGGAAGCCATTCGCCGCATCGGCGAGGCGCACGCGAAATTCGGTACCACGGGTTTCCTGCCCACCCTGATCAGCGACGATGCCGACGTGATGGCCAAGGCCATCGACGCAGTGAACACGGCAGTGGAGCAGGGTGTGCCGGGCGTGCTCGGCATCCATCTGGAAGGCCCGTTCATCGCCCCGGAACGCAAGGGCGTGCACGACCCGAAGAAATTCCGCATCGCCAATGCCGACGATATCGCGATGGTCGCCCGTCGCCACGGCGGCGTGACCTTGCTGACCCTCGCACCGGAACGTGCGGATGACGAGGTACTGCGCCAGCTGGTCGCGAACGGTGTGATCGTCTGCGCCGGCCACACCGCTGCCGACTACGACACCACGCGCAAGGCGCTGCAACTTGGCGTGCGCGGCTTCACCCACCTGTTCAACGCCATGACGCCGTTCACCAGCCGCGAGCCGGGCGTGGTCGGCGCCGCGCTGGACGACGAGGGCAGCTGGTGCGGTCTGATCGCCGACGGCCACCATGTGCATCCGGCGTCGCTGCGCGTCGCCATCAAGGCGAAGGCGCGCGAGAAGATGATCCTGGTGACGGATGCGATGCCGCCGGTCGGTTCCGACGATCCGAACTTCGTGTTGAAGGGCGAGACAATCACCGCACGCGACGGCATCTGCCAGACCGCCGATGGCACGCTCGCCGGTTCGGCGCTGGACATGGCCACCGCCGTGCGCAATACGGTTGACATGGTCGGCGTGCCGCACGATGAAGCAGCGCGCATGGCGTCCACCTATCCGGCCGCCTTCCTCGGCCTCGATCGCACGCACGGCCATATCGCCGCCGGGTACCGCGCCGACTTCGTGGTGACCGACAACAACCACGACGTCGTCGAGACCTGGATCGGTGGCAAGAAGGTCTACGGTGCCGCATGAGCGGCGAGCGTAGCGAACGGCTGTTCTCCTACGGCACGCTGCAACTGGACAGCGTGCAGTTGAGTTCGTTTGGACGCCTGCTCGAAGGCGAAGCCGACACCATGCCCGGCTACCGCAAGGACATGGTGGAAATCACCGATCCGGAGGTGCTGCGCGCAAGCGGCGAGCGCTTCCATCCGATCGTCTCGCATACGGGTGACCCCACCGACCAGGTCGATGGCAAGGTGTTCCGCATCACTGCCGACGAACTGGCGGCAGCGGATCGCTACGAGGTGTCCGATTACAAGCGCGTCAGCGTGACGCTGAAATCGGGACACGAAGCCTGGGTGTACATCAAGGCCTGACGTCGTTCCTGTGCACGCAACAACGACGGGTTTCGCATAAAAAAGGCCGGCGAATCCGCGCCGGCCAGGATGGGAGATCGCAGGGCATCTGGGTACGTCGCCCGGATGCCCTCGTGGTGTCTTAGAAGTCGTAACGCACGCCGAAACGGAAGTAGCGGGGATTCTGGAAAGCCAGCGGACGCTGGTAGTCCTGGCTGGCGACCGGAACGCCATTGCGGATGGTGCCGGTTTCACCCACGTCGACCTGGGCGATCGGACGCTGGCTGCCGACGACATTGAACACCGCCGCCGTGAAGGCCAGCGGCTGCTTCTCGCCAGCCCACAACGGACGGTATTCGGCGTTGAGGTCGAGGTTCCAGGTGTACGGCAGACGCCCCCTCGAACCGCGCGGCGACGGCTTCAGGCCGCACTCGAAGTACGACGCGCCGTAGTCGATGGCATCGACGGGATCCACGCCGATGCAGTTCTTGGGACGCCCCGTGGCGACGGCAACGTTCGCACCGAACAGCCATTCGGGCGTGGCCTGGAAGTAGCCATACGCCTTCAGCTGGTGGGTGCGATCGTTCGGCAGCACGCCATTGGTGTACTGCATGATCTCTGGCGCATCCCAGTCCTGCGTCACCGAGGGATCGAGCTGGCCGATGTCCGACTTCAACTGACCCTCGGAGTTGCCGTAGCTGCGCGAGAAGGTGTAGTCGATTCGACCGAACCAGTTGTCCGCGAAGTGGTGCTCCAGGTAGACATCGAGCGAGTAGTAGCTGCGCTTGAGATCGGGGAAGGGCACGTTGCCCGGCGGCGGCGAGGTGAAGTCGGCCTTGGTCAGGGCGAAGGGAACGAGCTTGCCGCCGCCCACGTCGACGAGGAAGGTGTTCGACTTGCCCGGATTGAACAGGTAGCAGCCCGGAATCGACGCGTTGCTGAGATCGATGCCGTTGCGCGCCGCGTAGGTCTCGAACGGTCGCGAATCGCAGAAGTCGTCGATGGAGCTCTTCAGCTTGCGATAAGTGGCCTTGGCGCCGTAGCTCCAGTCGGCGTTGATCGCCTTGTCGAAGCCCAGGATGTATTCGTCCTGGTAATAGGCCTTGATGCCCTGCGCGCCCACGGTCTTCGGGTTCGGAACCGTGCCATCCTCGCCATTGAGGTAGCGGCGCGAGCCGAGCAGCTGCGTACCGGTGGGCTCGCCATTCGGACCCACGCCCGTATAGGAGTAGTACTCGCTGTAGTACGTGGAGGCCGATGCGGCGCGGATCGCGACGTTCGACGGAATGGCCAGATGGTAACGGCCGGCATTGGCGTACACCTTGAACGTGGAGTCCCCGAACACGTCCCAGGTCACGCCCAGTCGCGGCGCCAGCTGGTGACGCTGCTTCACGTAGACGTCGCCGTTGCCGTTGATGTTCTTGAACTGCTCGTTGCGCAGGCCAACGTAGGCCATCCAGCGATCGGAGACCTGCCAGCGATCCTCGATGAACTGCGCTTGCTGCTCCGTCTTGACCGAGGCACCGGTCTGAAACAGGCGCTTCTCGACGAAGTACGGGGCACCGGGCGGCGGCACGATGTCGGGACGGTTGGGCACGTCGCCGGCGTCCTTGTACACCCAGCGGTAACCGCCTTCGTAGACGTTGCCGGAATAAGATTCCAACGTCTGGTTGTCGATACCGACACGCAGGTCGTGGTCGCCGATGTGGTACTCCACATCGAGACGATAGCCGTGGGTCTTGTCGCGCGCGCCCTGGCCGAGCACGGTGTTGTTGACCAGGCCGCAACCGGTGATCGGCGTGGAGACCGTTCACTGATCGGTGATCCAGGGGCAGTTGCCGCTGTCGGCGTAGTTGAGGTTACGCACGTGACGCGTACGCGAACGGCCGTACAACGCGTTGATCGTGAGATCGTCGGTGATGTAGCCCGTGTACTTGCCAATGTAGACATCGCCACCCGGCGCGGAACCCGGACCCGCGTCGAAGTTCTTCAGGTTGTCGGTACCGATGTAGTTCGCGCGGCTACCGGACGCGTAGTCGTAGGCGTAGACGCTGCGCTCGGTATTGGTCTTGTCGCCGATGCCGGTCAGTTCGAGGATGTGGCTGTCGGTGATGTTCCAGTCGATCTTGGCCATCCACTTGGTGGCCTTCTGCTCCTGGTTCGTTTTCTGCGGTGACGTGATGGGGCTGATGTTCTTGCTGTTGGACCGCGTGAAGTCGGCGGCGGCGAACAGGAACAGTTTGTCCTTGATCAGAGGACCGCT
Organism: Luteibacter sp.; assembly: GCF_009912395.1. Lineage (GTDB taxonomy): Bacteria > Pseudomonadota > Gammaproteobacteria > Xanthomonadales > Rhodanobacteraceae > Luteibacter. Next base: position 39,746 of record NZ_WNDO01000014.1, on the reverse strand, counting down.
GATGTAGCCGGTGTACTGCGTATCGTTGCTCTTGTTCTCGGAGCGCGTCTGGTAGATCGTGCCGTTCTTGCGGTAGATGTTGCGCGGGCTCTGGCGCAGGCCCGAAGGCTGCCAGTACATGCCGACGCCGCCCTTCCACTCGTTGCCGCCGCGCTTGGTCACGATGTTGATCACGCCGCCGGTGGAGCGACCGTATTCCGCACCGTAGCCGCCGGTGAAGATCTGCTGCTGGTCGATGGCGTCGTACGGCAGGCTGGTGAAGCCCAGCCCGGTGAGGGCGTTGGTCACCGCGTAGCCGTTGATGTAGTACTGGTTTTCCGAGGCCGACGAACCGCCGAACGAAGCAACGTTGCCGTAGCGACTGTCACCTGAGATCACGCCGGGTGCCAGCAAGGCGGCAGCGGTGACATCGCGGGCGAGCGGCAGTTTCTGCAACTGCTGCGAGGTCAGCACCGTGCGCGAGTCGACCGACGAGACGTCGATGGCGGGCAGGGCGTTGCCGGTGACCTGTACGCCTTCCAGGTTCTGCGCGGCGCCGGCATGGGCCGCGGCGGACGCACCGGCGAAGGAGACATCGACGCCGCTGCCCAAGGCCACCTGGACCTCGTCGCGGGTCTCGACCACCTGGTCGCCTCGCTGAAGGGTGATCTTGTAGCGGCCGACCGGCAGGGACGAGACGCGGTAACGACCTTCCGCATCCACGCCGGTATCGCGGCTGAAGCCGGTGTCGAGGTTCTGCAGGCGCACGGTGGCACCTTGGGGCTGGCTCACCCGGCCGAAGACGACGCCGGAAGCGTTGGACTGGGCGAGGGCGGAGCCGCTGGCGAAACAAAGCACGAGCGCGGCGCAAAGCGAAGAACGTCGCGGCAGGACGCCGCGAAACATGGAACGGGCCATATTGTGGTCTTCCCGGAATGGACAGCAAGGTGACGGCCGCAGCACGACCGCCAAGCAAGTGCGCATCTGATGACCACCACGCCCGACCGTTACCCCCGTCCAGGCGCCCGCCCGTGCGCAATCTCTTGCGCTTCGGTGAGCATCCAGACCGGTTTAGCCGCAATTGCTTACGGGTGTCAAGCGATTGTTAGGAATTCGTGACACGCGACACCCCTGCGGCTAAAGTGGCGCCGTTCGGGTGTCCCGCCGGCCAAATGGCCTTCGGGATGAAACGGGAAGCCGGTGCGCCGCGTCGCGGCAAGGCCGGCACTGCCCCCGCAACGGTAAGCGCCGGGAGGCTTCACCTCCCCCGAAGCCGGTAGAAGCCACTGCGAAAGCGGGAAGGCGCCGGCACCGGATGGCGCGAGTCCGGAGACCGGCCCGATGGAAATCTCCACGACCTTTCGTGGGGTTTCGCCTGTTTCGGACGATTCGCGGAGGGCGGATCCGGACTGCCCCGTGGCCGATCCGGTCGCGCGCGTTCGTCTTTCCTCCCGTGGCGTCCATCGCCCTGTGATTGCCGCCACCCCGCGGCGGAGGAACCCGTCTCATGAAGAAGACCCTGCTCGCGATGGCCCTGCTGTCGACCATCGCCGCCGCCCACGCGGCCGACACCCCCGACCACCTCGATCCCGTGGTGGTGACCGCCAACCGTGCGCCCACGCCGCTGGACGAGGTGCTGGCACCGGTCACCGTGATCTCGCGCGACGACATCGAGCGCATGCAGCCGGTCAACGTGCAAGACCTGCTGAACGGCCTGCCGGGCATCTCGATGACCAGCACCGGCGGTATCGGCCAGCAGACCTCGTTGTTCATGCGTGGCACGAACGGCAACCACACCCTCGTCCTGATCGACGGCGTCCGCGTGGGCGCCATCGGCACCGGCGCCGCCGCCTACGAACAGCTGCCGGTCGAGCAGATCGACCATATCGAGATCGTCCGCGGTCCGCGCTCCAGCCTCTACGGCTCGGACGCCATCGGCGGCGTGATCCAGATCTTCACCCGCCGCGGCCAGGCCGGTGAGGCGCCCACGCCCAGCATCACCGTCGGCGGCGGCAGCCACGGCTACACCAACGGCCAGGTCGGCCTGTCGGGTGGTACCCAGCACGGCTGGTACAACGCCAGCCTCGGCGGCCAGTACACGACGGGCATCAACGCCTGCCGCGTCGGCGCCGCGAAGGCCGGTGCTGGCTGCTTCACCGACGAGCCGGACCATGACGCGTTCCGCAACTACAACGGCGCGCTGTCCGGCGGTTACCGCTGGGACAACGGTACCGAACTGACCGGCACCTGGCTGCGCAGCAAGAGCAACATCGAGTACGACGGCGATTTCCAGAACCTCAGCCGCCTCACGCAGCAGGTCGCGGGCGCCAAGCTGGCCTTCGACGTGCTGTCGAACTGGCGCATGTCCGTCAGCCTGGGCCAGAACCAGGATCGCGGCGACAGTTACCTGAACGGACAGGGCAAGACGGTGCTCGATCCGAACACCTTTGAGCCCATCCTCAACAATCCCGACAAGTACCGCACCGGTTACCTGTATTCGAAGCGCAACCAGGCCTCCTGGCAGAACGACATCGCCCTGGCCCCAGGCCAGACCCTGACCGCCGGTGTCGACTTCCAGCAGGAAAAGCTGAACAGCTCCACTGCCTACACCCGCGACAGCCGTGACAACACGGGCGTGTTCGCCCTGTATCAAGGCGTGTTCGGCGCCCACGAAGTGCAACTGTCGGCACGCCACGATCACAACAACCAGTTCGGCAACCACACCACCGGTTCGGCGGCTTACGGCTATTCGCTTGGCGACGGCATGAAGCTGACGGCGTCGTACGGCACCGCGTTCCATGCGCCGACGTTCAACGACGAGTACTACCCGTACTTCGGCGTGCAGTCCCTGAGCCTCAAACCCGAGACATCGCGCACGGGCGAGATCGGCCTCTCGGCCCATCAAGGCGTGTGGAACTGGGCGGTGAACGCCTACCAGACCACGGTGAGCGACCTGATCACCCTCGACGACCACTTCGTGCCGGTGAACGTGAGCAAGGCACGCATCCGTGGCCTCGAGGGCCAGGTCGGCGCCGATGTGAACGGCTGGCACCTGCGCGGCTACGCCACCTTCCAGCAGCCGAAGAATCGCAACGCCGGCGAGCAGCATGACAACCTGCTGGCCCGCCGCCCGGAGCGCTTCGCACGCGTGGACCTGGACAAGGACCTCGGCGCCTTTACCGTCGGCGGCTCGTTCTACGCCGCCGGCTACCGGTATGACGATGCGGCAAATACCCGTCGCCTCGGTGGCTACGCCACCACGGACCTCCGTACCACCTGGCACGTGGACAGCGACTGGAGCGTGCAGGGCCGCGTGGCGAACGTAGGCGGCAAGCGCTACGAAACGGCGGCCTACTTCAACCAACTGGGCCGCACGTACTACCTGACGGTGCGTTACTCGCCGAGCCGGTGACACCGCGGACAGGGTGACCCGGCGTGTGTCACACGCCCGAAAAGCCCTGACCGCAAAGTGCGAAGATAAACGGGCGCCCCCTGCCTTCCGGCAGGGGCCTGACCATAGGCACAGCCACAAGGAAGCCCGGACAGCATAAAGTGCGCCCGGGCGCGGGTGTGTCTCCCGCGATCACAGGGAGTGTCGTGAATTTCTTTGCACCATTCATTCGCCGGCCGATCGGTACCTCGCTACTGGCGGTCGGACTGACCATTGCCGGTTTCCTGGCCTACCTGCTGCTGGGCGTCGCCGCGCTGCCCGCCGTGGAAGTGCCGGCCGTGTTCGTGCAGGTGCAGCTACCCGGTGCCAATGCCCAGACCATGGCCACGACGGTCATCGCGCCCCTGGAACGCCACTTCGGGCGGATTCCCGGCGTGGACCAGATGTACTCGAACAGTTCCGAAGGCAGCGGTTTCGTCCGCATCCGTTTCACGATGGACCGCACCACCGACGCTGCGGCCCGCGACGTCCAGGCAGCGATCAACGCATCGGCGGCCGACCTGCCGCCCGGCCTGCCAGCGCCCCCGCAGTACTTCAAGTTCGACACCGGCCAGATCCCCGTGCTGCTGGTGGCACTGACCTCCAAGTCGATGCCGCCAGACAAGCTGTTCGACCTCGTGGACACGCAGATTCGCCCCACCGTGGCGCAGATCGACGGCGTATCGCGCGTGCAGGTCTTCGGTGGCACGCCGCATGCGGTGCGCATCGAACTGAACACACAGGCGTTGGCCGCCAAGGGCCTTACCGCCAACGACGTGTCCAACGCGCTACGCGCGGCCAACGTGAATTCGCCCCAGGGCCTGCTCAGCGACGGCATGACCAATATGACCGTCATCGCCAACGACGGTCTGCGCGAGCCGGCGGAGTTCGCAAAGATCCTCATCGCCTCGCGCAATGGCGTCCCGGTACGCCTGTCCGATATCGCCACCGTCTACAGCGGCCAGCAGGACCAGTACCAGGCCGCGTGGTTCCAGGGCCAGCGCTCGGTCAGCATGCAGATCAACAAGCGACCGGAGGCGAACTCGATCGCCACGGCCGAGGCGATCCGCGCGGCGCTGCCGCGTTTCCGCGCGATGCTGCCGGCGGACGCCGAGGTGACGCCGATCTTCGATCTCACCCAGACCACCCAGTCCGCCCTGCACGAAGTGAAGGTGGCGCTGCTCATCAGTATCGTGATGGTGGTGCTGGTCATGCTGGTGTTCCTGAGGCGCCTGGGGCCCACCCTCATCGCGACCCTGAGCGTGCCCTTGTCGCTTGCCGGCGCTTTCGTGGTGATGTGGACACTGGGCTACACGCTCAACACCATGTCACTCATGGCGCTGGTGCTGTGTATCGGCTTCGTCGTGGACGATGCCATCGTGGTGATCGAGAACATCGTCCGCCACATGGAGAACGGCTCCGAGCCCATGCCGGCTTCTCTGGACGGCGTGCGCGAGATCGGCTTCACCGTGATCTCCATCACGATCTCGCTGGTGGCCGTGTTCGCGCCGTTGCTGTTCGGCAACAATATGATCACCAAGCTGTTGCGCGAGTTCTCCGTGACTCTCGCCTCGGCCGTGCTCATTTCGGCGATCGTGTCGCTGACACTGACTCCTGCGCTATGTGCCCGCTACCTCAAGCACGATCCGCCGGACCGCAAGCCCGGCAAGATCGAGCAACGCCTGGAGCGTTTCGACCGGGGCTTGCTGCGCGTCTATGAGCGCGCGCTGGATTGGGCGATGCATCATCGCCGGATCATGCGTTGGCAGCCGCTGACCTTGCTGATCGCCACGTTCCTGCTGGGTTTCGCCGTGGTGTAAACGGCGGGCGGCAACTTCATGCCCGATGAGGATACGGGCCTGCTGCAGGCGGAGGTCACCGCCGACGCCAACATCTCGCCCGAGGTGATGAGTGGCCGCCTGAAGCGAGTGGGCGAGATCATGCAGAACGATCCCGCCGTGATGGACGTCACCACGATCCTCGGCGGCGACAACGGCGGCGCGGTGGGCAACTCGGGCATGATGTTCATCGACCTCAAACCCAAGGGCAATGCCCCGGGGCAGCGACGCGACACCATCAAACAGGTCATGGAGCGACTCGGCAAGACCTACGAGAAGCTGGCCGACGTACAGGTCTTCATGACGCCGATGCAGTTCCTGGGTGGTGGTGGCAACAGCTCCAATCGCGGCCAGTATTCATTTCAGCTGATCAGCACCGACGGCGAAGACCTCCAACCCTGGGCGCTGAAGCTCGTGCGGCAGATGCGCACGATGAAGGAGTTCCGCGATGTCGGCAGCGACTTCGACGTGGTGGGAAAGCAGCAGATGCTCACGGTCGATCGTGATACGGCCAATCGCCTCAACGTAACGATGGGCTTGATCGACACGGCATTGAACAACGCGTTCGGCCAGAGCCAGGTGTCGATCATCTACTCGGACATCAACCAGTATTGGGTGGTGCTCACCGCCACGGCCGCCCAGACCCTGACGCCGGAAGCGCTGCTCAACACCTACGTGAAAAGCTCCACGGGCAAGATGGTGCCTCTATCGGCCGTGGCCAAGATGATGCCGCGTGCGACGCCGATGGCCATCACGCACCAGAACCAGCTCGAATCGGCCGACATCACCTAAAACCTGCCGCCGGGCATCACCCCGGACAAGACCGACGCGCTGGTCGAGCAGGCGTTGCGCGCCATCCATCTTCCTTCCGGCATCCGCATGGACGCCACCGGCATCAACCAACGCCTGCAGGATGCCAAGTCCAACGGCATGGTATTGCTGATCGGCGCGATCCTGGCTGTCTATATCGTGCTCGGCATCCTCTACGAGAGCCTGGGCCATCCGTTGACGATCCTGTCCACGCTACCGGCGGCGGGTGCGGGCGCCTTCCTCGCCATGCTGGTGACACAGACCCAGTTGACGCTGATGGCGATCATCGCGGTGCTGCTGTTGACCGGCATCGTGAGGAAGAACGCCATTCTCATGGTGGACTTCGCCCTGGTCGCCGAACGCGAGCACGGCATGACGCCCGTGCAGGCGATTCGTCAGGCGGCACTGGTACGCTTCCGCCCCATCACCATGACCACGCTCGTGGCGATGGGCGCGGCGCTACCTCTGGCGATCGGCTTCGGCGTGGGTTCGGAAATGCGCCGCCCGCTGGGTATCGCCATCGTCGGCGGCCTGCTGGTGTCGCAGCTGCTCACCCTGCTGAGCACCCCGGCGATCTACCTGTGGAACCACGACCGCAAGGAGCGCAAGGCACGGCGCAAGCGCCGCAAGCTCCTGAAGAAGCGGCTGAAGCGCTGGAAGGCGATACGCAAGAATCACGCCTGATTCCGCAACGCGCGTGCTACGCGACCGGGGTACGTATCGTCACCCCGGTCGCGTAGGACTCATCCCACGGCGTCCATCCACTACACGACCATTTATGAACCTGCATCCCGGTTGATGAGATGCCAATAGCATCAATGATCCGCGGACGACAGCAAGAATGACTGAGTGGATCCCTGGCTCCCCCTGATCACCGCATCTCTTCTTGCATGCATCGCCATGAACGGCAAGAAGCTCAAACCCGTCATGATCGGGATGTCCATCGCCTTGATGGTCATGAAAATGTTCGGCCTGATTCCGGTGATCTCCTTGTAGGAGCGCGCTTGCGCGCGATCTGCGGCAGCGGCAACCTGGCCGCATTCGCGGATCGCGCGCAAGCGCGCTCCTACAATAGTCAGGCGACGGCGGGCAGGACGCTGGCGTTTTTCCAGGTGCCCATGCGGTAGTACACCACCGTGATGAGGACCGATATCGCCGAACTGGCCGGGAACGCCCACCAGATGGCATCGGCACCCCATGAAGGTCCCAGCAGGTAGGCGAAGGGGTAGCGGATGAACCACATGGTGAGTGCCAGCACGCATAGCGGGAACATCACCGCGCCCGTGGCACGTACCACGCCGAACAGCACGAAGGTCACGCCGAACATCAGGTAGGACCACACCACGATCAGGTTCAGATGCTGCGCGATGCCAATGGCGGTGCTGTCGGAGCCGAGGAAGATCGACAGCGCTCCCCGATTGAACAGGCACACGATGATCACCAGCGCGCCGGTGAAGCCCAGGCTGGCGAGTACACCGGCACGGCCGATGCCGGGGATACGATCCCAGCGGCGTGCTCCGACGTTCTGCGCCACCATTGCCGACACCGCCGTACCCACGGCGATGGCGGGCATCTGGATGTAGTTCCACAGCTGCACCGCGGCGCCATAGGCGGCCGTGGTCTGCGAGCCATGGTGATTCACCAGCGACATCATGATGATCGCCGACGACGAGATCACGATCAGCTGGGCGCCCATCGGCATGCCCTTGAAGATCAGCGTACGCAGTACGGCGCGGTCGGGAATGAGCAGGTTCAGCTCATGGCGCTGGATGCAAAGGAAATACTTGCGGCGATACAGCCACGCGATCAGTGCAACGACGGAAATGACCTGGGCGATCAGCGTCGCCACCGCGGACCCGGCGATGCCCATACGTGGGATCGGGCCAATGCCGAAGATGAACACCGGATTGAGCGCGATATCCAGCACCACGGCAACGACCATGAAGAGCAGTGGCGTCCGCGAATCCCCTGCGCCACGCATCACCATCGCCAGCAGGGTGGACAGGTACGCCGACGGCAGCGCCAGGAAGATGATGCGAAGGTAGGCGATGGCGTAGGGCTGCGCGTCCGCTGGCGTGCCCATGGCGGCCAGCACCGTTGGCGTCGTGATGTAGCCCGCCGTCGCCACGAGGACCGAAAGAAGCACAAAGAAACCGAGGCCCGTGCCCACGACACGGCGTGCCTCGGCGATGTCGCGCGCGCCCAGCGCCTGGCCGACCATGATCGTGGTCGCCATGCCGATGCCGAAGACGACGCCGAGCAGGAAGAACAGGATGAGGTTGGCGTTAGCGGTAGCGGCGAACGCCGCTTCACCGAGGAAGCGGCCGATCCACATCACGTTGACCGAGGCGTTGAGCGACTGGAGGATGTTCGTCGCCAGGATGGGCAACGCGAACATCAGCAGCGTCCGTGCGATGGGGCCTTCGACAAACGAAGGGTTGGCTTTCATGCGTCGCTCCCGGTGCGCTCCACAAGGTGGCGCACATACTCGCGCACATCCTCGGGCCACGCCATGACGAGTTGGTCGAAACGCTCGGCTTCGCGACGATGGAACGCGCGCGACGCCTCCTCGTATCCCGGCAGGTCACCGGCCAGCGCGAACATCACGCGGTCGACCGCTTCGCGGGCCTGGCGGACACGATCCGCCGGGGCACCTTCGCGACTGGCGCTTTCCACGAGTCGGCGCAGCACCACCGAAGAACCGCCCGGCTGGCTGGCCAGCCAATCCCAATGGCGGGGAAGGAGGGTTACCTCACGAGCGACGACGCCAAGCTTCGGGCGACCCGGCCCACGCTTGACCGGCACCTCGACCTCGGTGTCCCCGGCAGGCAGCCGGGCGAGCACGTCGGAGACGGTACCGCGGTAGTCGATATCCACCGGCCGACCGGAGGTGTCGTCATAGACGATGGGTGACGCGTTCGGATGCTCGTCGAGCCATCGCTTGCAACGCTCGGCGACGTCCGCAAGCGAACCGGCAGCCACACGCACGTGGCCGTCGAAGGCGGCAAAGGAAGACATGGGCTATCTCACTGGATGGAGGCGACGGCGAGATATTACCCGGGTTAAATCATCTGTCAATCAATGTGCGCCCCACGCGTACGAATCCATCGACAGCACCCCATAGGTGATGCCGCCATCGATCGCGGTGGGGGTGTCGTCGCCGGCGGCACCCGCCGCCACGAGGAGGGGCAGGTAATGTTCTTCGGTGGGGTGGGCGCGGATCGCGCTGGGAGCAAGACGGCGATAGTCGAGCAGGGCGCGGGTGTCGCCAGCCAGCACGGCCTTGCGGCTCCAGTCGGCGAACTCCGCGGCATAGGCGGCATGGCCCTGGCCGCCGTCGCGGCGAATCTCGTAGAGGTTATGAGTGAGGCTGCCCGAGCCGACCACGACCACGCCGCGCTCACGCAAGGCGCCGAGCGCCTGACCAAGACGCAAAGCGCTCTCGGTGTCGAGGTTGTGCGGCATCGACACCTGGATCATCGGCACGTCGGCCTCGGGGCGCAGGTAACGCAACGGCACCCAGGCGCCATGGTCGTACCCGCGCTCGGCGTCCACCATGGCGACGAAGCCTGCGTCGATCAGCAACGATGCGGTCTCCGCCGCGAGCGACGGCGCACCGGCCGACGGATAGGTCAGCGTGTACAACTCCGGCGCGAAGCCGCCGAAGTCGTGGATGGTGGCCGGCTTGGCCGCCCCAGTGACGCGAATGCCGCAGGTCTGCCAGTGCGGGGACACCACCAGGATCGCCGCCGCGTCCGCCAGCGATTCGCCCAGCGCCGTCAGGCGCGAGCCGAGAAGGCCGGGCTCCAGGGCGAAGGTCGGGGCACCGTGGGAGATAAAGAAGGCGGGGGCGCGGGACATGGGGACACCTGGGGACGGTCCGTGGCGGTTGCCACCCTCCCAATGTAGGCATTCTCCTCGCCGCCTTAAATCGTCTTCCGGCGAACGCATTGGCGCCGAATCGTGAACGACGAAACGCAAGTTTTTTCTTGCGGATGGAAAAGTTCCGTGGGAACCTTACATTTGCCTTACAGGAGTATGGCCGGACCACGACATGTCCGGCCCCCTTGTGGTCCCAGCGGGTCGGGAGGGACTAGAGGAGCAACATGATCATCTCACTAGAGGGGATCGAACCGGTCGCCGCAGGCGGCCGTCGTTTTATCTACGAGCATCCGGACGATCCGGCCCTGCTGATCAAGGTGATGCGCGCGGACAACCTGCAGCATCGCTGGTTCAACGCGCCCTGGTATCGCAGGCTGGCGCGCACCGGCCCGTATGTGAGCTACATGCGGGAATTCAAGGAATACCTGACCTCGCGCCGTTATTCGGACGAGCCCTCGCCCGTGGCCCGCATCATTGGCCTCGTCGACACCGACATGGGGCTGGGGCTGATCTCCGAGAAGGTGACGGGCGAGGACGGGCGCATGGCGCCGTCGCTGGAAAGCATGGTGAAGGCCCAGGGCATGACCCCGGCGATCAATGCGCTGATCAACCGCCTGTTCGAGGAAGTGCTGCGCCACTACGTGATCGTCAACGACCTGCACGCGGCCAATGTCGTGTACGGGACGGACTCGCGCGGCGGCCCGCGCCTGGTGATCATCGACGGCTTCGGCGAAAAGAACGTGCTGCCGCTCACCTCGATGAGTCGCCGGCACAACGCCCGACGCGCCCGCCTGAAGTTTGAGCGCCTGCGTGCCCAGCTCGCGGCCATCGACCAGGCGCGCCCTCGTCCATCGCCCGAGATGGTCCGCGCGCGCCCCACCGGCCAGACTTCGCGCGCGGCCTGACCCGCGTCAGGAGACGACCGGGTCCAGCGGCGTCGGTCGCGGGCCCAGCTGATCGAGCGGTACCGCGCGCGAGAACAGCCAGCCCTGCATGGAGACGCATCCTTCGGAGAGCAGCCAGCGGCGCTGGCGCTCGGTCTCCACGCCTTCGGCCACCACCTCCAGGTTGAGGCTGCGGGCCAGGAAGATGATCGAACGACAGATCGAGGTATCCACGTCATCCTGCAGCAGCGTCGCGGTGAAGTGACGATCGATCTTGATCTTGTCCAGCGGCAGGCGAGACAGGTAGGTGAGATTGGAGTAACCGGTACCGAAGTCGTCGAGCGCGACGCTCACGCCCAAAGCCCGCAATTCATGCAGCGTGCGGATCGCCCGCTCGGGTTCGTGCATGAAGGCGCTTTCGGTCAGCTCCAGCTCCAGCGAGGAAGCGGGTGCTCCGGTTTCCAGCAAGGCCTGGCGCACTTCGGCGACAAGGTCGGTATGCACCAGCTGCTGCACCGACACGTTCACCGAGATGCGGCAATCGGGGCCCAGTATCTCGGCGATCCGGCGCTGCCGACGGCAGGCCTCGCGTAGCACCCATTGGCCGATCTGTACGATCGCGCCAGTTTCTTCGAGCAAGGGGATGAGCCGGTCCGGCGAACCCAGGTCGCCCGGTGCGGATGGCCAGCGCAGCAACGCCTCCACGCCGATCACGCGACCGTCGTCACCGGCATGCTGGGTTTGCCACGCAAGTGCCAACTCGTGGTCGAGGTTGGCGCCGGACAGGCGGGTGAGCACGTTGAGGCGGGCCATCGCCACCGCATGCATGTCGGGCGAATAGCGCTTCCAAGTGTGGCGACCCGAGCGCTTCGCGTCGTACATGGCCGTATCGGCATTACGGATCAACGTGTCGGCATCGGCACCGTCGCGTGACGCAAAGGCCACGCCAATACTGCATTTCAGGCGCTGCACCGTGCCACCGACTTCCAGCGGCGCCTCGATGGCGTCCTGGATGCGCGGCAGCACGTCGAGCGCCTTGGCCGGCGAACAGGTGAAGGGCAGCACGGCCACGAACTCGTCGCCACCGAAGCGACCGATATGGCCTTCGCCTTCCAGCGCATCGCCCAGACGCAGCGTGATGTCACGCAGCACCTGGTCGCCAAGCGCGTGGCCGAGCGCGTCGTTGATGACCTTGAAATGGTCCAGGTCGATGAAGAGCACCATCAGGCCCAGGTTGTTCTTGCGCGATTCGAGCACCATCCGCTGCAAGGTCTCGCGTAGCGCGCGTCGATTGGGCAGGCCAGTGAGATCATCGTGCGTGGCCTGGTGGTTGAGGCGTTCCTCGTAGCTGCGCTGTTCGGTGACGTCGCGAACGATCACCAGCGTGCCCTGGCCATGCGCGTCATGCATGGCGGACAAGGCCAGTTCCGCCTCGAAGGGCATGCCTTCCTCCGGCTCCAACCATGCGGTGATGCTGCCACCCTCGCCACCGCGACGGATCGCGTCCAGCGCCGCGGTATCCATGAAGGCCGCCGCTTCACGGCCGACCAGGGTGCTGTCCTTGCAACCCAGTCGCTCTTCGGCGAGCCGGTTCGCGTAAGCGATGCGGTCCTCGCGCACGATCACCAGCGGCAACGGCACGCGGGCGAGCAGGCGCCGGTAGGCGGCTTCGCTCGCGGCGAGGTCGCGATCGCTGTGACGCAAACGCAGGCGGGTTTCGTGCAGCGCCGTGATTTCGGTGATCGTGCCGGCGAGGATCGACTTGCCGCCCTCGTCGGTGATCCGCGTGCCGCGCAGGTTCACCTGCACCTCGCGACCGTCGGGACGGCACAGGCGGTGCTCGATGTCGTAGGGGCCGTCGCCGTCATCGAAACGGCGCAGCCACTCCACCATCACCGGCTGGTCTTCCGGATGCACGAGCTTGTAGTAGGTGCCCTGTCGCCCGGAGGCGCGCTCGGGTGGCAGGCCGGTGATCTCGTGGACCTGGCCCGACCATGCGATGTCGCCGGTGGTGAGGTCAGCCTCCCACAGGCCGATATGGCCGGTGCGCTGCACGTCGCCCAGGTGACGCGCGGTGCGACTGAGGGCGTCGACGAGACGATCCTGCCGACGGTAGGCGCGCGAGAAGAGTCCCGCGCCGAGGTTGAGCAACAACACCAGTCCGAGTGTCGCCAGTACGGTCGGTTGCGCCTGGCGCAGCCATTCGTCGCGGATCGCCGCACGATCCAGTTCGGCCAGCGCCACAAAGGGGTAATGCGCCGACGAGGCCCACGCGTAGAGGTGTTCGTCGTCGTCACCGCCGCCGGCGCTGCCGGGCGAAGGCGGCTGGACATGCCAGGTCGGCCGGATATCGTCGCGATTGGCCGCGAAGAGGGTGCCGTCCGGCGAGAACACGGCCATCGCGCCGCCACCGGGCATCATGTGGCGCATGCTATCGCGCACGCGCGCCGCGTCGATGAGGGTGCCGAAGGCCGCGGGTCGATCCACCCTTGCGTCGGCGATCACCCGGATAGCGGCAGGCACGGTACCGCTGGTGGAGGCCACGGCGACACGTACGCCCACGCCGAGCGCCGTTCGACGGGGCATGCCCATGCCGGGGCGCCAGTCCGAGGCGGGATTGCCCACGGCGGCGAGCACGTCGCCATCGTCCTCCAGCGCCACGAAACCGGGAAGCTCCGGATGACGCGCCTGCACCTCGGCGAGGCGACGACGAAGGGGTTCCTCCTCCGGACCATCCACGGCGTTACGCAGGGCGAGCAGGGGGCCCAGGCTGGCATCAACCTGCTGGTCGACCACGCGGACCAGCGAACTGGCCACGCCGGATACCTGCCGGCGGTAACCCGCCAGCAGACGCTGGTAGCCATCCACCTGCAGCGCGCCCACGATCGCCACCACGCCGGCGCTCACCGCCAGCGACACGGCCCAGGTGGCCAGACGCATCCGGCGGGCCCGCTCGCTTCTGGCTGCCTTTGCCCTCGCTTCCCGCACCGTCCCGGAATCCCTCGCCAAGTAACCCCTACCACCCACACGCGATGCGATGTGGGAACCCGTGCGTCGTTAACGGCAGTCCGCAGACCGCCTTGAACGCCCCGACCCCAAGAGGGTTTTGCCGATCTTGCTCCCTTTGGCATGAAATTTCTTATAGCTCCCCCCTTTATTCACGCTCGCTGGACACTATTTACCGAACGATGCGGTTCACAAACTTGCGACCGTTCATAACAACGACAAAAGCGTCTCCCCGATCAAGGACTCTCCCCCCATGCGTCCCTCACGCCTCGCCCTCGGCGCCCTCGCCGCCCTTTCCCTCGCCGCCGTCGCCGCACCCGCCGCCGCCACGCATCTGGAAGTCCAGGGTGGCCGCAGTTACATGGATAGCTACGGCACGCCGGCATTCTTCGTCGAAGCGGTGTTCGATCCGCACCAGATGGGCCAGAGCCGTTTCACCTGGTCGCCCGATGTCTCCATCGGCTATATCAAGGGCCGTGACATCGGTCGCTATCGCGATGCCAGCCCGGGTGTGCGGAACAATGTCTGGATCGGCGCCGCGGGCGCGCGCCTGCATTACGGCAACGAAGGCGACTGGTACCAGCCGTTCTTCTTCAGCTTCCAGGTCGCCGGCGCGGCGGGTGGGCACACGCAGGCCCTGTCCACCGGCTACGAATTCGTGAGCACGCTGGGCTACCAGTTCAAGAACGTCAGCTTCCAGATCCGCCACATTTCCAACGGCAGCTTCAAGAAGCCGAACCGTGGCGAGACGATGGCACTGGTGGGTATCGGCTTCGATATGTGACCCAGGTCGTTCGATGCATATAAAAAAAGCCCGACCGTCACCGGTCGGGCTTTTTTATGGCCATGCTTGAAGCCTAAAGTCAGCAGCGTCGATGACGCAGGTTGCCCGAGCAATTGACGAGCTGCCGCACACCCTCGGGATAGGTGGCGTTGACGGCCGACTTACCCACCGAACCCCGACCCGTGAGGCACGAGGCACGAATCGCACACATACCGCGGGATACGTCGATATCCATCGGCACGGAGCAGGTGCTGGCGGCCGCTGACTGGCGAAACGCCTGGCGGCACTGGTCGGGACTCGGGCCAGAAGGCTCCGAGAAGGCGCCGGTGATGTTGCTGGCGATGGCACCCTGCGATGCGAAGAGAAGGCAAGCGGCGATGAACGCTGTCGTCCTGGTCATGTGTGACTCCGTATGGGGGCCGAGCATTCTTCGTCTTGCACGCCGCGTAGGCTATCGCCGCAACCCTAGCAAGACGTAGGCGTTCGCCCCGCCCGAACGACGGTCAACAACGCCCATTGCGCAGGTTGCCGTTGCAGTTCACCAGGTCCCGCACGCCTTGCGGATAGGTGCCACCGCCGGTCGTGACGTTCCAGGTATAGCCGTCGGACTTCGCGCAATCGGCGCGAAACGAGCAGAAATTGCCGACAGCGGTGGTGATCAGCACCTGGCAGGTACGCCAGGCCGTGGACTGCGCGAAGGCCTGGTTGCACTGCGCTTCGGTAGCCATGGGACCGACCTGCCAACCCGCCGGTGCCTCGTCGGCGAGTGCCGGCACAGACAGCGTGGACAGCCCTGCGACAAGGAACGCTTTCATCCGCTTCATGGAGTTCTCCTGGGCACGGCGACATTGCCGTGGTCACCAGCATCCCCGCGACGCGGCGCAGGCCCTATGGAAGGATTCTGAAAACCCAAAAGGAAAAAGCCCGGCGAGCCGGGCTTTTTCTTCGATGCGATCGATCAGTGACCCGACGCTGCCGGTCCGGCCTTCGCCGTGAACGGTGGCTTGGCGAGCCAGACCACGAACACCAGCGCGAAGAAGACGTAACCGAGCAGGTGGAAGACCTCGTTGAACGAGATCTGGTAACCCTGCTGGGTAACCATCTGGTTCACTGCCGCCGCCGCGTACTGCGGATCGCCGTGGCCGATCTGGGTCAACGCCGCCTGCGCGTCCGGGTTGAACGCCGTGATGTTCTCCGCCAGGCGTTCGTGGTGGACGATGGCGCGGCGGTCCCACAGGAACGTCGTCAGCGACGCCGCGAAACTACCGCCCAGCGTACGCAGGAAGGTGGCCAGGCCCGAACCCGATGCGATCTCGCGGGGTTGCAGGTCGGACAGCAGGATCGACAACACCGGCATGAAGAACAGCGCCACGCCGAGGCCCTGGATCAGCTGGACGCCCGCGACATGGTAGAAGTCGATGTCGAGGTAGAAGTCCGAACGCATGAAACAGGTGGCACCCATCACCAGGAACGCACCGGTCGCCAACAGGCGCAAGTCGAACTTGTGCGCGTAGCGACCCACGAACGGCGTGAGGATCACCGGCAGGATGCCCAACGGCGCCGCCGCGAAGCCCGCCCATGTCGATGTGTACCCCACGTTGCGTTGCAACCACTGCGGCACGAGCAGGCCGATGGCGAAGAACGCCGCGTAGGCCAGCACGAGACATAGCGTGCCCATCGCGAAGTTGCGGTGGCGGAACAGGCGCAGATTGACGATGGGGTCCTTGTCGGTGAGTTCCCAGATGAGGAACACCGCCAAGCCGATCGCCGCGATGATGCTGGTGACGATGATAAACGAGGAATTGAACCAGTCCTCGTCGTTACCCTTGTCGAGCACCACCTGCAACGCGCCCACGCCGATCACCAGCGTGATCAGGCCCACGTAGTCGACACGCGGCTTCTCGGTGGTTTCCGGGCGCCCCTTCATCTGGTTGGCGACCACCATGCTGGCGAAGATGCCGATGGGGACGTTGATGAAGAAGATCCACGGCCAGGTGTAGTTGTCGGTGATCCAGCCGCCCAGGATCGGGCCCGCGATGGGCGCCACGACGGTCACCATCGCCAGCAGCGCCAGCGCCATGCCGCGTTTGGCAGGTGGATAGATCGAGATCAGCAGGCTCTGCGTGATCGGATACATCGGACCGGCCACCGCGCCCTGGATGGCGCGGAACAGGATCAGCATGCTCATGCTCTGCGCGATACCGCACAGGAACGAGGCCATCGAGAACAGCAGCGTGGCCCATACGAACAGCTTGGTCTCACCAAAACGACGGGTGAGGAAGCCGGTGAGCGGCAGCGCGATCGCGTTGCTCACCGCGAACGAGGTGATGACCCATGTGCTCTGGTTGGAGCTGACGCCGAGGTTGCCCGCGATAGTGGGCAACGATACGTTCGCGATCGTGGTGTCCAGCACCTGCATGAAGGTCGCGAGCGATAACCCGATCGTGGACAGCGCCAGATTGGGCGGTCGAAATTCGGTGCTCATGGAAGAACCTGATCGTTGGAGGAGGAGGCCGGAAGCGGATGGCGGACGTGGCGTTGACCACGTCCGCCCTGGTGCTTACTTCGGCGCCTTTTCCTGCTCGCCTTCACCGACGGACGCGTTCTCGTGGATCACGCGGGCGATCTCGGCGTCGGCACCGTCCAGACGCTTGTCGTACACGTCGGTGGAGAACTCCGGCTGGGTCGGCGCCTGCTTGGCGAGGAGGTCGCCGTTCTGCTCATGCAGGGACACCGTCACCTTGGTCGACAGGCCCAGACGCAGCGGCTTGTCGTCGAGCTGCTTGGGGTCGGTGAAGACCACGCGGACCGGCACGCGCTGCACGATCTTGATCCAGTTGCCGGTGGCGTTCTGCGCCGGCAGGATCGAGAACGCGCTGCCGCTACCCACGCCCAGGCTACGGATCTTGCCCTTGTAGACCACGTCGCTGCCGTACACGTCGGCGGTGACGTCGACCGGCTGGCCGATGCGCATGTGGGTGAGCTGGGTTTCCTTGAAGTTGGCGTCGATCCACACCTCGTGGAGGGGCACCACGGCCATCAGGGCGGCACCCGGCTGCACGCGCTGGCCGAGCTGCACGCTGCGCTTGGCGACGTAGCCGTCGACCGGCGCGAGGATGGTCGTACGGGCCACTTCCAGCAGGGCGTTGCGCAGCTTGGCGGCGGCGGCGCGCACGTCCGGATGCGAGGCGACGACGGTGTCGTCGACGAGCACCTTGCTCGTGCTGTAGCTCTGCTTCGCGGATGCGAGGCTGCTTTCGGCGGAGGTCAGCGTATCGAGCGCGTGCGACAGTTCCTCGGCCGAGATGGCACCCGTCTTCGCGAGGTCGCGACGGCGGTTGTAGTCGGCACGGGCACGATCGACCGCGGTCTGGCGCACCGCCACGTCGGACTGCGCCGAGGTGACGTTGTTGTACAGGCCGCGCACGCGACGCACGGTGTTGGCGAGGTCGGCGCGGGCGCTTTCGACCTGGATCTTCGCGTCGGCGTCGTCGAGCTTCACCAGCACGTCGCCCTTGTGCACGAGGTCACCGTCATCGGCGGTGATCGACAGCACGGTGGCGGCGAGCTGCGGGGTGATCTGCACGACGTTGCCGTTGACGTAGGCGTCGTCGGTGTCCTCGTACCAGCGGCCGTCCACGAAGTACCAGACGGTCCAGCCGATTGCCGCCAGCACGAGCACGGCGACGAGGAGCTTGAGGAAGAACCCGCGACGGCTCTTCGGGGGCGGCGCGACGACGGCGCCGGCGGGGGCGGTAGTTTCTTGTGACATCGTTAGCTGCCTCGGTGAACTTGGATCAATGGTTGGCCGGCGCGGCGGACGCGACCGGCTGGTCGCCCGCTTCGGGGCGGAAGCCGCCGCCGAGCGCCTGGATCAATTGGACGGAGGTGTCGACCTGCTGCGACTGCAACCCGGCGAGGCGCTGCTCGGATTCGAGCAATTGCTGGCGCACCACGAGCGAATCGAGATAGCTGCCGACACCGGCCTTGTAGCGTTGCTGGGAAAGGTCGTAGGCCTGCTGCGCCGCTTCGTGGGCGCGCTGCTGCGCCTGCAGCTGCGTGCCGACCGAATCCAACGCCGAGAGGTCGTCGGCCACTTCGTTGAGCGCACCGACCAGCGTCTTGTTGTACTGGGCGACGGCGAGGTCGTACGTCGCGTCCTTGCCGGCCAGGTTCGAACGCAGGCGACCGCCATCGAAGATCGGCAGGCTGAAGGCTGGCAGCACCTGCCAGAAGCGGGCGCGCGAGTTGAACAAGTCCTTCGAGCCACCCGCGACCTGCGCCGCGAGAACGCCGAGCGTGACGTTGGGCAGGAATTCCGTCTTGGCCGAGGCGATGTCCTTCGAGGCGACCTCGACGCGCCAGCGCGCGGCGATCAGGTCGGCGCGATGACCGAGCAGGTCGGCCGGCAGGTTCGCCGGGATCGCGACGGCGGTGGGGTTCAGCGCGGTGGGACGGGCGATGTCCATGCCACGATCCGGACCCTTGCCGAGCAGCACGCTGAGCGAGCTGCGTGCCGAATCGATCGCGCGCTGGGCGACGGCCATCTCGCGCTCGGCGGACGCCACTTCGCTGTCGGCCTGCTTGACCTGCATCTGGTTGTCCACGCCGGCGGCGACGCGCTGGCGGGTCAGGTCGCGTGAGGCGTTGCTGCGATCCAGCTCGGCCTTGGCGACATCCAGCTGCGTGAACGCGTAGCCCAGCTGCACGTAGGCGCGGGCGACATTGGTGGAGATCTCGATGCGCGCGGCGCGCGCGTCGATCTCGGCGGCGCGCTGCGAACCGAGCGCGGCCTCCCAGGCGTCGCGCTTGCCACCCCACAGGTCGAGGTCCCAGTTGAAGGTGCCGTAGCCGTACTTGGTCCACGAGAAGTGGTTGCCTAGCGGCGCCGGGAACAGCGTGCCCGGCAGGTGGGCGCCGGCGGCGCCACCGCCGACCGAGGCGTTCGGGCCACGCGCGGCGTCGGCCGCGCCGACCTGGGCCTGCGCCTGGCGGACGCGCGCCTCGGCGACCGCGAGGTCCGGGCTGTCCTTGAGTGCTTCGTCGATCAGGCCGCTCAGCTGGCTATCGCCGATGCCCGTCCACCAGTCGGCCGCCGGCCAGCCGGCCGGGGATACCTGGACCTTGCCGAGGCTGCGCTCGGCGTGAAGGGTGGCAGGGTCGGTGAGCTTGTCCTGCGGTTCCAGTCCGCGGCTGGTGACGCAGCCGGAAAGGACCAATGCGGCCCCGACAGCCGCCACAAGAGTGTGCAGACGCATTGCGTTTCGCCTCGAACGTGTGGGTTCAGTCTTTGTCGCGGAGCGCGGTAAGTACCCGCCCCAGGTAATCGTGCAACTGGTCGCGCTCCGCCGTGGACAGGTCGCGCTGCGCGCGTTCCAGGGTGGCGACGTTGCTTTCGTGCAGGTGTCTCCACAGCGCGTCGCCCGCTTCGGTCAGCTCGATGCGAAGGGCGCGGCGATCCAGCTCGTGCGGCTGGCGGCGCAGGTAGCCCTTCGATTCGAGCTGGTCGAGCTGGCGGGTCATGGCGCCGCCATCCAGGTCCACGGCCCGGGCCAGCTCGGTGGCCGTCATGGGGCCGATCGTGGCGAGGCGCTTGAGCACGTGGAACTGGGTGAACTTCAGGTCGGCCCCCTGCGCGGCCAGATCGGTCTCGATCGCCCTGACGATCTCGCTGCGCACCATGCCGATGAGGGCACCCAGGCTGTCGCGACCATCAGGGGAGTAGCAGAGGGAGGGATTCATGGACGTGCATTCTATTGCCTCCAATATAGTTGTCAAGGCAAATATACGTCCGTCGGATAGTTTTGTAGTGCGGTTTATTCACTCTTCATCGGCAAGGAGCGCGGCGAGCGCAGGGTCGCGCACGTCGAACAGTTCGAAGACACCGAGCGCCCGAAGGGTCGGCAATTGCGCCAACAGGCGCGGTTCAAGGCGACGCAGCTGGTTTTCCGGGGTGGTTGGATCGAGCATGGCGTGGGCGCAGGCCACGAAGGTGGCCAGGGCATCGCCGGCCAGGCGATCCTCGGCGTCCTCGGTGAACTGGCTGGTGACGAGACGGATCATGGGGTGTCCTCCGGCGTCGAGCGTCCCGGCGGGGCCCTGGGAAGGCACCTGTCAGGACAGTTACTTGGGGTAACAAATATTAGCCATGGAAGGTATAGGCCTGATAACGTTATCGGGCCAAGTTATGTCGAGGGTCGGCCAAAATGCTTAATGATCGCCTGCATGAACTCCTGGAAAGCCCCGATGGTCCGCCACTGATCGCCTACCACGCCCGTGGAGAGATCCCCTTGAAGGAGACCGACTGGCACAGCCACCTGCGTGGCCAGTTCTTCTACGTGGAAGAGGGCGTCTTCGTAACCCAGACCGAGCGTGGCTCCTGGCTGCTGCCGCCTCGGCGCGGCGGCTGGATGCCACCGGGCGAGATGCATACGGTGAGCATCGCCGGGCCCAGTCGCGCCTGGGGCGTCTTCATCGCGCCGGACATGACCCAGGGACTGCCGGACAAGCCCTGCGTGGTCGGCGTGGACGACCTGTTGCGCGAGATGATCAAGCTCGCGTCGCTGTGGCAGGTGGACGACGAACCCACGCCCGAGCGCGAGCGACTGCTCGCCGTGTTGCTCGACGAGATGCGTCGGGCACCGGTGGAACCGCTACACCTGCCGATGCCGACGGACCGACGCCTTCGGCGCGTCGCCATGACCATGTTCGAGCGCCCGGACGACACGCGCTGCATCGAGGAGTGGGCTGCGTGGGCAGGCATGTCCACGCGCACGCTCACCCGCCTGTTCCGCCAGGAAACGCAGTGCAGCGTGGCCGAATGGCGACAGCAGGCGCGACTCACGCGCGCGCTGGAACGCCTGGCCACGGGCGAGCCGGTCTCCGTGGTGGCCGATGCGCTGGGCTACGCCACGCCCAGCGCCTTCGTCGCAATGTTCCGCAAGGCCTTCGGCGATTCGCCGGGACGCTACCTCGCGCGGCAGGCCGCCCCCTGAGTCGATGTCAGTCGAAGGCGGGGCCATCCATCTCCCGCTCCGCCGTCGGCTTGCACATCCACAGCGCTTCGAAGGTCATCGGATCGCCGCCCGCACTCGCCACCACGTCGACGCCGATGCGGCCGTGCATCCACGGCCCGTGCTCGCCGGGCGGCGCCACGTCGTAGCAGGAGCGCACGCTGCGCCAGGCGCCTGTCTGGGTCATTGCGGTCTCGTGCTCACGGCATTGCGCCATGGCTTCTTCGTGGGTCGGCAGGCGATGCGTGCCGCTCACGTAGTGTTCCTCGCCGCAATCGACCACCACGGCGAACGCGGGCGCGAATACGCACGCGGAAAGAATCACGGCGAACACGGACGGCACGCGCCGTCGTGTTGGTTGAAGAGTTCCCACCCCAGGCTCCTCTGACAGGTTTTGGTTTCCAGACAGGGGAGCGTGACGACCGACAAACCGTGCCGGTATGGAAGGATTCTGAAAAAACGTGAAGATGCGCGTACAAGCGTGACCGGGGTCACGAAGCGCGATCAATGTGCCGGAAAATGGTATCCGACGCCCGGTTCGGTCTTCAGCCAGCGCGGCGTCGCGGGGTCGTCGCCGAGCTTCTGGCGCAGCTTGCCCATGACGATGCGCAGGTAGTGGGTGTCCTGCACATGCGTGCCGCCCCACACCTCGCGAAGGATCTGCTGCTGGCTCACCACGCGACCGGGATGGCGCACCAGCAGCGACAGCACGGCGAATTCCTTGCGCGTGAGCGCCACCGTCTCGCCATCGAGCAGCACCTCGCGACGGGCGAGATCCACCGACAGGCGTTCGTCGTCGTAACGCACCGGGGCCTGCGGCTCGCCGGCCTTCACGCTCTGCCGCATCAGCACGCGCAGGCGCGCCATCAGCTCCTGGATGCCGAAGGGCTTGGTCACGTAGTCGTTGGCGCCCGCATCCAGCGCCTTCACCTTTTCCGTCGCGGCGTCGCGCACGGAGAGCATCATCACCGGCACCGTGCTCCAGCCGCGGATCTCGCGCAGCACGTCGTGGCCTTCCATGTCGGGCAGGCCGATGTCGAGGATTACGAGGTCGGGCGACTGCGTCGCGGCGAGCCCCAGGCCCTCCTCGCCATTCGCGGCGAGCAGCACCTGGTAGCCCTCGGCGCGCAGGCCGATGTCGAGGAAGCGGCGGATCTGGGCTTCGTCATCGATCACCAGCACGCGGGGGGCGGTTGGATTCATGGGGACTCGTCAGGTGGCGGAGGCAGTGGGAGCGAGACCCGAATGGTCGTGCCACCGCCGACGTGGGGCAAGGCCTCCACGCTTCCGCCATGCGCGCCGATCATGCCGCGGCAGATCGCCAGGCCCAGTCCGGTGCCCTGCTTGCCACGGTCGCCGCGCGACACCGAGTAGAACATGTCGAAGATCCGCGCCCGCTCGTCCTCGGGAATGCCGGGGCCGCGATCGGCCACGTCGACCAGCAGACGTCCCGCCTCGGTGCGCACGATGACCCGCACCGCCTCGTCGCGCGGCGAGAAGCTGGCCGCGTTTTCCAGGATGTTGAACAAGGCCTGCTCGATGAGCGCCGGATGCACGTGGAGCAGCACGGTGTCCGTGGGCAGGTGTACGTCCACACGGGTGTCCGGGAACAGCTTGCGCAGGCGGCCCACGGCGGCGGCGACGATCTCGCCGGCGTCCACCCAGTCGCGATTGAGCTTGAGGGTGCCGTGGCCCAGGCGGGTCATGTCCAGCAGGTTCTGGATGTAGCGATCCAGCCGCTGACCCTCGCCGAGGATCGCCTGCAGCAGCTCGTGGCGCTCTTCGGCGGGAAGCTGGGTTTCGTAGCTGAGCAGGGTGCCGGCGGAGCCGATCATGGAGGCCAGCGGCGAACGCAGGTCGTGCGATACCGAGGACAGCAGTGCGCTGCGAAGACGCTCCGTCTCGCCCTGTACGCGGGCGCTCTCCAGTTCGGTCGCCAGTCGCGCGCGCTCCAACGCCTGGCCGATGTCCTGGACCATCGCCAGCGCGAGGCCGCGCCGGTCGGCATCCGGCTCGCGTGCACCGAGCGGGAAGCGCAGGGCCGCGACGCCCGCACGCTGGTGCTCGGCGCCGAGCGGCAGCATCCAGCACGACGCCGCATTGAGGGTATCGGTATAGCGGCCGGCCGGCTCGGCGTGGACCTCGCTCCAGTCCGCCGCCGCCCGGTCCTGCGTGGACAGCGCGAAGGCATCCGGCATCGAGGTGACCACCGCGAGATTGGCGCTGGCGTCGCGGGCGAGGATCGCCACTTCCGCCTCCAGCGTGCGGGCCAGCGCACGGGCACCGGCGGCGCGGATGCCGTCCGCGTCGGCGCTGGTGGCGAGCTGCTGGCCGAGCGCGACCAGCGCACGGCCACGCACCTGCGCCGTGCGCAACGACGCCACCTGGCCCGCCAGGCGCGTGGCCAGGCGGCTGCATACCAGCGCGGCGGCCAGGAACAACACCACGGCGAGCACGTCGTCCGCGTTGGCAATCGCCAGCGTGTAGCGCGGCGGCGCGAAGAAGAAGTTGTAGCCGACGAAGCAGAGCAGCGCCGTGTACACCGCCACCGCCATCCGCGTGCGCACCGCCACCGCGAGCACGGCGGTAAGGAAGATCAGCGAGAGGTTGGCGACGGAGAGGAAGCGATCGGCGACGAAGGCCAGCGCCATCGCGGCGACCGTCGCCAGCGTGGCGAAGGCGTAGTCCTTGCGGTCGCCCGGACGCTCCGGCAGGCGCAGGCGACGACGCGCACGGGCGCGCTCGGCCGGCGTGGCGACGATGGTCAGTTCCAGGTGCGCACCGCGACGGAGTAGCTGCTGGGTGAGCGAATAGCCGAGCCGACGCGCAATGGGGCGTTCGCGCGTGCGGCCCACGATGATCTGGCCCACGCCTTCGCGATCGGCCCAGGCCAGCAGTTCGTCGGCCACGGCGTGGCCGCGCAGGATCACCGCTTCACCGCCCAGGCGACGGGCCAGGCGCATCGCGGCATCCACGCGCTCGCGTCGCTCGTCGTCCATGCCGCCGCGATCCACGAAGACCACGCTCCACGGCGCGCCGCGACGTTCCGCGATACGGCGGGCGATGCGAACCAGGTATTCGCTTTGCGTGTGGCCATCGATGGCGGCCATGCAGCGACGCCGCACCGGCATCGCGCCACCGCGGGCGAGCATGTGCTCGCGCAGGTCGCTGTCGACGTGCGAGGCCACGGTTTCCACCGCCAGCTCGCGCAGCGCGGCGAGGTTGGTCGGCGAGAAGAAGGCGTCGAGGGCCACGGCCGCCGTTTCGGGCACGTAGACCTTGCCCTGTTTCAGGCGACCGATCAGCTCGCGCGGCGGAAGGTCGACCAGAACGATGTCGCGCGCACGGTCGAGGAAGGCGTCGGGCACCGTCTCGCGCACCGCCACGTTGGTGATCCGGCGCACCTGGTCGTTGAGGCTTTCCAGGTGCTGGACGTTGAGCGCGGTGTACACCTCGATCCCGGCGTCGAGCAGCTCGGCGATGTCCTGCCAGCGCCGCGCATGGCGGCCACCCGGCAGATTGGTGTGGGCCAATTCGTCGACGAGGATCACCGCTGGCTTGCGAGCCAGCGCACCCTCCAGGTCGAACTCGCGGAACTCGCGGCCGGCGTACTGCACCGTCCGCGTCGGCAGCACCTCCATGCCTTCGAGCAGGGCCGCCGTTTCCGTCCGCCCATGGGTCTCCACCAGGCCCACCACCACGTCGATGCCCTGCCGGCGCAGGTCACGCGCGGCGGAAAGCATCGCGTAGGTCTTGCCGACACCGGGCGCCGCGCCGAGGAAGATCTTCAGACGCTGGCCGAGATCGTCCTTCACCGTGTTGAGCAGGGCGTCGGCACGGGCGTCGCGGGTGTCGGTCATCGGGCGGGGGCCTTGGGGCGGATGGGAAAATCCTAGCGGATAGACCGCGTGATCGCGCGCAAGCGCGCTCCTACAACTACCGCCCTGTAGGAGCGCGCTTGCGCGCGATGGGTGTTACCGAGATGCCTGATCGAGCGCCAGATTCAACTTCAACACATTCACCCGAGCCTCGCCCAGCATGCCGAACTGGCGGCCCTGCGTGTTGGCGGCGACCAGCTCGCGCACCTTCGCCGGCTCCAGGCCGCGCAGCCGGGCGACGCGCATCACCTGGTACTCGGCGGCGGCAGGGCTGATCTCCGGATCAAGACCACTACCGGAGGCCGTCACCAGCTCCACCGGTACCGGCGCCTTATTGTCCGGGTCAGCGGCACGCAGGACGGCGATGCGCTGCTTCGCCGCGTCGGCCAGCGCCGGGTTGGTCGGACCCAGGTTGGACGGCGTGGACGAGGCCGCATTGTTCGCCGCCGGCGTCGTGGCCGACGGACGGCCCCAGAAGTAACGCGGCTCGGTGAACGACTGGCCGATCAGCGCGGAACCGACCGGCTTGCCGTCGCGCTCCACCAGGCTGCCCGAGGCTTCGTGCGGGAACAGCAGGTTGCCGAGGCCGCCGACCACGGCCGGATAGGCCACGCCGGTGACGGCGGTCAGGAGCAGCAGGAGGACGATCGCATTGCGCAGCAGGGTGCTCATGGGGGTTACCTCAGTAGTGCCAGATCGCGTCGACGATGGCGCTGAGCTGGTTGTCCTTGCGTCCGCCATCGTAGGCGGTGGTGTCGTACGACTTCTCGTAGCGCAGCTCGGGGCGGATCTCGAGGTCCTGGCTCACCCAGTGGGTCATGCCCACGGTGTGCGTCGTATAGCGCGTGGCGTAGCCCGTGCGCTGGCCCTTCTGGTCGTTGTACCACTCGTTGCGGATCGAGATCATGTTGGTCGGGTTCAACGCGATGTTGAAGTAGTTGACGATGCCGTACTCGCCCGCTTTGCCGGCGGTCTCGGCCGAGCCCGGCACGCCCGGCTGGCCATCCGGACCGTAGCCCGGGATGTGGCGGCCGTACATGTAGTAGGCCTCGGTCAGGATGTGCACGTTCTCGCTGAAGCGATGGCCCCAGGTCGTCACGTACATCTGCACGTTGTTGTAGTTGTAGTCGCTGGTGTTGAAGCTGTTCACGCAGGGATACAGCATGTCGTTGTTATCGGCCGACACCCAGCGCACGCAGGCCTGCAAGGTGGGACGCGCCGAGCGGTTCCACACGGCCGTATCGTTGCCGCCGTTGATGCTGATCTGCACCGTCCACTGCTGGTTGAGGCGCGTGGTGGTCATCACGCCCATCTGCGTGTACGGGTCCACGGTGTAGAGCACCGAATGCGTCACGAGGTAGTTGTTCGGCGAGAACTGCGCCTCGATGTCCGGCAGCGACAGGTAACGACCGACGCGCACCACCATGCCTTCGGCGACGTGCGGCAGGTAGATTTCGCCGTAGAACAGCATCGGATCGTAGCCGTACGTCTTGCCCGGAAGCGGCTGGTCGGCACGCGGGTTGTTCAGATACTGGTTGCTGAAGACGCCCTTCATCGTCGTGTAGTGGTAGTCGTAACCATAGAGGTTATCAATGTGGAAACCCCAGTCGATATGGTCCGTCTGCACCGTGTCGGGAATACGCTCGATGCGCAGCAGCGCCTGGTTGAACTCGGCGCGGTTCGGACGCGTGGCGTATGACAACGGGTAGTTGGTGTGCTGCGAGCTGCTGGCATTGACCGAGCCGTTGAGCCAGCCGTAGATCTCGATGCGGTTTTCCTTCATCCAGCCGCCAAAGCTCGTGCAGGCCAACGCCTTCTCGAGCGGGTACTGCGAATTCAGGTTGGGCACGCCGATCGGATAGGCGACGCCACCGAGCTGCCACTCCGCCGAGGGGAACGGCATCGACGGGAGCGGCGAGGGCATGGCGCGGCGTGCCGGCGCCGGCGCGTTCGGATCCGCGGGCTGGGCGTCTTCGCGGTAGGCCGCGGCGAAACGCGAGGCGAAACCCTGGGAGCAGTCGTCGCTGCTGGCGGCGAGCGCCTTGGAGACCGGGGCGACCGCGAGCATGGCGGCGAGGAAAGCATAACGTGTGGTACGCATGATTGGACCGATCCCTTTCGGGACCCCTTTTCGGTGTGTGTGGATGGGTGTCGCGTCAGATGCCGGCGTAGCCGCCGAGCGTGTATTCGTCGTCGTCCCGGCTCACCGTGACGACGCGCGGACGCAGCGGCGTGACGGGTGCGGCGGTAGCGGTGGCAGCCTGGTCGGCGTTCACAACACGAACTTCCATGTCGATGTCGGCGCCTTCTTCGATGAGCAGGGTGAGCTTGACGGATTGCATGGTTGCACCTCGTTTCAGGCCAGTCCGACCAGGACCAGCAACATGTCGATCAGCTTGATGCCGATGAACGGCACCGCGACGCCGCCGAGTCCGTAGACGAGCAGGTTGCGGCGGAGGAGCGCGCCAGCGCCGAGCGCGCGATAGGCCACGCCCTTCAACGCCAGCGGAATGAGGAAGATGATGATCAGCGCGTTGAAGATCACGGCCGACAGGATCGCGCTGTGCGGCGTCGCCAGACGCATCACGTTGAGCGTGTTCAGCGCCGGATAGGTGCTGGCGAACGCCGCCGGGATGATCGCGAAGTACTTGGCGATGTCGTTGGCGATGGAGAACGTGGTGAGCGCACCACGCGTGATCAGCATCTGCTTGCCGATGCCGACCACCTCGATGAGCTTGGTCGGGTTGGAATCCAGGTCGACCATGTTACCGGCTTCCTTGGCCGCCTGGGTGCCGCTGTTCATCGCCACCGCGACGTCGGCCTGGGCGAGCGCCGGGGCGTCGTTGGTGCCGTCGCCGCACATCGCGACCAGGCGGTTCTCGGCCTGGATGTCGCGGATGAGCTTGAGCTTGGCTTCCGGCGTGGCTTCGGCGAGGAAGTCGTCCACGCCCGCTTCGGCGGCGATCGCCGCGGCGGTGAGCGGGTTGTCGCCGGTGATCATGATCGTGCGGATGCCCATGCGGCGCATCTCGGCGAAACGCTCCTTGATGCCGTCCTTCACGATGTCCTTGAGTTCGACGACGCCGAGGGTGAGCGCGCCGTCCACCACGATCAGCGGCGTGGCACCGCGACGGGCGACGTCTTCGGCCATGCGCCGGACCAGCGGCGGCATGTGGCTGTCCTGCGAGTCGAGGTAACGCTCCACCGCATCCATCGCACCCTTGCGGATGTGGCGGGTGCCGGTATCGACGCCGCTCATGCGGGTCTGCGCGGTGAACGGCACGAACACGGCGCGGCTGTCGTCGCGATGGCGACCGCTCCAGCCGAAGGTGTCGTTGGCCAGCGTCACGATGCTGCGGCCTTCCGGCGTCTCGTCGGCGCGCGAGGCCAGCTCGGCGGCTTCAACCAATTCGCGCTCCTCGATACCCGGAGCCGGATGGAAGGCCACGGCCTGGCGGTTGCCGAGCGTGATCGTGCCGGTCTTGTCGAGCAGCAGCACGTCCACGTCGCCGGCGGCTTCCACCGCGCGGCCCGAGGTGGCGATCACGTTCGCACGGATCATGCGATCCATGCCGGCGATGCCGATGGCCGAGAGCAGCGCACCGATGGTGGTCGGGATAAGGCAGACCAGCAGGGCGATGAGCACGGTCAGGCAGATCGGCTCGCCGCTGCCGGCCGCCTGCACGCTGTAGATGGAGTACGGCAGCAGCGTGGCGCAGGCCAGCAGGAAGATCAGCGTGAACTTCGCCAGCAGGATCGTCAGCGCGATCTCGTTCGGCGTCTTGCGACGCGACGCGCCTTCCACCATCGAGATCATGCGGTCGAGGAAGCTCTCGCCCGGGTTGCTGGTGATCTTCACCACGATCCAGTCGGACAGCACGCGGGTGCCGCCCGTGACCGCGCTGCGATCGCCACCGGACTCGCGGATCACCGGAGCGGATTCGCCCGTGATGGCGCTCTCGTCCACGCTGGCGGCGCCGACCACGATCTCGCCGTCGCCCGGCACGATGTCACCGGCCTCGACCAGCACATGGTGACCGGTGCGCAGCTCGCTCGACGGCGTGAAGGTGATGGCGGCGTCACGCGACGGCTCGGCCAGTTTCTTCGCGGCCACGTCCTTGCGCGAACCGCGCAGGGCGTCGGCCTGGGCCTTGCCGCGACCTTCCGCAAGCGCCTCGGCGAAGTTCGCGAACAGCAGCGTGAACCAGAGCCACAGGCTCACCCAGAAGATGAAGCCGGTCGGCGCTTCGCCGTGGCCGGTGAGCGCCTGCACCCAGAGCAGGGTGGTCAACACACTGCACACGAACACGATGAACATCACCGGATTACGGAACTGCAGGCGCGGCGAGAGCTTGACGAAGGCGTCGCGCAGGGCGCGCATCACCAGCGCACGATCGAAACCGCGCGGCGTATGGGCATGGGAGTTCATGGATCAGTGGCCCGTGGCGGACATCAGGTGTTCGGCGATCGGCCCGAGGGCCAGTGCCGGGAGGAAGGTCAGCGCGCCGACGACGATGACGACGCAGGCAAGCAGGGTGACGAACAGCGGCGTATGCGTCGGCAGCGTGCCCGCAGACGGCGGCACATGGCGCTTGGCGGCGAGCGAGCCGGCCATGGCCAGCATGGCGATGGCGAGCGGGAAGCGGGCCAGGAACATGCAGATGCCGAGCAGGACGTTCCAGAACGGGGTGTTCGCCGAGAGACCGCCGAACGCGCTACCGTTGTTATTGGATGCCGAACTCACGGCGTAGAGCATCTCGCTGAAGCCGTGCGCGCCGGGGTTGGCGACACCCGCCACGCCGGCCGGGCTCATCACCGCCACCGCGGTGCCGATGACCACCAGCGCGGCAGGGATCAACACGGCGAGGCTCGCCATCTTCATCTCGTAGGCTTCGATCTTCTTGCCGATGTATTCCGGCGTGCGACCGACCATCAGGCCGGCGATGAAGACCGCGACAATCGCGAAGGCCAGCATGCCGTAGAGCCCCGCACCCACGCCGCCGAAGATCACTTCGCCCAGCTGCATCAGCCACATCGGAACCAAGCCGCCGAGCGGGGTCAGCGAATCGTGCGCCGCGTTCACCGCGCCGCAGGACGCCGCTGTGGTGATGGCCGCGAACAGACCCGACGAAGCAATACCGAAGCGCGTTTCCTTGCCTTCCATGTTGCCGCCGCTTTGCAGGGCAGACGCCTGCGCATCGACGGCCAGGCCGTGCAGCGCCGGGTTGCCGGCCTGCTCGGCGGCGACGAGGCCGACGGTGAGCGGCAGGAAAATGAGCAGCATGGTGGCCAGGATCGCCCAGCCCTGGCGGCGGTCGCCGACCATGCTGCCGAAGGTGTAGCAAAGCGCCGCAGGGATAAGGAAGATCGACAGCATCTCGACGAAGTTGGAGAACGGCGTCGGGTTTTCGAACGGATGCGCGGAGTTGGCGTTGAAGAAACCGCCGCCGTTGGTGCCGAGCATCTTGATCGCGACCTGCGAGGCGGCCGGGCCCATCGGCAGGGTCTGCGACCCGTGCTGGAGGGTGGCAACGTCGATGTAGGCCGACACGTTCTGGATCACGCCCTGCGATACCAGCAGCAACGCGATGATCAGCGAGAACGGCAGCAGCACGTAGAGCGTGGCGCGGGTCATGTCGACCCAGAAGTTGCCCACGGCGGCCGAGCCGCGACGCACGAAGCCGCGCACCAGGGTTACCAGCACGGCGATGCCCGTGGCGGCCGAGAGGAAGTTCTGCACGGTCAGGCCGAGCGCGTCCGTGAGGTAGCTCATGGTCGACTCGCCGGAATAGGCCTGCCAGTTGGTGTTGCTGGCGAAGCTGATGGCGGTGTTCATCGCCAGGTCCGGTGCGACGGTGCCGAAGTGCTGTGGGTTCAGCGGCAGCCACTGCTAGGTGCGCTGGAGCAGGTAGACGGCGGCGAGGCCGGCCACGTTGAACACGAGCATGGCCAGGGCGTAGCGCTTCCAGCCCATGTCCTCGTCGGCACGGATGCCGGACAGGCGATAGAGCAGGCGCTCCGCGCGGGCACCGAAACGGGTGACCTTGTTGGGTTCGTCGGCGAAGACCAGGGCCATGTAAGCGCCCACGGGTTTCACGAGGGCCAGCAGCACGACGACGAACAGCCCCAGCTGGAAGAAGTCGTTGGCGGTCATTCGAACCACTCCGGCTTCAGCAGGGCGACGCAGAGGTAGCCGGCAAGCGCCACCGCGATGGCGGTGGCGAGGATGTACACGAGAGACATGGCGGCGGCTTCCTCAGCGACGACCCAGGCGGTCGCAGATCATCAGGAAGCCGATCGTCATGGCGGTGAGCACGACGGCCAGTAGTACGTACAGGAATTCCACGGGAGCGATCCGTCATGAGGGGACGGTGCGCATTGTTCGTTTTCGCGGATATTTACGGTGTATCGAGGCGGGGAGGGGGCGTAACGTTTGCGTAAATTTTTATATGGCCCTGATATCGGGAAAGCCGATGCGGCGCCCTCGCCATGCTGGCGAACCGGGGCGCTGGGTTCCTGTTTTCACAGGAACGACGAGCTCGCGATCCGTCGTTCCAGCGCACGCTGGAACCCAGCGCGGGGCAGCCGGTTATCGCCTCGCGGCCTCCTACGCACAAGTCGATGCGGCGCCCCCGCCGTGCTGGCCAACCGAGGCGCTGGGTTCCTGTTTTCACAGGAACGACGAGGCTGGTAGTCCGTCGTTCCAGCGAACGCTGGAACCCAGCGCAAGGCGATCGGTTATCGCGTCGAGACCCCCTACGCAAAAGCCGATGCGACGCCCTCGCTATGCTGGCGAACCGGGGCGCTGGGCTCCTGTTTTCACAGGAACGACGAGCGGTTAGCGGGACCCTTCCAACCGCTCGCGGAACAGCTCATCGATGCGGCGGTATTCGTCGTACCAGGAGTCCGGGTGCACGAAGCCGTGGCGCTCCAGCGGATACAGCGACATCCAGAAGTTCTTCTTGTGCAGCTCGATGAAGCGCTGGTACAGGCGCACGGTATCGCTGGCCAGCACGTTGTCGTCGATCAGGCCGTGTTCCATCAGCAGCGGGTCGGCGAGGTTCTCGGCGTAGTGAATCGGCGAGCTGGTGGCGTAGGCCTCCGGATCGAGCTGGGGATCGTTCAAGATGTTCGAGGTGTACTCGTGGTTGTAGCTGGTCCAGTCCGTGACCGGGCGCAGGGCCGCGCCAGCCGCGAACTCGCCGGGTGCGCGCAGCAGGGACATCAGGGTCATGAAGCCGCCGTAGCTGCCGCCGTACACGCCCACGCGCTTCGGATCCACGCCCTGGTTCTTCACCAGCCACGCCTTGCCGTCGAGCAGGTCCTCCAGCTCCGGGTGGCCCATCTGGCGGTAGATCGCCGTGCGCCAGTCACGGCCATAGCCCTTCGAGGCGCGGTAATCCACGTCCAGCACCACATAGCCACGCTGCACCAGCATGTTGTGGAACATCTGCTCACGGAAATACGCCGGGTAGGACAGGTGCACGTTCTGCAAGTAACCCGCGCCATGCACGAAGATCACCGCCGGGCGACCGCCTGCCGGGGCCGCGCCCGCGCTGTAGAACTTCGCGTAGATGGTGCCCGCGCCATGGCTGGACGGCATCTCCACCACCTTCGGCGCGATCCACTCGCGCGCCTTGTACTCCGGCTTGCGGGTATCGGTGAGGTCGTGGGCGTTACCGCCATCCACGCCGATCACGGCCAGCTGCGAGGGCACATAGGCCGACGAATGCAGCACGGCCAACGAGCGGCCGTCCGGCGACAGCGAGAAGTCGTCGAGGCCTTCGTAGCGGGTGATGCGCAACAGCTCGCCGCCAGCGGCGGGCACCTTGTAGATGTCGTAGCTGTACGGCGCGACCTTGTTGGAGCGCAGGTAGAACGTGTTGCCGTCGGCCGAGAGTTCCGGATGGTCGACCTCAAAATGACCCGAGGTCAGCGCCTTCGCCTTGCCGCCCAGCGGACGGACATAAAGCTGCGACCAGCCGCTTTCCTCGCTCAGATACCACAGCGTGCGACCGTCACGGAGCCAGCCAAAGTCGTTGTAGTCCCAGTTGATCCAGGCCTTGTCGGTGAGGCGATGCTGGGTGACCAGCGCGTGGCGGTCGAAGTCGACCGTGGCGATCCAGCGGTCCTTGTTGTCGATGGCGCGCAACTGCACGGCCACCTGGGCGCCGTCGTCGCTCCACACGATGCCCTGGCTGTATTCGCCGTTGACGATCACCGGGCGCTTCTTCGGTGCGGCGAGGGCGTCGGCGCGATCGGCCTTGCCTTCCTTGCGCAGCGTGGCGATCGTCTTCGCGCGGATGTCCGCGAGCGGATCGTCCGAGATACCGGGCAGGGCGGCGGTGTCGAGGTCGAAGCTGACATGCTTTCGCAGGTCGAGCAGGCGCAGCGACTGCGGTGCCGGATCGTTGCGGCCCACGTACGGGCGCGTGGCCTCGGCTTCCGCGTAGCCGGAATCGGTGACGTAGCGGGTAAGGTCGGCGACCTTGCCCTGGTCGGCGTCCTTGGCCTGGGTGACCACGATCATCCAGCGGCCGTCCGGCGAGAGCGAGGTGTCGGTGATGGACACGTCCTTGCCCAGGTAGAACGGCTCAGGCGCACGACCGGC
The DNA here is from genome assembly GCF_009912395.1 of Luteibacter sp. Lineage (GTDB taxonomy): Bacteria > Pseudomonadota > Gammaproteobacteria > Xanthomonadales > Rhodanobacteraceae > Luteibacter. Next base: position 5,631 of record NZ_WNDO01000014.1, on the reverse strand, counting down.
ATCGGCGGCCGCCAGCGCATCGGCGTCGGCGCGCATCGCGTCCTCGTCCGCGCGTAGCTGGCGCAGCGTCTTGAACAGCGCCTGCTGGTCGTCCTTCAGCGCGTCGCTCTTGCGCTCCTTCGGATCGGCGCCCTCCTTGAGCACGGCGGCCGGCGCGCTCGGGCCACCAGCCATCGGCCAGGCGAACCAGTCGTTGCCGCTGCGGAAGGTGAGCAGGCGACCGTCGAGCGAGAAGTGCGGCGAGGTCTCCTTCGCGGCGGTGCGGGTGACCTGGGTGGTGCTGCCGTTGGAGAGGTCGCGCACGAAGATGTCGCCGTGGCGGACGAAGGCCGCATGGCGGTGCGCGCGGTCGTACACCGTGTGGTTGCCGTCGGCGCTGGCGACGGCCGTCGGGTCCAGACGCTCGGGTGCGCCACCCGAGGCGGCGACGCGATAGACGTCACGCACCGGGCTGCCGTCGCGCTTGAGCGCGTAATAGACCTGTCGGCCATCCACGCTCCAGTAGGGCAGTTCCACGGCCGGGCCGATCCAGTCCGGATTGGCCATGATCGTTTCCATGTCCAGCGGCGCGGTGTTGGCCGCCAGGGCGGGCGCGGCGGCGAGGGCAGTGAGCAGGGCTGCGGCGAGTACGCGCATCGGGAGATATCCGGTAACCACAAAGCCGTCGAGGATACCGGCCCGGGCCCGGCGCGGGGAATGACTGTCGGCAGGGTTGCCGACGCCGTTACTTTGTTACGCTCGGGCCTTCCTGCACGTCCAGAGGGTTCTCCATGCGCGTCATCCTGCCCCGTCTTCTCGCCGCGAGCCTGCTCGTCGCCTTCAGCGCCCACGCGGCCACCACGGCGCCGCCGCCGACGCCCAAGCGGATGGTCTCCGAGACGCTGGCCGGGCAGCCGGTGAACGATCCCTACCGCTGGCTCGAAAACCCCGAGGCGGCCGACGTGAAGCAGTGGATCGAGGCCCAGAACACCTATACCGAGTCCACCATCGGCGCCATGCCGATGGGCAAGGAGCTGAGCGCGCGCATCCGCGAGCTGGCCATTACCTCCACCACCCGCTCGTCGCCCACGCTGGCCGGCGGCACGCTGTTCTACTTCGAGAACACGCCGCCGCAGCCGCAGCCCGTGCTGGTCGCCAAGGCCTGGCCCGACGGCGCCACGCGCACCCTGGTCGACCTCAACAAGGGCGACGGCAACACCGCCATCACCGAATACTGGCCCTCGCCGAGCGGCCGCTACCTCGCCTATGGCACCGCCGAGGGCGGTAGCGAACTGACCACCATCCACATCCTCGACACCACCACCGGCAAGGCCCTGGCGGACGAACTGCCCTGGGCCGGTGGCGGCACCGCGCCCCAGGCGCTCGCATGGGATGCCGACGAAAAAGGCGTCACCTACGCCCACTTCGACGCACCCACCAAGGACAAACCGCTGACCGGCTTCGACGCCTACCTGGCCCATCACGTCATCGGCACGCCGGCGGCGAAGGACACCACCGTGTTCGGCAAGGGCTACTCGCCCATCGCCGAATACATCCTCGACGAAGGCCGCGGCGGCAAGTCCACCGCGCTGCTCGCCAACGAAGGCGACGGAGGCCCGGCCGAGGTCTACCTGCGCGAAGGCAAGGGCGCGTTCCGCAAGGTGATGGGCCGCGACGCCGACGTGCGCTCGGCCAGCTGGGTGGGCGACCGCCTCTTCGTGGTCACCTTCGCCAACGCGCCGCGCGGCCGCATCGTCGCCATCGGCGCCGACGGCAAGACCACCGACGTGCTCGCCCAGGGCGACGGCGCCATCCAGAAGGTCAAGCCGCTAGGCGATGGTTTCCTCGTGGTGCGCAGCGCCGGTCCCGACTGGTGGGCCGACCAGTACGACGCCAAGGCCACGCTGGTTCGCCGCGTGCCGCTACCGGCCACGGGCGTCACCATCGGCGGCGTGGCGTCGGAGAAGGGCCAGGACAAGGCGCTGATCACCTACGCCGGCTGGACCACGCCGACGCATTGGGCCGAATACGACGGCAAGACCGGCACGCTCAAGACCATCTTCGAAGTGAAGCCCGCCGCCGACTATTCGAAGGTGCGCGTCACCCGCGTGGACGGCACCTCGAAGGACGGCAGCAAGGTGCCGGTGACGGTCATCTCGATGGACGGCATCACGCCCAACGGTAAGCGCCCGACCATCCTCTACAGCTACGGCGGCTTCGGCATCCCCGTCACCCCGGGCTTCGTCGGCGCCAACCTCGCCTGGCTCGAACGCGGCGGCGTGCTGGCCTACACCAACATCCGCGGCGGCAACGAATTCGGCGAAGCCTGGCACGAACAAGGCCAGAAGCTGCACAAACAGAACGTGTTCGACGACTTCTACGCCGCCTCGCAGGCGCTGATCGACACCAAGTGGACCGACACCAAGCACCTGGGCATCCTCGGCGGCAGCAATGGCGGCCTGCTGATGGGCGCCTCGCTCGTGCAGCATCCGGAGCAGTACCGCGCGGTGGTCGGCATGGTCGGCATCTACGACGTACCGCGCCATGAAACCGCCTTCGCCAACGGCCCGTACAACGTCAGCGAGTACGGCACGGTAAAAGACACCGCGCAGGCCAAGGCCACGCTCGCCTACTCGCCGCTGCACAACGTGAAGAAGGGCACCCCGTACCCAGCCGTGCTGCTCACCACCGGCGCCAACGACCCGCGCGTCGCACCGTGGCAGTCGCGCAAATTCGCCGCCTCGCTGCAGGACGCCACCACCTCCGGCCAGCCCGTGCTGCTGCTCACCCGCATGAACGCCGGCCACGGCATCGGCGCCCCCTTCAGCCAGCGCGTCGGCAACGCCGCCCTGTCGATGACGTTCTTCGCCACCGAACTCGGCCTGGGCGAGTAACGCGCGGAAGGCGAATTCACCTATCCTTGGCGACGCGGCAGGGGAGCCGCGTCGTCCAAGGAAGTGATCGTGTCGGACCTGTTCACCTTGCCCGCCTTCGTGGCGTACCTGGGCCTGGGCATCCTGTATTTCGTCGCCTTCGTGGTGACCTATATCTGGATCACGCCGCAGCGCGAAATGGCGCTGATCCGCGAGGGCAACCTCTCCGCCGCCATCAGCCTCGGCGGCGCGGCCATCGGTTTCGTGCAACCCCTGGCCAGCGCCATTGCGCACAGCGTCAGCCTCACAGACCTTGCCATCTGGGGCCTCGTCGCCTGGGTGGTGCAACTGCTGACCCACCTCGTGCTGCGCCTCATGATCCACGACCTGCGCGGTCGCATCGAAGCCGATGTGCGCTCCGTCGCGCTCTTCGTCGCCGTGGTCGCCGCCTGCGTCGGCACGATCAACGCCGCCGCGATGACGTACTGAGGGCGCCGCCATGAAAGACGGTGCCAACAGCAAGTGGAACAAGAACAAGACGTCTGGCGATCCGCGCCCCGACGCGAAGTTCAAGCTACCGCCTAACTACCGCTATCCTTCGTTCTCGCCACCGGTAGAGCCGCTTTTCAGCTTCTCGAAGCCGGGCAAACGCATGCGATCCGCCGTCGTCGCAGTGGGCATCATCGGCGTGATCGGCTATATGGCGTGGCCCGAGACCGACGTGCAGCGCAACAGCTACAACACCAAGGAAGATTGCGAGCACGACTACGCCACAGGGCAGTGCACGTACGAGCAGCCCACCACCAGCGGCTACTCCGGCGGTTACTACCACTACTACGGCCCTTGGTACCGCAGCGACTGGAGCACCCGCACCACGCAAGGCGACCCCGGCCCCGGCCGCATGCTCGCCAGCCGCGGACCGAGCGGTGGTCACGGTCCCGCCGGTTTCGACTTCGGTTCGCGCGGCGGCTTCGGCAGCAGCGGCCGCGTCTCCGCACGAGGCGGCTGATGCGCCGCGAGACCATCGCCCCCCGCGCCAACTGGCAGCAAGAGGTCGAAGCCATCAGCTTCGGCTTCCATACGCTCGACGGCCAGCCGTACTGGCGCGAAGACGCCTGCTACGTCTTCGATGCTGCCGCCATCGACGCGGTGGAAGCCGCTACCGACGAGTTGCATTCGCTGTGCCTGGAAGCGGTAGACCGCATCGTGCGCAACGACCGCTACGCCGACCTGGGCCTCGACGACACCGCAGCTCGACTCGCGGAACGCAGTTGGTTCGATCGCGAGCCATCGCTCTACGGCCGCATGGATCTTTCCTGGGACGGCATCTCGCCGCCCAAGCTCCTCGAATACAACGCCGACACCCCGACCTCGCTGTTCGAAGCCTCGGTCGTGCAGTGGTACTGGCTCGAAGCCCGCTATCCCGACGCCGACCAGTTCAACTCCATCCACGAAAAACTGATCGCGCGCTGGAAGCAGGTCGGCGGTCCACCGCGCGTGCACTTCGCTGCGTGCTACGACAACCCCGAAGACGGCACCACCACCGACTACCTGCTCGACACCTGCCTGCAAGCCGGCCACGAAGTACAGGCACTCGACATCGAGGAAATCGGCTGGTCCGGCAACGCCTTCATTGACCTCGCCGACCGCCCCATCGAACGCCTGTTCAAGCTCTACCCGTGGGAATGGATGCTTGCCGAAGCCTTCGCCGGCCACATCGGCCCCTCGCGCACGCGCTTCATCGAACCGGCGTGGAAGATGCTGCTGTCGAACAAGGCCATCCTGCCCCTGCTATGGGAATGGTTCCCCAACCATCCCAACCTGCTACCCGCAAGCCTGCGCCGCGAAGACATTCCCGGCCCCGTCGTCGCGAAACCGTACTGGGGCAGGGAAGGCGAAGGCATCGCCATCCTCGACGCAAAGCAAGGCCCCGTCGTCGCACCGCAACGCGTATACCAGTCGCTCGCACCACTGCCCGTATTCGACGGACGACACACGCTGGTCGGCTCATGGATCGTCGGTGACGAACCGGCAGGCATCGGCATTCGCGAAGATAACGGCCCCATCACACGCAACGGCAGTTGCTTCGTGCCGCATCTTTTCCGCTAACGCAACAAACCCTTGTAGGAGCGCGCTTGCGCGCGACCCCGCGCAGCGGGCCAGGTCATCGTCACCGCCTGATCGCCCCACGTCGTTCCAGCGAACGCTGGAACCCAGCGCGATGCGATGGGTTGTCGCGACGACGTCACCTACGCACAAGCCGATGCAGCGTCGTCGTGTTACTGGTAAACCGAGGCGCTGGGTTCCTGCGTGCGCAGGAACGACGGTGAGGTAACTTTTGAGAATCCTTCCATAGGCAAGCACGCACGTAATTTGTTACCGTGCACGCGTTGTTTGCTGGTTCGTGTCACGTGTCGGCAAACAACCATCGCTCGTAAGCGGTAAGAAACGCGAGCCAGAGGTGTGTCACCACCTCATGGCCCGCTAACCAAAACCAACTAACAGAGAGTTGATATGGCTGTGTCGAAGTTTAAGACATTCTCACACCCACCGCCCGACCCACGCGGTCCACGGACGTCCCGGAGCCCCTCCGGACGCGGCTAAACGCCCGGCCTGTCCGCTTTTCTCATGGCATTTCCCTCCGCCGAGCCACCCGGCGCGTAGCGCCGTGGGCGAATGAGAACATCGGACAGTCGGACCTTGTGAGATCGAACCGCTCGAGTCGATGAGGGGCACGGCCGTTGGCGTGCCCCGCTCGGAAGCGGTGGATGAGGATTTG
>NZ_WNDO01000013.1 GCF_009912395.1 Luteibacter sp. | reverse complement strand
GGCAACTGCTACGACAACGCAGCAATGGAGAGTTGGAACCACAGTCTGAAGGTCGAGGCCATCCATGGTGAACACCTCGCCACACGGGAGCAGGCCAAGGCTCATGTGTTTGACTACATTGAGGTTGACTACAATCGGATCCGGCTGCACTCGACCCTGGGCTACCTCAGCCCAGAGCAGTACGAGCTGGCCAATGTCGCTTAGATAGGTGTCCGTAAATCAGGGGCAAGATCACACCATCGATGGCGAGCATCGGCACGCCGAACACCTTCTCCGCGAGAGCCAGCTCGAAGTTGCGTTGCAGAGTGGCCTTCACCTCGGACGATGAGAGCGCGGTAGCCATGTCGTCGATGCCTAGCGCCGTGCCCAGCGGAGCCAGCGCCTCCACGCTGTCCGCCGGACGGCCGTGCGCCCAGATCCATTCGTAGAGGGTGCCTACCGCCTCGGGGGTAGCACCGGCGGCGACACACAGGCGCAGGGCCGGCAGCGGATTGAAGGGGTGGGCCGGCGGAAACTTCAGCGGCGTGCCGGCCTGCCGCGCGCGCCAGAGGGCGTAGCGATAGCTGAACTCTCGTTTGCGGGGGATTTCCGCCGGTCCGCGCTGTTCCATCGCATTCAACAGGGCGCCGAACAGGATCGGCCGGAGGATGACCTCGCGCTCCTCGGCAAGGCGACGAACCGAGGGCCATTGCAGCCAGCAGAACGGCGAGACGAAATCGAAGTACCAGACGATCGACATGCCTTGGGCTCCCTCGCGAGGTCGCCCGACGATAACGGGGGCCGTGGCTCGCTACAATGCGCGATCCGTTGCCTGCGTCAGACCGCCCCATGCGCACCATCCGTATCCATGTCGACCGTCCGCTGGCCAGCGGCACGGACATCACCCTCCCCGCCCAGGCTGGCGAGCACGTCGCCCGCGTGCTGCGGCTGGATGTCGGCGCGCCGGTCGTGCTGTTTTCCGGCGACGACGGCATGGAATACGAGGCCACGCTGAGCGCAGTGGGCAAGCGCGAGGTGGTCGCCGCGGTCGGTGAAGGACGCACGGTCGGGAATGAATCGCCGCTTTCGCTCACCCTCGCCCAGGGCGTGGCACGCGGCGAGAAGATGGACCTCATCGTGCAGAAGGCCACCGAGCTGGGCATCGCGCGGATCGTACCGATCCTTACCGAGCGTTCCGAGGTGAAGCTCGACGCCGCGCGTGCCGAAAAACGCCTGCAGCACTGGCGCGCGGTGGCGGCCAGCGCGTGCGAGCAGTCAGGACGGGCCCGGGTGCCCGTGATCGAACCGGCCGTGTCGCTGGCGGCGTGGCTGGGCTCGTTCGGCGACGGCGGCCCGATGCGGCTCGCCCTGCTGCCGGAGGGTACGAAGCGTCCCGGCGAGCTGGCCCTGACCGACGCGGCGATCCTAGCCATCGGCCCGGAAGGCGGCTTCGGCGAACGCGACCGCGCCGCGCTGGCGGCATCGGGTTTCACCGGACTGAAGCTGGGCCCCCGCATCCTGCGCACCGAAACCGCCGGCCTTGCCGCCATCGCGGCGCTGCAAGCGCTCTACGGCGACGTATAGAAGCGCGTCGCTAATCCCGTAAACGCCACCTCGTAGGAGCGCGCTTGCGCGCGATCCGGCGGCAGCCGGCATGGTGTCGATGCGTCGCAAGGCTTCACCCGCGATAGCCATCCTGAGGCATCGCGCGCAAGCGCGCTCCTACCAGGCCCTGTCCGGCGGCAGCCGGCATGGCGTCGATGCGTTGCAAGGCTTCACCCGCAATAGCCATCCTGAGGCATCGCGCGCAAGCGCGCTCCTACATGGTCGCGGTAGCCTTGATGCGGGACATGACGTCGTTGGTAAGCAGCGGCATGGCGTCCAGCGCCAGCAGGTTTTCCGCCAGTTGCTCCTTGCGGCTTGCGCCGAGGATCACCGTCGAGACGTTCGGGTTCTTCAGGCACCACGCCAGCGCGAGGCGCGACAGCGGCATGTCCAGTTCGGCGGCAATCGGCGCCAGGGCACGGACCGTCTTCAACTTGGCGCCGTCATTGGCGGTGAGTTCGTCGCGCAACCAGGCATTGGCGGGCAACCCCAGGCGCGAGTCTTCCGGAATGCCATCGTTGTACTTGCCGGTAAGCAGGCCCGAGGCCAGCGGCGACCAGATCGTCGTGCCCATGCCGTGGTCCGCGCAAAGCGACGCGTATTCGTTCTCCACGCGCTCACGGTGCAACAGGTTGTACTGCGGCTGCTCCATCGACGGCGGCACGAGATGGTTCTCGCGCGCCACGCGATGGGCCTCCTCGATCAGCGTGGCCGGCCATTCGCTCGTGCCCCAGTAGAGCACCTTGCCCTGGCGGACCAGCGTGTCCATCGCCCAGACGGTCTCGAGCACCGGCGTGTCCGGATCGGGACGATGGCAGAAGTACAGGTCGAGGTAATCCACGCGCAGGCGGTCCAGCGCCTGGTGGCAGGCATCGAACACATGCTTGCGGGAAAGGCCCCGCTGCGTGGGCTTCGGATCGATGCTGGCACCGAAGTACACCTTGCTCGACACACAGTACGCATCGCGCGGCAGACGCAGGTCGGCGATCACGTCGCCCATCAATTTCTCTGCTTCGCCGGCGTTGTACGTTTCGGCGTTGTCGAAGAAATTCACGCCGCTGTCGTAGGCCAGCGCGATGAGCTCACGCGCCGCGGAACGTCCCACCTGCCGCCCGAATGTGACCCAGGCGCCGTAAGACAGCGCGGAAAGCTTGAGGCCGGTGGCACCAAGGCGGCGATATTCCATGGAAGGTTCCTAACGGGTGAACGAAAGCACGAGATACAGCAACACCGCGGCGAAGATACCCGCGATCAGGTCATCCAGCATGACACCGAGACCGCCCTTCACACGGCGATCGAACCAGCCGATCGGCGGTGGCTTGGCGACATCGAACACACGGAACAGCACGAAGCCTAGGACGACGGCCCACCACGGCGCGAACAGCGCGGGCAGCAACGCGACCCACTGTCCGATGAACTCGTCCCAGACCAGGCTGCGGTGATCGTCCACGCCCAGGATGCGTCCGGCGCGGTCGCAGGCCCATACACCCAGCGCGAAACCCAGCACGATCACGACCGTCCATGCGGTAAGCGAAAGATCGCGCAACAGCAGCCAGGGCAGGATCGCGGCGAGCGAGCCGGCCGTGCCCTGCGCCTTCGGCGTCAGCCCCGAGCCGAAGCCACAGGCGATCCAGCCGGCCGGCGAGGCCAGCAGGCGACGGCGGTCCGCCGGATCGAGAACGTACTTGGTGCTGCTCATGCGGTGAAATGGTTCCAGCCGGCACGTGACGGCACGAGCGCTTCGCCATCGAGGCCGATGACGCGCACGCCCTGGCCTTCGACGACACGGCCGATGCGCGTGGCGCCGCAGCCCAACCGGGCGAGATCGGCCGCCAGGTCACCGGCGCGCTCGGCGGACACGGTGAAGCACAGTTCGTAGTCGTCACCGCCACCCAGCGCGAAGTCGATGGCGTCGGCGTCGTGGAAGTGGGTGAGCATGGCCGACGAACGCGGAAGCAACGCCGCGTCGATCTCGGCGCCCACGCCGCTCTGGGCGCAGATATGGCCCAAATCGGCGACGAGGCCGTCGGACACGTCGATGCAGGCGGTGGCGATGCCGCGCAGCGCCTGGCCCGCCGACACGCGTGGCGTGGGCCGGTTGAGCCGACCGATGAGTTCGCCGTACGGCGAGGGATCGGCCTCGGCAAGGCAACGCAGGCCGGCGGCGGCATCGCCCAGCGTGCCGGTGACCATCACCACGTCGCCGACGCGTGCGGTGGAGCGCAACAGCGCTTCCTCCGGCGCAGTAAAGCCATGCACGGCCACCGTGACGGTGAGCGGGCCACGCGTGGTGTCGCCACCGATGAGCGCGAGACGGAACGGCGTGGCCAGTTCGGCGAAGCCCTGGGCGAGGCCATCAATGAAGGCTTCGTCCTGCGTCGGCAGCGTGAGCGCCAGCAACGCCCAGGCCGGCGTAGCGCCCATGGCCGCGAGATCGGAAAGATTCACCGCGAGCGCCTTCCAGCCGATGTCGGCCGGGGCGGTGCCTACCGGAAAATGGATGCCTTCGACGAGCGTGTCCACGGCGATCGCCAGTTCACGCCCGGAAGGGACGGCGACGACAGCGGCGTCGTCGCCGATGCCAAGACGCACGTCGTCGCGATGCGACGCCGTGCGCTGGCGGATGCGTTCAATCAGGTCGAATTCCATGCGTGCCCTCTTAGCGCGCGAGGAATCGCGCTTTCCCTCAGGATCGCTTCTCGGCCGTACGCCAATGCGTCGCGAGCTTGTCGAGAACACCGTTCACATAGCTGTGGCCGTGGTCGGCGCCGAAGCGCTTGGTGGCTTCCACCGCCTCGTTGATGACGACGCGGTAGGGCACGTCCGGACGGTACTTCAGCTCGTAGGCGCCCATGCGCAGCGCGGCGCGCTCGATCGGATCGATCTGGCCCACTTCGCGATCCACGAAGGGCTTGATGCCCTCGTCGAGTTCGGCGACGTGCTGCTCGATGCCGCGCAGGAGGTCCTCGAAGTACTCGAGGTCGGCCACTTCCATGTCCTGCTCGTGACGGAACTGCGCGATGACCTGGCCCATCCGGCTACCGCCGACCTGCCAGGCGTAGAGGGCCTGCAGCGCGCGGCGACGGGCGCGCGAACGCGCGGCGAGATCGATGCCCTGGGGAGAGTTGGTCATTTGCCGAGCTTCGCGTAGAGGTTGGTCATCTCGATCGCGACCATGGCCGCGTCGGCGCCCTTGTTGCCGGCCTTGGTACCGGCACGCTCGATCGCCTGCTCGATGCTGTCGGTGGTGAGCACACCGAAGCAGACCGGCACGCCGGAGGCATAGGCGGCCTGGCCCAGGCCCTTGGCGGCTTCGCCGGCCACGTAGTCGAAGTGCGGCGTCGAGCCACGGATGACGGCACCGAGGCCGATCACGGCCGCGTACTTGCCGGAGCCGGCGACCTTGTAGGCGGCCTGTGCGATTTCCCAGGCGCCCGGGACGCGGATCAGGTCGATCGCGTCGTCCTTCACGCCGTGACGGACCAGCGCGTCGCGCGCACCTTCCACCAGCGGCTCGACGACGAACGCGTTGAAACGGCCGGCGACGATGGCGAAACGGCCCTTGGGAGTGGCGAAATCGCCTTCGATGATCTTCATGTGGGGTGTCCTGATGGCGGATCGGCCGCCTGGCGGCCGGATATTTTACGGGGTTTTGGGCCGGGGATGGCCGCTGAAGGCCAACCGGGCCCGACCGGCGTTCACCCGGAGCGAGCCCGGGACGCCGAACGGCAAGGTGAACTTGGCGGGCGCGTGGCCGAAGGCGAGGCCCTGGACCACGGGGATACCCGCCGCGGCGGCGATTCGCTCGAAGGTAACCGGCAGGTCGTAGCCATTGTCGTAGCCGGCCACCCGGTAGCTGGTGAAATCGCCCAGCACCAGGGCCTTCTGGCGGCCCAGCACGCCCGCGTGGATGAGGTGGTAGAGCATCCGTTCCACCCTATACGGTGGCTCGGCGATGTCCTCGATGAAGAGGATGCCGCCCTCGATTCGGGGGAAATAATCGGTACCCACCAGGCTGGTGAGCATGGCGAGGTTGCCGCCCCAGATCGTGCCGGCGACCTCGAGGTCCTCCGTGTCCTGGGCGTCCCAGCTGGCCTCGGCCTCGTCGGCCCCCAGTACCTGCCAGAAGTGGTCCCAGGTAAGCGGGTCCAGCGCCGGCGCGCCGAAATCGGCGCCGAGCATGGGACCGCCCAGCGTCGCCACGCCGCTACGGGCCAGCAGGGCGCACTGCAACGCCGTGAAGTCGCTGTGGCCGACCAGGGCCATGGGCGCATCCCGCAACCGGCCGAGCCCCTCGTAGTCCAGCAGCGGCAACAGGGGGTGGGCCCCATAACCGCCGCGGATGGCCAGCATCACGTCGGGCAGCGGACGCGAGGCATCGGCCAGGGCGTTGATATCCGCGGCCCGTTGCTCGTCCGTCCCCGCGAAACGCAAGTCGCGCCGGTCGAGGACGTCCTTGCCCGACAGGCGATGACCGGCGGCTTCCAGCCGGTCGATGCCCCGGCTCATGGCCTCGGCGTTGTGGGAGTAACCGGCGGGAGCGAACAGGCGGATGTCGTAGGAGGCAGGCATGGTGACGTGTTTAACTGGCCTGCCCGACCACTTCAAGCCCGAAGCCGGCGATACCGACGAATTTGCGGGGCGTCCCGATGACCACGAGGCGCTTCACGCCGAGGTCGGCGAGGATCTGCGCGCCGAGGCCGAGCTGCCGCCACTCCTGGTCGTCCTTCGGTGCGGGCACGGGAGCCGCGTCGCGACGAAGGCGGGCCAGCAGCGCGTCAGCGGTGTCCTCGCCCGACAACACCAGCAGCACGCCACGTCCTTCCTCGGCGATACGCCGCAGGGCTTCGGTCACGGTCTGGCCGAGGTCGTCGCGGCGCAGGTGAAGCACGTCGGACAACGTGTTGCGCACATGCACGCGGGTGAGCACCGGCTCCCCATCGCCCACGTTACCGAGGGTCAGCGCGAAGTGCAGGCCCTTGCGGATCGCGTCACGGAAGGCCACGAGGCGGAAGGCACCGAACTCGGTGTCCACGTCTTCCTCGAAGACGCGCTCGACGGTCTTCTCGGTTTCCAGGCGATAGCGGATCAGGTCCGCGATGGTGCCGATCTTGAGGCCATGCTTGGCCGCGAAGGCTTCCAGTTCGGGACGACGGGCCATCGAGCCATCGTCGTGCAGGATCTCGATCAGCACGGACGCCGGTTCGAGACCCGCCAGCGCCGCGAGGTCGCAACCGGCCTCGGTGTGGCCGGCGCGCGTGAGCACGCCACCGGCCTGCGCGGTAAGCGGGAAGATGTGGCCCGGCATGGTGATGTCCGCGGGCGTGGCGTCCTTCGCCACCGCCACCTGCAACGTCCGTGCGCGGTCATGCGCCGAGATGCCGGTGGTGACGCCCTCGGCCGCCTCGATCGAGACGGTGAAGTTGGTGTGGTACGGCGAGTTGTTGTCGCTGACCATCGGCTTCAGGCCGAGCTGGCGCGTACGCTGCTCGGTAAGCGTCAGGCACAACAGGCCGCGCGCTTCCTTGACCATGAAGTTGACGTCCTCGGGACGCACCTTCTCGGCGGCCATCACGATGTCGCCTTCGTTCTCGCGGTCTTCGTCGTCAAGGATCACGACCATGCGTCCGTTGCGCAGGTCCTCGACGATCTCGGGGATGGTGTTGAATGCCATGGGCGGGTTCCGAATCAGGCGAAGCCGTGCTGCTTCAGGAAAGCCTCGTCGAGGCGCGGTGCCTCGCCTGCCGAGAGTAGGCGTTCGACGTAGCGGGCGACGACGTCCACTTCGATGTTCACCGCATCGCCGGCGCGACGCGCGACGAAGGTGGTGTTGTCGACGGTGTGCGGGATGAGGTTCACCCCGAAGCGATTGCCGTTGACCTCGTTCACCGTGAGGCTGGTGCCGTCGATGCAGACCGAGCCCTTGTGCGCGATGTAGCGCGCCAGGTCGCGCGGCACTTCGAACGTCCAGCTCAGGGAACGGCCATCGGGAACGATGGAGACGACCTTGCCGGTGCCGTCGACGTGACCGGACACGAGGTGGCCGCCCAGGCGATCGGCAAGGCGCAGAGCCTTCTCCAGGTTCACATTGTCGCCGGTCTTGTAGGTACCAAGCGAGATATGGGCGAGCGTTTCGTTGGACACATCGGCGGCGAAGCTCGACGCGTCGAATTCGATGACCGTGAGGCAGACGCCGGACACGGCGATGCTGTCGCCCAGGGCGACATCGGTCATGTCGAGGTTGCCGGTGTCCACGACGAGGCGAACGTCGCCACCGCGCGGTTCGAGTCGTGCGATGCGACCCACGGCCTGGATGATGCCGGTGAACATGTCAGTGGCCTCCTTGCAGGGAGGCGACGGTGCAGCTGTAGTTTTTCATGAAACGTTTCCCGCGGTGGTGAGCGAAAAACGCCCCAAGGCGCATGGCGACACGCCTCCCCGCGAAGGGAAACCGTGCCACCGTCTTCTTTCATCCGGACTATAACCGTCGGCTCCGGCATTCGACCGGATCTGCTGACCTCCCGATGGACCGGGAGCGCTCGCGGGCTCGCCTCCCGAAGGAGACCTACCGCCGGTGGGGAGTTTCGCCCCGCCCTGAAGACGCTGTAAGACACGAGGATAGCATGGCGCCACCTCGTGCCTCAGGCGGGATGGGGGCGCACGAACGAATATCAAGATGTCTTGTAGGAGCGCGCTTGCGCGCGATGGGTGCTCGCGGTGAGGCGTTGACCGGCCCGGGATCGCGCGCAAGCGCGCTCCTACGGGAGGACCTGATCCATGACCCAGCTCGTGCGGGCAGCGGTGTCGCCGGTCGAGGGGCATGTGCCCCGCCCGAGGAGCGCGTCGACCACCGTGGCGATCAGGGGCTGCTGGATGTGCTCTGGGTTGGCGATACGAACCTCGTCGACCCGCCCATCGGACTCGACCCGGATCGGCCCGTCGCCAAACGTGGCGAACACCAGCCGACCGCGGTCGCCCACGATCTCCACCCGGTCTTCCCGTCGATCCGCGCCGAAGTTCCACAGGCCGGTGCCGAGTACACCGCTACCGAAGGCGAAGGCCATGGCGACGCTGTCTTCGGCCGGATAGGCGGCCATCTGATTCCTGCTCATGCCGCGCGCATCCACGATGGGGCCCAGCAGGAAATCGAGGATATCGAGCGTGTGGCAACCGATGTCCACGAAGATGCCGCCGCCGGAGATCTCCGGCCGCACGGTCCATGGCAGGTGACCTGGATCGCGATAGCGGGCTTCGAACGGATGATGCAGCAGCACGTTCACCAGGCGCGGCGTGCCGATCGCCCCGTCGCGCAGCAGCCGCTGGATGGTGGTGAAACGGGGCAATGCGCGCCGGTAGTACGCGACAAACACCGGCACGTTGGCCGCCCTGCCCGCCTCGACGATATCCATGCATTCGCGATGATTCATCGCCATGGGCTTTTCGAGGTAGACGGGCTTGCCCGCCGCGATCGCCTTCAACGCGTGCTCGCGATGACTGGACGGCGGCGTGGCGATGTACACGGCATCGACCTCCGGATCGGCGATCAGCGCGTCGGCATCGTCGTACCAGCGCGGCACGCCGTGGCGGGACGCATAGTCACGCGCCTTGTCGCCATCCCGACGCATCACCGCGACCAGCGAGGAGTCGGGCATCTTCGAGAACGCCGGGCCGCTCTTGACCTCGGTCACCGCGCCACAGCCTACGATGCCCCAACGGATACGCGTCATGGCCGACGATCCGTCGCTCCTGCGAACGCAGAAGCACAGCGCCGAACGCTCGACCGAAGCGGAACGTCGATGCGGCGCTTTCGCGACAACCACGGACCGAGGCGCTGGATTCCCGCTTTCGCGGGAATGACGATAGGTGGCGATACGTCAGGCATGGAGTGTGGGACGCATCAGCAGGCGCATGTCGTCGCCGACCTGGCGGCGGTCCACGGTTTCCAGTTTCCAGCGCGAGGCCATGTCGTCCAGCGGCGGCAGGTGCAGCATCGGGCGCGCCGTGTTGCCGAGCAGGATGGGTGCCACATAGACCAGCAGCTCATCGGCCAGGCCCTGCGCCAGCAAAGCGCCGCAGAGCACGGGACCGGCTTCGACATGGACTTCGTTGACGTCGTTCAGTGCGAGCCAGTGCAGCGCCGCCCGCAGGTCGAGGCCGCCCTCGTCGCGGCGGATCTCAACGCGGCGCACGTCGCGCAGGTGCGCGGGAACCTCGGCATCCGGGGCGTGGAACAGCACCGTCGGTGCCTGCGCGTCGAGCACGGTGGCGCCCGCCGGCGTACGCAGCGACGTATCGAGGATCGCCCGCAGCGGCGGAACGAAGGCCTCGCCCTCGGGCAAGCGCACGGTGAGACGGGGATCGTCGGCGAGCACGGTGCCGCTAGCCGAGAGGATCGCGGACGCACGGGCGCGCCAGCGCTGCACGTCGGCACGTGCTGCCTCGCCGGTGATCCACTTGGACGATCCATCCGCCAGGCCGGTACGGCCGTCGAGACTCATGGCCAGCTTTACCCGCACCCAGGGGCGTCCGCGCTGGATGCGACTGAAGAACCCGATGTTCAGTTCGTGGGCCTTGTCGCGCATCAGGCCCAACTGCACGCCGATACCGGCGGCGCGGAGCTTCTCGATGCCCTTGCCGGCGACTTGGTCGAAGGGATCCTCATGCGCGATGACCACGCGCCCCACGCCCGCGGCGACCAGCGCGTCGGCGCAAGGCGGCGTGCGGCCATGATGCGCGCAAGGCTCCAGCGTGACGTAGGCGGTGGCGCCACGGGCGGACTCACCCGCCTCGCGCAGCGCGAACACCTCCGCATGCGGCTGGCCGGCCTGCGGATGCCAGCCGGTACCCAGCACGGTCTCGCCACGCGCGATGACGCAGCCGACGCGCGGGTTGGGCTGGGTGGTGTGGAGTCCACGCTCCGCGAGACGCAAGGCATGCGCCATATGGACGTGGTCGAGGGCGGGGAAGAAGGGCTTGGACATGCCCCATTCTCGCAGATCGCCCGCCACTCCTCCTCCCCCTAAGGGAGACCTGTAGGAGCGCGCTTGCGCGCGATGGGGGCTGGCGGTGAGGCAGAACCGGGCGATATCGCGAACCGGCATCGCGCGCAAGCGCGCTCCTACGGAGATATCAGCTCTTGCGGCCGCACTTGCCCACGTCCAGCAGCGGGAGCTGCAGGCCTTCGATCTTGGGCAGGTCGCGCTCCAGCTTCTCGATTTCCTCGCGGAACGCGTGGACATCCTCGAAGCGGCGATACACCGAGGCGAAGCGCACGTAGGCCACCTGATCGAGCGCCTTGAGTTCGCGCATCACCAGCTCGCCCACCTGCCGCGACGGCACTTCGCGCTCGCCGCAGCGGCGCAGGTCGTTCGTGACGGCACGCATGGCGGCATCGACCGCGTCGCTCGCCACCGGGCGCTTCTGCAACGCACGCTCGAAACTCACCCTGAGCTTGTGCTCGTCGAACGGCTCGCGACGATCGCCTGACTTGACGATCGCCGGGAGCTTCAACTCGGCGGTTTCGAAGGTGTTGAAGCGTTCGCCGCATTGCGGACACTCGCGTCGCCGGCGCACCGTGCCACCGTCTTCGGTCAGACGGGAATCGATGACGCGGGTGTCTTCATGCTGGCAGAACGGACAGTGCATCGATCAGCCGTAGACCGGGAACTTCTTGCACTGCGCCGTGACCTTCTCGCGGACCGAAGCGAGCACCGCTTCGTCGGCCGGCGCGTCGAGCACGTCGCAGATCCAGTTGGCCAGCTCCACCGTGTCGGCTTCCTTGTAGCCGCGGGTGGTGATCGCCGGTGTGCCGACGCGCAGACCCGAGGTAACGAAGGGCGAGCGCGGGTCGTTGGGCACGGCGTTCTTGTTGACCGTGATGTGGGCCTTGCCCAGAGCGGCTTCCGCATCCTTGCCGGTGACGTCGCGACCGATCAGGTCGACCAGCATCAGGTGGTTCTCGGTGCCGCCGGACACGACCTTGTAGCCGCGAGCGATGAGCGTCTTCGCCATGGCCTTGGCGTTGGCCACGACCTGCTTCTGGTACTCGGTGAACGCCGGCTCCAGGGCTTCCTTGAAGGCCACCGCCTTGGCGGCGATGACGTGCATCAGGGGGCCGCCCTGGATGCCCGGGAACACCACGGACTGGAGCTTCTTTTCGATCTCTTCGCCGAGGCCCTTGGCCACGATGATGCCGCCGCGCGGACCGCGTAGGGTCTTGTGGGTGGTCGAGGTGACGACATGGGCGTGCGGCAGCGGGCTCGGATAGACGCCTGCGGCGACGAGGCCGGCGATATGGGCCATGTCGACGAACAGGTAGGCGCCGACCTTATCGGCGATGGCGCGGAAGCGCGCCCAGTCGAGGATCTGCGAGTAGGCGGAGAAACCGGCGACGATCATCTTCGGCTTGTGCTCGACGGCGAGCTTCTCGACCTCGTCGTAGTTGACCAAGCCAGTTTCCGGGTCGATGCCGTACTGCACCGCGTTGAAGATTTTGCCCGACAGGTTGACCTTGGCGCCGTGGGTAAGGTGGCCGCCGTGGGCCAGGCTCATGCCCAGGATGGTGTCGCCCGGCTGGAGCAGCGCGAAGTAGACGGCCTGGTTGGCCTGCGAACCCGAATGCGGCTGCACGTTGGCGTAGTCGGCGCCGAAGAGCTGCTTCAGGCGGTCGATGGCCAGCTTCTCGGCGACGTCGACATATTCGCAACCACCGTAGTAACGCTTGCCGGGATAGCCTTCGGCGTACTTGTTGGTGAGCGAGGAACCCTGGGCCTCCATCACGCGCGGGCTGGCGTAGTTCTCCGAGGCGATCAGCTCGACGTGATCCTCCTGACGGCGGGATTCGTCGGCGATGGCCTTGGCGAGCTCGTCGTCATAGCCTGCGATCGTTGCATCCTTCGGGAACATTTCGACCTCGTGGTGCGGGTGGGGAGTTAAGACCGAAAGTGTAACGCCCGTGGGGATTTGCGGCCACTGGTCCGGTCCTTTGCGCAGGCACCTGATTCGCAAGGGAATCGCTCGGGAGCCCGGCCCGGTAGCGGCAGCCGTTGGACCGCCATGGCCCGGCCGGCGGCCAACCGTGGCCACCCGGCAACTGCCCGGCAAGCCCGCTATAATCGGGGTTTGCCCGACGGGAATCCCCCTGTCCCTGGGCACGGCTTTCCTGACGGAGCGTCCATGCAATACATCTACACCATGAACAAGGTGAGCAAGATCGTCCCCCCGAAACGGGAGATCATCAAGGACATCTCACTGTCGTTCTTCCCTGGCGCCAAGATCGGCCTGCTGGGCATCAACGGTGCGGGCAAGTCGACCGTGCTGAAGATCATGGCCGGCGTGGACACCGACTTCCAGGGCGAAGCCCGTGCCAACCCGGGCACCAAGATCGGCTACCTCGCCCAGGAGCCAGATCTCGATCCGGAGAAGACCGTCCGCGAAGCAGTGGAAGAAGGCGTATCCGACGTGCTCGACGCGCAGAAGCGCCTTGAGGAGGTCTATGCCGCCTACGCCGAGGACGGCGCGGACTTCGACAAGCTCGCCAAAGAGCAGGAGGCCCTCGAAGGCCTCCTCGCCGCCAACGACGCCCACGCGCTCGAGCGTCAGCTCGAAGTGGCCGCCGATGCCCTTCGCCTGCCTGCGTGGGATGCCAAAATCGGTCCTCTCTCCGGTGGTGAGAAGCGTCGCGTAGCGCTTTGCCGTCTGCTGCTTTCCAAGCCCGACATGCTCCTGCTCGACGAGCCGACCAACCATCTCGACGCCGAATCGGTCGACTGGCTGGAAACCTTCCTGCACGACTACCCTGGCACCGTCGTGGCGGTCACCCATGACCGCTACTTCCTCGACAACGCCGCCGAGTGGATCCTCGAGCTCGACCGCGGCCGCGGCATTCCTTGGAAGGGCAACTACACCGAGTGGCTGGAGCAGAAGGGCGAACGCCTCGCGCAGGAAGCCAACCAGGAAAAGTCGCGCCAGAAGGCCCTCAAGAAGGAACTGGAATGGGTGCGCTCGGCCGCCAAGGGCCGCCAGTCGAAGGGCAAGGCGCGCCTGAACCGTTTCGAAGAGCTGAACTCGGTCGAGTACCAGCGCCGCAATGAAACGAACGAGATCTTCATCCCGCCGGGCGAGCGCCTGGGCCAGGAAGTCATCGAGTTCAAGAACGTCACCAAGTCGTTCGGCGACCGCGTGCTGATCGAAGACCTCTCGTTCAAGATCCCGGCCGGTGCCATCGTTGGCGTGATCGGTCCGAACGGTGCCGGCAAGTCCACGCTGATGAAGATGATCATCGGCAAGGAACAGCCGGACACCGGCGAGGTCAAGACCGGTCATACGGTCAAGCTGACCTATGTCGACCAGTCGCGCGACGCACTCGATCCGAAGAAAAACGTATGGCAGGAAGTGTCCGATGGTTCGGACATCCTCACCATCGGCACCTTCGAGATCCAGTCGCGCGCCTACATCGGCCGCTTCAACTTCAAGGGCACCGACCAGCAGAAGATCGTCGGCCAGCTGTCCGGCGGTGAGCGTGGCCGCCTGCACATGGCCAAGACCCTACTCCAGGGTGGCAACGTGCTGCTGCTCGACGAACCGTCGAACGACCTCGACGTCGAAACGCTGCGCGCGCTCGAAGACGCCCTGCTCGAGTTCCCGGGCTGCGCGATCGTGATTTCCCACGATCGCTGGTTCCTCGACCGCATCGCCACGCACATCATCGCGTTCGAAGGCGACTCGCACGTCGAGTTCTTCCCGGGCAACTACAACGAGTACGAAGCCGACAAGAAGCGTCGCCTCGGCGACGACGCCGGCCCGAAGCGCGTCAAATACAAGAAGCTCGTCTGACCTAGGTCAGACACAACACTGTAGGAGCGCGCTTGCGCGCGATAAGCCAACGAAGCGACGAAGCGGGGCCTCCCATCAGGCCCCGCCCATCGCGCGCAAGCGCGCTCCTACACACGCATTTCCCAAGCGAGGCCATCCGATGAACTTCATGACCGCCCTGAAGGACGCCTGGCGTCGCAACGACTCCCTCCTCTGCGTAGGCCTCGATCCCGAGCCGGGTCGCCTGCCGGCCGGATTGTCCGGCGAAGAAGGCATCTACACCTTCTGCCGCGACATCGTCGACGCCACGGCCGGTCTCGCCTGCGCGTTCAAGCCGCAGATCGCCCATTTCGCCGCGCAGCGTGCCGAAAGGGCCCTCGAGCGCGTGATCGCCCATATCCACGACCGTCACCCGGGCATCCCGGTCATCCTCGACGCCAAGCGCGGCGACATCGGCTCCACCGCGAAGCACTACGCGGCCGAAGCCTTCGAGCGCTACAACGCCGACGCCGTCACGCTCAACCCGTACCTGGGTCGAGACTCGATCGAACCTTTCCTCGAGCGCGCCGACAAGGGCGTCATCCTGCTCTGCCGCACGTCCAACCCCGGTGGCGCCGACTTCCAGGCCCTCGACTGCGGCGGCCAGCCGCTCTACGTACGCGTGGCCGAGACCGTCGCCCGGGAGTGGAACGGAAACGGCAACTGCGCCCTGGTCACGGGCGCTACCTGGCCGGAAGAGCTCGGTAAGGTGCGATCCGTCGTAGGCGACATGCCGCTGCTCGTGCCAGGTATCGGCGCCCAGGGCGGCGATGTGGCCGCCGTGATGCAACACGGCAAGACGCCGGACGGCACCGGCCTCATGATTTCCTCGTCCCGCGCCATCATTTACGCGAGCTCGGGCAAGGACTTCGGCGATGCAGCACATCGCGCAGCCGATGAAATGAGAAAATTGGTCAACTCGTTCCGCCACTGAGCGGCGAAACCAAAAGCAGTCGCAAATTGCACGCATTGGCAACTGCAGAAGGCTTACGCTGCCACTCCGGGGTATCCAACAATACCGGGTCTTCAGGCGCCAACGCGTTCCACCGGAGTTGTCATGCCAGCTACCAACCGAGGTTTTTCCCAACGTCTGCATGTCGCGCTGGACATGGCGGGCGTGAAGAAAGGCCGCGGCCGAATCACCCAATTGGCCGATCTTTTCGATGTCAGTAGGGAAACCGCACGAAAATGGCTCAGTGACCTGGGCCTGCCCGAACTGGAACGCCAGATCGACATGGCGGTGCGATTCGGCGTCAATTTCGAGTGGCTCGCCACCGGCCGCGGCGCACCCAATGGCGCCACGGGCGTCCGCGAGAGCCCTGCCCTCTACCGCGCCGATTCGCGCGAACAGCTTCGCCTGGTCGGGCTGGTGAGCCGCCTGTCCAAGGAACGCCGCAAGGCCTTGCTGGTGATCGTCGAGGCCCTGGCCGAAGCCGAATGAAGCAGCGCGCTCCTACGCTGTAGGAGCGCGCTTGCGCGCGATTTGCCTCAGTCGTCGCCAATCTCCATGCCCGGGAAAAGCACCTCGGTAAAGCCGAACTTTGTAAAGTCGGTGATACGCGAAGGATACAGTCGGCCGATCAGGTGGTCGCATTCGTGCTGCACGACGCGCGCGTGGAAGCCTTCGGCCGTGCGGTCGATCGGTTGGCCCTTCGGGTCCACGCCCTGATAGCGGATGAGCGAATAGCGATTCACCGCACCGCGCAGGCCTGGCACCGACAGGCAGCCCTCCCAGCCCTCCTCCATGTCCTGCGACAACGGCGTGATCACTGGATTGAGCAGGATCGTCTGCGGCACCGGCGGCGCGTCCGGATAGCGCTCGCTGCTGTCGAAACCGAAGATCACCAATTGCAGGTCGACACCGATCTGGGGCGCCGCGAGGCCCACCCCGCCGGCGTGGTGCATGGTGTCGAACATGTCGACGATGAGGGCGTCGAGTTCCGCCGAGCCGATCATGGCGTCGGGCACCGGCGGCGCGACGCGTAGGAGGCGCTCGTCGCCCATTTTCAGGATTTCGCGAATCATCGTGGCACCTGGGGAACAGGGGAATATGTCGAGCATGGCGCCGGAAGGCCTCCGGCTCAAGCCTCCCGCCCGATATCCCCGGCCTCCGGCCATTCGACCAATGGCTAATACGCGAAATCCCCGCCAGACATTGACCCCTGCCCCGGCGCGGACGACCCTTGTCCCATTCGCAAGGGGAGCTCCCGACATGCATAGCGCCGTACCCAAACCCAGTCCCGCGGGGAAGATCCTGTGGACTGCCATCGCCATCGTCGGCGCGTGGTGCCTCGGCGTCGTGGCCCTGCGCCGCGGCGAGCCCATCAACGCCATCTGGCTGGTCACGGCGTCGATCGCCGTGTTTCTCATCGGCTACCGGTTCTACGGCCGCTTCATCGCCCGCCATGTGCTGTTACTGGATCCCTCGCGGGCCACGCCATCGGTGCTCCGCAACGATGGCCTGGACTATGTGCCGACCGACAAATGGGTAGTGTTCGGTCATCATTTCGCTGCGATTGCCGGCGCCGGCCCGCTGGTCGGTCCCGTGCTGGCGGCGCAGATGGGTTATGTCCCCGGCACGCTGTGGATCCTCGTCGGCGTGGTGTTCGCCGGCGCCGTGCAGGATTTCATGATCCTCGGCCTGTCCCTGCGTCGCGACGGCCGCTCGCTCGGCCACATGCTGCGCGAGGAACTGGGCGAGGTGCCCGGTGTGATCGCGATGGTGGGCGTGCTGGTGCTGATGATGATCGTGCTGGCGGTGCTGGCGCTGGTCGTAGTCAAGTCGCTGACGCACAGCCCCTGGGGCACGTTCACGGTGGCGGCGACGATTCCCATCGCCCTGCTGATGGGCCTTTACCTGCGCTACATCCGTCCGGGACGCATCCTCGAAGTCTCGATCATCGGTCTGATCCTGCTGCTCGCTTCGATCTGGTACGGCAAGACGGTGAACGATACGCCCGCCCTGGCCGCGTTCTTCGACTTCGACGCGAAGGCGCTGGCCTGGCT
This sequence comes from Luteibacter sp., assembly GCF_009912395.1. GTDB lineage: Bacteria > Pseudomonadota > Gammaproteobacteria > Xanthomonadales > Rhodanobacteraceae > Luteibacter. The sequence goes on along the minus strand of NZ_WNDO01000013.1, from coordinate 140,888 downwards.
GCTGATCGGCTACGGCTTCTTCGCCTCGGTGTTGCCGGTGTGGCTGCTGCTCGCCCCGCGCGACTACCTGTCCACCTTCCTCAAGATCGGCACCATCGCCCTGCTGGCCCTTGCGATCCTGCTGGCCGCCCCGTCGCTGCGCATGCCGTCGTTCACCCAGTTCATCGATGGCTCCGGGCCCGTGTTCCAGGGCAACCTGTTCCCCTTCCTGTTCATCACCATCGCCTGTGGCGCGGTATCTGGATGGCATTCGATCATCGCCTCGGGTACCACGCCCAAGCTGCTGGCCAATGAGCGCGAAGCCACCATGGTGGGCTATGGCGGCATGCTGATGGAGGCCTTCGTCGCGATCATGGCGTTGATCGCCGCGGCGTCGCTGCACCCGGGCGTGTATTTCGCCATGAACTCCCCGGGCGCCATCGTCGGCACCACCGTGGAGCAGGCCGCGCGCACCATCAGCGACTGGGGTTTCCTGGTCACGCCCAGCGAACTGGCGGAAACGGCGAAGAACATCGGCGAAGGCAGCATCCTCGGTCGTGCCGGCGGTGCGCCGACGCTGGCGGTGGGCATGGCCCAGTTGCTCCACGGCATCCTGCCCGGCGAAGGCATGATGGCCATCTGGTATCACTACGCCATCCTGTTCGAAGCCCTGTTCATCCTCACCACCGTGGACGCGGGCACCCGCGTCGGCCGCTTCATGATCCAGGAACTGGCCGGCATGGCCTGGGCGCCGCTGAAGCGCACCGATTCCTGGCTGAGCAACATCATTGCCACCGTGATCTGCGTGGGCCTGTGGGGCTACTTCCTCTACCAGGGCGCCGTCGATCCGCTGGGCGGCATCAACACGCTGTGGCCGCTGTTCGGCATCGCCAACCAGATGCTGGCCGCCATCGCCCTGCTGCTTGCCACGGTGGTCATCGTGAAGCTGAAGCGCGAGCGTTATGTCCTCGTGCCGGCGGTGCCGGCCGCGTGGCTGGTGATCTGCACCCTCACGGCTGGCTGGCAGAAACTGTTCGACGCGAAGATCAGCTTCACCGCCGCCGCGAACAAGTACGCGACCGCCATCGCGGAAGGCAAGCTGCTGGCTCCGGCCAAGACGGCGGAGGAAATGCAGCGTATCGTCACCAATAACCGCGTGGACATGGCGCTTACCGCCGCCTTCATGCTGCTGGTGCTGACGATGCTGTTCTTCTCGCTAAGGGTCATCGACCGCGCGTGGAAGGACAATCGCGTCACCGCCCACGAAGAACCGTTCGTGGCGCTGTCCAGCGTCACACCGTAAGGAGGTCGCCATGCTGAAGTACCCACGAGCACTATGGCGTTGGGCGGTGCAGACCGCCCGCCTCTGCTGCGGCATGCCGGACTACGACGCCTACGTACGGCACCTGCGCGCCCATCACCCCGAGCGCCCCGTGCCCAGCTACGGTGAATTCTTCCGGGAACGACAGGAAGCCCGCTACCGGGGCACGGGCGGACGCTGCTGCTGACTCAGGTTGACCTGCGGCGACCACGCCGCAGGTTACCCCGCGAGTCCACGATCATCGCTTGCATGGCCGCTGCCGCCTCATTGGGGCGGCGGCGCCGGATGGCCTCGTAGACATCGCGGTGGTACGGCAAGGAATACCGAAAATTCTTAGCCGACTGCGCCGACATGACGAAATAGGTGCCCAGGGCGGTCTCGATCACGGAGAACAACGAGCTAAGCAGCTCGTTGTTCGTCGCCGCAAGAATCGATTCGTGGAAACGCAGATCGGCCTGCGCCCAGGCGTCCAGGTCCGCCGCCTGCTCCATGGCATCGAGGGCATGGCCGATGGCCGCGAGCTGATCGGCGTCACGACGACGCGCCGCGGCCATCGCGGCAGCGGGCTCGATGATGCCGCGCATCTCCACCAGTTTCTCGACGAAATCGTCGGTAGGCATCGACGCACAGCGCCAGGCCAGCACGTCGGCGTCGAGATGGTTCCAGAAGCGCGGATCGCGTACGCGCATGCCGGTCTTCTGCCGGGTCTCGATGAGGCCTTTGGAGGCAAGCACCTTGAGCGCTTCGCGCAGGACGGTTCGACTGACCTCCATCTGCACGGCCAGCTGCGCTTCGGCAGGTAGCGCATCCCCGGCGTGGAACACCCCGCCGACGATGGATTCGCCGATTTCATCGATCACCCGCGCATGCAGGTTCCTGCCGATCGCTGCCCGTGCTGCCATGATGTCGTGCTACCCCTCCCTTCGAGTGGCGCACATCCTACTGGCAACGCGGGTTCTTGCGATGACGCGGCGCAGCGTAAAGCGCCGCTCAGACCTCGTGATGGAGCGCTTCCGCCGACTTGCGGCGACGCAGGCGCGGTGCGAGTTCCACCATGTACATGGCGACGAGCACGAGCCCTCCGCCCACGAGCATGCGCGTGGTCAGTTGGTCGACGCCCAGTGCGACGGCGAAGCCCGCCGCGAACACCGGCTCGGTGGTCATGACGATGGCGGCACGCGTGGCCGGCATGTGGGCCTGAGCCCAGGTCTGCACCAGCATGGCCAGCGCGCCCGCGATCAGCGCCATATAGAGCGTGGCGACCCAGGCGCTGGTGTCCGGCGGCAACATCGGTCCACCATGAGGCAGCGTCGCCAGCAGGCACACCGCAGCGATGCCGATCATCTGGATGGCCGACATACCGAACGCGTCACCCGGCTTCGACCAGTGGCCGAGGCCCACGATGTGCAGCGCGTAGAGCGCGGCGGAGCCGAGTGTCAGCAGCACGCCGAGATCCATGCTGAAACCGTTGAGCGCCAGCACGCCCAACCCGAACATGGCCAGCACCACGGCGCCCCATGTGCTCAAGGGCATGCGCTGGCGGAACAGCAGCAGCGCAAGGATAGGCGTGATCACCACGTACATGCCCGTGACGAAGCCGCTGACGCTCGGCGATGTAAGTGCAAGCCCTTCGGTCTGCAACCACTGGGCGATGCCGTAGAGCACGCCAAGGGCGAGACCGCGCAAGGTCTGCGCACGTCCGAGCCGACGCAACGGAACGGCGAACAGCACGAGCATCGTCACTGCGGCGATGCTGAAACGCACGGCGAGGAAATCGATGGGCGGCATACGCCCCACGACATCCTTGATCATGACGAAGGTGGAACCCCAGACCGCCGTGACACCGAGCAGGCCCAGGGTGGCGAGGCCACTGCCCTTGGCCGCGCTCATCGGCGCGTCCGCAAGACCTGGCCGGGAATCTTCAGCAGGAAGTGGGCCCAGATACCGAAGAACACCGCGCCTCGCACGAGGACATGCTTTGCCATCGGATCGTGCCTGCGAAACCACAGGTACATGCTGCGATGCTTATGCCGACTGACGAAGACCGGGCGCCGGCGACTGGAAACGCCTTTTCCATGCAACACACGCACGTCACCGGCGAGGATCACCCGATAGCCCGCATCACGGGCACGGCGACACAGGTCCATGTCTTCGCAATGCAGGAAGAAGGTCTCGTCGAAGCCCCCGAGGCGGTCGAAGACGATACGCGGCATGAGAATGATCGCACCCGAGACGATTTCCACGTCTTCGGCGCCGGCCGGCATCGGACCGGTGATGTCGATACCGCCAGGGCGTCCCAGCTTGGTGTTGATCGCGCGGCGCAGCAGCGGATCGTAGCGTCGTGACGCCGGGTCGGGACGGCCCTGGTCATCGCAAACCACCGCACCCACGATCGCCGTGTGGATGTCCACGTGCGATCTCAGTCGCGCGATCGTGTCCGGCTCGACGAGACAATCCGGATTGAGCACGAGCAAGTGATCGCCACGCGCCTCGGCGGCGCCTCGATTCACCGCAGGGCCGAAACCGAGGTTTGCCCGGTTGTAGACGACACGCACGCGCGCATCGTCCGCATAGGCCCGATCAAGCGATTCGGGGATGCCGTCGGCCGATCCGTTGTCGACGAGGATCAGCTCGACGGGCACGTCGCTGGCGAGCGCCTGCTCGACACAATCGCGCGTCAGGGGCCCGCTGTTGGCGAGCACCACGACGATGCTGGTAAGACCGGGAATGGCCAAGGCAGGATCTTCCGGTGGTTCAACCGACCCAGACGCGCGCATTGCGGAACATGCGCATCCACGGCGAATCCTCGCCCCACTGCTCCGGGTGCCAGCTCATCTGCGCGCTACGGAACACGCGTTCCGGATGCGGCATCATGATCGTGACGCGACCGTCGGCGGCGGTGAAGGCCGCCAGGCCGCCCGGCGAACCGTTCGGGTTCAGCGGGTAGAGTTCGGTGGGCTTGCCGCGGTTGTCGACGAAACGCGCCGCGCCGTGGCTCTTGGACGGGCTGCACGCGCTCGGGAAATGGACGCGGCCTTCGCCGTGCGCCACGGCGACGGGAATGCGCGAACCGACCATGTCACGGAAGAAGATGCTGCCCGCATCGAGGATCTCGAGCGTGGCCACGCGGGCCTCGTACTGTTCGGACTGGTTACGCAGGAACTGCGGCCAGTGCTTCGCGTCGGGGATGATGTCCTTCAGCTGCGACAGCATCTGGCAACCGTTGCACACGCCCAGGGCGAACTTGGAGCCATCCTCGAAGAAACGGGCGAACTGCTCACGCAATGCATCGTTGTAGAGGATCGAGGTGGCCCAGCCGCGACCGGCGCCGAGCACGTCGCCATACGAGAAGCCACCGCAGGCCGCGAGGCCACGGAAGTCCTTCAGGTGATGGCGACCGGTGGCGAGATCGGTCATGTGGACGTCCACCGCCTCGAAACCGGCGCGATCGAACGCCGCCGCCATCTCGACCGAACCGTTAACACCCTGCTCGCGCAGGATGGCGATGCGCGGACGCACGCCGGTGGCGATGTACGGCGCCGCGATGTCGGCGGTCGGATCGAAGGTGAGCTTCGGCGTGATGCCCGGATCGGCGTCGTCGAGGCGCCATTCGCTTTCCTGGTCGGCGCTGGCGGGGTTGTCGCGCAGGCGCTGCATCGCGTGGCTGGTTTCGTTCCAGGCGCGGAAGAGTTCGGTCCAGTTCCACTTGAACGGCGTCTCGCCGTTGAGGTGAAGCTTGATGCCGAGCTTTTCCTTCGGACGGCCCACGTTGTGGGTCATGCCGGCGAGGTTGTGCTTGACCAGCAACTGCTCGAAGGCTTCGCGGTTGGCCGAAGCCACCTGTACCACGGCACCCAGTTCCTCGTTGAACAAGGCGCGCAGCGTTGCGTCGGCCCAGCCGTCGAGGCGGATTTCCAGGCCGCAACGGCCGGCGAAGGCCATTTCCAGCAGGGTGACGATGGCACCGCCATCGGCACGGTCGTGGTAGGCGAGCAGCAGGCCGGAGCGGTTGGCTTCCTGGATCAGCTCGAACATCGCACGCAGGCGCTTTGCGTCGTCGAGATCCGGCGGCACGCCGCCGCCGCGGTTGAAGACCTGGGTAAGCGCCGAACCGCCGAGGCGGTCGCGGCCTGCGCCGAGGTCGATCAGCCACAGGTCGGTATCGCCACGGTCGAGCTTCAGCTGCGGGGTGAGCGTGCGGCGCACGTCGTCCACGCGGGCGAAACCGGTGATCACCAGCGACACGGGGGAGACGGTCTTCTGCGCCTTGCCGTTGTCGTCGGTCCACACGGTCTGCATGGACAGGGAGTCCTTGCCGACCGGGATCGAGATGTCGAGGCTCGGGCACAGCTCGATGCCCACGGCCTTCACCGCGTCGAACAGCGCGGCATCTTCGCCGGGGTGGTTTACCGCGGCCATCCAGTTGGCGGACAGGCGGATCTCGTCGAGACTGACCGAGGCGGCGGCCATGTTGGTGATGGCCTCGCCCACGGCCATGCGCGCGGCGTCGGCGCTGGACAGCAACGCGATCGGTGCGCGCTCGGCCATCGCCATCGCTTCACCGGTATAGCCGTTGAAGTCCGTCATGGTCACGGCAACGTCGGCCACCGGTACCTGCCATGGGCCAACCATCGGATCGCGATGGTTGAGGCCGCCGACGGTGCGGTCGCCGATGGTGATCAGGAAGTTCTTGCTGCCCACGGCAGGCAGGCGCAGGACGCGCATCAGCGCTTCGTCCATGCCGATGCCGGTGAGGTCGGCGACGAGATCGACGCGCGGCTTCACGCGCGACGCATCGCGATGCATGCGCGGCGGCTTGCCGAACAGGACATCCATGCGCAGGTCGATCACGGTGAGGTCGCGACGCGTGTCGCGCACGATCAGGCGCGCGTCTTCAGTGGCGTCACCCACCACCGCGAACGGGCAACGCTCGCGGGCGCAGAACGATTCGAACAGCGCCAGGTCTTCCTCGCCGATGGCGAGGACGTAGCGTTCCTGCGATTCGTTGCTCCACACCTGCATCGGCGACAGCGTGGGATCGTCGCAAGGCAGCTTCGACAGGTCGATGATGCCGCCGACGCCCGCGTCGTTGAGGATTTCGGGGATGGCGTTGGACACACCGCCCGCACCCACATCGTGGATGCTGACGATGGGATTGCGGTCGCCACGCGACCAGCACGAGTCGATCACCTGCTGGCAGCGACGCTCCATCTCGGCGTTATCGCGCTGGACGGAGGCGAAATCGAGTTCGGCGCTGGAGGTGCCGGAAGCCACCGACGAGGCGGCACCACCGCCCAGGCCGATGAGCATCGCGGGACCACCGAGCACGATCACCTTGTCGCCCGGACGCACGCTGCGCTTCTGCACGTGGTCGGGACGGATCGCGGCGAGGCCGCCGGCGATCATGATCGGCTTGTCGTAGCCGCGACGCACACCCTTCTCGCCGGTTTCCTGCTCGAAGGTGCGGAAGTAGCCACCCAGCGCGGGGCGACCGAATTCGTTGTTGAACGCGGCGGCGCCGAGCGGGCCGTCACGCATGATCTCGAAGGCCGACGCCATGCGTGGCGGCAGCGGGCGATCCTTTTCCCACGGACGCGGCAGGCCCGGGATACGCAGATGCGACACGGAGAAACCGGTGAGGCCGGCCTTCGGCTTGCCGCCGCGGCCCGTCGCGCCTTCGTCGCGGATCTCGCCGCCGGTACCCGTCGCGGCGCCCGGCCACGGCGCGATGGCCGTGGGATGGTTGTGCGTCTCGACCTTGATCGCGTACGGCGCGGCTTCCTTCACCGTGTGGAACACGCCGTTGTCGGGATTCACGAACAGGCGCTCGCCTTCGTAGCCCTCGATGACGGCCGCGTTGTCGTGATAAGCCGACAGCGTATGCGCGGGCGACTTCTGGTGCGTGTTCTTGATCATGCCGAACAGCGAGGCGTCCTGCGACTGGCCGTCGAGCGTCCAGGTGGCGTTGAATACCTTGTGGCGGCAATGCTCGGAGTTGGCCTGCGCGAACATCATCAGTTCGGCGTCGGTGGGCGCACGGCCCATCTCGGCGTAGCGCTCGGCGAGGTAGTCGATCTCGTCGTCGGTCAGGGCAAGGCCCAGCGTCTTGTTGGCCTGGGCCAGGGCGGCGACGGCGTCGTCGCCCAGTGCCACGTGGCCCAAGGGACCCGGCTCACCGACGAGGAACAGCCCGGAAGCTTCCGCGAGGCTGCTCAGCGGCGACTGCACCATCGGATCGCACAGCGTGGCCATCACGGCCGCATGGGCGGGGTCCGAGGCATCCGGCATGCCGACGAGGCGCCAGGCGATGCCGCGCTCGACACGACGCACGTCGAAACCGGCGCCGTGGAGGATGTCGGTGGCCTTGCTCGACCAGGGCGAGATGGTGCTCAGCCGCGGTACGACCCAGAGGGTAGCGTCCTCGGGCGCGGCGTCGCGGGCTTCCAGCACGGCCAGAAGCCGGGCGCGGGCCGTGCCTTCCGGCGGCGAGGCGGCGTCCACGAAGTACGTGAACCAGGCGGCCTGAACCCGCGTCCCGTGGTGCAGGGACTCCAGATGGGCGTTCAGTCGTTCGAGGCGAAACGGCGAAAGGGCGCTCTGCCCGTCGAGTGCGATCATACGGAGGGGAAAAGGCGCAGCTGGAAAACGCCCATTCTACATGATGTTGCAAGGCAGCATGGTGGCCTTGCGGCGCATGGGATGTACGGCGTCACCGCTGCGTGGGCGATCGCGCGCAAGCGCGCTCCTACGGGGCGGTGACGCCGAATGCCGACCGGGATCAGCCGCCCTTGGTGGTCAGGGCCTTCAGGAGTTGGGCCGGGGTGAGGTAGCCGCCCACCACGTCGCCGTTCTCGGTGACGATGGTCGGGGTACCGTTGACGCCCAGGCGCTCGCCCAGCTCGAACTCGTCCTTGACCGGGTTCGTGCAGGAAGCCGGCTTCACCGCCGCGCCGCTCATCGCCTCGTTGAAGGCGTTCTTGCGGTCGCTGGCGCACCAGACCGACACGGCCTTGGTGTACGACGGGGTGTCGTTGCCGGCCGTGGTCTTCAGGCCTTCGCGCGGCCAGAACACGTACTCGACGGCGATGCCCTGCTTGTTGAATTCATCGATATGGGCATGGAGCTGGCGGCAGAAGCCGCAGTCCACGTCGGTGAACACGGTCACGGTGTGCTTCGGGTTAGCCGGCGAGTAGACCAGCCGCTCGGAGGCCGGCACCTTGGCCAGGGCCGCCTTGCGGGTGACCGCCCAGCTCTGGGCGCTGAGGTCGGTCTTGTCCTTCAGGTCGACCAGGTTGCCGTTGATCATGTAGCGGCCGTCGGCGGTCACGTAGACCATGCGGCCGGACGCCACCACCTGGAAGAAGCCGGGCATCGGCGCGGGGGTGACGCTCTCCACCTTGATCCCTGGGGCCAGGGCCTCGACCGCTTCGCGGGCGGCCTTGCCCGCGTCGTCGGCGGCCGCCGCCGTGGCGGCAAAGGCGCCCAGGAGCAGCGCGGGGAGGATTTTCTTCAGCATCGGTACGACTCCATCTGTGACCGGGGGATACGTGGACAGTCTTTGAACGTTTCCCGTGCGATCGGTTCAATCCATTGTGGCATGGACCTTCAGCCGCGCGGGTGATGCTGGGCGTGAAGGCGTTTCAGCCCTTCCTTCGCTACCAGCGTGTAGATCTGCGTGGTGCTCAGCGCGCTATGGCCCAGCAGCATCTGCAGTGCGCGCAGGTCGGCCCCATGGTTGAGCAGGTGTGTGGCGAAGGAATGACGCAGCACGTGCGGCGAGACACGTTTTGCGGGAATGCCCACCTGCAGCGCGTAGCGCTTGACCAGGGTCCAGAACATCTGCCGCGTCATCGCGTCGCCGCGTCGCGAGAGAAATAGCGCCAGCGGCTGGCCATGGCCCTTGGCGAGCAACGGCCGCGCTTCGCGCAGGTAGGTCTCGATATGCGCCAGCGCCTCTTCGCCCACGGGAATCAGGCGATCCTTGCCGCCCTTGCCCGTCACCCGGAGTACGCCCTGGCGCGGATTGAGGCCGGATAACGGCAAATCGACGAGTTCGGACACCCGAAGCCCCGACGAGTACATCAATTCCAGCATGGCGCGATCGCGCTGGCCGAGTGGCGTGCCGAGGTCCGGCGCCACGATAAGTGCTTCGATCTCGCGTTCCGCGAGCGCCTTGGGCAGGCCACGCGGCATACGCGGCCGCTGCATCAATAAGGTGGGATCTTCACGCGCACCGCCCTCATCGCGCGCCAGCTGCGCATAGAAACGCCGGAACGCGGACTGCCGCCGCGCCATGCTTCGCACGGATACGGGTTGGCTGCCATGGTAAGCGGACAGATCTTCGCGCCCCGCCGTCGCCAACCCACATCCACGCGTTCCCAGCCAACGCGAAAGCTGTTCGAGATCGCGTCGATACGCTTCGAGCGTGCGCTCGGCGAGACCATCTTCAGACCACACGCGCTCGATGAAACGATCGATGAGACGGGCGTCGTCGGTGGCGAGTTCTTCTGTCATGCTCGAATGGTCGCATGTCAGCATCGAAAGAATCCGAACGGAAGCATTCCATGACCTCGTCCGCTCCGATCTCCCCCTCCTGGCGTCGCTTCGCAGCGATCGTCTACGACGCGCTGGCCGTCGTCGCCATCGTGATGGTGGTGGGCTTGCTGGCCCAGATCGCGACCGGGGGGCAGCTCGCGGATGCGAAGGGGCATCTGCTCGCGTGGTGGTACCAGCCGCTGCAAGGCGTGGTGGTAGGCGCCTACTTCCTGTTTTCGTGGCTGCGTGGCGGGCAGACGCTGGGCATGCGACCCTGGCGTATCCGGGTGACCGATCGCGATGGCCAACCCGTCGACTGGCGTCGCGCCCTTATACGGCTGGCGATCGCGGCGCTGCCCGTGGCGCTGTTGCTCATCCGCCCGCTGACCTCGCTCCAGGTGGCGCTGTATGCGCCCCTGGCCGGCTGGGTGCTCCTGCTGCTTCCGTCGCTAGTCGATGCCCGATGCCGAGCGGTTTACGACATGGTCGCCGGGACCGAGGTCCGTCCGATTACTTGAACTGGTCGCTCGCGGGCACCCACGAGCCGTTCGCCGAGGGCTTCGACGGCACGTTGATCTTGATCGTCGGCTCGCAACCGGCCGGCAGCGGACCACCCGCGACCCGGGCCGTGGCACAGAACGCCGTGTTGTCGATGGCGACCGGACGCGCACCGACCGTCGTGGCGTTGGCCGGCGGAAGATCCGCGGCCAGCGGCTTCGACGGCGCCATAGTCTGGTTCTTCACCAGGTTGTCGGCGTTGTCGTGATCGGGCTTGGGCGGCGGATCGCCACCGCAGCCCAGCGTGAACAGCGACACCGCGTTCATCTTGCCGCCCGCGCTGCCAGGACCGGCCACGCAGTTGAGGCGCAGCCCCCTCGGCAAGGGCACGGTGAAATGCGTGGTGGCCTTGTCCGACGCCTGGCGCAGGGCGGTATCCACCGACGATTCGCCCTTCGGTGTCCAGTCCTTGTCGAACCGGGTCGACTTGTATTCGATCTTGACGTGCTGCCCCGGCTGCACCGTGACGTTGCCACGCGGTTTCAGCTCGACGTAGGAGCCGACCTCGCCCGTCTTGTCGCCCTGGCCACCGACCACGCCATCGTCGCGCTGCGACGTACCGTTGGCTCCCTTCGTGCGCTGGCTGTCGTCCACGCCCTTGGGCGAGCCGGGCGTACCGGCGCTATCCGCGGCGGCAGCATCGGGCGTACCCGTGCCGGATGCGGATGCCACAGGGGGACCCATCGCGGGCGCGGGTGTCGCGCCCTGCCCCTGGGACGACGAGGACTTCTCGCCGGACTTGCCCTGCCCATCCTTCGCCGCCTGCGCGGTCGCTTCACCCGTGACGCTTTCGCCCGGTGCCTGAACCTGTCCGGGCGGTGCCGGCGAGGTGTCGGCGCCAGCGACCGGACGCTGCACCTCGGCAGGCGTCACCGCTGGCGCCTGCACCGCCGGGCGCTCGGTCGCGGCGACCGGTGCGGAGACATCGGGCTTCGCCACGGCATCGGGCAACGGCACAGCTTCCAATTGCGCCTCTACCTCGACCGCCGGGGCGCGCACCGTTTGCACCGACACCTTTGGCGGCACGGGACGATCGGCGGGCGCGACCTCAGGACGCTGCGGTGCCGACGGCTCCTGCGCGATGGCCGGCAGCGGTTCGTCCTGCGGCGTGGGCGGTGCCGACGAGGCCTCGACCTCAGGGCGCGGCACCGTCGCCAGCGTGATGGGTGCGGTCGGTACCGGTGTCGTGCGATCGGAGGTGATCTGCGGCGGAGTCGGCGTGACGGCGGCCTGCGAGGCCGGCGTGGGCGGAATCGCCAGCGAGGCCGGCGGCGGCATCACGGCCGTGCCCTCGGCCTGGGCCTTGCGCACGGGTTCGGGCTGGAACTTTGGCGGCACGACTTCGGGACGCGGCGTGTCCATAGCAAGGTCAGGTGGCGCCTGGGTGGGCACCGGCACCTGTTCGAGGTCGCGCTGCTTCGGCGGGGCCTTGGGCCGCGTCGACGGTTTTTTTTCCTCGGCCACGGTGTTCGGTGCGGGAGCGGCCGGCTTCGGGGTCGGCTTGACCGGCGGTGCGGGCGCCACGGGCGTCGCCTTCGCCGGCCGCGACTTGGTTGCACTGGCGACGGCGGCGGCATGGGTGCCCCCCGACGCGGCGGCTGACGCCGCCGAACGCTTCGTATTCCAGGTGGTTTGCACAACCGGCGCGCGCGACTGGGTTCCACGCTTGGGCGGCAACGGTGCGGGCGGCTTGTCGATGAGCCGCACCTTGAGCACGTCGGCGTTTTCCCGCTCGGGCGGTGGCGGCAACGTCTCGTAGGCCGGGCCGAGCACGAAGCCGAGCAGGAACAGGAAATGCAGGACGATCGTACCGACCCAGGCGGCGATGCGAAGCAGGCTTTCGCGCGGTTTTTCGCGCAGGATGCGTCGGTAGAAGAGCGCGCGCATGGCCGCCTCGCGGGGCGAGACGGGCAGCGATTCCTCGGCGATCGGGCGATCGCTGTCCGGCGGCAATGGGGTCGACATGGATGGCTAGTGTCCATCCTCCTGCGATGCAGGACAATCGTTTCCTATTGACCTGTGCGGTGCGCCCGTTCGGCGTTTTCCTGGTCCATCGCCTTGAGCGGCGTATCGCTGGGGCAACCGGCCATCACGGTCTCGTTGCGCCGGTAAGAGGCGACGCACTCGGCCTCGCTCGGCGGAGGCGGCGCGTTCGGGTCGGATGCCAGGGGTTTGGCCGGTGCCATGTTGAGGCGGGAGTCGCCCACCTTGGCCGAGGCCTTGGAGGGATCCTCGCCACTGCAACCGGCCGGCAGCACGAAGAACACCGTGGCGCAATTCACGCGGACACCATGACCGAAGTCGATGGTCTTCTTGACTGTCGTCTTCTCGACCGCCTTGCGCAGGCCCTGGTTGACGATGTTCTCGTCACGCGGCGCCCAGTCCTTTTCGAAGCGGGTTTCCTTGTAGGTCACCGTCGTTTTGTGCGACATGATCTGCGCATCGCCGTTGGGCTTGGGCGGTACGAAGTCCGCCTGCGTCGGCGCGCCCGCCTTCGGCATGGCGATGGAGCCGTCCTTGCCGAAGAGGTTCAACGTGGGTGCCGGTGCGGGGGCCTCGGCTGGCGGCGCCGGCTCCTCCTTCTTAGGTTGCGGCGGCTCGGGGCGCGTGGCCTCGCGCGAGCGCACCTTCGGCGGCGGCTCGGCCACGGGCGGCGGAGGTGGCGCATTGGCGACCGCAGGTGCGGGAGGTGTTGGCTCGATGAAACGCACCTCCATCACCTCGTCCTTGTCTGTCGGCACGGCAAAGGCGACGAGCGGCCTCGGCTGCATCTCGTAGCGCACCAGGAAGATCAGCACGATGTGAAAGACCAGGGCCAGCGCAAGGGCCAGCGTGAACCGCACCCGGTCACGCGGCGGCGGCCGCCGGCCAATGGCCCGCAGCATGGCAACCGTGGACGGATCGATCGGCGCCAGACCGCCCTCGCGCGACAATGCGTCCGGCGCAAGCCGGTGCGTTTCGACGAATGGCGGTGGCGCCTTGCCTGGATATTGCACGCGAGCGAAATCCCTTCTTGAACCGCGAAGAATGAACGAGCATAGCGATTTACGGATAAACGCAAACGTAAGCCCCGGGCCCTAGACCGCGCATGAGCCGGAAGATTCCCCGCGGCACTTGATTCCCGAGCCCCGAAGGAGAACCCTTGGGCTGGGCTCTGCCCGCATCACCGCCATGACCGCCCGCTGTGCCGGGCGACCGTGACGGCCCGCCATCGTCATGCCGGAAGGCGTGCCCGAGGCGACGCCGAGGATGACGCCGCGTCCACACGCTTTCCTTCCCACTGAAGGAGGGTCGCATCGTGTCTCCATCCACGGAACGTATCCGCAGCCTCGCCCTTGCCGGCCACGCCGGAGCCGGCAAGACCACATTGTTCGAAGCCATGCTGTACGCCGGCGGCGCACTCAACGCCATGGGCCAGGTGGAACGCGGCACCACCGTCTCCGATACCGATCCGATGGAAAAGGCCCGAGGCCATTCCATCGACACCGCTATCGCCTCGATCGAGCGCAACGGGTATCGCATCCATCTCGTCGATACGCCGGGATACGCGGATTTTCGTGGTCCCGCGATGGCGGCACTTGCCGCCACGGACACCGTGGCCATCGTGGTGAACGCCGCCAACGGTATCGAGCACGGCACGCGTTCGATGATGCAATACGCGAAGGAGCGCGGGCTCGCGCGCATCCTCATCGTGAATCGCATCGATGCCGACGGGGTCGACCTGCCCGCACTGATCGATGCCTTGCGTAGCGAATTCGGCAGCAAGTGCCTTCCCCTCAACCTGCCCGCATCACAAGGGCATGCCGTACGCGATGCGTTCTTCCAGACCGGCGGCGATACCGATTTCTCGTCTCCCGGCGAAGCGCACCAGCGACTCATCGACCAGGTGGTCGAGATCGACGACGAGGTGATGGAACACTATCTGGACGCTGGCGAGTCGTCGCTCAGTGCGAACGAATTGCGCGGCGCCCTTGAGCATTGCCTGCGCGACGGGCACCTCGTTCCCATCGTTTTCACCGGAGCCCGCGACGGTGTCGGGGTGAGCGAGTTGCTTGAACTGGTGGAGCGCATCCTGCCCTGCCCCACCGAGGTCAATCCGCCGCCGTTCCAGGCCGATGACGGCAAGCCGTTCGCGATCTCCGCGGATGCCGACGGGCACGTCGTCGCCGACGTCTTCAAGATCGTCAACGATCCTTTCGTCGGCAAGCTGGGTGTCTTCCGTGTCTGGCAAGGCACCGTGCGCAAGGATTCGCAGCTGCTGGTGGACGACGGTCGCAAGCCCTTTCGCGTCGGCCACCTGTTCCGGCTTCGCGGCAAGGATCATGTCGAGGTGGACGAGGCCTTGCCCGGCGACATCGTGGCCATCGCCAAGGTCGACGACATCCACTTCGATGCCGTGTTGCACGACGCGACGGAGGAAGGACGCATCCACCTGGCAGCCGGCAGCTTTCCCGCACCGATGTTCGGCGTGGCCGTGGAACCTGCGCACAAAGGCCAGGAACAGAAACTCTCGCAGGCTCTGTCAAAGCTGACCGAAGAAGATCCCTGTTTCCAGGTCGAGCATCACAAGGAGCTCAACGAGACGGTGATCTACGGCCTGTCCGACCTGCACGTGAAACTCATGCTGGAGCGCATGAAGGCCCGCTATGACGTGGACGTGACCACGCATCCGCCGCGCATCGCCTATCGTGAAACCATCGGCGGACCCGCCGAAGGACACCATCGGCACAAGAAGCAGACCGGCGGTGCCGGGCAGTTCGGCGAAGTGTTCCTCCGCGTCGAACCGCTCGAACGCGGCAAGGGCTTCGTCTTCGAGGACGGCACCAAGGGCGGCGTGATCCCCGGCCAGTTCATGCCAGCCATCGAGAAAGGCATCCGCCAGGCACTCGATGGCGGCGCCGTGGCGGGCTATCCGATCCAGGATGTCCATGTGGTGGTCTACGACGGCAAGCACCATCCCGTGGATTCGAAGGAGGTGGCCTTCGTGAGCGCCGGTCGCAAGGCCTTTCTCGACGCCGTGTCGAAGGCGCGACCTCAGGTGCTGGAGCCGGTGGTGGACCTGGAAGTCTCCATTCCCGACAACTACGTCGGCGACGTTACTGGCGGGCTTGCCTCGAAACGTGCGCAGATCATGGGTACCGATTCGCTGCGCGGCGGCGAGACGCTGATCCGTGCCCGCGTGCCCCTGGCGGAACTGACCGACTATCCGACCCAGCTGAAATCGATGACGGGAGGACTGGGGCGATACGCGATGGCCTTCAGCCATTACGACGCGGTACCGCCGGGCGTGCAGAAAAAGCTGGTGGAGGCGTGGAAGCCGAAGGTGGAAGAGGACTGATGCGGCCGTCGCTTGCGTGCGACCGGCGAAACGAGGCCGATCGCGCGCAAGCGCGCTCCTACATGGCAAGCGGCGCGATCCGTGCCTGAGCTTACTTCGCCGACTTGCGCTTCGGCTTCAGCATGGTGCCGATGCACTTCGGCGAGCCGCAGCGGCAGGCCCAGATCTTCTTCAGCCGGGCCGTGTGCGGCATGTCGAGCGTGATGCCGTAGTCGTAGGTGAGTTCTTCACCCGGCGCGATGTCGCGGATCGCCTCGATCAGCACGCGGTCCTTCTTCGACGGCTTGCCCTCGACGGCTTCCTCGATCAGGGCCTGGCAGTTGGGATCGCAGCTGTGGTTGATCCAGCGGGCGATGTTGCCGTTGCTGTTGCCGTCGACGATGTAGCGCTCGTTGAGCGTGAACAGGAAGGTGTGGCCGGTTTCGCCACCGTCGCCGTACCGCTTGTCGGCCTGGGCGTGGGTGATGTGATCGCCCTTGTATTCGATGATTTCGTCACCGGCCTGGATGTGGGCGGTGGCGAAGACGCCGTTTCCATGGATGGGGGAACGGCGGGCGGCGATGCGTCGGGTCATGGGCGATTCGAGATTGGTCAAGCGGAACGGCCATGATGCCTGCTCGGCCTTCGCTTGGGAACCGCGTTTCAAACGCCTGTCTCGCGCCGGCCGTGAACGGACGCTACCATCGATCCTCTGTTCGACGCCCAACGCCGGAAGCCCAAGGGATGAGCCCGATCATTCGCATGCATGCCGTCCGAGCGGCCACCCTCGCCGCCATCGTCCTCCTCGCCGGCTGCGGCCCCGCGAAGAAGAGCGTGTTCCCACCGACCCTCTCGCTCCAGGAAGTACACGCCAAGGCCGGCGGTACCTGGCACGTGACCCTGCGCGTCCGCAATAACAGCTACGGCTCCATGGCCTTCGACCGCTTCCAGGGCACCCTGCGGGTCGGCCAGTTGGGCGGCGTGCTGCTCGACGCGAAGATCGACCAGGACATCCCCTCCTTCGCCGCCGACGTCACTCAGGTGGACATCCTGCCTACGCCCGACATGTCCAAGGCGCTGGCCGAGCTGGCCGCCAAGGGCAGCGCGGGCACACTGCCCTACACCATCGAAGGGCACATCACCGGCACCCCGGAACAGGAAGACAAGCCCCGCTCGTTCGACGTGCGCGGCAAGGACTGGCTCTCGCCCGTCCCCGGCATCCCCGACACCTATCGCTGACCATCACCCAGCCTTTGCCAGGACATCCCATGACGATCTACAAAGCCCCGCTCGACGACATGCGCTTCGCGCTCTACGACGTGCTCGGCGCCGAAGCCGTGCTTGCCGGCCTCACGGGCGGCGAGGCGCATACGCGCGACCTGCTCGACGCCGTGCTGGACGAATCCGCCCGTTTCAACGAGCAGGTGCTCGCCCCGCTGAACGCCTCCGGCGACGCCGAGGGCTGCCACTACGACAAGGCCACCGCCACGGTGACCACGCCCAAGGGCTTCAAGGAAGCCTATCGCCAGTACGCCGAAGGCGGCTGGGCTGGCCTCACCGCGAAGGAAGAACACGGCGGCCAGGGCCTGCCGGCCGTGTTGGGCCTGCTGACCAAGGAAATGATCGACGCCGCCAACCTGGCCTGGGGCATCTACCCGCTGCTGTCGCACGGCGCCATCGACGCCATCGACCATCATGGCGAGCAGTGGCAGAAGGAGCGCTTCCTGAAGCCGCTGGTCGAAGGCCGCTGGACGGGCACCATGTGCCTGACCGAGCCGCAGGCCGGTTCCGATCTCGGCCTGCTGAAGACCCGCGCCGAACCGAACGGCGACGGCAGCTACCGCGTCAGCGGCACCAAGATCTTCATCTCGGCCGGTGAACACGACTTCGCCGAGAACATCGTCCACCTCGTGCTGGCCCGCCTTCCCGATGCGCCGGCCGGCAGCCGCGGCATCTCGATGCTTGTGGTGCCCAAGTTCAAGGTGAACGAGGACGGCTCCCTGGGCGAGCGCAATCACGCAGCCGCCGGCGCCATCGAGCACAAGATGGGCATCAAGGGCTCCGCCACCTGTGTCATGAACTTCGACGAAGCCCAGGGCTGGCTGGTCGGCGCCCCGCACAAGGGTCTCATGGCGATGTTCACCATGATGAACGCGGCTCGCCTCGGCGTCGGCGTCCAGGGCCTGGCCGTGGCCGAACGCGCCTTGCAGAACAGCCTCAACTACGCTCGCGAGCGCCTGCAGATGCGCGCGCTTTCGGGCCCGAAATTGCCGGAAAAGCCTGCCGATCCGCTGGTCGTCCACCCGGACGTGCGCCGCATGCTGCTGACCCAGCGCGCCTTCATCGAATCCGGTCGCGTGCTCGCTGCCTATGCGGCCCTGCAAAGCGACATCGAAGCCCGCCATCCAGACGCCGACAAGCGCAAGGAAGCCGGCGAGCTGCTGTCCTTCCTCATCCCCATCGCCAAGGGCCTGCTGACGGAGGCCGCGCAGGAATGCACGAAGGAAGCCCTGCAGATCTTCGGCGGCCACGGCTTCATCGCCGAGCACGGCATGGAGCAGTTCGTGCGCGACGCGCGCATCATCACGCTCTACGAGGGCACCACGCAGATCCAGGCCCTCGACCTGCTCGGCCGCAAGGTTATGCAGCTGCAGGGCGCAGGCCTGAAACATTTCCTCGGCGAGATCCAGGCGTTCTGCAAGGCCAACGTCACCAACGACGCGGTCAAGGCGCTGGTGATGCAGCTTGCCGCCGCTACCGCCACCTGGGGCGAACTCACCCAGAACCTCGCACAGAAGGCCCAGGCCAACCCGGAGGAACTGGGCGCCGCAGCGGTCGACTACCTGTACTTCTCGGGCTATATCACCCTGGCCTACTTCTGGGCTCGCAGTGTCGTTGCCGCCGATACCCTGCCTGCCGCGCGCAAGCAGGCCAAGATCGACACGGCGAACTTCTACTTCGCCCGCATCCTGCCCCGCATCGTGCTGCACAAGGCGGGCATCGAGGCCGGCGTGGCGACGCTGCCGGACATCGCGTAAGAGGTAAGGCCAAAGCGTGAACCGTAAGCCCCGCCAACGGCAGCTTACGGTTCACAGCGCGCAACGCGACTCACAGGGGGCGCAAGCCTCCGACTTACGCGGCAGGTACTTCCCCCCGCCCATCCATCAGGTGTAGAACTGACCGAACCGGACACCCTTCGACCCAACGGTTCCCGACCTGATGAGCGATCCAGCGTTTCTTATCCGTCTCGCCGAGAGCGACGATGACGATTTCATCCTCGGCCTTGTCCACCGATTCATCCACTTCCCGCTGCCCAACGGCCGCACGAAGACCGACTGCCTGAAAGGCATCGAAGCCGACCTCGTAAAGCACCTCGACGAGCAACCGTCGAACAGCTACGTCTTCATCGCCGAGAACGACGAAGGCGACCCGGTCGGCTTCATCCACCTGCAAAAGACCAAGGACTTCTTCACCCACCGCGACAACTGCCATATCTCCGATATCGCGGTGGCGGAAAAGTACGAAGGAACCGGCGTCGGCAAGGTGCTGCTCGATCACGCCTATGGCTGGGCCAAGGACCATCGCTGCCAGTTCGTGACGCTGGCGATGTTCCCTGGCAATGAGCGCGCACGCGAGCTCTACATCAAGCACGGCTTCGACACCGACTTGATCCGCATGGCGAAACCGGTCCGCTGAGCTTGCTCGTCGTTGCGTGAAAACAGGAATCCAGCGCCTCGGAGGGCGTTGCATTGGCCTTTGCGTACCGATTGCCCCGCGCTAGATTCCAGCGTTCGCTGGAACGATGGTTTGCGAGCTCGTCGTTCCTGTCAAAACAGGAACCCAGCGCCCCGGTTCGACAGCATGGCGAGGGCGCTGCATCGGCCTTTGCGTAGGAGACCGCGAAGCGACAACCGATTGCCCCGCGCTGGGTTCCAGCGTTCGCTGGAACGACGATTCGCCAGCCTCGTCGTTCCTATGAAAACAGGAACCCAGCGCCCCGGTTCGCCAGCACGGCGAGGGGGCTGCATCGGCCTTTGCGTAGGAGGCCGCGAGGCGACAACTGATTGCCCCGCGCTGGGTTCCAGCGTTCGCTGGAACGACGATTCGCCAGCCTCGTCGTTTCTGTGAAAACAGGAACCCATCGGCACGGCGACATCGCCAGATCGCCAACGAAAAAGGCCGCCCAAGGGCTGCCTTTTCGAAAACGACGCTACTGCGAAGCTCAGGCTTCGACAGCAGCCGGCGCTTCCTTCGCTTCACGCGCGTCAAGACGAGCCGCCATGCGATCGATGTTGGCGAGCGAGACGAGGTGGGCGTAGATCCAGCCGAAGGCGCCTTCGCGCAGGAACTCGTGGGCCACCTTTTCGTCGAGGGCGCGCAGGCGCTCTTCGTTGATGACGAACAGGCCGTTGAGGTTGATGCCGCCCTTGCCTTCCTTCTGCAGGGTGATGGTGCGCGGCTCGAGCAGGTTGTGCTCGCGCAGCTTGCCCATGAACCACTGGGTGCGGGCGACGTGGTCCTGGAACTCGCCGAGGAAGTTCACGGCGTTGGTCAGGGCCGGGGCGTCGGTGCCGTCTTCGTTGAAGAGGCGCTCACCGTCCGTCTCGTTGAAGCCTTCATAGGCCTCGTCGAGGAACACGGTGAAATCGTCGCCCTCGGTGCCGGCCGGCTTCTCGGCCAGCACGAACGGATAGCGGCGGACGAAGGCCGGGATGTAGATGCCCTGCTCCCAGAAGCCGTTTTCGCCGATGAGGAGGTTCTCGTTCTGACGCAGACCGAGAAGGGCCATCGGACCGGCGGTCTCGATGCTCTCACCCGCGAACAGGATCGGGAAATCGCGGCAGGCCGGGGCGAACTCGACGCCCGTCAGCGGCACGGAGTGGGCCTTGACCGCGAAATTGATGTTGTTCACGGCCTTCAGGCGAAGGTCGCGATGGGCGGTGCGGTTCAGGGGAACCGGACGCTCGTAAAAAAGCACTTCTGCCACTGTCTATCCCTCTGGGACCCGGCGGACCTGGGAAGCCACCCCGGCCCCCCTTCCAAACCCGTCGGGTTCATGTGCGAACGCCCACTATAGCAGCGGCGCAAGGCTGCAACAGCCCCGCAAGAAGCGTACCGGACGGATGCTTTTCTGTAGCAATTATGGGCTATGCTCGGGCCAAGGCCCCCTTTGGAGGCCGGGATCGCACTGCGATCCGCACGGAGTTCGGCTTGCTGGAACGCTCTTTCGCTGTTTTATGTGAAGGACGAGACACGATGACGATGGAAGTGCTCCATGACGACCTGCCAAGGGTCACCGCGTTGCATGCAACGCGGGTGCTTTCCCTCGACGCGGCAGGCCGCATCCTGGACTGGATCAGTTGGCAGGACGCAGTCTGCCTCTATGTACGCGGCGTGGTCGCCTGGACCCTGGGCGACCCATGCGTCACCGTCCACGGTGGTACCAACCGCGACAGCGGTCTGCGCAGCAGCCTCCAGCTCCACCCCATCGTCGCCAGCACCGGCCACTGCCGCGAACACGCGATCGACCCCGCCCCGGCCCTGACCAACACGGCGCTGTTCGCCCGCGACCGCCACATCTGCCTTTACTGCGGCGCCCAGTTCACCCGCCACGAACTCACCCGCGACCACGTGGTACCCCTGTCCAAGAAAGGCCAGGACGAATGGGAAAACGTGGTCAGCGCCTGCCTGGCCTGCAACCTGCGCAAGAGCAACCGGACCCCGCAGCAGGCCAACATGCCCCTGCTGGCCGTGCCCTACCGTCCGAGCTGGGTCGAGCACCTGATCCTGTCCAATCGCAACATCCTGGCCGACCAGATGCAGTTCCTGGTAAGTCACCTGCCGAGGGACCGCCGGCGCCTGTAAGGCCCGTTCCAGCGCGGCAAACCGACGCGATCCGGCCTCAGCCCGCGTCCTGCCCCCGTCTTTTCACGCGACGTCCCTTGCCCCGGCCCCGCCGTAGGCGAACAATACGCGTATGAACGACCTTTCCCGCTACCCGTATCTGGCGCAGATCAACTCGCCGGAGGACCTCCGCCGTTTCCCGGCCGATGAACTGCCGGCGATCGCCGACGAACTACGTCGCTACCTGATCGAGGCCGTGGCCTCGTCCGGCGGCCATTTCGGCGCGGGCCTGGGTGTGGTGGAACTCACCGTGGCCCTGCACCACGTGTTCGACACCCCGAACGACCGCCTGGTCTGGGATGTCGGCCATCAGTGCTATCCCCACAAAATTCTCACGGGTCGTCGAGACCGCATCACCACGATCAAGAAGAAGGACGGCCTCGCCCCCTTCCCGCGTCGTGAGGAAAGCGAGTACGACACCTTCGGCGTGGGCCATTCGTCCACCTCGATCTCCGCTGCCCTGGGCATGGCCATCGCACTGCAGCGTCGTGGCGACCAGCGCAAGGTCGTCGCCGTGATCGGCGATGGCGCGATGACCGCCGGCATGGCCTTCGAGGCCCTGAACCACGGCGGCGACGTCGAGCCGAACATGCTGGTGATCCTCAACGACAACGGCATGTCGATCAGCGAGAACGTCGGCGCGATGACCAAGATGATGGCGCGCGCGATGTCCAGCCGCACCCTCAACGCGTGGCGGGAACGCGCCAAGAAGGCGATGCCGCGCGAGTCGTTCTTCGGCCGCTTCTTCAAGCGCTGGGAAGAACACGCCAAGGGCATGTTCGTGCCATCCACGTTGTTCGAGGAACTGGGTTTCCATTACACCGGTCCCATCGAAGGCCACAACATGGCCCAGCTGGTGAACGCGCTGAACACGGTGAAGGATCTCCCGGGTCCGCAGCTCATCCACGTGATGACCACCAAGGGTAAGGGCTACGAACCGGCCGAAAAGGCGCAGATCGAATACCACGCCGTGGGTCCGTTCGATCCGGTCGCCGGCCTGGTCAAGAAAGGTGCGCCGGCCAAGCCGACGTACACCGACATCTTCAGCGACTGGCTGTGCGACATGGCGGCGAACGACGAGCGCCTGCTCGGCATCACGCCGGCCATGCGCGAAGGCTCGGGCCTGGTACGTTTCTCGAAGGAATACCCACAGCGTTACTTCGACGTCGCCATCGCTGAGCAGCACGCGGTGACGCTTGCGGCGGGCATGGCCGTGGAAGGCGCGAAGCCGGTGGTGGCGATCTATTCCACCTTCCTCCAGCGCGCCTACGATCAGGCCATCCACGACGTGGCCCTGCAAAATCTCGATGTCACCTTCGCGATCGATCGCGCGGGTGTCGTCGGCCCCGACGGCGCCACGCACTCGGGTAGCTTCGACCTGTCGTTCATGCGTTGCCTGCCGAACATGGTGATCATGGCTCCGGCCGACGAGAACGAGTGCCGCATGATGCTGAGCACGGGCTTCCGTTACGACGGCCCGGCCGCGATTCGCTATCCGCGTGGCACCGGTCCGGGGGCGCGCATGTCGGAAGCGCTCGATGTCCTGCCCATCGGCAAGGGCGAGGTGCGTCGCCGCGGCCATCATGGCCTGGCGATCCTGTCGTTCGGCACCATGCTTTCGCCCGCTGCCGTCATCGCGGCGGAAGTGGACGCGACGCTGGTGAACATGCGCTTCGTGAAGCCGCTGGACGAGGAACTCATCCTCGAACTGGCGCGCACGCACAAGGCCTTCGTCACCATCGAAGACAACGCCATTGCCGGTGGCGCAGGTGCGGGCGTGGCCGAGTGCCTCGCTGCGAACGGTGTCACCTTGCCGATCCTGCACCTCGGCCTGCCCGATGTGTACCTGGAGCATGGCAGCCGCGAGGAAGTGCTGACGATGGCGGGGCTCGACCTGCCGCAGATCCGCACGGCGATCCTGGAGCGCTTCCCGCAGTTCGTGGCGGCGCAGGTGGCTAGCGCTAGCTGATTGGCGAAGGTTGGCTGCTGTGCAGCCGGTGTTTTTTACGGCTTGCGCCGTACAGCCGCTTCATAGGTTTGGCTCGCCTGCGGCATCGCGCGCGGCGCTCGGGCGTGGCGGGCGGAGCCGTCGGGCCGCCGCCGGCTCTCCCAACACTGAGTCACCCTGGCCCGCTATCGCGGAACCACTGTAGGAGCGCGCTTGCGCGCGATGGGTGCTCGCGGCAACCTGGCATCGCGCGCAAGCGCGCTCCTACAGTTCGGGTTCTCGCGAGATAAACCACATCCAGATCGCCCCCAGCGTCGAACCCATCAGCAAGGCGCCGGAGAATTCCAGCCAGTTATCCGGCCATTCGTATTGGTGGGGACGTAGATCATAGCGACCGGCGAAACTGCCTAACGCGAAGGCCGCGACAATGAAGGCGATCAAGGAAATCCCGGTGAAGACCTTCGCGCCGATGGCCAACGAACAATACTGGTAGCGGCGCGCGATGAAGATCAGCACATTGATTGGCAGCAGGATCAGGGCGATGGCGATCTCCCATAACTCGATCGTCATTTCGCACCACCCAACGCGCGCACCTCATCCCACATGCGCCGGACATTCGCCTGCTTCGTACATTGCAGACTCATGCGGTGAAGCAGATTCACGCCCGACATCGCTCGGGTGAGATACCGCCGATTCGGCACCTCGTTCTCCATCATGTACTCGGTCAACATCGCCTGCATGGCTTCGGCATACGCCTGCATCGCCGTCGCATCGTTCATCAACATGTCGACACTAGCTTCTAAATTCAGGGCAAAGCTGCCCTCCCCAAGGACGCTATCGTCTTTCGGTTCAGTCATTTCTCAAATCCTCATCCACCGCTTCCGAGCGGGGCACGCCAACGGCCGTGCCCCTCATCGACTCGGGCGGTTCGATCTCACAGGGTCCGACTGTCCGATGTTCTCATTCGCCCACGGCGCTACGCGCCGGGAGGCTCGGCGGAGGGAAATACCATGAGAAAAGCGGACAGGCCGGGCGTTTAGCCGCGTCCGGAAGGGCTCCGGGACGTCCGTGGACCGCGTGGGTCGGGCGGTGGGTGTGAGAATGCCTTAGACTTTGGCTTAGCCATCGTCAACTCCTATGGTTGATTGCTGGTTAGCGGGCCGGAGGTGGTGAGACACCTCTGGCCCGCGCTTCTTACCGCTTTCGAGCGATGGTTGTCTGCCACGACACGTGACATGAGCGAGCAGACAACGCACGCACGGTACCAAATTACGTACGTGCTTGCATATGGAAGGATTCTCAAAGTCACCTCACCGTCGTTCCTGCGTACGCAGGAACCCAGCGCCTCGGTTGACCAGCATTGCGATGATGCTGCATCGGCTTTTGCGTAGGTAACGTTGTCGCGACAACCCATCGCATCGCGCTGGGTTCCAGCGTGCGCTGGAACGACGTGAGAGGCGCGATCCCACGGTGACGATGACCTGGCCCGCTGCGCGGGATCGCGCGCAAGCGCGCTCCTACAGGTCGCATACCTCGCCATTTACCTCACCGTCGTTCCAGCGCACGCTGGAACCCAGCGCCTCGGTTGACCAGCACTGCGATGATGCTGCATCGGCTTTTGAGTAGGTAACGTCGTCGCGACAACCCATCGCATCGCGCTGGGTTCCAGCGTTCGCTGGAACGACGTGGAGGCGCGATCAGACGGTGACGATGACTTGGCCCGCTGCGCGGGATCGCGCGCAAGGCGCGCTCCTACAAGATGGTGGTGGCGGGAGGCTTTCCTGCACGAGCGCCGTGAGTCGGGTAGAGACGGCGGGGCGGCCCTTGGCGCGACTTGATGAAGGTGAGGGTAGCGGGCGGATAAGGCCCGAAGGGGGACGGTCAGGATGACCGGCCTTTTCTGCCGAGGCACGGAGGCCGAGTCAGAAAACCCCGCGCGCTACCCGTGCCCGAAGGGGCGCAGCCATAAGACACTAGCCGCGTCAGCGGCTCTCCTTTCCCGAGGGACACCGCAGGCCGGCGCGCCAAGGGCCGCCCCCGCCGTCTCTGCATCGCCACGTACGAGCGCCGAATGCGAGGCCGTGAGGCGAGCCCTTCCAACGAAGCGCAACGTTTCAGACGGTCGCGCGCAGAGCGCGCTCCTACCATGGCGGCTCGCCACGCTTTACCACCCAATCCGCGCCCGATCCCGATAGAACTGCCCCGTCCCCGACTCACGTTCGGAAACAAGCGCAGCCCACACCACGCCCTCGGCGCTCTCGGCAGCAGGGCGTCCACCCTTGCCACCCATCGTCGTCGCGGTCCAACCCGGTGACACGGCATTGATAAGGATGCCGCTACCGCTCATCTCGCGCGCGATGACTTGCGTATACGCATTGAGCGCCGCCTTGGAGACACGATAAGCGGGGGCCTTGTCGCCGCACATGGCGACGGTGGCGCATTCGCTGGAGACGTTGACCACGCGGCCGTAGCCGTGGCGTCGCATCAGCGGGAGGGCGGCGGCGGTGAGCATCCAGGCGCCGAGCAGGTTGACGTCGAGGGCGCCGCGGATGCCTTCGATGTCCGGACGCTCAGCGCGCGCGTCATGGTCGAAGTATCCGCCCGCGTTGTTGACCAGGATATCGAGGCGACCGTACTTGCCGTCGATGCTGGCGATGGCGGCTTCGATGTCCGCCGCCTTCGTCACGTCGAGTTTCAACGCGTAGGCGTCGCCGCCGAGTTCGCGTACTGCTTTCACGGCCTTGTCGTTCTTGCCGGGCTCACGCATGCCCATGAACACCGTGATGCCAAGCGAGGCGAGTTGCTTCGCCACCTCAAGGCCGATGCCGCGGTTGGCCCCCGTCACCAGCGCGATGCGCTGGGTCAGGGGCGGTTCCACGGCGGTCGGTGACGCACGCTTGTCCTTGACGGGCAAGCGGTGGACCTTCGCCGTGTTCATGGGGCGGCGGCCACTTGCGAACAAGCGGTGTCACCGCACGCCTGCCAGCCGCCGCCGAGTGCCTTGTACAGCTGGACGGCACGGGTGTTGATCGCGGCTTCGGCTTCGGCGAGCTGGTCTTCGGCGGAGAGCTGGGTGCGCTCGGCGTCGAGCAGTTCGAGG
This sequence comes from Luteibacter sp., assembly GCF_009912395.1. Lineage (GTDB taxonomy): Bacteria > Pseudomonadota > Gammaproteobacteria > Xanthomonadales > Rhodanobacteraceae > Luteibacter. The sequence goes on along the minus strand of NZ_WNDO01000013.1, from coordinate 114,226 downwards.
TAGTCGGTGCGGCCGGCGTCATAGCGGAGCTTCGCGAGTTGCGCGGCCTTGCGGCTTTCGTCGGCCTGCACGATCAGCTTTTCGACGCGGTCGCGCTGGAGGTTGAAGCCCACCAGCGAGTTGTCCACGTCTTCCAGCGCGGCTAGCACGGTGCGGTCGTAGTTGGCGCGGGCTTCTTCGGCTTGCGCCTTGGCACCCTTCACGCCCGCATTGACGCGCTGCACGTTGAGGCCCTGCCACGAGATGCTCGGGGCGATGGACCAGGCGCGCGACTGTGCGCCACCGAAGTCGTTGCTGCGGCCGGCGAGGAAACCGACGAAACCGCCCAGCGAGATATGCGGGAACCAGTCGGCCTTGGCGACGCCGATGCGCGCGTTGGCGGCGGCGAGCTGGCGTTCGGCGATGCGGATATCCGGACGACGCGACAGCACTTCGTCGGCGCCGCCGATGGCGAGGCTGACGTCGATCGGCTTGAACGTGGCCGGGGAAAGATCGACATCGAGCTCGCCCGGGCGCTCGCCCAGCAGCACCGCGATGCGGAACTGGTCGGCGCGGGCCTGGGTTTCCAGCACGGGCAGCTGCGCTTCGACGGCGGCGAGGCGAGCCTTGGCGCTGGCGAGATCCTGCTCGGCACCGGTGCCGACCTCGACACGGGCGGCGATTACCTTCAGCGAATCCTGCTGGTTGGCGATGTCGCGCTTGGCCACGTCGATGCGCAGCTGGGTGCCACGAAGGTCGAAGTAGTTGCGCGCGACTTCCGCGAACAGGCTGACCTGCGCGTTCTGCAACGCCGCCTCACCGGCGTCGGCATCGGCGCGGGCCGCTTCCACCGAGCGGCGGATACCGCCGAACAGGTCCAGCTCCCAGGAGGCGTCGAAGCCGGCCTGGTAGCTGGTGACGGTCTGTCGCTGATCGGTGAAGCCCGGCTGCTGCTGGCGTGCCCGGGAGTAGGACACGCCAGTGGAGACATCCGGGATCTGCCGCGATTCTTCGCTGCCCAGCGCGGCACGCGCCTGTTTCAGCCGGGCCACCGCGATGCGCAGGTCGGGCGCGTTTTTGGCGGCGCGCACGATCAGCGAATCCAGGGTGGGATCACCGAACTGCTTCCACCACTGCGCCTGGAAGTCGGTGGCCTGCTGCTGCGTCGTGTCGACGCCTTGCAGGGTCACCGGGGCTTGCTTCGGTGCGTGGTAGTCCGGCCCCACGCTCGCGCAACCGGCGAGCACGAGGGCAGTGAACAGGGCGGTACTGCGGAACAGCGTTTTCATGACTTACGACTCCCGTGCTGCATGGTCGAGGAGGCGGCGTTCGCGGCGTGCCGCGCGACGGGCCTCGGTGCGCTCGTTCCACGCGCGGATCAGCACATAGAAGAGCGGGGTGAAGATCAGGCCGAAGAAGGTGACGCCGAGCATGCCGGAGAACACGGCCACGCCCATGGCATGACGCATTTCCGCACCGGCGCCGTGCGAGGTGACCAGCGGCACGACACCCATGATGAACGCGAACGAGGTCATCAGGATCGGGCGCAGTCGCAGGCGGGCCGCTTCGAGCACGGCGTCCACGCGGTTCATGCCTTCGATTTCGGCTTCGCGGGCGAATTCCACGATCAGGATCGCGTTCTTGCACGCCAGGCCCACCAGCACGATCAAACCGATCTGGGTGAAGATGTTGTTGTCGCCGCCGGTGATGAACACACCGAAGATCGCCGACAGCAGCACCATGGGCACGATCAGAATCACGGCCAGCGGCAGGGTGAGGCTTTCGTACAGCGAGGCCAGCACCAGGAACACGAGCAGTACCGACAGCGGGAAGACCAGCACGGCGGTGTTGCCGGCGAGGATCTGCTGATAGGTCAGCTCGGTCCATTCGAAGGTCATGCCGTTGGGCAGGTTTGCCTTCACCAGCGCTTCCATCGCGTCCTGCGCCTGGCCCGTGCTGTAACCCGGCGCCGCGCCACCGTTGATTTCGGCGGTGGGGAAGCCGTTGTAGTGCTGTACGCGATCCGGGCCGTTGGACTGACGCACGGTGAGGAACGAACCCAGCGGCACGAGGTCGCCGGCGGCGTTGCGCGTCTTCAGACCGACGATGTCGGACGGCTCATGGCGGAACGACGGCTCCGCGGACACGTTCACCTGATAGGTGCGGCCGAAGCGGTTGAAGTCGTTGACGTAGAGCGAGCCTAGGTAGGCCTGCATGGTCTGGAACACGTCGCCCAGGTCGATGCCTTCGGACTTGGCCTTCTCGCGGTCGATGTCGGCGTCGAACTGCGGCACGCTCACCTGGTAGCTGGTGAACAGTCCGGCAAGCTCGGGCGTCTTGTGGCTGGCCGCGATGATGCCCTGGGTCTGCTTGTACAGTTCCTCGAAGCCCATGTCGCCACGGTCCTCGATCTGCATGCGGAAACCGCCGATCGTGCCGAGGCCGTTGACCGGCGGCGGCGGGAAGATCGCGATGTACGCATCCTGGATCGAGGCGAACTTGGCGTTGAGCGCACCCGCGATGGCACCCGCCGACAGGTCGGCCGAGCGGCGTTCCTCGAAGGGCTTCAGTGTGACGAACACGATGCCGGCGTTGGTGCTGTTGGTGAAGCCGTTGATCGACAGGCCCGGGAACTGCACGGCGCTTTCCACGCCCGGCTGGGCGAGGGCGATGTCGCCCATGCGGCGGATCACGTTCTCGGTACGGTCGAGCGAGGCGGCATCGGGCAGCTGCGCGAACGACACCAGGTACTGCTTGTCCTGCGGCGGCACGAAGCCGGTCGGCGTCTTCGAGAAGCCGAGGAAGGCCAGGCCGACAAGACCGGCATAGAGCACCAGTACGATGGCCGAGAAACGCAGGATCTTCTGCACGCCGCCGACGTAGCCGTTGGCCGCGCGTTCGAAGGTGCGGTTGAACGGACGGAACAGCCAGCCGAGGCTCTTGTCCATCCAGACCGTGAGCTTGTCCTTCGGCTCGTTATGGCCCTTGAGCAGGATGGCGGACAGCGCCGGGCTCAGGGTCAGCGAGTTGAAGGCCGAGATCACCGTGGAGATGGCGATGGTCAGCGCGAACTGGCGATAGAACTGGCCGGTGAGGCCGCTGATGAAGGCGGCCGGCACGAACACCGCGCAAAGCACCAGTGCCGTCGCGACGATGGGGCCGGTCACTTCGGTCATCGCCTGGCGCGTGGCCATCTTCGGATCGAGGCCGTGCTCGATGTGACGCTCGACGTTTTCCACCACCACGATGGCATCGTCGACCACGATGCCGATGGCCAGCACCAGGCCGAACAGCGACAGCGCGTTGAGCGAGAAGCCGGCGACGTACATCACCGCGAAGGTACCGATCAGCGAGACGGGCACCGCCACGAGCGGGATGATCGACGCGCGCCAGGTCTGCAGGAACAGGATCACCACCAGCACCACGAGGATGATGGCTTCGAACAGCGTATGCACCACGGCGTCGATCGAGCCGCGCACGAACACGGTCGGATCGTAGACGATGGAGAAGTCCACGCCCTGCGGGAAGTCCTTCTTCAGCACGGCCATCTCGGCGCGCACTTCGTCGGAGATCGCGATCGCGTTCGAACCCGGGCGCTGGAAGATGGGGATCGCCACCGCCTCGCGGTTGTTCAGCAGGCTGCGCAGGGCGTAGCTGTTCGAGCCCAGCTCCACGCGCGCGACGTCGCGCAGGTGGGTGACCGAGCCGCTGGCGTCACTGCGGACGATGATGTTGAGGAAGTCATCCTCGGTGACCAGGCGGCCGCGGGTGTTGATGTTGACCTGGAACGCGTTGGTGTTCGGACCGGGGGGCGCGTTCAGCGCACCGGCCGCCACTTCGATGTTCTGCTCGCGAATCGCCTTCACCACGTCGCCCGTGGTGAGGTTGCGCACGGCAAGCTTCTCCGGATTCATCCAGATGCGCATGCTGTACTCGCCGGCGCCAAACAGCTGCACGTCACCCACGCCGTCGAGACGGGCGAGCTGGTCCTTGATGTGCGTGCGGGCGTAGTTCGACAGGTAGAGCATGTCGTAGCGATGGTCCGGCGAGGTGAGGTGGACCACCATCGTCAGGTCGGGCGAGCTCTTGTTGGTCGTGACACCGAGGCGCTGTACTTCCTCAGGCAGGCGGGGCAGGGCCTGTGACACGCGGTTCTGCACCTGCACCTGGGCGTTGTCCAGGTCGGTGCCGAGGGCGAAGGTGACCGTGAGGGTCATCGCGCCGTCGCTGGTCGACTGCGAGGAGGTGTAGAGCATGCCTTCCACGCCGTTGATCTGCTCTTCGAGCGGCGTGGCGACGGTTTCGGCGATCACCTTGGGGTTCGCGCCGGGGTAGGTGGCTTTCACCACCACCGTGGGCGGCACCACTTCGGGGTATTCGCTGATCGGTAGCTTGAACACGGCGATACCGCCCGCGATCAGGAACAGCACCGACAGCACACCCGCGAGGATCGGCCGTTCGACGAAGAATTGGGCGATTTTCATGGAAGGATCAGTCCTGGTTCTGGGCGACGCTGTCGACGCCCGCCGGGCGCGACGCGACGCTGCGTCCGTTGTCCGGCGTGAGCGAAGCCATCGCGACGCGCTTGGCGTTCACTTCCACGCCCGGGCGGATGCGCTGGATGCCGTTCACCACCACCACGTCTTCGGCGTTCACGCCATCGACGACACGCAGGCCGTCCACAAGCGCACCGGTGGACACGCGGCGGTATTCCACCTTCTTGTCCTTGCCGAGCACGTAGACGAACTTGTTGCCGAGGTCGGTGCCCACGGCCTTGTCGTCGATGAGCGCGCGCGGCTGCGTGTTGCCGCTTTGCAGTTCGATGCGGGCGAACAGGCCGGCGGTGTAGGAGCCGTCGGCGTTCGGGAACACCGCGCGCAGGCGGATCGTGCCGGCGCCGGTGCGCACCTGGTTGTCGACGAAGTCGATCTTGCCCTTGTGCGGGTAGCCGTCTTCGTCGGCCAGGCCCATCTCCACTTCCGGCGCGCGGCCGTTCTGGCGACGCAGGCGGTCGAGCTTCAGGAAGGTCTGCTCGTCCACGTCGAAGTAGACGTACATCGGGTCGACGCTGACGACGCTGGTCAGCGTGTCGGTCGGCGTGACGAGGTTGCCCGGGGTGATCTGCTGGTTGCTGACCTTGCCGTCCACCGGTGCGCGCACCTGGGTGAACGAGAGGTTGAGCTGAGCGGCGTCGAGCGCGGCCTGCGTCGAGGCGATCTGTGCGCGGGCGCTGGCGGCGGCGGTGTCGAGGCGGTCGGCCTCTTCACGCGACACGGCATGCTGCTCCACCAGCTTGTTGCCGCGGGCGGCGTTGGCGTCGGCCAGCTTCGCCTCGGCCTTGGCCTGCACGAGGTTGGCGGCGAGGCGGTCCACTTCGGCCTTGTACGGGCGCGGATCGATGGTGAAGAGCAGGTCGCCCTTCTTCACCGAGGCGCCTTCGCGGAAGTGGGCCGAGTCGATGTAGCCGCTGACGCGCGGACGGATCTGGATGGTGTCCACCGACTGGATGCGGCCGGTGAAGGCTGCCGTGTCGGCGACCGGGCGCAACAGCACCTGGGCGACCGTCACTTCGGGGGTCGGCATGGCGGCCGCCGGTTCGGCGGCATGGCTGGGGCCGCCTGCGCTCAGCCAGAGGGCCGACGCAACCGCAACCGCCAGGGCGGACGAACCGAGCAGGATTTTCTTCTTCATGGGAGTCCTGGTGAACTGATCGGATTGGCGTTGCGGTGCCGCATCATCGAGCCTCAACTTAAGTTGAGGTCAAGGCGGTCCGCTTCAGGTGGCGAAATCTAGGTCTTGCCCGTCAAGCGAAAAATGGGTCTACAATCACCTCGCCTGTGACGGCCAGTCACGAATGCATCCTCTGGGGAGTCGGCGATGGAAGACTTTTCCGCTATCAGCGTGTTTGTCCGGGTGGTCGAGGCGAAGAGTTTTTCCGCCGCGGCGCAGCATCTGGAGATGACCCCCTCGGGGGTGAGCCGGGCGATCTCCCGGCTGGAGGAAAACTTCGGCGCGAGGCTTTTCTTCCGTTCGACCCGTTCATTACGTTTGACCGACGATGGCTCCGCGTTCTACGCGCGTTGCAAGGAGATCCTGGCGGATCTCACTGAGGCGACCGAGGCCCTGGGCTATGCCCGGACCAAGCCGGCGGGCAAGCTGAGGGTGGCCGCATCGTCGGCCGTGGGGCGCGCGGCGCTCATCCCGAACCTCGCGGAATTCGAGCAGCGCTTCCCCGATATCCGCCTCGAAATGACCATGTGCGATTTCCCGTTCGACCTGAACGAGGAAGGTTTCGATTGCGCGATCCGCATGGGCGAACTGGCCGATTCCAGCCTCATCGCGCGCAAGATCGGCCACTTCAGCAACGTGCTCTGTGCGTCGCCGAGCTATCTCTCCCGCCATGGCACGCCCTCGACCATCGAGGAACTGCGCCAGCACAAGACCGTGAACTTCGTGCACCCGAGCACGGGCAAGCCGTCGCAGTGGCAGTTCGACACCCCGGGCGGCCGCGTCTCGGTGGACGTGGACGCGCACATGCTGATCAATGACGGCGAGTCGGTGATCCAGGCGGCCGTCGCGGGCCTGGGCATCATCCAGGCACCGCATTGCCTTGCCGCCTGCGCACTGCAGAAGGGCATGCTCGAGATCATCATGACCGACACGATCTCGACCGGCTCCAACCTGTGGATCGTCTACCCGCAGAAGCGTCATCTCTCGGCGCGCGTGCAGGCCTTCATCGAGTGGACCAGCGAGCTGTTCCAGCGCACCAGCGAACCGCAGTGCAAGATCGTGGAACAGCAGCAGGCCGAGCTGATGAAGCTCCAGAAGAAGGTACTGCCGGCGGTGGCGAAGGTCGCCTGACCGCCGGCCGGCCGCTCAGTCGCCGCCGCAGGCCACGCTGGACGTGGCGGGGCGGCGACCGTCGAGCAGGAAGTCCCGTGCGTAGGCCGCGCTGCATACGCCATCGTCGGGATGGGCATGGGTGGCGGACGCTTCGTCCACCACCAGGTCGCCCTGCATCGTCGCTTCCATGGCCTTGACGATATCCGCATGCAGCGCGTTGTCGTCGTGCCGCCAACGCAGCGCCATCACCGGCGTATCGCCGAACGTGGGATGCACCGGCGTCGGAGGCACCGGCCAGTGCGTGCAGACCAGGCCGGCGAAGCCTTCGCTGTACTGGGCGAGGGGGAAGGCGCGACCGAGATCGACGATGCGTCGCTTCCACGTCGCCAGCGGTGCGCGCAACGAGTCGTCGTCGACGCAGGCGCGGGCGAGATAGTCGCGGGTAAAGGCGTTGGTGTTCGCCTTGTGTCCGCTTCCCAGCAGGTTTTCGCGAGGTTCCCGAGGTGGGGCCGCGATCAGCTCGGCCGTTTCGACCGGCATGTAGTCGGCGCCGGAGCCACCATAGGCATGTACGCAGTATCGACGTGTCCACGGGGATGCCGCCGCCACGCAGCGACCCGCATCGAGCGCGTTGCGCAGCATGTAGGGATGGGCGATGTGGTCGTCGGTCAACAGACGGAACCATTCGGGCAGGGCACCGAAGGCGGCCACCGGGTCGGTCGTCGCGGGCAGGCGCGACAGAGCGGTGGCGTAGTGTTCTCCGCGTGCGGCGATGGCGGAGTTCATCACGCCCCAGCGCGTGTTCGTGAAATCGACGGGTCGCACGAGAAGTGCTCGCTGCACCGCATGGGGGTGGATCGCCAGGTAACGGGCGGCGGTCCAGGCGCCCTGGCCGACGGCGATAATGGCATCGATCCGGCTACCGAGCCGCTGATGGACGGCGTCGAGATCGCCGACGCGTTGTCGGATACCCGCGAAGGCAGCACCCGGGTCGTCGCCGCAGACGAAGGCGATCAATTGGGCGCGATTGGCGGCGGCCGTGAGATTCGCCTCGGAGGTATCGATACCGAAACGGTGGTGTGGATGTAGCTCGCCGAGGCCGCCCGAGGCCACGCAATTCGCGTCTGGCCCCGGGGTGAGGCCGCGCGGTGCGACCGTGACGACGTCGAAGGCGTGTCCGATCTCGTTCCAGCCGTCGACCTGGCTGGCGCGCCAGCGCCCCACGTGCCGACGCAACGCGTCACCGGGCGATTCGTCGATCTCATCCGGCAACAGGAGCAGGGTGCCGCGCCTTGTCGCCTGGGGGGCCTGGAGACGACATACGTCGAGGGTGTGATCTCCAGGCGAAGAATGCCCGTGGTCGAGAGGAACGACGATGCGGGCGCATTCGACGGTCTCCGATATGGGGGCCGGTCCGGGGCGTGGACAGGCGCCAGGGCGCGGGAGGTCAGAAGGTGGGCAGGCTACCCAGTCGAGGGGTGTCGTGGTCGCGTGGGTCGGCAGGCAGGCCAGGGCGACCAGGTAAAGCCATGCGTGGTGCTTGGAAGAGTTCATGGGATTCATGGACAAAAAAACGGTCGTCACTGTAGGTAACGACAGGCGTCGTCCTGAAGCGGCGCGCGCCGACATTCGTGTCCGGTACGGCCGCTGCCAACGGCTCCAGGCGCGCTTCATGAAACTTCATGGAGATTTCAGGCACTTCATCCGGCATCGCGGTGCACTCGGTCTTCCCACACGGAGACCCGAACCATGCGTCACTTCCTCACCTGCCTGCTGTTCCTGGCCAGCACCGCCGCCTTCGCCGGCACCCCGCCGGACTGGCCGACAGCCAGTCCGGTCAGCCTCGGTTGGGATGCCGACCGACTCGCGTCCCTAGACGCGAAGATCGCCGACGGCACCTACAAGAAGATCACCAGTGTCCTGGTGGTGGACCACGGGCGGCTGGTGTTCGAGCGCTACTACAACGGCAGCGCCGTCGATCGGCTCAACGATATCCGTTCGGCCAGCAAGAGCCTGACGGCGATGCTGGTCGGTGCGGCCATCGCACGTGGTGCGATCCATGACGTGCATGCGCCGGTCTACGCGTTCTTTCCCGACGTGCACCTGGAGCGGGACGACCCTCGTCGGGCCGCGATTACGTTGGAGGACCTGCTGACGATGAGTTCGATCTGGGAGTGCGACGACGACAATCCGTTTTCGTCGGGCAACGAGGAGCGCATGTATGTCAGCGAGCGATGGCTGGACTTCGCCCTGAACCTGCCGGTGCGCGGTTACGCGCCCTGGGTGAGCAGGCCAAAGGATTCACCGTATGGGCGCACCTTCGCCTATTGCACGGCAGGTGCCTTCGTCGCGGGTGCGGTAGTGGAGCGCGCCACGAAGCGTCCCCTGGCCGCCTTCGCCCGCGAGGTGCTGGAAGCGCCACTGGGCATCGCGACCTCGCAATGGAACGTGTCCAGCGAAGGGATCGGCATGGGAGGCGGTGGAACGCGATATCGGTCGCGTGACCTTGCCCGCCTTGGCGTGATGGTTGCCGACGGTGGCCGCTGGCAGGGGCGGCAAGTGCTGCCGTCGGCCTGGGTCGACGCCATGCTCACGCCGCACGCCAAGGCGCGCGACGACGCGGACTACGGCTACCTATGGTGGCGTTTCCGTTTCCCCATCCACGGCGTGGAGACGCCCATCTGGGCGATGAGCGGCAACGGTGGAAACTATGTCTTCGTGTCGCCCGAGCGGGGGCTGGTCGTGGTGATCACCAGTCAGGCCTACAACCAGTCCTACGCGCATCCGCAGTCGCAGGCGATCTTCCGTGACATCGTGCTGGAAGCCTCGCCTGCGAGCGCTACGACTCAAGGGCGCTGAACGCGGCAGTTCGTCACCTTCTTCAACGGCGCGAGGCCGGTAAGCAGGTAATGCGAGACGGCATGTTCGACGCAGCGCGATGGACCGCTATCGATCACCCGTCCCGATCCACGCCGCAACAGCACCGCACGGGAGGTGCGCATCAGGCCCATGGTCTTCTGCGCACCATCCCATGGCGTGTGCCTGTCGTATTCGCCGTTGAGCACAAGCACGGGCGGAAGAAGCGATAGCCGGGTGAAGTCCGGTGCCGTCGAGGGGCGTCGGGGCCATTGTGCGCAGGTCAGGGCCGTGACCATGTCGGCTTCATCGAGGCTGAGGGACCAGCTCATGCCCTTGCGGAACAACGCCGACCACTCGTCCACACGACGCCGCCAGGCACCATCATTGCAGCGTGTCGCCAGCGTGACGCTGAAGGACGAGTTACCGGCTTCTTCCTGCGTACCCGCGACCATGGGGGCGGTAAGTGCACGCAGGAGGCGTTTGGCGGAATCGCGCGCGGTGAGGTCGACCTCGGGCGATGGACTGAAGCGGTGCGTGTCGATCGCGGGTTCGATCTGGCGCAGCATGCGTCCTTCCTTGAGCCAGTCCGCCAGCGTGAGCGCGGCCAGTACGTCCGCCGGTTCGGCGATCATCATCTGCCAGACCACGCGCGTAGCAAGGGGAATCCGCATCAGACGGCCGCTGAGATGATTGATGTCGGTGCCCAGGCCGTACAAATGCGGCGCGTCGGTGACGGGCTGCAACGCGGCGTTGATGAGGATGCCGTCACGCAGGTCCATACCTTGGCTGAGCTGATCCTCCTCGCCGATGCTGACATCCATCGTGCCGTCGAGGATCGTACGCTCCACACGATCCGGGTAGATGGCGCCATACCATAGCGTCCGCAGGCTGCCGTGGCCTGCGCCGTAGAAGCTTAGTTTTTGTAGCCGGCGACCTCGCGGAACGCCTCGATGTCGCTCACGCGCGTCGCCGTATCGATGCCTGTGCTGGTAGGGTTCGTCGCGCAACGACCGGCAAGATCCCGGGCCGAGTCAATCAGTCCGCGCCAGGCGGCACTATCGTTCCGATCCGCGTAGATGGCGTTGAGCGGCGACACGCCGAGGAACGGACAGTCGAGCCGGTCCGCGCCCTTCATGCCACGCGGCATGATCGCGATGAGGTCGAAGCGATCCGCGATCGCACGGTACGTATCCGAGGTGGCCGGTGCGGCGAGCCACGCAGAAGCTGTGCTGCCAAGCGCCACGAAGGGATCGTTGCCAGGATCGCCGATCTCGACGACCAGCGCCTTGCGCGATTCATCGGTGTGGCCGGCACGGATACGCATGGCATCGATGGTCGTCGAACTTCGATGTCCGTCTTCCGTGCCGGGCCGTTCGAAGGACGCGCAACGGATATCGTTATCGGCCGGCAACGCCGCATCGGCGATGGATTCATCGCAGGGCCGCCACGTAACGGAGGCTGGTGCCGCGAAGACGGGGCCGGTTCCGATGGACGACAGTGCCGCGACAAGGATGAGTGGGGAAAAGGGGCGGGAAACGCGTTGCTTTGCCATGGTGATTCCTTTCGAGTGGTACTCCGTAGGGAGCAGGCTATCGGTCCGCGTACAGCGGAAGGTAGTCATCGCAATGCGTGATCTTCTTCACCGGAACCGTGCCATGGAGAAGGAACTGCGCCACGGTGGGCTCGATGCATCGCGAGCGGCTCGTGTTAAGCAGGCCGTGTGCCGTGGTGTCCCTCGCAAGAAGGACTCGGGCCTGCGGCATCAGGGCGAGTGTCTTCTGCGCGCCGGCCCAGGGCGCGCGGCGATCGTATTCACCGTGGATCATCAGCACGGATTTCAGGCGTGCGACCGAAGCGATGTCGGGCGCGACGATATCCGTTCTCGGCCACTGGGCACAGACGAGCGATCCGACGATGTCACCTTCGGCCAGGGTGAAGGTATAGGCGAGGGTATCGACGACGAAGCGACGCCAGCTCGCAACGTTGCCGTCCCACGGCGAGTCGCTGCATTGCACGGCGAGGTTGACCGGCCCCGAGGTATCGGCGATGGCGGAAGCGGCCTGCTGCACCATGCCCTGACCCGGAAGAAGGTGGCTTCGATGCATCAGGCGATAGAGTCGCGCAGCCGAATGGATGGCCGCATTGTTCACCTCGGGAACCGCGCTGAAATCGTATGTGTCCAGCATGGCCCGGATCTGCGGCGTGGTTTTCCCGGCCCGCATCCAGCGGTCCATCGTCACGGCGGCCAATACGTCTTCCGGGCCCTGAATCGCCTCCTGCCAGGCCATGCGCAGCCATAGCGGCATGCGCATGAGCCACGTATAGGCCACGCCGGGGTGCGTGCCTAGATCGAAAGCCCTCGGATCGTCGGTGGCCGGTTGCAGGGCTGCGTCGTAGAAAGCCATGCTCCGCTGCTCGGGCCACGCCTTGGTGAGCTGGGCCCAGGTGCGAGTCACGTCCAGGCTACCGTCGAGCACGACGCGATGTACCTTCTCCGGATGGGTGGCGCCGTACCACAGGGCCACCTTCGTGCCGTACGACGCACCATAGAAGCTCAGCCGGTCGTAGCCGGCGGCCTGTCGGAACATCTCGATATCACCGACGTAGGTGGTGGTATCGATACCGGCATGCTTCGCACGGGGCGCGCAGTTGGCCGCGTAAGTCCGGGTGGCATCGATCAGCCGCTGCCAGGCACGCTCGTCGTTGCGTTTCTCATAGATGTCATCGAGGCCCGGGTCCTTGTCGAAGTCGCACTCAAGCGGATGAGCGGCATCGATCCCGCGCGGCACGACGGTGACCAGATCATAGTGATCGGGAATACTACGGTAGGCGCCGTGCACGTCGTCCTGGGCCGGTATGTCCAGCCAATTGACGACGGTGCGTTCCATCTGGTCGCGCGGATCGTGGCCCGGACCACCGAAGTTGAAGAAGATGGCGGGGCGAATGGCATGCATGGGCCCTTTCCGGATACGCATGACCTGGACCCGCGCCGTGGTGCCATCCTCGGTCCGGTAATCGCGAGGCACGGTCATGGAGGCACATAGCACGCTTACCCCGTCGTGTTGCTCTCCGATATAGGGATTCGAACGCTCGCAGGTATCCCAATCCAGATCGGGTGGTGTGGTAGCCGACTGAGCCGGGTGCGCCATACACAACGCGACGAACAGGCCGAAGGCCAGCGCATGGCGTGCATGAGGTAAGGACATCGTGTATCTCCCTGTCGAACGTTCAGAGGGTGGTGGACGCATGGGCGTCGCAATGCGTGATCCGCTCGGGTGGCAAGACGCCCGTGAGTAGGTACTGGACGGCCCTGCGCTCCATGCAAGGCAGCATCGTGCGTCCGAAGAGGACGTGTTCGGAGGTATCGCGTACCAGGATCGCGCGGGAGTTCGGCATCATTTCCAACGAACGCTGTGCGGCGAGCCACGGCGCGCTGATGTCGTACTCGCCATGAAGAAACAGCGCATGGACGCCGACAAGTGCCGAGGGATCGGGCTTGGATGCGGGGGATCCAGGCCATTGGGCGCAGACCATCGCCAGCGTCGGCTCGCTAGGTCGCAGGCTCATCGAGAAGGCGAGCTTGTCTTCGATGAAGCGTCTCCAGTCGGCCGTGTCGCGTTCCCATGGCGTATCGTTGCAATAGGTGGCGAAATTGACGGAGAGCCTGGTGAGGTTCGTGACGTTGGCCTTGCCTTGTGCCGATGGTGAACCGGGGAACGCCATGCCGAGCAGGCGCTTGGCTTCATCATTGAGAAGCCGATCGTAGGCGGGCGAATGACTGAAGGTATGGTTGGCGACCAGGGCATCTATCTCGGCGACCGAGCGGTTTTCCCTTATCCACCGACCGACGGTGATGGCAGCCGCCATCGTCTCCGGTCGGGCAAGTTCCGGGTACCAGAGCATCCTTACGGGAAGCGGTACCTTCATCAGGCCGACGAGGACGCGCGAAACACTGTCGCCCAGGCCGTAGTACTGCGGCCGATCGGCAATGGGTTGCAGCGCAGCGTCGATCATTGCCTCGTCGCGCACCGGGATATCGTGACGGAACTGATCCGACCACGTAGAGCCGAAATTGACGGCGCCATCGAGCAGCATGCGGTCTACCTGGGAAGGAAAGAGCGACGCGTACCACAGGGCGATCCATGATCCATACGATGCGCCATAGAAACTGAGCCGCGTGGCGCCGAGGCCGATGCGAAAGCGCTCGATGTCATGGACATGGGTATCGGTATCCACGTGGATCGCGGCCGCGGCGGTGGCGCACTGCTCGGCGAAGGCTTTCGTGCCGTCAATGAAGATTTTCCACGCCTGCTCGTCGTTTCGATCGCGAAGAATATCCATGATGGAAGGAAGCAGGCTCTGGCCACACAAGAGGGGATAGGTCATGTCGGTGCCACGAGGAGCCATCGTGACGAAGTCGAAATGATCGATGAGGGTGGCGAAACCTCCGAGGGTGTCGTCCTGGGGCATCGTGGCCCAGTTGTACGTCGTGGCGTGTAGCGACGAGCGAGGGTCGAGACCGGGGCCGCCGAAGTTGAAGAAGAGCGTGCGACGTCGATCGGTAGATGATCCGGTGTGGATGCGAAGTACTTGTACTTCTGTCGATCGACCGTCGTCATGCCGGTAATCAACGGGGACGGCCAGGCTGCCGCACTCCAGTCGGATGTCCGGACGTACCTGCTTGAGCAACTCGCTGTCCACGCTACAGCGTGACCAGGTGATTCGTGTGGCATCGGTCGATTCGGCACGTGCGCCGCCTGCGATGGCGATGAGCACGAGCAGCAGCGATGCGGATCGCTGGCGTATCCTGTTCCTTGGAGACATGGGGTTCCTCGATGGTGCGCGGGGTCAGGGTGTGTCGACGGGGCAGTGCGTGATTTCCCTCGCGGGAATGCGCCCGTTAAGCAGGTACTGCGCTACCGTGTGTTCGATGCAGCGCGAGCGCGTGTCGTTGACGACGCCGTGGTGCGTATAGCCGCGCGCGAGAAGCGCGCGGGCCTTGGGCATGAGGCTCATCGTTGCCTGGGCACCGCTCCATGGCGTACGTCGGTCGTATTCGCCATGGACGACAAGCACGGGTGGGAGCTTCGCCAGTTCATGGAAATCCGGGAGCGCGACCGCATGACGGGGCCATTGCGCGCACGTCAGCGAGGTGAGGATATGCCCTTCGCCCAGGTTGAACGACCAGCCGATGCGGTTGAGGATGAAGCGACGCCAGGTGTCGACATGCCGATCCCATGGTGTGTCGTTACACTGGATGGCAAGGTTGACGGCCGTCGCAGTGGGGCGATCTTCTTCATCGAAGTCGTTGGCGTACGCAGGAAAAAGGTGGCTTCGGGCCAGGTGGCTGTAAAGGTGATGGGCTGTCTGGGTCGCCTGTCGATGGATATCGGGCGAGACGCTATAGGTGTTGGCGGGGATCGCCGCTCCGACCTGCTGGATCGTCATTCCTTCGACGAGCCAATCGGACAGCGTCAATGCGGCGATGAGGTCCGCCGGCCGGTGAAGGTCGTTCTGCCACGCCATTCGAAGCCACAGCGGCATGCGCATCAGGCGGCCGAGAAGCACGTCGTTCCGCGTGCCCAGCCCGTAGACGGAGGGTTTTTCGACGGCGGGCTGGATAAGGGAATCCATGAACGCACTGTCCGCCGACTCCGGACCGGTCTTGAGCATGGCTTCCCATGTCTGGCGGATATCGACGACGGCGTCGAGCATCATCCGCTTCACCTGCCCGGGGTACAGGGCGCCGTACCAGAGCGCGACGGTCGTTCCGTAGGACGAGCCGAAGAAGCTGAGCTTGCCGTAGCCGGCGGTGGTGCGGAAGGTCTCGATGTCCTCGACGTGGGTACGCGTGTTCATCTCCACGTTCATCAGGTCCGCGCCGCAACGTTTGGCGAAGCGCCGCGTGGTGTCGATCAGTGCCCGCCATGTCTTGTTGCTGTCGCGATCTTCGTAAAGATCGGTCAGAGGCAGTTCCCGGTCGAAATCGCAGACCAGCGGGCGTTGCGCATCGAGACCCCGGGGTACGACGGTGACGAGATCGAAGCGCCTGGCGACGGCGTGGAAGCCGCTCATGAGTTCGTCGTCGGGGGCGGCATCGATCCAGCGCCCGGCCGTGAACTCCAGCGGGACGCGCGGGTCCGAACCCGGGCCGCCGAAGTTGAAAAAGATAGCGTCACGGGGCGCGAGCTGGTCGCCAAATCGCACACGCATGACCTGCACGGGCACGGTCTGACCGTCGTTCTTTGCATAGTCGCGAGGTGCCGTCATCGAGGCACAGAGCACGCTGACATCCGTACGGCGATCTTCGATATGGCTACCCGGCCTGTCGCAGGCATGCCATTCGAGAGGAGGTGTGCTGGCGTATACGGGGGCGGACATGATCGCCAGCGCGATCGCTATCGCCGCGCGTCGTCGGCGAAGTGAATGAGGTGGCATGCGGTGGGCCCTTTATCGTATCGGGCACACAAGGTATCCATCGTCATGGTGGCGATGGCATCGGTCGTCGACGATGTGATAAGGCGGCCCATTCCTGCGTGGCGTAGGGCTCAGCCCAAGCTTCCGCGTTCGTCAGGTCGTCACATCGAACAAGGCAGTTCGGAAGGACACCATTTTGCGGTGAGTACGCGCATGCGATCGGCGTCTGCCCGGCGTCGCATCGTATCGAGAACGCGCTGAAAACTCGGGTCGCCGGATAATGACCGGAACAGCGGTGATGCCTGGAGATAGCGTGCATCGCGCCACCCGAGATCGGCCGCATCCGATAAGGCGGACACGGCACCTTGGCGATCGTCGATCGCCAGCGACAGCACGGCCAGCTCCAGGCGGCTGGCCGGCCACGGGTTGTCGATCTGGGTGGACTTGAATTGCGCGATGCGTGTTCCGACCCACGCGGTATCGACCTGCGCAGAGGCGTACAGATCGGCCAGTGTTTTGGCCACCGAGGACTGGGGGCGCAGGGCAAGCGCTTGCCGGAAGTATCGGGTAGCGGTGTCCCGGTTACCCTTGTGCAAGGCGATTTCGCCATCCAGCTGTTCGAGTTCGGCTCGCGAGACGCCGCGTTGGCGCGCTTCGGCGATGGCTGCGGCCGCTTCGTCGAAACGTTGCTGGGCGAAGAGGAAGGCCGGCCACGCGATATTGGCAAAGACATTGTCCGGCGCAAGATCGAACGCGTGTCGGTAATGCGCCTCGGCCTGCGCCATAAAGCCCATCAGTTCGTATTCGCGTGCGATCTGTACTTCGCGGTAACGCACTTTCGACGGATCGCCGCGCATGTCGAGGTTGGCTTGCAGCGCGTCCGCGAGACGCCCCATTTCCTGATAGAGATACGCGGCCGACGAACGCGTGGCATCGTCGTTCGGATCGAGGCGCACGGCGCGCTCGTAGGCGGCGATGGCACCACGTGCGTCACCGAGGCAATCGCGTGCGTATCCCAGGGCCGACCATGCGACGGCATCGTCGCTGCGCAAACCCGTCGCGCGTTCCGCGAGGCGCAAGGCGTCCCTGGCATCGTCGGCGCCATGGTTGTACAGGCAGGTACGCGCGGCGCGTGCGCGGCTGGCACCCGTAAGCGCAGCGATGTCGTCCGGCGACTGGCGCAACGCGCGATCATAGAGGGCGAGGGCGCGCTCATTGTTGTCGCGTTGGCCCATGGCGGCATACCAGCGGGCGCGCTCCAGCAGTTCCTGCTGCGGCCCGGTCACGGGTTTCTTCTGCTCACGAGCGAGAAACCCCGCGCCCAGGGCAACGGCGGCGAGCAACAGCACGGCCGCGAGAGCGGGCCATGGCGAGAGCCTTCTGTTCGTCGCGGTGTCATCGATGGCGATGGGCGGCTCGCCCAACTGGTAGCCGCGCCCCCGAACGGTTCGGATATAGCGCGGCGCCCGGGCATCGTCACCGAGCGATTGGCGGAGCAGGCGCACGCGCTGGGTGACGGTTTCCTCGTTCACCACGGCGGGCGCCCAGACGGTTTCCATCAGCTCGTCGAAGCCGACCACGCGATCGCCTCGTTCGACGAGGCAGGCCAGCAGGCGGAAGCTTAGTCCCTGTACGTCCAGGGGTGAGCTGTCGCGATCGACCCGCTGCCGGGCAAGGTCGATCGTGAGGTCGTGCAGGCGGAAGCGCGAGGGCATGCCGCCGGCTCCTGGATCACACGCCCGAGGGCAGGAACAGCAGCAACGCGGCACCGAGCGCGATGCGATACACCGCGAAGGGCGTAAAACGATGCGAGCGGATGTAGCCGAGCAGCCACTTCACCGCGGCGAAGGCGACGATCGTGGAGATGACGAAGGCGATGGCGAGACCGGTCCAGTCCTCACCTGCCGCGCCCCCGTTGTGGAAGGTCTTCAGCAGTTCGTAGCCTGTGGCCGCGTACATCGTGGGGATGCCGACGAGGAAGGCGAACTCGGTGGCGGCGGCACGGTTGCTCGTGCCGGCGAGCATGGCGACGAAGATCGTCGCCGCGGAGCGCGAGGTGCCGGGGAAGACGCCCGCAACGATCTGCGCGAGGCCGACGAGGATCGCCACCTTCCAGGTCACGGCGGTGCGATCGGGCTGCTTCGCGGCGAGCCGTTCCGCCACGATCATCCAGATGCCGCCGATGATGAGAGCCCACGCGATCGGGGTGATGTTCTCCGGCAGCTTGAAGCCGAGCTTGGTCACGATGAGGCCGAGCACGGCCGTGATCAGGAACGCCACGGCGAGCTTGGCGATGTAGGCGCGGGTTTCCGGGCGTCGCCAGTTCTGCACGAAGCTCCAGAGCGTGCGCCAGTAGATGAAGGTCACGGCGAGGATCGCGCCGGCCTGGATCGCCACGTTGAAGAGATCCGAGCGCGCGCCGAGCCAGCGTTCCGCGATCAGCAGATGGCCCGTGCTGGAGACAGGCAGGAATTCGGTGATCCCCTCGACGATGCCGAGCAGGATGGCGCTGATGAGGTCGTTCACGTGACTCGCTTTCTCTTGTGGGGCGGCGCCATAGCTTAGCCGCTGCGCGGGTCGCATCGTCACATCGTGCCCACGCGGGGCGCTGTTACTTTCGGTCGACGCATGGCGGGCGGTCCCCTTTGGCCGTCCGTCCGCAAGAACTCGCATACGGACCTGCCCATGGCGTTTCCCCTTTCCCGGATCCGCGTCGCCGTCGTGGCGGTGACCCTGGCTCTCGGTGCCTGCGCGCCACCGGTGCGGCCACCGGCCTTCGTCCCCCGCGACGAGGTGCCGCTTGCGGGCCTGCCGACCGGCAAGGCGGGCTGGCCCGAACCCGAATGGTGGCGCCGCTATGGCGATCCGCAGCTGGATCGTGTCGTCGACCTTGCCATGTGGGGTTCACCGAACATGGAGCAGGCCGAGGCGCGCTACCGTGCGGCGACCCGCGCGGTGGATTCCGCGCGAGCCGAGCTGAATCCCCAGGTGCGCGGCCTGCTCGGTGGTTCGCACGGTTACAGCGACGTTACCCTGCGCGGCCAGGTGCCGGGCATGCCCGGCAACGCCCAGGGATTCCAGCTGAGCCCCGGGCATAGCTGGAGCAACAGCGGCGTCGCAGGCGCGCTGGCGACATGGGATCTGGATCTGTGGGGCAAGCAGAAGGATGCCGTCGCCGCGGCCGTGGGCCAGGCCCGGGCCGCCGAGGCCGAGCGTGCATCGGCGGCCGCTTCGTTGCAGTACAACGTCGCCAACACCTACTTCGACTGGCAGGCGCAGCAGGCCCGGCTGGCCGTCGCGAAACACGCGGCCGAAAGCGCCGCGCAGTATCGCGAACTGGTGGCATTGCGGGTGCATGGTGGTCTCGATGATCCCACCACGCTCGACCAGGCCGATGGTCAACTGGCGCAGCAGCGTCGCGCGGTGGCCCAACTGGAGGGCGCCGCGTCGCTCGACCTCGTTCAGCTTGCCGCGTTGGCAGGCGCTTCGCCGGCGGTGTTGGGCGCGCTCACGCCAGCGCCCTTGCCGACGCCCGACACCGAATTGCCCCAGGACGCGCGCCTGGGTCTGCTGGCCCGCCGTCCGGACATCGCCGCCGCGCGCTGGCAGATCGAGGCCTCGTCGCGGCAGATCGACCAGGCCCGCAAGGCTTATTACCCCGACGTGAGCCTGATGGCCCTGGGCGCGTTTCTGCGTACCTACCCCAACCTCGGCTCCGGCACGCGCACGGATCTCACGCTCGGCAACATCGGGCCGTCCGTGCAACTGCCGATCTTCAGCGGTGGCAGGCTGAAAGCACAGTACGAGAGCGCGCAGGCTCAGCTCGACACCGCCGTCGCCCAGTACGACGGTGCCGTGGTGCAGGCGGCAGGTGATATCGCCCAGGGCGTGGCGACCCTGCGCGCACTCGATGCGCAGCGCGAACAGCAGGATCGCCAATACGACGCCGCCGAGGCGCAGAAGCGCAAGGCGGGCGATCGCCGTTCCAAGGGCCTCATCGACGATCGCAACTGGCTCAACGCCGACATGCAGGTCGACCAGCAGCGCGATGCGCGGCTGCAACTCGTCAGCCAGATGCTGTCGGCCAATCTTTCCCTTATCCATGCGCTGGGTGGCGGCTACCACGCCGATGACCTGCCCGCTCTTCCGGCCACCGCCGCCGGCGAGGAATCCTCGCGATGACCATCGAGAATGACGAACCGCGCGACGGGGACACGAACGCGCCCTTGCCATACAAGTATCGCTACAAGTACCTGCACAAGTACGGCGAGGAGTCATCGCCCGAAGAAAAGCACGACGGCGACGACGGGAAAAAGGACGACGACAAGCAGGCCAACAAGGAAAAGGACGAGGACAAGAAGAAAGAAGGTGACGATCCGAAGGCGAAGCGCCGCAAGGTCCTGGTGCTATCGATCATCGCCGCCGTGTTCATCCTGGCCGGTCTGGCATGGCTGCTTCTCTACCTTTTCGTGCTGTCCAAGCGCGAAACCACCGACGATGCCTATGTGAAAGGCGATATGGTGACTGTCTCGTCGCGCGTCGCCGGCACCGTCGTCGAAGTGGCCGTGGAAGAGACCGATCGCGTCCATGCGGGACAGGTGCTGATCCGTCTCGACCCGGTCGACGCGCGCGTGTCGCTCATGAATGCCAAGGGCCAGCTGGCGCAGGCCGTGCGCGAGGCGCAGGCAAAGATGCAACAGGCCAACCAGGCCGACGCGGCCATACCGCAGCGTCGTGCGCAGTACGAGCAGGCTCGCGACGAGTACAACCGTCGCCATCCGCTGCTCGAACGTCGCGCGGTCTCGGCGGAGGAAGTGGATACCGGCAAGCGGCAGATGCAGCAGGCACTTGCTGGCCTGCAAGCCGCGGAGCGCGAGGCGGCCGCGGCACATGCCCAGGTGGATGGCACCACGGTGGAGAACTTCCCGGCAGTGGTGCAGGCGCGCGCGCAGTTCCGCAACGCGTGGGTCAACAGCGGTCGCAATGCCATCGTCTCGCCGATCGAGGGCTACGCCGCGCGGCGTCAGGTGCAGGTCGGGCAGCGCATCCAGCCGGGACAGGACCTGCTCACGGTGGTGCCGCTGGCCGATCTGTGGGTGGATGCCAACTTCAAGGAGACCCAGCTGGAACATATCCGCATTGGCCAGCCGGTGAAGGTCACCACCGACATGTATTCCGATATCGAGTACCACGGCAAAGTGGTTGGCCTGAACGCTGGCACCGGTAGCGCGTTCTCGCTGCTTCCGGCCGAGAACGCCACGGGCAACTGGATCAAGGTTGTGCAACGCCTGCCGGTGCGCGTGGCGATCGATCCGGAAGACCTGCGCAAGCACCCGCTGCGCATTGGCCTGTCCACGGACGTCACCGTGGATACGCATGATCGCGACGGCAAGGTGCTGTCCGAGACGCCACGCAGCAAGCCGCTCATGACTACCAATGTCTACGAGCAGGAAATGAACGAGGCCGACGAGCACGCGCAGGAGATCATCCGGGCCAACACCGTCACCGTGCCCGCGCCCGTGCCGGCGAAGCGCTGACCGATGGCGGGCCATGGCAACGGTTCGCCGTCGCCGCTGCGCGGTGGGCAGCTTGCGCTGCTGACGGCGGGTGTGGCACTGGCCACGTTCATGGAGGTGCTCGATATCTCCATCGTGAACGTGTCGGTCCGGACCATTGCGGGCAACCTCGGCGTCAGCAGCAACGAAGGCACGATGGCGATCAGCGCCTATTCCATGGCCAGTGCGGTCATGCAGCCGCTGACTGGATGGGTGGCCAAACGCTTCGGCGAAGTGCGTACGTTCAGTGTCTCGGTACTGCTGTTCGTGATCTTTTCGGCGATGTGCGGGCTGGCGCAGAGCATGCCGATGCTGATCGTGTTCCGCCTGCTGCAAGGCGCGGTATCCGGCCCGATGGTGCCGTTGTCGCAAACCCTCCTGCTCAACAACTATCCACCGGCGAAGCGGCCGATCGCACTGGCGCTCTGGGCGATGACCGTCGTCGTCGCACCCGTGTTCGGGCCTATCCTTGGCGGTTGGATCACCGACAACTACCACTGGTCGTGGATCTTCTTCATCAATATCCCCGTGGGCCTGTTCGCGCTGGTCATCACCATCACGTTGCTGCGCAGCCGCGAGTCGAAGGTGGTGAAGATGCCGGTGGACGCCATCGGTCTGTTCCTTCTGGCCGTGGGCGTTGGCTGCCTGCAATTCATGCTGGACAACGGCAACGACGACGACTGGTTCACGTCGAAGACGATCACGGTGCTGGCGATCGTGGCGCTGGTCTGCATCACCTTCCTCATCGCCTGGGAGCTGATGCACAAGAATCCGGTGGTGGAGCTTCGCCTTCTGGGGAAACGGAACTTCTTCGTTGGCGTGCTATGCCTGTCGATGGGCATGTTCGCCTTCTTCGGCGGTACGGTCGTGATGCCCATGTGGGTGCAGGAGGTGATGGGATACACCGCGACCTGGGCGGGCTTTGTGGTCGCGCCCATCGGTATCCTGGCGATCTTCATGTCGCCCCTGGTGGGCGCGTTCCAGCACAAGTTCGACCTGCGCCTGCTCAACACGGTGGGTTTTGCGATCTTCGCAGGCGCCTCGTTCTGGATGGCGACGCTCAACACGACCGCGCCCTATGCCGAGCTGGCCTTACCGCGATTGATGATGGGTGCGGGGGTTGCCTTGTTCTTCGTGCCGGTGAACCAGATCATCCTGGCCGGGATTCCTGACGAGCAGGTGGCGAGCGCATCGGGCCTATCGAACTTCTTCCGTACGCTGGCAGGCAGCATCGCCACGGCGGTGAGCACCACGATGTATTCGCATCGCACGACCTACCACCATGCGACGCTGGCGGAGCATGTGGTGTCGGGTGATCGGACCACGATGGAATACCTGGATCGGTTCCAGGCGTTCGGTGTGCAGGGTCCCACGGCCAACGCGGTGCTGAATCGTATCGTGGATGTGCAGGCGGCGACGTTGGCGGTGAACGACGTGTTCTGGTTGTTCGGCCTGTTGTTCGGCCTGGCGATGGTTGCCATCTGGTTCGCGAAGCCGCCCTTTGCATCGGGCGGCTCGCCAGGTCACTGATACCCGCGACTTGTAGGAGCGCGCTTGCGCGCGATCGCGCGCCAGCGCGCTCCTACGAGATTACGAGAAGGCCAATGTTTCAGTCAGATCGCCCGGCGCAGGACCCCCTGCGGCCACCATGGCGTCCTCGCGCATCTTCAGTCCAGGCAGTTTCTCCAGTTTGAAACGGCGCGTGATGAAGCGTGCGATGGAGCCGGTATCGTAGATCGTATGTTCCACATGGCCCTTCTTGGCGAAAGGCGACACCACCAGCGCGGGGATACGGGTGCCCGGACCCCAGCGGTCACCCTTCGGCGGCGCCACGTGATCCCACCAGCCACCGTTTTCATCGAAGGTGATCACCACCAGCATGTTCTTCCACTGCTTGCTCTGGCGCAGCTCGTGGATGATCGCGCCGATATGGCGATCACCCGCTTCCACGTCCGAATAGCCAGCGTGCATGTTGAGGTCGCCCTGAGGCTTGTAGAACGCCACCGGCGGTAGCGTGCCGGCCTTGGCGTCGGCGAGGAAGCGGTTGGTTTTCGCCGTCTCGCCCAGGCCGCCGTCGCGCAGATGCTTCTTGCGGGCGTCGGTTCCCGGCGCCAGGCTCACGAAATAGTTGAGCGGCTGGTGGTGCGCCTGGAAGTTCGGCGTGGACGGGAAGCTGCCGTTCTCGCTGTCGCCCTTGCCGTCCAGCGCCGCCTGGAAGGCGCCGCCGTACCAGGCCCAGTCCACGTTCTTCGCGGAGAGGACGTCGCCGATGTGCTTGTGCGTCTGCGGCACCAGGGTGTTCGGGCTGCTGGCGTCGGCGAGGGCCGGATTCTTGTGATCCACGTTGAAGCCCGGCGAGTACGGCGGACCCATGGTGTTCACCGCGTAGAAATCCGGGGTGAGCTGGTTGTGGTGGGCGAACTTCGGCTTGCCCTGCATCGCGCTGGCCGGGGAGTCGTCCGCCATCTTCAGGCGGTAGTCGGTGGCCGAGCCGCTTTGTGTCACCGCGATACCGAACTGGGCCGGGCTCTTGTCGGCGTCCGGATAGAACGGCGGCTGGGCGGCCACGAGGTATTGGTGGTTGAGGAACGAACCGCCGAAGGCGCCCATGAAGAAGTTGTCACAGAGCGTGAACTGCTCGGCGAGGCGCCACAGGCGCAGGTGTACGGGGGCTTCGTCGTAGTGGCCCATGGTCAGCGCACCGTTGTCGCCCCAGGCCACGAAGCCGTCGTTCCTGCCGCCGTTGATCTGCAACTGGTTGTTATAGAAGGCATGTACGAGATCGCGAGTGACCACGCCATGGGGCAACGGCTCGCCGTCGGGCATGCGCAGGGCCCACGGGGCATTAGGCAGGTCGAGGATGGCCTTTTCGTCGACCTTGTAGGTACGGTGATTGACCGTCTGCGCCTCGGGCACCATGCCACCCCAGATGGGGGGCAGCTTGTCGAACGCCTTGCCGGTGCGATCGCGCTGCACATAGCGCTCGGCCGACACCGCCGAGAGCGGTTCCTTCACGCCGGGGAAATTGCCGAACAGGTTGTTGAAGCTGCGGTTTTCCGCATAGATCACCACGACGTTCTGGATGTGCTTTTCGAGCAGGGCATCCATTTCGGTCGGTGAGGGTGCCGCGGCCGCGCTCTTGCCGGCCGCGACCACTTCACCGCTACCGCCCAGCGCCAGCAGCGCGCCGGTGGTGGCCATGCCGCCAAGGAGGCGGCGTCGCCCGGCGTCGGGCTTGTCGTCTTCGGGTTTGTTCATGATCGATCTGGCTTGGAAAGGTGGTGGGGACCGCGGTGTCCGCATCCATCCATGCATGGGTCACGTGAGCCCACGCAGGGTAAACGAAAAGGTGTGTCGGGGTAACGTCATGTGGTCGATCGGTTCGTTGCACATGCCCTGGCACGGGCGCATGATCTCGCCTGTCGAAAGACCGCAAGAACTATCGGTCGGACGACACTTATCTGATTCAGGAACAGGGAAAAAGGATGAAGTATCTACAAAGACTGGCCCTCGCGGGCCTGTGCGTCGTGCTGGGTGGTTGCGCGGCGCCGCTGGCGCTCAATTACGCGCCTTCCTCGACCATGACGGTGAAGGGCGTCGAGAAGGTCGGCGATTTCGAGTACATGCCTGCCAAGAACGGTAAGGTGACTCCCAATGAAATCCACAATACGGCAGCCGGCCACGTCTATTTCGAAAAACCCATTGCCGAATACTTCCACAACGCGCTTTTCGTCGAGTCGCGGTTCGTGGGCATCGATACCGGTGGAACGTACCCACTCCTCCATGGATCGATCGACGAATTCCTGATCGACGATCTGGGCTTCAGCATCGACTGGACGCTCAACGTGACCTACGTCCTTGATAACGCCGACGGCAGCGTCTGCTATCACAAGCAACAGAAGCATTCGCGTCATACCAGCAAGTTCACCCCGGGCGCTGGCTTCGCGATACTCAACGAAGTGATGAAGAGCAATATCGAACTTCTCTTCAAGGATCCCGAGTTCGTCGCATGTATCGCACCGACGCATGCGATCGTGACGCCATCGACGGGCAGCGACTCGGCCGCCTCGCAGTAAGTTCGACCGGAAACCGCCCCGGCAACGCCGGGGTGGTCCATTGGATCAGGGGCGGATCGTAGGCGGCTTTTCCCTGCGGGCCGGCCCTGGCCTGGGACACCTGGGATTTTCCGAAATGGTGCGCTAGCAATTATTTAGCACCATACTGGTGCAATCATGCAGGCGTCTTATCTCCGTTCTATGATGCCCAGGCTTGATCCAGGCCGGTCCGTCGCAGGCGGCGCCGCTGGCATAGCGATTGCTAAATGCATTCCGCCCCATACCTATTCGAGGTTTGTATGTCCGCCGCTTCCAAAGTGCTGAACCTGATCCAGGACGAGAGCATCGAGTTCGTCGACCTGCGCTTCGCCGACATGCTCGGCAAGCACCACCATGTGACCTTCCCGGCCCATGCCATCGACGAATCGACCTTCGAAGACGGCAAGATGTTCGACGGCTCGTCGATCGCCGGCTGGAAGGGCATCAACGAATCCGACATGGTGCTGATGCCGGACCCGGAAACGGCCCACCTCGATCCGTTCAGCGCCCACAAGCAGCTGATCCTGCATTGCGACGTGCTCGAGCCCAGCACCATGCAGGCCTACGGCCGCGATCCGCGCTCCATCGCCAAGCGCGGCGAAGCCTTCCTGAAGTCCACCGGCATCGCCGACACCGCCTTCTTCGGCCCGGAACCCGAGTTCTTCATCTTCGACTCGATCCGCTGGCAGAACGACATGGGCCGCGTGTTCTACGAGATCAACTCTGAAGAGGCCGCCTGGTCGTCGCGCTACAAGTACGACGGCACCAACACCGGCCACCGCCCGGGCGTGAAGGGCGGCTACTTCCCGGTCAGCCCCGTCGACAGCCTGGGCGACCTGCGCGCCGACATGTGCAAGGTGCTGGAATCGCTGGGCCAGGTGGTGGAAGTGCACCACCATGAAGTCGCCAACGCCGGCCAGTGCGAGATCGGCACCCGCTTCAACACCCTGGTGAAGAAGGCCGACGAACTGATGACGATGAAGTACGTCATCAAGAATGTCGCCCACCAGCAGGGCAAGACGGTCACCTTCATGCCCAAGCCCATCGTCGGCGACAACGGCTCGGGCATGCACGTGCACCAGTCGCTGTCGAAGAATGGCGAGAACCTGTTCGCGGGCGACCTCTACGGCGGCCTGTCGCAGATCGCGCTGTGGTACATCGGCGGTATCTTCAAGCACGCCAAGGCCATCAACGCCTTCGCCAACTCCACCACCAACAGCTACAAGCGTCTGGTGCCGGGCTACGAAGCCCCGGTGATGCTCGCCTACTCGGCGCGCAACCGTTCGGCTTCCTGCCGTATCCCGTACGTGTCCAGCCCGAAGGGCCGTCGTATCGAAATCCGTTTCCCGGATCCGATGCAGTCGGGCTATCTGACCTTCACCGTGCTGATGATGGCCGGCCTGGACGGTATCCTGAACAAGATCGACCCGGGTGCGCCGGCCGACAAGGATCTCTACGACCTGCCGCCGGAAGAAGAGAAGAACATCCCGCAGGTCTGCGCCAGCCTCGACGAGGCGCTTGCCGCCCTCGACAAGGACCGCGACTTCCTCAAGGCCGGTGGCGTGTTCACCGACGACTTCATCGATGGCTACATCGCGCTGAAGATGCAGGAAGTGACCCGCTACCGCGCGAGCACCCATCCGCTCGAGTTCCAGATGTACTACGCGATCTGACGATTCGCGGAAAGGTTCGATGAAAAGCCCCCGGTGGTGAACCGGGGGCTTTTTTTATCTTTCGTGACGAGAGGCGGTCCGAGGCTGTGGATCGCCCGGCGAGCAGTAGTTTTTCCTGGCGCCGGGTAATTCGCCGGTCAGAAGGTAATGCGTACCCAGGTGCCGGTAGCAGGAAAAGCGATGATCCGAGATATCCGCACCGGCCGATTCGCGTACCACGAGCGTCGCATTGGGTAGCTTGTCGGTGGCTTGCTGGATGTTCCATAGCGGCTGCCAGGGATTCTCCTCGTCATGCATGACGACGAAGGCGGGAATCCGTCGAAGATCGTCCAGCGAAGGGCCTTCGTGCGTCGCCGCGGGCCATTGCGAGCATACGAGCATCTGTTCGACCGCCTGTTTCGAAAATGCCGCCCTCAGGGCGACTTCCTTCGTCAACCAGTCGCGAACCACTTCAGGCTCGGTCTTCCAGCGGGCATCGTTGCAGATGGGTGCGATGTACGAACCATCAAATGCCTTGAATGTATCCAGGATCGAACCGCCTTCCCGCGGAAGGCGCTCGACGAGGGGGCGCGATGCCTTGCGGACCAGGGCGTCGACCGCCGGATCATCGGCGAAGCGATGGGAGGCGACATCATGAATCAGTCGCTCACGCCCGCGAACATCGACGGGCACCATCAGATAGAGGTGGGCGATATCGATGGCCGTGCGGATATGTTCGGGACGGCGCATCAAGCCAGACCACAGGTAGCGCAGTTCGAACGGAATCTCCATGAAGCGCTCGCGTACGTCGGAAGGGTCCCCACCCAGCTTCCAGCGCCCTTCGTCGTTCGCGGCGGGAACGAAGGCGTTGCGCCAAAGGACGAGTTCGAGGCCATAGGGTGTACCGGTATAGACGGCATCGAGCCCATCGGTGAAGTCCATGGCACCCTGTAGCAACAGGCGCCCCGCGTGCTGCGGAAAGGTGACGGCATACGTGGTGAGGACACGGGCGCCGAGGTCCTGACCGTAAAGATCCAGACGTTCGACGCCCAGTGCCCGGCGCAGGTCGTCCATGTCGCGAACCTGCTGCCAGGTATCGACCTCCTGGGTGACCGGCGCGCAGCGCGTCGCGATATCGCGGGCGTTGCCGATCACGCTGTCCCACATGGTGTCATGGTCGGCGCTTTCCGGCGGCATGGCGAGCACGGCAACGGCAGATGCATAGTCAAACTTGCCGCAGCGCTGCCGGAATGTCTTCGTGTCGCCGCGATGGGACAGGAAGACGATGTCAAAGCGATCGACAAGCTTCCTGAACCCGGAGGTTTCGGGATCATCCGCGTTCGACGTTCGCCATTCGAGTACGGTCGATGGCATCGTCTCGAAGCGCTGGCGCCCGAAGTCGACGAAGAGCGTCGGAGGGGGCGTGTCCTGGCCGAGGGTGGCGCGAATGCGGATCACATCCCGCGCGACGGCTGGGCTGCTGGAGTCGCCGTGATCCCTGATCGTCGTCAGCTGGCCGCACTGGAGGTGGGCGCCGAATGTCTCCTGGACATCCATGGGAATGATGCCGTCGCACGACTCCCAGCGAATGGTCGGTGCGTCGCTGGCGCAGACGCCGTGGTATGTGGCTACCACGGCGAGGGCCAGCGTGTGTTTCAGCAATCCATGCATGATCGTTTACGTCCTTGTCGGTGAGGGTGGGATTGTCGCGTCGCCCTTGTCAGGGGTGGAAGACGACAAGGGGCGCGTGGGTCATGTCCGCTGACGCTCCTGGCCAGCGGACAAAGGGGATAGGTCAGGGTATCGAGCGGGCCGGCCCGTCGTTGCAGCGGGTGACGGATGCGGATGGTACGTCTCCCGTAAGCAGGTAGTGGCCTGCCATCCTCGAAGCGCATCGTGCTCGATCGTCGGCGACGACGAAGGTGGACGAGGCGTTCTGTTGTACGACAAGGCGAGCCGTACCGAATGTCCTTGTCACACGGATCGCTGTATCCACGGGGGCTGCGTAATGAACGGCGGCGTGGACCATGAGAAAGGGTGATATCCGATGGAGCGGGCCAGGCCCAGGGCGGCCGGATGCCACGTAAGGCCACGCCTGGCAGGCGATACCGTGGATTGATCGTGTCGGATTGGGTAGGGCGAACACGCCGAGCTCGAACCGATGCTTCTCCATGAGTTCACTCGCCGTTTCATGCCACGCGATGTCATTGCATGCCGTAGCCATCGTTGCGCCATCAAGTGCGTACTTCTTCGAGGAAGAAGGGCCGCCATCCACCATGTCATTCAGCAATCGCAGGGCCGTCACGTGCAGCGATTCATCGATGGAGGCATCGGGATGGAAGCGATAGGCCGCGACATATGCCTTTATCGATGGGAGGGATGGACGTGCCGTCGGGGGCCATGCCTCTGCGATGGCCAGCGCCGCCGCGATATCGTCTCCCGTGATCAGGCGGTCCCACCATCGATGTCGCAGCGCGACCGGCATGCCCCGAAGACGCTTCATGACGGTGTTCGGCGACGTACCGAGCCGGAAACGGGACGGATGCGAGACGACGTCGCGGACAGGACCATTCCATAGGACCGATTCGGCATACATACTGCTACCGGCGGATTGGGCGGGCCATGCGTCGCTGCCGAACCCCAGGCTGTTGTCCAGGAGAAGGCGTTCGGTACGTGTCGGGTGCAGCGAGGCATACCACGAAGCCACCCAGCCGCCGTGTCCTCGTGCATAGATATGCCACGTCGGCGCGCTGAGCGCTTCACGCAGGACGTCCAGATCAGCCACGTAATTGCGAGTGCTGACGTGCCGGGCATTATCTCCGCAGGCGCCGACGAACATGCGTACGTCTCGCTCCCATGTTCGCCAGGCTTCGGCATCCCCCGTGATGAGTGCGTTCGCCGCGAGATCGCCATCCGTCGGTTCACAAGGAAGCTGCGTGGTGCCAACGCCGCGCGGCTGCAAGGCGACAAAGTCGTAACGGTCGGTAGCTCGACGAAGATCCCCGAAGTCGACATCGTCAGCCGGGTGGGACCGCCAGCGTTGCGCGACGTCTACCAATGCATTGCGCGTGTCGCCTGTAAGGTCCAGGGGAAGGACGAGCACCGTGCCTTCGATAGAGGAAGGCGCGGCGGCAGGCACGCGATAGAACGGTATCCACATCGAATCGGCCAACGGTCGATCGTGGTCGACGGGAACGCGAAGCCGTCCGCATTGCACGCGGATGGCATCCTGCGATGACGACGCGGTCGATGGCTCGGATTGGCAAGGCAGCCATTCAATGCGTGGCGATGTGGACTGCGCCGGACTCGCCACGGCTGACGTGGCAAGGAACAGAGCAGCAGACGAGTGCAGAAGGGCAGATGGCTTCACGGCGGTATTCCTCGGACGGGACAGGAAGTATTTCCGTTTGCCGATCTTCGATTGCCCGTCAGGTTATCCGGGGCAATGGCGTCTCCGTATAGGTGAAGCCCTCGTTTGGTGTAGGGAGGTTCCGTCGTTGTCAGTGTCGAAGCGAGACGTCGCAGGAGGTATGTTTGAGTTCAGGCGTGCGCCCGGTGAGGAGATAGTGGCTCGCCGCCTTCTCAATGCATGGCGTATGGGTACGGTCGAGCAGGTAATGAAGACTTAGGCCTCGTGCCATGACCAGGTGCGCCTGCGGGATACCGTCCGCCAGGCGTACGGCGCCACGAAGCGGTGTGCTGGGATCGTACTCGGCATGGATCATCAGGAAGGGAGGTAACGCGGAGAGTGTCGCCGGCCGCACTGCATTGTGCTGGGCATGGGGCCACTGAGCGCAGACCAGACCTTGGGCCACATCGTGTCCTTCCCACGTCGCATAGGTCGACGACTGCCTTTGTGCATGCTGTCGCCAGCCGGTGGGTGTTCGAGCTCAGCGGTGGTCGTTGCAGAGCGTCATGAGGTTCACCGCAAGCATCTGATCCCCGGCCCGGGACTCTGCATCGGAGACGGGAGCGGGCGATTCGAGAAGTGCGTCGATCATTTGCTGTAGGCGTTCGTGGATACGCCAGTCCAACGCATCGTCGTCGTTTAGCCTCTTCTTCGCCAGCGTGGCACGAAGATCACTGGCCGGCATGCCCGGGGTATCGTCGAGCGTATCGGCCAAGGCAAACACGGCGATCAGTGATTCAGGGCTGTCGATACCAGGCATGAGGCTGACGCGTAATGATGCCGGTATACGTCGTAGGCGGTCCAAGAGCGCCTGCCGATTGTTACCGAGATGCCAGCGATCCGGATGGCGGACCGCTTCGCCGATCGCCAAGCGGCCGACGATGCGCTCGCGATCGGCAGTGGAAGCCTGAAGCGTTCGGTCGAGTTCGGTGGTGGCGTCGAGGGACGAATCCAGAAGGATTCTGCGCAGATGGCCCGGATAGATCGATGCATAGCTCAGCCCGACGAAGCTTCCATAGGAAATACCGACGAAGTCGATCACGGGTTCGTCGAGCGCGACGCGAACGGCTTCCATGTCGCCGGCATGCTGACGTGTATCGATGTAACGGGCCAGTGGGTGCTGCCTGCAAGCGTCGACGAGGGCACGTGTATAGGTGAGCGCCGCGGTCCACGTGGCGTCGTCTAGCTTGACGCCAAGCGGTTCCGGCTCCACTGCCTGGATGGGAGCGCAGGCGACCGTGGTGCCTCCATCCAGGCCACGCGGTATGACGGCGACAAAGTCGTAGCGTTAGGCCAGGAGGCGTTTGCCCCCGTGCAACGCGTCGTCGGCATCGTAGCTCGACCATCGTCGCCTCAGTTCGGGCAGGAAATCCCTGGGATGCAGGCCCGGGCCACCGAAGTGGAAGAAGAGGGTTCCCTCACGAGATGCGCCACTGAGAGCGGGTATGCGCATGATGCCGACCTCGATGCGCTGGTCCTGTAGCCCATCATGGTCGGCAGGGAGCGAGAGCCTGGCGCATTGCACGGCGCTATCTTCCGATGCCGAAGAGGTCTCCCAGGCGCAGTGATCCCATGCCAGTGGTGCCGTCGTCGAATGACAAGGCCCGAGCAGGCACAGGCCTGTAACGAAGATGGCCGTGGCGGAAGATCTGTTCGACATACGATGCATCCGGTAGTCCGTTCGCTGCCTCATGTGCGGGGAACGTAGGTGCATTCGCTGTGCTTCAGCGTGGGCAGTTCTCCCGTGAGGAGGAATCGGGGGCCATCGCGCTCGGCGCAAACGCTGCGCGATTCACCCAGCACGCCGTGACTGCGCATGCCACGTACCACCACCAGGTGTGCGTTGGGCACCGTATCCGCTGCCCGGGAGGCCCCGCCAAGCGGCGTGGCGTCGTCGAATTCGGCGTGGATCATCATGAAGGCGGGCGCTTGGGCCATTTTTTCAAGCTTGAGAGGCGCGGACCACATTGACCATGAGCGAGCACAAAGCAGGCCCAGTGCGACATCGTCACCATTCCATGTAAGGAGGTTGGCCGAACGCCATGCGACCATCGATCGCCAGCTGTCGATGTCGGGCCATTTCGTGTCATTACAGGTGGTGGCGCGATTGACGGCGATACCGTCGGGGCCGAAGTATTCGGAAGCGTCACGGCCAGAGACACGGTAGACCGAAGGAAGAAGGGCATGGGCCTGCTCGAACACAGCCTGCCGCTCGGTCGGCAACACGCCGAAATCCGCTGTATCCAGCCAGGCGATCTCGTCGCCGAGTGGTGCATCTGGATGGGCGGCCCGCCATTCACCGAGAGCGACGGCGGCGACCAGTTCCACGGGATTTTTCACGTTGGGTAGCAGTCGCGATCGCCAGGGCGAGGGCATGGCACGAAGGCGGGCGAGCAGGACATCCCGATCTTCACCGAGGCCATAGCGATCGGGCGATGCCAAGGCCGGGCTCACGGCGTCGCGGAGGAAGCTGCGTTCGTTTTCCAGTGTGGTCAGTTCGTCGACCTGCTGGAACGAGAGATGGAACGCAGCACTCGAGTCGAGCAGAAAACGGCCGGCCGTGCCAGGATGCGCCGCGGCATACCGCGATCCTACCCAGGTGCCATACGACACGCCGTAGAAGTTGAGCACCGGTTCGCCCATGGCGCGGCGCACATGCTCCATGTCCTCGACGACCTGCATCGTATCGATGTAGGGATACAGCGGGTGGTCGCAAGCCCGTGACTGGGTGTCCGCTTCGAAGATCGCCTGGGCCCAGGCATTGTCGTCGCTGGATTCCGCTAACGACATGCCGCGCCTGCCGGTGTGGATGCATTCCATGACGTCGCCACCGATCAGGCCGCGTGGTACGACGGCGACCAGATCGAACCGTTCCGTCAGTTCTTTCTTGGGGCCGTCGATGGGATCATTCCTGTCGGCGCTCACCCAGCTTTCAGCCAGCCAGGGTAGGTAGTCGTAGGGCGACGCGCCCGGTCCACCGAAGTTCATGAAGATCGCGCCTTCGCGGCGCTGCGCATCGCCGGCGCGCAGGCGGATCACGCCTAGCGTGATCTCGCCTGTATCGGCGGCCGTATCGTGATCGAGCGCCGTGGTGGTCCACGCGCATTCCAGGCGTTCAACAGGTATGGCGTGTCCGTTGTCGACAAGCGCGATCGGGCATGGCGACCAGGTAAGGGGAGCGGCTCCAGACGGGGTGGCTGAGGCGGGGAAGGTGACCAGCAGCGCACCGGCGACCGGCAGGAAGGCACCGAGGTGGCGTAAGAGGCGAAGCGTCATGGGAATGGTTCCCTCCGTCGATGCCGGGGCGTCGTGCCCAGGGCAGGGACGGAGAGACTAGGCCGCTGTATCGTGCGACCCCATCGGCCCATGCCGCCGTGGGATGCGGTGCGGGCCGGATGTTCGTGTGGGCGGATGGTCGGGCGGCGCCGCCCGGGATCGACCCCGGATCAGTGCATGTACCAACCGTGCGTGACGACGATCGACTGTCCCGTCAACGCATTGGATCGGAAGCCGGCGAGGAAGATGGCGGTGTCGGCGATGTCCTCCAGCGTGGTGAATTCGCCATCCACGGTGTCGCGAAGCATGACATCGCGGACGACGGCATCTTCACTGATGCCCAGCGTCTTCGCCTGCTCGGGAATTTGTTTTTCTACCAGCGGCGTGCGGACGAATCCCGGGCACATCACGTTGGCGCGTATGCCGTCCGGGGCGCCTTCCTTCGCGATGGTACGCGCCAGGCCGAGCAATCCATGCTTCGCGGTCACGTAAGGTGCCTTGAGGCGCGAGGCGACGTGCGAATGCGCCGAACCCATCAGCAGGATGGAGCCGCCGCGGCCGGCGTCCTTCATCTGGCGCATGGCGGCACGCGCGGTGAGGAAGGCGCCGTCGAGATGGATCGCGAGCATGCGTTTCCAGTCGTCGAAGCGGAAGTCGACCAGCGGTGCCACGATCTGCACGCCCGCGTTGCTGACGAGGATGTCGACAGGACCCAACTCGCGAAGCGTACGGGCGAATCCATCCTCGACCTGTGCCTCATCCGTTACGTCCATGGCGATGCCGATGGTGTTTCCACCGATGGCGATGGCGGCCTCTTCCGCCTTGTCGGCGGCGAGGTCGGCGATGACGACCCGGGCGCCCGCCTTCGCATAGGCTTGCGCGATGGCGCGACCGATACCGCTGGCCGCGCCCGTGACGAGGGCGATCTTGCCTTCGAGTTCCTGCATGGGGCTGCTCCGTCGAGGGGATGACGAAGCTTAGCCGGTATCAGGGTTTGACCAGGGTGAACGCGCTCGCGTCGCCGGTGGTGGATGAACCGGTGATCCAGACATCGAATACGCCGGGCTCCGCATCGAATGTATGGCCGTCGACGTGGGTAAAGGCAAGGTCCAGACGGGTCAGTTCGAACGAGACCTCTTCGGAGGCGCCCGGTGCGAGCAGGATCTTCCGGAACGCCTTCAGCTCGCGCACGGGGCGCACACGACTGGCGACGCGATCATGCACATAAAGCTGCACGACCTCCTCGCCCGCCAACTCGCCGGTGTTGGTGACCGTGGCGCTGACGATGATGGTCTCGTCCCAGCCGACCTTGGCCTGCACCACCGGCTGGGTGTATCCGAATCGCGTATAGCTCAGGCCGTGGCCGAACGGATAAAGCGCCTCGAAGGTCACTTCGCGGTAACGCGCCTTGAACGCGGGTGGCTGGTCGGACAGTTCCGGGCGGCCCGTGCGTGCGTGGTTGTAGAAGAAGGGTTGCTGTCCCGAATCCTGCGGAAAACTCACCGGCAGACGGCCGGACGGGTTGTAGTCGCCGAACACGACATCGGCGATCGCCGGGCCGGCCTGCGTGCCGAGGAACCAGGTGACGAGGATCGCGTTTGCATCGCGCACGGCACCGGACAGGGCAAGCGCGCGACCATTCTTGAGTAGCACGACCACCGGCGTGCCCGTGGCCACGACGGCCTCGGCCAGGGCCTGTTGTGCGGCGGGCACCACGATCTGCGTACGCGCCTGCGCTTCGCCGGAGTAGTTCTGCGGTTCGCCGATGGCGAGCAGCACCACGTCGGCGCGTTTAGCCGCCGCGACGGCCGCGTCGATGCCACCGTCGATGGGGTCTTCGATGCCGCTACCGGCCACGATGTCGAGCTGACCGTCGGATACGGCGTCGCGGATACCCGTGGCGATATCGACGTAGCGGCTCTTGTCGCCGAACAACGTCCAGCAACCTTCGATGTTGTCGCGGTCTTCCGCGAAGGGGCCGATAAGGGCGATGCGTGTGTCCTGCTTTCGCAGGGGAAGCACGCCGTCGTTCTTCAGAAGGACGATCGAGCGCCGCGAGGCATCGCGCGCGAGCGCATCGTGCTCGGGCAGCTTCGAGGTGTCGGCTTCCGCAACGGGATCGAGCGAGCGGTACGGATCGTCGAACAGGCCGATGGCATCCTTCACGCGCAGTACGCGACGTACGCCTTCGTCGAGCACGGCCATGGACACGTCGCCCTTCTCCACGAGGTCGGCCAGGTGAGCGGCGTAGTAACCGCTCTGCATGCTCATGTCCACGCCGGCGAGGAAGGCCAGGCGCGTGGCATCGCGCTCGTCCTCGGCGTAACCGTGGGCGATCAGTTCCATGTCGGCGGTGTAGTCGGAGACGACGAAGCCATCGAAACCCCACTCATCACGCAGGATACCGGTCATCAATGCGCGGTTGGCCGACGCGGGCACGCCGTTGATGTCGTTGAAGGCGCTCATGATGGTGAGGGCGCCGGCATCGAGCGCCGCCTTGAACGGCGGCAGGTGGACATCGCGCAGCGTCTGCGGTGCGATATCCACGGTGTTGTATTCCATACCGCCGGCCACGGCGCCATAGGCGGCGAAGTGCTTCGGCGTAGCGAGCAGCGAATCCTTCGCGGTCAGGTCGGGACCTTGGAAGCCGCGCACGCGGGCGGCGGCAAACGCCGAGCCGAGCACCACGTCCTCGCCCGCGCCTTCGGCGACACGGCCCCAACGCTGGTCGCGCGCGATGTCCACGGCCGGAGCGAAGGTCCAGTGCACGCCGGCTGCGGTCGCTTCCACGGCAGTGACGCGGGCGGTGCGCTCGGCGAGATCGGGTTCGAAGGTCGCCGCTTCACCCAGCGGAATCGGAAACACGGTGCGCATGCCATGGATCACGTCGGAGCCGAACAGCAACGGGATGCCCAGGCGGCTTTCCTCCACGGCCACCCGCTGCGCCTCACGGCCTTCCGTCGCGCCGACGCCGTTGAACAGTGAGCCGACCTTGCCGGCGCGGATCTGCTCGAGTACTTCGGCGGCACCCTTGGCGTTCACCTCGGGGTTGATGTCCGGAGCGAAGGGGCGCACGGCATCGGCGAAGACGCCGAGCTGTCCGACCTTCTCCTCCACGGTCATGCGGGCAATGAGGTCTTCGATGCGGGAATCACGGG
The DNA here is from genome assembly GCF_009912395.1 of Luteibacter sp. GTDB lineage: Bacteria > Pseudomonadota > Gammaproteobacteria > Xanthomonadales > Rhodanobacteraceae > Luteibacter. The sequence goes on along the minus strand of NZ_WNDO01000013.1, from coordinate 76,984 downwards.
TCATGTCGGTCGATCTGCAAAGCGGGTGGCCGTAGCCGGGAGCGGGCTAGGATACCGGCATCGCGTCGCTTGGTGGGCACGTAAATGGCGTTACATGTAAACGATTACGTCGTTGGGCGCCAAGACCTTCACTGAGGTGAAGGTCTTGGCGTTCAGGATGTGCCGCGAGCGGGGAACAGGCGGGCGATCGCGCCGGCCAGCGCATCGGAGCCATAGGGCTTGCCGAGCACCACGGTGCGGGAGTCCGCCTGCACGGAGGCCACGTTGGCGTGTCCGGTAGCGAAAATCACGGCCAGGCTTTCGCGGCGGCCCCGCGCCTGCGTCGCCAATTCGACACCGGACATGCCGGGAAGGCCCACGTCGGCAATAAGCAGGTCGATGGCCTGCCTCTCCAGCACGTCGAACGCCTGGTTCGCGTCACCGGCCTCGTAGACCTCGTGTCCGCGCAACTGCAGCATTTCGACGACCGTGGTGCGGACGAGCCAGTCATCTTCCACCACGAGGATGCGTACCTTCCGGTGGGCGGGCGGCGTGATGGAGGGTACTGTCATTGGCTGGGCGGCGTTGCGTTGCGCCTGCGCGGCGAACACCTGGCGAAGCTTGCGGGCCAGGGATTCGCGCGTATACGGCTTGCTGAGCAGTTCGACGCCCTCGTCGAGGCGGCCACCGTGGACGATCGAGTTTTCCGTATAGCCTGAGGTGAATACCACGGCCATCCCAGGCAGGCGTTCGCAGGCCTTGCGGGCGAGTTCGGTGCTCTTGAGCGTGCCGGGCATCACCACGTCGGTGAAGAGCAGGTCGATCGGAATGCCGCTATCCACGATGGAAAGCGCGCTGGATGCGTCGCGTGCCTTCAGCACGCGATAGCCCAGGTCGGCGAGCATGGCTACGACAGTCTCCCGCACCGCGTCGTCGTCCTCGGCGACGAGGATCGTCTCGCTGCCACCGGTCACCGGACCGACGTCGATATCCACGATGACGTCTTCCGTCTGCGTGGTGCGCGGCATGTAGAGCTTTACCGTCGTGCCATGGCCGGCTTCGCTGTAGATGCGGATGTGGCCGCCGGACTGCTTCACGAAGCCGTACACCATCGACAGACCAAGGCCCGTGCCGCGTCCTTCCGGCTTGGTGGTGAAGAAGGGATCGAACACCTTGTCGACGATATCGGCGTCGATGCCGTGGCCCGTATCGGTGACGGCCAGCAGCACATACTGTCCCGCGCTCACGTCGTCGAGGGCATCGACATAATTGGCGTCGAGATAGGCGTTGCCCGCCTCGATCGTGAGGCGGCCTTGTCCGTCCATGGCGTCGCGCGCGTTGATCGCGAGATTCAGGAGCGCATTCTCGATGTTGCCCGGGTCGATCAGCGTGTTCCACAGGCCGCCGGCGATAATCGTCTCGATCTCGATGGCCTCGCCGAGCGTACGCCGAAGCAGGTCGTCCATGTCGCGGATGAAGCGACCGATATTGACCACCTTGGGCGCCAGCGGCTGGCGCCGACCAAAGGCGAGCAACTGCGCGGCCAGCTTGGAGCCGCGCGTCACGCCTGCCATCGCGTTGGACACGCGACGGCTCGCCCGATCGTTGCCTGCCGTGTCTTCCGCGAGTAACTGGAGGTTGCCGCTGATGACCTGGAGTAGGTTGTTGAAGTCGTGTGCCACGCCACCGGTGAGATTACCGATGGCTTCCATCTTCTGACTCTGGCGCAGGGCGTCCTGGGTGCGCAGGAGTTCGGCGGTACGCTGGGTCACGCGCTCCTGCAACGTGGAGGCAAGATCGGCCAGCGCCGCTTCCGCCTTCTTACGGTCCGAGATATCGACAAAAAGAGCGGCGAAGCGATCGTCGCCGATGGCGCGGGCACGCGATTCGAACCAGCGTCCGCCGAGCGCGGGGACGTTCACCTCGAACTCGGTGGAACCACCCTCGTCGAGCAGGCGCGCATAGCGTTCGATGATCGCGTCGTCGATATCCGGGATCACTTCCCGCACGCGGCGGCCATCGGCGTCGGCGGTGGGGATGCCGGTCTGCCGTTCGAAGGCCGGGTTGAGTTCGGTCATCACGAAGTCGGTCACGCGTCCCGCTTCGTTGCGCAACGCGCGGCCCATCACGAAGCCTTCGTGCATCTGCTCGAACAGTGTCCGCCAGCGTTGCTCGCTGGCGCGCAGCGCATCCTCGGCCGCCTTGCGATGCGTAATGTCCATGGCGATGCCGATGTAACGGCGCCGGGCGCGGCCTTCATGGCGGACGACCTCACCGCGCCGGGCGATCCAGCGGATCTCGCCCGTGACGGGATCCACCCGGCGATATTCCACGTAGTCCAGTGGATTGCCTTGCTCCATGCGGTTCATCGCCGCCGATGAGCGATCGTCGGGATGGAGCATCATGTACAGCATGGTGTCGGTGACAGGCCCCTGCGCGGGGAGCCCCCATATGCGACGGTATTCGTCGGAGACCTCGAGCCGGCCGGTTTCCGGGAACCACTCGAAGGTGCCCACGCCACCGGCCTGCTGGGCGATGCGAAGGCGCTGCTCCACCTCCACCCGGTGCGTGGTCTCCTTGATGAGTACCACTACGCCGCCGACCTTGCCGTCGTCGTTCATCAGCGGGCTGTAGTCGAGGTGAAGCCAGACGTCTTCCGGTTCGCCGGTGCGGTTGAGCATCACGTGCTGGTCGCGAAACGAAAGCGTGCCCCCCGCGAACACCGTGGCGAGCACTTGGCGGTTGAAGTCGGCGACCTCCGGCCAGCCCAGGGTGACGGGCTGGCCCAGCACGGAAGGATGGCGCAGTCCGGCGATGGCGCGATACGCGTCGTTATAGAAGAGCACGCCTTCCGGACCCTGGAACAGGGCCATCGGGGCTTCGGTGCGCAGCATGGTGGCGAGCACGTGGCGCAATGCGTCCGGCCAGGTGTCCATGGGGCCCAGCGAACTGGCGCGCCAGTCCATGTCGCGGATCAGTCGCCCCAGTTCGCGATCGGCGGGAAGAAACCAGGTCGGGTCGATCGGCGTTACGGACATGCGGCGAGCCTTCGCGGATCACATGGATGACCCGCGATGGTAGCGTGCGGGGCGTTTCAGGTGGCCGCGTGACTTACCACGTCGACCATGGCGAGCCACATGTCGCAGTCGCCATCACTGAGTACATCGATCAGGACGGCGGCGATGGCCAAGGTAGCGAAGCCCTTGCGTATCGCACCGATCGCCGCGCCCATCGCTGCCGCCTTGCGGCCCAGGAGGCGCCCTGCGCGTTCCAGGAAGCCCAGCCGGCTTGCGATGCGGTGGACTTCGCGGGCGACCTGCGGCTCGGCCTGGCTTGCCTGGTCACGGATAAGATCGCTCAGCACATCCATACGGTCGGTGAAATACGGACCCACGCCGGTCGTGAAGATCACCCAGTCGCGTGCCTGGGCCTGCGCAAGGCTCATGATCTCGCTGGGGTCCTCCTCGAAATCGATGAAACCCACGCCGGTGTCGCCGACCGTGATGTTGCGCGCGAACGCCTGGCCCAGGTAGCCACCATGGCGATGCAGCTTGCCAATGGCCTGTGCCGTCTGCCGCACCAGGATGTCGGCGTCGTTGGCGCTCTTCAGACGCTTCAGGCGGTGGGCGAGGGTCGGGCCCATGTCGCTGAGGATGAGGCTGCGAGGTCCTTCGCCCAGGATGCGCGGCACGGGTGCACCGCAAGCACGCAACGCCTCGAGACGGCGCAATTCGATGTTCTTGGCCTGTTCGCCCGAGTAGCGTGGTGGCGAGCGCAGTGCCATCAGGTCGAGACGGGACGCCAGGGCGTTCCAGACGCGCACCAGTGAGGGCCTGAGCCAGTTGTCAGGGTCGTAACGCTTTAGCCAGGCGGTGCGTCCGCCCAACTTGAATTGCTGCACCATTCGGGGCTCTCCGTGAACCTGGCAAACCGGCGATGAACCGCCCATTTCCCAAGAAACTCCACAGCCAGATGACTGCGTCCCAACCCCGTAAGCGAATTGTAAGCTTAGATTTTGCTTATGACATCCCTTGCCATCTATTTGTAAATAAATAGTTAATTTTCGTTATGTTGCCTGCCGTAACCGTGCATTCGATATGCAATAACGGCATATAGGCAAAAACTGCTTTCACGCCGCGTTCGCGGGACCGCGACAACCGACATGATCCGGGCGTAGGCTCGATCGTACTTGCCTGACAAGCGAGGTCATGCCGTGTTGACGGAATCCGTCCCCTCCGTCGTCGAGATGCGCGGCATCGGTAAGGTGTTCCATGCCGGTGCGATGGAAAACCACGTGCTGACGGATATCCACCTGGATATCCGTCAAGGTGAATTCGTGTCCATCGCCGGACCTTCCGGATGCGGCAAGACGACCCTGCTGTCCCTGATGGGCTTGCTCGACACGCCGACGTACGGCGAGCTGCACGTCGCCGGCCGTCCCGTGCAGGGATTGGGGCGGCATGCGCGCGCGGCGATGAGGAACACCCTTATCGGCTTCGTCTTCCAGACCTTCAACCTCCTTCCCGACCTGACCATCGCGGAGAACGTGGAGCTCCCCCTGACCTTCCGCCATGGCATGGGACGTCGGGAGCGCATGGAGCGCGCCGCGGAGTCGCTCTCCAGCGTAGGCATGGCCCATCGCATGAGCCACTACCCGGCGCAGTTATCGGGCGGGCAACAGCAGCGTGTCGCCGTGGCACGGGCCCTGGCCGGCGATCCGGCGATCCTTCTGGCTGACGAGCCGACGGGCAATCTCGACCTGCCCAATGGCGAAACCGTCATGGCCCTGCTGTCGCGGCTGCACGCCTCGGGCAGGACGATCTGCATGGTGACCCATGACGAGCGCTTCGGCTTCGTGGCCGATCGCGTGGTTCGCCTGCTCGATGGTCGCGTCGTCGACGAGAGCACCTTCCAGCAATTGCGACGCGAAGCGGAGTGCGGCCTGGATGAGCGTCGTGCTCTGGAAACCTTCTTGTGAGCAGCCGACTGCCGGATCTCGTCGGACGACTACGCGGCCTGTTCCGACGCCCCACCTACCTGCTTGTTGCATCGCTCACCCTGGGGCTGGGTGTGGCGGCCATGGTGTGCGCATTTATTCCCGTCAACGCGTTACTGTTGCGACCACCGCCGTTTCCACATCACGATCGTGTCGTTTTTTACGGGTCGTCCGCGCCTCTGCGGGTGATCTCGCCGCGTCTGTACGAACTGATAGGCCGGCCAGCGGGCGTCATATCGACGGGCGTCGCGCGTACGGTGGAATCGGTCAACGCGCGACTGGGTGAGTCGATCCTGTTATTACGGGCGCAGCGCGTTGATCCGGATTTTCTGCCTACGCTGGGTATTCATCTGATAGCCGGCCAGCCTCTGTCGGGTGCCGATGACGAGGCTATCGTCTCCTGGCGCCTGTGGAAAGCGGCTCTCGGTGGTGGTCCTGAGGTCATTGGACGCGCGATCGAGGTCAATGGCAAGCCGTTCCACATTCGTGGCGTGTTGCCTCCCGACTATCGTTTCCGGGAAGACGCGGATCTCCTTTTGCCATTGCACCCTAATGGTCCGATCTCGAATCTGACCTCCAATCTGATGGCGGTAGCCTGGTTGTCGCCCGACGCCTCGGTCGAGTCTTTGGCGACACATGTCAGGACGGTGGCAAGTCGCCACGCGGTCGAGTTGCACATTTCGGAGAATCGGTTAGCCGGGTTTGGCGCATCCACGCTTTCAGCGCAGATCACCGTGTCGGCACGTCCCCTGCTATTGCTCTTCCTCGGCTGCGGTGTACTGGTGATATCCATCGCCGGTCTCAACCTGTCTGCGCTGATGCTGGTCCGTACGATGTCGAGATCCCGAGAGGTCGCGTTGCGCGTCGCGTTGGGCGCGCGTGGCTATCGACTCTGGTTGCCCGGGTTGGGAGAGGCGGCCGTGATCGCCACCCTGACGGTCATCGTTGGTTTGCAACTGGGTGGGCTGCTCGCGGGTATATACACACGCTTCCTGCTCGACGATTGGTTTGCACCCGAAAGCTTGTCGCATATCAACTGGCGCGTACACGTTTTTGCGATCATCGTGACGGCGATCGTCCTCGCCTTGGCCATGCTCGGTGATCCGATGAAGGCTCGGTCGGCCGATTTGTTGGGACACCGTTCGCATCACTTTCTCCCCGGCGCTGGCATCGGTCGCCGTACGAGGCAGGTTGTTACCCTCGCACAGACGGCGCTTGCCACCATGCTGTTGGTGCTCAGCGTTGGCATGATTGCCCGCTGGTGGAACCTCGATCGCGTGCCGGTCGGTTTCAAAGCGAAGGATGCCCTGGTCTTCGACATCGCTCCCGATGCGGGGCAGTACCTGACCGTCAGCGATGTGGCCACGCTGTTCGAAAAGCTACGCCAGAGACTTCATGCCTTGCCGGGGGTGACCAGCGTGGGCATGTCCAGCCTGTTGCCCATATCGGGCCGTTTTGTGATGCCGTTCGCCGATGCGAACGGTCTGATACATCAGGTTCAATACGGTGTCGTCACGCCCGGTGCCATCGACGCCATGGGTGTTTCCCTTGTCCTCGGCCGGCAGTTTGACGAGGTTGAAAACGTGCCGGTGGCGCTGGTCAACCAGGCGTATGTACGTGCGTTCGGACAGGATAGCGTGGTGAGGCCGGCACTGCTTGGTGCGCATGATGCGCCTCCGCCCATAGTCGGCGTCGTTGAAGACACACGCCAATCGGGGCCGGACAGGGAGCCGCCACCCGCCGTGTTTGTTCTGCTGTCCCAGGTACCCGAATCAACATTCGACAACATAAGGACCTACTTGTCGATGCACGTCTTCTTGCGTGGGACGCATATGAATCGCCCTGATCGGAAGATGATTGACGACCTGGTCCATGAGGTAGCTCCTCAGTTGGCCGTGGCGAACGTCCGTTCACTGCAGGCCGATGTGGATCGCATGATGGATGCTTCGCTGCGTGACGCGGCCTTCTCGACGGCCTTCGCGATGGTGGCGCTGATACTGGCGTGTATCGGCCTGTATTCCAGTCAGTCGGTCGACGTTGCCATGCGGCGAAGCGATTTCGCGATGATGAGCGCGTTGGGTGCGACGCCAGCCGATGTGCTTGGTGTCGTGTTGTCCCAGGGATGTGGATCCGCATTTGCCGGTGTCGCCAGTGGTCTTGTCCTCGCCGCGTGGCTGTCGGGCCGGGGGTGGCTTGAGCGCATCACCGATTGGCGCATCGTCGATGCCGGTGTCGTCGCCTCCGTCAGCATAGCCATGATCGTGCTTACCCTGGGCGCAGTGGGTATCCCCGCTGTGAGAGCTTCCCGTATCGATCCATTGCACGTTATCCGCTAGCCGACACCTACCGATATGAGTACGACGAGACGGGAGTATCGCCATGCATGATTCTTACGAACGCCTGCCCGTCTTGGTGGTCGATGACCACCCCGATGTGCGGTTGGCCTTGAACATGCTGTTGCGCACGGAAAACATCGCGTCGGTCCAGGTGGAATCGCCTGCAGCCGCCATGGTTGCCGTTTCGACAAAGGTGTTCTCCTGTGCGGTGCTGGATCTGAATTACGGCGCAGACACCACATCGGGTCATGATGGACTGGCGCTCGTCGCCCGTCTTCGCGAGGAATATCCCGATCTTCCGCTACTGGTGATGACGGCATGGGGTAGCGTCGAGATAGCCGTCAAGGCGATGCAGCTGGGGGCCGCGGACTTCATAGAAAAACCATGGAACAACATGCGAATGCTGCATTCGGTGCGCAGTCAGATAGCGCTCGGCCAAATGCGCGAGGAAAATCGTCGCCTTCGCGGCGAAGCCTTGCTGGCCAGGCAGGGATCCGATGTGGTGCGTGTCTGTGAATCCTCGTCCATGCGTCGTGTGGTCGACCTGATATCGAAAGTGGTGTCAACGCATTCCAATGTGTTGCTTCTGGGGGAGAATGGCACGGGAAAATCGCTTTTCGCACGAGAGATTCATGCGCTTTCGCCGCGTAGCGAGGAAACGGTCATACGCGTCGACATGGGCAGCCTGTCCGAGGCCCGTTTCGTCGAAGACATGTTTGGCGAAGACAAGCCCACGCCGAAACCGGGGCGCTTCGAGCTTGCACATGGCGGTTCACTGATTCTTGAGGAAGTGGTGAACATTCCGTTCTTTCACCAGGTGAAGTTGCTCCGTGTGCTGGAGGAGGGTGAGCTGGAGCGGGAGGGGGCGGCACGTACGCGCCGCGTGGATGTCCGGGTCATCTCCACCACTAACGCCGATCTCGAAGCGGCGATTCGTTCGAATCGTTTTCGGCGCGACCTGCTTTATCGACTCAATGCAATGCAAATCAAATTGCCTCCCTTGCGCGAGCGCGTGGAAGATGTCGTACCGCTGGCGCGGCACTTCCTTTTACGCGAATGCCGGCGATTGGGCCGGTGCGCCATGATCTTCACCCCTTCAGCGGAGCGTCTGATGCGTGGCTATCACTGGCCGGGAAACGTTCGCGAGCTGGAGCACTCCATCGAGCGCGCGGTACTGCTGGCGAGCCATGACGAAATCGATGCGTCTGGACTGGCGTTGTGCTCGAACCAGGACGACTCGCCTCTGCTCCTGGACCGCCTTACGCTTCCGGAGGCCGAGGAAATGTTGATACGCAACGCCCTGGAACGAAATGACCATAACCTTCAGCGCGCCGCCGATGCCTTGGGTATTTCCCGCCAGGCACTGTACCGGCGCATCGAGAAGATGAAATCGAAGGGCCACTTCGAGCACGTCGAGTAAGAGGTGCTTATGACGACCCCGTCGGAAGTACCCTCTGCATCTGTCGCCCATCCGCGTTTGCTTCGTCGTCGAGCCATGGTCTGGGCTTTCTGGTACACCTTACCGCTGGCGCTCGTGGCCGTGGTATTGGTATGCCGGAACGATCTGCCGCTATCGGCTCGGCTCATGCTTTTGCTCGCAGGTGCCCTGGGAAGCGGTCTCGTAGGGCGCTTCCTCGGGCGACGTCTGCTCGCATCCGTGGGCACGGCGTTCGATTTGCTGGCCTCGCTGCGCGAAGGCGATTACGGTCTGCGTGGTCACGTCCAATGGCGCCGCGATCCGCTACAGGCGTTGATCGCCGATATCAACGCCCTCTCCGACGAGTTGAGGGATGGCCGGAGAAAACGCACCGAGGCCTCGCGTTTCCTGGGAAAGACGTTGGTTGCGCTTAACAGTGCGGTCTTCGTGGTGGACGATACCGGGGTCCTGCGGCTTATCAATCCCGCCGCGCGGCGACTCTTGCACGCCGAGCGTACGGCGGTCGTGGGCCGCGCCGCCGACCAGCTCGGTCTCGGTCCGGCATTGGCTGCCCGTGACGACAGCATCCTGGATCATCATTTTCCCTCGGGGAGGGGGCGTTGGGTCGTGAGACGGGCCGTCTGGTACAGCGCGGGACGCGAGCATGTCCTGGTGATGCTGCACGACATGAGCGCTGCGCTGAGCGAAGAGGAGCGGCGCGCCTGGCAGCGGCTGATCCGCGTGTTGAGCTACGAGCTAAACAACTCGCTGACACCGATCGGTTCACTTGCAGGGAGCCTGGCTGTTTTGCTGGACAAGGAGTCCCCCGAGACGGCGCGACAGACGGTAAAGGATGGTCTGGATGCCATTGAGCGCCGTGCCGCGGGTCTGGCCCGGTTCCTCGCCGGTTACGGTCGACTCGCGCGCCTGCCACCGTTGCAGCGCACGCGTTTTCGTCTCGACGAATCGCTGGCACGATTGGTCCGGCTGGAGTCTCGTCTGGTTGTTGAAATGGTCGGGCAGCGGTCCGCCGTGGTCGATGGCGACGAAGACCAGTTGGGGCAGGCTTTCGTCAACCTCTTGCGTAACGCGGTGGAGTCGGCCCTTGCGCGGGATTCGGAAGGCCGGGTCTGGCTCGACTGGCGTATCGAAATCGAGCATGTCGTCGTGACCATCGAGGACGAAGGCGTAGGGCTGCCGGCCAGCGACTGCCTGTTTGTGCCGTTCTTCACGACGAAACCGGACGGGGCGGGGATTGGCTTGAGCCTGAGCCGGCTCATCGTCGAAGCCCACGGTGGCTCGGTCGAGCTGAGATCGCGGGACGCGGGGCCAGGCGCCCTGGCGGTGGTGCGACTTCCCTTTGGCATCCCCACCTGAGCGTCCGCTAGCGAACGGATCTGTCCGCGCGCGGACGCCCGACATGACCGAATTCGGCCAGGCGACGCCGAAAGTCGGTCGTACTGGCCTTCTTTTCATTGAAATGCATGTGCGCCGTATTGCTCCGTCACGTCGCTGCTACGTAGATTCACCCCGCACCCCCCGGACTTCCCAGGTGGTGCAATACGGGACCATACCGACACGGAGGATAAGGACATGAATGACCATGACAAGGACAGCGCAAACGTAGTGCCGTTGCTTCAGATGTTCGAAGAAGAAGGCATGACGGCATGGTGGGCCGTTACCGATACCAGTACGTACAGCCTTGGTTGCTTCGGCTAATCGCCGACTATGTAACGCCAGGCATGACAAACGGGTCGGGACGACCTGCGGGGTCAAGGGATTCCGTCAGGTAGGACCGTAAAGGTCACGCAAGACCTTATAAGGGAAGCGGCATGCAAGGGGGTCCGGCCCCTTGCATGCCGGTACTTTGTATAGGAATGGGTATCCATGGAACCTCGCGTCGATTTCACGCCCTTTCTCGGCGTCGATAAGCTCTACTTCGATTCTCCCAGCCAGCGGCTCATCCAGGATGAGGATTTCGTCGATCTAGCGAAGAGCATTCTCGATCGTCGATGCAGTCGTGCGGGACATCCGCTGAGATTTCGTGACTGGAAGCTGGTACGTTCCGATATCTGGATGCATTGTCGGCCGGCGACGCTCGTCCTTCCCGCCCAGGGCTGGAAAATCCACGTCTCCTCGGTGGAGGATACGGCGCGCATCGTGCTCTCCATCGTCATCGCGCTTCTGGTGGAGCGCGGCGTCGCGTTCAAGTTCGCCGCGGATCTTCCTTTCCTTCGTGCTATCAATGGAAAGCGTTGCTCGCGGTCGTCCTCCGGCAAGTTCATCACGATTTACCCGCGTGATATCCACGAATTCCGCAGCGTCATGGAGGACCTGCATTCCTCCCTGTCCGGATATGAGGGTCCGTGCATCCTGACCGACCGACGCTATCTTGATTCCAGCGTACTGCATTACCGGTATGGCGGCATCGTGTCCGACTCTCGGATTCGTACCGATGGGCGGCGCGAGTGGCTGATCACCGCACCGGATGGAAGCAAGCTCGTGGATACGCGTCAGCCCCTGTATTGGCTACCCAACTGGCTGAAAGATCCCTTCGGCAACGAGCCGGCGGGTGGCTCCACGTCGAATGTCGTCATCGGCGGTGGGCGGTTCAGGGTTCACAAGGCGCTGGCGTTTTCCGCGGCGGGCGGTGTGTACCTTGCCGACGATCTCCACGATGGCCGACGCGTCGTCGTCAAGGAGGCTCGGCCGAACGTGGGCGAAGGTGTCGGGGCCACGGCTACCTTGCGCAAGGAGTTTCGATTGCTCCAGCGCCTGTCCGAGCTCGATGTCACGCCTCGGCCCTTCGCTCACTTCCGGGATTGGGAGCACACCTTCCTCGTGGAGGAGTACCTAGAAGGCAATACGCTTCGAGCTTGGTTGGGCCGGCGATATCCATGGGTGAAGTGCAGGGCGACCCGTGGCGACGTGACGTCCTATCTCAAGGACATCTGCAAGGTCTTCACCCATCTTGCCGACGCGATGGAACGCGTGCATGCCGAAAATATTTCCATTGGCGACCTGTCGTCAGACAACTGCATCGTCGATGCCGATGGCCGTGTCCGCTTCATCGACCTGGAGGCGGCTATCGAACACGGCATGGATGCGCCGATCGATTTGCGGACACCCGGATTCACGTCGCTCTGCCCGGACCGATCAGAATTGTCATTGGCGATCGAGGAGGACTACTACGCATTCGGCGCCAATCTGTTCGCAGCCGTGATGCCGGTCAACACCATGCTTACCCTGGACCGCGGGGCAGCCTCGCGTTTCGTCGCGTCGATGGTACGCAGCATGGGCTATCCCCCCATCCTGATCGATCTGGTGGAGCAGTTGACCTGCTGCGATCCAGCGAGCCGGCCCCGGCCGCAGTGGGTCATGGCTCGCTTGCGCGAGGTGGTGGCAACGATGGACGAAGGGACTCTCCCGGTTCCCCATCGCGTGGTAGAACATCCCACTGTCTGTGAGCCGGTCGCTGAACTGGTGCGATTTATCGATGCACGGGCCTCGCAGTCCAGGCCCGATCGCTTTGTGCCAGCGGATGTCGGTGTATTCGAAACCCATCCCTGGGGTATCGCCCATGGTGCGGCGGGTATAGCGCATGCCTACCGCACGATCACCGGCAAGGTCCATCCCGAGACCCGGCGGTATCTTCTCGAGGGTACGGTCAAGGCGGGTGGTCGAGGGGCCAGTTTCATGACGGGCGATACCGGTATCGCGTGGGTCCTGTTCGATATGGGGGAGGATGACAGGGCCGGGACGTTGATGCGCAATCTGTCCGGGATGACTCCAGCCGCCTGGGTGGAGCCTGGTTTGTATCAGGGTATGGCGGGGTGGGGCCTTGGATGCATCAAGGCGTGGCATGCGACATCGAACACCGGTTTCCTGACGGACGCAAAGGACGTGGGTGAAGCGCTGTTGCGTGCGGCTGGTCGTCACGAGCAGGGTATGCACTGGTCAATGAATGGGCGACAGCCGGTCGGTCTGGCGCAGGGGGCCTCCGGCATCGCCCTTTTCCTCATGCATCTTCATGTGGCGACCGGCGAGCGGGCGTTCATCGAAGCGGCTCAGTCCGCCCTGGAGTTCGACTTCGCCCAACGGCGCCCGAACCCCGACGGGGACCCCAGTTGGCCGTCATCGCTGGAGTACGGCATTCCCTCTCCCTATCTGGCGCAGGGAACGGCGGGTGTCGTCGCGGTGGCGGCTCGCATGTACGCGGTCACGGGCGATCGGCGCTACCAGGACATGGTGCTTACCGGCGAAGCGGACCTATTTCGTCCCTATGCCATGCATCCGAGTCTGTTTGAGGGCTTGGCGGGCATTGGCGAGACCCTGCTCGACCTGGCCACGTTTCTTCCCGATCGCGCGGACATCTATCTGCGCGAGGCACGCAAGGTGGCTACCGGGATCGAGCCGTTCCTGATCCGGCGGCCCGATGGACTGGCCATTCCAGGGAGCCGGTTACTTCGCTTGAGTTGCGACCTTGCGACCGGCAGCGCGGGCGTCGCCATGTTTTTCCATCGGCTGAGGCGGGGTGGTTTTGCGTCCTTCATGCTCGACGAGCACCTGCCATCCATGGCGGATGCACAAAAGGCGGTGTCCGCTTAAAGGTGAAACTTTGCTTCGACCAGCCATGTTCGTGACGGGTAGGGGTAGTAAACGTAGTAACGGCGGTTGGTGAGGTTGTCGACACCGACGCCGAGGTCGACATGCTCATTGGCTTTCCAGGTCAGCTTGCCGTCGAAGGTGAGGAAGTCGCTGGCACCGCCGAACGTGTCGGGGTTCACGTCGCTATGGTCGAGCGTGTTGTATTGCCGCCCCGAATAGCGACCCGCCAAGGTCAGCGCGATACGCTCGCTCGCATGCCAGGTGGCCACCAGGTTCGCACGCCAGCGTGGAATGCGATAGAACTGCTTGCCCACCGAGGCAGGGTTGCGCGGATTGCGCACGGTCGTTGCCTGGGTATAGGTCGCATTCGCCGTCAGGTCGAGCCAAGGCCAAAGCACGCCCACGCCGTCGTAACTGGCTTCCGCACCGCGTGTGCGCACCAACGAGACGTTCTGCACGTTGGTGATATTGGGAAATACCGTTGTGTCCGTCTGACTGAAGAGCGCGTTGCGGGTATCGCTGCGGAACAGGGTGAAGCGCGCCACGCCGTTGATGCGATACCACTCAGCGGACAACTCCCGCGACAGATCGTTTTCCGGCTTGAGGTTCGGGTCGTTGTTGACCAGTGAAATACCATTGAACGTGCCCTGGAACAGTTCGCTCACCGTCGGGAAGCGATAGGCGCGCGCGCCGGAGAGGCGCAGTGTGAGCGAATCGCTGGCCGCGTAGCTGAGCGACGCCTTGGGCGAGGTATGCGATTCCTTTCGTTCCGGGTAACCCGTGGTCGCCGCGGCGGTGGAGCGTGAGCCTCCGAAGGCGCGCCACTGCTCGTAGCGTGCGCCGGTGGTGAGTTTCCAGCGTTCGTCCAGCTGCCAGGCATCCTGTAGATAGACCGCCTGGGTCTGCGTACTGCCGCCGTTACCGCCTGTGAACGCGCCTGCGCCACCGTCGCGCCACTGGTCGAGCGCGTAGTTCTCGTTACGCAGGCGATAGCCATCGAAGTGATAGCCGAAGCTGACGGTGTGCGTGTTGGGTCCCTGTGTATCCGGGGTATGGCTGGCGCGCAGGTCGAAGGTTCGCCAGCGACTGCCGTCGCCGGCGGTCAGCAGGCCTGGGCCATTGTCGGTAAAGGCGGATGCCACGCGGTCGCGATTGCGATCCATGTCGAAGTAGGAGGCGTTGCCTTCTACGTTCCAGCCCGTGTCGCGATGCGTGCCCAATGAGATGCCATAGAGATAGTTTCGGCTCTGTCGAGTGCTGGGCGCGAAGAAGTTCGCGGGCAAGGTGTAGGTGCGACCGCCAATGCTCACCGGACCCGACCAGACCGGTTGCCCCGAGGCATCGCGCAGGAAGGTATCGGTGCGGTGCGAGAGATCCTGTTTCCAGTAACCGGCCGTGACGCCGCCCGTCAGCTCGGGCGTGATGTCATAGGTCAGGCGCAGGTGTGCCTCGTCCTGGCTCGTCGCCTCCTGGCCTTCGCTGTTGATGCCGATCACCTGGCGGGGCAGGCCATTGGCCCCGGTATCGCCGATGGCGCCGGTCACCGGGTTCAACGTGCCTGGGCGGGTCGATTGGTTTTGCGTGGCGTACACCAGGGGTTGGCCATTCGATTGCAGGTGCGATACGCCCACGAGGAAGGCGAAGCGCCCCACGCGGTCGCCGAAGCTCGCGCTCTGCCGGCTACCACCGTAGTCGCGGTTCAGGCCATAGCTGTCCACATGCTGCGTGAACGCCTGCACTTCGCCGGTAGCCTCGAGCTTGTCGGGCATGCGGGTGGTCATGAGCACGGTGGCGCCGATGGCGTTGCCCGGGTACAGCGCAGAGTACGCGCCATAGATCACCTCCACGCGGGCGAGATTTTCCGGAAACGCCATCGACCAGCGAGGCGGTGTACCCCAGGTGTTGCCGAGCAGGTTGGAGAGCAGCAGGCCATCGAGATACACCAGGCCGCGTGCACTCTGCTGGTTGCTGGTTCCACGTACGGAAAAAGTCGAGTTCTCGTCGCCGACGAAACGCTTGCGGATCCCGAAGGCGGGAAGGTACTTGAGCGCGTCTTCCGCATTCACGACATTGAGTCGATCGAGCTTGTCCGCGGTGATCGTTTCCACGGCCGAAGGCATATCAGGGTCGACCGCGCTGGCCTGCCGTGCGGCGGAGACCTTCACCTCGCGAAGGTTGGTCGCGTGTTGCGGCACATCGGGTACGTCGGCGGCATGCGCGGAAAACACGGTCGCGCCAAGGGCGCAGGCGAGGGCGCGCGCAAGCGTGCGGCCATCGTGGGCTGGGATGGTCATGTCAGGGTCCGGAAAGTGGTCGTACGGCGGATCGGAAGCGATCAGGCGGTAGCGACGACAGGTGGACCCCGGGCATGGATAAGGAGGGATGTGGCGGTGATCGCGCGAGACGGCACGGGTCCAGCGGCCACGACGGATGGGGCGAGGTAAGCCACGCCGGTGGCGAACGTTCCGCCGCCGAGGCTCGGTGTCCCGGAGAACAGCGTGCAGTAGCCGCACGCCGCGTCGCCATCGTCATGGTGCGCAGGGGCATCGTCGTGGTGGTGCCCGACCGGCTCGCACCAGGCGCCGAGATCGGGAAACTCGAACGCGGCCGTGCGGGAGACCGTTGGCGCAAGCACGGTGAGCCAGACGGCGACCAGCGCCATCCACCGCCACACACATTTGCCTGTCACGCCACGACGCACGTCGGTGCCCCTGAGATAACCCTGGACCAGGGTCTAAGGATGATGGCATGAACCCGAGGTGGCGTACTGCGACACGGTGTCGCGTAACCAGCCCTTGTAGGAGCGCGCTTGCGCGCGATCTCGCGTAGCGGGCCAGGTTGCCGCTGCCGCAGGATCGCGCGCAAGCGCGCTCCTACAAAAGCCGAGGATGTGCGGCCGTTGTCAGGATTCGTTCTCGCGATAACTGACATGCTCGGTCATCGCGGGAATCGAGGCCGTCGAAGCGACATCGCGTTCCACCACGGCATGCCCTTCCACATGCAGCCGGGCCACGTAGGCCAGTGGCCCCTGCGCACCGCCGATCACGATGTCGTATCCCTGGCCGGCCAGTTCCACCGCCAGGCGCAGGGGGTTGCCTAGGTCCAGGAAGGCTTCGCGCGGAACGCTCACCGTTCCGTCCTTGCACTTGGCACGCAAGCTCGACGCCAGCGTGGCCGGTCGTGCGCCTTCGGCACCCCAGATGGTTGGCGGACCCGTGAGTTCATCGATGGAAAGCGTGACGCGGCATGCGACGCCATCGGCACGCTGGAAGGCGACTTCTTTGATATCCGATCGGGCCTCGGCCCTCGCGCAAAGCATGCCCAGGGCGGCGATCGCCGTGGCGATGTACTGCAATGTGTTCAATGTATTGGCTTCCTGCGGAGCTAAAAGGTCGCTGTCCTGTCACGCCCTGAACGATCAAGGGGTTTAACCTTAATGGCAATCCAAACGTGATTATCGTCCATATACGGCAAGAATCTGCGAAGGGCTTTTGAGTGGGTAGATTCTTGCATTTTCATCGGCCATGGAGAAGATTGAGTCAAATTTTGACACTTCATTATTGGCAATCATGTCGACTATGGCCCAGGTCGGCTGTAGGCGTCGCCCTCGTATTCCTCTTCGTCGTCGCCCAACTTCATGGCTATAGTCCCGCCATGACTCCGACGCCCTCCCTTTTGCGCCTGTGCGCCCTGATGCTCTGCACCGCTTCGGGCGTGGTATCCGCCACCGACCTCGTGGTGTCGGCCGCGGCGAGTCTCACGGACGGATTTCGCGCCGTAGGCGTGGCCTACGAGAAGGCGCATCCCAGTAGCCACGTGGTCTTCAACTTCGCGGCGTCGGATGTGCTGCTGCGGCAGATCGAGCAGGGGGCGCCGGTCGATGTGTTCGCCTCCGCGGACGAGGCGGCGATGGATAAGGCGGTGGCCGTGCAGGTGGTTGACGTGGCGTCGCGGCGGGACTTCGCGACGAATGCCCTTGTGCTGATCGTGCCGCACGACGGCAAGACGACGATCACGGTGCCGGCGGATCTGGCGGCGCCAGGGGTGAAGCGCGTGGCGTATGGCGATCCTGCCTCGGTGCCAGTGGGGCGCTATACCAAGGCGGCGCTTGAGTCCGAGAAACTCTGGGGCGCCGTATCGGCAAAGGGTGTATTGGCGCAGAACGTACGTCAGAGTCTCGACTACGTCGCGCGTGGCGAGGTGGACGCCGGTTTCGTCTTCGCTACCGATGCCGTGGTCGCCAAGGACACGGTCCGTGTCGTGGCGACCGTGCCCACGCCGACGCCCATCCGTTATCCGATCGCACTGGTGAAGGACACGAAACAGCCGGCCGATGCGATGGCCTTCCGTGACTTCGTGCTGTCGCCGGCCGGGCGAAGCATTCTCGCCCGCTACGGCTTCGGCTCGCCCTGAGCGGCGCGTGGACGGTATCTGGGTTCCGCTGGCGTTGTCGCTGAAGGTGGCCGGATGGGCCACGGCGATCGATCTCGTCCTGGGGGTGACGGTGGCCTGGTGGCTCTCGCGCTGGCGCTCTCCGGCGCGTGAGCTGGTCGATTCGGTGCTGACGCTACCCCTGGTGTTGCCGCCGACGGTGCTCGGTTACTACCTGCTGGTGTTGTTCGGCCGACGCGGTGCGCTAGGCGCGTGGCTCGACCGAATCGGTATCGACCTGGTGTTCACCTGGCAGGGTGCGGTCATCGCCTCGGCCCTGGTCGCCTTCCCACTGGTGCTGAAAGCCGCGCGCACGGCCTTCGAAGCTGTGAACCCGCAGATGGAGAACGCGGCCCGCGTGCTCGGCATGGACGAGTTGGCGATCTTCTTTCGCGTATCGCTGCCGCTCGCGGCGCGCGGCATCGTGGCGGGCGCACTGCTGGCCTTCGCGCGGGCGATGGGCGAGTTCGGAGCCACGCTGATGATCGCGGGCAATCTCCCTGGACGTACACAGACACTTTCAGTAGCAATCTATGCGGCGGTGCAGGCGGGAGACGACGGCGGTGCGGCGATCATGGTGGGCGTCACCTCGGTGACCTGCGTGGTGGCCCTGTTGCTGGCCGGCTGGCTAGCGCCGAAGCATCCGCCGAGGGCCGCCGCGTGAGCGTGGATATCGCGATCCGCATGACGCTGGGCGGAAGCGATCGCCGTTTCGAACTCGATGTCGCGTTTGCATCGTCGCACCGCCGGGTGGTGCTGTACGGCCCTTCCGGTGCGGGCAAGAGCCTCACGCTTCGCGCCATCGCGGGCCTGGTGACGCCGGCCGCCGGCCATGTCCGCATCGATGGGCGCACCCTGTTCGATGCCCGGATCAACGTGGCCGCGCGCGATCGCGGCGTGGGCTACGTGTTTCAGGACTACGCCTTGTTTCCGCACCTCACCGTGGCGCAGAACATCGGCTTCGGACTGACACGGGGATGGTCAAACCCACGCCGCCGCCAGCCGGACCCCCGCGTGCGACGCTGGCTCGACCTGTTCGAGCTGGGCGCCGTGGCGGACCACCATCCGGCACAACTGTCTGGCGGCCAGCGCCAGCGGACGGCCCTGGCCCGGGCCCTGGCGCCGGGCCCCCGCATCGTCCTGCTGGACGAGCCATTCTCCGCGCTCGATCCCGCCCTGCGCGGACGCATGCGCGACGAGCTGCGCGACCTGCAGGCACGCCTCGATCTCCAGTTGCTCATGATCACGCATGACCCGGCCGACGTGGCGGCGCTCGATGGCCATACCATCGAGATCCGGGACGGCCGTGCGGCGCCGTGACTTGAGATCGACGCGTCCACGCGGGATCATGCCGCCCTGACGAACGCCCCACGAGTGACGCGGTGACCCCAACGGACGACAAGCCCACCGGCAGGCAGCTGGCGAGCCGCGTGACCAAGTACGTCGTCACCCTGGCGATCGTAGGCGCCGCCGTGTTCCTGTTGCATCGCTATATCGCCCGGATGGCCTGGCACGACGTGCGTGCCGCGATCGATCGCATTCCCCGCTGGCATGTGGTCGGTTCCATCGTGGCGACGCTGGTGAGCTGGAGTTGCCTCGCGGCCTATGAAGTGTTCGCCGTGCAGACCGTCGTGCCCGGAAAGGTGCCCTTGAAGACGCGGATATTCTCCGGCTACACCACGCATGCCATCTGCAATGCCCTGGGCTTCCACGCGATCACCGGCACCGCCCTGCGTTACCGCGTGCTGTCGACGCAGGGCGTGCGTGCGCCCGACGTGGCACGCATCGTGGGCCTGGTCGGCTTTTCCGTCTCGATGGGTTTCGCCGCGGTGATCTGCATCGCGCTGCTCGTGGAGCCGGATATCGCCAATGGCTGGGGGCGCGCGCCGGGAGTGGTGTTACTCGTGCTTTTCGCGCTGTTGCTGCGTTGGCTGGCAGGCAAGCACGACGAACTGCGGATCTGGAAATTCTCCACGCCGGTGCCGTCCGTCCGCTCCGCTTCCGCGCAGATCGTGCTCGGCGTTATCGAGATGACCGGCGCGACGCTGGCAATGTATTTCCTCATGCCTCCGGAGATCGCCGGCGAATTCCTCGAGTTCGCACCGGTCTATGTCGGCGCGATCATCGCGGGCATCCTCAGCAATACGCCCGGTGGCATCGGTGCGTTTGAGGCATTGACGCTCGCGGCGTACCCACAGGAGCAACGCGCACAGGTGCTCGCCGCCCTGCTGGCCTATCGGGTCATCTATGGCCTGGGGCCGGCCCTGCTGTCCTCGATCGCGATGGGTATCTTCGAGCTGCGGCGTCGCGTGGTGTCCCGCGCATGATTCGTTCGCTGCGTTGCATGGCCTTGCTCGGCCTGCTGGTGCTCGGCGCCTGCGCCACGCCGCACGCGCGTCGTACCGATGTCCTGTTCTGGAACGAGCCGCAGCGGGAATCGGCGTTCCGTTCGATGGAAACGCATTACGCGAGCAACACAGTGCGCCATGGCATGCCGCATGCCTTGCCTGTCGGTACGCCGCTGCTGCCGCGCTTCGACGACGGCACAACCCTCGATAGCTACATGCACGACCACCATGTCGCCGGCATCATGGTGGTGCAGGACGGCAGGGTTCGCCTTGAACGCTACGGCCTCGGTGCGACGCGAACCACGCGCTGGACCTCGTTCTCCGTCGCCAAGTCGTTCACCTCGACGCTGGTGGGTGCCGCGCTGCGCGATGGAGCGATCCACAGCCTCGACGACAAGGTCGTCCGCTACATCCCGGAATTGGCGGCGGGCGCGTATCGCGACGTCACGGTGCGCCAACTGCTTACGATGACCTCCGGCGTGCGCTGGAACGAAGACTACGTCGATCCGGCGTCGGATGTCGCTCGCATGTACGAAGGCGAGCGCAGAAAGGGCGAGCCCTTGCTGGTCACCTACATGGCCCGTCTCCCGCGCGAATTCCCGCCGGGCGAGCACTGGGTCTACAAGACGGGCGAGACGGATCTCATCGGCATCCTCGTCGAGCGCGCCACCGGCAGGACGCTGGCGTCGTACCTTTCGGAGAAAATCTGGAAACCCTACGGCATGGCCGCGGATGCGATCTGGCTGAAGGATGAGGTGGACGGCACGGAGGCCGGTGGTTCCGGCGTATCCGCCACGCTCGCCGATTACGCGCGGCTGGGTCAGTTCCTGCTCGACGGCGGTGTCGCCGCCGGCAAGCCGGTGCTGGCGGACGGCTGGATCGCCGACGCCACGCGCAAGCACGCGGACATCGGCGTGCCGGGGCGTGGCTACGGCTACCAGTGGTGGACCTGGGACGACGGTTCCTTCGCGGGAATCGGCATCTTCGGCCAGCTGCTCCACGTCGATCCGAGGCGCCACCTGGTCATCGTGCAGCTCGCCGCGTGGCCAGTGGCCACCGACGACGCCCAGGCCAGGGCACGGGCCGCGTTCGTCAAGGCGGTGCTGCGTGCGGTCGATGCTCCGCCATCCGCCGGGATGGGAGTAAACTAGCGACTCCCCGCATGTATCCCTCCCTTCGTATGTCCCTTTCCTGGAACGACCTCACCTGCACGCCGGACAAGGCCGCCATCGACGCGCTCGCCGAATCCTGACGCTGGCGCATCGGCGACGCTTTCACTCCGCTCCTGTTCACCGCCCTGGGCGACATGTTCTACGAGTCGGACGAAGGCGGCGTGTTCTGGCTCAATACCGGCACGGCCGAAGTGGAGCGCGTGGCCGATGACGTCGAGGCCTTCAACACGCTGCTGCGCGAGGAAGTCGCCGACGAATGGCTACTGCCGCCGCTCATCGAAGCGTTGATCGACGCCGGCAAGCCCTGCGCCGAAGGCGAGTGCTACACCTACGTGACGCTGCCGATCTTCGTCGAAGGCGAGTACTCGGTGGAAAACCTCAATCCCGTGTCGATGTAGGAACACTTCGAACTGACCGGATCCATCCTGCAGCAATTGCAGGACGTGCCTGACGGCACGAAGGTCAACATCGACGTTACGCACTAGCCGAACCAGTCGTCCTCGCGCTGATGGCGAAGGGCGAGGAGGGTGACGTGGTCGGCGGCGATCTCGAAGAGCGCCACGTAGCCTGATGCTCCGAATGATACGACCAGTTCGCGCAGGAACGGGTTGCCTGCTTGCGCTTTGCGACAGGTGAAAGGGAAGTGTTCAAGCAGCGAGGTCGCGCGCTCAATCGTATCGAGCGCGCGCGCTGCTGCATGGGGATCGTGTTCGGAGAGGAAGTCGATGAAGCGGAGCAGGTCGGTTCGCGCGGTTTCCGTATAGCGAACCTCGTATGTCATCGTTTTCCCTTGGTCGTCTTGCCGAGGCGTTCGGCGATTTCCTTATGTACGTCGGCGGCGGCGTGGTAGACGCCGGTCCGCGCCGCATCTTCACGTGCAGCGAGCCCACGGGCGATGAACTCCCGCTGCATCCTGCGTCGGTCGATCGCCTCGGCCAGCGCGGTTTCCACGAATGACGAAAGCGTTTCGCCCGCATCGAGCACGTCCTCGGCCTGCTCGCGGAAGGCGGGCTCGACCCGGATCGAGGGAATGGTGGTGGTCTTCATGCGCGGTACTCGTGCATTGCAATTGCGATGCAGATTATCACGGCCCGGCGCGTCAGGCGATCAGGCATGCGTCGGCGCGGTGAGTGAGCAAGGTTTTCTCACGTTCGTTGCGGGTCATCGCGGCGGCGCGGAGAAAGGCCTCGCGCGCGTCGCCCAAACGCCCCAGGCGGTAGAGCAGGTCGCCCTGCACGCTGGGTAGTAGGTGGTAGTCACGCAAGAGAGGCTCGTCGAGCAGGGTCTGGAGGATCGCCAGTCCGGCGGCCGGCCCCTCCGCCATCGACACCGCGACGGCGCGGTTGAGTTCGACGACAGGGGACGGTGTCACCTCCACCAGCTCGCCGTAGAGTTCGGCGATACGTTTCCAGTCGGTGTCCTCGCCACGGATCGCGCGCGCATGGCAGGCGGCGATGGCGGCCTGCAGCGTGTAGGAGCCCGTGTGTCCGCCCAGGCGCGCGGCGCGCTCCAGCGCGGCGAGTCCGCGCCCGATGAGCAGGCGGTCCCATCGCCGTCGATCCTGATCGAGCAGCAGGACGGGCTGTCCATCGCGATCCAGGCGCGCTGCCGTGCGCGAGGCCTGGATCTCCATGAGGGCGATCAGGCCATGCACCTCAGCTTCCTGCGGCATCAGCTGGGCCAGCATGCGACCCAATCGAAGGGCGTCCTCGCACAGTGACGGGCGCATCCAGTCGTTGCCGGCCGTGGCGGCGTAGCCTTCGTTGAAAATGAGATAGATCACGCGCAGCACGGCCGCGAGACGTTCCATCAAGTCATCGCCGCGCGGTACTTCGTACACCACCTGCGGATCGGCCAGGCTGCGTTTGGCGCGGACGATGCGTTGCGCGATGGTGGCTTCGGCGACCAGGAAGGCGCGTGCGATCTCGTCGGTGGACAGGCCGCCGATCAGGCGCAGCGTGAGCGCGACACGCGCTTCTTCCGACAGCACGGGGTGGCATGCGGTGAAGATCAGACGAAGCATGTCGTCGCCGATGTCGTCGTCGAGCGCGTCGATCAGGGCGTCGTCGGCGGATTCGAGCAGGCCCTCCATGTCCTGGCCCAGTGCTTCCAGTTTGCGGCCGGCCATGCGTTCGCGACGGATTCGATCCACGGCGCGGTGTCGCGCGGTCTGCGTGAGCCATGCCCCGGGGTTCTTCGGCACACCCTCGCTCGGCCATTGTTCCAGCGCGGCGACCAGGGCGTCTTGTGCCAGCTCCTCCGCGAGCCCCACGTCACGGACGAGACGGACGATGGAGGCGATGATGCGTGGCGATTCGATCTTCCAGATCGCATCGATGGCGCGGTGGGCGGCGGGCGTCGTCATGGCGACGGATGACACCACCCGTCGCCATGCGAGGCAAGCCGCGCCGCGGCATCATCCCGCGACGGGAATCAAATCCCTCATGCGGTACAGCTCGCGGATCTCCAGGCGGGCCTCGTCGCCATCCGGGAACGGATAGGTCTCGGCCCAGGCGATGACCTCGTCGAGCGAGCGCACGCGAAGTACCCAGAAACCGGCCACCATTTCCTTGATCTCGGCGAAGGGGCCGTCGAACACGGTGGGCTGGCCCTTGCCGAAGCGCACCCGCTTCGCGTGCCGGCTCGACGACAGCCCCTGGCCGGCGATGAGGAAGCCGGCGTCCGCACCCTGGCGGTTGGCTTCCATCATGCGGCCGAGGATTTCCGGGCCCGGGTTCCAGTCGGTCTCGCTGCGCGGGTTGGCCTTGAGCATGACCATGTAGCGAGGCGTTTCCGATTCGCCCTCGGCAGGGTCGCCGAAGCCACCGAGCCCGCCGGGGCAGCCAATGGGCCGGATCTCGACCTCGGCGTGGCCGTGGGCGTCTTCCTCGGGCCAGTCCTTTACCCAGGTCACGGCATCGTCCATCGACTCGACATCGATGATGCTGAAGCCCGCGACCAGCTCCTTCGCCTCGGCGAAGGGACCGTCGACGGTGACGGCCTTGCGGCCGGGACCGAAGTGCACGCGGATATCTTCGCGGCTGGGCCGCAGGCCTTCGCCGGCGAGGAAGCGGCCGTCGGCGGCCAGCGTGTCGACGTAGTCGGCCATCGCTTCGAGCAGCTCGCGATGCGGCCGCACCCCGGCCTCGCTATCAGGGTCCGCCTTGCGGACGATCAGGAATCGCATGAGTCAGCCCCCTTCCGGCACCGCTTTCGGCTTGCCGGCGTTGACCATCCAGGATACGCCGAAGCGATCCACCACCATGCCGAAGCGTTCGGACCAGAACGTCTCGCCGAACGGCATGCCGACCTGGCCACCTTCGGCGAGCTGGTTGAACGCCTTTTCGCCCGTCGCCACGTCGTCGAAGCCGAGGGCGATGGAACAACCGTGGATGCCTTCGTACGTGAAGTGGGAGGGGCAGTCCGAGGCCATGATGACCTGGCCGTGGACCTCGACGCGGGCGTGCATGACCCGGTTGTCGTTTTCCTTGATCTGTTCTGGCGTGGCCTGCGGGCCGCCATCGGGGTCGCTGGACGGCGGCGGCGTGGGCGCGTCCTTGAAGCGGCTGAGCATGACGACCTTGCCGCCGAGCGCCTTCGCGTAGAACGTGACGGCTTCCTCGCAGGTGCCGTTGAAGAACAGGTAGGGCTGGATGTACATGGCGATGTCCTCGTGGCGGATGGGGGTCACTGGCGGCCGGCGATTTCGGCGCGCAGGCGATCTTCCTGCTCGCGGGCTTCGGGGGTGAACTCGGCACCGAAGTCCTCGTTTTCAAAGACGCGACGGATCTCGATCTCCGAGCTGCCCGGGCCGTCGAAGGGGGTGGGGCAGCGCTTCACCCACTCGATCGCCTCGTCGAGCAAGCTCACCTGGATCAGCCAGAAGCCGGCGATCAGCTCGCGCGTTTCGGCGAAGGGGCCATCGATGACCTCGCGGCGGTCGCCGGTGAAGCGCACCCGGGCGCCCTTGCTGCTCGGGTGCAGGCCGTCCATGGCCAGCAGGACGCCGGCCTTCACCAGCTCCTCGTTGTAATTGCCCATGGCCGTGAGCAACTGCTCGCTGGGCATTTCACCGCTTTCGGAGGCTTTCGTGGCGCGGACGATGACCATGAATCGCATGACGTTTCTCCGTGGGGTGGGCGGAAGTATTCCCGCCCTTCATGAAGTACGTCGATTGGGTCTGGTCCGAATCGACACGACGGGAAAAAAATTTTTCCTTTTTTTCTCAGCCGCCTTCGACGGAGGCGGGTGCCGTCTCCAGCCGGCTGGCGAGCCGTGACCCCGCACGGGCAGGCGCCTCGAAGATACAGCGCACGCCATCGGGCTCGAAGCGGACCTGGGCCATGCCCCGGGCCTGGTCGGCGAGCACCCGTTCGATGAAACGGGTGCCGAAGCCCCGCTGGCTGGGCAGGTGCACGGGCGGGCCGCCGCTTTCCTTCCAGTCGATGCGCAGCATGCCGCCGCTGGTCTGGCGGTAGGTCCAGTCGATGCGGACCGTGCCCTTGGCCGTCGACAGGGCGCCGTACTTGCCAGCGTTGGTCAGCAGCTCGTGAAGGGCCATGGCGACCGACACCGAGGTCTCGGGTCGGAGCATGAGGGCTGGCCCGTCGGCGCGGATCCGGTTGCCGCCCGGATCGTGCGGGGCGATGGTGGCGTCCACGACAGCGCGCAGGGCCACCTCTTCCCAGGAGCGGGCAATGAGTAGGTCGTGTGCTCCGGCCAGGGCGAGCAGGCGCTGTTCGAAGGTCTGTCGGGATTCGGCGAGGGACCGGTCGTCGCGAAAGCTTTGCGCCGCGATGGCCTGGACGACCGCCAGGGTGTTCTTCACCCGGTGGTTCAATTCGTTGATGAGGATGCGCTGCGCTTGCTGGGCATCGCGATGCGCGGAGACGTCGACGCAGCTTCCCCAGTAGCCCGCGAAGTGATCATCACGGTAGTAGGGTGCGCCGTTGTCGAGCAGCCAGATGTACTCCCCATCGTGGCGGCGCAGCCGGTACTCCATCGAAAAGGGTTCGCGGGCCTGGAAGGCCCCGAGATAGGTCGCCAGGCAGCGGTCGTAGTCGTCGGGATGGACCCCCTGCGCCCAGCCTTCGCCGACTTCCTCTTCCATCCGTTTGCCCGTGAAGTCGAGCCAGGGCTTGTTGAACCAGTCACAGAGCGCGTCCGTGCCGGAACGCCAGATCATGACTGGCGCGAAATCGGCCAGATCGTGGAACGCGGCGTCGCCGATCGCCAGCGCACGCTCGAAGGGAGTGTCTCGGTACTCGCTCATCGTGGTCACCGTCGCTAGCCGCGCCACATGTCACGTTCCCCCCCCTGCGCGACCTGTCCGTGATAACGCGCGCCCGCCCCCCGCGCGCGCGTCGTCCGCCGAGGAGAGACAGTGGCGGACGGGACGACGATAGCGCAATGCGCGGGCGTCGGACATATCACCATGGCATGACGTGAAGCCGCTCACGACGAGGGCCGCCCGTAGAAATTTTCAGAATCCTTCCATGGCGAGGTGGTCGCCACAAAAAATTCCGAAGAATGGCGGCGCTGTGTCAGAATCCCGTCGCCCGCGCGACATCCGTCGCGCGCAGGCTGTGCATGGGGATAACGGTCCTGCTGGCGTCGCCACTCGCGTGGAGGCGATGTCGTCGTATCCGCCGTCACGGTATCGGTCGTCATTCGACTCAAGGATCAAGGGAACATGGATCTTCTGCGCTTCATCCTCCTGCTGCCCGTGCGCCTCGTGCGCGGCCTCTTCGGCCTGCTGGGTCGCCTGTTGCGGCCGATCTTCGGCAACATGGCCTGGTCCGCGCCCGCCTGGGTGCCCGCGACCGGGCAGGTCGCCCGTCGCCATCCCCTGAAGTTCGTGGGGACCCTCGCCGGCGTGCTGGCCCTGGCCGCGGCCGGCTGGTTCGGCTGGCACTGGTGGGAGAATCGCCCGCGTCCGGTGGAGCCCAACCGGATCACCTTCGAGGCTCCCGCGCCCGACATTTCCGATTATTCACGTACCCCGGTCACGATCCATCCCTTCACCGTCGTTTTCTCCGCGTCGGCCGCGAAGCTGGAGTCGCTGGGCAAGCCGGTGACCGACGGCATCGCGATGGACCCGAAGCTGCCCGGCCAATGGAGCTGGGAGAACGATCGCACGCTGAAGTTCGTTCCGGCCGGTGACTGGCCGGTGGGCCGCAAGGTCGACGTGCGCTTCGACAAGGCCAAGGTGTTCGCGCCGCATGTGCTGTTGGCCGATGATCATCTGAGCTTCAACACCGAGCCCTTCACGGCCCGTGTGGTCAATGGCGAGTTCTATCAGGACCCGCAGGACCCCACCCGCAAGAAGACGATCATCCAGGTCGGCTTCAACTATCCGGTGGACGCCGCCCAGTTCGAGAAGCGCATCGCGCTCGACCTGCGCGAGCGCGATGCCAAGCGTGGCGACACGCTGAAGTTCAGCGTCACCTACGACGAGCGCCGTCTCAACGCCTTCATTCATTCCCAGCCCTTGCAGCTGCCGCGCGATGACGGTTCGGTCGGCCTGAAGCTCGACGATGGCGTGACCAGCAGTCGTGGTGGTGGCGGCACCGAAAATGCGCTCGAGACCTCGGTCCGTGTGCCCGGCCTTTACAGCCTCAAGCTTGACGAGATGTCGGCCACCCTGGTCGACAACGAGCGCTACGAGCCCGAGCAGGTCGTGGTGATGAATTTCAGCGGCGAGGTCAGCGACGCCGAACTGGGCAAGCACCTGCGTGCCTGGATCGTGCCGGAATCGGCCCAGGTGTCCGCGAGCAGCATCGGCGAGGCCGATCTGCGCCAGTTCACCCCGCTCAAGCCCGAGGTGGTGCCGACCGAGAACGACTGGTCGCAGGCGCAGAGCTTCCGTTATCACGCGCAGCCCGGGCAGCGCATCTACGTGCGCGTCGAGAAGGGCATGACCTCGTTCGGCGGCTATGTGATGGCCAAGCCGCGCGTGGAGCTTCTCACCGTCCCGGACTACCCACGCCTGCTTCGTTTCATGGCCGATGGCGCGCTTCTATCGCTGTCGGGCGACCACCGCATCTCCGTGGTGTCGCGCAACATGCCCGGCATGCGCGTGGAGGTCGGTCGCGTGCTGCCCGACCAGCTCCAGCACTTGGTCACCCTCAATTCCGGCAGCTACGCCAAGCCGCAGATGTATGGCCTGAGCCCGGACAGCATCGTCGATCGCTTCGTGAAGAAGGTGAACTTCCCGGACGACGGCCCGGGCAAGGCCCATTACGAAGGCGTGGATCTCGGCCAGTATCTGGCCGCCGGCAAGCGCGGCGTGTTCCTTATCAAGCTGTCTGGCTACGACCAGAAAGAAGCGCAGGACCAGCTCGACGCCCGTCGCAAGGCTGCTCGCGAGGAAGCTGCGCGCCAGGCGGGTTCCGATCCGGACGCCGCGGCCGCGGCCGTGGAAGCCAGCGATGATGCAGGCACCCACTACGATTGGCCGCGCGACGAACGCCTTGTGGTCGTCACTGATTTGGGCGTGATCGCCAAGCGCTCGCAGGACGGCAGCCAGGATGTCTTCGTGCAGTCCATCCGTTCGGGGTCGCCGGTGGGTGGTGCCACGGTGTCCGTGATCGCGAAGAACGGCAGCACGTTGTTCACCCAGACCACGGGTGCCGACGGTCGCGCGCACTTCAGCAACCTCGGTGGCTTCGCGCACGACAAGACCGCGGAGATGTTCGTGGTGCGCCAGGGCGAGGATCTCTCCTTCCTGCCTGTGACCTCCTACGACCGCACGTTGGACTTCTCACGCTTCGACATCGGTGGCGAACCCAACGCGCATAGCCAGGGCCAGCTTTCCGGTTATCTGTTCTCCGATCGCGGCATCTACCGCCCGGGCGATCTGTTCCACATCGGCATGATCGTCCGCGCCAACAGCTGGTCGCGTAGCGTCGCGGGCATGCCGCTGATCGCCGAAGTGGTCGATCCCCGTGGCACCACGGTGCGCCAGCAGCCCGTGTCGATGGACCAGGCCGGCTTCGCCGAACTGGACTACACCACGGCCGAGACCTCGCCCACCGGCAACTGGACGGTCAACCTGTACATCGCGAAGGACGGCAAGCCGTACTCGCAGATCGGCAGCACTTCGGTGCAGGTCAAGGAGTTCCAGCCCGACCGCATGAAGGTCTCGGCGAAGCTCTCCACAGCCGTGGCCGAGGGCTGGACCAAGCCCGACAAGCTCAAGGCGCTGGTGGACGTGCAGAACCTGTTCGGCACGCCGGCCGCTGACCGTCGCGTGGAAGGCTCGCTCGTGCTGCGTCCCGCCTACCCGTCGTTCCCGAGCTATCGCGACTACCACTTCTACGACATCCGTCGCGCGAAGGAAGGTTTCGAGGAAAAACTCGCCGACGTGAAGACCGACGACAAGGGCCACGCCGAGTTCACGCTCGACCTGTCGCGCTACGCCGACGCCACCTACCAGCTCTATTTCCTGGCGAAGGCCTACGAGGCCGAGGGCGGCCGCAGCGTAGCCGCTGCGACGCAGGGCATGGTCTCGTCGAACGACTGGCTGGTGGGCTACAAGTCGGTGGACAACCTTGACTACGTGAGCCGTGACGCGAAGCGCACGGTGAATCTCGTCGCCATCGATCCGACGGCCAAGCGCATCGACCTGTCGGGTCTCAAGCAGGCCATCGTCGAGACGCGCTACGTCTCCGTGCTGACCAAGCAGGACTCGGGCGTCTTCAAGTACGAGTCCAAGGCCCGCGAATCGGTCGTGTCCGAAACGGCGCTGACGATCCCGGCCGCAGGCCTGGATGTCACGC
Organism: Luteibacter sp.; assembly: GCF_009912395.1. GTDB lineage: Bacteria > Pseudomonadota > Gammaproteobacteria > Xanthomonadales > Rhodanobacteraceae > Luteibacter. The sequence goes on along the minus strand of NZ_WNDO01000013.1, from coordinate 46,917 downwards.
TGCCCACCGACAAGCCGGGCAACTTCGCCCTGGTGGTGAAGAACGCCGACGGCAAGGAAGTGAATCGCGTAGCCTGGTCCGTCGCGGGTGACGGCAACGTGTCGCGCTCGCTGGAGCGCAACGCGGAGCTGCAGCTAAACCTGTCGAAGAAGGACTACGCGCAGGGCGAGGCAGTGGACATCGCGATCCGCGCCCCCTATCCGGGTAGTGGCCTGATCACCATCGAGCGCGACAAGGTCTACGCGCACGCCTGGTTCCATGCGGATACCACCAGCACCGTCCAGCACATCACCGTGCCCGCCGATTTCGAGGGCAACGGCTACATCAACGTGCAGTACGTGCGTGATCCGTCCTCGGACGAGATATTCATGAGCCCGCTGTCGTTCGGCGTGGTGCCGTTCTCGGTGAACATGGACGCGCGGCGCAACGCCATCGCGGTGGAGTCGCCGACGCTGGTCAAGCCGGGCGACACGGTGACCTTCCACGTGACCTCGCCGGTGCCCACGCGCGCCGTCGTGTTCGCGGTGGACGAAGGTATTCTTCAGGTCGCCCGCTACAAGTTGGGCGATCCGCTGCAGTATTTCTTCCGCAAGCGCATGCTGGAAGTCTCCACGTCGCAGATCCTCGACCTCATCATTCCGGACTTCCAGAAGCTGATGGCGATGGCCGCTCCCGGCGGCGACGCGGATGGCGCTATCGGTCGCCAGCTCAACCCGTTCCGCCGTAAGCGCGACAAGCCCGTGGCCTACTGGTCGGGCATCGTCGACGTGGATGGTTCGCGCGACCTTACCTACAAGGTGCCGGACTACTTCAACGGCAAGCTGCGTGTGATGGCGGTGAGCGTGTCGCCCGACACGATCGGTACCTTCGAAGGCGCCACCACGGTGCGTGGCGACTTTGTGCTCTCGCCCAACGTGCCCACCACCCTGGCGCCGGGCGATGAAGCCGAAATCAGCGTCGGCGTCGCGAACAACCTCACCGGGCTGGGCGGCAAGGACGTGCCGGTGGCGGTCACGCTGAAGACCGGTCCGCAGCTCCAGGTGGTCGGCGACGCCTCCAAGACCCTGACCCTTGGCGAGATGCGCGAGGGTGTGGCGATCTTCCGCGTGCGTGCCACCGACAAGCTCGGCTCCGGCAACCTCAGCTTCACCGCGGGCGCCAACGGCAAGTCGGCGAAACAGAGTGTGGACCTCTCGGTCCGTCCGGCCTCGCCCATGCGCACCGACCTGGCCTTCGGTCGTGTCGACGCGCATGCCCGTGGCGATGTCACGGCGCTGCGCGACATGCACGACGAATACGCACGTCGCGACGTGTCGTTCTCCACCGTGCCGGTCGTGCTGGCGCGTGGGCTGGCGGCCTACCTGGTCGACTTCCCGCACTACTGCACGGAGCAGGTCGTGAGCGCGGCGATGCCGGCACTGATCCTCGGCAAGCGTCCCGAGTTCGGCGACGTGAAGCCGGCGCAGATGTTCGACGGCGACAAGGCGCCTGCCGATCCGGTCGCCGCGCTGTTCGACGTGCTGCATGCGCGCCAGAACGGGCAGGGCGGTTTCGGCCTGTGGACGGCTACGCCGGATACGAACGTCTTCGTGACCGACTACGCGGTGCATTACCTGATCGAAGCCTCGGATCGCGGCGTCGCCATTCCGCGCGACATGCTGACCTCGGCCGACAATGCGCTCAAGCAGATCGCCGCCGACGACAGCGACGACTCGCTGCAAGCGATGCGCCAGCGCGCCTACGCGATCTACCTGCTGACCCGCCAGGGCAATGTCACTACCAACGATCTGGCCTCGGTACAGCGTCGCCTCCAGGACATGCATCCGAAGGAATGGAAGAACGACCTCGCGACCGCATGGCTGGCGGCGTCCTACCAACTGCTGCACCAGGATCGCCTTGCCGCGGACCTGATCGCGGGTCCGCGCAAGCTGCTTGCGCGCAAGGGCACCGACGAAGCGTATTCGTATGCCTCGTACTACGACCCGGCGATCCGCGATGCGACCGTGCTGTACCTGCTCGCCAAGCACTTCCCCGAGCAGGCCCGTGGTCTTCCGGCCGATACGGTGGACAACCTGGTCCGTCCACTGGGCAAGGGGCACTACAACACCTTGTCCTCGGGCATGATCATCCTGGCGCTCGATGCATGGGCGGCGCAGGCACCGGACGACGTGAGCAAGCTCAGCATCGGCTCGGTCGCGGCCGATGGCACTGTCACGCCGATCGGCGCACCGAAGGGCTCGCTGGTGGACGCGCACTGGAAGGCCGGCGCGCAGCGGTTGCGCTTGGTCAACGACGCCGACGCCTCCGCCTGGAACGGCGTGGCCCAGGCCGGCTTCGATCGCAAACCGTCGACGCAGACGCGCAAGGACGGCATCGAGGTCACCCGCTCGTACACCGATACGAAGGGCAAGGCGGTGGACACGGTGTCGGTGGGTGACGAGATCGACGTGCACCTGCGCATTCGCTCTACCCGCAATGACGAAGTCTCCGACGTGGCCATCGTCGATCTCCTGCCAGGCGGCTTCGAGCCGGTACTCAACACCGAACCGCCGGCCGACGCGCCATCGAGCGACGAAGCGGTGTCGTCGACCGATAGCGACGTCACGACGGATCAGGGTGACGGGTCGGAAGCAGAGGGCGAAGGCGAAGCCGACGAAACGCCTGCGTGGCGTTCCCCGATCGGCACCTCGGCGTCCACCTGGTCGCTTGACTATGCGGACGTACGCGAGGATCGCGTCGTGGTCTACGGCGTCGCCACGACGGACGTCGCGGAGTTCGTGTACCGCATCAAGGCCACCAACGCCGGCAAGTTCATCATTCCGCCGGCGCTGGCCCAGTCGCTGTACGACACGAGCGCCCAGGCCACGGCCCCGGGCGGCGGCACGATCACGGTGGAAAGAAAGCCGTAACCCTGTAGGAGCGCGCTTGCGCGCGATCGCGCTCCTACAGATACGCCATCCAATGAAACGCCTGCTCCGCATCAAATGGCACAACGCCCTCGTGGCGTTGTTGTTGCTCGCCGCGATTCCCGTCGGGTTTCGCCTGTGGCCGCATGAGCCGCTACGCGCGTGGTTCCCGTCGTCCACGGCGGTCTACGATGCCGATGGCCGGCTGTTGCGGCTCACGCTCGCCAGTGACGACCGCTACCGTCTCTGGGTGCCGTTGAAGGACATCTCGCCCGCGCTGGTCGATGGCGTGCTGTTGCACGAAGACCGCTGGTTCCGCTGGCATCCAGGTGTCTCGGCATGGGGCCTGATGCGCGGCGCGTGGATGACCTACGTCCGCCATGGCAACCCGCAAGGTGGCTCCACCCTCACCATGCAGCTTGCCCGCCTGATCTGGCATCTGGACACGCGAAGCCCGGGCGGCAAGTTCGTGCAGGCCATGCGCGCGGTGCAGCTGGAGTTGCAGTACTCCAAGCACGACATCCTGGAGGCCTACCTCAACGCCGCGCCCTACGGCCGCAACGTGGAGGGCGCTGGCGCGGCGAGCCTTGCCTACTTCGGCAAGGCGCCCGCGAAACTCAGCCTGCCCGAGGCACTCACGCTCGCCGTGATTCCACAGGAGCCGGCGCGCGGCCTTCCCGGCAACGTGGGTGGCAACAGCGTCATCGACAACGCGCTCAAGGTCTCGCGCGATCGCCTCTTCGCACGCTGGGTGAAGGCCCACCCCGCCGACGCATCGTCTCGCGCGCTGTTCGACCTTCCGCTGCGCCTGCGCCCGTTGTCGCGCCTGCCGTTCGAAGCACCGCACTTTGTCGAGCAGGTGCTCGCCGAGCGACGCATCGACGGCGACGACGACATGCGCGTGACGACGACACTCGACCTCGGCCTGCAGCACAGCCTCGAACGGCAGGTCCGCCAGTACGTCGCCCGTTCGGGCGATCGCGGTATCCGCAACGCCGCGGCGATCCTGATCGATACGCGCGACATGGGGGTCAAGGCCATGGTGGGCTCGGCGGATTACTTCGATTCGTCGATCTTCGGCCAGGTCAACGGCACGCTGGCGAAGCGCTCGCCGGGCTCCACGCTGAAGCCCTTCATCTACGCCCTGGGCTTCGACCAGGGTCTGTTGCATCCGGAGACCATGCTGCGCGACGTGCCGTCGTCCTTCGGTCCCTACACGCCGGAAAACTTCGACGGTCATTTCCTGGGCCCCATCACGGTGACCCAGGCACTGGTACGCAGCCGCAACATCCCGGCGGTGCAGGTCGCCTCGCGACTGTCTAATCCGAGCCTGTACCAATTCCTTCGCGATGCCGGCGTGTCGCGCATGGCCAGCGAGAAGCACTATGGCCTCGCGCTGGTGCTGGGCGGTGGCGAGGTGACGATGCAGGAACTGGGCGGCCTCTACGCGATGCTCGCCAATCGCGGTGAACTGCGTCCTCTCCGCTTGCTTGCCGGCACGCCGCGCACGAAGGGCACGCGCCTGCTCAGCGAGGAGGCGAGCTTCATGGTCATGGACATGCTCCGGCAGAATCCGCGACCGGACGATGCGGTGGCGGCGCAGCCGTCGCGCTTGCCGCTTTACTGGAAGACGGGCACGTCATGGAGCTTTCGTGACGCGTGGACCGCAGGAAGTTTCGGTCCCTATGTGCTCGTCGTCTGGATCGGCAACTTCGACGGCTCGGGCAATCCGGCCTTCGTCGGTGTGGACGCCGCGGCGCCTTTGTTCTTCCGTATCGCCGACGCGCTGCGCGCCGAACGTCCGGGCTTGGCCGAACCCGTGCGCCGCAATCCGCCCAACCTGCACCGAGTGCCGATCTGCCTCGCCAGCGGCGACCTGCCCAATGCCTGGTGCCCCCAGGTGGGCAGTACCTGGTTCATACCGGGCAAGTCGCCCATCCGGGTCAGTACCGTGCATCGACCCGTCATCGTCGACACGCAGACGGGCAAGCCGGCCTGTCCTCCTTACGATCCGCGTACCACGCGGACCGAGGTGTACGAGTATTGGCCCTCCGATCTCGCGCGCGTGTTCGCCCAGGCAGGCATGCCTCGGCGTGTGCCTCCCCCTCTGCCGGACTGCCAGGGCGGCGGCCAGCTTGCCGGCGATCCGCCGAAGATCACCTCGCCGCTGAAGGGCAGTACCTACCAGATACGGGTATCCCGCCTTGGCAGCGAGAAGATTTCCTTCACCGCGACCAGCGACGCCAGCGCACGCACGCTGTACTGGTTCGTCGACGATGCCTACCTGGGCAGTGTGCCCAGTGGCCAGGTGCTGATGTGGGCGCCGGAGCGCACGGGGCGCTTCCTGGTTCGCGTGGTGGACGACCAGGGGCGCAGCGATTCGCGCGAGCTGGGCGTGGGTGCCGTGGAGTAGCGAGCGCATCAATCTATATGTGTATTCGGCAACGGCAGTTCAGCCGGCCTCGAAAATCGTCGATAAGGACGACCGTCATAGAGCGCTGGGGGTCGCCATGGCCATCGACATCATCGCCGGGATCCGAGGCCTGTTCGGCGGATCCTCGGACGACATACGCGGCAAGCTGGATGCGATAAATCGTACCCAGGCCGTCATCGAATTCGCCCTGGACGGCACCATCCTTGCGGCCAATCGCAATTTCCTGGATGCCATGGGCTATCAGGAAGGCGAGGTCGTGGGCCAGCACCACCGGATCTTCGTCGATGCGGAAGAAGCCGCGTCGCCGGAGTACGCCGCCTTCTGGGAACGCCTGGGCTCCGGCCAGCCGGATGTCGGCCTGTATCGGCGTCGGGGTGCGGACGGTCGGGAGGTCTGGATCCAGGCCAGCTACAACCCGGTACTGGATCGCCGGGGCCGGCCGATGAAGGTGGTGAAGTTCGCCACCGACGTCACCGAGCAGCGCCTGCGCACGGCCGACATGGAAGGACGGCTCGCGGCGATCGACAAGGCACAGGCCGTGGTCAGCTTCACCCTGGACGGGATCATCCTGGAGGCCAACGACAATTTCCTCGCCACCATGGGCTACAGCCGTGACGAGGTGATCGGCCAGCACCACCGCATGTTCGTGGACCCGACGGATCGGGAAAGTCATGAATACCGGGAGTTCTGGGAAAAGCTGGGCCGAGGCGAATACGACTCGGCGCTGTATCGTCGCGTCGACCGCCGTGGCCGGGAGGTCTGGATCCAGGGCAGCTATAACCCGATCCTCGACATGGCCGGGCGTCCCTTCAAGGTGGTGAAGTACGCCACCGACGTCACGGCGCAGACCCGGGCCACGCGCACCTTGCACGCTTCGCTGGCGGAGTTGGCCGATACGGTGCCCGCCATCGCCGAACAGGCGCGCATCACCAATGCCCTGGCCAACGAAGCCAGCCGCTCAGCCACCGATGGCGGAGCGCTCGTGGAAGCGGTGATCGCCACGATGTCGGCCATCCAGGCCGGCGCCCACGACATCGCGGAGATCGTGGGATTGATCGACTCCATCGCCTTCCAGACGAATATCCTCGCGCTCAACGCGGCTATCGAGGCGGCGCGCTCCGGCGTGCACGGCAAGGGTTTCGCCGTGGTGGCCCAGGAAGTACGGATGCTTTCGCAACGCAGCGCCGATTCCGCCCGTGACATTCGCGCGTTGATCGAGCGCACGCTGGAACGCGTACAGGAAGGCAACGACCGCAGCGGAGAGGCGGGCGCCGCCATGCGCGACATCGTCGCGTCGGTGACGACCCTCCTGGATCGCGTGTCCGATGTCGCGCAAGCCACGAATACACAGGCAGGTGGCATCGATACCGTACGGCGAGCCGTGGCCGAACTGGCCTGAAAACACCTCAGCGCTTGCCGCGCTCGGCCATGTAGAGACGGATTTCATCCTCGGCCAGTGCGGCGAGGGCGCGCATGCCGGTGGACTGGGTGTCGTCCAGGCGTCGTGGCCGGCTGTCGAAGACGCAGAGCGTGCCGATCGCGTGGCCGTCCGGTGTGCGCAGCGGGTATCCCGCGTAGAAGCGGATGTGCGGATCGCCGGTTACCATCGGGTTGTCGCGAAAACGTGCGTCCTGGCGGGCATCCTCCACGTTCATCGGCGCGCTGCCCATGATCGCGTGGCTGCAGAAGGCCCATTCGCGCGGTGTTTCGGCCAGGGGCGTGCCAAAGCGGGACTTGAACCACTGGCGGCGCGCGGTGAGCAGGGAGAGCAGGGCGACCGGGGATCCGGTGAGCTGCGCGGCCAGCCAGGTGATGCGATCGAAGGCGTCGTCGGGAGGCGTATCGAGCAGGCCCGTGCGCGCGACGGCCCGCAACCGTGCCGCCTCGTTGTCGGGCATCGGATAGGCGGGGTCTCGGTCGGGGCGCAATTCCGCCGACCACGGGGCTCCGCCGTCAGTGGAGCGTGCCGTGCGTTCCTCGAGCAGGGCGAGCACTGCGCTGCGTCGCATGCGGCGATGGCCACCGGGCGTCTTCCATGATTCGATCGCGCCGCTCTCGACTCACTTCTGTGCCGTGCTGATGGAGATGCCAAGCAGGCGCGCCGCATCGCGCGTGGTGATGGCGGGGTCGTCGGAAGGCGTGTTGTCGTGTCTGACCAAGAGTCGGGCATACGTTGGGATAACGAATCGACGCTAACACACGCTTGTCTTCGTTGTGCCAAGCCTGGGTTTACGAAATCAACGTTCGTGAAAGCCAGATTTCGCGAACGGACGACGAAGCATGGGATATCGCTATGCGCTTTCCGCCGGGAGTCCCTCCATGCCTTCGTTAGCCACCTATCCGAGCCTCGCCGACCGTAACGTTATCGTTACAGGGGGCGCGAGTGGCATCGGCGAGTCGTTTGTCGGACATTTCGTCGCGCAGGGCGCGCGTGTCGCCTTCCTCGACACGGCCGAAGACGCCGGGCACCGGCTTGCGGAGCGCTTGTCCGACGCGCGGCACGCACCGATATTCCTGCCTTGCGACCTCACGGATATCGCCGCGCTGCGCGATGCCGTAGCCCATGTGCGCGCCACCTTCGGCCCGGTGGACGTACTGGTGAACAATGCCGCCAACGACGTGCGCCACGACTTCGCGCAGACCACGGTGGAGGAATTCGACCGCAGCGTCGCGACGAATCTTCGCCATCAGTATTTTGCGACGCAGGCCGTTTTGCCGGATATGCGCAGCCGTGGTGGTGGCTCGATCATCTGCCTCGGCTCGACGGGATGGATGAAGAAGAACGCGGGCTATCCGATGTATGCGATGGCCAAGGCGGCGGTGGAGGGCTTCGTGTTCGGCATGGCGCGCGAGCTGGGTCGCGACCGCATTCGCATCAACTGCCTTGTGCCTGGGTGGGTCATCACGGAGAAGCAGCAGCGCCTCTGGCTTGACGAGGCGGGCGAGGACGAGATCCGTCGTGTGCAATGCCTGCCCGGTCACTTGATGCCGGAAGACCTCGCGCGTGCAGCGCTGTTCCTCGCCGCTGACGACAGCCGTATGTGCACGGGACAGAACATCATCGTGGATGGTGGATGGGTCTGAACCATCGCCGCGACGATCACCGTCGCCAGACGCGCCGACGACGGAACGAACACATGACGGGGCATCCAATTCCGAGAACCCTTTCACATTCCTGAAGGTTCCAGACCCATGGATACCGCAGTCAAACAAGAGGTCGACACCGCCCATCCCAAGGCGGCGATCGTCACTACCTGTATTCTTGCCGCGCTGGCGGGCCTCATGTTCGGCCTCGACATCGGCGTGATTTCCGGCGCGACCCAATTCATCCAGGCCGAGTTCAAAATCAGCGACCACATGATCGAGTGGATCGTCAGCTCAATGATGGCGGGCGCAGCCGTTGGTGCGCTCGGCGCGGGCTGGATGTCCTCGTCCCTGGGACGCAAGCGTTCGCTGATTCTGGCGGGCGTCTTATTCATCGCCGGCTCGCTGTTCTGTGCCTTGGCGGGGTCGCCCGAGATCCTGATCGTGGCGCGCTTCGTGCTCGGCCTCGCCATCGGTGTCGCGACGTTCACCGCGCCGCTCTATCTGGCTGAAGTAGCACCGGAACGCATCCGCGGCGCGATGATCTCGACCTACCAGCTGATGATCACCACCGGCATCCTGCTGGCCTTCCTCTCCGATACGGCATTCAGCAGCTCGGGCAACTGGCGCTGGATGCTTGGCGTGATTGCCGTGCCTGGCGTGCTCTTCCTCCTTGGTCTGTTCTTCCTGCCCGACAGCCCTCGCTGGCTGTTGCTGAAAGGACGTCGCAAGGACGCGCAGATCGTACTCGCGAAGCTGCGCGGCGACGAGAAAGTGGTGGACAAGGAGATCGCCGATATCGAGGAGCAGCTGAAGACCAAGCAGCACGGCTGGAGCATGTTCACCGAGAATTCCAACTTCCGTCGCTCCGTCGGCCTCGGCGTGCTCTTGCAGGCCGTGCAGCAGTTCACCGGTATGAACGTGGTGATGTATTACGCGCCGCGCATCTTCAAGGACATGGGCTACGACACGCAGGCGCAGATGTGGTTCACCGCCGCCGTCGGTTTGACCAATGTGCTCGCCACGCTGATCGCCTTCGGCCTGGTCGACCGTCTCGGTCGCAAGCCAATCCTCTATGTCGGCTTCACCATCATGGCGATCGGCCTGGGCGTGGTCGGCACGATGATGGGCATCGGCATCCATACGCACGCCCAGCAGTTCTTCACCGTTGGCATGCTGCTGCTCTTCATCGTCGGCTTCGCCATGTCGGCGGGCCCGCTGATCTGGACGCTGTGTTCCGAGGTGCAGCCGCTGAAGGGCCGCGACTTCGGTATCGCCTGTTCCACCTTCACCAACTGGGTGACCAACATGATCGTCGGCGCGACCTTCCTGAGCCTGCTCAGCGGCATCGGCAACGCCCAGACCTTCTGGCTCTACGCCGCGCTCAATGCCGTCTTCATCTTCATCACCTTCTGGCTGGTGCCGGAGACCAAGGGGGTGACGCTGGAGCAGATCGAGCGGAACCTGATGAGCGGCAAGCCACTGCGCAAGATCGGTCGTTGAGGTTCACGAATCGCGGATGCGATCCGCTCCCACCCCTTGGGTAGAGACTTCGCTACCAGCGGGTGGGAGCGGATCGCATCCGCGATTAAGGGCTAGAATCGGTGGCTCGCAATCCAGAACGCCACCGTCATGCGCAATCCCCTCCAGGAACAGCTCCTCAAGGCCGGCCTCGTCAAGAAGGACAAGGCCGCCAAGATCGTCCGCGACCAGGCCAAGCAGCGCCAGGGCAAGGCTCCGGCCGCCCCGGTGGAGGACAAGGTCGACACCCGCCAGCTCCAGGCCGAACGCGCCGAGCGCGACCGGGCTCTCGCCGCCGAGCGCAACGCCAAAGCCCGGGCCAAGGAAATCCGCGCCCAGGTGAAGCAGATCGTGGAAGTCACCCGGGTCAAGCGCGAAGGCGAGATCGCTTACCGTTTCACCGATGGCGAGCGCATCGCCAGCGTCCTGGTCAACGAGGCCCAACGCGGCCAGCTGGCGGCAGGCATGCTGGCCATCGTCCGCCATGGCGATGGCTACGAACTCGTGCCGCGCATCGCCGCCGACAAGATCCACCATCGTGCGCCCGACCTGATCGTCCTCGACCACGGCCGGAAAGAGGGCGATCCCCTGCCGCCGGACGATGACGACGAGTTCTACAAGCAGTTCGTCGTTCCCGACGATCTGGTCTGGTAACGCCCGTGGCCATCCTCGTCACGGGAAGCGCAGGTCATCTTGGCGAGGCCCTGGTACGTCGCCTTCGCGCGGACGGTCGTGCGGTGCGCGGCGTGGACATCAAGCCGTCGGCCTGGACGGACCATGTCGGCTCCATCGCCGACGAGGCGTTCGTCCGTGAAGCAATGCATGGCGTGGATGCCGTGATCCACAGCGCCACGCTGCACAAGCCACATGTCGCCACGCACAGCAAGCGCCAGTTCGTCGACACGAACGTCGCCGGCACGGTCGCCCTGCTGGAAGCCGCCGTGGCCCATGGCGTGCGCGCCTTCGTCTTCACCAGCACCACCAGTGCGTTCGGCGCGGCGCTCTCGCCTGCACCGGGCGAGCCGGCGGCGTGGATCGACGAGGACGTGGCGCCGATTCCCAAGAACATCTACGGCGCGACGAAGATCGCCGCCGAAGGCATGTGCGAACTCGTCGCGCGCAAGGACAAACTACCCACGCTCGTGCTGCGCACCTCGCGGTTCTTTCCCGAAGACGACGATAACGCCGGCGTGCGCGCCGAGTTCGACTCGGTGAACATGCAGGCGAACGAGCTGCTCTATCGCCGTGCGGACATCGAGGACATCGTCGAGGCGCACCTGCTCGCCGTGGAGCGCGCCCCCGCGTTGCGCTTCGGTCGCTATATCGTGTCCGCGCCGACGCCTTTCCATCGTGCCGATGTCGCCGCCTTGCGTGCCGACGCGCCGGCCGTGGTGCGTCGCCTGTTTCCCGATGTCGATGCGCTGTACGCCTCGCGCGGCTGGAAACTCTTGCCGTCGCTGGATCGCGTGTACGACAGCTCGCGTGCCGTGCGCGATCTTGGCTGGACGCCGAAGCGGGACTTTGCCTTCGTGTTGGACTGCCTGCGCCGCGGCGAGGACTTCCGCAGCGACATGGCCCGCGCCATCGGCAAGAAGGGCTACCACGACGAGGTGTTCGAGGTGGGCCCCTACCCCGTGTAGGAGCGCGCTTGCGCGCGACCCATCCCGCGATGCCCTCCTAAGCGGCGAATTTGCGCTCGTGCCGCAGCAGCCATTCCTTGCGCCACAGCCCGCCGCCATAGCCGGTCAGTGAACCATCGGCGCCGATGACCCGGTGGCAGGGAATCACGATGGCGATCTGGTTGGCCCCATTGGCCCGCGCGACGGCACGCACCGCCGTCGGCCGGCCGGCGCTGGCGGCGATCGCTGAATAGCTGCGCGTGGTGCCGGGCGGGATCGTCATCAGCTCGTCCCAGACCGATCGGGTAAACGGGGAGCCGTGCATCGCCAGGGGCGTCTCGAAGCGATGGCGCTTCCCGGCGAAGTAGTCGTCCAGCTCCGTCGCGATCCGGTCGATGACCGGCGTGCGGCCGAAAGCGATGGTGGAGCGTGCCGCTTCACGGAGCTTCTTCAGTTCGCCGGGGAGCGCCGCCCGGTCGAAGAACTCCAGCGGGTGCAGGGAGGCGGTGTCGGTGACGGCCAGCAGGGTGCCGATGGGCGTTTCCAGCCAGTCGGCCTTGAGCAGGTCGCGACCGCGCAGGTGCAGCGGCGTATCGCCCAGCAGTCGGGTGACGGCATCGCGGAATCCGCTGCCTGAGTCGAAGCCTGCGATTGCTGGGCCTCGATCACGGAGGCCCCGCCGGCCAGCTTGTCCATGCCAAGGCTCGTACGCCGCAGTCGGGCCATGTCCAGGAAGGTCAGCCCCAGGTGACGCTTGAAGGTGCGTCGGACCGTGGACGGGTCGTAGCCCAGGGCGACGAGGTCGTCCTCCGACCAGATCCGCTCGGGATCGTCCTCCAGCTTGCCCAGCAGCACAGAGACCATCGGCTCGCGCTGGCCGAGGGGATCGAGCGGACGGCAGCGCAGACAGGGCCGGAAGCCGCCCTCGAAGCAGGCGGCCACCGAATCGTAGAACCGGGTGTTGTCGATGTTCGGCTTGCGCGCCGGACAACTGAGCCGGCAGAACACCCCGGTACTGGTCACCCCGACATAGATGTGGCCGTCGTAGGAGGGATCGCGCTCGAGCAGGGCGCGATACAGGGTCTCATGGTCGGGGAGATCGAAGAGCATGGGTACAAGGGTACCCGGGCGACCAAGGACCTGGCGACGAAATTCGGGCAGCCATTCCATGTAGGAGCGCGCTTGCGCGCGATCGCGCGCAAGCGCGCTCCTACACAGGGTTGGGTCAGGTCGGCGAGGTCTTGGAGCGCTCCGTCTCCAGCGCCTTGTTGATCCGCAGCGCCACCAGGGTGCACACGACACCGGAGAGCAGGTAGGCGCTCACCGCCACCAGGCCGAAGCGCTGCGACAGGCCCAGGGCCACCAGCGGGGCGAAGGCGGCGCCGATCAGCCAGGCGAAGTCGGTGGTCAGGGCCGCGCCGGTGTAACGGTAGCGCTTGGCGAAGTTGGCCGTGACCGTGCCCGCCGCCTGGCCGTAGGATAGGCCGAGCAGGGCGAAGCCGAGGATCAGGAAAATGTCCTGGGCCAGCTTGCCGCCGTTGAGCAGGAAGGGCGAGGCGATGGCGAACAGACCGATCAGCACCGCCATGGAGCCCAGCGTGTTGCGGCGACCGATCTTGTCAGCGATGACGCCCGAGGCCACCGTGGCCAGGATCGCCACGAAGGCGCCAATTAGCTGAACAATCAATACGTTATTGATGTCCTGCGAATGCGTCAGGGCGATCCATGAGAGCGGGAACACCGTCACGATATGGAACAGGGCGTAGCTGGCCAGGGCGGCGAAGGCGCCGATGAACAGGTTGTAGCCCTGGGCCTGGACCATCTCGATGATGCCGATCGGCTCCAGTTCGCGCTCTTCCAGCAGCTGGGTGTATTCCTCGGTGACCACCAGGCGCAGGCGGGCGAACAGGGCCACCACGTTGATGGCGAAGGCCACGAAGAACGGGTAGCGCCAGCCCCAGCCAAGGAAGTCCTCGTGGGACAACTGGGTATTGAGGAACAGGAACAGGGCGCCGGCAATCAGGAAGCCGGTGGGCGCGCCCAACTGGCCCAGCATGGCGTACCAGCCGCGCCGGCCCTTGGGCGCGTTGAGCGCCAGCAGGGAGGGCAGGCCGTCCCATGAGCCGCCCAGGGCGATGCCCTGAAGGAAGCGCAGCACCGCCAGCACGATGATCACCCCGTAGCCTCCCGAGGTGTTGGCCGGCAGGAAGGCGATGCAGACCGTGGAGGTGCCCAGCAGGAACAGGGAGGCCGTGAGCTTGGTGCTGCGGCTCCAGGTCCGCTGGACCGACATGAACAGGGTGGTGCCGATGGGGCGGGCGATGAAGGCCAGGGAGAAGATGGCGAAGGCCAGCAGGATGCCGTCGAGCTGGCTGAGGAAGGGGAAGAAGACCGTCGGGAAGACCAGGACCGAGGCGATGCCGTAGGTGAAAAAGTCGAAATATTCCGAGGCCCTGCCGATCACCACGCCCACGGCGATCTCGCCGGGGGCCACCGGCGCGTGCGCCGCGCTGCCATGGTGGTGGTTGAGGTCCCGCTCGTCCTGCGCGCCGGTCCCGGCGTGAGGGGCGTGTGAAAGGCTTGACATCATGATCCTTCCCCGCTTTTCGTGGCGTTGGGGACAGCATATCGAGGATCGCGTCCCGGACAATCCCCGTACATGGGACAATGTGTCCTATGGTCCGCAAAAGCGGATCGGCGTACCTTTTTGTGTCCCCACGATTGCCTCCATCATGCGAATGTCCATGAAGATGTTGCGCGGATTGCTGATCCCCGCCCTGGCCCTGCTCCTGTCGGGCTGCGATGCCGTCCTGATTTCCCCGGCCGGCGACATCGCCCGCCAACAGCGCGACCTGATCGCGATCTCCGTGGTGTTGATGCTCATCATCATCATCCCGGTCATCGTCATGATCCTGCTCTTCGCATGGAAGTACCGCGAGTCGAACAAGGCCGCCCACGCCGAGTACGACCCGGAGTGGAGCCATTCCACGGTGCTGGAGCTGATCGTCTGGTCGGCTCCGCTGATGATCATCATCGCCTTGGGCGCCATCACCTGGACCAGCACCCACAAGCTGGACCCCTACCGTCCGCTCGACCGGATCGCGCCGTCGCAGCCCATCGCCGAAGGCACCAAGCCGCTGGTGGTCGAGGTCGTGGCGCTGGACTGGAAGTGGCTGTTCCTCTACCCGGAACAGGGCATCGCCACGGTCAACGAGATGGCCGCCCCGGTGGACCGCCCGATCGAGTTCCACATCACCGCCTCCACGGTGATGAACGCCTTCTTCGTCCCCTCGCTGGCGGGCATGATCTACGCCATGCCGGGCATGGAGACCAAGCTCCACGCCGTGATGAACAAGACCGGCGACTTCGAGGGCATCTCGGCCAACTACAGCGGTGCCGGCTTCTCCGACATGCGCTTCCGCTTCCATAGCCTGTCCGACGGCGACTTCAACGCCTGGGTGGCGAAGGTGCGCGCGGGCGGCGGCGAGCTGGGCCGCGACGACTACCTCAAGCTGGAACAGCCCAGCGAGCGTGAGCCGGTGCATTACTACGGCAGCGTCAGCCAGGGCCTGTACGACCGCATCCTCAACCGTTGCGTCGAATCCAACCGCATGTGCCAGAACGAAATGATGGCGCTGGACAAGCAGGGCGGCCAGGGCATCGTGGGCACGTACAACGTGACCTCGCCGGATGCCTCCACCCTGTCCCGCCTGGGCCTGTCCGAGGCCGAGAAGCGTTACGTCGGTGCGCTGTGCGTCAGCCGCACCACCGACGGCGTGGCCGTGTCCCCTGCCGGACGTCCGCTGTAAAGCGGCGGCCACCTTACGAATTCAAGCCTAGCCGAGCCCGGTAATGAACACGCCAGATCTAGCTAAACTGATCTTCGGTCGCCTCACCCTCGAGGCGATCCCCTACCACGAGCCGATCCTCCTCGGCACGTTCGCCATGGTCGCCATCGGCGGCATCGCCCTGCTTGGCCTGATCACCAAGGCGAAGCTGTGGGGCTACCTGTGGAAGGAATGGTTCACCAGCATCGATCACAAGAAGATCGGCATCATGTACATGGTGCTCGGTATCGTGATGTTGCTTCGCGGCTTCGCCGACGCGCTGATGATGCGCGCCCAGCAGGCCCTCGCCTTCAACGGCAACCCCGGCTTCCTGCCGCCGCACCACTACGACCAGGTCTTCACCGCCCACGGCGTGATCATGATCTTCTTCGTGGCGATGCCGCTGGTCACGGGCCTGATGAACTACGTGGTGCCGCTGCAGATCGGCGCGCGTGACGTGGCCTTCCCGTTCCTCAACAACTTCAGCTTCTGGATGACCGTCTCCGGCGCGCTGCTGGTGATGGCCTCGCTGTTCGTGGGTGAGTTCGCCCGCACCGGCTGGCTGGCCTATCCGCCGCTGTCCGGCCTGGCGCAGAGTCCCGATGTCGGTGTCGACTACTACATATGGTCACTACAGGTGGCCGGTGTAGGTACGACGCTGTCCGGCATCAACCTGGTCGCCACCATCGTCAAGATGCGCGCCCCGGGCATGAGCATGATGAAGATGCCCGTGTTCACCTGGACCTCGCTCTGCACCAACGTGCTGATCGTCGCCGCCTTCCCGGTGCTGACGGCCTGCCTCGTGCTGCTCTCGCTCGACCGCTACGCGGGCACCAACTTCTTCACGAACGACTTCGGCGGCAACGCCATGATGTACGTGAACCTGATCTGGATCTGGGGCCACCCCGAGGTCTACATCCTGGTGCTGCCGGTGTTCGGCGTGTTCTCCGAGATCGTCTCCACGTTCAGCCGCAAGCGCCTGTTCGGTTACGCCTCGATGGTCTACGCCACCGTGGTCATCACCGTGCTGTCGTACCTGGTGTGGCTGCACCACTTCTTCACCATGGGATCCGGCGCGAGCGTCAACTCGTTCTTCGGCATCACCACGATGATCATCTCGATCCCCACGGGCGCGAAGATCTTCAACTGGCTGTTCACGATGTACCGTGGCCGGATCAAGTTCGAAGTGCCGATGCTGTGGACGATCGGCTTCATGGTCACCTTCGTGATCGGCGGCATGACCGGCGTGATGCTCGCCGTGCCCCCGGCCGACTTCCTGCTGCACAACAGCCTGTTCCTGATCGCCCACTTCCATAACGTCATCATCGGCGGCGTGGTGTTCGGCATCTTCGCGGCGATCAACTACTGGTTCCCGAAGGCCTTCGGCTACAAGCTCGACGCGTTC
This sequence comes from Luteibacter sp., assembly GCF_009912395.1. Classification (GTDB taxonomy): domain Bacteria; phylum Pseudomonadota; class Gammaproteobacteria; order Xanthomonadales; family Rhodanobacteraceae; genus Luteibacter. Next base: position 30,121 of record NZ_WNDO01000013.1, on the reverse strand, counting down.
TGGGGCAAGTGCTCGTTCTGGTTCTGGCTGGTCGGCTTCTATGTCGCCTTCATGCCGCTCTACGTGCTGGGCTTCATGGGCGTCACCCGCCGCATGAACCACTTCGAGGATCCGTCGCTGCAGATCTGGTTCCAGATCGCCGCCGTCGGCGCCGGCCTGATCGCCCTGGGCATCGGTTCGTTCATCATCCAGCTGTACGTCAGCTGGAAGCGTCGCGACGAACTGCGCGACGTGTCGGGCGACCCGTGGCACGGCCGCACGCTGGAGTGGGCCACCTCGTCGCCGCCGCCGGACTACAACTTCGCCTTCACCCCGGTCGTTCACGACTCGGACGCCTGGTGGCAGATGAAGGAACACAAGGCCGAGCGCCGCACGGAAGGCTACCTGCCGATCCACATGCCCAAGAACACGGGCGCGGGCATCATCATCGCCGGCTTCGCCTTCGTCTTCGGCTTCGCCATGATCTGGCACATGTGGATCCTGGCCGGCCTGTCCTTCGTGGCCCTGCTGGTGACCGCGATCGGTCACACGTTCAACTACAAGCGCGACTACTACATCCCCGCGGAAGAAGTGGCTCGCACCGAGACCGCACGTACGGAAGAGCTTGCCAACCATGTCTGATATGCACGCCACTTCCGCGACCGGCGCGGGCCAGAAGCTCCAGTTCTGGATGAAGGAAGACCACCACCCGGCCAACGGCACGTTGCTCGGGTTCTGGATCTACCTGATGAGCGACTGCCTCATCTTCGCCTGCCTGTTCGCTACCTACGGCGTCCTGGGTCGCAGCTACGCAGGCGGCCCTTCGGGTGCCGACCTGTTCGAGCTGCCGCTCGTGGCGATCAACACCACGATGCTGTTGCTCTCCTCCATCACCTACGGCTTCGCCGTGCTGGAGATGCAGAAGAACCGCAAGGGCACGATGATGGCCTGGCTGGTCGTCACCGGCCTGTTCGGTGCCGCGTTCCTTGGCATCGAACTGTACGAGTTCGCGCACCTCATCCACGAGGGTGCGGGTCCGCAGCGCAGCGCGTTCCTGTCGTCCTTCTTCACCCTGGTCGGCACCCACGGCCTGCACGTGACCTTCGGCATCGTCTGGCTGATCACGCTGCTGTTCCAGGTGGGCAAGCACGGCCTCACCGCCGCCAACAAGCGTCGCATCATGTGCCTGTCGATGTTCTGGCACTTCCTCGACGTCGTCTGGATCGGCGTCTTCACCTTCGTTTACCTGATGGGAGTTCTGCCGTGAGCGCGCACGCCGAATCGCACGATCATCACGACGATCACGGCCACGACGACGCGCCGCACAGCACCATGAAGGGCTACATGACGGGGTTCTTCCTCGCCGTGGTGCTGACGGCCATCCCGTTCTGGCTCGTGATGGACAAGGTCATCCCCGACTCGCGCACGCTCGCAGTCGTGCTGTTGATCTTCGGTGCCATCCAGATCGTGGTCCACATGATCTACTTCCTGCACATGAACACGAAGTCGGAGGGCGGCTGGAACATGCTCGCGCTCATCTTCACCCTGGTGCTGGTCGTGATCACGCTGTCCGGCTCGATTTGGGTCATGTACCACCTCAACACCAACATGATGCCGGGCATGACGCATGACATGACCCAGCAGGTGAAGAACCTGCCTTGAGCAGGATCGACGCCAGTGACGAGAAGACGCCGCGCCGACCGCGCGGCGTCTTCGTTATGGGCCTGCTGGCCCTGTTCGGGGTGGCCTTGTTCGTGGGCTTCCTCGCGCTGGGCACCTGGCAGGTGCATCGCCGTGCGTGGAAGCACGAGCTGATCGCACGCGTCGACGCACGTGTGCATGCCGAAGCGGTCGACGCACCGCGCAAGGGCCAGTGGCCGGTGGTGTCCGCCGCCAACGACGAATACCGTCGCGTGCGCCTTACCGGCACGTTCCTTGAGGACAAGAGCGTCCGCGTTCGTGCCAGCACCGAACTGGGCATGGGCTCGTGGCTGCTCACGCCGATGCGTCGCAAGAACGGCGACATCGTCATCGTGAACCGCGGCTTCGTCTCGCCCACCTGGTGCGCCGGCAAGGCCACCTGCGCAGTCGGGCCGGACGGCGAAACGGTGGTATCGGGCCTGTTGCGCATCAGCGAGCCGAAGGGTGCCTTCCTGCAGGCCAATGAGCCGGCCAACGACCGCTGGTTCTCCCGCGACGTCGCCGCGATCGCGGCGGCGAAGGGGCTGGGCGACGCGGCGCCGTACTTCATCGATGCCGACGCGGCCTCCTCCCCCGGCAAGGGCGAGGGCAACGAGGGCCCGGTGGGTGGCCTCACGGTCATCGCCTTCCCCGACAACCACCTCCAGTACGCCATCACCTGGTATGCACTGGCCGGCATGACGCTGGTCGGGGCATGGATCGTCTGGCGGGACCAGCGGCGCAGGCGTAAGGCGTAAGTCGTAAATCGCGGGGCGCAGGAGTGGCCGCCCCACCCGTCATTTCAATTTCCGCGCACTGGCACGTCATAAGAATATGAACCTGCAGCACCACGCCCCCAGACGCTCTCCGACCTGCCCCTTGGCTGGCGCGACCGGCCAGGCCACGGTGGTCTTCGCCTCCTGCTCGAGCATGCCCGACGGCGCGCCGTGCTGCGCCGGAAGCAGATCCTGCCCGAAGGGCGCCTGCGCTACTTCCTGAGTAGCCTGGCCGCGCTGCGCCGTCAGGCGTCCTGGCTCAAGCTCGTCGGTGCCTCGCGGGCCCTGCGGGTAGCGGCGGAGCTGAATCCGCGGGTTTATGAGCGCTGGCAGCCCCACTACATCTCGCGCGACTTCGATCTTGCCGAGCGCGGCCGGATCGTGGATGCCCATTACCGATTCATCACCCGCGAGCTGCCGGAGCGCCTGCGCGTTCGCCTCCTGAAGGGCCACGATGTCCGCCTGGCGACCTTGCCGCTGGGCGGTGGCGAGATGGCCTACCTGCATGCCCGGGCCCCGGAAAGCGAAAGCTGCGGCGAGCTGGGCCTGTTCCTGCTCAACGGCGACAAGGAGGCGATCGCCTCCTGCGCAATCACCTTCGCCGGTGACGAAGGCCTGCTGGTCGGGGCGATGCGCGGGCCCTGGGCCTACATGGGGCGCGGCCCCGTGGCGGCGTTCACCCGAGCCAGTGGCGGGCTGCGTCCCCGCGATCTTCTCTTCGCCGTGGTCCGCGCGCTGGCTCGCCACTATGGATTCAGTCGCTTGCGTGGGGTGGGTGCGGCGGCGCATCCGCTGGATCGCAGGGCGGGCGTCACCGCGACCTCGTATGACCGTTTCTGGCGGCGCCATGGTGGCGTGGCCGGCATGCGAGGGTGCTATGAGCTTCCGCTGGCATCCACGCCCTGCGAACGAAGCGATCGCGAAGCGTTCCGCCATGAGGTGTGTGAAGTGACCCTGCGCGCCTTCGCTCGCCCCTCGGGTGCGTTGGCCTAGAAGTCGTAGCTGCCGGTGAGCAGCACCACGCGACCCTGGCGGATCGGCACGAAGGTCTCGTCGAAGTTCACGGCGTAGAGCGTGCGGGCGAAGAGGTTCTTCACCCCGAGAGTGACGCGCCAGTTCTCGCCATAGCGGGTCACATTGGCCTCGACGCTGGCCTGGCCGGGAATGCCGAAATACTGGCCGTCGTTGGACGTGCGGCCGAGGCTGTGGCTGCGGGCGAGCACGCCTGCGGCGACACCCCATGGCCGCAGGCTGCCTTCGCTGAAACGATAACTCGCCCAGACGGCGGCCTGATGGCGTGGCGCGCCCGTGACGCGGGTATCGTCGTTGTTGTGGATGCGCGTCTCGGTCAGGCTTGCCAGAACGTCCAGGCCCGGCGCGACGCGTCCGGCGAATTCCACTTCCAGGCCGTGATTGGTCTGTCCGGGGCCCGGTGTGGCGAAGAACGGAGGCTCCGGCGAGACGAGGCTCACGCTGTGGTCGACGCGGATGCGATACAGCGCAGCCGTGAGCCGGGCCTGATGATCGAAGAGGTCGAACTTGCCGCCGACCTCCACCTGCCGCGAGGTCGCGGCTGGCAGCGGTTGGCCGTCCTTGCCCAGCAACGGGTTGGGCTGGAAGCCGGTGGATGTGTCCGCGTAAAGCGAGACCTCCGGCGTCAGCTTGTAGACCACGCCGAGCTTCGGAATCCAGCGCGACTTGGTGACCCGGCGCGGCGTGCCGTCGGCAAAGCTCGTATCCAGTCGATAGCTCGTCCGACGTAGCGCGGCGAGGATGTTCCAATGTTCGCCGACGGCGATCTGGTCCTGCAGGTAGAGCCCCGAGTTGGTCTGCCAGGAGCCACCCAGCAACTGCACCGTCGTACTGATGGGAATCTCTGCTTCGGCGAACTTGGTTTCGGCGGAGAACGCATCGCCGCCACCACGCAAGTCATAGGGCAGGGGGCGTGTGGCGACGAAGGCATCACCCTTGTTGGTCGGATGCTCCGCGATGTTTTCGGTAACGCCGCTGGTACCGTTGTCGCCCGCATGCGTGCGCGCCAGGTCGAAGCCGACCAGTACGTTGTGCGTGACATCGCCGTGCCGGAATCGTGCGGCGATGTCGTTCTGCCAGGTCCAGTAGTCGGCCGTGTAGCGGAAGCTGCGGGCGACGGGCGTGAGCATGCCGAAGAAGTTATCGGACTCGTACGTCCAGTTGCGGCCATCGCTGCGCTGGCGCACGTACTGGCCCTGGCTGTGGAAGGTCCAGTCGTCTGAGAAATCGTGGTCCAGTTCGAATACGGCACGTGTCGTGCGGAAGGTGGAGAGGTCATCCGGCGTGCCGGGCACGTCGCGTACTGTCGAGCGGGAGCTCAGCGTGGAGCCGAGCAGCACCGCGTGCTCCGGCCCGGGTACGCGGTTGTCCACAAACTCCAGGCCACCCATGATGCGCGTGTGTGCGCCTTGCCAGGCCAACGAAGGCGCGAAGTAATGGCTGCGCCCGCCGCCATCGCCTTGCGGTGTTTTCGCGGCCCGCTGGCCCGCGGCCACGAGGCGATAGGTGAAGGCGCCATCCTTCGACGCCGTGCCGGCGAGATCGATGCCAAGGCGCGCGCCGTCGTACTCGCCAGCGGAATAGGTCAGCGTACGCACCGTTTCCGCCTGCGGACGCTTCATCACGACGTTGATCGAGCCACCGAAATTATTGTTCTGCGAGGTGTCGCCGAGAATGGCTTCAGGGCCACGTAAGACTTCGACGCGTTCGATGCCGACCAGCGGCGGCAAGTCCTCGGTGCGCGCGACGCCATTGGGCATGCCGTCGGTCATGCCGAGTCCGGCGTCGAAACCACGGATGAGGAACAGTGGCGATCCGCCATAACCGTCCACGTACTGCACGCCGGCGACGTAGCGTGCGACATCGCCCAGCGCCACGGCCTGCTGCGAGGCGATGACATCGCGGTTCACCACCGAGACCGATTGGGGCACGTCGGTAATCGAGGTTTCCGTGCGCGTCGCGGAGCGCGTGGAGTCGGCCTTGAACCCGCCATCGGTGATCAGGCCGCGCACGTCGACGGTGGCCAGGGGAATCACGCTCGACGGGTCAAAGGCGAGGCCCGCATCCGGGGCCACCGCATCGCCCGGTTTGGGTTTCTGCCGCACGACGACCGTATGCGGATCCGACGATTCGCGTTCGAGATCGGTGCCGCGCAGCAGTTCATCGAGCGCGGCGCCGGGCGTGAGTACGCCCTGGGCACCGTCGGTACGCCAATTGGCGACCGAGCCCGAGGACGTCACCACCTGCACGTTGGTCTGCTTGCCCCACGCGAGCAGCGCGGTGGACAACGGCTGCGGCGCGATCGCGAAGGATACGGCCGTGGCGGGCCCGGGAACGTCGAGACCATCCGCGGCAACGGCGGGAGGAAGCGCGAACAACAGCGCGAATGCGCCGGTGGATACGCGCCGACGCCCGCGAACCGTGTACTGCAAGAGTGGCGGCCCCAAAGCGGATTAACGCGGCCTGATACTCCGCGCGGTCGAAGTCTGACGGGCGAGTTCGAGCCGATCGGCATACGAATCCACCCGCACCGGGAAGACGCGCGGTAGCGCGGCGATCCAACTGTCGATGGTATCGACCTGCACCGTGCCGGTAAACGTCAGCTTGCCCAATGCCGGGTCCGCCAGGCGGATCGGCCGCGTGGCATAGCGGTTGACGTTGGCCACCACCGAGTCGAGCGGCTCGTTGACGAATTCCAGGCGGTTGTCGCGCCAGGACGTCGCCGAGCCGGCATCGACGTTGAGGAAGCGCATGGCCTGCGTCTCAGGATCGAACGAGACCTGGCTGCCGGCGCCCAACTCCACGGGGCCGTTGCCATCGCCCTGCGCCGGTGAGACGCGAACGCGGCCTTCCGTGACGGTGACGGTGACGCGGTCACCCGTACGGCGCACGTTGAAGGCGGTGCCCAGGTCGCGGATACGCAGGGGGCCTGCATTGACGATGAAGGGGCGCGTCGCATGGGCGACATGGAAATAGGCTTCTCCATCGTCGAGGTCGATCGCGCGCTCGTCCTTGCCGTAGCGGGCCGTCACCGAGGTGGCGGCACCCAGTTCGATGCTGGAACCGTCGGGCAGGGCGATATCGCGATGGCCGGCCCGCTCGCTGGCGTACTGGTGCGATACGGCATCCGTGGACGTATGGAAGGCCAGGAACAGGCCTGCACCGGCGATCGCCACGGCGGCGACGCTGGCCGCAACGCCCATGGCGAGGCGCGGGCGCCGTGTCGGCAGGGCGCGGACGGGCGCCGCGAAGCGCTCGACGATGGCATCGCGCTCACGCGCGTTCATCTCACCGACCGACTCGGCCAGGGCGGCGACGCTGTCAAAGGCGTGCGCATGGCGAGGATCGGCTTCCAGCCAGTCGCTCCATTGCACGAGTGCCTGCTCGGGCAACGCGGGATCGCGCAAGCGTGCCCACCAGTCCGCGGCGGTATGTTCGATATGCCGGTCGTATCCGGACGGCGTGCTGTTCATCGGGGGCTCTCCGCACGGTCACGGCGTTCACGGCAATGCGCCAGGGCGTTACCGACGTGGTAGCGAACCATGCGTTCGCTGAGGTTCATGTCGCGGGCGATGGATGCGAAATCCCGCCCGTTGATCACATGCATGACGAAGGCGCGGCTGGTTTTCGGCGGCAGTTCATCCAGCGCCTCGCGCAGGCCGCGCCACTGCTCCACCGCCGACGCATGCTGCTCGGGCATGGGGGTGACGTGCCAGTCGTCGTGCTCCGGGTCCACCGGTGCCGCGGCGCGGACGTTGCGCATGCGCAGGCGGTCCACGGCGAGGTTGGCGGCCGATCGGAAAAGAAAGGCGCGCGGGGAGTCGATGGCGGTGTCCGGCCCGAGCGTCAGGAGCTTCAGGTACACCTCCTGTGCCACTTCCTGGGCATCGGCGAGCGAGTTCAGGCGGGCACGAAGGAAGCCCACCAGCGCCGCGTTGTGTTCGCGGAACAAGGCGACCACCTGGTCGGCCCTCGTCCCGCTGGCCGGCGCTCCCGCCGGCGGGGTTGGTTCCATGGCTCTGACCGCGTTCATGGGGCTATATCGAGTCTATAAGGTCGCACGGTGGGAAATCGGCGCCCGTACGGGCAGGGACGAACGCCGATTTCCGCACCGGCGAACCCCTTAGACGTGCGACGTCGGGAAAATTGAAATGACTTCGCCGATAAATTTGCTGCGATATATCGCAGTGACGCCGCAACCGCCGCGATCCGGGCGTCAGCCCATTTGCCGAAAACGACTAAGCCCTTTGTAAGGGTCCGGACAGGCGCGTCCGCTAGGATGACCGACGACCTGTCCGGCCCATGGCTTTCATGCTTTCCAACGACGAACGTTCCTTTCGCCGCGAGTTCGGCTGGTTCATGCTCATCGCCCTGGCGGTGCTGGCCGCCGGTATCGGCCTGCGCGACCCCTGGCCGCCCGACGAACCGCGTTTCGCGCTGGTCGCCCGGCAGATGCTGGAGTCCGGCCAGTGGCTGTTCCCGCACCGCGGGATGGAGCTCTACTCCGACAAGCCGCCCATGCTCATGTGGACGGAAGCCTTCTGGATGTGGCTCACCGGTGGCTGGCGCGGCGCCTTCCTGCTGACCTCCCTGTTCTCGGGCCTGGGCACGCTGGCCGTGGTCTGGCACGTGGGGCGTCGGCTCTGGAGCCCGCGCGTGGGCCTTTACGCCGCGATCATCGTCCTGTCGACGATGCAGTTCGTCGGCGTCATCCGCCATGCGCAGATCGACCCCCTCAACCTGTTCTGGATCACCCTGGGCAACGCCGGCATCCTGCTGCACTGCCTGCGAGGTCCGGACTGGCGGATGTACTGGCTGGGCTGTTTCGCGGCCGGGTTGGGCGTCATCACCAAGGGCGTGGGCGTCATCGCCCTGCTGATGCTGCTGCCCTACGCGGTGATGCGCGCACGGCAATGGCCGGGCGTGACCCTCACCCGTGGCGACGGCTGGCGCTGGGCCGGCGGTGCACTGGCCTTCCTGCTCGCGATCGCCCTGTGGCTGGGGCCGATGCTGGTCACGGCTTACGGCATGCGCACGCCGGAATACCTCGCCTACGTGCACGACATCCTGTTCCGCCAGACCGCCGAGCGCTACGCGAACTCCTGGGCACACGAGGAAAAACCTTGGTTCTTCCTGTTGGTGATCCTGCGCACCTGGATTCCCACCTGGCTGCTCGCTGTGCTCATCGTGCCGCGCTGGCGCGAGGCCTGGCGCCTGCGCGAGCCTCGCGTGTGGATGCCGCTGGTGTGGTTCCTGCTCGTGCTGGTGTTCTTCTCGATCCCGCGCGGCAAGCGCGAGATCTACCTCCTGCCGGCATTGCCGATGGTGGCGCTGGCGATGGCGCCCTATGTGGCCGACCTGCTGAAGACCCGCTGGCTGCCGAAGGCCGCGTTCTGGGTGACGATCGCCTGCGCGGCGGTGTTTGGTGGCGCTGGCCTGTGGGCATGGAAGACCGCCCCGAAGATCGCGCGCCGCTTCGCCGAGGGCTACGAACTGCCCGGGCATGGCGAGGCGCTGTGGCTGTGCGTGGTCGCCGTCGGCGTCGCCTTCCTGGTGTCGGCGCTGGTGTTCCGGCCGAAGCGCGGCGTGGCCGCGTTGCTCGGCGGCATCGCCCTGGCCTGGATCGTCTGGCCGATCGGCACCTATCCCCTGCTCGACGCCAACCAGTCGGCCCGCGGCACGATGATCGCGGCCGACCAGGCGATCGGCGCCGACGGCCAGCTCGGCCTCGTGTCATGGCGCGAGGAAAACCTGTTGCAGGCGCAGCGCCCGGTAGCCGAGTTCGGCTTCTCCCGTGACGCGGTTTACCAATTGCAGGATGCGCGCGCCTGGCAGGCCGCCGACCCGGCGCATCGCTGGCTGCTGGTGAACGACGACGCGATCGACACCTGCGCCATCCGCGAAAAGGTACGCCATGTGGGCGCAGCCAACCGGATGAGCTTCTCGCTCATCCCGGGCGACGGCTGGGTCCCGGGCTGCGTGTCGTCGATGGAAACGCGGATCAAGCCCGCGGTGGAATGACCCGCTTTACTTAGGAGACCGCGAGGCGATAACCCATCGCTTCGCGCTGGGTTCCAGCGTTCGCTGGAACGACACATCACCTCACGTCGTTCCTGTGAAAACAGGAACCCAGCGCCTCGGTTCACCAGCATGGCGAGAGCGTCGCATCGGCCTTTGCGTAGGAAGCCGCGACGCGATAACCGATCGCCCCGCGCTGGGTTCCAGCGTTCGCTGGAACGACGGTCTCCCAGCCTCGTCGTTCCTGTGAAAACAGGAACCCAGCGCCCCGGTTCGCCAGCATGGCGAGGGCGTCGCATCGGCTTTTGCGTAGGAGGCCGCGAGGCGACAACCGATGGCCTCGCGCTGGGTTCCAGCGTTCGCTGGAACGACCGTAGGTGGCTACTTCGGCGCCTCGGCTCGCGTCCGCTTCAGCATCCGCTCGTACTTCTTCTTCGTCCGCGAGGCATTGTGCGAACGGCTCATCAAGCAATGCGGGATCAGGTTCTTCTCGCCGAAGCCGTCGATCATCACCAGGCGCGGACCGCCACGGGAATCCTGGCCATAGACGACATTCCACGCATGCAGGTCCGCCGCGATCACGTCGTGCGACAGCAGGCGCGCGTAGAACTCCTCCAGCGCGGCCTGGGTGCGTTCGGTGAAGCCTTCGGCCTGGACCCACGCATGCAGGGTGGGGGCGAGGCTGCCGTCGGGCGAGCGGACTTTCTCCACCACCTGGCCAAGGCCGATGTCGGTCATCTCGATGCCGACCACGCGGGCGACGGGCGAGGTGGTGTAGTCGCCCTTGTAGATGCTGGTGACATACTCGCGGAACTCGCGCACGAAGTCCTTGTACGGACCGGCGCGGCCGAGCCGGCGGATCCAGGGACCGTTGTCCCAGCACTCCTTGATGGAGGCGGTGGAAATGACCTTGATCAGCAGGTCGGGGTCGTCGGGGTGCTGGTAAACCTCGCGCACGTGTCCCGTGGCGATCGGCTTGGCCTGGGCCAGTCTGAACATCGTCATCCTCATGCGACCGCCGAAAGGCTGCCGTAAGTCAATCGTGAAAGCGTTATATTGTCACAACCCGTGTCACCACCGTGCGGCGAACTCCGCCGTGCCCAGCCGGACCCACCCCAGTGCGTAAGCTTACATGGCGATTCATCGTCGCCACCCTCGTCTTCCTCACGTTGTCCCGCCTGGGACTGTCCTTCTGGCAGTGGCACCGCGTCCACGATGCCGGCGGCCTCTGGCCCGTGCTCTTCGGTGGCTGGCGCATCGACCTCTCCCTGGTTGCGATGGTCGTGGCCCTTCCGGCCATCCTGTCGCCCTGGCTGGGGCACCGCGCATGGCCGACGCGAATCACCGCCTGGTGGTACCGCGTGTGGTGGGTGCTGTTCGCCCTGCTCGAAGTCTCCACGCCGCAGTTCATCGTCGAATACGACACGCGGCCGAACCGCCTCTACTTCGAATACCTCACCAGCCCGCATGAAGTCGCGGCCATGCTCTGGCACGGCTACAAGCTGTCGGTCGGCCTGGGCCTCGTTGCGCTCGTGCTGATCGCCTGGATCGGCTTCCGCCTGCTGCCCACGCGTCGCCCTGACCGTCGCCCGGTCCGCGGCTGGATGCGTCCGGTGGCCACCGTGCTGTCGTTCGCGGTGCTCTTTCTCGCGGCACGCGGCACCTTGCAGCATCGTCCGCTCAACGCGTCGCAGGTGGCCTTCACCAACGACGCCATGGTCAACACGCTGCCGCTGAACTCGCTCTACAACGTGCTCAACGCGGCGATCGCCCTGGGCAACGAGCGCTCCGCATCGGCCGTATACGGCAAGATGGCCGACGACGAGATGCAGTCCATCGTGCGCCAGGCCGCCGGCCTCGACGGCGCGCCGCTCGACCCGACGTATCCGAGCCTGCATCGCCAGGAAGCCACGCGCCAGGGCGATCAACCGCTCAACCTCGTGATCATCCTGGAAGAAAGCCTCGGCGCGCAGTTTGTGGGTAGTCTGGGTGGCGACGGCTACACGCCTGAACTGGACAAGCTCTCCAACGAAGGCTGGTGGCTCACCCGCACCTACGCCACCGGCACGCGTTCCGCGCGCGGCCTGGAGGCGGTCACCACCGGCTTCATGCCCACGCCGGCCGAAGCCGTGCTCAAGCTGCCGCGCAGCCAGCGCGACTTCTTCACGATCGGCGCACTGCTCGACACGTACGGCTACAACACGCGCTTCCTCTACGGCGGCGAGGCGCACTTCGACAACATGCGCTCGTTCTTCTTCGGCAATGGCTTCAAGGAAGTGGTCGACAGCGCCAGCTTCAAGACCAAGCCGGCGTTCGTCGGTTCGTGGGGCGCGTCCGACGAGGATATGTTCAACGAACTGCATCAGCGCCTGATGGACGATGGCGACAAGCGCACCCTGACGGTGGCCTTCTCGGTGTCCAACCACACCCCGTGGGAATACCCGGCCGGTCGCATCAAGGCCGAAGGCGAGCCCGCCAGCAACGCGAACGCCGTGCGCTACGCCGACTGGTCCATCGGCCGCTTCTTCGAGCGGGCGAAGCAGTCGCCGTACTGGAGCCACACCGTGTTCCTCATCGTGGCCGACCATGACGCACGCGTCTTCGGCGCGAACCTCGTGCCGGTGCAGCACTTTCATATCCCGGCGCTGATCCTCGGCGCGGGCGTGCCGGTGAAGAAGGACGACCACATCGTCAGCCAGATCGATCTCGCGCCGACCCTGCTGTCGCTGATCGGCATCAGCAGCGAGCATCCGATGCTCGGCGCCGACCTGACCAAGCGTTACCCCGATCGCGCGATCATGCAGTACGGCGACAACTACGGTTACCTGAAGGACGACACACTCATCGTGCTGCGCCCGAACCAGCCGGCTTCGCAGTACCACTACATGATCGACGGCGAGAAACTCGATCCGCAGGCGGTGGACCCGCAGTTGGAGAAGGTCGCGCTCGCCCACGCGCTCTGGCCGAGCTGGGCTTACAGCAAGCAGCGTTACCGCATGCCGAAAAAGGCCGACACCCCCGCCCACTGAGTGATCCAGCCGCCGCATGGTGCCCCCATGCGGCGGTCTGCCTTCCGGCCTATTGCCCCGGTAACGCATCTGTAGTGTACTACTTGCACTAGTACACATGGTTCAGCATCATGGCCCGTACCCAGGCATTGCCCATCCAGATCGCCACCGGCGATCCCCGTCCCATCGGCAGGCAGATCGTCGATGCGGTGCGCATGCGCATCGCCACCGGCGAGCTTCGGCCTGGCGCTCAGCTACCCAGCGTGCGTGGTCTCGCGCAGCAGCTGACGATCAATCCGAACACCGTCGCCAAGGCCTACGCCGAGTTGACCGCCGAAGGTTGGCTGGAATCCAGGCAAGGCCTGGGACTCTATGTCGCCGAACCTCGCCAGCGACTCAGCGCCACGGAGCGTGACCGGCGCATGGACGAAGCGATCCAGTCCTTCGTACACGAGGTGGTGGCGCTGGACTATCCGCCGGAACGTGCGATGGCGCGGCTGGACAAGGCGCTCACCGTGCTGGCGAAGAAGACGGCCTGAGCACCGGACAGGGGAGGGGGCACATGAACGATGATCCGGTGATCCGTACGGTCGGGCTTTGCAAGCGCTACGGCGGCAAGCTGGCCATCGACCATCTCGACCTGGAGATCGCGCGCGGCAGCATCCACGCGATCGTGGGCGCCAACGGTGCGGGAAAGTCCACGCTGTTCCGCATCCTGCTGGGGTTCCTTCCCGCGTCATCGGGCGAGGCCTTCATCCTGGGGCGTGACTGTCGCTCGCTCACCCCGGCCGATCGCGAGCGCATCGGCTTCGTCAACGAAGAGCACACATTGCCCGGCTGGATGAGCGTGGATGCGGTGACCGCGATGCAACGCAGGCAGTATCGGCACTGGAACCAGGACGCGTTTGACGAGACGATCGGGCACTACAACGTGATCGGTACGCAAAAGGTGTCGCAGCTTTCGCGAGGCGAGCGTGCCGGCTTCAATCTGGCGCTCACGCTGGCGCAGCAGCCGGAATTGCTGGTGTTCGACGAACCCACGCTGGGCCTCGACGTCGTAGCCAAGCGGGCGTTCCTGGAAACGCTGCTCTACTCCAACGCCACGAGAAACTGCACCGTGGTGTACTGCTCGCACCAGATGGAGGAGATCGAACGGGTCGCGGACAACCTCATCATCATGGAGCGTGGTGCCTTGAGGAACATGTCGCCACCGGACGATTTCCGTTCGCGCGTCGCGCATTGGGTCGCGGATATTCCGTTTCGCGGTCCCGATCTTCGCCTGGTTCCGGGGCTGCTCGAAGCCCAGCGCCTCGACGGCCTGTATCACTACCTCGTGCTCGACCAGGGGGAAGCCTTCGCCGATTTCCTGCATGCATGCGGCGCCCGCGATATCCACCACTTGCCGGTCAGCCTCGATCGTGCGGTGAACGGGTTCCTCGCCAAGCATCACGCCACGCCACGCGCGGCCTGACCGGAGGATCGCACCATGCGTGACTTGCTCAAGGCCGAATGGCAGCGCTACCGCACCTGGGTGTTGCTCTATGCGCTGGCGCATCTCCTGGTGCTCGCGTTCTTCATGCGCATCGCCGACCTGGGTCAGCAGCCGCTCAACGTGCGCCGCCTGTTCGGTGCGGGTTACCTCGTCACTGGGCTCTTGCTGGGCCTGCACCAGATGGGTACGTGGCGTCGGCCGAACCAGTGGCTCAATCTGTTGCACCGTCCTGTCGCGCCTCGCCGTATCGCCCTCGCGCTTTTCGCCGCAGGTGGCCTCGCGCTTTTGGTCGCGGTCGTGCTTCCGCTGTTTCTCGCCGTCGCATGGCAAGCCTTCGGTAGCGCACGCATCGTCGATCTTCGTCACGTGTTGCTTCCTATCGGAGCGGAATGGGTCGCCCTGTGTGCCTACTTCGTAGGGGTGTACGGCATGCTGGCGGACCGACACTACTCGGCGAGCGCGCTGGTGTTGCTGCTATGGATCGTGCTCGCCAGGGCCTCCGGGCCTGCCGCGTTAGCGGTACAGGCCGTGGCGACCGCAATCGCCTTCGCCATGGCGATGGTGGCATTCCGGCCCGACCTGGGCGCGCCACCCCGATCCGTGCTCGCGACCTGTCTTGTCGCCGTACCCTTGCAGGTCGCCGTCTACACCTTGATTCTCGTCGCCGGCTTTGTGGTGGAGATGGGCTGGATCATGCTCGGCACGCATCCGGGCAACATGCCCGTGCCGCCGGCAGGCGGTGTCACCGAAATCGTGCGCCTGTCGCCACGCGATCGCATGCTCGCCGGCCTGAAGGACGCGACATCGCCGGAGGCGCCGCTCTGGCGCGAGCAGGTAGCGCTCTCCGAGGTGCGAACCCTGGAACGGGCCGTGGCGCCGACGACGCACCGCCAGGACATGAGCAACGGATCGCCCATGGCGTTCGACGACAGCGATGCGCGTATCCAGTGGACCTTTAGCCATGATCGCATGCGATACGAAGGCACGAGCGTCGTTACCGGCTTGCATGTAGGCGAGTTGGGCGTCGGAGCCAACGATGCACCGTTCCCCGCCGTGGCGACACCGGCACCGAACCTGGGGCATCCGGAAAAAAGTGACACCATAATCGTCGCGGGCAACACGTTGTATCGCTATATCGCCTCGACGAAGCGCATCGTGCCGCGTCTTGCGCTCCCTGCGGGCGAGCACCTGCTCACGACGTCGGCGATCGGCGGAAGCGTCGCGGTGCTCGGCGATCGCGCCTTGTACTTCTACGACAGTCGTCACCTGCTCAACGGAGACATGCCTGCACCGCGCCAACGCCTGGCCATTCCGGGCCATAACGGCGACCTGGGCACGATCGAGGTCGTGGAGTTGGTCGACGGCTACCTCATATCGTTCGCCTTCACCGCACAGGCGCATGACATGCGTGGGGCCTCGCCGTTCCAGTCGGTATGGCGCGTTGATGACCAGGGGCACACGACGTTAGTCGCGACGCGTACGTTGATGGCCGACTATCCACCGGTATACCGCTACCGTGCATGGTGGCCATCGCCAGCCATCCATGCGCTTCGTGAGGCTTCTGTCGGCCTGTTTGCCACCGACGATCCGCAAGACGACAACGATACGCCGCCAATACCGTCATCTGTGCGCACATTGGCCTTCATGCTCATGGGAGCAAGTTTCCTGGTGGGGCTATGGCTGGCATCGCGGCGCACGATGTCGGTCAGGACGCGCCTGGCCTGGGCGTTCGTCTGCGGCATCGTCGGCGTGCCGGCGGTCGCCTGCTTGTGGCTCATGCTACCCGCTGCCGAACCTGAGCCAGGACCGCGCACCGAGCCTGCCCACGCCTGATACCTAATCGGAGGATCGACATGCATACGTTCCGGCCATGGCTGGGGGCGCTGGTCGCGCTCGCCTTCGCGACGGCATCGACGGCCAAAGATTTCGCGCTACAGCTCAAGACGGAAGCCGCGCGTCCATCAGCACCACACTTCCCGCGCGCCGCGTTCCTGCAACGGCCGACGATCGAAGAAGCTGCGCTTTCGCCCGATGGCGAGCATGTCGCCTTCCTTCGTCGCCGCGGCGATGACACCGGCTTGTGGTTGCTCGATACCGATCGTGGCGTCGAGCAGCCCCTGCTTGCACGCAGCACGGCGAATCGGTTGGCGTGGACCCATGACGGGCGCTGGTTGCTTGTCATATCGCCGGAGAAGATCTTCGCCCTGGCGACGGACCGCACCGAAGGTGCCCATGTAGTGACATCGCTGGGCGATGCGGAGCGACGGGAGTTCATCGATGTCGATCCCTCGCGACCGGCTTCCGTCATCGTTCGCGAGCGCCGTCATGACGCGATGGGACGTCCGACGGACTGGGTGTTGTCCCGTATCGATATCGACGGACGTACGCAGGTGCTGGACATCGACCCGGATCGCGTGGAGGGCTATGTGTTGGCCCGCGATGGACATCTTGCCTACGTGCAACACCTTCGCGGCGATGCGCTGGTCACCACGCGTGTCGACGCGAATGGCCATCGTGTCGACATCCTGCGTTGCGGCGTCCTGCGCCGTTGTGCGTGGTGGCCGCTACTCGACAAGGACGGATCGGCGCGGATCGTCATGGACAGCGACGGCATGCCCAGCCGCCTGCATCGACTGGACACCGATGGCACTACGATGGATATCGCGGGTGATCCGAATGGCGTGGCAGATATCGAGGCGATCGTCGCGTCGGACGACGGCATGCCTGCCTTGCTCGACTATCGTGCCGCGCACGCCACCACCCAGGCACTGGACGACACCAGGGCGGTGCGACTGATGATCCTGCGGCGCGCGCTGCCGGACCGTGCGCTCTCCATCGATATCGGCCGCTCGCGCTGGCTGGTAAGAGAGCGCAATGGCGATCTGCAGGGAACCCGCTTCCACCTCTTCGATATCGTCGACGGATCGCTGCGCGAGATCCTGGCTGATGCGCCACAGGGCGCACGTGACGCGGCATCGAGACAATGGTTGCCGGCGGCGGATCTTGCGCGGCAGTTGCCATTCACCTGGACGGCGTCGGACGGCATGCGCCTGCACGGTTTTGTCCGTGTTCCACCGGGCAAGGATGCACGGCGTGTTCCCCTCGTGGTCCTTGTCCATGGCGGTCCCTGGGCCAACGTGGCGGCGGGCGATATCGGATCGGGACTGGCAGTGTTTCTCGCCAATCGGGGCTATGCGGTGTTCGAGCCGAACTATCGTGGCTCGACGGGCTTCGGTACCAACTACATGCTGGCGCCACGCGGCGACTTCGGTAATGGACGCGTCCAGCGCGATATCGTCGAGGGTACGCGGGCGGTGCTTGCCGAGGGCGTGGGCGATAGTGACAAGGTGGCGATCGCCGGCGCATCGTTTGGTGGCTATAGCACGCTGCTGGGCGTGACCTGGCAACCGGATCTGTTCAAGCTCGGCGTGGCCGTCGTGCCGCCCACGGACTTCGCCTGGGACATCGCATGGCTGGCCCGTACTCACGAAGCCGATGTGCTGTCACGGAAACTGCCCTACGAACGCTGGATGGCGGCGCTGTCACTCGATCCGTCGGACGACGTGACGATGTCCGCGCTGCACGCGCAGTCGCCTCTGGCGAACGCTGCGCGCATGTCCCGGCCGGTGTTGATCGTCGCGGGCGGCGAGGACCAGCGCGTGGCGCTGCGTGGTGTCCTTGGCTATGCCGCGACGCTACGCTTGCTTGGCAGGCCGTTGAGCCTGCTTGTCGATCCCTCGGCAGGCCACACCTCGGATGCGCCGCTCGCGAGGGAGGCGATCTTTCATGCGATGGCGGTCATGTTCCATCGTCATCTGGGCGGCGACGCGGACGATCCACCGGATGCGGCGCTACGCGACTACCTGACGCGCAACATGCGACTGGATGCGAACGAACTGGCCCAGGAAAAAGACGCCACGATTCCCGCTCAGTGATCGGCGCGACGCCGGGCGTCATCGAGACGGCGGCACAAGGTCTCGACCGCCGGCAAGATCGACGGCGAGGGTAGCACCAGCGTCGGTGCGTCGATGACGAAGACGTTGCCGTGCTTCACGGCGGGCAGGAAGGCGCTGGCCTTCCACATGTCGAGGCTCGCCTCGTCGGCGCCGACGGTGACGATAGCGTCCGGTGCGCGCGCGAGTACGGCCTCCCGGGTCACCGTCGGCGCTGCCTGGTTCAGGTCGGCGAAGAGGTTCGTGCCACCGCAGAGCTCGATGGCATCGTCAATGATCTGCGCGTGGCCGATCGTCATCAGTGGCTTGTCCCACACCTGGAAGAACACCTTCAGGTGCTTGCGCCCGGCGTAGGTCGCGCGCAGCTTCGCCAGTGCGGTATCGAACGCGGCAGCCTGGCGATCGGCCTCGGCACCCGTGCCCGCCAGGACACCAAACCGACGCACGGCCGGTGCGATGTCGGCCAGTCGCGTGGTTTCCGCATAGAACACAGGAATACCCAGGCGCGACAGCTTCTCGACCTGGGCGGCCGGCGTGCCGCTCTTCCACGCGACCACGAGATCCGGCTTGAGGCTTACGATGCGTTCGAGATCGAGCGTGGTGGCGTCGCCGATCACGGGAATGGCCTTGGCGCCTTCCGGATGCTCGCTGAAACGTGACGTGCCGACGACATGGCTTCCCGCGCCGGCGGCGAACAGTGCATCGGTGATGTTGGGTGCCAGGCTGACGATGCGCTGCGCGGGAGCGGCCAGCATCACCGTGTGTCCGGCATCGTCGGTGACGCTGACGGAAGCCTGCGCGACAGGCGCGATCGTCAGGGCGAGAAGGATCAGTCGACGGATCATGGCGTGGTATCGGTGAGGCGTCCGGCGCGGAAGAACCGCTCGCCGTCGATATCGACGCCGTGGATGGGATGGTGGAATGCCGCGCTTAGGTGATCGCTGGTGATCACCGTGGCGATGTCACCGGCGATGGCGTGGCCCTGGCCGTCGAGCAGGATCGCATGCGTCGCATGCCGTGCGGCGAGGTTGATGTCGTGCACGCTGTAGACGATGGCCCGTTCTTCACGAACCGCCGTGCGCTCCAGCGCATGCAGCACCTTCATCTGCTGGTGCAGGTCCAGCGAGGACAACGGCTCGTCGAGCAGCAGGAACGCCACATCCTGCGCGAACAACGCGGCGATGTTGACGCGCTGGCGTTCGCCGCCGGACAGCGTGGTCACGTCACGATCGGCCAGCGCCTCCAGTTCGAACAAGGCGAGCGCGCGCCGCGTGGTGTCGTCGCCATCGTCGCCCCAGTGCCAGAACGGCAGGTGCGGATGCCGTGCCGCGGCCACCGCGTCCCAGACTGTCAGGCTGAAGGCGTCGACGACCGACTGCGGCAGGAAGCCCCGGCGTCGGGCCAGTTCGCGAGGACGGTACGTCGCGAGGTCGCGGCCGTCCAACTGCACGGCGCCGCCATCGGGCGCGCGCAACCCGGCCAGGGTCCGCAACAGCGTGGACTTGCCGGCGCCATTCGGGCCGATGACGGCCCAGACCTCGCCGTCGACGATCCGCAGGTCGAGCACGTCGACCAGCACGCGACCGTCCACGTCCAGCCTGAGCGATTCGGTGGCGAGCGTCGTCGTCATCGCCGCCGTGCCAGCAGGAAAAGAAACGTGGGTACGCCGATCACGGCCATCACCGCGCCCACGGGCAACTGGATCGGGTCGGCAACCACGCGAGACGCCGTGTCGGCGATCATCACCAGCGTGCCGCCGCCGATCGCGCTGGCGGGCACGAGCACGCGCTGGTCGTTGCCGATCACCCGACGCAGCGCATGCGGCACAACGAGGCCCACGAAACCGATGGTGCCGGCGGTGGTGACAGCCACGGCGGTGGCGATCGAAGACACCACGAAGATCGCCGCTTTCACTGCGCCCGGACGTACGCCGAGCGCGCTGGCGGATTCCTCGCCGCGGGCGAGCAGGTTGAGCTGGCGTCCCAGCGGTACGACGAACAGCAGGCCCACGAGCAGGCAGAGCACGGGAAGGCCCCACCAGCTCACGCCGCTGAGGTCGCCCATCATCCAGAACAGCATGCCGCGCAGGTTACGGTCCGGCGCGAGCACCAGCATCATGCTGACGATGGCACCCGAACCCGCCGCGAGCATCACGCCGGTGAGGATCAGGTCGGTGGCATCGTCGCGCTGGCCGGCCCGTTGCCGGGAAAGCAGCTCGCGATGGGCGAGCACGAAGACCGCAAGGCAGGCGAGCAACGCCCCGCTGGCGGCCCCTGCCGCGATCCAGAACGCGCCGGCCCCGGCGAGCATGGCACCCAGGGCGCCCACCGCCGCGCCACCGGACAGGCCCAGAGTGTACGGATCCGCCAGCGGATTGCGCACCAGCACCTGCATCAGGCAACCGGACATGGCCAGCAGGCCACCTACGCCGAACGCGGCGATGGTGCGGGGGATGCGCAGCTCACGGACGATCGCGCGGGCCGGTGTATCCGCATCGGTCCATAGGGCAGCCCAGGCATCGTCCAGGCGCACCTCGCCGCTTCCGCACAGCAGGCAGGCGAAGGCGACCACGGCGGCCACCACGAGCATGACCGCCCAGACGCGCATCGCCGAGGCGAATGTCGCGTTGCGGGGTATCCGTCGGTGGGTGTCGCCTTGTCGCACGCCGGCTCCATCACCGCAGGGGGCCTGCGACTCCAGCGGGAGAATAAAGGATCAGTCCACGAGGATGTCGAAGTCGGCCCGGCAGCCCTTGTCCACCCACACGGCGTGGCGCGACCAGCCCCAGCTGCGGCCGTATTCGCATTCGGAGACGGAAAGGCGTTCGCGCAGGCGCACCTTGAGCAGGCGGCCATCCACGTTGCACCGCTGGTAGGCGTTCTCGTAGCTCGCGCACGACAGGCCTCGCGATTCGCCGCGATCGTGTTCGTGATCGCCGTCGTGCCACTTGGGGTCGGCGGCGCAGCCGGCGAACAGGATCAGGCCGACCAGCGACAGGTAGTGAAGGATGCGGGTGAGGGTGAGGCACATGACGGTCGCTCCTGGGCTCAGAACCGGTAATCGACGGAAACGCCGGCGAGGTAGCCCGTCTTTTCCTGCACGATCGGGCTGTTGGCGACATCCTTGAGGTAGCGCGTGCCTTCGGCGGTGACGCGGGTCATCCAGTGTTCGCCGAAGCGATGCGTCCAGGTCACACCTGCCGTCGCGGCATGCAGGCCGGCGCCCGGCGAAAACGCCTGGAAGCGCGTGTTGGCGGCTTGCCGGGCGGTGACGCTGAAGTAGGTTTGGTTGTAGGCATCGTTGCCGTAGTGCAGGGCGGCGTTGAGGTCGATGCTGTCGCGTTCGCCGCTCCAGGCCACCACGTGGCCGGTGAGGTGGTAACTCATGCCGTAATCGGCGTGGTTCACGGCCTTGCTGGCGATCAGCCCGATGTCGGCGCGCTGGCCGAGCTTCACGCCCAGGCCCACGTTGGCGAGGACAGACGGCTTGATGTCGCCCATGCCCTTGAGGAAGTCGGAGCCCGGGCGGGCCACGTCGTCCTGGTCCTTGCGGCCCGGGTCCATGCCGGCCGAGGTGGTGATGAAGAAACTGTCGGTTAGCCGGAAGCGGAAGCCCACGCCCTGCATGCCGTCGATGAAGAAGCCATTGCGGAAGGTGAACGAGGCATCGGCCAGCGGACTGGCACGGTATTCCTTGCTGCCGGCGTAGCGGGGCAGGTAGGCGACGCCGCCACCCACGTACGAAGGCGGCTTGGCACCGTCGGCGTCCTGGGCATGGACGACGGGTGCGATCAGGGTGATGGCGAGAACGAGCGGAAGGGGATGGAACGTTTTCAAGGCAGGCACTCCGGGCCAGGGGAACAGGCCAGGATCGTAGGTACCTCGCGGCGAGAAGACTGTGGGATGTTTGCAGGGCAAATGTGCCCGTCTGTACGCGTCGGTTACAAATAAACACAACTTCGACGCCGTTTTCGATTGTTAGCGTGTCGGGCGCGGTGTTACGTTGCCGCCAGCCCCGTTCGTGACGCCATGCATAAATTACTTCTCATCGAGGACGACCAGCGCCTCGCGTCGCTCGTATCGGAATTCCTCTCCCGCTACGAATTCGACGTTCATATCTGCCCGCGCGGTGATACCGCCGTGGCCGCCTTCCACGATGTCGCCCCTGCGGTGGTCGTGCTCGACCTCATGCTGCCCGGCATGGATGGCGTGGAGGTGTGCCGGCGCCTTCGCCAGCTCGGTGACATTCCCATCGTGATGCTCACGGCCCGCGTGGATACGATGGACCAGATCGCGGGACTGGAGATTGGCGCCGACGACTACGTGCTGAAGCCGGTCGAGCCACGTCTTCTGCTGGCCCGCCTGCGCGCCGTCATGCGGCGCCATACGCCGAGCGAGCGGGTCGGCGAGGCGTCGCGTGATCATGTGATGGTGTTTGGCAATTTGCGCATCGATGAGCTATCGCGTGACGTGACCTGGAAGGGGGCGGCGGTGGAGTTGAAGTCCACGGAGTACAACCTGTTGCTGGCGTTCGCGAAGGCGCCAGGCAAGGTGCTGAGTCGCGACGAGCTGATGAAGCAGCTGCGTGGCATCGAATTCGACGGGCTGGATCGCACGATCGATGCGGGCGTCTCCCGCTTGCGCAGGCGCTTCGACGACCTCGCGCAGGAACCGCAGAAGCTGAAAACGGTATGGGGCAGGGGCTACCTGTTCAATCCCTACGCGTGGGATGAGTGATAGGCATGCTTCGTACTTTCTATAAGCTGTATATCTCGCTCATCATCAGCGTGGCGATCGCGGCGTTCGTTGTGACCCCGGTGATGCAATACCTGTTCGTGGCCAAATTCACGCAATCCGATGCGCAGGATGTCCGCGCCACGATGTATGTGATGCGCGACATGTTGGCGGAGGTTCCGGTAGACCAGCGCAAGCAGATGATCGACGATGCGAGGGCGCCGTTCGCCCTGATCGACTTCGACCTCACGGAGCGTTCGAAGCTGAACCTGTCGGAGAAGGATCGTCGCGCACTGGACAGCGGCTACTCGGTGGCGGTGGGGTCCGATAGCCTGTTGCTGGCCATTCCGGGGTCTGATCAGGTATTGCACACGAACCAGATGGATGTCCCCGGGTCGGGGCCGATTTTCCGCGTGATGGCGTGGGTGACGATCGTCTTCGTGGTCTTCGGTGGGCTGTTCCTCTGGTTGCGTTCGCATTGGCGTGATCTGGAGGCGCTGCGCGAGGCGGCGCAGCGCTTCGGCGATGGACAGTTGCATGTACGTTCGGGGCTGCCCTCGCGGTCCAGCGTGTCGCCACTGGCGACACGGTTCGACAGCATGGCGAGCCGCATCCAGACGCTGGTCTCCACGCAAAGCGAAATGATCAACGCGATATCGCATGAGCTGCGCACGCCCATAGCGCGCTTCGGGTTTGCGCTGGCATTGGTAAAGTCGGCGAAGGACGAGGACGAGCGCCGACGTTATCTGGATACGATGTCGCACGATATCGGCGAGCTGGATCAGTTGGTAAGCGAGCTGCTGTCGTATGGTGCGCTGGGACAGCCGGGGCGCGACCCGGAGTCGTGCGAGGTCGATGTCACGGAGTTCATCGACAGCGTGACGGGAAGCCTCTCGCTGGAGATGGAGCTTCGCGAGATCCAGTGCCACGTATCGATTTTCCCAATCGACGCGACGGCGACGATCGATCCAAAGCTGACGGCCCGTGCCCTCATCAACATCGTACGCAATGCATTGCGCTACGGCCGCGAGCGCATCGATATCAAGGCCACGGTGGATCGCGAGATGTTGGTGATTCATGTCGATGACGATGGCATCGGCGTGCCCGAGGCCGACCGGAAATCCATCTTCGAGCCGTTCCATCGACTGGATCGGAGCCGTGATCGCAATACGGGTGGATTCGGCCTCGGGTTGGCGATCGTGCGGCGGGCGATCACGTCGCAGGGCGGGAGTGTCGCCGTAGGTGATTCGCCGACGGGTGGTGCGCGGTTTACGTTGTTGTTGCCGGTGCGTGTGGCGTAGTCGCCTGCTTCTTGGAAAGGTTGGCTGCTTTGCAGCCCGTGTTTTTAACGGCTTGCGCCGTACAGCCGCTTCGTAGGGGTGGCTCGCCTTCGGCATCGCGCGCGGCGCTCGTACGTGACCGAGTGAGCCGTCGGGCCGCCGCCGGGGCGCGCCGGCTCCGCCGTCCCTCGGGAAAGGAGGGCCGCTGTGCGGCCCGTGTTTTATGGCTTCGCCCCTTCGGGCTCGGGCAGGTGGTCGGGATTTTTCGACTCGGCTCCTGCCTCGGCGAAAAAGGCCGGTCATCCTGACCGGCCCCGCTGCGCGGTCTTGTCCGACCACCCGCCCTCGGCTCCTCAAGTCGCGCCCCGGCGGCGGCCCGACGGCTCTCCGTACGTAGCGGCACCCTGGCCCGCTATCGCGGGCCCCCTGTAGGAGCGCGCTTGCGCGCGATCCGCGGCAGCGGGCCAGATTGCCGCTTCGCGGATCGCGCGCAAGCGCGCTCCTACAGATTAGGTATGCCAGCGGGAGAGGATCCAGAACGCTACCGCGCCGGATGTCGCCAGGCCCATGCCGGTCATCGCGCCGCGAAACAGCAGGAACGTCGTGTCATCTGACGGATGAATCCATACCTGGATCATCAGGTGATCCATCGCCAACAACGCGACGAGGGCGCTGGCGAATGCCGCGACGGCAAACCCGCGCGCACCACGCCGTGCCGTATTCATCCCGTGCTTCTGGTCGACGAAGATCATCACGTTGACCACCATCAAACCAATCGCGATGGTTGCCTGAATCAGTTCGATACCCATCCCATATTCAACCCTCATGCGATGCGTCTCCGTGCCGTGGGCTATCAAACAACACCTGCGTATGCGCACGCTGGACGCAGATACGACCCACCGCCATCATCGCGGCCACACCGCCCAGGGCCAGTGACAGCTCACGGCGATCTCCCTCGCCTTCGTCATCGCGCATCCATTCGGCCAACAGGCTGGCCGTGCCTTGCGCATACGCCAACCATTCACTCGCCTCGTTGAGCAACGCGTCGGTGAACGCGTCGTCATCCTCCAGAATCCAGCGTTCGTTGGTGTCCTTCATCTCGGGCTCCTTGCGTAGGTGCCGCACCGTTTCGCCCAGGTGTGGCACGCCATGCAGGCATGGACGTGCCACGGGTAATGCAACGCCAAGTTGACGTTTTGAAACGCATCGCTCCGGGACGACAAGGGACTCCGGCGTGTCCGTGAGCGGACGCCGGGCGGCTTGATATCGGAAGTGGTGCGGACTCAGGGCCCCGTGAACCGGCGCGCGGCAACACGCCGGGTACTTACGGCTTGAGAAAACTCACGGGCGCGGCCGAGGCCGCCGTTCGTCAACCGCGTTCGGGATAGGCCAGAACGGCCCGGACACCGGAGCGGGGGCCACCGCGGGGAAGCGGCGGGCGGGAGACTGCCGTATGATGTTCGACGGTCATTGGGGTTTGATTCCTTTAGGTAGCTTTCTCTACTTAGGGATACTCAGTGACCCGTGCGTCGGGGGAGGGCCTTAACCTCCCCCGGCGTGCGTCACCGAAGCGATGACTGTCGACATCGCCAAATACCGACGCTATCGACAGCCTCCTCACCGTATCAAAACAACACAGAGTTGTCTGTAGGCGCCGCCCGCGAGCTGCAGTTTTTATTTCCCCGTTCCCTTATCGCGCCGCTTTTGTAGGAGCGCGCCTT
Source organism: Luteibacter sp. (assembly GCF_009912395.1). Lineage (GTDB taxonomy): Bacteria > Pseudomonadota > Gammaproteobacteria > Xanthomonadales > Rhodanobacteraceae > Luteibacter. Next base: position 4,449 of record NZ_WNDO01000013.1, on the reverse strand, counting down.
GCGCGCGACAGCGGCTGGCGATGCAACGATAATTGCTCGATATCGCGACATGGGTCGCGCGCAACGCGCGTTCCTACAGAAATAGAAAACCGCGTCATAGACGGCGACGACTCGTCGCTTCGCCGCTCGATAACTCACCGCATCGCAAAAGACATCGCCCTCGCCTCCATCCCGCCCTCTCTCGTCGCACCATCACCCCATGCCTTCATGTGTCATGCCACATCTGCGACGCACGATGCCTTTGGCGGCGCGACGTTGATCTCATGATCGCATTGGGCGACGACGCATGACTTCACTGCCGTTTTCGCACAACGTTGAATGCCAGCGCTTGGTACAAAGACACGCTTTCGTCCAGTGCATCTCACGGCCTCCGCCCGTAGCGCATATCAGACGATCGAAATACCAGGGGTTACCGCCACGATGGCGGGAAACCAAGGGAACGAATTCACTCTCAAGGAGCGGTCATGAAGACTATGTTGGCCATCAGTGCCCTGTTCGCTTTCGCGGCCCATGCCACCCCCGCCGATAAGGTGTGGTTCGCCCTGGATTCGCCCTCGTTTCCACCCGCAGACAACATGGTGCATTACCCGTCCGCCGATGCCGCCTGTAAGGCCGCCTATAAGGCCGATGTGGCTAAATACAACTCGGACACCACACACGTCCTGGCGTATGTGGCGCCCACCTTCGCACCGATGTCGGGAAACCCGTACATCTACAACTGCGACACCTTGGCGCGGGCGGGCGAGGGCCCCCCGGAACACATTCCCCACATCATCGCCGTCGTCGAAGCCCCCTGCGACGTCGACAAGGTCTTCGACTTCGTCACCGGCGAATGCGTTCTGGATGGCGATGCGCTTGCCCGCAAGCAGTTTGGCGATCCCGACGACGACCCCAACAACGATCCGAACGATTGCCAGGGCAATCCGATCAACGCCGCCATCGGCAACAAGTTCCAGCGCGAGAGCGACTTCGCGGATGCCGATGGCGAGTTGGCCTTCATCCGCTTCTATAACAGCGCCGATGGCGGCTGGCGCCATACCTATGGCGCGAACCTGCTGGTGGGCATGGGCGCGGCGGCACTGACCTTCGACGATGGACGCGCTTCGGTGTTTTCGGTCAAGGGCAGCGTAGCCACCGGCGAGTCGTCGGAGCGCGGCAGCCTCAGCCGTTCCGGATCGAAATGGATCTATACCTCCCCGGCGAACGAGGTCTATACCTTCAATGGCCAGGGCCAGCTCACCAGCTACCGAGCCGCCAACGGCCTGACCCAGACCCTGACCTACGGCTTCGACGCCAACTTCAACAACAAGGTCACGGTCAAGGATTCCCGTGGCCATACGCTGGTCTTCGTCAAGGACTTCTCCGAACAACTGGTCTCGTTGTCCTCGTCGGGCGTGAGCGTGGCCTATACGTATAGCGACGAAGGACAGTTGCAGCAGGCGACGCGCACCGTGCAGGGCAAGACCACCTCGCGACGCTACGTGTATGAGGATGCCGAGCACCCGCGCTTTCTCACTGGTCTGATCGACGAGCGGGGCGTGCGTGCCGCGACCTGGGCCTATGACAGCCAGGGCCGGGCGATCTCCAGCGAGCACGCCGGCGGCGCCGACAAGACCGTCATCGCCTACGTGGACGACGCCACCACCACGGTCACCAACCCGCTCGGTCACGTCGTGACCTACACCTATGCCACCGTCGGCGGCACGCGCCGCATGACCGCCGTGGTGGGCGAGCCCACCGTGGGCTGCCCGATCGCCAACTCGCACTACACCTACGATGCACGCGGCCAGATCGCGACGCAGACCGATGCGCTGGGCCATGTCACGGCGTTCACCTACGACACCCAGGGCCGCATCGTCACCCAGGTCGAGGCCCAAGGCACGCCCGAGCAGCGCACCACGACCACGACCTGGGACGGCACCAGCTTCCGGCCCAAGACCGTGACCACGGCCGACCGTGTCACGGCATACACCTACGACGCTCAAGGCCGCCCACTCTCCACCACCACCCGCTCGCTCAAGGACTGACCCGATGACGAAAGGACTTCGCTGGACCCCGCTGGCTCTTGCCCTCGTCTCGGTGCTGGCCCAGGCGGCCACAGCCGACCGCGTGGCGACGATGACGTATAACGCCGCCGGCCTCGTCGAGACCGTGGACGGCCCCCGCACCGATGTGGCCGATATCACCCGCTACACCTACAACGCCCAGGGACGCCCTGCGACCACGACCGATGCGCTCGGCCACGTGACTACCTATGACGCCTATGACCTGTACGGTCACCCGGGCAAGGTCACCGACGCCAATGGCGTCGTGACGCTTTTGACCTACACGCCCGAGGGCTGGCTGGCGAGCACCACCCGGGATGCCACCGGCACCCCGTCGACCACGACCGTGGTCTATGACGCGGTCGGCAACGTCATCCAGACCACCGATGCCGATGGCGTGGTCCTCAAGTACACCTTCGACGGTGCCAGCCGCCTGACCGACCTCACCGACGGCCAGGGCAATCGCATCCACTACACCCTGGATGCGGCCGGCAACCGGACCAAGGAAGAGACCTTCGACGCCAGCGGTGCGGTGCGACGTACCATCTCGCGCAGCTTCAACAGCCTCAGCCAGCTACTGACCGTGACCGACGCCCTCAACCGCACGGTGCTGTCCTTCGATACCACCGACGGCTACGACGCCGAAGGCCACCCGGTCCATTCGGCGGATGCCAAGGGCGTCCAGCGCAAGCAGGGCTACGACGCCCTCAACCGCCTGGTCAGCACCATCGAGGACTACAACGGCACGAATGCGGCCACGGCCAATACCACCTCGGTGTCCAGCCACGACAGCAGCGACAACATCACGGGCATCAGCGATCCGGACGGCCTCAACACCGTCTACGACCACAATGGCCTGGGCGATCTCACCGGCATCCATAGCCCGGACACCGGCACGACCACCTTCACGGTGGATGCTGCGGGCAACCGCCTGACCCGGACCGATGCCAAGGGCATCACCACGACGTACGCCTACGACGCGCTGAACCGGGTCATCTCGGCCAGCTACGCCGATGCGAGCCTCAACGTGGCCTATCACTACGACGAGGCCAATACGGTCACGGGGTGTAGCGCATCCGCTCCCGTGGGTCACTTGACCCGCATCGCCGAGCAAGCCGTCAGCACGACCTACTGCTACGACGCGCGGGGCAACGTCATCGAGAAGCGCCAGACCCAAGGCAGCACCACGGATACGATCGCCTATAGCTACACCCTGGCCGATCGCGTGCGGACCGAGACCCGCCCCAGTGGCGCGGTCGTCACCTACAGCTACGACACCCTGGGCCAGATCGCGGGACTGACGGTCACCCCTGTGGGCGGTTCCGCGCAGCCCGTCGCCAGCAACGTGACCTATCTACCGTTCGGCCCGATCCAGTCCTACACCCTGGGCAACGGCCAGACGCTGACCCGTACCTACGATGCCAACTACCGCGTCACCGACATCGTCAGCCCTGCGCTGGAACTGCATTTCGTGCGTGACGCCACCGGCAACATCACCGGCGTAAGCGAGGCCGGCGCGGGCTCGGAAAGCTATCGTTACGATCCGCTGTACCGCCTTGCCGGCGTGGACGATCCGAGCGGTCAGGCCATCGAGGCCTATACCTATAACAAGACCGGCGACCGCCTGAGCAAGACCGGCAATGGGCTTGCCACTGGCGTATATGGCTATCAACCGGGCACGCACTGGCTGACCAGCATCGGCACGGCCTCGCGCTCGTACGACGCCAACGGCAACACCACGGGCAATGCGTTTGCGGGCGACGCCTGGGGTTATGGCTACAACGGTCGTAATCGCATGACGGTCGTGCAGCGCAATGGCGTCACCGTCGGGACCTATGCGTATAACAGTCTGGAGCAGCGGATCGCCAAAACGGCCGATGGAGCCACGACACGCTTCGCCTACGGTGGAGATAGCCAGCTCCTTACTGAACAAAGTTTGGATAAGGCAAGGGAGTACTTATGGTTGAGCAGTATGGTCGTGGGCATCTTGGACACGGGGTCCAGCACGTCTTTGGCTTACGTTCAAGTCGACGCGCTTGGGACGCCGCGTATGGCCATGTCCAATGCAGGGGCACTGCTCTGGCGCTGGCCCTACGCGAGCAATCCGTTTGGTGAAACCAAACCCGCTTCGGGTACGGGCTACGTGCTTAACTTGCGCTTTCCAGGCCAGTATTTTGATCTTGCCCCTGATTTACGGACACCTATCTAAGCGACATTGGCCAGCTCGTACTGCTCTGGGCTGAGGTAGCCCAGGGTCGAGTGCAGCCGGATCCGATTGTAGTCAACCTCAATGTAGTCAAACACATGAGCCTTGGCCTGCTCCCGTGTGGCGAGGTGTTCACCATGGATGGCCTCGACCTTCAGACTGTGGTTCCAACTCTCCATTGCTGCGTTGTCGTAGCAG
>NZ_WNDO01000012.1 GCF_009912395.1 Luteibacter sp. | reverse complement strand
TCGCAACAGTGCCTGCTGCCTGAACTCCAGGCTGAACTCCTGCCCCTTTCTGCCTGCCTTGCTCTTGGTCATCGTCCACCTCCTATTGCGATAGTTAATCGCTTATAGGGGTGTCCGTGAAACGGGGGCAAGATCAGTTTCGCCAGTTTTCGTGGCCTTACGGCATTCCCAGCCACGTAGCGCCGGAAACACCTGGGTCCATCCACGAGGGCGGCGAATTGGGCTATTCACTTTCGCATGCGTTTGGCGCGGCGTTCGACAATCCCGACCTGATCGTCACCTGCATCGTCGGCGATGGCGAAGCCGAGACCGGCGCATTGGCGACGAGCTGGCACTCGAACAAGTTCCTCAACCCTGCGCGCGACGGCGCCGTGCTGCCCATCCTGCACCTCAACGGATTCAAGATCGCCAATCCCACGGTGCTGGCCCGCATCGAGCCGGACGAGTTGCGCGACCTGATGCGCGGTTACGGTTACGAGCCTCACTTCGTGGAAGGCCATGAGTTCGAACCGATGCACCAGGCATTTGCGGCGACGCTGGATCGCTGCCTCGATGACATCGCACGCATTCAGAAGGAGGCACGCGAAGGCCACGCCGCCGACGCGAAACGCCCCCGTTGGCCCATGATCGTGTTCCGCTCGCCGAAGGGCTGGACGGGCCCCAAGGTGGTGGACGGCAAGCCGGTGGAAGGCACCTGGCGTGCTCACCAGGTACCGATCGCAAAATTCGAGAACGACGAGCATGTGGCGATCCTCGAACACTGGATGAAGAGCTACGAGCCGACGGAACTCTTCGACGAGAAGGGGCGTTTCCGCGAGGAATTCGCCGCGCTCGCCCCGACGGGGCAGCGACGCATGGGCATGAACCCGCATGCGAACGGCGGCGGTCTGCTGAAGCCGCTGCACATGCCGCATTTCGCCCCCTTCGCCGAGACGGTGACAGCGCCCGGCGACCACAAGGCGGAAGCGACCCGCTTGCTCGGGCGCTTTTTGCGCGAGGTGGTGCGCCAGAACATGCAGAGCTTCCGTCTCTTTGGGCCTGACGAAACGGCATCGAACCGACTCGATGCGGTGTACGAGGTCAGCGGCAAGACCTGGCTGGGTGAGTACGAAGAGGTGGACACCGACCTCGCGCCCGACGGCCGCGTGATGGAGATGCTGAGCGAGCACCAGTGCCAGGGCTGGCTGGAGGGCTACCTGCTCACGGGCCGGCACGGCTTCTTCTCGTGCTACGAGGCCTTCATCCACATCATCGACTCGATGTTCAACCAGCACGCGAAGTGGCTGAAGGTGACACGCAAGATGGCCTGGCGTCCGCCGATCGCCTCGCTCAACTACCTGCTCAGCTCGCATGTGTGGCACCAGGATCACAACGGCTTTTCCCACCAGGACCCGGGCTTCATCGACCATGTGGCGAACAAGAAGTCGGAGATCGTCCGCATCTACCTGCCGCCGGATGCCAACTGCCTGCTTTCGGTCGCCGACCACTGCCTGCGCAGCCGGCACTACGTGAACGTGATCGTCGCGGGCAAGCAGCCGGACTGGCAATGGCTCGACATGGAAGCCGCCGTGCGTCACTGCACCGCCGGCGCGGGCATCTGGGAATGGGCTGGCCGCGGCGGTGACGACCCCGACGTGGTGATGGCCTGCGCGGGCGACGCGCCCACGGTGGAGATACTGGCCGCCGTGATGCTGCTGCGCGAGTACGTGCCCGACATCCGTATCCGCGTGGTGAACGTGGTGGACCTGATGTCGCTGGAAACGCCCGACGAGCACCCGCACGGCATGGACGACGATGTGTTCGACGACCTTTTCACCAAGGATCGCCCGGTGATCTTCGCCTTCCACGGCTACCCGGGCATCGTGCACAAGCTGACCTATCGCCGGCACAACCACGACAATTTTCATGTGCGCGGCTACAAGGAAGAAGGCACCACGACCACGGCGCTCGACATGATGGTGCTCAACAACATGGATCGCTTCCAGCTCGCGCTGGACGTCATCAACCGCGTGCCGCGTCTTGCCGGAGAGCGCGAGAAGGCGAAGCAGCGCTACTGGTCGGATATCCAGCGGCACAAGCTCTATGTCAGCGAGCATGGTCAGGACCTGCCGGAGGTGCGTGACTGGCAGTGGAAGGCGGAGGCATGAGTCACGTCCGGCATGTGCTGGCGCTCAACACCGGGTCGTCGTCACTGAAATACGGGCTGTATCGTGTCGACGGCGAACGCTGCGACGCCCTGCTCGCCAACCAGACCGATGCGCCCGGCGGTGAGACCGACCCCATCGGCGACATTCTCGGCGCACTGCGCGAGCGCGAGCTGCCGATGCCCGACATCGTCGGGCATCGCATCGTGCACGGCGGCCCGAACGTGCGGGAGCATGCGCGCATCGACGATGCGCTCATGCGTCACCTGGAAGAAGCGAAGGCTTTCGCCCCCTTGCACGTACCGCCTGCCGTCGAGATGGTGGCGCGCGTGCGGAACGCACTGCCCGACGTGCCGCAGGTGGCCTGCTTCGATACGGCCTTCCACGCCACGATGCCGGCGGTGGCGCGTACGTTGCCGCTACCGGCCGACCTGCGCGAGGGCGGAATCGAGCGTTACGGATTCCATGGCCTGTCCTACGAGTCGATCGTGCGCCAGTTGGGCGACGCGCTGCTCTCCCGGACGGTGATCGCGCACCTGGGTAATGGCGCGAGCCTGTGCGCGGTGCGGGATGGTGCATCCATCGATACCACGATGGGCCTGACGCCGACCGGCGGCATCGTGATGGGCACGCGACCGGGCGACCTGGATCCGGGCGTGCTGCTCTATTTGATGCGCGAGCGTGGCTACGATGCCGAGCGGTTGGAAACGCTGGTGGATCGGGAATCGGGGCTCAAGGGCCTCTCCGGCGGCACGAGCGACATGCGCAAGCTGCATGCGGTGGACGATGAGGCGTCGCGGCTGGCGCAGGATGTCTTCGTGCACGTGGCCCGCAAGCAGGCCGCCGGCATGGTGGCCTCGCTGGGTGGCATCGACCTGCTGGTGTTCACTGGCGGCATCGGCGAGAACGATGCGGTGATGCGCGCGGCGATCCTCGACGGCCTGCGCTGGATCGGGCCGTTCGAATGCCGGGTGATCCGCACGGAAGAAGACGAGCAGATCGCAAGGCACGCCTGGCGCCTGGCCATCTTGTAGGAGCGCGCTTGCGCGCGATGGGGCTTGCGGCGGTCCCCCATCGCGCGCAAGCGCGCTCCTACAACAGCATCACTCGACGACGACCGGGATCTTGCCGATCTTGGTGCGCCATTCCTTCGGACCCGTCTGGTGCACCGAGGTACCCTGGCTGTCGACGGCCACGGTCACCGGCATGTCCTTCACCTCGAACTCGTAGATCGCTTCCATGCCGAGATCTTCGAAGGCCAGCACGCGCGAGGCCTTGATCGCCTTCGACACGAGGTAGGCGGCGCCGCCCACGGCCATCAGGTACACGGCCTTGTTGTCGCGGATGGCGTCGATGGCGGTGGGGCCGCGCTCGGACTTGCCGACCATACCCAGCAGGCCGGTGGTCTCCAGCATCTGGCGGGTGAACTTGTCCATGCGGGTGGCGGTGGTAGGACCGGCCGGACCGACCACTTCGTCGCGCACCGGATCAACCGGACCCACGTAGTAGATGAAGCGGTTGGTGAAGTCGACCGGCAGCGTTTCGCCACGGTTGAGCATGTCGATCATGCGCTTGTGCGCGGCGTCGCGGCCGGTGAGCAGCTTGCCGTTGAGCAGGATGACTTCACCTGGCTTCCAGCTGGCGACTTCCTCGCGAGTGACCGTGTCGAGGTTGACGCGACGACCCTTCGACGAGTCATACGTGAGCTTCGGCCAATCTTCCAGCGACGGCGGATCGAGCGCGACCGGGCCGGAGCCGTCGAGCACAAAATGCGCGTGGCGGGTGGCGGCGCAGTTGGGGATCATCGCCACCGGCAGGTTCGCCGCGTGGGTCGGGTAATCCTTGACCTTGATGTCGAGCACGGTGGTGAGGCCACCCAGGCCCTGCGCGCCGATGCCTAGCGCGTTGACCTTCTCGTACAGCTCAAGGCGCAGCTCTTCGGCACGGTTGGACGGGCCGCGGGCGATGAGGTCGACGATGTCGATCGGCTCCATCAGGGCTTCTTTCGCCAGCAGCATCGCCTTTTCGGCGGTGCCGCCGATGCCGATGCCGAGCATGCCCGGCGGGCACCAGCCGGCGTCCATGGTCGGCACGGTCTTGATGACCCAGTCGACGATGGAGTCGGACGGGTTGAGCATGGCGAACTTCGATTTCGCCTCGGAACCGCCCCCCTTGGCGGCGACGATCACGTCGACCTTGTCACCCGGCACGATCGACACGTTGACCACGGCCGGCGTGTTGTCGCGGGTGTTCATGCGCTTGCCGGCCGGATCGGCCAGCACGGAGGCACGCAGCTTGTTGTCCGGATGGTTGTAGGCGCGGCGCACGCCTTCGTTGACCATGTCCTCGACGCCCATCGTGGCGTCGTCCCAGCGTACGTTCATGCCGACCTTGAGGAAGACGGTGACGATACCGGTGTCCTGGCAGATCGGGCGATGGCCCTCGGCGCACATGCGCGAGTTGATCAGGATCTGGGCGATGGCGTCCTTGGCGGCCGGGGACTCCTCGCGCTCGTAGGCGGCGGAGAGGTTCCGGATGTAGTCCACCGGGTGGTAGTAGGAGATGTACTGGAGGGCGTCTGCGACGCTCTGGATGAGGTCGTCCTGCTTGATCGCGGTCATGGCGCTACGGCTGGCTCGTGCGGCTGGCAAAGAGGCCCATTTTAGCGCACCCCACCGGTGTAAGGTGCTGGCAGGTGCCCCGGTCTGTTCCAGGCACCCCCAAGAACCACGGAGTCCCCATGCGCCATCCCTTCCGCATCGCCCTGTTCGCCGTCGCCTTCGCGGCCGCCGCCCTGGGTATTGCCCGGCCGGCCGCCGCCGCGCAGACGGCCCCCGAATTCGACGGCATCGAGGCCTGGCAGAACTCCAAGCCCCTGACCATGAAGCAGCTGCGCGGAAAGGTCGTGCTGATCGACTTCTGGACGTACTCCTGCATCAACTGCCTGCGCACCCTGCCCCACGTCACACGCTGGTACGACCAGTACAAGGACAAGGGCCTGGTGGTGATCGGCGTGCATTCGCCGGAATTCCCGTTCGAGAAGCAGGAAGCCAATGTGCGCGAGGCCATCGCGCGCTACCACATCACCTATCCGGTGGCGCAGGACAACGACCTCGCCACCTGGGATGCGTGGGACAACAAGTACTGGCCGGCCGAGTACCTCGTGGACCAGCGCGGCAACGTGGTCGCGCACCACTATGGCGAGGGCAACTACGCAGAGATGGAGAACGCCATCCGCACCCTGCTGGGCCTGCCCCGACTGGCGGACGGCAAGGCGGAGATGGACAAGGACGCCCCGGACTTCGCGCAACTGGGCTCGCCGGAGATGTATTTCGGCAGCGACCGCAGCGAAAACAACGCCAGCCCCGAGGGCGCCCGTACGGGCACCCGTGACTTCACCGCGCCGTCGCGCCTGGACCTCAACCGCTTCGCCCTGGTGGGCCGCTGGGAAATCGGCCGCGAGAACGCCAGCCTGGTCGGCGCCAGCGGCGAGATCCGCCTGCATTTCAAGGCGAAGAAGGTGCACATGGTGGCCAGCGCCAACGACCCGGTGACCCTGGAGGTGCTGGTGGACGGCAAGCCGCAGGCCCCGGTGACCGTGCAGAAATCGATGCTCTACACCCTGTTCGATGGGGACGGGTACAAGGACCACGTGCTGACGATCAAGGTGCCGAAGGCGAATTTCCACGCGTTCACGTTCACCTTCGGCTGACGCAAACACCCGCTCCGCAGGAATCGCCGACACGGTCGGCTCCCACCCTTCCAGTAGGGCACCTACCGAAGGTGTGGGAGCGGATCGCATACGCGATGGATGAGTCGAGGGCTTGCAAGAGTGTTTCTTACGATATATCGTGCGATCACTACGTACGATATATCGGAGAACACCGATGCACTTTTTCCATCACGCCAGGCGTCACTTCCAGGAACGCTTCCAGGAGCGTTGCCACGATCGGTACCACGAGCACTTCGCGGCCATGGGCCGGGGCGGCCGCTTCGGTGGCGGCAGCCCCTTCGGCTTCGACGAGCGCGACGGTATGCGCGGGGGGCGGGGTGGCGGTCGCTTTGGCGGCCGCATGTTCGGCAATGGCGACCTCCGCCTGCTGCTGCTCGCCCTGATCGAGGAACAGCCGCGCCACGGCTACGAGCTGATCCGCACCATTGAGGAGATGTTCGAAGGCCAGTACAGCCCGAGCCCGGGTGCCATCTACCCCACCCTGACCATGCTCGAGGAACTGGGCTACGCCCGCGTCGAAGCGGAGACCGGCGGCAAGAAGCTTTACGCCATCACCGACGAAGGCCGCGCCTTCCTCGAGGAGAACCGCCACACCCTGGAAGCCCTGACCGAGCGCCTCCAGGTGATGTCTCGCCATATGCGCCGCATGGGCGTGCCCGAGGCGATCCGCGACGCCATGCACACCCTGAAGCACCAGTTGCTCAACCATCACAAGTCCTGGGACGAGGCCGAGATCAAGCGTGTCGCCGCGCTGGTTGCCGAGGCGGCCAAGGTCATCGGGGAGCGTCGCTGATGAGTGAAAAGCATGCGATCCAGCGCGTCCGCCATGAGTTGCGGATGCGCATCCTCACCGTGGTCCGCGTCGAAAAGCTCACCCCCCACATGGTCCGCATCACCGTGCACGGCCCGGAGCTGGAGGGTTTTCCCTCCGCCTCGCCCGACGACCATGTGAAGGTGTTCCTGCCCACCTCCGGCGGCGAGTTCAACGTGCCGACGATGACGCCAGACGGTCCGCTCTATCCCCAGGGCAAGGAGCCCTCGCCGGCACGCGATTACACGCCCCGCCAGTTCCGGGCGGACAGCCTCGAATTGGACCTCGATTTCGTCATCCACGGCGACGGCCCCGCGTCGAGCTGGGCCGAGAAGGCTAAGGTGGGCGACAAGGTCGGCGTCGGCGGTCCGCGTGGCTCGATGATCGTTCCCGACGATTTCGACCACTACGTGCTCGTCGGCGACGAGACGGCCCTGCCTGCCATCGGTCGCTGGCTGGAGGAGATGCCGAAGGGCACGAAGGTCACCGTGCTCGCGGAAGTCGCCTCCGCCGACGAGAAGCAGGTGCTGGCACGCGACGTACGCTGGTTCGTGCGCGGCGAATCGCCGTCGCTCGACGAGGCACTCGCCGCGCTGCCGATCCCCGAGGGCGATACGTTCTGGTGGGTCGCCACGGAATCGAAGCGCACACGCGAGCTTCGTTCGCTGCTGGTCGAGACACGCGGCATCGACAAGGACTGGGTGAAGGCCACGGGCTACTGGCAGGCCTGATTCCTGGGTTCCGATACACTGGGCGCACAGCCAACGAATGGACTCCCCTGTCATGCCGACATGGATCGAGCGCATCTTTTCCGGAAGGAAGCGCATCAAGCCAGTGCCCGCTTCGCCGACGCCTATGCCGGCCCCAGTCAACGTCACGATCCCGTTGAGGGCGCCGGCGCCTTCCCGACCGATTCACGCCGGGCCTCCGGCACCCGCGCCTGTCGACCTGTCCGACCTGGAAGCACTGCTACGTGAAGTGCTCGGCTTCGCATTTCCCCAGTGGCCGTCAAACCAGGGAGGCCTCTCCACGGCGGCCGTGGCGCTGCGCTCCCTGCCGCCGACGCGCCTTCTGGATTACGACTTGCTCGTAAGGCGATACACCGGCATACCCCGCGAACAGCGCGTCGACGCCTTCCGCGCCTTCATGGCGGCCCCGTCCGACGTTCGGGATGCGGGCCTGTTCGTCTTCGCCATGAGCGGACAGGGGCAAGAGCGGGAATGCGCGCTGGAGGCCTACGGCCAGCATCCGTCGTTCCTCGGCTTCATCGCCACGGCGATTCGCAGTGCCGATTGGGTGCACCCGATTCGTCGCCTCGCTACGCCGCTCGCGCTCGGCTTCATCGGTCGCGCCGACGAGACGGACATGCACGCCATCTTTCCGCTACTGCTCCGCCTGCTGGGTCACGAGCGCGTGGACCACGAGGGCTTCACCACCGCCATGCGCGACTGGGTGTCTACGGCCGATCGACTGGAGCGACTACTGGGCCATCCGGACACGCGAGTGCGGCGATGGGCATTCGAACTCGCGATGGCGAGGCCCGCTCATGCAAGCGCCCATCTCCTGGCGCTCGCGATCGACGACGCCGATCCTGCCATTGCGAAACGGGGGGCGGCGGCGATGGCCGACCTGCCCATGGACGATCGACACCGCTTGCAACGCAGGGCGCTGGTCTCGAGCCATCCGATCATCCGTCGCGACACGCTGCGGGCGATGGATACAGAGAACCAGCTATCGCGGGATGATCTGGTCGACGCCCTGTCCGACAGCGCCGGCGGCGTCCGCTCGCTGGCCGCCTACCTTGCGAAAGAGCGTCACGGTCTGGCGGCGATCAACGTTTGGCGTGAGATGTTCGACGCGCCTTCGTTGCCGTCGCGTGGCGTCGTACAGGCCTTGGCCGAGAGGGCAGACGCCAGCGACGAACCACGCCTTCGCCAAGCGGTAGCACACACCAACGGCCACGCCAGGGCATCCGCGATCCGCGCACTGGGCCGTATCGGTACACGCCTGGACGATGCGACGATCGCTTCGGCGCTAAGCGACGAAAGCGGGCACGTACGCAAGGCACTGCGCCATGTGATCCGTCATGACGGCGTGGCACTCGATGCGACGCGCTTCGTCCAGCTCACCGCCCAGGCCGACGACAAGGGGCGACAGTGGCTGCTGGACAGCCTCGACAACGGGGAGCGCCTGGAACTGCTTACGGCCGCATGGCCCCGCGACAGCGATCACCACGCATGGCTGGATGGCGCGCTTCGCCACCTGGTCAAGCAGATGCTGGGCTGGTGGTCGCCGTCATCGGCGCACCGTACCGTTTTCGGCGAACTACTCCGTCGCCGGGCGGGCGACCTTGCGCCCGATGTCCGACGCCACATCGAGGAAGCACTCGCCCGCTGAGCGCCGTCACGTCAGGACGACGTTGCTTAATCGCATCCCGCCGTGAACACATAACCTTTGCGGCCCACAGGTTAACTGTGGGGCCGTTCGACGGAGAGGAGGCGTGAAGATGCGGCGTGGCAGGAAAATACTGGCCTGGGTACTCGGGATCATCGTCCTGCTGATCGTGGCGATTGTGCTGTTCATCGCCTTTTTCGACTGGAACCGGCTGAAGCCCTTCATCAACGACAAGGTGTCCCAGGCCATCGGCCGGCCGTTCGCTATCAACGGTGACCTCTCCGCAGAGTGGTCGCGCGAGCCCGGCGAAGGCGGGCTGGTGGGCCTGATTCCCTGGCCGCATTTCCTGGCACGCGACATCACCGTCGCCAATCCCGACTGGGCGAAGGACAAGCAGTTCGCCACGCTGGATTCGATCCAGTTCCGTCTCGCCCCCTTCCCCTTGATCAGCCACGACATCGTGGTGCCGGAGATACGCCTCGGCCAGCCTAACGTAGCGCTGGAGCGTCAGAAAAACGGTGAAAACACCTGGACCTTCAAGCTCCCTGAAAGCAGTGGTCCGTCGGAGTGGAACCTCCGCATCGACGCCATCGCGTTCGACAAGGGGCATATTGACCTAACCGATGCGCAGAACCAGATCACGATGGGCATCGACGTGACCCCGCTGGGCCGGGGCATCCCGTTCAACGAGATCATGGCGCAGCAGGAGAAGGACTCGCGCGAGCAGGCGAGCAAGACGACCGGCGCCAGCGCGAAGACGATGGCGAAAGGCGATGCCGACGAAAAGGATCGCCAGGACACCACCAAGCAACAGCAGACCTATTACTTCGCCTGGGACGCCAAGGGCACCTACAAGAAATCCACGGTGCAGGCCAAGGCGCGCACCGGAGGCGTGCTAGCCCTGCGCGACGCGGCGAAACCCTTCCCCGTGCAGGCCGACGCACGCTTCGGCGACACGCACATCGCCTTCGTGGGCACGCTGACCGACCCCATGAACCTGGGCGCGCTCGATATCCGCCTGTGGTTCTCCGGCACGAGCATGTCGCACCTGTACGACCTGACCGGTGTCACCCTGCCCGACACGCCGCCGTTCGCTACCGAAGGCCACCTCAAGGCCAACCTGAAGAAAGGCACGAGCACCTTCACCTATGAGAATTTCTCCGGCCGTGTCGGCGGCAGTGACCTGGGTGGCACGCTCACTTTCGCGACCTCCGGACCGCGCCCAAGCCTCACCGGCACACTGAAATCGAACCAGCTGCTGTTCAGCGACCTGGCCCCGCTGATTGGCGGCGGCACGGACAAGGAGAAGGCCGAACGCGGCGACGCGGTGAAGCAGCCTGCGGACAAGGTGCTGCCGGTCGAGCCATTCAAGACCGATCGCTGGAACGCCATGGACGCGGACGTGCACTTCACCGGTGCGAAGATCGTGCACGGCGAGCGCCTGCCGATCCAGAACCTGGATACGCACCTGGTGATGAAGGACGCCGTGCTGACGCTCGATCCGCTGAAGTTCGGCGTGGCCGGCGGCACGGTCGGCAGCAATATCCGGCTCGACGGCTCGACCACCCCGATGAAGGGCCGGCTGAACCTCGGAGCGCGTCACCTGAAGCTCAAGGAGCTGTTCCCCACCTTTGCGCCGATGCAGACGGCCTTCGGTGAAGTGAACGGCGACGCGTCGCTGACTGCGACGGGCAATTCGCCCGCTGCCCTGCTCGGCAGTTCCAACGGCGAAGTGAAGCTGCTGATCAACGATGGCGCCATCAGCTCGTCGCTGCTGGAGATCGCCGGCCTGAACGTCGGCAACTACGTGGTCAACAAGTTGTTCGGCGACGACGTGGTGAAGATCAACTGCATGGCGGCGGACCTGGTGTCGACCAACGGCGTCATGGAATCGCGGCTGTTCGCGTTCGACACGGAGAAGGCGTTGATCAACGTCAACGGCACGGTCAATTTCCGCGACGAGAAACTGGACCTCGACATCGTGCCGCACACCAAGGGCTTCCGCCTGTTCTCGCTGCGTTCGCCGCTGTACGTGCATGGGACGTTCAAGGATCCGTCGCCGGGCGTGCATGCCGGCCCGCTGATCCTGCGCGGTGGTGGCGCCTTGGCGCTGGCGGTGTTCGCCGCCCCGGTCGCCGCGCTGGCCCCGCTCGCGGTGCCGGAGAGTGGCAAGGCCAACGCGGCGCAGTGCCGACCGTTGCTGGATGATTTGAAGAACAGCCCGCCGAAGGCCCCTCCGCCGGGAAAAAAGAAAATGTAGGAGCGCGCTTGCGCGCGAGAGCCAACGCAGCGGTGTAGCCGTATGATCCGTAGGATTGTCGCGCGCAAGCGCGCTCCTACACACGGCCCGGCTGATGACACCGACCCGCAAAGCCCATCTCCAGGTCCACCTGTGCGTGATTCTCTGGGGATTCACCGCCATCCTCGGCAAGCTGATCACCCTGCCGGCGTTGCCGCTGGTGTGGTGGCGCATGGGACTGGTATCCGTCGCCCTGCTTTGCCTGCCGCGCGTATGGCGCGGCCTGCGTGCCATGCCTGGTCGGCTACGCCTGGCCTACGCCGGCGCCGGTGTCACCGTGGCCCTGCATTGGCTCACCTTCTATGCCGCCGTGAAGATGGCGAACGCGTCGGTCGCCGCCACCTGCCTGGCGACCGCGCCGGTGTTTCTCGCCTTCGTGGAACCCTGGATCGCCCGCCGACGCTTCGATCCCCGTGAGCTTTTGATCGGCGTGGCCGTGGTGCCGGGTGTGGCGTTGGTCGCGGGCGGCATGCCGGACAGCATGCGACTCGGGTTGGCGATAGGCGTGCTTTCCGCGTTGCTGGTGGCCATCTTCGCGGCCATCAACAAACGTCTCGCGGACCAGGCCGACACCTTCACTGCGACCTGCCTCGAACTGGGCACCGGCACGCTGTTTCTCACGTTGTTGGCACCCTTCGTCGCCCATCCCGCCTTCGTGCTGCCCGACCTGCACGATACCTGGCTTCTGCTGTTGCTGGCCTTCGGCTGCACGCTGCTGCCGTTCGCCACCTTGTTGGCGGCGTTGCGCCACATGTCGGCCTTCGCCACGCAGATGATCACGAATCTGGAGCCGATATACGCCATCGTGCTGGCGATTCCGCTACTGGGCGAGCAGCGCCAACTGGGGTGGACGTTCTATCTCGGGGTGGCAGTCATCCTGGGCGCCGTGTTTGCGCATCCGTGGTTGCATCGCGGGGAGCGGGCGGATACGAGCGATGCGTTGGCGCCCTGACAACGCACTGTAGGAGCGCGCTTGCGCGCGATCCACGTTGCGGCAGACCCATCGCGCGCAAGCGCGCTCCTACAACAGCATCAGGCGCGGCCGCGGGCGCGGACCGTGCGCAGGCGACGGGCGCGTTGGGCCTTGGATCGGGGTGCGGAGCGCTTGGCGCGCTTGCTGGGTCGCGGGCGTGAGGGCATCGGTATCTCCGGAAACGGAACCGGGAGGGTCGATGCTCCGACCCTCCCGGTGAAAAACCCGCTAAGCCGCGGTCAGATCAGCTTGATCTCGCGCAGACGTTCCTGAAGATACTCGTGCGCCGTGATCGGCGTGTCGTAGCGCTTCGGGTTGTCCGGCGTGATGCAGGAGGGCAGCACGTCGAGGACCACGTCGGGGTTCGGGTGCAGGAAGAACGGCACCGAGTAGCGCGGCTGGCGGGCAGCGTCGCCCTGCGGATTGGTCACCCGATGCGTGGTGGACGGGTACACGTGGTTGGTCAGGCGCTGGAGCATGTCGCCGATGTTCACCACGATGGCGTCGCCTTCGCTGGTGATCGGCAGCCACGCACCCTCGCGGGTAAGCACTTCCAGGCCGGCGGTGCTGGCACCGACGAGCAGCGTGATGAAGTTGATGTCCTCATGGGCGCCGGCGCGCACGTTGGGGACGTCGGTCTGCGTGATCGGCGGATAGTGGATCGGACGCAGGATGGAATTGCCCACGTTGACCTTGTCGTCGAAGAAGTTCTCCGGCAGGTCGATATGCAGCGCCAGGGCACGCAGCACGCGCGCGCCGAGCTGGTCGAGCGCCTCGTAGATGCCGTAGCCCTTGTCCTTGAGGTCGGGCACTTCCACCGGCCACACGTTGGGGGGCATCACGTCGGCGAATTTCGAGTCGCGCGGGATCTCGCGACCGATGTGCCAGAACTCCTTGAGATCGGCGAACTTCGAATCCTTCGCGGTCTCGACCTTGAACGGGGTGTAGCCGCGCGCGCCGCCACCGCCCGGGATGTGGTACTTGCGCTTGGTGTCGTCGGGCAGCGCGAAGAAGCGCTTGAACGCGTCATACGCGCCGTCGATGGCTTCCTTCGGGATGCCATGGCCGCTGATGCAGCAGAAGCCGAATTCACGATAGGCGGCGCCGAGTTCGGCGACGAAGGCGTCGCGGTCGGTCTCGTAGCGACGGATGTCGAGGGTGGGAACCTTCTTCATGGGATCTCTGCGTTGGTTCAGGCAGCGGCCTGGGCCGCCGATTTTACGGCCTCGGCAAGCTGTGCCGCCAGACGTTCCACTTCCGCCGCGTCGGCGGCCTCGATCGTGACGCGGACCAGCGGCTCGGTGCCGGAGGCGCGCAAGACGACGCGACCGCGGCCTTCCAGCGCACGCTCCACCTCGGCCAGGGCCTGCTTCACGGTGTCCGTGCCCAGCGCCGCCTTGGCGCCCTCGACACGGACGTTGATCATCGTCTGCGGCAATTTGACGAGGTCGGCGCGGGCTTCGGCGAAGGTCTCGCCCGCCTCGCCCAACGCCTCCAAGAGCGCCAGCGCGGCAACGATGCCGTCACCCGTGGTGAAGCGGTCCAGGCACAGCACGTGCCCCGAGGTTTCGCCACCGAGCACGCCACCGTGCTCCTTGAGCTGCTGGAGCACGTAGCGATCGCCCACGTTGGCGCGGACGAAGGGGATGTCCATCTGCTTCATCGCGCGCTGAAGACCGTAGTTGCTCATCAGCGTGCCGACCACTGCGCCGGGCAGCGTCGCCTTCTTCTTCCAGTGCCGGGCGATGACGTAGAGCATGTCGTCGCCGTCGGTGATGCTGCCGTCCTGGTCGATGATGCGCATGCGGTCGCCGTCGCCGTCGAAGGCGATGCCAAGATCGGCGCCACGTTCGACCACCGCGCGCGCCAGCGCGTCAGGCGCCGTCGAACCGACGTCGCGGTTGATGTTGAGACCGTCGGGTTCGGCGCCGATGGTGGTTACCTCAGCGCCCAGTTCGCGGAATACCTTCGGAGCGACCTGGTACGTCGCGCCGTGCGCGCAGTCGAGGACAAGACGCAGGCCGCGCAGCGTGAAATCGTCGCTGACCGTGGACTTGCAGAACTCGGCGTACTTGGTGACCGCGTCGTCCACGCGGCTGGCCTTGCCCAGCGATTCGGACGCCACCGTGGCGAAGTCCGCGTCCAGCTCGGCCTCGATCTCGGCTTCCAGTTGGTCGTCGAGCTTCTCCCCCTGGCCGGAGAAGAACTTGATGCCGTTGTCCTGGTGCGGATTGTGCGAGGCGCTGATGACGATGCCAGCGTCGGCACGCAGGGAGCGCGTCAGGTAGGCGACGCCAGGGGTGGGCATGGGTCCGAGCAGGCGAACATCGGCGCCGGAGGCGACGAGGCCGGCTTCCAGTGCGGATTCGAACATGTAGCCCGAGACCCGGGTGTCCTTGCCGATGACGACCATCACCTTGCGGTTGTGGTCGCGACGGTCGGGACCGGCACCGGCGGGGCGACGGTCCGCGGCGCGGCGACGCGCCAGCACGGCGCCTGCGGCGCGGCCGAGCCGGAGGATGAAATCGGCGCTGATCGGGTAGCTGCCCACCCGGCCGCGGATACCGTCCGTACCGAAGTATTTACGTTCGCTCATGGCTCTAAATCCTTCCAGGGACGAAGAATCATACGCCGACGAACGGCCTCAGTCGTCGTCCGGCCAGCGCGGCATGGCGGGCTTGTCGACCCGGGGTGCGGTGTCACCGGCCTTCACGGCCGCCCAGACCGCCAACGCATCGACCGTGGCCGCCACGTCGTGGACACGGACCATGATCGCCCCGCGCTGCACCGCGATGAGCGCGGCGGCCACGGAACCGGCGAGGCGGTCCACGGGCTCCATGCGACCGGTGAGCCGGCCGATCATCGATTTCCGCGACAGGCCCGCATACGCACCCGCACCGAGTTCGGCGAAGCGGCCCATGGCGCGCAACAACGCCAGGTTGTGGTCCAGGTCCTTGCCGAAGCCGAAGCCCGGGTCGACCAGGATCCGGCGTCGATCGATACCGGCCAGTTCGCAGGCGAACAGGCGGTCGGTGAGGAAACGGTGCACCTCGCCCACGACATCGTCGTAGGACGGCGCATCCTGCATGCCGCGCGGCTCGCCCTGCATGTGCATCAGGCAGACCGGGACACGCAGATCCGCCGCGGCGTCCAGCGCACCGTCGCGACGCAGAGCGTAGACGTCGTTGATCATCCCGGCACCCGCCCCCACCGCCGCACGCATCACCTCCGGCTTGGAGGTGTCAATGGAGATCGGCAGGGTCGTGGCGGCCACCAGGCGCTCGATCAACGGCACGACACGGCGGATCTCCTCCTCGGCAGACACGTCGTCGGCACCGGGGCGGGTGGATTCGCCACCAACGTCGAGCATGTCGGCGCCCTCTTCCGCCAGACGCATGGCGTGCGCATAGGCGGCCTCCAGCGTGGCGTGGCGGCCGCCGTCGGAGAAGGAATCCGGGGTGACGTTGACGATGCCGACGACACGCGGCCGGTCGAGGACCAGCGCGCGACCGTTGCAGTCCAGGGAGGCGGCGAAGGGATCGAAGCTCATGGGATCAGCCCTGTTGCGTGCCGCCGATGGCGCCCATGAAGCGACGGTAGTAGCGCAGCTCGTCGATGGAATCGCGAATGTCCGACAGCGCCGTGTGGGCGGAGTCTTTCTGAAAGCCCTTGGCGATCTCCGGCGACCAGCGACGCGACAGTTCCTTGAGCGTGGAGACGTCGAGGTTGCGGTAATGAAAGTAACGTTCCAGCTTCGGCATCTCGCGATGCAGGAAGCGGCGATCCTGGCAGATCGAGTTGCCGCACATGGGCGACTTGCCGGTTGGCACCCACTTCTTGAGGAAGGCGATCGTGGCGTCCTCGGCCTCGTCGGCGTGGTGGTCCGACTCCACCACCTGCTTCCACAGTCCCGATCGGGTGTGCTGGTTCCGGTTCCAGGCGTCCATCTCCTGCAGCCGTGCGTCGGAGTGGGAGATCGCGAAGACGGGGCCCTCGGCGAGCACGTTGAGATCCTTGTCGGTCACGATGGTGGCGATCTCGAGGATCGAATCGTTGTCCGTGTCCAGACCGGTCATCTCGAGGTCGATCCAGATCAGGTTGTCTTCGTGCGCTTGCGACATGGGGGCTCCTTTGAATGCGGGAAGTCTAGCGGCAAGGGCCGTCGAAATCAGGTCGTGGCGTGCGATCATCGTCGGATGGCCGAACCGACCTTCTACTGGCACGACTACGAGACCTTCGGCACCGACCCTCGGCGCGACCGTCCCGCGCAGTTCGCCGGCATCCGTACCGACGCCAATCTCGAGATCATCGGCGAACCGCTGATGATCTACTGCAAACCACCGCGGGACGTCCTACCCCAGCCCGTCGCGAGCCTGGTCACCGGCTTCGCGCCACAGCTTGCCGAGCGCGAAGGCCTGCGCGAGGCGGAATTCGCGGCGGCGATCCACGACGAGATCGCCCGTCCCGGTACCTGCACGGTGGGTTACAACTCCCTGCGCTTCGACGACGAGTTCACCCGCCACCTCCTGTACCGCAACTTCTACGATCCGTACGGGCGCGAATGGGAAAACGGCAATTCGCGCTGGGACCTGATCGACCTCGTTCGCATGTGCCAGGCGCTGCGCCCCGAAGGCATCGTCTGGCCCACCCGCGACGACGGCACCGGTCTGCCCAGCTTCAAGCTCGAACACCTGGCTCGGGCCAACGGCCTGAAGCAGGAGCGTGCCCATGATGCGCTTTCCGACGTCGAGGCGCTGATCGGCCTCGCCCGGCTGATCCGACAGCAGCAGCCGCGCCTGTGGGACTGGTACTTCGCCCTGCGGCGCAAGCAGCGGGTGTTCGAACTGCTCGACGTCGCGGCGATGACGCCGGTGGTACATGTGTCCTCGCGCTACCCGGCCAGTCGCCAATGCCTGACCGTGATCGCCCCGCTGGCCGCCCACCCCTCGCGCCAGGGCGAGATCATCGTGTACGACCTCACGGCGGACCCGGCCGACCTGCTGGCCCTGGATGACGGCGACATCGCCGACCGCGTGTTCACCTCCCGCGCCGATCTGCCCGAAGGGGTCGAACGTATCGCCCTGCGCACCATCCGCGCCAACCACGCGCCGGCGCTCGCGCCGATGTCCGTGCTCAAGGACGCCGATCTCGGGCGCCTAGGCCTCGACATGGAGGCGGTGGATCGCCACCTGGCGTCGCTGCGCGAGGCTTCCGGCCTGGCGGAAAAGCTCCGCCGCGTCTACGGCCATGCCGCCGAGATGCCACCTGCCGAGGACCCCGAGCTGGGCCTCTACGGTGCGTTCCTGCCGAATGCCGATCGCGGCCTGCTCGCGGAGGTCCGCGGCACGCCGCCGGAACAACTGGGCTCACGCTCCTTCCCTTTCCGGGACACCCGGTATCCGGAGCTGTTGTTCCGCTATCGGGCGCGCAACTGGCCGGAAACGCTCGATGCGGAAGAACACGCCCGCTGGGAAGCCTTCCGGCTCGACCGTCTTACCCGCCACGGGCCACTCGCAACCCTGACCTTCGACGACTTCGCCGCCGAACTGGCCACCCTGCGCGCCCTGCCCGACGCCCCTCACGCCCTGCTCGACGAGCTGGACGCCTGGGCGACCCAATTGCGCTAACGAGCCCACCATGCCGCACAAGAGCTACTTCAGCCCCGCCACCTTCCGTTTCTTCAAGTCGCTGGCCCGCAACAACAGCCGCGAATGGTTCCAGGCGCACAAGGACGACTACGAGCGCCACGTGCGCGAGCCGTTCACCCAGCTGATCGTCGACCTGCAGGCGCCGCTGGCGAAAATCAGCTCGCACTTCCGCGCCGATCCGCGCAAGGTCGGCGGCTCGCTCTATCGCATCCACCGCGATACGCGCTTCGCCAACGACAAGCAGCCGTACAAGAACTGGCAGGGCTCGCGTTTCTTCCACGAACGCCGCCACGAGATCCAGGCGCCCGGGTTCTACGTGCACATCCAGCCGGACGACTGTTTCGTCGGCGCCGGCATGTGGCATCCCGATCCGCCGGTGTTGAAGAACCTGCGCGAATTTTTGGCCGACAACCCGGATGCCTGGAAGCGCGCCACGCACGGCAAGGCGTTCCGCGAGCGCTACACCTTCTGGGGCGAAAACCTCACGCGCCCGCCACGCGGCTTCGATCCCAACCACGAATTGATCGAGGAGCTGAAACGGAAGAACTTCGCCGCCGGCCAGAATTTCGACGAGGATCTCGCCTGTTCGACGGAGCTGCTGCCCTTCGTGGTGGACAATTTCAAGCGCCTCGCGCCGATGGTGGATTACCTGTGCGCCGCCCAGGAGCTGGAATTCTGAGCGATCGCAAGAAATTGCCCTATCGCCCTGCTTTTCCGGCAAAGCCGTGTACGCCGTACCGACACTTAACGCAGACTAATTCCAACCTGAACGCAATCTACGAAATGTCGTATGGACCACGACACAGTTCAGATAAAAAGCGCTAGCTTCTGCACCGAACGTACACATCCGGGTTTCCCGGGAAAGCGATGCTCAAGCGCCGTGCATCGTGGTCCTTTTCATGGCGCCATTCGTTTCAAGGAGACCGTCGTCATGCGCAACACGAAACTGATCCTCGCGATGCTTGTGGGTTGCACCGTCCTCAGCGGCGCGGCGTTCGCGCAGGATGCCGCTCCGGCTCCGGCCAAGGCTCCGACCAGCGCCACTCATCACGCCGCCGCCCATAAGCAGACGGCCAAGAACACCCATCACAAGAAGGCGCCGCACAAGAAGGCCACCAAGCCGGCCAAGGCTGCCGCCAAGTAAGGCTCGCCCGGCCATCGCCGGAGCGACAGGCAACACGTACACCGTTTGAAGCAGCACGATCCGTAGCACACCCCAACGCTTTCAAGGAGACTTCTTCATGCGCAACACGAAACTGATCCTCGCTATGCTGGCTGGTTGCACCCTCCTCAGCGGCGCCGCGTTCGCGCAGGACAGCGCCGCTCCGGCGTCCGCGTCGACGGCCGCCGCCAAGCCGGCCCATCACAAGGCTCATAAGAAGGCCAACGCCGAGTCGGCCCCGGCCTCGTCCTCGACCGCCGCCGGCGCCGCCGACGGCACGATGAAGTCGACCCACAAGAAGAGCCACAAGAAGGCCGCCGCCGGCACCGAAACCGCTCCGGCTGCGACCTCCACCGCCGGCAAGTAAGATCGCCGTCGTGTGAAACGAAACCCGGCGCCGCGAGGCGCCGGGTTTTTCTTTGCCCTCGGATCGGCCGCGAGTCGCCTGTAGGAGCGCGCTTGCGCGCGATCGCGCGCAAGCGCGCTCCTACAAGGCCGCGTTAGCGATCGGCTCACTTCTCCGACCTGTCGCGCGCAGGGCGCGCTCCTACATTGGGCGGTCGGCGACGAAGTCGGTGGGGACGTACACTCCGCGGCGGGCGATCTTCTCGGTCATGATGGTGTGGCGCATCATCAAGCCCGAGACGATGTAGGCCGTCGCGCAGGCCGCGAGGAGCGGCAGCAAGGCATGGGGCTGCATGGTGGTTTCGAAGACGAACACCGCCGAGGTCATCAACGCCCGTGAGGCGCCGGCGAACAGGGCCGCCATGCCGATGAGCGCCGCCATGCGCGGATCCACGTGCAGCCAAGGCAACTGGGCCATCAATACACCCGCCACGCCGCCTGCCGCGCCACCGATGGTGAACAGCGGCGCCAGGGTGCCGCCGGATGTGCCGCTGCCCAACGCCACCGACCACGACACCAGCTTTGCCAGCGCGAGCCACGCCATCGCCGCGAGGCCAAGATGCCCGGAGATGACCGCGACGATGTTGTCGTAGCCCACGCCCAGTGTCGCGGGCGCCACGTAGCCAACGGCACCCACGACCAGTCCGCCCAGCGCCGGCCACCACATCCAGTGGATCGGCAGCTTTTCGAAGGCATCCTCGATGCCATAGGTCAGGCGGGTGATGCCCACGCCGGCCACGCCCATCAGTAGGCCAAGCACCGCGTACATAACCAGGGCCACGGGTGCGACGGGCGCGAGCGCCGGCATCGGAAAGACCGGCCCTGCGCCTTCGACCATGAAGCGCACGCCCGTACCGGCCGCCGCGGCCAACGCCACCGGCAGCAGCGAACGCGCGCGACGTTCGAACAGCAGCAGTTCGATGCTCAGCAGCACCGCCGAAACGGGCGCGCTGAACACCGCCGCCATGCCGGCCGCCGCGCCGGCCGCGAGCAAGGTCTTCCGCTCGTCGGCGCTCACGGGCAGGCGCTGGCCCAGCAAGGAACCCAGCGCACCACCCGTGGCGATGATCGGGCCTTCGGCACCGAACGGGCCGCCCGTACCGATGGCGATCGCCGACGACACGGGCTTGAGCCAGGTCATCCGTGCGGGGATGCGGCTCTCGTTCGTCAGCACCTGCTCCATGGCCTCCGGAATGCCATGGCCGCGAATCGCACGCGAACCCCAGCGCGCCATGGCGCCGACCACGATGCCGCCGATGGCGGGTAGCACGATCACCCAGGCACCGAGGTGGTGGCCGGCGGGGCTGGCGAAGCTGGTGCTGAGCCGCCCGTAGAACGCCAGGTTGGTCACCAACCCGATCAGCATGGTGAGCAGGCGCGCCACGCAGGCAACGCCCATGCCCAGACCGATGGCCAGCAGGCAGATGCGGACGATACGGCTGTCGAGCAGCGGCAACCGCGTCGGCATACGGGCATCGACGAGGGCCTGGTCCAACGAAGGGGCGAGCGGAATCGCCGCACGGTCGTGCGGTGTATGTAGAGGGTCGGTCATGGTGTCGTCGCGAAAGGGGAAACCTGCGCGAGAAGGCTACCGGGAACTGCGCTTCGTAGCTGGCTGGCAGATGAACGGGGCATCCGTGCCCCGACGCGATCAAAACTCTTGCCAGGCCACCGCGTCATGGTCGCCCTTCGGCGCCACGCGGGTCACCGACGGTGCGATCGGGCGCTGGGCACGCACGGGAGCATCGATGGGCTCGGCCTCGCCATCGATGTGGAAGAAGGCCACCTGACGCATCAGCTCTTCCGCCAGTTCCAGCATCTGCCGGCTGGCCGCGCTGGTTTCTTCCACCAACGCCGCGTTCTGCTGGGTAACGTCGTCAAGCGCCGTCACGGCGCTGTTGACCTGTTCGATACCCGCGGATTGCTGCAACGAAGCGGCCGCGATATTGCCCACGATGCCGGACACCTTGTTGGCCCCGCTGCCGATCAAGGCCAGCGCATCGCCGGTGCGACGCACGAGCACGGAGCCCGTATCGACGCGATCGGCGGCCTCGCCGATCAGTTTCTTGATGTCGCGCGCGGCCGTGGCGCTGCGCTGGGCGAGCGAACGCACTTCGCCAGCCACCACCGCGAATCTCCTGCCCTGTTCGCCGGCACGTGCCGCCTCGACAGCCGCGTTGAGCGCCAGCAGGTTGGTCTGGAACGCGATTTCGTCGATCAGCACGGCGATCTCGCCCACGCTGCGGCTGGCTTCGGTGATCTGCTCCATGGCGCCGACCGCATCCACGGCAACCTCATGACCGGCGGTCGCGTCGCGCAGCAGGGATGCCGTGAGGTCGCGCGCCACTTCCGCGCCCTCGAAGTTCTCGCGCACGGTGGCGGTCATCTCCTCCATCGACGCAGCGGTTTCCTCCAACGAGGAGGCCTGCTCCTGGGTACGGCTGGAAAGGTCGTCGGAACCGCCCGAAATGTCGCGCGCCGCATACGTCACCTGTCGGGCGTTGTCGCGTACGCGACCCACGATCTCGGTCAGCTTCACGTCCATGGTGGACAGCGAACGGAGCATGTCGCTCAGCTCGTCGCTACCCTCGACCTGCAGGTGATGGTTGAGATCGCCCTGGCTGATCTTGCCAGCGAGATCACGAGCCCGCAGCAGCGGCACCATCACCGCACGGGCAAGGAGGAAACCCGCAAGGGCGATCAGGATCGCGGCGACCACGAGCACGCCCACCGTCAACATCACGATGCGCTGCTCGCGCTGGGAGGATTCGGTGAAGGCCTCGTCGGCCTGCCGCTCGTTCTCGGCGACGATCTTGCCGATCTCATCCGTCGCGGCGTCGAAGATCGGCGCCATGGTCTTGACGAGGAAGGTTACCGCCGCCGCGCGGTCGCCCGCCGCCTTGTCCAGCGCCTCCACCATGTGCTGATCTACCGCCTGCCGGGCGGCGATGAACGCCTTGGCCGACGCCATCTCATCATCGCTGGTCACCAGGGCCGGGTAATAGGCTGCCCAGGCCTTGTCACGCGTGGCGCCGATGGCCTCGACGCGCTTGCGGGCTTCGGCGACCGCCTCCGGTGTCGCCACCACGAAGGCCCGGTTGAGCGCTGCCCGCTGCTCCAGCAGGGCCGTCCGCACGCTCGTCACATGGACGACCGGCATCAAGGTGTCCTTGTACATCGATTCGAGACTGGACTGGGTCCGCCCCAGCGCCACCAGGCCGGTGACGCCGATGACGATGGCCGCCACCAATGCACCGGCCATCGTCAGCACGATTCGCCATTTGATCGTCATTACCCATCACTCCCGAGAGAAAAAGCTTGCCCTTTATCGGCAAGGACTGCTCGGGCTTGAACCTGACGGCAAATCGTAAGTTATTGATGATCAAGGGTGTTGGCGTGATTGTTGCAAATTCGATACTTGCAGCTTCATCCGTCGGCGCGACGTGCCGCTCCGGCGCCGGTCATGCCGGTATGCGCATAGCCAAACGCGGAAAGCGTCGCCGTTCCTCCCACCACCCTCAGCATGCCCTTCGCACCGAAGGGAATCGTCCACTTGTCCGGACCATGGCCGAAGACGAGGCCGCGGAGCATCGGCACGTCGCAGATCCTGCGGAACCGCTCCAGCGCGTGGTCGAGATCGTAGCCGTTGTCGTATTCGCTGACCCGCTGCCCGCCCAAGCCGCCCAACAGGATGGCGCGCTGCCGATCGAGCACACCGGCGAGCTTCAACTCGTAAAGCATGCGTTCGACGCGGTACGCCTGCTCGCCGGTCTCTTCGAGGTAGAGGATGCCGCCATCGAACGACGGTAGGTACGGGGTGCCCAGGAGACTGCACAGGGCGGACAGGTTGCCGCCCCACAGCGTGCCTTCCACCTGCACGTCGGGCTGGGGCTCGGTGCAGATCCAGCCCATCTCCGTGCGCGGCTCCTGGATGGTCTGCCAGAAATGACGCCAGGTACTTTCGCGCAGGTAGGCGGGGCCGAAGTCGGGCACCAGCATCGGGCCATGCAGGGAACCGATGCCGGCTTTCGCATGAAGCGCGCACTGGATGGCGGTGAAGTCGCCGTGGCCGACGAACACGCAGGACGATTCACGGAAACGCGCCGCGAGCCCTGCGTAATCGATGTCCTCGAGGAGGGCGATGGCGCCGTAGCCGCCGCAGATGGCCATCGCCACGTCAGGCAAGGCGGTGTCGGGATCGGCCAGGGCGTTGATGTCAGCGGCGCGCTCCGCGTCGCTGCCCGCGAAGCGGAGCGCCACGCGATCGACCACGCCATCCCCGAGGATGGTGTGGCCGGCCGCCTGCAGGCGTTCGATGCCACGTTGGCAGGCGGCGCGGTCTTCCGCGTATCCGGATGGAGCGATGAGCCGTATATCGAGACGTTTCGGCATGACTGGCAAAATGTGACCGGCCATACCAATACCGCTACGCCCCGATGAAGGCAACCCGAAGTTGACCGGTTCGGATCGTGTCGCCCCTTGTTCCATCATCACCACTCCATGCCTGCGCCCACACTGAATCCGGCATCGCCTCGCGAATTGGCCGTGCCGCTGAGCTTGTAGACCCAGCCGCCGCCGTCGCTGACCGTGGACAAGCCGACCGCGATGCTCGACTCGCCGCGGAACGTGCCGCCCGCTATGGCCGCCATGTTACGCCCTGGCGTGGTCGCCTGCGGCAAACCCGCCATCGCCATCGCCGAGGCGACACCCGCGCTGGCCCGGTTGTTGGCGTTCTGGATGTCGCGGTTCATGGCGTTGACGCGCTGGTCGGTGTAGCTACGCGACCAGTCGGCCACCTGGTTGAGCTGGCCGATGTTGGCGGCGTCGGTCGTGGCGGTACCCGCGGCGACGTTGTGGACGACCGCCGGGGTGCCCGCCGCGCCGAGGCTGACGTTGCCGTAGTCGACGCTTCCATCCGCGCGCGTATCGTAGTGGACGCCCGCCGCACGAACCGCGTTCACCTGGCTCACATTCGCCGCGTCGGTATCGGCGGTACCCGCCGCGACGTTGGCGATCTGCCGTTCCGCACCCTTGCTGCCCACCGAAACGGTGTTGGCCCGATCCGCCACCGAACCCTGGCCGAGCGCCACCGCGTTGTTGGCCGTGGCCTGGGCGCCGTTGCCGACGACCGTGCTGTTGGCCGACGCCGAGCTCGCGCCCGCGCCCACCGCCACGCTGTTGCCGCCCGCCGACGCGGCATTGGGTAGGTTGTTGCTGTTATTGACGCTCAGTGCACCGTTACCCGTGCCGCCACTGCCCTGCTGCAACGCGAGGATGCTGTTGTACAGCGCGATATTGCTGAAGGAGTTACCGGCATTCTGCGTCCAGTTCCACAGCTGTCCGCCCGTGATGGCGTCGGCACTGGCCTGGGCGATGCTGCCGGCGGCAACGTTGCCGATGCGCGCGGCCGCCCCGCCCGCGTTGAGGGTGACACTGGTATGCGTGGCATCGTCGTATTGCACGGACGAGGCGCCGATGCTGCCGGCCAGGTTGGCCACCGCGCGAAGCTGGCGCAGGTTCACCGCGTCGGTGTCGGCCGTACCACCCGCCACGTTGACGATCTGCCGTTCACTGCCGGTGCTGCCCACCGATACCGCGCCCTGCGCGGGAATGGCGACGCCGCTATAGGCTTCCGTGCCGCTGCCCGTGCGGCTAGCCACCGAACCCGAGCCCAGCGCGACCGCGCCGGCCACGCTGGCCTGCGAACCCACGCCAAGCGCGCTGGCACCCGTTGCAACGGCCTGCGCCTGCGAGCCGTATGCCACGGCGTCGGCGGCCGATGCCACCGTGCCACCGCCGATCGCGACGCTTTCCGTTCCCGTGGCCTGTGCGGGCGCTTGGGTGGAGGTCACGGCCAGATACGGCGAGTTCAGGCCGGAGGCGAGGCTGTTGACGCGTGCGTTGAGCACGTTCACCGAGCCATCGAGGGAGCTGAAGGCGGCGCCGACGTTGCCGTAGCTGGCCGTCGACACATTGCCGCTCGCATCCACCGGACGCAGGGCGAACGCCGGCGCCGTGAAGACGGCGGTCGCTGGATCGAACGCGGCCCCGGCACCGAAGAAGCCCACCATGGCGCTGTTCGATGCGAACAGCTGGCTGCCATTCACCGCATCCAGGCTGCCTGCCGCCACCGCGCCGTTCGCCAGGTTGCCGATACCGACGGCGCCGGCCGTGCCACCCGTCAAGGTGATGTGGTTGAGCTTGGTCCCTCCCGCGCCGAGATCGTAGGTAACCGACGCCGCGGTCGCCTGGCCAATGTTGTCGTTCACCGCGCGCAGCTGCGCCACGTTCACCGCATCGCCATCGGCGAAGCCCGCGGCGACGCCCGTGAGCTGGCGATTGCCGATGTTCACTTCTCCGGTGGAATTCTGCGGCGCGGTCAACGCGTAAGCGGTGTAGTTCGTGCGAGCACCGACGGTGGTCGCGGAGTTGCCGCCCAGCGCGACGCTGTTCGCGTTAGCTGCCGTCGCGCCGCCACCGATGGCGATGCCTTCGGCGCCCGTCGCCGTCGCTGCGGCGGCTGTGGAGTTGACCTGCACGTACTTCAGGCCACCGGTATACAGCGACGAGATACGCGTGTTCACGTTGCCTAGCGAGTCGCCAAGGGTCGTCAATGCGCCGCCGACCGTACCGGCCGTGCCCGGCGTGTTGCTGCCATCCGTACCGATGACGGGCACCGCATAGGTCGGGCCGGTGAAGTTGCCGCCAGCGTCCACCGTCGTGCCGCCGCCCAGGATCGTGGCTACGGCCTGGTTGGTGGTGTTGAGCTGGGTGCCGTTGACCGCGTCGTGGCTCGTCGCGCTGAGCGCGCCCGGTGCGACGTTGTGGATGCCGACCGTACCCGTTCCCGTACCTGTGAGGGTGATGTTGTTGGTGGGGTTACCCGCACCGTCGTCGTCGTAGCGCACGGCCAGCCGGCCAAGCGCGCCCACGTCGCCGCTCACGGCACGCAGTTGCTGGACGTTCGCCGCGTCGGTATCCAGCGTGCCCGGGGCCACGCCGGTGATCTTGCGATTGCCGAGGTTCAACTCGCCACTGGAAGTCTGCGGCGCGACGATGCCGTAGGCGGTGTATCCCGTTTGCGCGCCCACGGTGGTCGCCGCCCCACTACCCAGCGCGATGCTGTTCGCGTTGGTCGCCGACGCGCCATTGCCGATGGCGATGGCGTTGCCCACCGAGGCGACCGATGCACCGCCAATGGCCACGGATTCGGCACCGGTTGCCGTTGCGGCGGCGGCCGTGGAGTTGACCTTGACGTAACCGGAGGCACCACTGAGCGCGTTGAGGCGCGTATTGAGATTGCCCAGCGAGGTGTTTACGGAGGACAGGGCGCCGCCCGTCGAGCCGTAGTTGCCGGCCGTGACCGTGCCGTCGCCGTTGACCGTACCCAGCGCGTACAGGGGCGCGGTGAAGGTACCGGTCGCCGCATCGTAGGTCGCGCCGCCGCCTGCCCAGGCGGTGACGGTTGCGCCCACGGAAGACAGCTGCGCGACGTTGACGGCGTCAGTGGGAATGCTGCCCGCGGCGACACCCGTAATCTTGCGCGTACCCACATTGACCTCGCCAAGCGAGGTCTGCGGTGCGGCCAGCCCATAACCCACATAGCCTGTCTGCGCACCCACGGTGGTTACCGAGCCCGCACCGATCGCGACGCTGTTGGCATTGTTCGCCGACGCACCGTTACCGATCGCGACGCCACTGGCCCCTACCGCCGTCGCGGCACCGCCAATGGCGATGCCCTCCGCGCCCGTCGCAGTCGGCAGCGCGGCCGTGGAATTCACTGCCAGGTAATCGGCGCCGCTCAACGCGTTCAGGCGTGTATTCACGTTGCCCACCGACGTGTCGAGCTGGGACAGCGCGGCGCCCACGGTGCCGTAGGTGCTGCGTGTGACGTTGCCCGCGAGATCGATGCTGCCGATGGAGAACGCAGGCGGCGTGAACACGCCACCCGTGAACGATGCACCGGCGCCGAGGTATCCGGCCAGCGTCGTATTGGTACCAAACAGCTGGGTACCGTTGACGGCGTCGAGGCTCGTCGCCGTGACGGCACCCGCGCCGAGGTTGCCGAGCCCGACGCTGCCCGCACCGGTGCCGACGAGACTGACATGGTTGGTGGCATTGCCGGCGCCGTCGGCGTCGTACTGCACCGCGAGCTTGCCGATTGCGGTCACCGCATTGTTCACGCCGGTGAGCTGCGCGACATTCACCGCATCGGTCGCCGCACTGCCCGCTGCGAGACCGGTAAGCTTGCGCGTGCCGATGGCGACCTCGCCGAGCGAGCTCTGCGGCGCGGCGATACCGATTGCCGTATAGCCCGTCTGCGCACCGACCGTCGTCGTCGATCCCGCACCAAGGGCGAGGCTGTTCGCGTTGCCCGCCGAAGCACCCGCGCCAAGCGCGATGCCGTCGACGCCCGTCGCCGTGCTGGGCGCACCCGTGGAGTTGATCTTCAGGTACGGCAGGCTGCCCGCCGTGATGTTGGATATCTGCGTGTTCAGTGCGGTGAGCGAACCACCCACCCGGCTGAACGCCGTGGTGACATCGCTCGCCGTGCCAGGGGTGACGACACCTGTGCTGCTGATCGACGGTGCGTTGAAGGTGGGCGCCGTGAACACGCCGGCACCATTTGCCGTGGTCGTTCCGCCGAAGAACGTCGCAACGGCCTGGTTGGTGGTGTTGAGTTGCGTGCCGTTCACCGCGTCCGTGCTGGTGGCGCTGAGCGCGGCGGGGCCGAGATTGCCGAGCCCGACGGTGCCGCCACCTGCGCCGACGAGGCTGACATGGTTGAGCGCGTTACCGGCGCCATCCGCGTCGTAGAGAACAGCCAGTTTGCCGAGCGAGGTCACCGTATTGCTCACACCGGTGAGCTGCGCAACGTTCACCGCGTCGGTCGCGGCACTGCCCGCCGCAAGGCCCGTGATTTTGCGCGTACCGATGGCGACCTCGCCGAGCGAACTCTGCGGCGTGGCGATACCGATGGCCGTATAGCCCGTCTGCGCACCGACGGTCGTCGTCGATCCCGCACCGAGGGCAAGGCTGTTGGCGTTGCCTGCGGAAGCGCCCGCACCGAGTGCGATGCCATCGACGCCTGTCGCCGTGCTCGGCGCACCGGTGGAATTGATCTTCAGGTACGGGAGCGTACCGGCCGTGATGTTGGCGATCTGCGTGTTTAGCGCGGTAAGCGAGGTACCCACGGTGCTGAAGGCCGTGGTGACGTTGTTCGCCGTACCGGGGGTGACGACACCGGTGGTGCTGATCGCGGGCGTGTTGAACGTCGGTGCCGTGAACACACCCGCGCCGTTCGCCGTCGTGGTGCCGCCGAAGTACGTCGCCACCGCCTGGTTGGTCGTGTTGAGCTGCGTGCCGTTAACGGCATCCGTGCTCGTCGCACTGAGCGCGGCGGGTGCCAGGTTGTGCAAGCCCACCGTACCGGTACCGGTGCCTTTGAGCGTGATGGAATTGGTCGGCAAGCCGTTGGCATCGGGATCGTAGGTGACGGCGAGCAGATCCAGCGCGCCGATGCCCGCGAGCGCTCCCTTCAACTGGAGGACGTTGACCGCATCGTAGTTGTCGCTGCCGGCCGCCACGTGGGCGATCTGGCGCTCGTTGCCGGTGCTACCCACGGAAACGGCACCGACTGAAGCCTGCGCCGCGGTCAGGCCATAAGGCGTGTAGCTGGCCTGCGCCGCGCGATCGCCGAGCGACGCGTTGCCGAGCACCACGCTGTTGACCTGGGTCGACGTCGCATTCGCGCCGAGGATCGTCTGCGCATTCGCCGTACCCGCCGCGCTATCGCCGATCACCACCGAGTTGCCCTTGCGCGAGGCGAAGTCGTTAGTCGGTACGCCAGACGGATTGTTCGGATCGTTGCGGCCTGCGCCCGGGAAAACCGAGTTGGCGTCTTCGCTGGGCAAGGTATGGCTCGCGCCACGACCGATCACCACTTCCTGGGAGCCATTGGCCGTCGCCCTGTCGCCGACGATCACCTGGTTGTCCTGCGCGGGGTTCACCGCCCAGCAGCGGGCCAGCGGAATACCCAGGAGACTCGCGCAATCCGCTGACCATGCCGGCGAGCCACCAGGCAGCAGAATGCCGCCGAGCGGGCCATTGCCGAAGTTGTCGGTACCGCGATTGATGTTGGTGATGTAGCTGTCGGACGTGACGCCACCCAACAGGGTCAGGTGCTGATTCTGTCCCAACAACGTGCCGTTGATCGCCGTCGAGGTGGGCGTGAGGTTGACCAGGTTGGCCGCGCCGATGCCGAGGCTCTGGAAGGTGCTGGTAATGTTCACCGTGTTGAGGTTCAGCGCGCCGCTGTTGATGAACTGCGAGCTGGGATTGAGCAACGAGGTAATCGTCGGCGCGAGCGCGGTATTCGATGGCGCGACGAGACCGCCCGAGCCGAGGATAAGGCCGGCGCGAAACGGCTCGGCAGGCAACGGATAACGCGGATCGCCGGGTGCGATGATCGATGGGCCGAAGGCTTGCGGCGTCGCCATGTTGGTCGCCATCAAGGGTGTCGAGGTAAACACCGCCCGGCCACTGGCTTGCGGCGCGAGCGTATTGACGCCGCTTATCGATGCCGTCACTGGCGCGTCGTCTTTGGCACTGGCCGTGGTCGCGGACGTCTCCGTGTCGTCCTCGTCCGTGGATGCTTTTTTCGCTTTCTTCGTGGCGGACGGCTTGTCTTTGCCGACGGACACCGTGGCGTCGCTCGTCGTCGCCCCCTGGCGGGGCTGTGCGACCTGTTCGGCCGCCACGTTTCCGGTGACGAACACCAGCGTGGCGAGCATGGCGATCCTCGCTGCCGCGAGGCGACGCGAGACGGCAAACAAAAGGCGCGTCGCACTGGCGACGCGCCTCATGAACAAGGCTACTGAACGATTCACGGCAGTTCCCCCGTATCGACTCCCTGCGTCCTTGACGCGCTGGGTTTCGATTAGAGGAGGAGCATCCGGATACCGTTGATCAATTGCGGCAATCGGATGGCCTGAAACGGCACGATGACGTGCCGCCCCGGATTACCAGCCGTCGTAACCACCCTCGCCCGCTGCCGCGAGATCCTCGGCCGCCACGCTACGCGTGAGCGTTTCACGAGGCTGCTCGCCGAACACGCTACGGTACTTCTCAGCGAAGCGCGAGAGATCCCACATGCCGCAACTCAGCGCCACGGACTTCACCGAACGACGTCCCGCCTCGGCCGTGATCAGGCTGCGATGCGCCGTGCACAGGCGCAACATGGCGAGATAACGATTGGGCGGAATACCCAGCAGGTCGTCGAAGGCATAACGCAATCCGCGCTCGCTGGCGCCTGCGGCCTGACACAACTCGTGCGAGTAGATGTCGCGACGCAGGTTGGCGCGCATGAAACGCTCGGCCCGGCGCATCACCTGGTAATGTGCGCGACGACCTCTCGACGCCACCGGGCGTTCCTCGGACGACGACGCCAGCGCCACGCGGATATGCTCGTCGAGCAGATCCTCGACAGGGCCGAAGCCCGTGTCATCGGCTTCATTCACGCGATCGCGGATTTGTCGATAAGCACGCTTGAGGTGGTCGGAATGCACCGAGAACAGACGCAGCCGCTGCGCGGCCATGTCGACATCGGCGTGATCCGAGGCCATGAAGCGGCTACGGAAACGGGCATACGGTGCGATCACCAGGGTGAAGCGCGTGCCCCGCTCGAACATGAAGTCGGTGGGCGTGCCCCTCAACAACGTGACGGCCATGTCGGATTCGATACCCACACCCTGGCACCAGCTGCGTTCACCGGCTTCGTGCAGATAAACGAGCATGCACGAATCGTCGGGAACGGTCAGCGACCCGCGCACGTCGAAATCGATGTGCGCGCTGAAGTAGGTAACCCCGTCATGGGTCTTGGTGGCGATCGCGGCACGCGGACGTGCCGGACTCAATGTAAGCAGGTCGACGTCGCAGACACCGAGCGCGGCGCCCAGCGTGACCAGATCGTAGTCCTCCAACCCCTGCACATCGGATGGACGGCTCATGCATGGACCTCCGTGTGGAACTCGTTCAACAACTGTCGCATCGGCGGGACAGCATCGTCGCGGCGATCCTGTGACCCGGCAACGCCCCCTCCGTTGCCCCTCCTGAACCGAACGCACCTCACTCCCATAAACACCCCCGCAACGTCCCGGCACGCCAGCCTGCATGCGATTGGAAAAATACTCCCTAAATAGGGCGTTCCGCCAGTTACCGGCACGAAATGCTCATTACATATAACTAACCGTGTAAGACAGAAAATACCAGTACTTCGTGAAAATGCCGATTTCGCGTAACGTCAGATGAAACTATCTGACGAATTTGACAAAAGTGCCGCCTGTGCCAGTCCCGACACCACGCCCAACGACGGGTCTCCGTGCACCACGGGCACACCCTCGAAGCGTTCGGCGACCTTGTCGCGCACCTGCGGAGAACGCGACGTACCACCTGTCAGGAAAATGCTCGCCGGCGCCTCCCCAATATCCAATCGAGCCTGATCCAGCAGGCGGGAAATTCGATCGAGAAAATCTTCCGACGCCGCGAAAAAATCCGCGGGAGCCGCATCCACAGCCAGTCCGGGCTCGATAAATTCCAGCGAGGCGTTCGCCGACGATTTTCCACTTAGATCGATCTTCATGCGTTCCGCCGCCTGATTAAGGCGCGTGGTCGCCCCCGTTCCCTGGAGCGCGCGAAGGCGCTGGCCGTAGGGTTCGTCGACCATCCGGTAGTCCTGCTTGCGGAACTCACGCTGCTTGGGAAGGTTGTGGACACTGGCCGCCTCGACGAAATGGTGCACGGGCACGGCGCCGGCATCCTTGCCGAACAGCGGCATGAAGGCATGCAGGCTCATGCCCACGTCCAGGTCGGTACCGCCCCGCGGCAGACCCCAGCTGCGGCGCATCACCGGCGCCTGGCCCGCGCCAAGCTCGGCATAGGCCACGTCGGTGGTACCGCCGCCGATATCGACGATCAGCGCCCGCTGCCGCTCGGGCAACGACAGGTGGTAGTGCATGGCCGCGGCAGCCGGTTCCTCCAGAAAGGACACATCGTCGAAGCCGGCAACTCCGGCGGCTTCCCGCAGGATGGACAAGGCCTGCTCGCCGCCGGCGGCACCCATCGAGCTGCGAAACTCCACGGGCCGGCCGATCACCGCCTCGCGAACCGGTTCGCCGAACTGGCGGGTGGCCACCAAGCGCACATGTTCGAGGATGTGGGCGGCGATGCTGACGATCGTCTTACGGACCCGCGGGTCCAGGCGATAGCCGAACATGGACTTCGGCGACTCGATGAGGTTGCCGCTGCCCTCCTCGAGATAGGCCTCGACGGCCTCCTCGCCGAACAGGGCGTCCTGGAAGCTGGCGACGGACCCGGAGGCCTCGCGGATGCGCTCCTCCATCCACTGGCGGCGGACCACGCGGATGGCGTCGCGACGCACCGCGGACTCTGCGCGCGGGGTCCGGCCGGACTGGCGCTCATCGGCGCGGACCGAGCGCACGAAAGCGTCCACCTGGGCTTCCAGGGCCGGGGTGAGCACGAAATCGTCCACGTCCGGCACCACCTCGGGGAAGAACACGGCGGTGCGGAACTGCCACGCCTCGCCGAAGCGGACCAGCTGGAGCTGCCCGTCCACCACGGCGGCGGCCGCCGAATAGCTGGTTCCAAAGTCGATGCCGATGCGCATGAGGTGTTCCGGTGCGAAAAACCGCACATTATCGCCCGGCTTGAGGACGGGTGACAGGGCGGCGCCAGCCGCTACACTCGAATGCCCACCCGACCAAAGGGAACGCCCCACCGATGCGACGCCTTGCACTCGCCTGCCTCGCCGCCCTGACCCTGGCAGCCTGCCAGTCCCACGACGACGACAAGACCGCCAAGGCCGCGCCCCCGGGCCCGGCGCCGGCCGCCACCTCGCCGCCGCCCCCGCTGCCGGCCGTGGCCAACGAGCAACACACGTTCAGCCCCGAGATCACGGCCGACGACTTCGCCGCCCACCTGAGAGTGATCTCATCGGACGAGTACGACGGCCGCAAGCCGGGCACGCTCGGCGAGCGCCTGACCACCAACTACCTCATCGAGCAGTTCAAGCGCATGGGCCTGGAGCCCGGCAACAAGGGTGAGTGGGTGCAGACCGTGCCCGCCGTCTCTACCGAACTGACCGGCCAGGACACCCTGAAGCTCGACGTGGCCGAAGGCGGCGGTACGGAATCCTTCGCCTTCGGCACCGACATGGTCGTGGGCACCCTGCAGGCCAAGGCCGATGTGGCGCTGAAGGATTCGGACATCGTCTTCGTGGGCTACGGCGTCGACGCGCCGGAAGCCCAGTGGAACGATTTCGACGGTATCGACGTCAAGGGCAAGACCCTGGTGGTGCTGGTCAACGATCCAGGTTGGAACGGCAGCGACCCCAAGCTGTTCAAGGGTCGCGAGATGACCTACTACGGTCGCTGGACCTACAAGTACGAGGAAGCCGCCCGCAAGGGCGCCGCCGCCGTCTTCATCGTGCACCAGACCGAGCCGGCCGCGTATGGCTGGAACGTGGTCAAGAGCGGCTGGAGCACGCCGCGCCTCGACCTGCCGGAAAGCGAGGACCCGTCGCCGCGTCTGCCGGTAGCCGGCTGGCTCACGCACGAGGCCGCGCAGCGCCTGTTCGCCAAGGCGGGCAAGAACTTCGACGAGCTAGCCAAGCAGGCCGACGTGCGCGGCTTCAAGGCCGTGCCACTCGACGCCAAGGCGAACATCGCCCTGCACAGCAACATCACCCATTCGCTCAGCAACAACGTGATCGGCATGGTCAAGGGCACGGACAAGCCCGATGAGGCGATCGTGTACACCGCGCATTGGGACCACCTCGGCCACGATCCGTCGCTGAAGGGCCACCAGATCTACAACGGTGCGATCGACAACGGCACCGGTATCGCCGCGCTGCTGGAGATCGCCGGCAAGTTCGCGCAGGACAAGCCGAAGCGCAGCGTCGTCTTTGCCGCGGTGACCATGGAAGAATCGGGCCTTCTGGGTTCGAAGTACTACGTCGCCCACCCGCCCTTCCCGCTGGCGAAGACGGTGGCCGACATCAACATGGATGCCCTGCCCGTCACTGGACCGACCAAGGACATGGAAGTGGTTGGTCAGGGTCAGAACGACCTGGAAGACATGTTCGCCGACGTGCTCAAGGCCGACGGCCGCGTCGTCAGCGCCGACCCCACCCCTGAGAAAGGCCACTACTTCCGCTCCGACCACTTCAACTTCGCCAAGGCCGGTGTCCCGGCACTGGCCGCCAATGGCGGCAGCGACATGGTGAACGGCGGCAAGGCGGCCGGCGAGGCGGCGGCGGAAGACTACGTCAAGAACCACTACCACCAGGTCACCGACGTATACGACCTGCGCTGGGATTTCACCGGCGTGACGCAGAACGTGGTCGCCTTCTACAAGCTTGGCGAGAAGCTCGCGGATAGCGACGTGTGGCCGGCATGGAAGGACGGCAGCGAGTTCAAGGCCGCGCGCGAGAAGTCGCTCGCCGATGCGGCGAAGGGGTCGCAGAAAAAGAAGAAGTAAT
The DNA here is from genome assembly GCF_009912395.1 of Luteibacter sp. Lineage (GTDB taxonomy): Bacteria > Pseudomonadota > Gammaproteobacteria > Xanthomonadales > Rhodanobacteraceae > Luteibacter. Next base: position 124,975 of record NZ_WNDO01000012.1, on the reverse strand, counting down.
AGGTTGAGTGCGCCGGGGTGGCTTTTTCGTAGGCCACCCCGACGCGATAACCGAACGCTCGGCGCTAGGTTCCTGTTTTCACAGGACCGACGAGGCTGGCGATCCGTCGTTCCAGCGAACGCTGGAACCCAGCGCGAGGTAATCGGTTATCGCCTCGCGGCTTCCTACGCAAAAGCCGATGCGACGCCCTCGCGGTGCTGACAAACCGAGGCGCTGGGTTCCTGTTTTCACAGGAACGACGAGCATTCCCTTGCCCGTCAGTAATTCACCTGCAATTGCATCCGCAGCAGCTTGCCGTCGATCTTGCGATATGGCGCCGCGCCGACGTCGGTGCGGCGCATGTTGGCGAAGGCCACTGCCAGCTCCACCGCGCTGGACGGCTGCCACTCCACGCCGGCCTCCAGCTCGTCCACCGACATGCGCGGCGCGTTGGTGTCGAACTTGGCGCCGCCCCGATAGGTCTGCCACTTCGCGTACGGAATGAACCCGCCGTGCGCGGTGTCGAACTTGTACATCACCTGCGCGTAGCCGCCGCGTAGCGAGCGCGTGCGGACCCTGCGCTGCGCGATATCAAGCTCGGGGCCCTTGCCCACCGTCCATTCCGCCTGAAAACCGAACGGCTGCGGGTAATACACCACGTGCGCGGCGACGCGACGGTCGGTGGAACCGGCTAGCGGCGCGTCCACCGTTGGCGTGAACGTGCGGCCATCGACGCTCACCGATGCCGTGGACACCTTGTAGCGACCGCTGTACGCGTCGGCACCCACTTCCAGGTACTGCCCGTTGGCGAACTTGAACGGATAGGAGAAGTGCACCACGGTGTGCAACTGGTCGTTACGGTCCGGACGGTTCGCGCCCTGCCCGTTGTAGACGCCCACGCCGAACATGCCGTAGTCGCCCGAGCCCTTCAGGCCCGATTTCTGCAGGTAGGCGAAACGCTCCTTGATCTCCTTCGGCGACCAGTAAAGGAACAGGCCAAGGTCGCGCTCGTCGCGCACGGCGGAGTTGAGCGCATCGGCGCGATCCAGCGCGATACGGTTCTGGCTCGACTGCAGGTCTTCCCAGCCGAACGGAATCTTCGACTGGCCCGCACGCACGCGCCACTCCTTGTCGGCATCCAGCCAGAGATCGGCATATGCGTCACGCAATTGTGCGAAATGCGTCGTGGTCGAACCCGACGGGGTGCTCGCAAGATCGGGCTGGAGGTAAATCGACATGCGGTCGCTGACGTCACCACTGATGACCACGCGCGCACGGCGCACGCCGAACCCCTGCTCCCGGCCAATGAAGCGATCGCCAGGGGAACGCAAGTCCTTTGCACCGCCACCGATTTCCTGGTTGTAGCGCATCTGGACGTAACCACGGATCGAGAGCTTTTCGTACCAGGCCTTGCCCTTCGATGTCGAAACCGCACTCGGCGGCGCGACGGCGACCTGCTGCGTGGACACGGCAGGCTGCGCCGTCGTCACGACTGCCGGAGCGGGTGTGTCGCTCGCCTGCACGAAGCGCCCCAGGCGCTGCCGACCGGGACCGGGCTCCGCGAAGATCTGCCGGGTGGTCGTGTCCACATACAACTCGATCGCAGCCTGCGGCTCGCCTTCGGCCGCGGCGGTGCCGCACATGGTCCAAAAGGCGGCGGCCAGGGGAAATCGCTTCATACGACGCTCGCTCCGATATGCATGAGAAAATACTCAAACGTCGGTGATCACGTCGTCATTGGCACCACATTGACGAAAATCCACCAACGGGCGGGCACGTTATCGGCCACCCGTTGCAGTGACATGACAGGGCTTATGACGATTCCGATCAAAGGTTTGCGCAATGCAGCACTTTCGTCATCACCCTGTCACAGGGATAATGTGCGGCAGACGCGCCCTCGCCAGGGGATCGGCTCGACCGCGATTTGGCGAGGCACTCTCACCCAGGCTGCACCCCCCAGGCGGAACCCAAAACCATGTCCCTCGCAAGCTCGCGCTCGCCGCGACGTCTCGTCATTGCCCTGTCCATCGCCACGGCCCTGTCCGCTGGCGCTGCCATCGCCCAGGACGCCACGTCCACCGCGCAGCCCTCCAGCGCCCCGGCCAAGACGGCCACGCTGCAGACCGTCACCGTGACGGCCGAAAAGCGCACCGAAGATCTTCAGAAGGTGCCCATCTCGATGACCGTGGTGACGAGCGAGAAGCTCGAGGCCTTCGGGCAGGCCGGCGACGGCGTGCTCCAGCTTGCCTCGCGCGCCCCGAGCGTCTACGCCGAAACCTCGTACGGCCGTGAGTTCCCCCGCTTCTACATCCGCGGCCTGGGCAACAGCGACTTCGACCTCAACGCCTCGCAGCCCGTTTCGATGGTCTACGACGACATCGTTCAGGAAAACCCGATCCTCAAGGGCTTCCCGCTGTTCGACCTCGAGCAGGTGGAAGTGCTTCGCGGCCCGCAGGGCACGCTGTTCGGCCGCAACTCCCCCGCCGGCGTGATCAAGTTCGAATCGCGCAAGCCCACGCAGGAAACCGAGGGCTATGCCCGCGTGTCCTACGGCTCGTACGGCACGGCTAACGCCGAGGCGGCACTGGGCGGCAAGCTCAGCTCCAACTGGGCCGGTCGCGTGTCGGCCATCGCCCAGCATCGCGACGGGTGGATCGACAACGAATACAATGGCCGCAAGGATTCGCTCGGCGGCTACAACGATCGCGCCGTGCGCCTACAGGCGCTGTACAAGGCGTCGGAAGACTTCGACGCCCTGATCAACGTGCATGCCCGCTGGCTCGACGGCAGCGCGATGGTCAACCGCGCCAACGCCATCACGCTCGGCAGCGACCAGTTCGTGCCGGGCTTCGATCGCGATAAGGTCGCGCAGGACGGCCGCAACAAGCAGCACCTGTTCACCTGGGGCAGCAACCTGCACCTGAACTGGCACTTCGGCGACCTCAACTTCGCGTCCATCACGGGCCTGGAGCGCGCCACCACGTACAGCCTGGGCGACGTGGACGGCGGCTACGACGCCTCCGAGACGCCCGCGAAGGCCGGCCTCGGCAATCGCTACGTCACCCCGTTCTATTCCGAGACCGCCGACGCCCTGCCCAAGGATCGCCAGATCACGCAGGAATTCCGCCTATCGAACGACACCGCCGAGCGCCTGAAGTGGCAGGTGGGTACGTACTATTTCGACGAGGACATCGCGATCGCGAACTACTCGTACGACACGCTCAACAACCACGTCCTCAACGGTTGGGTGAATCAGAGCCAGCGCACCAAGGCCTGGGCGGTGTTCGGTTCGGCCGACTACAACTTCACCGACACCTTCGACGTGCGCGCCGGCGCCCGCTGGTCGCACGACAAGCGTGACTTCAAGGCGCAGCGATTCCTCGGCTTCACCGGCCCGGTGGGTCCGCTCGCTTCCGACCCGACCGACTCGCGCTGGAGCGGCGATCTGACGGCCACCTGGCAGTTCTCGCCCAACGCCAACGTCTATGCCCGCATCGCCAACGGCTTCCGCGCGCCCAGCGTGCAGGGCCGCATCAACTTCGCCAACAGCATCTCCACGGCGAAGCCGGAGACGATCACCTCGTACGAGATCGGCTTCAAGTCGACCTCCGAAGACAACAAGCTGCGTTTCAACGCCGACATCTACAAGTACAACATGCACAACCAGCAGCTCACCGCTGTGGGTGGTGCCACCAACGTCACGCAGCTGATCAACGCGAAGAAGACCGAAGGCTACGGTGCCGAGTTCGACCTCGAAGCCTACCTGACGCCCAACTTCTACATGACCGCCGGCGGCAGCTACAACCACACCGAGCTGAAGGACCGCAACCTCGCGGTGGCTCCGTGCGGTGGCGGCTGCACCGTGTTCGATCCGCTCAACGCTTCGGGTAACGCCCTCATCAACGGCAACCCGCTGCCGAACGCACCGAAGTGGATCGGTACCTAGACCGCCCGCTACGGCATCCCGTACGGCGAGAGCGGCGAGTTCTTCGTCTACACCGACTGGAACTACCGCAGCGAAGTGAACTTCTTCCTGTATGACTCGGCCGAGTTCCGCAGCAAGCCCTTCCTCGAAGGCGGCGTGCGCGTGGGCTACAACTGGGACTTCGGCAAGCGCGAGGTCGCACTTTATGGCCGCAACATCACCAACAAGAAGGTGATCACCGGCGGCATCGACTTCAACAACCGCACGGCCTTCGTGAACGACCCGCGCATCATCGGCGTGGAGTTCCGCGCCGAACTGTAAGGCGAAGCACAGGTAGTCCAGCGACGGCCGGCCCCGCAAGGAGCCGGTCGTTCGCTTTTGTAGGAGCGCGCTTGCGCGCAACCCGGGATCGCCGGGACGCTTCTACCCGTACCGGTCGCGCGCAAGCGCGCTCCTACAAAAGCAGCATGTAAACCCTTTCCGGAATCGGTGCATCTCATGCCTGCCCGGAGCGCTACCTCACCAGCACACCCCGCCCGGGCCTAGGCCATAAGTCATATGGAAATTCACGAAATTTCGATTGACGGCCTCAAATCTGGTGTTATAGTTCACTACAACACCGGTCACCCAGATCACTAGAGGAGAAAGCACCATGAACGCCATGAACCGCCCCAACTACCTCGCCCTGGCCGCCTCTTTCGCCATCGCCGCCGCCTCGCTCGCCATGTTCAGCAGCACGTCGACCAAGACCGCCCCGCTGACCGAGATCAACGGCACCCACGTCACCGACCTGGCCCCGGTTGTCGTCTACGCCAACGCCGACACCGTCGCAGCTCTCTAAACCGGACAGTCGTCCGAACGTCATCGGAGTCGTAGAACCATGAAAGCGCCGAACTTCATCGCCCTTACCGCGTCCATCCTGATCGCCGGGACCAGCGTGTTCGCCCTGCGCTCCTTCGATGACCGCGCGGCCCTCATGTCCGCCGAACCGCATTTCATCAACGGCGTCCGGGTTGTCGACCTGCCGTCGCTGACTGTCCGCCCGACGGACGCCGATGTACGACAGGCCATGCTCGCCACCGAGGCGTCCCTCGGCTCGGCCGCCGACGCCATCAAGCGCAGCGCCGAAGATCGTGCCGCCGCCATCATCGGTGCCCAGCTGAGCATGCCTTACTATTCGTTTGGGAACGCACTGCGCCACTCGGCGAAGGATTGAACTACATGTCCATCACCTGGAACGACAGCATCCCGATCTACCGCCAGCTACGCGAACGCGTCGTGGCGATGATCCTGGATGGCGCCTTGAACGAAGGCGATCCGCTGCCGTCGGTCCGCCAGGTCGCGGGGGATTTCCAGATCAACCCCCTCACCGTGTCCAAGGCGTACCAGGAGCTGGTCGACGAACAATTGGTTGAGAAACGGAGGGGTCTTGGCATGTTCGTGATCGATGGAGCGCGCGACGCGCTGCTCAAGAGTGAGAGGGAGCGCTTCCTGCGCGAAGAATGGCCGGCGCTGTACGCCCGCCTCCAGCGCATGGGCCTCGACCTGAAAACCCTTATGCGGGAGGCCGATGGCCCCGCGGAGGACGCGTCATGACCGCGGTCGTCACCGCCAATGGCCTGACCAAGCGCTACAAGTCGCAACTGGCGCTGGACGGCGCGTCGTTCCAGATCGGCGCCGGGCGCATCGTGGGCCTGATCGGTCCGAACGGCGCCGGCAAGACCACGGCACTGAAGGCCATCCTCGGTCTCACTACGTTCGACGGCCACCTGGACGTCCTGGGACTCGACCCGCGCAAGGATCGCGACCGACTGATGGAGCAGGTCTGTTTCATCGCCGACGTGGCCGTCCTGCCCCGCTGGCTGCGCGTGGGCGAAGCGATCGACTTTGTCGCCAACACCCATCCCCGTTTCGACCGGGCCAAGTGCGAAAGCTTCCTGGCGCGAACCAAGCTGCAGCCGAAGCAGCGCGTGAAGCAGCTCTCCAAGGGCATGATCGTGCAGTTGCACCTGGCCTTGGTGATGTCCATCGACGCGAAACTGCTGGTGCTGGACGAGCCGACGCTCGGCCTCGATATCCTCTATCGCAAGCAGTTTTACCAGACGCTCCTGGAAGACTACTTCGACGAGGACAAGACGATCCTGGTCACCACCCACCAGGTCGAGGAGATCGAACATATCCTCACCGACCTGATGTTCATCCGCGATGGCAAGATCGTGCTCGACGCCGACATGGAGGCCGTGGGCGAACGCTTCGCCGAGGTGCTGGTCAGCGCTGACATGGCCGCCGCCGCCCGCGAGCTGAAACCGCTGGACGAGCGCCAAGTGTTCGGCAAGAGCATCTTCCTGTTCGACAACGTCAGCCGGCCCGAGCTGGAACGCCTGGGCGAGGTACGACGCCCATCGATCGGCGACCTCTTCGTCGCCACCATGAAGGGCACCTACGCATGAAAACCTTCTACTGGCTGGTCAAGCGCGAATTCTGGGAGCACAAGGGCGGCTTCATCACCGCGCCGATCGTGGCGGGCGCCATCGCCTTTGTGCTCAATGCGATGCTCATCGCGGTGGGCGAGGCCCATACCGCCATGGGCAACTTCCACAGTAACTTCTCCCGTGCCTATGAAGACGCGGACCTGGTCCAGGCCGGCGCGGTCATCGATGGCCTGCTCTACGGCATGACCTACCTGGTGCTGATCGTCACCGCCATCGTGGTGTTCTTCTACTGCCTGGGCGCCCTGTACGACGACCGGCGCGATCGCAGCATCCTGTTCTGGAAGTCGCTGCCGCTGTCAGATACCGACACGGTGCTGTCCAAGGTCGCCAGCGCGATCCTTGTGGCGCCAGCGGTCGCGGTGGTTGTAGGTGTCGTCACCGGCCTCATGCTGGCGATCATGTTCGCCATGGTCGGCACGTACCACGGCATCTCCATCTGGCCGCTGCTGATGCAGGCCCACCCGCTCAAGGTCATCGTCAACCTCGTGCTGCTGATCCCGCTGTATGCGATCTGGGCCCTGCCTACCGTCGGCTGGCTGATGCTCTGCTCTGCCTGGGCCCGCAGCAAGCCGTTCCTCTGGGCCATCGCCCTACCCCTGGGCACCGGCGCGGTCATCGCCTGGATGGGCCTGATGGGTGGCGTGCACGGCATCTCCAGCAACTACTGGCACTACGTGGCGGGTCGCCTGCTTGGCGGACTGATTCCCGGCGGCTGGTTGACCGAGGCCTCGTCCCTCGCCGGCCTCGACACCAGCAATCCAGCTGCGGCGCTCGACAAGGTCAACCTCGCCTACCACTACAGCACCCTTGCCCAGCCCTCGCTGTGGATCGGTGCCATCGCAGGGATCGCGATGATCGCGGGGGCCATCTGGTTCAGGCGGTGGCGGGACGAGAGCTGAGCCCCGCAACACCCAAAAAAAAGACACTAGCCCTGTGGCTAGTGTCTTTTTTTTGCCCGCCCCCTCGCCACGGGCACTCTTGCCCATCACTCGTGACGTCCTTTATCGTGATCAACGAGGAGTCATCAACAGGGGGCTGGAATTGGACATCCAAAGACGTGCAAGTTTTCTATCGGCCTATTTATTAGCACTGGTAGCCACTCAGCCAGCATTAGCTACCGAAGAGGTCACTTATTACTACACTGACCCTCAAGGAAATGTGCTTGCAACTACTGATGCAAATGGAAATCTTCGATCCAAAGCTGAATACACACCATTTGGCCGTGAAGCCATGGACTCTCGGGCGAATCAAGCGGGATTTGTTGGTCACGTAACTGATGCGGAATCGGATTACGTTTACATGCAGGCTCGCTACTACGACCCCTCTATGGGAAGATTCTTAAGTCCCGACCCTCTCGATCTTGCCGCGGGGCGGGGATTCACTTTTAATCGTTTCACGTACGCCGCAAACAGCCCTGCGACTCTCGCTGATTACACAGGCCTCTATGCAGAGGGAATGAGCGGCGAGCAGATCAACTGCGAAATTTACCGCTGCGAAAACATCGGCCCTGGAGACGGCGAAAGGTTCACTCAAGGACTGCGGGCCAGCAAGCTCGCGGACAAAGCCCTGATATCCGCCGGCGTCCTTGGTTCATCCTATGGATCCGCAGGCGCACTGTCGATTGCTTGGTCCGATGTAGTTCAACCCATAACAAACAGGCTCAAGGTCGAGATTGGCGCGGACATTCTATTCAGAAATGGTACGGGCTACTCTTCGTCGAATTCGTACAGCACCGGCGACCGCAACACGATCGACATACTCATGTTGCGTAACGTGCTGGATCCCGATAGAAAGCAGGGGGAGATCCACACTCACCCGGATAACAATAGTTTCTCCGGAAGAACGGCCGTAGCCCTTCCGCTACAGAGTGCTGCAGTCAGAAGTGGTGATTACGGTCACGGAGACCTCGTGCGCTACTTCAACAATGGAATCAACGGTTACGTATCCCTACCCAATGGGACTATTTACGGGTGGGATTACCGGTCATTTAAATCGGATGTAGACAGGCACGGACAACGACAGCTTGGGGATGGCATCACAACCATTCGAGGAGAGGCCAGATGAGACTACTTGCCTTCTGGATCTGCGCGCTTTGTTCTGCCGCCTCCATCGCAAGCAGCCCTGCAGATGCGTGCTTCAAAAGGGGCTCGGGTGGGGGTGAGATATGCCCCGTCGCGTTCACCACACTGATCGCGCGAAGCGAACTATTTGATCGAAAGCCCGTGTTTGTGAGGGGCTTCTATGTAGGCGGCGTGCGCCCCATGTTGTTCGCGTCCCGAGACGCTTACGAAATGCGCGATGCTTCGGCCGGAATCCTCGTCATGGGCGCGATATCCGAGGACGTGGCCAAGGCTCTCAAGCCGTACGAGGGTCATTATGTCTACCTTGAAGGACGATATATTGCAGAACCACTGGATGTGACCGGGTACGGTTCGTTCCGAAGTGCTGGAGCGCTCACTGCCATCAAGGGATTGGGGCAAGCGGAAGGCCAGCCATGGCCGACAAAGAAGGGGCCCGAGGGTGAGTAGTGGTGACGTCCGCAGGCGATCCTGCTAAAGCGTGCCTTTTCCTGTTGTGCATCTTCGCAGCTGCTGCGCGCGACCGGGTTTCGCGGTGACCGGTCGCGCTCAGGCGCGCTCCTACAGGGAGTGGGGTTAGAAAGTGAGTTCTGCGCCCAGGGTGACACTGCGGCTGGGGGCGGGTTGGCGGCCCCAGGGGCTGGTGTCGATGCCGCGGAACCAGTACTTCTTGTCGAACATATTATTTAGCGCCAGCGAGCCCTTCAGCGACGAAGTGCCCCAGGTGGCGAAGGTGTGCGTGACCTGGGCGTTCCACACCGCATACGACGGCAACTGTCCGATGGAAGCGATGGCGTTTTCGGCCTTGGTGTTGGCCGTGTCGCTGTAGGACTTGCTGAAGTAGTAGCCCGACAGGGCATAAACCGTGGGTCCCGCGGTGTACGAGGCGCCCAGGGTCACCTGGTTGCGCGAGGTGTAGGGCACGCGCTTGCCGTCGAATTGGCCCGACTTCTGCGCAGCATCGAGATAGGCGTAGCCCAGGTTGAGCTTCAGGCCATCAAGTGCTTCCGGCGACCACTCGATGTCGGCTTCGAGACCCTGGTGGATCGTCTTGCCGATGTTGCCGTAGGTACGCGTGGTGTTGTCGAGCTGGATCTGCTTGTCGAAGTCGATGCGATAGACGTCCGCGTGGATCATCGTGCGCGAGGTCGGCGTGAAGCGCGCACCCAGCTCGTAGTTCCAAGCCAGTTCGGAATCGAGGTTGTCGCCGAAGACGATCTGCGTGACCTGCGGCGCGCGAAGCGAGCGCTGGGCATCGGCGTATACGTACCACTTGTCCGAGGCCTTGAAGCCGAGGGTGAGGCCCGGCAACCAGTTGCGCACGTTGTTTTCGAACGACACGCCGTTGGCGCGGTTGCGATAGGTTGCGTCGAGGTGCTCGTAACGCACGCCGGGCGTCACGGTGAAACGGTCGTCCATGAAGCCGATGGCATTGCTGATGTACGCCGCCCAGGCCCGGTCCTTGAAACCCCAGTCGCGAACGAGCGTGTAGACGCCGTTATCCAGGCCGGTGTTGCCGACGACGAAATCGATGTCCTCACGGACGGCGCGGGCACCGACGGTCCATTGCTGGGTCACGCCGCCGCTGTCGATGTGCAGGTTGAATTGCGGCTGGGTGCCATACACCTTGAACCCACGCGGCGCGCTCTGCAGCAACTGCGGCAGCAGGTCGTCGCGCCAGGTTTCCGCCGACGAACGGCGCATGCCCACGATGAAGTTACGCTCGCTGTCGGCACTGAAGTTGGTCCAGGTGAACTGCGAGCTATCGAAGATCCACCAGTTACCCAGGTCCTGCTCGTAGGTGAACGACGCGCGGGTCGTCGTGCCCTTGAAGCGGTCCAGCGGGCGCGTGGCCTGGCGCGGATCGCGCAGGTAATCGGGCACGGAGAGCGCCCCGGCCAGCTCCATGTGGGCCACGTAGCGCTGCACGTCGGCCTTGATGACCTTGTCGTCGCCCAGCCACCACTCGCTGCGCAGGCGGACGTTCTTCACGTTGGTGCCACTGTGCTCGCGGAAGTACTCGCCCTTCTGCCAGTCGGCATCCACCTGGAGGCCGAAGTTCGGGCTGAGGTAGCCACCGGTGGAAAACGAGGTGTCCTTCAGCATCTGGCCGCGACCGTAGGCCGTGATGCGTTCGCCCAGGATGGAGGTCCAGCGCTCGGGGATCGGCTTACTGACGAGGTTGATCACGCCGCCGACGTTGTTGGGGCCGTACTGCACGGCCGCGCCGCCGCGGACGATATCGATACGGTCGATCTGGTTCAGCGTGACGGGGAACAGCGAAAGGCTGGTCTGCCCGTACGGCGCCAGCGACAGCGGAATGCCGTCGAGTAAGGCCTGGACGCGACCGCTGCGGCTCTCGTACAGGCCGCGCAGCGCGATCTGCGGCAACGCACCGGTGCCGGTCTCGTCGAAGATCTTGACGCCCGGGACACGCTGCAAGGCGTCGTCGAGCGAACGGTTCGCACCGGTGTCGAGCGTTTCGCGCGCGATCACCTGGCGGCTGCCCGCGTAATGCTGCACGTCTTCGCTGCGCGACGCGCCGAGGACGGTGCCTTTCACCACGACGGCGTCGAGCGTGCGGCTCTTGTCCTGGTCGTCTTCGGCGTGGGCGTGGCCGGCGCAAAGCGCGAGGGCCAAGGCGACGCCAAGATGGCGCCGTGCTGGCAGGGTGTGCATGGATGGTGTCCCTGGGGAGCGATTGGATAACGCATACGATAATGCGAACCGTTCGCAATGAGTAGTGCCCAGGTCATCATCCGTGCGCGCGCCCTGCCCCTCTGGCTACCGCTAAAAACGAAAAACCCCGCGTTTCGCGGGGTTTTTCGTGGACGGGCTCGGGAAATCAGACGATGTCGCCGAGGATCTGCCGGGCTGTGTCCTTCTGCATCTGCGAGCCCTCGGCGAGCACTTCCTCAAGCATCAGGCGAGCCCCTTCGGCGTCGCCCATATCGAGGTAGGCGCGAGCCAGGTCGAGCTTGGTGTCGACCGGATCGTCGCTGAAGGTCTCCGGCACATGCGATTCGTGGAACGACGGTTCGTCGAACTTCGGCTCGTCGAAGGTCGGCTCACCCAGGCTCACCGAATCGCTGCTGGCCAGGAGCGGCTCATCGTGATGGGTTGGCGTCGCGGGCAGCTCTTCCTCGTCGAAGGACCAGGTCGGGCGTGCGTCGTCGCGATGGGTTTCTTCGGCCAGGAGTTCGCCAAAGCTCGTATCGGCCGGCACGTGCGGCTCGGCACTCGGTTCGGCGTACGGCGATTCCGGGGCATCCACGTCGAACACCTCCGGCGCGTGCGGGCGATGTTCCGCCTCGGCGCGCTGTACGGGCGACAGGTCGAAATTGAAGTGGTACTCGCTGTGCTTCTGCGGCGGCGGCGCCTCACCCTCGTCGGGGCCGGTGACGTAGTTGCCGAGGTCGAATTCTTCCAGCGCGGCCAGTTCGTCCGGATGGGTCGGCGTCGATGCGCTGTAGGTGTCGCGATCGTACGGATCGTCGATCTCGTCGACCGGCTGGCCGCCGAACAGCGGATGCGTGGGCGCCAGCTCCTTGCCCATGGCGACCACGTCCTGCCACTCGTGCTGCTCGGGGTCGGAAACGTGGGCGTACATAGCTTCCGCCGCGCCCTCGAAGTGCTCGACGTCACGACGACCGTAGTAGAGGTTTACCAGCTCGAGATGCAGGCCGATATCGTCCGGATGCTCGGCCAACGCGTCGAGGATCTCGCGCTGGTCCGGATCGATGCCGTCGAGGCTGTCGATGCCCGGCTCATCACCGAAGCGATCCGCCAGGGAGCTGCCGGCGAAACCGGTGGCCGCCGCGGCAGGTGCTTCCGCCTTCTTGCGGCGACCGAACACGGCTGCCAGCAGAAGCAGCAGCACGGCAACGCCACCGCCACCCCAGGCCCAGGGCTGCATGAACCAGGGATCTTCTTCCACCGGAGTCGGCGCGGCGGGCGGCGTCGGCTTGGCCGGAGAGGCCGGTTTGACGGCGACCGGCGTCGCTGCCGGAGCGGAAGCCGGGGCGGACTCCTTCACCGGAGCCGTGGCGACCGTGGCGGCCAGAGCCGGCGGCACGGTCGACGCGGCAGGCTTACCGGCGGTCGAGGCGCTGGCCACCGCGGCCGGGGTGGCCGCAGGCGCCGGAGTGGTCGGCGTTGCTGGCGACGGCTGACCGCCAGCCTTGTTCGATTCGGCCAGCTTGCGCTGGAGTTCGGCGATCTCGGCGTCCTTCAGGCTGATCAGGCGGTCGTTCTTGCCCTTGATCGCCTCGAGATCGGCCACGCGGGATTTCAACTCCTCGCCCTGCTGGCGCAGCGAGGCGACGGTTTCCTGGGACGAGGCCAGGTCCTGCTTGAGGCCCGCGACCTGCGCGTCGCCGGTGCCACCCTTTGTGCCAGCACGCGTGGACGCGGCGTCGCCGCCCTCTTTCGCCGGCACCAGGGCCAGGCGATCGTTGGAGGACGCAGGCTTACCCTTGCCCTGTGCCGCACCGGTGGCGGCGCCGTCGGCAACCACCGCCGGCGCGCGCGCCGTGCCCGCGCGCCAGGCATCGTTCTGGCGACGCACTTCGGCCAGCGCGGCAGCCGCCGACTGGGCCTTCATGTCGTCGGGGGACGGCATGCGCAACACCGCGCCGGTTTTCAGCGCATTGATGTTGTCGCGATAGAACGCGTCCGGGTTGGCCTTCTGCAAGGCCACCATCATCTGGTTGAAATCGGAGCCGCTGGCGTGATCGCGCGCGATGGACGACAGGGTTTGTCCACGCTGCACCGGACCGATCCGATCCCCTGCCTCACTCGCGGCGGTCGGCGCCTTCGGTGCGGCTGCGCGGGGCTTCGGCGTCGCGACGGCTTCCGTACGTTGCGGAGCCTCGGCGCGCTTCGGCTGCGCCTGAGCACGATCCGGCACGCGCGACGGCACCTCGGACGTGCGCGAGGGCCGCGGACCGGGGGCGACGCTAGCGGTCGGCGTGGCGGGGGAGCTGCCCGGCGTGGTGCCCGGCGGGTCGAGCAGCATGGTGACCTCACGGACCACCTTGTTGCCGCCGCTATTCACCTCGACCAGGAAATCCAGGTAGGTATCGCGCACCGGCGCGCTGCTGGTGACGCGGACGACCGGCTGTCCTGAGGCGTTCTTGGCCACCGTGAAGCTCAAGGCCACGGGCAGGCCGTCGCGATTGAGACCGGCGCGGGAGAAGGCTTCTTCGGAGGCCAGCGCGACGTGGATGTCGTCGGTGTTGCCGGAAACGCCGGTCAACGGAATCTCGGCGACCAGCGGCTGCTCCATGGTCGAGCGCAATTGCGCGGGCCCGAGGTTCTGCGCCAATACGTGACCACCGCCGGTAGCCAGCGCCAGCATGATGGACAGCTTGAGTGTGCGGTTCATTAATCGCTTCCCCCGAACAAAAACCCGTGCTGGCGGCTCGCCTTCTTCGGGCGGGTCACCGCGAAGGCGCCACTGTACGCACCCCAGCAACAACTAACAATAGCGGCCACGGGCAGTTACGCGACAATGTTAAGTCGTTCGCGAGGCCCGTACACGCCCCCTGACATGCCCGGCCGGGATGGCGCGGGGACCTTCATGGATGCCCTCCTGCGTTCAGCTCGCGCTGGAGTTCGGCGATCTTCCGGTCGCGCTCGTCCAACTGCTTGCTGGCCGCATGGGAGTCGGCCTCCAGCGCGTCGACGCGCGCTTTCAGTTTTTCCACCCGGGCCCCTTCGGCGGTCGCCTGGCCACGGGAAGCGTCGAGCTTCGCGTGGGTGGCGGCCGGCGCTTCGGCGTGCGCCGCCTTGGCCGGCGCCGCCTGCTTCGCACCCGCCACGGGGACGAGGGCGAGCAGGAAGAAACCGGCAAAGGTGGCGCGAGGTGTCATTACAGGTAATCCCGGATCAGGATTTCGGCGATCTGCACGGCGTTGAGCGCCGCGCCCTTGCGGATGTTGTCCGAAACCACCCAGAGATCGAGGCCCTTGTCGTGGGAGATGTCCTCGCGGATGCGGCCCACGAACACGGGATCCTTGCCGGCGGCATCGGTGACCGGGGTCGGGTAGCCACCCGGCTTGCGATCGTCGACCACCACCACGCCCTCGGCCTGCTCCAGCAGCTCGCGGGCGCGCTCGGCGCTGATCTTGTCACGGGTCTCGATATGCACCGCCTCGGCGTGGCCGTAGAACACCGGCACGCGGACCGCCGTCGGATTCACCTGGATGGACGCGTCCTCCAGGATCTTCCGGGTCTCCCAGACCATCTTCATTTCTTCCTTGGTGTAGCCGTTGGCCTGGAACTCGTCGATGTGCGGGATCACGTTGAAGGCGATCTGCTTCGGGAATTTCGAGGATTCGACGTCCTGGAAGTTGAGCATCTGGGCCGTCTGCTTGCCCAGTTCCTCCAGGCCGCTACGGCCTGCGCCCGACACCGACTGGTACGTGGCGACGTTGATCCGCTCGATGCCCACCTCACGATGGATCGGGGCCAGCGCCACCAGCATCTGCATCGTGGAGCAGTTGGGGTTGGCGATGATGCCGCGCACCGTGTAATCGGCGATGGCGTGCGGGTTCACCTCGGACACCACCAGCGGGATGTCGTCCTGGTAGCGGTACTCGGACGTGTTGTCGATGACCACCGCGCCCGCCGCCGCCGCGCGCGGCGCGTGTTCGCGGCTGACCGAGCCACCGGCTGAGAAGAAGGCGATGTCCACGTCCGCGAAGTCGAATTTGGCCAGGTCTTTGACGACACAAGGTTTTCCGCCGAACTCAACCGTGCCGCCCGCCGAGCGCTCGCTCGCCAGGGGAATCAGTTCGCTGATCGGGAAATCCCGCTCGGCGAGGATCGAGAGGAGGGTTTCGCCGACTGCGCCGGTCGCGCCCACCATGGCCACCTTGTAACTCGTCTTCTTGCTCATTTTCGCTCTTGTTGGCGTGGGTAGAGGGTCAGCTGGCGTCGGCCAGCGCACCCGGGTTGAGAATCGTGGGTGGCCGACCGGCGTGAGGACCATGCCCGAACGCCGCCAGCACATTGTCCACAGCCAGCGAAGCCATATCGCGACGTGTGTCGCGACTTGCGCTTGCGATATGCGGACTGAGGACGATATTTCCGAGTTTCAGCAGGTCCGGATGGACCTGCGGCTCGCCTTCGAACACGTCGAGGGCGGCCGAGGCGATCGTGCCGTCGGCCAGCGCACGAGCCAGCGCGGCGTCGTCGACGATGCCGCCGCGGGCGATATTGGTGAGCGTGGCCGTCGGCTTCATGGCCTTCAGCTCCGCCTCGCCGATGGTATGGCGATTGGCCGGGGTGAACGGCAGCACCAGGATCAGGTGATCGGCTTCGGCGAGCAGCGTCGCCTTGTCCACGTAGGACGCGCCGCACTCCCGCTCGATGGCCGCGTCGAGTCGCGAGCGGTTGTGGTAGATCACCTTCGACCGGAAACCGGAGGCCCGGCGGGCAATCGCCTGGCCGATGCGCCCCATGCCGAGGATGGCGATGGCCTTGCCGTGGATATCGGCGCCCAGCCAGCCCTCGAAGCGCGAGCCCTTCCACTGGCCGTCGCGCAGCCAGCGTTCGGCCTCGCTCACCCGGCGGGCGGCGGCGAGCATCAGGGCCCAGGCGTAGTCGGCCACGGTCTCGTTGAGCACGTCGGGCGTGTTGGAGGCGCCGACCTTCGCCGCCGTGAGGGCGTCGAGGTCGAGGTTGTTGTAGCCCACGCCCAGATTGGCGACGAAGCGCAGCTTCGGCGCGGTCTTCAGTACGTCAGCATCGATGCGGTCGACAAGACCCACGATGGCGGCGTCGGCATCGGCCAGGCGCTCCGCCAGTTCGGCGCCGCTAAAGGGACGATCTTCCGCCTCGGCGCGCACCTCGAAGTGCTCACGGAGACGGTCGACGATATCCGGGAAGAACGGCCGGGAAACCCAGATTTTTGGCTTGCTCATCGATTCGCTCCGTCGACGGTGCCCGGGATGCGCGGCGGCACATCGCCCACATCGCCACACTGCGCACGGTGGCGCAAGGCCTGGTCCATCAGCACGAGGGCCAGCATGGCCTCGGCGATGGGCACGGCGCGGATGCCCACGCAGGGGTCGTGGCGCCCCTTGGTGACCACCTCGGTCGGCTGCCCTGCCCGGTCGACACTGCGACCCGGCACCAGGATGCTGGAGGTGGGCTTGAAGGCCATGGACACCACTACTGGCTGACCCGTGGCGATGCCGCCGAGGATGCCGCCCGCATGGTTGGAGAGAAAACCGTCCGCCGTGATCTCGTCGCGATGCGCGGTGCCGCGCTGCGCGACGGCGCCAAAGCCGTCGCCGATCTCCACGCCCTTCACGGCGTTGATCGACATCATCGCGGCGGCGATCTCGCCGTCGAGCTTGCCGTAGATCGGCTCACCCCAGCCAGCGGGGACGTTGTCGGCCACCACGGTCACCCGCGCACCGACCGAATCGCCGGACTTGCGCAGGGCATCCATGTAGGACTCCAGCTCGGGAATCTGCTCCGCCCAGGGCCAGAAGAACGGGCTCGTCTCGATGGCCGCGGTGTCGAAGCCACGCGGCACGAGGTCGCCGATCTGACTGACATGGGCCCGCACCTCGACGCCATAGCGCTGCTTCAGCCACTTCTTGGCGATGACGCCCGCCGCCACGCGCATGGTGGTTTCGCGCGCGGACGAACGCCCGCCCCCGCGCGGATCGCGGATGCCGTACTTCTGCCAATAGGTGTAGTCGGCATGGCCGGGGCGGAACGTGTCGAGGATGTTGCCGTAGTCCTTGGAACGGGCATCGGTGTTGCGGATCAGCAGCGCGATGGGCGTACCGGTGGTCACGCCGTCGTAGACACCCGAGAGGATCTCGATGTCGTCGGTCTCACGGCGCTGCGACGTATGCCGGGAGCGCCCGGTGGCGCGGCGCTCGAGGTCGGTGCGGAATTCGTCGGCCTCCAGGGGGAGGCCGGGAGGGCAACCGTCGACCACGCACCCGATCGCCGGGCCGTGGCTTTCGCCGAAGGTGGTGACGGAGAGGAGCTTGCCGAACGTATTGGAGGACACGGTACTTCCGCTGGGTATCAGTTTCTTGCGGCCCGTGCTGCCGAGATATCGGCGGCATGAGCGATGAGGTCGCGGCGTTCGAGGGCGAAGATGCCCATCGGGCCCACCTTGAATTCGAGCCAGACGAACGGCACGCGGGGCAGAAGACGGCCCAGCGCGTGTTCGCTGTCACCCACCTCGACGATCAGCAGGCCATCTTCGGAGAGATGGTCGGCGGCCTCGTCGAGGATGCGCAGGGTGATGTCCAGTCCATCATCGCCGGATGTCAATCCGAGGACCGGTTCATGGCTGTATTCGGCCGGCATGGCCGCGTATTCGTCATTGGTGACGTAAGGCGGGTTGGACACGATGAGGTCGTAGACCTCGCCCTTCACGCCCGCGAACAGGTCGGATTTCACAGCCCGTACGCGGCCTTCGACGTGCTGGTAGACGATGTTCTCATTGGCCAGCGACAGGGCATCGTCGCTGACATCGACGATATCGACCTGCCAGTCGGGGTTGTACTCGGCCATGGCGATGCCGATGCAGCCGGAGCCGGTGCACAGGTCGAGCGCGCGCTCGACGTGGCGGTCGTCGAGCCACGGGGTGAAGCCGCCCTCGATCAGCTCGGCGATGGGCGAGCGCGGCACGAGGGCGCGGCGGTCGCTCTTGAACTTGAGGCCGGCGAACCAAGTCTCGCCCACAAGGTAGGCCACCGGCACGCGCTCGACGATGCGCTTCTCGATGAGGGCCAGGATTTTCTCCTTTTCCTCGCCCACCAGCTTGCCCGCGCCGTAGGCCGGCGGCAGGTCGGGCGGCAGATGCAGTGCCGCCAGCACCAAGTGAGTGGCCTCGTCGATCGGATTGTCGTGGCTGTGCCCGAAGGTCAGGCCGGCGGCCGAGAAACGGCTGGCGCCGTAGCGGATGAAATCGATGATGGAGGACAGTTCGCTGGTCACGTCGGGGCTTTCGATGGGGCTGACGGGTGAGTATAGCCGTCCATCGCCATCATCGGACCCCCGAAAGGGGCGCCGGCCTGCGCCGGCGCCCGGGCCATCAGCGTTCGGACAGGATGCGCGGCTCCGGATCGCTCGTCGCGGGACGGCCATCCTCGTGATGCCCGGCGAACCGGCGCAGATAGCGCGGGATCTCCGGCGTGGTGACCGAAATGTCGTACCAGCCCGCACTGCCCGAAAGATCGAGCAACAGGGTTTCTTCCGCCCCAGGCGCGAGCGCGACGTGCTGCGGGTCCGCCGTATCGTAGGCATTGGCGACACGGCAGCTTGCTCGCGACACACCGGCGTTCGTCAGCGTCACCTGGACCTGGCGCTTGCCCGGCATGCCGCGCACTGTCGCCTCGATGCGGTCGCTCGCGAAACCGCGCAGCGCACAGAGATAGCCATTGGGGCCATGGATACGCCTGTCGTAGGCGTCGCCGCGAGGTGCCAGCGACCAGGCGTCGTCGAGTCGCCCATTCGCGCTTACCGTATAGCGGCGAGGCGGAGCGTCGCGATCGAGGCCGTCGTAGACGAGGAAGGCGACACCGAGCGGCCCTTCGTTGACGAAGGCAATCCGGCTGTCCGATGCGTCAAGCCGATGCTCCAGATGCCAGCGATAGGCCAGCGCACGGGCCGGGCGCGTACCCGGCTCCTGCGTCGGCATGGCCTGTGACGAGGGCACCACGATGGGCGCCTTGCCGTCCGACCCGTGTGGTACGCCGAGCGTGGGCATGGAAGCGTCGGTCGTGCCAGCGAAATCGAAGCAACTGGTGAGGTCGCCGCAAACCGCACGGCGCCATGCGCCGATGTTTGGCTCTTCGACGTCGAAGCGTTTTTCGAGGAAACGCAGCACGGAGGTGTGGTCGAAGGTCTCCGAGCAGACCCAGCCACCGCGCGTCCACGGGGAAACCACGATCATGGGCACACGGTTGCCCAGGCCGATTGGCTGGCGCCCCAGGGGGTCGCTGCCGGCCACCAACGGCCCACTGATACGCGGATGAGCGTCGAGATCCATGATCTCGTCACGCAGGCCGCTCGCGATATCCGCCGAGAGCTTGCCACCCTGCCCGTCCGCCAACGGGGGCGCCGGGGGCACGACGTGATCGAAGAAGCCATCGTTCTCGTCGTAATTGAGGAACAGGACGGTGCGGCTCCAGACCTTGGCGTTTGAGGTCAGCGCGTCGAGCACCCGGCGGATATAGAAGGCGCCGTCCGCCGGCGATGCCTTCGGATGTTCCGAGTAGTCGTACGGCGCGACGATCCAGCTGACCTGCGGCAGGCGGTCGTGGAGCACGTCGTCACGAAGATCGCGCAGTGTGTGGTTCGAGACGCCGTTGCGAACCAGGCTGCCTTGCGGATCCGCGCCTTCCTTGACCTGGTAGGCGGCGAAGAACTCCAGCGAATTGTCCGTGTAGTTGTCGGTCGGCGAGCCCGGGTCGCCCGTGCCGCCCTGGTAAACCCGCCACGTCACACCCGCCTTCTCCAGGCGCTCGGGATACGTGGTCCAGGTGTAGCCGTTGACGTGGGCGCGCTCCTCGGTACCGGGGCCGTTGTCCTTCGTGCCCAGGCGCCCCGAGGGATCGGCCGTACCGCTCCACAGGAAGATGCGATTGATCGCCGTGTCCGCCAGGGCGGAGGCGTGGTACGCGTCGCAAATGGTGAAGGCGTCGGCCAGCGCGTAATGGAACGCGGCGTCCTCGCGGCGCAGGTAGGCCATGGTGAGCACGTCCTGCTTCTGCTCGATCCAGCGGTCGTTGCGGCCGAGGTTCCACGAGCCGTGACCCGTGCTCCAGCCGTGATCGGTGCCTTCGTGATGATCACCGCTGGCGTGGGTGTCCAGGTGGAAGGGATAGACCCAGCCCTTGTCGTCGCCGACGCCCCGCGATTTCCAGTACTTCGTATGCGTGGTGGCGACGGGCTGCTTCCACACCGGATCGCCGTTGGACAATTCCAGCACGCGTGGATCGCCGAAGCCGCGCACGCCGCGCAGGCTACCGAAGTAGTGGTCGAACGAGCGGTTCTCCTGCATCAGGATCACCACGTGGCCCACATCCGCGATGGTGCCGGTGCGACGATCGGGAGCGGTGGCGAGCGCGCGGGCGATGGACGCGGGAAAGCCCTGCGCGATGAGCGAGGCAGCGACGGTGGCACCGGTGGCCTGCAGGAAACGACGACGATCGGGCGAGAACATGAGGTATCAGTCCGAGGCGAGCGAATGGATCAGGGCGGCATGCAGGTCCGCCGTGGCGGCGGCCACCACGCGGCTGCCACTGTGCAGGTCGAGCGGACGACCTTCCCAGTCGGTCATGACACCGCCGGCGGCTTCCACCACCGGCGCGATGGCCAAGTAGTCGTAAGGCATCAGGTTGGACTCGATCACGGCATCGATGTGACCCGAGGCCAGCATGCCGTAGCCATAGCAATCGCCACCGAACCGGCGCGCATAGGCCGCCTTGCTGGTGCGATCGAAGCGGGCCCACTCGTCGGGCGTGAACATGTCCGGCGTGGTGGTGTACAGCGTGGCCCGGTCGAGCGACGTGCAATCGCTGGTACGGCAGGACTCCTCGTTCATCGTGGTACCCACCCCGACATGGCCGATCCAGCGCTCGTTCAATGCCGGCATGTCGAGCACACCCAGCACCGGGCGCCCGTGCCGCAGCAAGGCGATCAAGGTGCCCCACAGCGGCCAGCCCGAGATAAAGCTGCGCGTGCCGTCGATGGGATCGATCGACCAGACGTATTCGGCATCCGTATGCTCAGCGCCGTATTCCTCGCCCAGCACGCCATGCATCGGCCATGCGGCCTCGATGCGTTCGCGCAGCATGGCCTCGACGCCACGATCCACTTCGGTCACCGGACTCGCGTCGCCCTTGAGACTGACATTCACCGGCCGACGGAAACGCGGCAGAGACAAGGTTCTGGCACCATCGGCGATGGCGGCGGCGAAGTCTTCGAATTCCTTCCGCCTCGCGGCGGACAACGGCTCCTTCAAGCGACACTCCTCGCGAAAAGCACGTGCGCGGACTAGCGAATGCACGTTGCGGGTTGATGACAAAAACGAAAATTTTCCTGTGGACGGTGACGCCACACGTTGGCAAATATACCCAAAACGCCACACAAGGTGTGGCACGATAACACCACGTTTCAACGATCCGCGGCACGAACATCCTTTCATGCGTCCATACCGCCACATCGTCACCTTCCTCCTCGGCTTCGCCGTGGCGCAGGGTGTCGCCCACGCTGGATCGATCACGGTGTATTCCGCGCTCGAGAGCGACGAGATAGCCACCTATCTCGATGCCGCACGCAAGGCGCTCCCGGATATCGACATCCACGTACTGCGTCTTTCCAGCGGCGATCTTGCCGCGCGACTGATCGCGGAATCGGCGCAACCACGTAACGATGTCGTCTGGGGCATGGCGGTCACCGACATGCAGGAGCCGCGCATCGCAGCGTTGCTCACGCCCGTGCATGGCAAGGACATCGACGCCATGCCCGCCGCGTTCCGCGCACCCGATGCCCGCTGGTTCGCGCCCACCGGTTACCTCGCTGCGCTTTGCGTGAATCGGCAGGCACTCGCCGAACGAGGCCTGCCAATGCCACGGCGCTGGAGCGACCTGGGCAATCCGGTGTATCGCGGACAGATCGCCATGCCCGATCCGGCATCGTCCGGTACGGGCTACATGGTGCTCTCGTCGCTCACGGCCAACGGCAGCGACGACGCGGCCATACGACGCATGGTGGCGCTGTCGCGCAACATCGGGCAGGTGACGCTCTCCGGCTCCGCTCCGTGCAAGCTCGCACGCATCGGCGAATTTCCCATCGGCATCTCGTTCGCCTTCTCGGCGATGCAGTCGATTCGCCAGGGCTATCCCATCGACATGGTGTTGCCCGAGGACGGTCGCGGCTACGAACTGGAAGGTTCCGGCCTGATGAAGGCAAGCACCCATGCAGACGATGCGCGACGCTTCCTCGATTGGACGGCGTCCGCCCAAGCGGCCGCGCTGTACCGCGGCTACAAGGAAATCGTCGCCGCGCCGGGAAGCCTGCCCACCGACGAACAGCGTCGCGCGGGACTGCCGGCCGATCTTGTCGCTACCCTGCCCGTCCGCGATTTTGCCGCGGCGGCCCGCGAACGGACCTCGCTCATCGCCAGGTACAAACGGCTGACGCGCTGACGCGCCGGTCCAGGGGAACAACGCGAGCATGCACCTTCGTATCGACAAACTGGGCAAGCGCTGGAACGGGCAGCCCGTCCTCGACGGCGTGACCTTCGCCGCCGGTGCGAGCGACTTCGTCTGCCTGCTCGGCCCCAGCGGCTGCGGCAAGACGACCCTGCTGCGCATCGTCGCCGGCCTGACGCCGGCCGATACGGGCACCGTCTGGCTCGATGGGCGCGACATCGGCGCGCTGCCTGCCAGCGAACGACGCATGGGCCTGGTGTTCCAGTCGTACTCCCTGTTTCCCGATCGCGACGCCGCCGCCAACGTGGCCTATCCGCTACGCCTCAAGGGTCGTCGCGGCGCCGAGGTTACCCGCCGCGTCGGTGAACTGCTCGATCTCGTAGGTCTCGCGGATCAGGGCACGAAGTATCCGGGCGAACTCTCCGGCGGACAGCAGCAGCGCGTGGCGCTGGCCCGCGCCCTCGCCACCGAGCCCGAACTGCTCCTGCTTGACGAGCCGCTATCGGCACTGGATCCCGGTCTGCGCTCCCAGCTGCGCACCGATATCCGCGCATTGCAGCGCTCGCTGGGTATTCCGACGATCATGGTCACGCACGATCGCAATGAAGCCCTGTCGATGGCCGACACGATCATCTGCCTACGCGAAGGCCGCATCGAGCAAGCCGGCACGCCGCGCGACCTTTACGAGCGTCCACGTTCGCGCTTCGTCGCGGATTTCATCGGTCGCGCCAACCTGCTGCCGACGAGCTTCGTCCGCGACGCGCTACCCGGTTTCCTGGAACGTCGACCGCCCGGCGGCGACGGCACGTTCGAACTGTGTCTTCGTCCCGAAGATCTCGTCATTCACGCCGACCCGCGCGGCGAGGCCACTATCGAAGACGTGACCTTCCTGGGCAACCATGCGCGGGCCGCATTGGCCTGGCGTGGCCGGCGGCTGATCGCCGAGCTGCCGGGCCACTGCACGCTTTCGCGCGGCGAGACCGTCGCGATCGACGCCACGCGCGGCGCGTGGGTCTGCGCATGAACGTCGCGGCAATCGCACGCCCTTTGTCACGGCCGCGCATCGGTACGTGGCTGCTCGTCGGCCTGCCGATCGCAGCGCTTTGCCTATTTTTCCTGCACCCCCTCGCGACCGTGCTCTGGCGTAGCGTCACCGACGCGCACGGACATGTCACCGCGGCGAACTACCTGCGCCTGTTCGACGACCCGGGACTGCCGCGCGCCGCGCTGCACAGCCTGTCCATCGGACTGGGCACCACGCTGGTCACCGTGGCGTTCGGCCTGTGCCTCGCCATGGCGCTGCATCGCTCGCGCCTGCCAGGCAAGCCGCTAATCCGTGGTGTCCTGCTGCTGCCCATGCTCGCACCGTCCCTGGTGATCGGTCTCGGCTTGGTCTGCCTGCTGGGACGCAACGGCCTCATCCACCGCCTGACGGGCCTGCCGACCGATATCTACGGTTTCTGGGGCCTGTTGATCGCGAATACGATTTACAGCCTGCCGCAGGTGGTGATCGTGCTCTCCGCGGCGCTTGAACGCACGCCTTCGCGTCATTACGACGCCGCCGCCTCGCTCGGCGCAGGCGCGTTCCGGCAGTTCCTCGACGTCACGCTACCTCGCCTGCGCTTCGCGATGGTGGCCGCCGCCTTTCTCGTGTTCACCGAAACGCTCACCGATTTCGGCAGCGCGGTCGTGGTGGGCGGCAACTACCGTGTACTGGCCATGGAGATCTACAGCGAAGTCGTGGGCCAGATGGACTTCGGCATGGGCGCGACGCTCGGCGTGCTCCTGCTGCTGCCCGCCTTGCTTTCCGTCGCGCTGGGACGCATGGCGCGCCGCCGCCAGGACGCCGGTGAAGGCGTGGTCGGGCAACCGCTGGTGCCGGCGAAGCAGCCCGCACGCGACATCGCACTGGGCGCCGCGAGCGTCATCGCCTTGCTGCCCATGCTGGCCGTGGTGGCGACGGTGGCCTACGTGAGCCTCGTTCGCCTGTGGCCTTACGACCCGACGCTCACCATCGCGCATTACCTCGACATGCCGGAAGGCTATGGCCCCGTCGCCACATCCCTGGGCGTGTCGTTCGCGGCAGCCCTCGGCGGTATCGCGCTGGTCTTCGCCCTGGCGGCCGGGCTGCGCTCGCTGCCGCCGCACTGGGCACGTCCGTTGCAATTCCTCGCCACGCTGCCCGCCGCCGTGCCCGGCATGGTGCTCGGCCTGGGCTACGTGCTCGCCTTCAACCATGGCCCGTTGTCCACGTGGCTTTATGGCAGCGCCGCGATCGTCGCGGCATGCAGTTTCTACCACTACCACGCCCAGGCCTTCCTCACGATGCAGGCCGGCATGCGCCAGGTGCCCGGCGCACTGGAGGACGTGGTATCCAGTCTTGGCGGCCGCACCCGGCATGTGCTTCGCGATGCGATCCTGCCTTTCGCCGCACCGGCCACGATCGCCGGCTTCTTCTACCTGTTCATGCGCTCGATGGTTACCCTGTCAGGCGTGATCTTCCTCGTCACCCCCGACCTCGGACTCGCCTCCGTGAGCGTGATGCGCCTGGATGAGAACGGATTCCTCGCGCAGGCCGCCGCATACGCCATGTGTGTCGTGCTGGCCGGCGCGCTCGCACTCGGCGCGATGCGCCTTGCCCTGTACGTATTGAAGGACCGCCGCCATGTGGCATGAAGAACGACACACCCGCATCCGCGACCTGCTTCGCGCCAGCGGCAAGGTGTCCGTGGAACGCATCGTGAGCGAACTGGGCGTGTCCCGCGAGACGATCCGCCGCGACCTCGTCGAACTGGCCGAGCGTGGCGAGATCCGTCGCGTCCACGGCGGCGCGGTGCTGGCCGACGACGAGCCGCCGATCGACGTGCGCCATGCCACCCGCGTGCGCGAAAAACGCGCCATCGCTCGCAAGGTTTCGTCACTGGTGGAAAGCGGCCAGACCGTCTTCATGGACGCCGGCAGCACCATGACCCTGGTCGCAGAGGCCTTGTCCGCACGTAGCGGGCTCACCATCGTCACCAACTCCGTGGACGTCGCGACGCGATTCGCCGCCCGTACCGACAACGAAGTACGCCTGCTCGGCGGTCGCTTCGACGCGCGGATCGGCTGCACGCACGGCTCCGCCACCATTGCCGAGATCGCCCGCTACCAGGCGCACCTGGCCATTCTCTCGCCGGTCGGCATCGACGCCGCCGCTGGCGCCAGCAGCTTCGAACTGGAGGAAGCGGAAATCGCCCGTGCCATGTGCGCGAATGCCCGCTCGATCATGATCGCCGCCGATCACGCGAAGATCGGTGTACGCAGCCGCGTGGCCTGGTGCCCGGCCGACCGCATCGACGTGCTGGTGACCGACCGCCGTGCCGAAAAATCCCGTGCCATCGCCGCCATCGGCGAGATCGTCAGCACCATCGAATACGCCTAAGAAAACGACGTGCCAGGAAGGCCGCTCCTTAACTCAACTTTAGATCGATTGAATCCATATCCATACACATAGATCGAAAGCCTTCCGGAGCTTCCCCATGCAACCCCGACCTTCCCTAAGACGGACCTTGATCTGCGCCGCGGTCGCCGCGTCGCTTTCCGGCCTCGCCCACGGCCAGGCCACCACCGGTCGCATCGCCGGCCAGGCACCCATCGCCGATGGCGAGACGGTGCTCATCGAGGGCAGCAATGGCCTCACGCGCGAAGTGGGTGTCGACAGCCGCGGCCGTTACGCCGCCGAATCGCTGCCGCTCGCCACGTACAAGGTATCCCTGAAGAAGAACGGCGCGATCGTCGAATCGCGTGACAACGTCACCCTGCGCGTCGGCGCCTCCACCGATGTGTCGTTCGACACTGCCAGCGGCGGCACCCAGCAGCTCGAAGGCCTGACCGTTTCGGCGAACCAGATGCCGAAGATCGACGTCGCCACCGTGGCCTCGAGCACCGTGATCACCTCCGCGGACCTCGCCCGCCTTCCCCTGCAGCGCTCGGCCGAGGGCATCGCCCTGCTCGCTCCCGGCGCGTCGCGCGGCATCGCCAACTTCAAGGGCGCCTTCGGCGGTTCGCTGGTCTCCTTCGCCGGTTCGTCGGTCAGCGAGAACGCTTACTACATCAACGGCTTCAACACGACCGATCCGCTGAGCGGTTTCGGTGGCGTCAGCCTGCCCTACGGCGCCATCGACCAGCAGGAAGTGCTCAGTGGCGGCTACTCCGCCATGTACGGCCGATCGGACGGCGGCGTGATCAGCCAGGTGGGCAAGCGCGGCACCAATGAATGGCACTTCGGTGCCCAGGTGCTGTGGGAGCCCGACTTCGCACGCTCGGAAGGTCGCGACATCCGCTACGTGCATGGCAACGCCCAGACCCAGGGCAGCATCTTCCTGCGCAACCAGGACAACCACTCGTGGACCAGCACCATCAGCGGCTACGCTGGCGGCCCCCTGGTGGAGAACAAGCTGTACGTGTTCGCTGCGGTGGAGGCCGCGCGCACCGAGGGCAACTCGGTCGGCGACCTGAACCACTCGTACGACACCAAGTACACGTACAAGGATCCGAAGTGGTACGGCAAGCTCGATTGGAACATCACCGATAACAACATCCTCGAACTGACCAGCGTCGGTCAGTCGCACCGCACCACCGGCGACAAGTACAACTACGACTACGGCACGCTGACCCGCGGCAGCTTCAGCAACATCGACGAGACCGACAAGACCCAGGCCCGTGTCTATATCGGCAAGTTCACCAGCTACATCACCGACAACCTGACCCTGACCGCGCTGTACGGCAAGTCGAAGCTCACCTACTACAACGAGCCGGCGCAGACGGGTGTCGTCGGTCCGTTCATTGGTGGCCTCGACCAGCAGAATCCCGCCCTCAACGGCGGCAAGGGCATCACGAACCACCAGACGCTCGACACCGTCGACAACCCGGGGCACGAGTCGAACGCGCGCAACCTGCGCATCGACCTGAACTACAAGATCGGCTCGCATTCGATCACGGCCGGTATCGACAACCAGGACACCAAGGACTACGAGGACGGCACCACCATCGGCGGCGTCGGCTACGAGTTGTGGTACGGCAAGACCGACCCCAAGCTCAACATCAGCGACAATCCCTTTGTGGACGAACCGGGCAATTATCCCGGTGGTGAAACCGGCTACTACGGGTACTACCGCCACTACAACACGCTGGCCACGGTACGCGTCCGGCAACGCGCCCAGTACGTGATGGACGACTGGCAGGTCAACGACAAGCTGCTGCTCTCGCTCGGCGTGCGCAACGACCAGTTCACCAACTATAACCCGTCCGGCCAGGCGTACCTGCGCCTGGGCAAGCCGCAGTGGGCGCCGCGCCTGGGCTTCAGCTACGACGTCAAGGGCGATGCTTCGCTGAAGATCTACGGCAATGCCGGTCGTTACTACCTCGCCATGCCCGCATCGGTGGCGCTGCGCACGTCGGCCGGCTCGCTGGCGACCAACCAGTACTTCACCTATACCGGCATCGACGCGAACGGCCTGCCCACCGGCATCACCTATATCAAGTCGGCTACGGGTGGTGCGGTGTCGCCCAACGGCGAATACGGCCAGCCGCCCGATCCCAAGACCGTCAGCTCGAAGAACCTCAAGTCGGAATACCAGGATGAATTCATCCTCGGTTTCGACCACCAGTTCGATCCGGCCTGGGTATGGGGTGCGAAGGCCACGGTACGCAAGCTGCGCACCGCGCTCGATGACGTCTGCGATCATGGTGCGATCTCCCGTGCCGCGGCGGCCCAGGGCGCCGACCTGCAGTCGGTCGCCATCGGCAGCTGCTACCTGTCCAATCCGGGACGCGCGAACGTCTACCAGCTGAAAAACGCCAACGGCGGCTACACCAACGTGACGGTGACCAACGACGACTTCGGCTTCACCCAGCTCAAGCGCAACTACTACGGCCTGGACGTCTACCTGTCGCATCCGTTCGACGGCAAGTGGTCGGGCAAGATCGACTACCTGTATTCGCGCAGCTACGGCAACACCGAAGGCCAGATGCGCTCCGACGTGAGCCAGGGCTCCGTCGCAGCATCCCGCGACTGGGACTACGCGACGCTGATGGACTACGCCAACGGCTATCTGTCGAACGATCGCAAGCACCAGATCAAGCTCTACGGCTCGTACCAGATCGCGCCTGAGTGGATGGTCTCGGCCAACCTCACCGTGCAATCCGGGCGTCCGAAGGAATGCCTGGGTCGCTATGGTGCGGACGAGGGCGATCCGGCGGGCTACGGCAGCTACTACCACTTCTGCTTCGGCGTGCCGTCGCGTCCGGGCGACGCCGGCCGGCAGCCCTGGCAGGAACTGCTCGACGTGAGCCTGGAGTATCGTCCGTTGTGGGCCGACCGCAAGCTGGCCTTCAGCGCCTCGGTGTTCAATCTGCTCAACCAGCAGCGTCCGGACCAGAGCGAACCCGTTTCCGGCAGCAAGAACTCGATCAACGACGCCTACCAGCGCGTGATCAGCTACACGCCGCCGCGTTACGCCCGCTTCGGTATCACCTACGACTTCTGACGGAGAAGCAATGCATCCGTTCATGCGACTGTCCATCGTCGCGCTCGTCGCCGGGGCCCTCGCGGCCCCGGCGATCGGCGGCGAAAAGACCTACAAGGACCTGCCGACGGAAACGCCGGCCCATTTCGAACCCACCCGTGCCGGCTACGACTACGAGCGACGCACGGTGGACATCCCCATGCGCGACGGCGTGAAGCTTCACACCGTCATCCTCGTGCCCAAGGGGGCGACACACGCGGGCATCCTGCTCACCCGCACGCCCTACGGCGCCGACGGCATGGGCAACCGGGCAGACAGCCCGCATCTGGGGCCTACCCTGCGCGGCTACGACAATCCCGCCGACATCGTCGTGCAGGACGGCTACATCCGGGTGATCCAGGACATCCGTGGCAAGCACGGCTCCGAGGGCGACTTCGTGATGAACCGTCCGCCCATCGGCCACGGCAATCCCACCGCCATCGACGAGTCCAGCGACATCTACGACAGCATCGACTGGCTGGTGAAGCACGTGCCGGAATCCAACGGCAAGGTCGGCATCATCGGCATCTCGTACGACGGCTTCGAGGCGATGATCGCCACCATACGCCCGCACCCGGCGCTCAAGGTCGCTGTGCCGATCAACCCGATGATCGACGGCTGGATGGGTGACGACTGGTTCCACCGGGGCGCGTTCCGCCAGCAGATGATTCCGTACATCTACGGCATGGCGAACTCGCGCGGCAGCGACATCCCCTGGACGACCGGCTACCGCGACGACTACGACCTCTACCTCCAGGGTGGCTCCGCGGGCGACATCGGCCGTGCCCAGGGCATGGAGGCACTGGGCTTCTGGAAGAAGATCCTCGCCCATCCTGCGTACGACAGCTTCTGGTCCGAGCAGGCGCTTGATCGCATCGCCGCGAAGGAACCGATGACGGTGCCCACCATGCTGGTCCACAGCCTGTGGGACCAGGAGGACAATTACGGCGACATGGCGGTGTATCGCGCACTGGCCCCGCGTGACCCCGAGCACCAGAAGCTCTGGCTCGTGCTGGGCCCATGGCGTCATGCCAAGACCTGGGAGAACGCCAGCACCATCGGCGCCCTCGAACTGGGTAGCGATACGGGCCGCACCTTCCGCCAGACGATGTTGCGTCCCTTCCTCGCCCAGTACCTGAAGGACGATGCACCGAAGGCGGACGTCGCCCCGGTGAATGCCTTCGTGACCGGCGAGAACACCTGGCGCCGGCTCGACACCTGGCCGTCGTCCTGCGCGCAGGGCTGCGCCCCGACCATGCAGCGCTGGTACGTCGAGGCCCATGGCGGCTTCGGTACGCAGGTGCCCGGCAAGGGCGACGACGCCTATGTCTCCGACCCGGCCAAGCCGGTGCCCTATCGCGTGCGACCCATCCAATCCTGGTCGCACGGCGTGGCGGACCGCCAGGACAGCTGGCCCGAATGGCTGGTGGACGACCAGCGCCAGTTCGCGACACGCACCGACGTGCTGACCTATGTCTCGCCGGTGTTGGACACCCCGATGGGCGTGGCCGGCGAGCCGCTGGTCCACCTGCTGGCGTCGACCAGCGGCACGGACAGCGACTGGGTGGTGAAGCTGATCGACGTGTATCCGGACGAGGTGGAAGAAAAACCCTCGATGGGCGGTTACCAGTTGCCGATCGCGATGGAGATCTTCCGCGGCCGCTATCGCGAGGGCTACGACAAGCCCAAGGCGATCGCCGCGGACAAGCCGTTGGCCTACGACTTCCCGCTACCCACGGTGAACCATGTCTTCCAGCCGGGCCATCGCGTGATGGTGCAGATCCAGTCGAGCTGGTTCCCGCTGTACGACCGCAATCCGCAAACCTTCGTGCCGAATATCTTCAACGCCAAGCCGGGGGATTACCGAAAGGCGACGCAGACGGTACTTCGGGATGGTGACGCCGGAACCTACGTGTCGCTTCCCGTCGTGAAGTGACGATAGACAGGAACAGCCCATGCTGCCATCACGGCGGCACGGGCGATTGATCGGCCGCTTCGTAGTCGAACGTGGCCCTGGCGCCCACCACCACGGGCAGGTTAAGGCGCAGGATAGGCATGGACACGCCGTAGGCGGCGCGATAGCGGCGCTGGTCATCCTGTGCCTTCGCCAGCGCGCCATCGGCGGCGGGCACGTAGAAGAAGGCGCGTATCGGCAACCGCGTGCCACTATCCTTCGGCCAGGTCGCGAGACGCAATTCGTTCGCCAGTGCGCGCTGCGCATCCGGCATCGCCTCATGCGCACGCAGGCTCAACAGGAAACGAGCCGCCGCGCCGGGCTGTCCTTCGCGGACATTCCATCCGCACTGCCCCGAATAGGTGTTCTCCATCGCAGCGAAGAGCAGCTTCCACTGAGCCAAGCTCTCGATACCCTGCGCGTCGCAGGCACGAGTCGCCGACGGTGACCGGTCCACGGTGTTCTCGCCACATCCCTGTTCCGTGGGCCGGTTATAGGTGTCGGCATCCATGGGAAAGGCACAGAGCACCGCGACATCGAGGCTGCCTTTCGGCCGCTTGTCCGAGGGATAGAGGATGTAGCCGTTGCGATAGGTGAACACCAGGTTGGTGTAGTTCACATCGGCGCGCAGGTAGGAAAACGAGACCGCACCCCGGGTGATGGAGGCGGGACTGGGATTCCATGGCAGGAAGGCGGGATTGTTTTCCGTCGCCCGCAACAGGACGCCACTACACAGCGCGGCGGGACGATCCGCTCCCCCCGGGCACCGGTCGCTGGTATCGGCGTACCAGCGACGCACGTCCGCCAGCGCCTGCCGCCCCGTCTCCGGTGGACGTACGGCGCATGCACTCAGGCAAAGAACAAGGCCGATGGCCGCTATCCGCTTCATGGTTACCTGCGATTCCCGGCGTTGAACGGCAGATTGTCGGGCTTTCCGGCGCCGCTGACGATAGCCGTCACAACCAGCCGCGACTTTCCCGACAGACCAGGTCACGAAGCACGTCCATACCCTCGTCGCTGTCGTTGAGGCAGGCCAGCGCGCTGAATCGCTCACCGCCAGCCGCCAGGAACACCTCGGCGTTTTCGCGACCGATTTCATCGAGGGTTTCGATGCAGTCCGCTACGAAGCCCGGCGAAAGCACCGCCACCCGTCGGACGCCCTCGCTCGCCAACTGGCGCAGTGTCGCGTCCGTGTATGGCTGCAACCAGTCCGCGTAGCCAAAGCGCGATTGATAGGTGATGCGGAACGCGGTCGGCGACCGATCCAGCGCCTTGCGCAGCAGCTCGCCCGTGCGCTGGCATTGCACGAAGTACGGATCCCCCTGCTCCACATTGCGCAGCGGAATGCCATGAAAGGAGGCGACGACCACCTCCGGCTCCCATGGCAGCATCGCGAGTTGCCGACGAACCGAACGAGCCAGCGCATCGATATAAACCGGTTCGTCGTACCACGCGGGTGCGGTGCGTGACGCGGGCTGGTCGCGAAGACGACGCAGCGCGGCGAAGAAGCGATCGTTGGCCGTGGCCGTGGTGGTAGCGGAATACTGGGGATACAACGGAAGCATGAGGATGCGGTCGCAGCCCTTGGCGGTAAGCTCGGCCACGGCCTCGTCGATGGATGGGTTGCCGTAGCGCATGCCCCAGGCTACCGCCACGCGCTCTTCGCAGAAGACCTCGCTCGCCCAGGACGCGAGCTTCATCGCCTGGGCCCGGGTAATGGTCTTCAGGGGGCTTTCGTCGCGCTCGTGATTCCAGATGCGCGCATAGTCCCGCCCCTTCAGGGCTGGCCGCCTGAGCAGCACCACGCCTTGCAGCAAGGGCTGCCAGACGAGTTTCGGCAGTTCGACGACACGCGGGTCGGACAGGAATTCGGAAAGGTATCGACGGACCGAGGCATAGTCGGTCCCGTCTGGCGTGCCGAGGTTGGACAACAGGATGCCAACCTTGCCGCGTGTGGAAGCGGGATCGATACGGGACACGGACACGGAGCCTCGCCACGTGTTCATCTCAACCTCCGGCCGCGACGGTGACGGCGGCGCGGCAGGGTTCGTCGGGGGCCTCGCCGAGAGGCAGCCCGAGCGTCTGCCACACGTCGAGCAGCGCATCCCGGAGCGCAGCAATCATCGTCTCGTCATGGAACGGCGTCGGCGTGATGCGCAGGCGTTCGCCCCCACGAGGTACCGTCGGATAGTTGATCGGCTGAATGTAGATGCCGTGGCGATCCAGAAGCAGATCGCTAGCACGCTTGCATACGTCCGCGTCGCCCACCCGCACCGGCACGATATGGGTTTCGCCAGGCATGACGGGCAAGCCTGCCTCGCGCAACGCCTGCTTCGTGGTGCGCACGGCGGCCTGGTGGCGGACACGTTCGTCCTGCGAGGACTTCAGGTGCCGCACGGACGCGGCGGCCGCCGCCGCGACCGGCGGCGGTAGGGTCGTGGTGAAGATGAAACCCGGCGCATGCGAGCGAACGGCGTCGATCACCGCCTTTCGGCCGGCGATATATCCGCCCAGCACCCCATAGCCTTTGGCGAGGGTGCCCTCGATGACATCGATACGATGCGCAAGCCCTTCGCGCTGCGCGATGCCACCGCCACGCAGGCCATACATCCCGACAGCGTGGACTTCATCGATGTACGTCATCGCGCCGTAGCGCTCCGCGAGGTCGCAGATCGCAGCGATCGGCGCGATGTCGCCATCCATGGAATAAACGCTTTCGAAGGCGATCAGCTTCGGCCGATCGCCGGCACGAACGAGATGCTCTTCCAGGTGGGCCAGGTCGTTGTGGCGCCAGATCCGCTTGTCGGCACCCGAAGCGCGCACGCCCTCGATCATCGAGTTGTGGTTCAGCGCATCGGAAAGGATCACGCAGTCCGGAAGAAGGCGTGCGATGGTCGCGATACCTGCCAGGTTGGAGACGTAGCCCGAGGTGAAGACCAGGGATGCCTCCTTGTCATGCAAGTCGGCCAGTTCGTCTTCCAGCTCCACGATGGCGTGATGAGTGCCGGAGATATTGCGAGTGCCACCCGCACCTGCGCCCATCGTACGGGCCGCCAACGCCATCGCATCGATCACGGCGGGGTGCTGGCCCATGCCAAGGTAGTCGTTGGAGCACCATACGACGACATCCCGGCCGCCCTCCCCGTCATGCAGGCGCGCATGGGGAAAACGACCCACGTGCCGCTCGAGATCGGCGAAAACCCGGTACCGGCGCTCCTGCTTGAGGGCGTCGATGCTTCGCTCGAAATGCTGCAGGTAATCGACCATGGCTCGGCTCGTGACTCGGGTGTGAGTCACGATAGAGGCCATGAATCAATCAGGGAAATTCATTTTTGTTTTCGCCCCGATAGGTTCAAGCTATGGACTGGGTCGTACTCAGAAATTCCAGCACACCCCCAGGTTTGCGCTCCAGCCCTGGGCGCCGCTGCTCCCGGCCCGCCCCTGCCAGTCGCCCTCGCCGTAGATCGACACACGGTTGCGCCACTGCCAGGTGCCTCCCAATCCCAATTCCCACATGCGCCCGACGTTTCCTCCCGTGAAACCCTGTGCGAGGTCGTAGCCTTGTTCGCCAACGACCAGCCTGGGCGCGCCACCCCACCCGCGGATGTAGTTGAGCCTGGCATAGGGCGTGAACAGGGCATCCGTGTCGGTACGCCAGGTGCGGTCCAGCCGCAGCCCCGCCCGGCCGATCGTCTGGTCGAAGGGCTGGTAGCGCGTGCTTACGCCATCGCTGTCCACCTGGTCGCGCAGGCCGATATGCTGTCGCACCACCTGCAACTGCGGTTCGAGTTCCCAACCGCGCCCCAGTGAGAACGGATACCCGGATTCCAGCGAGGCGTCCCAACCGGAGCCGTTCAGCCGAGCCGTACCCTTCGTTCGCGCGGTGTCGACATCGCCAGCGTGACGGTCGCCGGATACGATGGCATCGACATAGAAACCACTGGCGTGCTGCCAGGTCAGGGTCATGGCGATGGAGTTGCTATCGATCTTCGCGTGGCTGTAGCCGTCCGGCGTTTTCGGATCGATCCGCGTGGTGCCGTGGGTGTACGCGATACCGGCACGCAAGGTGTTCCGGTCGGACTGGAGATCGAGGATGTCCGTGCCGACCTGGACCGCACGCATGTCCAGGTCGGCATCGAAGCCGAAGTCCCTGAACGACCGGTTCGACGTATATGCGTAATCGCCCCCCATGACGCGGACGAAGGGTTCGCCACCGAGCCCTGGATCCATGTCGTCCATCTGCCGCACTTCGCCGAGGCGGCGATGCAGGTTGTCGATGGTGCGATAGCCATAGAGTGCCAACGCCGACGGTGACACGACATACGCCGGCACCTGCGGGACCACCGCCGGACGCGCATCGACCGGCACGGGTGGCGGCGTCTCGGGGAGGATGACGCGGGGTTGCGGACAGGGGCCTCCATCGCAGACGAGCACGTTGGCGAGGCGATAATCCCAGAATCCATTGCCGCTGCCGGGGACCACTCGCTGACCGGCATCGCTCGCACCGGGCGCAAAGGCATACAGGCCGTATTGCCACGGACCGAAGGCGACATACCCGCCAGCGACCTGGAACGCGTCGCCCGTCGAGGCACCCCCGACCTGGACCAGGGAAATACCTTCGGCGGGGCCGACATAGCCATTGCGATCCAGGTCGGTCAATGCGCCCGTGCTGGTCGCCGACGGCGTGAGATGGAGGGTGGTCGTGCCACTGGCATCCCCTTGAACGAGTAGCCGGTCCGTGGACTGGTTTGACAACGCGCCTCCTGCATTGAGCGTGGTCACCAGCTTGAGCCGCCCCTGGCTGGCCGCATAGTTGCCGTCGATAGTGAGCGTATTACCCGGCGAACCGGCACCGTTGGTCAGGTCGATCGTGCCTGCGTTGTTGACGACAACCGGATCGGCATCGGCCGAAATCACCGGGTGGACGCCATTGCCTGCGTACAGTGTCGACGTGGCATCGATATCCACCTCGCTACCGGCCATCCGTAGGTTGTCGGTCAACTCGAATGTCGAGATGTTCGACAAGGCGAAGGTATTCCAACCGATGACACGCATGCCCTTGGACAAGTTGTCGACCGCGAACGAACCACCACGGGCTTGCGTGGCGTCGAACGTGAGCACGTTGCCTTGCCCACCGTCGGCGACAAAATGATCGACAAGGATCGTGTTCGCCTTGCTTAGATAGGCGGTATTGCCGCCACCACCCATCGTCGCACCACCGTCGAGCGTGCCGCCCGTCCAGCGAAGCGCGCTGCTACCGCCAGAGGTCACGACATCGCCCGTCACGCTTCCGCCGACGAGATTGACGACGCTGTGACCCGTGCCCTGGATGGCCACCGCTTGCGGCGATGCCGCACTGATGAGTCCCGTATTCGTAAACGAGGTGCCCTGCCCGTTCGAGATATCGACGACGGGCGCCGTCAGACTGGCCGAGGTGAGCTGGCCACTGTTCGTCACGGACGACGCGGTGCCGGCGATCAACGCGGCGCCTCCAGCGGCATCGAGGATATTCACGGTCGCCGCCGAGGTTACCGCACCGGTCGTGAGCGCCTGGATACCACGGCTGCCGGCGGCGGTGCCATTCACGATAATCCCTGGTCCAACGACGAGGTCCGCCGTAGCGGGGCTGCCGTCGGCATGCCGGAACGCATAGCCAACGCCGGGTCCTTGCACGTCGATCGTCGCCGTCGATGCCGGATCGATGGCGGTGGCGGTACGCAGGCCCGCGCCACCGCCAACCCGCAAGGTCGCGCCGTTGAGCGTGATCGCCGCCACTTCAGCGGCATTCTCGATGGCGTTGCCCGTGCCGAGCGTGGTGATCGTGGTGCCGTTGGCCACCAGCGAGATTGCCCCCGTATCCAGGAGGATGCCATGCGCACTGCCCTGCGTGACGATGGCCGAGTCGCCGTTGCCCAGCACCAGCCCAGCGCCGCTGGTCAGCTGCACGCCCGCGATGCCGTCGTCGACGGAGATTGTGCCGGCCGGGTTCAGTCGCTGCGTGCCGGCGCCTTCTACCCGCACGCCCGTGCCGTTGCCGACATGGATCGTACCGTTGTTGGCGAAGGTGCCACCTGACCGAAGCAACGCGCCGGTAGCGCCGGGACCGGAGAGATCGACGTTGGCGGCATTAGTCGCCGACGCGTTGGTTTCCACGATGAAGCCGATGGTGTTCGTACCGGTGAAGGCGATGTTTCCCGTATTGGAAAGCGATGCGCCATTACGCGCGATGAAACCGATCACGCCAGCCTGTGACGATGCCAGCGTCGCGTTGCTCGTCAACGCCGTCGAACGCACGACGGAACCCGTGTTTGCCCCGGTCAGGCTGTGCTTCTGGCCATCCGCGATGCCTGCGATGGCACCATTGCCGGTAAGGCTCATGGTCGTCGCGGCATCAATGGTTGCGGTGGCGCCTCCCTCCGCCACCACTCCTTGCGCGCCGCTCCCGGATACCGCAATGGACGCATCGCGCGTGTTGAGCACCGAACCCGTACCACTACCCAGCACGCCCGTGGCCTGGGCGCCGGACACGCTCATCGTCAAGCCGGTGCCGTCGAAGTCGGCGCCCGAGTCGAGGCGAAACAACGTCGACTGTGCGGTCGACACATCCAGTACCGAACCGCCATTGACGTTGATGTGAGCGTTATCGCCGAATGCGAAGAAGCCGATCTGCTTCGTGCCACTCGTGAAGCTGGGCGCCGCGCCCGCCGCGACGTCCACGGTGGCGCGGCCACGGGCGTGGATGCCGATCGCGCCATCGCCTAGCAGGTTGACGGCACCCCGCACGTCGGCCCGCGCGGTGGCGCTTCCCTGCCCTTCGGCCCATACGCCGAAATTGCGCGCTCCGCTGGATGGATCGGCACCGCCGGCCACGTTGATGGTGCCGGTGGAGCTGACGAGGGACGCGGTCCCTGCCGTCGAGAGCGCCTTGATGCCCGTGCCGTTGACGCCGTTCACGTTGATCGTGCCGCTGTTCACGACAGCGCCCGACGCGCCTGCGTTCTGCACGAGGATGCCGTCGTTCTCCCGTGGCACCGCGGATGCCTTGCCGTTGATGTCGATGGTGCCTGCGTTGTCCACGTTCGCCGTGGGCGAGGCGACATAGATGGCGGCGGCGTTCTGCGTGAGCGAACCAATGGTAATCGTGCCGTTGGCGGCATTCTTGACGGTGCCACCGTTGGCGACGTTGATGCCGGTCGTGATCGTGGTCTGGTTGATCGCCACATCGGGGGCTGCATTGGCATCGACCTGGGGACCGCGGCCGATATAGATCGTGCCCGCGTTGGTGAAGCTCGCGGTGGGATCGTTGAGGTAGACGCCATCCATCGATCCGTTCGAGCGGGAGCCACTGATGCCCACGTTGACGATGCCGTTGTTGGTGCCGACAGCGCCCGTGCCCAGGCGGATGCCCGTGGATTTGCCCGCGCCGTTGGCCGTGCCGGTTGCCAGGTTGAGGATGCCGTTATTGGTGAAATCGCTGCCGTCCTGCACTTCGACCACATTGGAGCCGAAAGGGCTGTCCGTAATGGCACCATTGGCGGCCCGGAAGAAGTTGCCATTGATCACGCCGTCGTTCGTTCCGTGACTTGCCGAAGCCAGCACAACAGCGGAACCGTCACCGGAACTGTGCGTCGTCGCCAGTGTGCCGCCCGACGCGATGGTGACGTTCGCCCCTTGCTCGGCGCGCACCGCGCCGTGGTTGGCATTCACTACCTCCAGGGCCGCCCCCGGAGCGACATTACCCGACGCGTTCGCACCGACGGCGTGCAGGACGATGCGATCGCCGATCGGCTGCGCGATCTTGTCGCCCGCAGGCGCCGTCGCGGAGAGCTTGTAGGCCACCACCTCGGTCGTATACGTGTAGGCCAGGGCGAAATACACGCTGTACTGGGCCGGATCGAGACTGCCGTCCTGCATGCGCTGGATCAGGAAATCGTTGTATGAGCGCAATTGGGTCGAGTTGGTCACAGGGAACGTGTAGGCCGTTCCGCCGATGGTTACGTTGACGGTTCCCGCGTAGTGCGAAACGAAGGGCACGCTGAAGTTCTGCGTCTCGTCGGGGCTCGCCACCGCGCCGTCGAACGTAATGCGGTTGGACGATGTCCAGTTCCCGATGCTCGCCGCCGTACCGGTGCCATCCACGTAGACGAGCGAGGTCTGCTTCGCCGCCATGGTCCAGCCGTTGGTCGCCGCCGTAGACAAGGCACCCGGCACTCCTATGGCGACATCGAGCGTGCCACCCGTCGATTGCACCGTGCCGATGCGAGCGTCGATGTACTGGTTCTGGCCCACGTTGGCGATGTCCGGCACAGACGTGGTGTCGGGGAGCGGAGCTAGGTCGACGAGGTTCGCCGTGTTGTAGGCGGAAGCTACGCGTCGACCGCCCGTGATCGGATCGGGAACGCTCACGCCGAAATTCTGCGGGCCCGGATTCAGTCGTGCGGCGCTCAGCCACTGCAACCCGCTCACGTCGAGCCGACCACCGGAATTCTTGAGGTCCGCAATCGTCGTCTGCCGGTCGCCACTGTCGCCGGGCGCGAACTGCTGTGGACCGTTCAAGGTGAGCGTGGCGCCGCCATTGACGATCACCGCGCCGTTCTCGGCGCTATTGTTGACCGGATCGTACGGTTGCAAAGTCGCCTGTTGCGCCGCCACGGGCAGGCTTGCCGCGATGGAAGCCACCAGGATATGCCGCGTCAACCCTACCAGACGGCGCGCCCCTTGCGGGCGGCCGGAAACGCCGATGCGCTTGCTCATGTCGAGACCCCGGGTAGTGCCGCCATGGCGGCCACCAACGTAGCGGGCTGGCGTCCTTCCACGCCTGCCTGCCACGACTCAGGGTCCCATCCGTCCGGAGACGGGACCGTTCGGGGTCACGCTATAAGTCCGCTTACATGAAGGAAATGTGTAGAAGCCCCTCCAAGGCAGGCGGTCGGTCATGCTGGCCCCGGCGGCAGAGTCCCCTATACTCCCGCCGATGAAGCCCAACGTCCTGCTTCAATACATCCTCCCGCATCGCTTCCTTTCGCGGATCGTCTACCACGCCACGCGCTGGGAGTGGGCTCCGTGGAAGAACTTCCTGATCGGGCAGATCGTCCGTCGCTATGACGTGGACATGAGCCAGGCGGCCCAGCCCGACCCGCTGGCCTACCAGCATTTCAATGCCTTTTTCACCCGCAAGCTGAAGCCGGACGCGCGCCGGGCCGACCCGGATCCGCAGGCGATCCTGTGCCCCGCCGACGGTCGCATCAGCCAATCGGGCCGCATCCGTGACGGCCGGATCTTCCAGGCCAAGGGCCAGGAATACACCGCCGCCGAACTGCTCGGCGACGAGGCCACCGCAGCCGCCTACCGCAACGGCAGTTTCGTGACGATCTACCTGTCACCGCGCGACTACCATCGCGTCCACATGCCGCTGGATGGCAAGCTGCTGGGCACCACCCATGTCCCGGGACGCATCTTCAGCGTGGCGCCATTCGCCGTGGAGGCCATCCCCCGCCTGTTCGCCCGCAACGAACGCCTGGTCTGCCACTTCGACGGCGAGCACGGTCCTTTCGTCTCCGTCATGGTCGGCGCGATCCTGGTCTCCAGCGTCGCCACCGTGTGGGACGGCCTGACCATCCCGCCCTACGCGTCGGATATCCGCAAGGTGGACTGCCGTGCCCGTGGCGTCACCCTCGAGCGTTTCGCGGAAATGGCCCGCTTCAACATGGGTTCCACCGTGATCCTGCTGCTGCCCGAGGGCTACGAACTCGACTCGCTGGCGCCACAGCAGGTGGTGCAGATGGGGCAGCGCCTCGGTCGCTGGGCCGGCACCACGGCGTGACCCACCGCGTCACAATGTGACGAGAACGACTTACATTTGACTTGGGCCGGCGGTATGCTTCGGGCCTTCGATACCCCTTTCGAGGGAGGCGTCGAAGCCAAGAAGCATCCGTACTAGGGGAAGTCGTCCATGCGTCTGGTCACCCACCTCATCGCGCTGAACCGCGAAATCCGTCTTCGTCGCCAGCTAGCCGATATCGAGCGTGTCGTTCTCGACCTGCCCGTGCGTACGCATGCCGATCTCCAGCAACTGGTACGCCGGGAGATGGAGCAGGCCGCCGCCTGCGATTTCCCGCACCTGTACGGTACCCCGCCGGAAGAGCGTTACAGCACCTATGGGCACGGCCCGGATATCGGGCTGACCAAGGCGCGCTCCGAAAACCCGCTGATCGCCACGCGCGGCGTAACCCTATGGATCGCCTCGGTCTATCACGAGACGCTGGACTCGCACCGGCCGGGCATGGAGGAACTGCACCGCCAGATCCTCCGGCTGATGCGCCAGATCAAGGAATTGTCCGCCTCCGAGCGACGCGATGTCGCCTCGGAATGGATGGAGCCCCGCGCGGCGACCTGAGTCGCGTCAGCGACAGACCGGCAGTCGCAGCGATTGCCCCACCTGCAACTGGTGGCCCTTGAGGCCATTCATCTTCGCGATCGACTCCACGTCGGCGCAGCTGCTCTTGCGCGCGATGCTGACGAGCGTATCGCCGCGGCGCACCGTGTAGCTCTTCGACGCGCTGGACGACGGCCGGGATGAGGTCGAGGACGGAGCCGGGCCGTTGGCGAGCGCGGCCGAGGTGGCGGCCGGCGGAGGTGGCGCGATGATCTTCACCGCGTTGTGCAGGTCGCTGGCAAGGATCGGCCACGGGCCATCGGCACAGGTCGACGCATAGGCCTTTTCCAGCTGCTTGGGTACGTCCAGACGGGTACCGACCGGCTGGCTGACTTGCGGATCCAGGCGCGGATTGAGGTTGCGCAGCGTGCGGAACCAGCCGTCGTTCATGCCCTCGGCCGAACCCAGGCAGATGGTCAGCTCGGAAATGGACGCCGGGCGCTTGAGCACGATCTGACCAGGTTCGCCGTCGATCTTCGGCCAGCGCAGGTGGTAGCTGTCCGCATGCAGGTAAAGCCACGCGGCGGCAAGCACCATCGGCACGTAGTCGCGGGTTTCCGCGGACATCTGGCCGTAGATCTGCGGATCGTAGAAGCCCGCGCCGGGGTTGGCCTGGGCGATGCGACGCATGCGCCCTTCGCCGCCGTTGTACGCGGCCAGCGTCAGCTCGAGGTTGTTGTTGAACGTGGCAAGCTGCTCGTTGATGTACTGCGCATTGGCCTGCGCAGCCATCGTCGGGTCGAAGCGCTGGTCGAAACCACTGTCGTTGGACAGTCCAAAACGCAAGCCGGTGGCGTACATGAACTGCAAGGGACCGGACGCGCCGGAACGCGACACTGCATGCACCTTGCCGCCGGACTCCTTCGCCATGATGCCGAACAGCAGCGCCTCGGGCAGGTCAGCGGACTTGTAGGCCGGCGACATCTTGTAGCGCATCATCTGGTAATTGACGTAGGCGTCCATCAGGTTGGGACGCAGCTGGGTGAGCCACATCTCCAGCGACGCCTTCACCGGGCCATTCATGACCATCATGTCGGCGAACTTCTGGCCCTTGAGCAATGTGACGCTGCGCTCGGCCTGCGGCAAGGCACCCAGGGCCACGGGCGAGCCAGCCGCGTCGCCCGGCTGCACGCCGACCTCGGCGCCCTGCGGCGTGTCGTCGGCGTCCTCGCCCTCGATGAAGCTGCCGT
Organism: Luteibacter sp.; assembly: GCF_009912395.1. GTDB lineage: Bacteria > Pseudomonadota > Gammaproteobacteria > Xanthomonadales > Rhodanobacteraceae > Luteibacter. The sequence goes on along the minus strand of NZ_WNDO01000012.1, from coordinate 82,179 downwards.
CCTTCAGGCGCAACAGGCGATCGAACACCGCGGCGAAACGCTGCGGATCGCAACCCGGGGTGAGGCCGCAACGGGCCGAGGCATCCTTAAGCTGGTCGAGCGCCTGCTTGCGGGTCTTCTCTGCGTTAGGGGTGTCACCACGGCGCGCCTGGTCGATCGACGCCTCGTAGGCCTTGCTTGCCTGGTTCATCCGGTCGTACAACGCATTGACCTGCGGCACGGCCTTGCCGGGACGCGGGCCGCCACTGGAGGCGCAACCGACGAGCAGGGCGATAGGCAGGAACATGGCGGAACGAGGGAAACGAAGAGGCATTCTCATGGCTCGGGTACGACAATGCCCGCAACGTTAATCCCGGACCCCTCTCAACTCAAGGGGGCCCCGGACGATTTTTTCCCGTAGCGGCATACCGTTGCGTAGACTTGTTCAGTATTTTCTTAAGGAATAGCGCCATGCCCAGGATCCTCATCGGCCGCAACGACGACGCCTCCGTCGAGCTGGACTCCCGCTACGGCAATCGCCACGGCATGATCGCCGGTGCCACGGGCACCGGTAAGTCGGTGTCGCTGATGCTGCTCGCCGAAGGATTCTCCCGCCTTGGCGTGCCCTGCTTCCTGGCCGACGCCAAGGGCGACCTGGCGGGCCTGTCCCAGGCGGCCGCCGCACCGGGCGACAAACTCCAGGCCCGGCTCGCGAAACTCGGCCTGTCCGCCTGGAAGCCCCAGGCCAATCCGGTGGTGTTCTGGGACATCTACGGCAAGCTCGGCCATCCGGTCCGCGCCACCATCAGCGAGATGGGCCCCACCCTGCTCGCCCGCATCCTCGACCTGAACGATACGCAGGAGGGCGTGCTCGAGGTGGTGTTCCGCGTGGCGGACGACGAGGGCCTCCTGCTGCTCGACCTCGGCGACCTGCGTGCCATGCTGGGCTTCGCCTCCGAACATGCGAAGGACATCTCCGCCCGTTACGGCCTCATCAGTGCGCAGAGCGTCGCCGCCATCCAGCGTGCGCTGCTCAAGCTGGAGCAGGACGGCGCCAACGCCTTCTTCGGCGAGCCCGCGCTGGAGCTGGCCGACCTGATGCGCCAGGACATGAGCGGGCGCGGCGTCATCAACGTGCTGGCCGCCGAGACGCTGATCCTCAAGCCACGCCTGTACTCCACGTTCCTGCTCTGGCTGCTGTCGGAGCTGTTCGAGCAGTTGCCTGAAGTAGGCGACCTCGACGTACCCAAGCTGGTGTTCTTCTTCGATGAGGCCCACTTGTTGTTCGATGATGCCCCTGCCGCGCTGCGCCAGCGTGTCGAACAGGTGGTGCGCCTGATTCGCAGCAAGGGCGTCGGCGTGTACTTCTGCTCGCAGAATCCGGACGACGTCCCCGGCGAGATCCTCGGCCAGCTCGGCAATCGCGTGCAGCACGCGCTGCGCGCGTTCACGCCACGCGACCAGAAGGCGGTGAGGGCCGCGGCGGAAACGTTCACCCGCAATCCGAAGCTCAACGTCGCCGACGTCATCGGCACGCTCGGCACCGGCGAAGCACTCGCTTCCACGCTTGGCGAGGGCGGCGTGCCCTCCCCCGTCGAAAAGATCCTGGTCGCCACGCCGGAATGCCGCATCGGCGCCATCACCGTCGAGGAGCGCGCCACCGTTCGCTCGCGTTCGCCGGTCGGTGCCAAGTACGACACCCCGGTGAACCGGGAATCCGCCGAGGAATTGCTCGCCGCGCGCGCCAGCGAGAAGAGCGCCGACGACGCACCTCCCGTGAAAGGCCCCGGCAGGGCCGCCGCCGGCGCGGAAGCCGGATGGGGTGGCGCGTTGCGCGATGCGGTGCTGGGTACGTCGCGACGCCAGGGCATGCTGGAAAGCATGGCCAAGTCGATGGTTCGCGCGGCAGGCACGCGCGCTGGCCAGCAGATCGTGCGTGGCATTCTCGGCAGCATCTTCGGCGGCAAGCGCTGACCATGCGCCTTGAACTGGTCGATGCCGCAACACCGTTTGGTGAACGCATCCGCACGGGGTTTCGCTACCCCTTGCGCGGCTCCGCGCCACTTGCGATCGTCGCGATCACGCTATTCGAGATCCTCGCCTTCTTTCCCGGCGCGCGCCTGCTGATCACGGGACTGGGCTGGGTGGCGATCTATGCCTACGCTTTCGAATGCCTGCGACGCTCGGCCGACGGCTACGCAGATCCGCCGGAAGTGGCCCTCGAATCACAGGACAGGACTGGCTTCGCACTGGTGGTCATCCAGGTCACCGGCAACGCCATCGCCGTGCTCGCTCCCATCCTGCTGGGCATCCCCGGCCTTCTGGTGTCGATCGCGTTCGCCTTCGTGTTGCCGGCCATCACGATGTCGCTTACGTTCGACGGCGTGCTGACGGCGTTGAATCCAGCGACCTGGATCGCGGTGATCGGCCGGCTTGGCAGCCATTACATGGCCTTGTTCGGCGTGGTGGCATTTACCAGCCTGCTGCAAAGTGGCGCCCAATACGCCATGAATGACCGCGGCCCGAGCTTCCTCGGCATGCTTGCTTATTTCGCCATCGCCAACTACCTCACCGTCTACAACTTCCACCTCATGGGCGCGCTCATCCACCATCGTCACGAAACGCTGGGTTATCGCCCCGAGTCGGAGGAGTTGGTGGAGGCCTTCCATCAGGACGATGACACGGCGCTGCTGAAGCACGTGAACGACGTGGCACGCGACGATATTCCCGCCGCCACCGACATCCTCACCGATCGCATTCGCGACGGCATCGCCCCCGCGCCCATTCATCTGCGTTACCGCGAGCTGCTGCGCAGCCAGCAACGACAGCAGGAACTGCTGGTCCATGCGCAGATATGGATCGCCGCGCTCGTCGTAGCGCGCGAGAACCGTCGCGCACTGGGTGTCGTGCAGGACACGCTCGACATCGACCCGGCTTTCCTCCCTGATGCGCCCACGACATGCGGTCCATTGGCCGAGGCCGCAGCCCATGGCGGCATGATCCGGCTGGCCGCGCACCTGTCGGCCGGCTACCTGCGAACCTGGCCCGGCGACGCAGGCGCGCCTCATTACGGCCTGCTCGCGGCGCGGCTGCTCGAACGCCTCGACCGCGTCGACGATGCCCTCGCCCTTGCTCGCGCCCTCCTCCACGATTACCCGGAACATCCCCTGGTGCCCGATATCGCCGATCTGCTCGACCACCTCGCCACCGGTACATTGCCATGAGTCGCTGGCGTCCGCCTTCGCCGTCATCCACCGCGATCATCACCCGCGAGGGTTTCGAACGACTCAAGAGCGAACTCGACCACCTGTGGCACACGGTGCGCCCCGAGGTCGTCAAGGCACTTGCTGCCGCGGCGGCCGAGGGCGATCGCTCGGAAAACGCGGAGTACATCTACCGCAAGAAGCAACTCGGCGAGATTGACCGGCGTGCGCGTTACCTCAGCAAACGCATCCCATCGCTCAAGGTCGTGGAGACCGCGCCATCGCAGCGCGATGCCGTGTTCTTCGGCGCCACCATGGAGCTGGAGAACGTGGAAACCGGCGACACCGTGCGTTATCGCATCGTCGGCCCCGACGAGACCGACGCGCGACAAGGCTGGATCAGCGTGGACTCGCCGTTGGCGCGCGCCGTGCTCAAGAAGCGCGTGGACGACGAATTCGAGGCGGAACTGCCCGGCGGAAAGACACGCTTCGCCATCCTCGCCGTCGACTACGACTGATATCGGCTACACCGTCGGTACCAATCGCTCCGCGAATCGTTCAAGCCCATCGCTGAATTCGCGCACAGCTTCCGCAAAAACGCGGACCGCCGCGATATCCGGAGCGGCACCGTTGCGCAAGGCCAGTTCAAGGCGCTCACCCGACAGACCGATCTCCGATGCGCCGAACACGTTGACGCCGCCGAGCACGTGGTGGATCCAGCCGGCCACCTCCTCGCGCTCGGCACGTTCCAGCACAGGTGCCAGGCGGTCGAGCGCGTCGCGTGTGGTGGTCACGCCGGCCCTTATCACCTTGGCCACGTTCTCGTCGGAACCAAAAGCACGACGCATCCGCGGCATGTCGACCGACGGCAACGGCGCTTCGGCATGTCCCAGCCAGCGCTCCACCGCCTCGTGGAATGCCTCCAGCCGGATAGGCTTGCGCAAGAGGTCGTCCATGCCCGCGGCCAGGCAGAGATCGCGCTGGTCCGCGCGGGCATCGGCGGTCATGGCGACGATCGGCAGGCGCGTATTTCCCCCGGCTTCCCTACGGCGCACTTCGCGTGCCACGGCATAGCCATCCACCCGTGGCATATGGCAATCGACCAATAGCAGGTCGTAGGACGATCTTTCCAGCGCATCCAATGCAGCCTGGCCGTCGTCCACCACGTCGCAGGCATAGCCATGCATGCCCAGTTGCACGCGCACCAGCTCCTGGTTCACAGGGTGGTCTTCCGCCAGCAGTATCCGCATGCCGGGATGCCGGTTGATCGGCGCGATGTCCGGGTTGCCGGCGATCTCGGGCGAAAACGGCACGTCCACTACCTGCAGCTCCAGCGTGACGACCATCCGCGTGCCCTGGCCAGGTTCGCTATCAATGGCGATGTGCCCCCCCATGCGCTCGATCAGGCGACGCGAGATGCTCAAGCCGAGGCCGGTACCGCCGAAACGACGCGTCGTGGACGACTCCGCCTGGCTGAAAGGTGCGAAGACATGACGCAGCTTCGCCGCGTGAATGCCGATACCGGTATCCGTCACCGTGATCACGAGGCGCTGGCGTGCGCCGACCTGCTCCGCCACGACGACGTCGATCGCCACTTCGCCTTCGGCGGTGAACTTGATCGCATTGCCCAACAGGTTGAGCAGGACCTGGCGCAGGCGTCCGTCATCGACAAGCACCGCAAGGGCCAATGCCCCATCCATCCGGGAGACCAGATGCAGCCCCTTGCCTTCGGCCTGCCCAGCCATGATCGCCAATGCGCCTTCGACGATCGCGCGTGGATCCGATGGACGCGGATCGAGGGTTAGGTGCCCGGCTTCGATCTTCGAAAAATCGAGTACGTCGTCGAGGATGTGCAACAAGGCTTCGGCGGAATGCTCAATCGTGGCGACCATGCGTCGCTGCGTATCGTCCAGGCGCGTCCGCTCCAGCACGTCGAGCAGGCCGATCACGCCATTCATCGGCGTGCGTATTTCATGACTGATCGTCGCCAGAAAGTCGCTCTTCGCACGTGTCGCCGCTTCCGCTTCGTCGCGTGCATGGGCGAGATGACGCGACGCCAACTCCTGCGCGGTGACATCGACCCAGTAACCGTTCCAGCGCACCGTGCCGTCGGCAGCGGCCAGGGGCACCGCGTCGGAACTCAGGTAACGCACGCGTCCACCGACCTGTGCGCGAACCGTGACATGCAGGGGACGCAGGTCGCGCGCGGACCGTTCGAAAGCTTCGCGCATCGCGGCGCGCTCCTCGGTCGCCACGGGCACCAGCATGCTCTCGCCGCCCGCGAGCATCTGCGCGGGCTCCATGCCGAGAATGGACTGCGGATCGCCGCCCACGTAGGTCATGCTGTATGCCCCATCCGTGCCGCGCACGGCCTCGTAGACCACGGCGGGCACATGGGCCGTCACCTCCGCGAGCCGGCGCTCGGTCCGCTCGCGACGACGCGTTTCCCGGCGCAAGTTGATATAGGCGTAGCTGATCGCGATCAGCGAGGCCAGCAGCAGCACGGCAAACGGCAGCACCCGTCCCGCGAACTCCTTCCAGGTAGGACCGACCACGTAATGCGAGGCGAACCAGGTGTTGCGGATCTCCTGCTGCCGGTGCGTGGGCAGGTTCATCAGCACGCGATTGACCAAGGGCAACAGTTGATCCGCCAACTCGCGGCGCACGCCGATGGCGATCGGCTCGTTTTCGCCCGTCGGCGCGGCGACCTTCAACTGACCAAGAAAATTCTCACGAATCAGGTAATCGATCGACGCCAGGTTGCCCACGAACGCGTCACCACCGCCCGCTGCGAGACGACGCAGGCCCTCGGCTTCGGTGGGCGCGGCCACGATCTCCGCGTTGGGAATGCGGGACAACAGGCGGCGGATGGGTTCGCGCGTCACGTTGCCGATGACCCGCTTACCGGCGAGGTCTTCAAGGCCCGCAATGGTCGGCGCCCCCTCGCGGGTGACGATCATGATCGGGAAATCCAGGTACGAAACGCTCGCCTCGAGGTCGGGCGAGGTCGCACTTTGCGGATTGATCGCGGCCACCAGGTCCACCTGGCCATGACGGACCTTGTCCACGGTGCCCGCCCAATCCTCGCTGGGCACCTGTGTCACGCGCACGCCCAGTTCGGCGGCGATCTCGCGCACGTAGTCCAGCGCAAGCCCTTCCGCCTCGCCCTGCCCCGTGATGAGGCTGAAAGGCACGTAGCTGGGGTCCACGCCCAGGCGTAAAGGCGGCAGGTCGTGCAGCCAGGCCTTTTCCTTCTCGCTGAGGGGAATGCCACCGAGTTGCGGCCGGGGCGCGATATCGCGCCCCACCCAGCGCGCCCGCAGGCGCCCGTGGTCGGCCGCAGTGAGGTCGCCGAGGGCCAGGTCGATGGCGCGACCAATGGGTGCGCGCGTTTCCGGCACGGCAAACGCCAGTGAACTGATGGGCAGCGCCAGCGGCATGCCGACGCCCAGTTCGTGGTCCATCTTCAGGCGGCTGACGAACTCGCGCGCGGAATACGGGTTGTCGATGTAGGCGGCGACTTCTCCCGAACGTACGCGCGACAAGGCATCCGCGGTGGATTCCGTCTCCACCAGGGTCGTTTCCGGCAGTTCGCGGCGCAATGCCTCGACGTCGAAGTATCCCGTATGGACGGCCAGACGTTTACCAATCAGCTCGCCGGGCCGATGGATCGGCGGTCCGTCGAGCCGCTCCACCAGTGCAGGCAGGGATTCGAAGTAGGTCGCCCCGATACGGATGCCGGGCATCCCCTGCTCAAGAGGGGTCACCGAGGTGGCCACGTCGATCTCGCCACGCGCCAGCGCGGCCAGAAGCGCCGGCCAGGTGGGGTAGACGCGGGTCTGCAGGGTGACGCCCAGCTGACGTGCGATTTCCTTCAGGTAGTCGGGGCCCAGGCCTTCCAGTTCGCCACCGCGCAGCTCCTCGAAGGGGGGATACCCCTCGCGATAGGCACCGACCGTCCAGACAGGGTGTTTCCGCAGCCAGTCGGCGTCCTGCGCCGACAGGGCGGCTTCCGGGACAGCCCGGGCCAGTGGCGCTAGCACGAGCAGGATTAACAGAAGGATGGCTCGGGTCACTGCCTGGTCTTCGTAAGGGGAACCTTAATGGGCATAATCAGTCCGATACACGTTGTGTCGCAATGCAAGTTTAAGGAGAAATCAAGGCATGCCACTGAAAGTCATTCTGGCGGACGATCACCCGCTCGTTCTCGTCGGAGGTGCCCTGGCGCTAAGGAATGCGCATATCGACGTCGTCGGCGAAGCAAAGAGCGCAAAGGAGCTTCTCGCCCTGCTTGAGACCACGCCCTGCGACGTGGTGATTACGGATTTTCTCATGCCCGCGGACGAACAGGACGACGGTTTCGTCCTGCTCGATACCCTGAAGGAGAAACATCCCCACCTCGCGGTGATCGTGCTCACCATGATAAACCGGCCCGCGGCGCTCAATTCGATGCTCAACCGTGGCGCTCGCGGCGTCATCGACAAGCGCGCGCCGATGGACGAACTCGCCACTGCCGCGAAGGCGATCCACGACGGCGAAACCTACCTGAGCGAAACCCTGCTGGACATCCTCAACGAAGCCGACGAGTCGTCGGTGGCGATGCCTGGCGCCCCTCTATCCCCGCGCGAGAAAGAGGTCATCAAGGCGTTCGTCAATGGCATGTCGCTACAGCAGATTGCCGATCGCGAAGGCAAGTCGGTGAAGACCATCAGCCGACAGAAACGCGATGCCATGCGCAAGCTGGGCGTGGACCACGATAGCCTGCTCGGCGACTACGTGCGCGATCACGGGCTGGTCTGAGTCAAATCCCCTGGGGATTCCGTCGGGGTCGCCATGTCGGCGGCGACCTCGACACCCGCGCGCAGGCGTGGAAGGTAGGCCGGAAACTCGCGCCGGACAAAGCCGATCAGCCCCTCGCGCACCTTGCAGCGAAGATCCCACGATTTGCCCGAATTGGATGAACTGACAAGCGCACGCAACTGCATCGCCTTGTCGTTGGTATCCACGACCTGAAGGACGCACACGCGGCCATCCCACTCAGGCGCATCACGGCAAATACGCTGGAGTTCGTCCCTCAGTGGGTCCAGTGGCAGCCCGTAATCGAACCACAGCATCGCCGAACCCAGGATCTGCGAACTGCGCCGCGTCCAGTTCTGGAACGGATGCTCGATGAAGTACTGCAGGGGCACGACCATGCGGCGCTCGTCCCAGATCTTCACCACGACATACGTGCTGGTGATTTCTTCCACGCGCCCCCACTCGCCTTCCACGATCACCACGTCGTCGATCCGGATGGGTTGCGTCAGGGCGATCTGGATGCCCGCGATGAGATTGCCTAGTACAGGCTTCGCGGCCAGGCCGACGGCCAGGCCCGCCAGTCCCGCCGAGGCCAGCAGACTCGCGCCGAACTGCCGGACCGCGGGGAAGGTCATCAGCGCGACGCCCATGCCTAGTACGACGATCACCACCATCGCGGTGCGACTGAGCACGCGCGCCTGTGTCTGCACGCGCCTGGCACGCAGGTTGTCTTCAAGGTCGATGGGATTGAAGCGCGATACCGCGGCGTCCAGGGCGCCGACGCAGCGCACGAGGAACCAGGTGACAGCGGCGATCAGGGCGATGCCGAGGAAGTGCTCGGCTCCCGAGATCAGTCCCGCGGGTTCATCGGGCGCGGCCCGGAACGAGAGCAACAGCATCGTCAACGGCACGATCGACTCAAGCGGGGCATTCGCCCGCCGGAGGATCGTCGCGCTCATCGGATGATGCACCGCGAGGCGACGCAGCAAGGCGTGGACCACCCGGCGGAGGATACCCGCGGCCACCAGCGCGATCACGACGATCAGCGCGAAGCGCGTCCACGGATGCCTGATGTCTGGCACCCAATCGGAAAGGCTCATGACTCCCTAGCCTAGCGAACGGAATGTCCACGGCATGTCGCGACGGGAGACGTCACCGCCAACTATTGGGACGACGCAACACCTCGGTGACCATGCGCCACGGCTGGAACGTGAAGGTCAGTTCATGCGTTCCCATCGGCACGCAGACCGCGCGCAAAAGGCCATCGGCCCGATGGGTCGCCACTTCAGCACCATCGATGCGTGCGACCCAGCCCGGGAAATCCTGGTCGGTCACGACGATCCAGCCGGCGCGCTCACCGGATGAACGCACGCCAATATGGATGTTGGTCGCCGTCGTGGCGTCGATGTGCCGCTGGCCATCGCATCCTGCGGGAACATCATGGGCATCCACCGCATCCCTTGGCGTGAGCCAGAGCGTGGTTGAGAAATCCGTGGTCGCGAAGAACTCCGGAGAAAGTGCCTGCCCGACAGGAAGGCGGCGGATGTCGGTCGGCGCGAGTACGCGTGCGTAGGCAGCGGTGTTTTCGATGACCTCTACCTTCGCGTCGGCGTAGACCGTGGCATCCTCGCCGAGGGGCGTCAGCCAGTGTGCGCTGCCCTGCCCGGCGGGTTGCACGATGTAACGCACGCCGAGCAACCGGTTCAAAGGGCTACCCGGATCGTTGTTGTAGGGCGTATACGGTCGCGCACCATCGCCACTCGTGTAGACATCCGCACCGTACCAGCGATCGTAGATCGCCCAGCGCAGCGGACCGTAACCATGCGTCGCCGGGATGTCGTCGAGCACGACATTGTTGCGCCATCCCGCGCCAAGGCCGTGGGTCTCGGTGCGCGGCGCGAGTCCGCCAGGCGCATAGGCTCGAAAGCGCCCTTCAAGCATGTGGACGGATGCCTCGCGATGGAAGCGCCGCGCGGGATCGCCACGCTGGTTGAATACGCCATTGAGGTTGAAGCAACGGTAGTCCACGACGACCAGCGCCAGCATCCAGAACGCGACGACGCCGATGCGACGATCCTTCCGTACATGCACCCAGGCGACACCCGCGACCAGTGCGGCAAGAATGCTCGCCGCCTGCCAGGGCTCACCCTCGCCACGCATGTGCAGGCTGGCCAGCAGCAGCCATGCGGCCGCCAACCCGAACAGCCAGGAGAGCTGCCGTCGCGACGACAGGTCCACGCGCGACAACCCGAATGCCGTGGCGAAGGCGAGCAACAGGTTGATCATGTAGGCGCTGTCCGAAGGACGGCGGAACTGCTTCACACCGGGGAACCACTCGTAGAGCCATCCGTAGATCGGCGTATGGTCGCCGACCATGTAGATCACCGCCACGAGCGCGGCGGCGCCGAAGAAAATCAGGTGTCGCCGCCACGTCGGCTCGGTCCACATCCCCCGCGCGCCGAACGCGATGCACAACATCGGCAGCGCACCGGCATAGAAGAAGGTTTCGATCGGATCGGCCGGCCCCTGGTAACGACCACGCAGGCTGTGCAATGCGTTCGGGTCGAACAGGGTGAGCAGGGTCCGCCAGTCGAGCGCACGCTCGAGCGCATCCGTGAGCGGTAGCGACGGGCGATTGGATACCTGTACGAAGGCGTAGCTGAACAGCAACTGGGGTAATGCGAGCCCGATACCCACCACCCCCGCCAGGATCAGCGCGCCGGCGAGTCGCCATCGCGTGGCGGGTTCCCAGTCGCTCCAGCGACGCACGATCGATGCAAGGGCGAACACCGACAGCATCAGGCCCGCGAAATACGTCAGCTGGACCGGCTGGACGAGGATCCAGGCGATGACCAGGCCCAGTACCAGTCCCTTGCCAAGACCAGGACGTTCGAGCAGCCACCCCAGCGTCAGCAGCGCCAGGGGCAGCAGGCAGTAGACGATCAGGATGGGCGTGTACTGCATGCGCGAGGACGCCACGCCACCGGCCATGAACACCGTCGCCCCCAGTAGCGCGCCCAGCCACGCCACGCGGAGGCGGCGCAGCAGGGCAAACATGGCGAACGCACCGAGCAGCAGGTGCAGGAGGGCGCCCCAGACGAACCAGGTGGAACCTGGAGAGACACGGAGCAGCATCCAGGCCATCAACAGGGGTGAGAACAGCATCCCCTGGGGGTCGGCGACCTGTGGATACCCAGAAAACAGCAACGGATTCCACCAAGGCGCCAGCCCCTCCCTTAAACTGTGGCTGTTGAAATACACCACGGGATAAAACTCGCTCATCGCGTCGCCCGGCATCACCCTGAAGCCGAGCAACAACGGCAGGTGCAGCGCGGTCCAGACCAGCGCCAACACCGCCAGTCCACGCGAGAGCGAAAATCGGGACATGAGGATCCGTCGAATGAATTGCCGCCAACCAAGCGGTCGGACCGGCATTCTAGCCGGGCGACCCGGACATCGTCGCCTGCCAGGAGCTTCCGCTTGACGCCCCCCGGCTCCCTGGCTGTCCTCGTCCCGGCCTACAACGAGGCCGAGGTCATCGGCGAATTCCATCGCCGCCTCGCGGCCGTGCTCGACACGCTCCCCATGCGCTGCCATGTGCTCTACGTCGACGACGGAAGCCGCGACGCCACCTGGGATCTCGTCGATGCCTTGTCTCGCACCGACGAGCGCGTCCAGGCCCTGCGCCTGTCCCGCAACTTCGGCAAGGAGGCGGCCATGACGGCCGGTCTCGACCACATCGACGCCGATGCCGTGGTCGTCATCGACGCCGATCTCCAGGATCCACCCGAGCTGATCCCCGCCCTGCTGGAGCGCGCGGCGCAGGGCTACGACGTGGTCTATGCCACGCGAGCCCGCCGCGACGGCGAAACCTGGTTCAAGCGCTTCACCTCCGCGGCGTTCTACCGGACCATGGAGCGCCTGTCGCACACCCCCGTGCCGCGCGATACCGGCGACTTCCGCCTCATGAACCGTCGCGCGGTGGAGGCGGTGAACGCCCTGCGCGAACGACAGCGGTTCATGAAGGGCCTGTTCGCCTGGATCGGCTACCGGCAAAGCTCGCTCGTCTACGATCGCGACGCCCGCAACGCGGGCACCACGAAGTGGAACTATTGGCGGCTGACCAATCTCGCCATCGAGGGCGTCACCTCGTTTTCATCGGCGCCACTTCGGGTTGCTTCCTGGCTGGGCTTCGCCGCCGCCATGCTCGCCTTCGTCTATGCCGCCTGGGTCTTCCTGAAAGCGTTGCTATGGGGCGACCCCGTGCGGGGTTACCCGACCCTGATGGTGGTGATCCTCTTCCTCGGGGGCGCCCAGTTGCTGGCTATCGGCCTGATCGGCGAATACGTCGGGCGCACCTATGCCGAAACGAAGCGACGCCCCCTGTACTACATCGAGGACCGGCGGGGCGACGTCCGCGAACCGCCGCCGCGTGACTGACGCCATCCTTCCGGATGTGCTCGCCCCAGGCCTCGCCGTGGTGTTCTGCGGCACCGCGGCGGGCACCCGCTCCGCACGCGAGGGGGCGTACTACGCGCATCCGGGCAACATGTTCTGGCGTACGCTGCACGGCACGGGCCTCACCCCGCGCCTGCTCGCGCCCGCCGAGTTCCCGCTGGCTCCCAGCCTCGGCTTCGGATTGACCGACCTGTCGAAACACCACTTCGGTAACGACAACGAATTGCCCGTCGGTGCCTTTGACGTGGCCGGCCTGCGCGAAAAGATCGAGCGCTTCCGCCCCGGTATCCTGGCCTTCACCAGCAAGCACGCCGGTCGCTCCGCACTAGGAGCGGCAGCCGATTACGGGTGGCAGGACATCACATGGGAGGGCACACGCCTGTTCGTGCTGCCCTCACCCTCGGGCCAGGCGCGACGCTCGTGGAACATCGCGATGTGGCAGGCCCTCGCGGATGCCGTGCTCGCTCATTCCCCCGGCACCGAGCGGTAGGCACGCACATCGCCGGGCGACACCGCCGAGGCCTTGTTCGACCAGGCCTGGCGGATATAGCTGACCACCCCGGCCACCTCGTCGTCATCGAGTCGCTGCGAGAACGGCGGCATCGAATAGGGGCGCGGGTTGCCTTCCGTCGCGGGAGAGAACCCGCCCGAAAGCACCGCACGGATGACGTTGATGCCGGTCGGATCCGTGACCGTCGGATTGCGATCCAGCGGAGGATAGGCATCACCCTTCCCTCGCCCATCGTCACCGTGGCAGGCGGCACACTGGCGCTCATAGGTGCCGCGTCCGTTGGCGACCAGATCCTTCGCGCCGGCGATGGATTCACCCGGCTTGCGCGGCTCCGGGTCCGGCAACGACTTCAGGTAGGTCGCGATGGCGGCCAGGTCATCGTCGGTCAGGTGACGGGTGCTTTTCATGACCACGTCCGCCATCGGACCGAGCGCCGTGCCGCGCGACGAACGCCCGGTCTTGAGCAACGTGACCACGTCCGCCTCGCTCCAACCGGCAAGGCCACCATTCACACCCATCGACAGGTCGGGGGCGTACCAGTTTTGCACCGGGATAATGCCCCCGGCGAGGAAAGGCTCCGTCACGGGTGCGCCGAAGCTGTTTCGGCGCGCATGGCATTCGTTGCAATGACCCAGCCCCTGCACGAGGTAGGCACCGCGATTCCACGATGCCGGTCGCGACGCGTCCGCGACGTACTCACCGGCATCGAAGAAAATCGTACGCCAGGGTCCCATGAGCCAGCGCATGCGATAGGGAAAGCGCAAGGTGTCCGGCAGTGCCGGTTGGCGAACCGCGGGCAAAGTCTTCAACCACGCGAAGATTGCATCGCAGTCCGCGCGTGTCACCTTGGTGTAGGAGGTGAACGGAAACGCCGGATACAACGAGGTGCCATCGCGCCCCTTGCCTTCGTGCAATGCGTGGAAGAAATCGTCGGCGCTCCATCCGCCGATGCCCGTCTCCGCATCAGGGGTGAGGTTGGGCGCTGGGATGGGGCCGAAGGGTGTGGCGATCACACGACCGCCCGCGAACGGCTTGCCGTTGCGCGCGGTATGGCAGGACGCACAATCGCCCGCCGTGGCAAGGTAACGACCTCGCTCGACGATATCGTCCGCGTGCGCGATGGTTGTGATGCCCAGGCATGCGAACAGGAAGGCTTTCATCATTCGCATCGCTTCAGCCTCCCAGCACGCCGCAACGAAGCGGAGGCGTCACGCTACCCGCAGGCGCGGCGTGTGCGTCGGCAGGCACGGGGCGTGTCGCCAGCCATGCGGAAATTGCGCTGATGTCCGCGTCGGTCAACCGACTGACGATGGTCGCCATGCAGTCGGGTTCCACGGTATGGCGTGTGTTCGTGCGCCATGAACCTAGCTGCGCGCTGAGGTAGTCGTAAGGCAGTCCGACCAGACCGGGAATATCGGGCTGGACACCCGTGAGCTGCGGGCCGTGACAGGCCATGCAGGCAGGTATACCCCGTGCCGGATCGCCCTGCGTCGCCAGACGCTCGCCTCGGGCCTTGGCTTCCGCCGTCACGGACGGTGCGGGATGCGTCGCATAAGGCACCTCTTGTGCGGCGAAGTACTCGGCGATCTCGCGCATGTACGGCTCGCTGAGGTTCATCACCTGGTGTTCCATCAGCGGGTAATGCCGCAACCCTCGCTGGAAGTCCTGCATCTGTCGCGCGAGATAGGCCGCCGGCTTGCCGGCGAGTCGCGGATTGAATCCGTTGTCGCCACCCTCGCCATGTTCGCCATGGCAACTGGTGCACGCGGCGATGCGCTGGACCAGCGTGTCCGGCACGGAGGCATCCGTGGCCGTGGCGGAACCGATACAGGACAGGATGGCCATCACGGCCAACCAACGGCGGATCGATCGCATGTGGCTCTCCCTGGGCGATACCTTGGGCGTCCGTCCACTCGCGCACGGACGTGGCGTCAGGGCAGTATAGCCATGGGCCGCGTCGGCGGTCGCCTGTTGCACACCATCTTGGGGAAACGCCATGCACGCACGCTCCATGAAGACCGTTGGGCTGGGATTCGCACTCGCTTGTATGGCGAATGTAGGGATCGCACGCGATGCCAGTGAGGACGATGCCTTCGCCTCCATCGCGACGTTGCGCAAGGCCTTTGCCTCGGGCGAACTGACGCCGCGGAATCTCACGCAATTCTTTCTTGATCGCATCGCGCATCTGGATCGTGCCGGCCCGACGATACGCTCGATCATCGAGACAAACCCCGATGCACTGGATATCGCAGGCAAACCACGCTCCAACGCAGCGCTCGCTGGCATTCCCATCGTGCTCAAGGACAATATCGACACCGGCGATCGCATGCAGACCACGGCGGGTTCGCTGGCCCTCGCCGGAAAACCCTCGCCACGCGACGCGACGGTCACGGCAAAGCTTCGCAAGGCCGGCGCGATCATCCTGGGCAAGGCCAACCTGAGCGAGTGGGCAAGTATCCGCTCCGCGCATTCCACCAGCGGATGGAGTGCGCGTGGTGGCCTCACCCGTAATCCGTACATCCTGGATCGCAACGCATGCGGCTCAAGCGCGGGCTCGGCGGCAGCCGTCGCCGCTGGATTCGCCACGGTGTCCATTGGCACGGAAACGGATGGCTCCATCATCTGCCCTGCATCGATGAACGGTCTTGTCGGCATCAAGCCTACGGTAGGCCTCGTCAGCCGCGCAGGCATCATCCCCATATCCACCACCCAGGACACCGCCGGCCCGATCGCACGCGATGTCACCGATGCCGCGATCGTGCTCGGTGTCATCGCTGGCAGCGACCCGCGTGATCCAGCAACCGCGGAAGCCGATCGACACGTCACGGACTACACGCGTCACCTCGACCCCAACGGTCTTCGCGGCAAACGCATCGGCGTGGTACGGCAATTGGCGGGCATCGAACCAAACGCGGATCGCGCATTGGAGAAGACCATCGCCGTGCTGAAAGCACAGGGAGCGATCGTCGTCGATCCGGTGGACATCCCCCACCTGCACGAGTTGAGCGATCGCGAGATCGACGTGATGCTCACCGACCTGAAACACGATATGGCCGCCTATCTGGCCACGCGCCCCGACCAGCCGATGAAGACGCTTGCCGACCTGATCGCCTTCAATGACAAGGAGGCGTCGAAGGAGATGCCGTGGTTCGGCCAGGACCTGTTTATCGCCGCGCAGGCGAAAGGCAGTATCGACGACCCCGCATTCATCGAAAAACGCGACACCAATCGTCGACTCGCCGGGCCCGAGGGTATCGACGCTGCACTGAAGAAGGATCACCTGGACGCTTTGCTTGCGCCCAGTTGGGGGCCGGCATTCACCAGCGACCTCGTCCTTGGCGATCATGTGGTGAGCGGCGATCCCACCGTCGGCGGCGTCTCGGCACCGGCCGCCATCGCGGGCTATCCGTCGATCACGCTACCCGTGGGCGTCGCTTACGGCATGCCCGTGGGCGTGGTGTTCTTCGGAACGAAATGGAGCGAGCCGACCCTGATCGAGATCGCTTATGGGCTGGAACGCCAGGTTCACGCATTCCGCCGGCCGACCTTCCTGCCGACCCTGCCGATGTAGCAAATGGCTTCGCTGTCGCAGGCATCGCCTCGACGGCAATCCTGCGACGCTGCAGCAATTATCAGAAACGCATGCCTTCGAACGGGTTCCAGTTGTCCTGGCCCTTGGCACGCTTGAGGTAATACGAATAGTTCGCCGTCAGCATGTAGATCACGCTGAACGCCGCGCCCACGCCGCGGTACACCGCATCCGGCGCGCCGACGATCGACAGGAGGATGCTCACCGCGATGACAAGGCCGATCAGCACCAGCGCCTTCTTCCACAAGCCCAGGATGAAGAAGTAAATCGGGCCGAAAAAGAACGCGAAGATATTCGCGTTGACGATCAATTTTTCCTTGAAGGGGAGCTTCTTGAGCTCCGCCTTGTATTCCGGGGAGCTGGGACCGCCGAAGCGATCGAAGAAGCTGAAACGGGCCTGCCACTTCGCATTGAGACCCGGATTATTGAACGTATCGGCATCTGCCATGGTCAAACTCCTGGTGAAAGACTCCCGGATCATACCCACGTAACTGTGTTACGGGTCCGTTTTTTCGGAGAACCCGTCCGCAAAAACGGAAGGCCCGCAAGATGCGGGCCTTCCGAATGGACGCTTTCGCGACGATGTCGACCGCGTCAGGCCTTGTTGGCGAACTCGCGCACGATCGGCGCCAGCTTGGGGTCTTCCAGGGCCATCGCCATGGTGGCGCGGACCAGTCCCGCCTTGTTGCCGCAGTCGAAACGCGTGCCCTCGAAACGGTAGGCGAGCACCTTGCCGCCGTCCTTGAGCAGGTTTTCGATGGCGTCGGTCAGCTGGATCTCGCCGCCCGCACCCGGCGTGGTCTTCTCCAGATAGTCGAAGATCGCGGTGGGCAGCACGTAGCGACCGACCACGGCGAGATTCGACGGCGCATCGGCCGGCTTGGGCTTCTCGACCATGTGCTTGATGACCGACGAGCGGTCGTCCAGCTTCTGGGTGGCGTCGACGATGCCGTACTTGTCGGTGTCCTTCTCCGGCACTTCCTCGACGGCGATCACGCCAGCGCCATGAGCGGCGGCGGCTTCGGCCATCTGGCGCAGCGCGCCCTTGCCTTTGTTCCAGATCAGGTCGTCCGGCAGCATCACGCCGAAGCGCTCGCCCTGCACCACCGACGAGGCACGGCGCACCGCGTCGCCGAGGCCAAGGGCTTCGGGCTGGGTGACGAAGATGCAGCGCACGTGGCTCGGCAGGATGTCGCGGAGGATCTTGAGCAGTTCTTCCTTGTGCTTCTCCGCCAGCTTGGCCTCGAGTTCGTAGGCCTTGTCGAAGTAGTCGGCGATCGCGTGCTTGTAGCGGTTGGTGACGAACACCAGCGTGTCGGCACCGGCATCGACGGCCTCGTCCACGGCGTACTGGATCAGCGGGCGGTCGAGTACCGGGAGCATTTCCTTGGCTACCACCTTGGTCGCGGGCAAGAATCGCGTACCGAGGCCAGCCACCGGAAATACGACCGTGCGCAGGGGTTGGGTCATGCGTTGTCTCCGTTCTCGTTGCGTCGTAGCGGCACGACGTTGTCGGTCTGCGACTCGGTCCAGCGAAAGGACGGCAGCAGTTGCGACACGCAGCGGCGCAGGGTTTCTTCATCGAACTGCGCCACGGCCTCTTCGGCCCGGGCCAGCTGGGTTTGCAGCAGCTCCCAGGACACCTGTCGGTGCTGGGCCTGGAAAATCTTGGCGTGGGTCGTGCTCTTGTAGTTCTCCAGGGGGTGGAACAGCTCTTCGAACAATTTTTCGCCGGAACGCAGGCCGGTATACACGATCTGGATATCCGAGCCCGGCCGTTTGCCGGCAAGACGGATCATCTGCTCGGCGAGGTCGTGGATCTTGACCGGGTCGCCCATGTCGAGCGCGAAGATCTCGCCGCCCTTTCCGAGGCTCGCCGCCTGCAGGATGAGCTGGCAGGCTTCGGGAATCGTCATGAAGTAGCGCGAAATCTCCGGATGCGTGATCGTCACCGGACCGCCCTGGCGGATCTGCCTGCGGAACAGCGGAACCACCGAGCCGGCCGAGTCCAGCACGTTACCGAAGCGGACGGTAATGAAACGTGTAGAGGTGTGTGCGGCGAGGTTCTGGCACCAGATCTCGGCCATGCGCTTGCAGGCACCCATGACGGAGGTCGGGTTCACCGCCTTGTCGGTGGAGATCAGCACAAACGACTCGACACCGCAGCGCACGGCCGCACTGGCCACCACGCGCGTTCCCATCACGTTGTTGCGGAAGGCCTCGCGCAACTGACCCTGCAACATCGGCACATGCTTGTAGGCCGAAGCGTGGAACACGATCTGCGGCTGGGTTTCCTCGAACAGGCGATTAATCGCCACGGCCTCGCGGGCATCCGCCAGCACGCCGTTGAAGATCAGCTCCGGATACGCCGAGGTCAGTTCTTGGCCGATCCGGTAGAGGTTGTATTCGGACATTTCCACGACGGTGAGCGACTGGGCACCCAGTCGCGCGACCTGGCGGCACAGTTCCGAACCGATCGATCCGCCACCGCCGGTGACCAGCACACGACGTCCGCTGACGTTCTCGCGGATGGCGGTCCAATCCAGCTCCACGGCGTCGCGCCCGAGGAGATCCTCGATGGCGACTTCCTTGATCTCGTTGAACTGGGCACGCCCCGCCACGACGTCCTCGAGGCGGGGAACGGTGCGGAACGGCAGGCCCGTGCTTTCGCAATAGGACACGATGCGGCGCATCTGTGCCGTGCTCGCGCCCGGTACGGCGATCAGCAGCATCTGCACGGCCACGGCACGCGACAACTCAGCCAGTTGGTCGATGGTGCCGAGCACCGGCACGCCACCGATCTGCGCGCCGCGCAGGGCCGTGTTGTCGTCGACGAAGCCGATCACGCTGTAGCGGCTGTCGCGACGCAGGTCGCGCGCCAGCGCATCGCCCGCACGATCCGCACCGACGATCAGCACGCGCTTGCTTGGCACCGACTGGAACAGGTCGATGCGGCTGTCCTTCCAGAAGCGATAGCTGAGTCGCGGCAGGCCGAGCAGGACGACCAGCACCACCGGGTAGACCAGCAACACCGAGCGCGGCACGCCATCGAGCCGCGAGTACATGACCATCGCCAAGCCGATGATCAGGGAACCGATCACCGTCGCACGGATGATGTTCCACAGGTCGGGCAGGCTCGCGAAGCGCCAGACGCCCTTGTACAGGCCGGTCCAGTTGAAGACGGCGCCCTGCACCAACAGCACGATGGGGAACTCCATCGGCAGGTAGGTGACCGGGGCCAGTTCGGGCATCAGCGCGTAGCGCAGGGATTTGGCGATCCACCAGGCGAGCGCCGCCATGGCCAGGTCGTGAGCGACCACGGCCGTACGAGGATGGATGATGCCGATGAACTTACGGAGAAACATGTCGCTCCCTTCGACGCAAGCCATATCGCTTGCCAGTACGCCAGACCGCTGCCCCTACCACATACGTTGCCACGAAGCACCAGGGTGCCGCCTGAGGGAGGCGGAACGCGATCCATGCGATGGGAACGCAGACCAGAACGTTCCATGCCAGGTAGCCCAGGGCCACCCGCCGGTGTGACGATCCTCGTCTCACGAGCCACTGATAGAGATGCTCGCGATGCGGAGTGTACCAGCGCGCACCGCGCAGCATTCGCACGAGCAGCGTCAAGGTGGCGTCGATGACGAAGGCCGATGACAGGATGAGGACCGGCCACAGCAAGTTCGTGCGAAAGACCCAGAGCATCGCTGTCAGGGCGAAAACCAGCAAACCCAGGGTGCCGCTACCCACGTCACCCATGAAAATCCGAGCTGGCGAGCGGTTGAACCACCAGAAACCGGCCGCTGCCGCGGCCATCGACAGTCCGGCGCCAGTGATGGCGACCGTCCCCGCGCCCCAGGCCAGGGCGGCGCTGGCAGCACCGAAGAACATGGCCTGCTGGGCGGCCAGCCCATCGATGCCATCCATGAAATTATGCAGGTTGATGCACCATACCCCGGCGACCAGCAGCGGTACGGCCCACCACAGGCTCGCCGTGCCCGACGCCACGGCCACGCAGAGCAGCAGGGTCGCGGCGAGCTGGATGAGCAGGCGAGACCGGATCGGCAAGGAACCATGGTCGTCCAGCCAGCCGATCGCCGCGACCGCGATGGTGGCCACGGTAAACGCGGCGACGACCGGCACGCCCGGGGATTGGGGCAGGAGCAGCAACGCCGACGGCATGCCCACCAGGGCACCGATAACAATACCGATGCCTCCTCCGCGCGGCGTGGGGATCGTGTGCGACCGACGGTGCCCGGGGGTGTCGAGCATGCCCCTGCGATGGGCATAGGCGATGGCCACGCGGACACACGCAAGGGAAACGACCAGGGCGAGGACGGTGTAGCCGGCCAGGGCCTGCGTGCCGTTCATGAGGGGAAGGATCATTCGTTGGCGACACCATGGATGGGCCGAACGCTACCCCAGCTCTTGCAACTGGGGCACTGCCAGTGGTGCGCCTTCGCGCCGAAGCCGCATCGGCTGCATCGGTACATGGCCTGCCCTTCCAGCAACTTGCGGGTCAGGTCGCGAAGAATCAGGTAGTTCTCCCTCGCTTCACCGGACACCTTGTCCATGGTCGCATCGATGAGCGCCATGAGGCCGCGCACGGAAGGACGCTTGCGCAGCTGGCCGGTGAGGAAGTCGATGGCGGTGCGCTCACCGTCCCTGCCCTCGTAAAGCCGGGTCAGGGCCAGCACCGGGGAGATGCCGTGGTAGCGCTGCATGATCTCGCGAAGGAAATCCTCCGCACGATCCATCTGCTGCGAGCGTGCGTAGCAGTTGAGAAGCGGAGGCAAGATTTCCGGCACGAAGGCGATGTCGGCGTCGATGGCAGCCTCGTAGGAGGCAATCGCGCCAGGCATGTCGTCATCCTCGGACGAAAGCCGGCCGGCGATCATGTGGGCGCGCACGCAATCGGCCTGGCAGGAGAACGCCTCGCGCACGTAGTCGCGAGCCTCCGTGCGCGCACCGTGCTGCCGCGATTGTTCGGCCAGCTCGCAATAGAACTGGGCGATCATGGCCGACTCATCCTCGCCGGTCATCGCCTCGAGGCGGCGTGCGTGGTCGATCGCCTTGTGCCACTCGCGCTCGTGCTGATAGATCGCGATGAGATGGCGCAGCGCCGAGGGTGCCAGGGCATCCATGGCCACCAGATCGGAAAACAGCGTTTCGGCGCGATCGAGCAGGCCGGCGCGCATGTAGTCCTCACCAAGCTCGAGGAGTGCCACCGTCTTCATTTCATCGGAAAGCCCCTGGCGCGATACCAGGTGCTGGTGCAGGCGAATCGCGCGGTCGACCTCGCCCCGCTTGCGGAACAGGTTGCCCAGGGCCAGATGCGTCTCGACGGTATCGCGGTTGTATTCGGCCAACCGCAGGAAGACCTCGAGCGCCTTGTCCTGCTCCTCGTTGAGCAGATAGTTCAGGCCTCGGAAGTAGTCGGAGGAAAGCTCGTTGACACGATCGCCGGAACGGCGCGTGTGAGTTCGGCGGGCCATCCACCAACCGGTAGCGAAAGCCAGCGGGGGAACCAGCGCCAGCAGCCAGATCGGATTCATGCGGTCTTCGCGCTGCCTGCCTTGCGATCCCCCAGGGCCCGGCGACGTTTGCGCTGGTTAGCCCAGGATGTGCCCAGCCATGCGGTGATGCCGCCCAGGATCCAACCCACCAGCAGGGCGACCAGCATGGCCGCGCCCTTCGGTACGGAGCCACGAGCGAAACCGAAATCGAACGGCACGAGGTCGGCGTTCAACGCGCCGAAAACGATGCCGGCGGCGATGAACAACAACAGGAAGATGATGGCGATCAGACGCATCCGGCGACTGTACCCGAATCATGAATGACGTGGTGTGCGGGAATTACGAATTCGTACAGGTTGGAAGCGAAAGGCATGCAGCGTGAGTCCCTGCGGATGGCCAAAAGGTTTCGAGCCACCCTGCCCGCCAAAAAAAACGCCGCGTCAAAGCGCGGCGTCGTTTTCCATGGCGAGGTTCACGCGTTCGCGCAATTCCTTTCCTGGCTTGAAGTGCGGGACGTGCTTGCCCGGGAGGGCCACGGCCTCGCCCGTCTTGGGGTTGCGCCCCATGCGCGGCGGACGGAAGTGCAATGCAAAGCTACCGAAGCCGCGGATCTCGATGCGCTCGCCCGTGGACAGGGCAAGGCTCATCTGCTCGAGCACGCTCTTGACGGCAAGTTCCACGTCGCTGAAGGCAAGGTGGGTCTGGCGCCGCGCCAGCGCCTCGATGAGTTCCGACTTTGTCATGGGTCCCCTGATTTTTCTTTAAAGCTGAGGCTCGAAACCTGTTTCCCACAAGAAGAGGGGCGGCGAACCGCCCCTCTTCCGACGATCAGGCCAATTAGTCGGCCTTGTTCATCTGCTCCTTGAGGAGCGCGCCGAGCTTGGTCGTGCCGCCGGCAGCGGACTGGTAGTCGGCCATGGTGTCGGCCAGCTCTTCCTCGTCCTTCGCGCGGATCGACAGCTGCAGCTGACGGCCCTTGCGATCCATGCCGGTGAACTTGGCTTCGACCTTGTCGCCGACCTTCAGGTGCTGCGTGGCGTCTTCCACACGCTCCTTGGCGATGTCGTTGGCGCGGAGGTAACCCTCGACGCCTTCGCCCAGGTCGATCACGGCACCCTTGGCATCGACTTCCTTGACCGTACCGTTCAGGACCGTGCCGCGCGGATTCGTGGCCATGAACTGGCCGAACGGATCCTGCTCCATCTGCTTGATGCCGAGGGAGATGCGCTCACGCTCCGGATCGACAGCCAGGACCACGGCCTCGACTTCATCGCCCTTCTTGAAGTTGCGGACGAGGTCTTCACCCGAGGCCTGCCACGAGATGTCGGACAGGTGGACGAGACCGTCGATGCCGCCTTCGAGACCGATGAAGATACCGAAATCGGTGATCGACTTGATCTGGCCGGAGACCTTGTCGCCCTTCTTGTGCATGGCGGCGAAGGCTTCCCACGGGTTCGAGCGGGTCTGCTTGATGCCCAGGGAGATGCGGCGACGCTCTTCATCCACGTCGAGGACCATGACTTCGGTCTCGTCACCGACCTGCACGACCTTGGCCGGGTTGACGTTCTTGTTGGTCCAGTCCATTTCGGAGACGTGCACCAGGCCTTCGACGCCCGGCTCGATCTCGACGAAGCAGCCGTAATCGGTGACGTTGGAGACCTTGCCGAACAGGCGGCTGCCGACCGGGTAGCGGCGGGCGATGGCGACCCACGGATCGTCGCCGAGCTGCTTCAGGCCGAGCGAGACGCGG
The DNA here is from genome assembly GCF_009912395.1 of Luteibacter sp. Taxonomy (GTDB): domain Bacteria; phylum Pseudomonadota; class Gammaproteobacteria; order Xanthomonadales; family Rhodanobacteraceae; genus Luteibacter. Next base: position 58,373 of record NZ_WNDO01000012.1, on the reverse strand, counting down.
TTGCGCTCGCGGTCGTACTTGAGGACGCGGACGTCCAGCTCGTCGCCGACGTTGACCACTTCCGACGGGTGACGCACGCGCTTCCACGCCATATCGGTGATGTGCAGCAGGCCGTCGATGCCGCCGAGGTCCACGAACGCGCCGTAATCGGTGAGGTTCTTGACCACACCCTTGACGACCGCACCCTCGGTGAGGCGCTCGAGCAGCTTCTCGCGCTCTTCGGAGAACTCGGTCTCGACGACGGCGCGGCGGCTGACGACCACGTTGTTGCGCTTGCGGTCGAGCTTGATGATCTTGAACTCGAGGTCCTTGCCCTCGAGGTAGACCGGGTCACGGACCGGACGCACGTCGACCAGGGAGCCCGGCAGGAACGCGCGGACGTCCTTGATGTCGACGGTGAAGCCGCCCTTGACCTTGCCGGAGATCTTGCCGGTGATGGTCTCTTCCTTGTCGAACGCCTGCTCGAGGTCGTCCCACACCATCGAACGCTTGGCCTTCTCGCGGGAGAGCTTGGTCTCGCCGAAGCCGTCTTCGAGCGCGTCGAGCGCGACCTTGACTTCGTCGCCCACTTCCACTTCGAGAGCGCCGTTCTCGTCCTTGAACTGCTCGATCGGAACGATGCCTTCGCTCTTCAGGCCGGCGTTGATCACCACCACGTCGTTGCGGATTTCCACAACGATACCGGTGACGATGGAGCCGGGCTTCAGCTTCGAAATGGCCTGCTGGCTCTGTTCAAACAGTTCGGCAAAACTTTCAGTCATGTTGATTCCAGGGTTATGAAAGGTCGTACCCGGCGCAGGCGTGCTTCTTGAACGCGAGCGGTCAGGGGACCCACCGGTTGTGGGTGCTCAGGGGAGATATCAAGTGTGCCCCCCGGCACCGTTGCCAAGAACCCGTGCGTACCGCACGAGCGTTGTGCCGGATGCGTCAGGGACGCACCACGGCGAAAACCTTTGCCACCACCACCTCGATGGGCATGCCGGTGGTATCGACTACCACGGCGCCCTCGGCGGGCTTCAACGGGGCGACCGCCCGCGACGCATCACGCTCGTCGCGCGCCTCGATTTCCCGTTGGAGGCCTGCAAGTGTAACGCTCAGCCCCTTATCCTTCAACTGCTTATAGCGCCTTTTCGCCCGCTCGACCGCGCTGGCCGTAAGGAATACCTTGTGGGCGGCGTCCGGGAAGATCACCGTACCCATGTCGCGGCCGTCCGCGACCAGGCCCGGAGCCTTGCGGAAGGCCAGTTGGAGGTCCACCAGGGCCTGCCTGACGGAGGGGATCACGGCGATAGCCGAAGCGGCCGCGCCAGCCGTTTCCGTGCGCAGCTCGTCCGTGGCGTCGTGGCCGTTGACCAGCACATGCGTCTCACCGCCGTCGGGACTGGCCTGGAAGCGGATCTTCACGGCCTGGGCGCAGCGGGTGACAGCATCCACGTCCGACAAGTCGATGCCCTGCTCGCCCGCCGCGTAGCCCACGGCCCGGTAGAGGGCGCCGGAATCCAGCAGGTGCCAGCCGAGCTGCTCGGCCACGAGGCGGCTGATGGTCCCCTTGCCGGACCCGGAAGGCCCGTCGATGGTAAGGACGGGGACAACCGTCGGATGGGCCATGGGAATACCTCGCTCGGGAAACCGGCATGATATCGCCGTGGACACCTGCCTGAGCGCGTGGTAAGTCGGCTCCCGTTACGCGTGGCCGCCCGGCCGCCCCCTGCGGGGCTCGGACAGAACCTCTCCCCACCATGCCGCCACGGGTAGCCCGGCGAAGATATCCGCCGCCAGCACCGTGCCGCCGTCGAGCACCCCATCCGTCAGGACGCCCGCCCAGTTCCGTCCGGGCAATTCGAATGTCGTCCCTTCCCAGTGGGTCTTGGGCACGCCGGGCCCATCCGTGCCCGCGAGCCACCCGGCAAGATGGCGCCCCACGGCGACGAACAGCATCCGCCCCCGATGCTCGCGGACGAAGGCGAGCACATGCGCTGCCGCCGGCCCTTTCGCCTCGACCGGGCGATAGCCACCCTGGGCGAACAAAGCCGGATGCGTCTTCCTCAGGCAGAGCAACCGGCGGATCACCGACTGCTTGATGACGCCACCCCGCCAGTCCGCCAACGCCTCCCGCGGCACCGGGTCCCGGGCCAGCGAGGCGGAGTGCGCCGCGAAGTCCACGGGGCGCCGGTTGTCGGGATCCACCAGGCTGAAATCCCAGTACTCGGTGCCCTGGTAGAGATCGGGTATGCCCGGCATGGTCATCCGCAACACCGCCTGGGCCAGGCCATTCGCCGCCCCCGGTGCCGCGATGTAGTCGGCGAACGCGCGAAGTTCGGCCGCCGCCTCCCCCGACAACATGGCCCGGAGGAAGTCCTCGCAGGCGTCCTCGTAGGGTTCATTGGGCGAGGTCCAGCGCGTCCAGCGCTTGGCTTCGCGCAGGGCCTTGCGCTGCCACGCGGCAATCCGGGTGGCAAATGCTTCCAGCCCGTCCTCGTCGTCCACACGGAGATCCAGCGGCCATGCCCCCACGAGCATCTGGTACAGCATCAGTTCGTCGGCGGCCGATGGCGCCATGCGTCCATCCGCGCGCTGGCGGAAGGTGTCATGACGCATCCGCCAGCGCTCCACGGTCGGCACCCAGCGGCCGGCCACCTCGGACAACACCGCCAGGCGTGCGCGCAGGTCTTCGCCGCGCTTATGATCATGTGTGGCGGTGGACAGCAGCGCATGCGGAAACGTCGCCGCCCGTTCGACCGCATGGCGATGGAAATCCTCGGGCGACAAGGCGAGTCGCGCAGCATCCACGCCCACCTCGTTACGTGACAGCAATCGACCGTAGCGATAGCCAGCAGTGTCCTCGACCGCCTTGGCCGCCACGGGCGAAGTCGCCTGCTGGAATACCGAGATGGCCCGTTCGCGGGCACGCCGCACGGGCCCGGGCGGCAGCGAACGCGGCGCCTCGCCACCCAGCCATGCCGCCACCAGATGCAGCAGATCGGCATCCTCGCCGCGCAGCGTGCGTAACGCGCCTTCCACCGCCCGAGCGAAGATCGCCTCGTCGAAGGCGTCGCGGCCGGTGCCACCGGCATAGGTGCGATACACAGGAAAGTGCACGAGCAGTTCCACGAGGACGCGACGGATCGCGGCCAGCGAAACGTCGCGCGTCGCCACGGCGGCACGCGCCGAAGCGAACAACGCCCTCGCCGTGCGATCCAGCTCCGACTCGAAACTGTCGACCAGGATCTGCCGGCGCGCCCGCACAGCCTGCGTCGCGAAGTCGGCGGCCTCACCGGTCAATTTTCGCCACAAGCCGGTGAGTGGTGCTTCGCCCGCCTCGTCATGCAGCACGGCCGAGACCTGGTCCATGAACTCGTAGCCAGTCGTGCCGTCCACGCGCCAGTCGATCCGCAGTCGCTCGTCGTCGGCGAGGATCTTCTCCACCACGACGTAGGCGCCACCGGGCCATGCGTCCTTCGGTCGCTGCGAGCGCAGTCGGTCGAAGCGGTGACGCAGTTGCCGACAGTAGCGGCGCGGATCGGCCAGGCCATCGACATGGTCGCAGCGCACGCCGTCGATGAGTCCTTCCGCGTAGAGGCGGAAGATCGTGCGATGGGTGTCCTCGAACACCGCCGTGCGTTCGATGCGCAGGCCGGCCAGTTCGTTGATGTCGAAGAAACGACGGTAGTTGACCATGTCGCTGGCCAGCTTCCAGAAGGCCAGGCGATAGTGCTGCCTCTCGATCAATGCATACAGTTGCGCCCTACCCTCGTCGATCGACGGATCGTGCGTCGCGATGGCATCGTCGCCCAGGTCTCGAGTCGAGGCAGGCGACAGTGGCAGGTGATCGTCATAGAGACGTAGCGTCCATTCGCCGCGGTGACGCGCCAGGCGCAGATGCCCTTCGCGCAGGGTGGCATCGTAGCCCGCTCCGAGTATCGGAAGCAGCAGGCGCCCGCGCAGCAGTGGATCGGGCGACTGCCAGTCGATGTCGAAATGACCCGCGTAACGGCTGTCACGGCCATGGCGAAGCACGTCCATCCACCAGGCGTTTTCGGGTCCGACGCCCATATGGTTTGGCACGATGTCCACCACCAGGCCCATGCCCTGCGCACGCAACGCAGCGACCAGCCGACGCAACCCTTCCTCGCCACCGATCTCCGGATTGACCTGGTGGCAATCGACGACGTCGTAGCCATGCGTGGATCCCGCGCGGGCTCGCAGGATCGGCGAAGCATAGAGATGACTCACCCCGAGCCGCGCGTAGTAATCCACCACGCGCACGGCATCGTCGAAGGTAAAGCCCGCATGGAATTGCAGGCGCGCCAAGGCGCGCGGCGGGCTCACGTCCGGTTCCGCGTCTGGTCGATCGTGGCGCACACCGCATGCGCGATGGGGCCGTCGAACAGCCGCGCCGACGAATCGGGCATGCGGCGACGCCAGTTGGGATGGATCGCGTCGGTAGGCCCGGGGAGGTTCGGTTGCTCGTGCAGGCCGAGGATGTCCTCGACCGGGAAGATCGCGAGTGGCGCGGGCGTCTGCGCCACATGCTTCGCGGCAGCCACCACCACAGGCGAGATATCGTCCGGTGAGGGCGGCGAATCCTCGTTCCAGGCCGAGCCCGACGAGCAAAGCGCGCTCCACAGCCGATGGCGATCCGCCTCGCGCTGCACGCCCTCGTCCACGGCGGGATCATCAAGGCCAGCACGCTTGCGCCAGATCACGTCGCGCCCGCTCCACCAGCCGGCCACCGTGGGCACGTCGTGCGTACTGGTCGTGGCCATCGCATGGTCGGACCAGTCTTGCGGCGATACGAATCCGCCATCCTCCGCGCGCTCGAACCAGAGCACGCGGATGCCTAGCACGCCCTTGTCGCCGATACGCTTGCGGAAATCGGCGGGCACCGTACCCAGGTCTTCGCCGATGACAATCGCCCGATGCAGGTGCGACTCCAGGGCCACGAGGCGCAACAAGTCGTCCAGCGGATAGCGCACATAGGCGCCCTCGGTGGCGCCTGCGCCATGCGGCACCATCCACAGACGCTTCAGGCCCAGCACATGGTCGATACGCACGCCGCCCGCATGGGCCAGAGCCGCGCGCAGCATGCCGATGAACCCCTTGAAACCCGTTTCGCGCAGGCCGCGGGGCGAAAACGTCGTCAGCCCCCAGTCCTGGCCGAGGCGATTGAGTGCGTCCGGCGGCGCGCCGACCGATAGCCCACGAAGCATCTCGGCCTGATGCGCCCAGGCATGGCTGCCGCCCGCATCGGCACCCACGGCCAGGTCAGCCACCAGGCCGATCGCCATGCCAGCGTCGCGCGCGGCTTTCTGCGCATCGATGAGCCCTTGCGCCGCCAGCCATTGAAGCCAGGCATGGAACGCCACTTCACGCGAGTGTTCGCGGGCGAAGGCGGCCACCTCGGGGCTCGACGGATCGTGGAAGCCCGAGGGCCAGCCCTGCCAGCCACCCGGTCGACCGTGTGCGGTGAAATCCGCATGCAACGCTTCGAACCGCGCATGGCGCTCAAGGGGTTCACCCTGCTCCTTGCGGAAGGTGGCGAAGCGTTCGGCATGGTTGAAGTCCACCGACGCCCATTCGTAGACCGAGCGCAGGATCGTCATCCGCGCACGCGCGGCGCGCGGCCAGTCGATGAGATCGAGCCACTCCAGTTCGGCCAGCTCCTGGCGTAGGTTGTGCGTGTCGATCACCGCGCGCACGGTCTGCTCGCCACTGGTGCGTGCCGGATCGACGTAGAGGCCATTGAGGAACAGACGGCTGGATGGCGCGTAAGGGCTATAGCGCTCGGGGGCCGCGGCGAACAGCGCATGCACGGGACTGATGGCCAACGCATCGGCGCCCTTCTCCGCCGCCGCTCGAGCACAGAGCTCCAACGCGGTGAAGTCGCCGATGCCCCCGTCGCCCGGACGCCGCAACGAGGACATCTGCACCGCCACGCCCCAGGGTCGCCGAGCCTTCGGAAGATCTCCGATCCCCAGCGCGCGCGGAGGCGCGACGGCGACAACGACCTCCTGCTCGTCCAGCAACAAGGTGTAATAGCCGGGTGTCGCGGGGCCCGGCAGGCGACCCTCGCCCGACGGCAATTCGCCTTCGGCGATGCGCGTACCCTCAGCGTCGATGAGTTTCCAAACCCGTCCACGCGGCAGCGGCGGCAGTTGGATAGCCCCACCGGCGTCGGCGGTAAGCAGTCGGGGAAGCGAACGACCGCTGCGCTCCTCCTCGATCCGCCGCAGGCTATCCTCGACATCGTCCGGCGTATCCGCCGGCAAGCCCAGGGCCGCCAGCACGGCACGCAAGGTATGCGGCGGCGTGGACTGGGGACGGTCCAGCGCATCGCGCCAGTGCACGTCGACGCCCGCCTGTTCGGCAAGCAGGGCGAGACGATCGTCGAGTGCGGCATTCACGGCTTACGACTCCAGGCAGGCGACAGCGCGGCGGGCAGGGAGCAGGCCACGCGACAGGGCGGCGACGGTGGCGGCATCTCCATGCAGCCACGCCGCAGACGACGATGGTGTGCGTTCGATCGTGACGTCCGTGTCGCCGAGATTGACGAAGATCGTTAAACTGCGTTCGGCCAGCGCCCACGACGCGACAAAGGCCTGTTCGCCGAGTGCCATGGCGTCCTTGCCATAGGCCTGTGCGATATACGGCGCGACGTGTTCCTGGCGTACGGCGATAAGCGTGCGCAGCAGCGCACGTCGCTCCTCCCCCAGCGCGATGTCGCGCTCGGGAATGGACGCAGTGAAGGTGTCCGCGTCGTTCGGATCGGGAATGTCCTCACCGGCAAAACTTGCGAAGGCGGCAAATTCCTTGCGGCGCCCCTCACGCACCGCCTTGCGCAAGCGCTCGTCGATGAAATCGGTGAAGAACAGGAACGGCGTGCGACTGCCCCACTCCTCGCCCATGAAGAGCAAGGGCACGAAGGGCGCCAGGAGCAACAGGGCCAGCGCGGCCTCCATCGTTTCCGGATGCACCATCGCGCTCAGTCGGTCGCCAAACGCGCGATTCCCGACCTGGTCATGGTTTTGCAGAAAGTTGACGAAGCACGAGGCGGGAAGATGGGCGCTGGGTTCGCCGCGACGCTTTCCGCCCATCGTTTCGCCCTGGTAGGCGAAACCTTCGCGCAGGCTCCTTAGGAGCTTGTCCATCGCCGACTCGTAGTGGGCGTAATACCCTTCGTCCTCGCCGGTCAGCAGCACATGCAACGCATTGTGGAAGTCATCGTTCCATTGTGCGTCGAAGCGCCCCCGGCCCAGCAGGTTGGCCTGGTTGGCCTCGTTCTCCAGCACCAGATGCACATGGCGATCCGGCCCCATCGCCGCGTGGACCCGCGCCGCGAGCGAACCGAGCCATCCTGGATTGCCGATGGCATGCACGGCGTCGAAACGCAGCCCGTCGAAGCGATATTCCTCGAGCCAGTACAGCGCGTTGTGTACGAAATAGTCCCCCACCTGGGGCGTCGATACGCCGATCGATGCGCCCCAGGGCGTATGGATCGATTCGTCGAAGAAGCGCGAGGCGTAGGCATCCAGGTAATTGCCTTCCGGCCCGAAGTGGTTGTAGACCACATCGAGGAAGACCATCAGGCCCAGGCCGTGCGCCGTATCGATCAACGCCTTGAGGTCGTCTGGCGTGCCGTAGGCGGCCGACGGCGCATACGGCAGCACGCCATCGTAGCCCCAGTTGCGCTGGCCGGGAAACTCCGCGATGGGCATCAGCTCCACCGCCGTAACCCCAAGGGACGCAAGGTGCGGCAATACCATTTCGACACCGCGATAGCCTCCCAGCGCCCCCACGTGCAGCTCGTAGATCACCGTCTCGTGCCAGGGCCTGCCCTGCCAGTCGACATGGCGCCACGCGTAGGACGAGGGATCGACGACGACACTGTAGCCGTGCACGTCGCCGTCGCGTTGGCGACGCGATGCCGGGTCCGGCACCAGAAGATCGCCACCCACGCGGAACCGATACCCCGAATCCACCGGCGCAGGGCACACGCACTCGAACCAGCCATCGTCCAGCGAGCGCATGGTCGAAACATGACCACCTTCGCACTCGATGGCGACCGTATCCACATCGGGCGCCCACAACCGGAAACGCACGTTCCCGTCGCCCAGTGGCTTCGCGCCGTAGGGCATGGCGTGGACGAAACGGGCACTCATGGGGACTCCAGACGAACCGCTGCGGCCAGTAGCACGACGCTATGCCCTTCCACCTCGATCGAGGATTCCGTCCAGGGTCGTTCCGACGCCCCCGGCTTGGCGCTGTCCGACCTCACTCGCCACGCGACCACCGGCTGCGGAAGCTGGAAGACGTGCATGTCCGGCGTGCCGTTGATGAGGATCAGCGTGATGTCGGCCTTCTTGTCCTGAGACTGAGCCCGCCGCAGGGCCAACAGGCGCCCCTCAGTATAGCCCCAGGTCTCCTGGCTCATTTCCGAACCGCTTTCGTCGAACCAGTTGACCTCCTTGATGCCGGGTACCACTTCGGTATCCCCGCGCAGGAAGTGTGCGGCTCTCAGCGTCGGATGCAGGTCGCGCAGGCGCACGAGGCGGGCGACGAAGTCGAAGAGTTCCTTGCCCTGGTCAGAGGTGGCCTCCTTCCAGTCGTACCACGACAATTCGTTGTCCTGGCAATAGGCGTTGTTGTTGCCCTGCTGCGTACGTCCGAATTCGTCGCCGCCCAGCAGCATCGGCGTGCCGTGCGAGAAGAACATCGTCGACAGCATCGCGCGCTTCACTCGGTCGCGCGTGGCGCGGATCGAGGGATCGTCCGTAGGGCCCTCCACGCCGTGGTTGTAGCTCTCGTTGTCGTTGCCGCCATCGCGGTTGTCTTCGCCATTGGCTTCGTTGTGCTTGTCGTTGTAGCTGACCAGGTCTTCCAGCGTAAAGCCGTCATGAGCCGTGATGAAGTTCACCGATGCCCAAGGCTTGCGACGCTGATGGTCGAAAAGTTCGCCCGACCCCTGAAGTCGCCCGGCCAGCGTGCCGCGCATGCCCGAATCGCCCTTCCAGAACCGGCGTACATCGTCACGGAACTTGCCGTTCCACTCGCCGAAACCTGGAGGATGATTGCCCAACTGGTAACCGCCCGGACCGATATCCCAGGGCTCGGAAATCAACTTCACGCCGTTGAGCACTGGATCCTGACGCATCGCATCGAACAGGCCGGCACAAGGATCGAAACCATGCTCCTCGCGCCCCAGGCTCACGCCGAGATCGAAACGGAACCCGTCGACATGGAAGGTCTGTACCCAGTAACGCAGCGAGTCCATCACCAACTGGAGGACGCGGGGATGCGCCGTATTGACCGTATTGCCAGTGCCGGTATCGTTGATGCAGTAGCGCGGGTTGTCCGGCATCAGCCGGTAGTAACTCTTGTTGTCCAGCCCACGGAACGACAGCGTCGTGCCGAGTTCGCTTCCTTCGCAGGTATGGTTGTAGACGACATCGAGGATCACCTCGATACCGGCAGCATGCAGCGCCTGCACCGTGGCACGAATCTCGTTGAGCGTGCCTTCGGAGAGATAGGCTGGTTCAGGAGCGAAGAACGCCAGGGTGTTGTATCCCCAGTAGTTACGCAGCTTCATCTCAGTGAGGCGGCGATCCTGGAGGTAGGCATGTACCGGAAGCAGTTCCACCGCCGTCACGCCCAGCTTCACGAGGTAATCGATCACATAGGGATCAGCCAGCGCGATGAAGGTGCCGCGCTCGTGGGCGCGGATGCGCTTTAGATTACGGGTGAATCCCTTGAGGTGGGTTTCATACACCACCGTGCGGTTCCACGGTGTATGCGGCCGTCGCCCCCCCTTCCAGTGCATCGGCTCGTCGACGACCACGCCCTTGGGCATAGCCGCCGCACTGTCGCGTCGATCGAACGAGAGATCCGCGCGGGACGAGGCGACGCGATAACCGTGCAGCACGTCCGACCAGCGCACCTGCCCATGGAGCAGTTTCGCGTAAGGATCTAGAAGGAGCTTGTTGGGATTGAAGCGATGCCCCTCCTCCGGCTGATAGGGACCATGCGCGCGGAAACCGTACAGCGTGCCGCCACGTACCCGCGGGAGATAGCCGTGCCAGATCTCGTCGGTGCATTCGGGAAGGTCGTACCGGGCGATTTCCCGCTTGCCGGAAGGATCGAACAGGCAAAGCTCGATACGCTCCGCATGCGCGGAGAAGACGGCGAAATTGGTGCCCATGCCATCACAGGTGGCGCCTAGCGGATAAGGCGAACCGGATTGCATGCGTTCGGGAAGAGCGGGCATCGCGTTCCTCTTCAGTCGGCCACGAAGATGACCGTGGACAGGGGTGGCAGGTTGAGCACGAGCGAACGCTCGAAGCCATGGGAGGCGACGTCCTGGGCGTGTCGCTCGCCTTCGTTGCCGACACCGGAGCCGCCATAGGCCTCCGCATCGGAATTGATCGCCTCGCGCCAGCGACCGCCCTGCGGTACGCCGATGCGAAAGCCGTGGCGCGGCGTGGGCGTCATGTTGCAGACAATGAGCGCGGGCGCCCCGTCGTCAGCGAGGCGCAACCAGGCGAACACGCTCTGGTCGGCGTCGTCGCCGATCACCCAGCGGAATCCGCGCGGATCGGCATCGAGCGCGTGCATCGCCGGCGTATCGGCATACACCCGATTCAGGTCGCGCACCAGTTTTTGTACGCCCAGGTGCAAGGGGTGATCGAGCAGGTTCCAGGCGATCTGGGCGTCATGGTTCCACTCGTGCGGCTGGGCGATCTCGCCGCCGGTGAACAGCAGCTTCTTGCCGGGATGCGCCCACATGAAACCGTAGTAGGCGCGCAGGTTGGCGAAGCGCTGCCATTCGTCGCCCGGCATGCGTCCCAGCAGCGAACGCTTGCCATGCACAACCTCGTCATGGGACAGCGGCAACACGTAGCGCTCGGAATAGGCATAGACCATGCTGAAGGTCATCTCACCATGGTGCCAGCGACGATGTATGGGGTCGCGGGATATGTACTCCAGCGAGTCATGCATCCAGCCCATGTTCCACTTGAAAGTGAAGCCGAGGCCGCCCTGCTCCACCGGCTGCGTGACACCGGGCCACGCGGTGGATTCCTCCGCGATGGTCATGCAGTCGGGATGACGCTCGGCCACCAGCTGGTTCACGCGACGCAGGAAGGCGATCGATTCGAGGTTCTCGCGGCCGCCGTACCGGTTCGGCACCCATTCGCCCGCCTTGCGCGAATAGTCGCGGTAGAGCATCGAGGCCACCGCATCCACCCGGAGGCCATCGACATGGAACCGTTCCAGCCACGCCAGCGCGCTGGAAACCAGATACGCCGATACCTCGTTGCGTCCCAGGTTGTAGATCAGCGTGTTCCAATCCTGGTGGAAGCCTTCGCGCGGATCGGCATGCTCGTAGAGCGGTGTGCCGTCGAAGTGTGCGAGGCCATGGATATCCGTCGGAAAATGCGCGGGCACCCAGTCGACGATCACGCCGACACCAGCTTCGTGGCAACGATCGACAAAGCGAGCGAAAGCCTCCGGCGTGCCGAACCGCGAGGTCGGCGCGAACTGGCCCAGCGGCTGGTAACCCCACGATCCACCGAACGGATGCTCGGACACCGGCAGCAATTCGATGTGCGTGAAGCCCATGCCGGCGACATACGGGATCAGGCGCTCGCCGATCTCGTCCCAATGCAGGTCGCCGCCGTCCGGGCTACGCAGCCAGGACCCGGCATGCAGTTCGTAGATCGAAAGGGGCGACCCGGCATGATGCAAGGCACCGCGACGACGAATCCACTCGTCGTCGGTCCAGTGGAACGCGGCCGGATCGGCGACGATGGATGCGGTGGCAGGCGGTAGCTCCGCAGCCAGTGCGATGGGATCGGCGCGCTGGGTGAGAGAGCCGTCGGCACCCAGCACTTCGTATTTGTAGCGCGCCCCCGGCAACAAGCCGGGCACGAAAAGCTCCCAGACACCCGACGGCACGCGCTTGCGCATCGGCTGTCGGCGACCGTCCCAGCTGTCGAAATCGCCTACCACGCTGACACGTCGTGCATTCGGTGCCCAGACGGCGAAGCGTACGCCATGCACGCCATCGCAAGTCGTGGGATGAGCGCCGAGAAAGCGGAACAACCCGATATGCGTGCCATCGGCGAAGCGCCGGAGGTCGTCGTCGCCAAGCAACACGCCGAAGGCATATGGGTCGTGGGTATCGTGCGTGCCAGCAGGCCAGCGCACGCGCAGGCGATAGGGATCGTCGCCATCGACGAAGCCGGCGAACACGCCCCCCGGGTGCACCTTGTCCAGGGTGGCCGTCACCTGCCCGGCGGCGTCGATGACTTCGACGCCATTGGACCCGGGCTGGAGGGTGCGCACGACGCGACGATCGCCGACGCGATGGGGGCCGAGCAAGGCGAACGCATCGCCATGCCGGCCATCGACCAGCGCGTCGACGGCGGCGCCGTCGTCGAGCCCATAGGTACGTGGATCGATCACGTATCCTCCTTCAGTTCATGTGCCGTCTCGCCACGCGTGGCATTCAGTAGCCCGCGCAGGGGCACGTCCAGCCAGCCTGGGCGATTCGCGGCCTCGTAGTTGATTTCGTAGGCGGCCTTCTCGATCACGAAGAGCTCGAGCACGGGCGCCAGTTCGTCAGCACCGATCCAGCGCACGGGCGCCTCGTCGAGCACGCGGCGATACGCCTCCAGGAACACCCTCGACGAGCGCTCGCGGAAACGAGCCAGGTAATCGCCGAAACCGGCGTCGTCCATCGGCGCCAGCCCATCCTCGCCACGTCGTGCCATCGCCGACGCGTAATCGAGGGAGCGTAGGAATCCCGCCACATCGCGCAGGGGCGAACTCTTGCCGCGACGCTCGTCCAGCGAGCGAGCCGGCTCGCCTTCGAAGTCGATGATGTATGCGTCGTCCTGCACCACCAGGATCTGGCCCAGGTGGAAATCGCCATGAGTACGCGTGGTGAGCGCGCCCCGCCCCGCCTCGGCCAGCTTGCCGATCCGGTTCTCCAGCGCGCCGGCCAGGCCACGCAGGGCTTCGACATCGGACGCAAGGTCTTCCGGCATGCCCGCCGCATGGTCCACGGACAGCAGCGCACGTCCCACTTGGCCACGCACGCCGTCACGCCATCCGTCGACAGTCGCGGCGGACGCCTTCTCCGGAGTGAACGCCGGCAAGTCGGTGGGCTGGGCGAGCAAGGCATGCAACTCGCCCAGTCGCTTACCCACCGCCGTGGCGAAGGCATCGTAGCCCGATTCGATTTCCGCCCGGCGGTCATCGTCGGTGGAGTGATTGAACTCGTCGTAGCTGCGACGCAGGTAGTCGAGCGTCCAGCGCCAGGCGTCGCCCTGGTTGCGCAGGAAGCCCTGGAGTACGGCCAGCGTCGTGCGCTCGCCGTTGTCGCTCACCAGCGCCACTTCACCCAGCAATGGCGACGTGTTCGCGTAGCCACGCTCGGTCAGGAAGCGCCCCATCTCCACTTCGGGGTTGATGCCCGCCGACGTACGACGGAACAGCTTCACCACGCCCGCGTCGTGCAGGATCATCGAACTGTTCGATTGTTCCGAGGCCAGCCAGCGGTTCTCGATGGCCGGATCGAAGTCGATGTCGTCGAACCCCTCCGTCTTCTCGAAACGGACGCTACCGCCGCTCACCGGCAACGAGGTGCCGTTGCGCAGGCCGATCAGCAGGCCGGAAGGAAACGCCTCCAACGAGAAGCCGTCGGTAAGCAGGCCGATGCGGCGACCGCGACGCACGCGGGCAAGCGCCAGAGCCTGCGCCTTCGCATTGGGGTTCTCGTCCTCCCACACGATGCCCACCGGCAGGCTGTAACGCTCCTTGCCACCATCGGACAGGGTGACCTCGATCTCGGTGAAAACGAGGTCGTCGCCACGATCGGGCCAGGGCACGGCCTTGAGCACCTTCACCGATTCCACGCCGCGATCCTTCGAGGCGAACCAGCGCCGTACATCCACGTATGCCGGAAGCACCTGGCGTTCGATCACGCCGCGATGGTGCTCCATCACCGGGCCTTCCACGAGCGGGCCGCGCAGGACGAGAGTCTCGTAGTCAGGCAGCGTTTCGGCCGGCACCTCGTGCCAGTCGGGCATCTGTGCATTGGGCAGCAGCTGGAAGGCATAGAAGCCATAAGCCGGTACGGTCAACAGGTAAGGCAGCTGCCCCACCGGCGGGAACGAGGTACCGCCGACGATCTCCACCGGTACCTGGCCATCGAATGCCGACAGGTCCAGTTCCACCGCCTGCAGGGTGCGCGACATGTTCGCCACGCAAAGCACATGCTCGTCGCCGAACTCGCGCAGGTAGGCCAGCACCTTGCGATTGCCCGGATACAGGAACTTCAGCGCGCCGCGACCGAACGCCTTGTAGCGCTTGCGCACCGCGAGCATGCGGCGGGTCCAGTTGAGCAGCGAATGGGGGTCACGCTGCTGGGCTTCGACGTTGATCGCCTGGAAGCCGTACAGCGGGTCCATGATGGGCGGCAGCACGAGGCTGGCGGGATCGGCACGGGAAAACCCGCCGTTACGGTCGACCGACCACTGCATCGGCGTACGCACGCCGTCGCGGTCGCCAAGATGGATGTTGTCCCCCATGCCGATCTCGTCGCCGTAATAGAGCACCGGCGTACCCGGCATGGTCAGCAGCAGCGCGTTCATCAGCTCGATACGGCGACGGTCGCGCTCCAGCAGCGGCGCCAGGCGACGACGAATACCGAGGTTGATGCGAGCGCGGCGATCGGCGGCATAGGTCTGCCATAGGTAATCGCGCTCGTTGTCGGTGACCATTTCCAAGGTCAGTTCGTCGTGGTTGCGCAGGAAGATCGCCCACTGGCAGTTCTCCGGGATCGCCGGGGTCTGCCGCATGATGTCGGTGATGGGGAAGCGGTCTTCGCGCGCGATCGCCATGTACATGCGCGGCATCAGCGGAAAATGGAACGCCATGTGGCATTCGTCGCCGTTGCCGAAATAATCCTGCGTGTCTTCCGGCCACTGGTTGGCCTCGGCAAGCAGCATGCGATCGGGGTAATGCTGGTCGATCTCCGCACGCATCAGCTTGAGGATCCCGTGCGTTTCGGGAAGGTTCTCGTTGTTGGTGCCTTCGCGTTCGATCAGGTACGGGACGGCGTCGAGGCGCAAGCCGTCCACGCCCATATCCAGCCAGAAGCGCATGACATCGAGCACTGCCTTGAGCACGGCGGGATTGTCGAAGTTGAGATCGGGCTGGTGCGAGAAGAAGCGATGCCAGAAGTACTGGCCGGCGACCGGGTCCCAGGTCCAGTTCGATTTCTCGGTGTCCAGGAAGATGATGCGCGTGCCGTCATAGGCCTGGTCGGTGTCGGACCACACATAGAAGTTCCGCGCTGCCGAGCCCTTCTTGGCATGACGTGCCTTCTGGAACCAGGGGTGCTGGTCCGAGGTGTGGTTAATGACCAGCTCGGTGATGACGCGCAAGCCGCGCTTATGAGCCTCGGCGATAAAGCGCTTCGCGTCGGCGAGCCGGCCGTAGTCCTCGTGCACGGCCTTGTATTCGGCGATGTCGTAGCCGTCGTCACGGCGCGGGCTGGGATAGAACGGCAACAGCCACAGCGTGTTCACGCCAAGGTCGGCGATGTAGTCGAGCTTGTCGATCAGGCCCTGGAAGTCACCCACGCCATCGTCATTGGCGTCGAAGTACGACTTCAGGTGCACCTGATAGATGATGGCGTCCTTGTACCAGAGCGGATCGCTCGAGAAATCTGGCGCCTTGACGTGCTTCTTGCTCTTTCCGCGTGTTGCCATGGATCAGACTCCGGGTAGCCGCACATGCCAGATCGCATAGGGCTGGCCGAGGCCGAGCCACACATGCTGAGCCGGACCACGCCAGGCGATGGGTTGGGGATGCAAAAGATCGTGGACGTCGAGGCTGGCGTCGTCCGGCAGCCCCCACTCGCCCAGGGGAAGGGTCAGGTCGGCGGCCTGCGCGTTGTGCGGGTCCATGCTGATAGCGACGAGGACGAGGTCATCACCCCGTCGCTTCTCGAAGAACAGGACCTGGTCGTTGTTCGCCGGCAGGAAGCGCACGCCGTGGTGCGTCTGTAACGCGGGGTGCGCGCGACGGATGCGGTTGAGCTGAGTGATCTCCGCGACGATGTTGCCCGGGGCGTCGAAGTCGCGAATGCGGATCTCGTACTTCTCGGAATCGAGATACTCCTCCTTGCCCGGCATCGGCGCCGATTCGCAGATCTCGAAGCCCGAGTACATGCCCCACAGGCCCGAGAGGGTCGTGGCCAGCGCGGCACGGATCAGGAAACCGGGACGCCCCGAGGTTTGCAGGAAGTACGGGTTGATGTCCGGGGTGTTGACGAAGAAGTTCGGGCGGAAGAAGTCCTTCGGCGGCGTGGTCGTCAGCTCGGTCAGGTAGTCGATGAATTCCTGTTTCGAGTTGCGCCAGGTGAAGTACGTGTACGACTGGCTGAAGCCCACCTTGGCCAGGCGATACATCGGCTTGGGACGGGTAAACGCCTCGGAGAGGAACAGCGCGTCGGGATACTTCGCCCTCACCCGCGCGATCATCCATTCCCAGAACGGAAACGGCTTGGTATGGGGGTTGTCCACGCGGAACGTGCGCACGCCCTCCTCCGCCCAGAACAGTACCGCATCGCACAAGGCCTGCCAGAGCGAGGGGACCGCGCCATCCGCGTAGAAATCGACGTTGACGATGTCCTGGTACTTCTTTGGCGGGTTTTCGGCGTACTTGATGCTGCCGTCGGGTCGCCAGTCGAACCATTCCGGGTGCTCTTTCAGCCAGGGATGGTCGGGCGAGCACTGGATCGCGAAATCCAGCGCCAGTTCCAGGCCATGCTCGTGGGCGGCGTCGCGCAGCGCGCGGAAGTCTTCCAGCGTGCCGAGCTGGGGATGGATCGCTGTATGACCGCCGTCGGGAGAGCCAATCGCATACGGGCTGCCCGGATCGTCCGGGCCCGGCGTCAGGGTGTTGTTGGGACCCTTGCGGAACGCTTTGCCGATGGGATGGATCGGTGGGAAGTACAGCACATCAAAGCCCATGTCGCGGATTGCGGGCAGGCGTCCTATGGTGTTGCGGAACGTGCCGTGATGCGCCTTCGATTCGGTCATCGAACGCGGGAACAACTCGTACCAGCTGGCGAACATGGCTTCGCGGCGATCGACCTCGATCACGAAGGTGTCCGTCACGGTCGAGCGGTCACGTGGGTCGGTGGCGCTCATCAGGTCTGCGGCGGCATCGGCCAGCAAGAGCGAGACACGTGCCTCGTCATTCGCCTTGCCCACGGCCGTCGCCAGGTTGCGCAAAGCCTTCGCCCGGGCTCCGGATGCGCCATTGGCTCGCTTCTCCACCAGCAGGCGCCCCTCCTCCAGCTCCAGCGCAACAGGCACGCCCGCCGCGTGCTTGACCTCCAGTTCATGGTGATAACTGGCGAACGGATCGCGCCAGGCTTCGATGCGGAATTCGTGTCGACCGATGCGGGTAGGCGTAAAACTCGCCGTGTAGATGTCGTTGTTGACCAGCGACATCGGCACGTCGTGCCAGCCCTTTTCATCCTGCGCGCGATAGCACAGGCGGGCGGCCAGCACGTCGTGTCCGTCAAGGAAAATATCCGCGGTGACGACAATCGGCTCGCCGACGATCCGCTTGGCGGGAAAGCGCCCGCCATCGACGGTGGGTTGCACCGCTTCGATCGCCACGCGCGGTGCGCGGGTGGCGTTTTGCAGCAACTCCTTCTTCACACTGGCTCCCATCTTTCGCAAGGCTGGTATCGAGGGTGTCGCGGAAAGCGTCAGCACGGCACCGGGCGCGAGGAGAAGCCCGTCGTCGTGTTCGAAAAGGCGATGGCCATCGGGTGTCGTCCAGGGACCAAAGTGGCTGGCCGCGCCAGTCAGGATGTCGGCGGACGCGACCGGTACGTCGCGATCGAGCGACGCGTTGACGAGGGTCAATGTCGCCTGCTTCGCGGTGCGCGCGTCCGCACCATCGACCGTGAGCAGCAAGGCGACGTCGCCATGCGTCGCGATATGCGGTGCCGGGGCTATCTGTGGCGCCACCGATGCGTTCGCGGCCTGGATCGTGTCGCGAAGATCGAGCAGTCCTTTCGCCTTCAGCGTCGTCGGATCCATGGGTTCGCCCCGTCGCGCATCGAGCGCGTCGTGCACGGCGAACTCGAAGCCCATGGGCACGAGCCATCCCGCCGGAGACGTCGCGGCGAAAGCTGCTGCGCGACGATAGGCGTGATCGAGCTGGTTTTCTTCGCCCAACTCATCACCTAGCCGCGTACCGAATGGCTCTTCCGCGCAGGCCAGCGATGGGGCGATCGCTGCCAGTCGCGTGGTTTCCTCGGCAAACCATGGCGCGCGATAGTCCCACCAGTTCGCCGAGGAAACCGTCGCATCGAAACCGACACCGCGCATCGCCGCGACCTGGTCGGGCGTGCAGCCGGGTGTCCATGCGAGGAAAGCGATGCCCGGTGCCTCATGACGCACGGCATCGATCAACGTTTTCCATAGGTGCGCGGAAAGCCGTTGCGGGTGAAGCAGGCGGAAGCCCGTTACGCCAGCAGCGACCCACCGCCGTAGCCGGTCGATCCACCACTGCGTGGCAGCGCCAGCCACATCGAGATCGTTCAACCGCCAACGAACGCTTTCGCTTTCGCTCGGGGTCCATCGCGGATCGGGCGTACCGTGCTGAGCGGCCACCGCCCTGAACCATTCGGGGTGCTCGTGACGCAGCGGTGCGTCGGAAGCGAGTTCGTCGAGCGGCAGGTCGAGCCAGAATTCCAGTTTCTTCGCGCGGCAGGCTTTTGCGATCTGGCCTAGTCGTGTCTCCGCATCGCCATCGGCGATCGCTGGATCCAATCGCTCGACATCGCGTGTCACGAAAACGTTACCGCACGATGAGGCCTCGAACGGTGGTGCCACCAGCAGCTGCGCAAAGCCCAGCCCTGCTGCGTGGTCGATCCACGCGTTCCACGCCGTCAACGGCCCGGCGAGGCGCGGATGCAGATAGTAGATCCGTAGTGGCGCACGCATGCTTGCCGACATGTGACTCGTGTTCCATGGGGTGTGGACACAAGCATGCCGGGCCGGATGTGTGCATCGTGCCAATGACCCGGACACGCGGAGGAGCCATCACAGTGACGCATCCGGGTGTTGCGGTAACGTGAACGCACGACGACAGACGGCCCCGCAGGGCCGTCCGGTTCACTCGCTGGATGGGATGTCGGCTTACTGGCCGAACTTGATCTCTTCGCTTTCGTGACCGCGGTCCCAGCCACGCAGTTCGTCACGGATGTGGGCGATGCGCTGACGACCGAGGGCGTTGCGCTCTTCGTCGAGCACGAGGCCATCGAGCAGCTCGGCGAGACGCTGCGCGGTGGGCAGCATGGCCTCCCAGGCATCGAGTGCGTTGATCGGGCCCGGCAAGGCCATGAAGAACGACAGGCCCGGGGTCTGCAAGGTGGCGACGCGGGCCATGTCGAAGTTGCCCGGCTTCACCAGGTTGGCGACGCTGAAGATCGGGCCCTGTTCCGGATGGCCGTCCACCAGGCGGTGGTAGATGCCCATGTCACCGAATTCGAGCCCCACCTTCTCGGCGGCCACGACCAGATCGGCACCACTGAACTTCATGCCTTCGCGGGACACGACATAGAGGCTGACGATGCGCTCGACCGGCGCATGGGTCGGGCGACGCCCCAGGTCGGAGCGCGGCGGGGTCTTCGCCGGGACCGGCGCGGCTACCGGAGCCGGGGCGGGCGGCGGAGGCGCGGGTGCCGGGACCGGCGCGGCTGGCGGGGCGGCGGTGACCGGCTCGTCGAGGTCGAACGGCAGATCGAGATCGATGCGCGGCTCGGTACGCTGCGCAGGGCGCGGCGCGGGCTCGTCGTGGATCACGGGTGCCGCGGAAGCATGTCGCTCGCCGACCAGCGACGCGCCCAGGCGCTCCAGCTCGGCACGCAGGTCCACATCCAGTTCGCCCTGTTTCGGCGACGGATTGAACAGCGGATCGTTGGCGTCGTCGTCGCGCGCGCTGAAGGAGTCATGGCGATCGAAGGTCTCGTGCTCCTGCGGTTCGCCCTCCTCGTCACCGAAGACGGGCTCACGACGCTCGCGCGCCCGCTCGGGCTGTTCCTGCACCGGCTTGCGTCGGCCCTGCTCCTTGCGCGGCTGGCCGAAAAGCCAGAGCAACACGAGCACGACGACGCCGACGAACAGCATCGGGATGCCGACAGCGGGATTCCAGGCGAGACCGATGGCGGGGGTCATGATTCGTTCGATTCCTTGGGTAGTGCTCAGGCGACGCCGGCCAGCTTCGAGGCTTCGGCCAGATCCACCTGGACGAGGCGCGAAACGCCCGGCTCGCGCATGGTAACGCCGCAGAGCTGGTGGGCGGCTTCCATCGTGGCCTTGTTATGGCTCACGAAGATGAACTGCACCTTTTCGCTCATCTCACGCACCATCGCGGAGAAGCGGCCGACATTGGCCTCGTCCAGCGGCGCGTCCACCTCGTCGAGGAGGCAGAACGGCGCCGGGTTGAGGCCGAAGATGGCGAACACCAGCGATACCGCCGTCAGCGCCTTTTCGCCGCCGGACAGCAGGTTGATGTTGGACACGCGCTTGCCGGGCGGCCGGGCCATGATCGCGACGCCGGTGTCCAGCAGGTCTTCGCCGGTCAGTTCCAGGTAGGCGTGGCCGCCACCAAACAGTCGGGGGAAGAGTTCCTGCACGCCCGCATTGACGCGGTCGAAGGTTTCCTTGAAGCGCTGGCGGGTCTCGCGGTCGATTTTCTTGATCGCGCCTTCCAGCGTCTCCAGCGCCGACCCCAGGTCGGCGAGCTGCGAGTCGAGGTATTCCTTGCGCTGCGACTGTTCGGCGTGCTCCTGGATCGCGGCCAGGTTCACCGGCTCCAGGCGGGCGATCTTCTGGGCCAGGTCCACCAGTTGCTGCTGCCAGCGGTCCGGTGCGGCATCCTCAGGCAGCTCGGCCAGGAGACCTTCCAGTTCGAGACCGGAGGCGGTGATCGCTTGGGCGAGCTGTTCGGCGCGAAGCTGCAGGGCCTGGGCGGCAAGGCGCTTTTCCGAGACGTTCTCGCGCACCTTGTTCATCACCTGCTCGATGCGCTGTCGCTCTTGGTCGAGGCGACGGAACTCCGCGTCGCAGTCTTCCAGGGCACGACGGGCGTCCACGAGCTGGCGGTCGACCAGCAGGCGCTGATCGAGGTAGGTCTGGCGTTCGGATTCCAGCTCCACGATGGGATCGGAGCCGGCGGCGAGCTGTTCGTCGATCTCGTCGCGACGGGCCACGACCTGGCGAAGCTGGGTATCCAGGCGAGCCAGGGCCTGTTCGAGCGAGGTCAGCGCGGCACGCTTGGATTCCATGCTCAGGGCCAGCTGGTGCGACTGGTCGGCAGCCTCGCGGGCGTTGATGCGGGCTTCCTCGCGGGCTTCGAGCAATTCGCGGCGCTCATTCTCCAGCGTGCGACGCTCGTCTTCGCGATCGCCCATGTGGCCCACGGCCTCGTCGAGCCGTGCGCGGGCCTCGCGGGTCTGGCCTTCGAGTTCATCCAGCTGTTCGACAAGGGTGGATATCTCGCCGCCGATCTTCTCGGCGCGGGCACGGGCCGTTTCCATCTTGCCGCGCTGGCTCTGCAACTGGCCGGCGAGTTCGGACAGGCGACGGTGCGCGGCATAAAGATCGCGCTGCGCGTCATCGCGCTGGCGCTCGGTCTCGAACTTGCTGGTACGCAGGTCTTCGAGCTGGCCGGTGCGTTCCTCGATGGTCGTTTCGAGGGTTTCAATCTGTTCGGCGAGCTGGCGGATGTCACGCTCGCGAGCGAGCACACCGACCTGGTTGCCATGCGCCCGCAGCACACGGGCCCAGCCCGGACCCATCCAGGCACCGTCGCGGGTGATCACGGACTGGGGGGCGGACAACGAACCGACGCGCGCGGCGGCGTCCTCCACCGTGTCGACGACGAAGACGTTGGCCAGCAGGCCAAGCGCGGCCAGCGGACCACGAACATGGCCAGCCAGCGTGTCGGCGGCACCGGGGCCACCCTGCGCGGAGGCGAACAGGGCCACGTCGGCCTCGCCAAGGGCAGCGAATTCAGGGGTGAGCGCCTCGGGAGCATCCACGATCACGCCGTCCAGCAGGCCGGCGAGCACGGTTTCCACGGCCGACTCGTAACCGGCGTCGACCTGCAACGATTCACCCAGGCGGCGAGCGCTATCGAGCCCCAGACGCTTCAGCCAGCCGGTGGAGGCGGATTCTTCCTGCCCCAGCGCGGCGGTCTGCAGGGCCTCGAGCGACGCCTGGCGGCCGCGTGCGGTCTGCAACTGCTGGCGCGCATCGTTGAGCGCGGACTGGACCTGGCGTTCCTCGTCCTGCACGCGCTCATGGGCGACCTTGTGCTGGTCGAGCACGGTGCCAAGCTGTTCGACGCGTTCGCGCTGGGTGTCGTGCTCGGTATCGAGCTGTTCGGCAGCGGCATCGAGCGCAGCCACGTCGGTGGCGCGCTGCTCGGTCTCCAGCGCCTCGCGGCGACGCGCCAGATCGACCGACTGGCGATCGAGGTAGGCGAGCTTGGTGCGCTCCACTTCCGCTGCGCGGGTGGATTCGGAGGCGCCGCGAGTGTGGGTATCCCAGCGCTGCTGCCAATCGGCGAGGCGTGATTCGGTGGCGCGCTGCGCCTCGCCGGTGTCGTCCTGGATCTGCTGCAGGGATTCCAGCTTGGGCTCGCCCTCGGCCAGCGCCATGCGCAAGGTCTCCACCTGCTCACGATCGGTGCCGATATGGCCCTGCAATTCCTCGTGTTCGCGCTCGGCATCGGTGCGGGCGCGGGTGAGGCGCTCGGCGAGGTCGCGGTTATGACGCACCTGCTGCTCGACGCGGGCGATCTCGGCGCCGACCTTGTAGACCTCGGCCTGGACCTGGTTCAGGTGCTCGCTGGCGCCCTGGTGGCGCTCGCGGACGCTCTCTAGCTGGGCTTCGACCTGGCGCTGGGACGCGGTGTGCTTCTCGATCTCCAGCTCCGCCTCGCGCAGGCCGGAGCCTTCGCCCTGGCGCTGGCGGTCGAGGGTGCGGTATTCGAGGGCGCGCAGCTCCGCCTCGCGGCGGGTCTGTTCTTCCTTGAAGCCTTTCCAGCGCTCGGCGGCGCGGGCCTGGCGATTGAGGTGATCGAGCTGCTTGTCCACCTCGTCGCGTACATCGCGCACGCGGTCGAGGTTTTCACGGGTGGACTTGATGCGGCTCTCGGTCTCCTTGCGGCGCTCCTTGTACTTGGAGATGCCGGCCGCCTCTTCCAGATGGGTACGGAGTTCTTCCGGGGCCGCCTCGATGATCTGGCTGATCATGCCCTGCTCGATGATCGAGTAGGAACGCGGGCCCAGGCCCGTGCCCAGGAACAGGTCGGTGATGTCGCGACGACGGCAACGCGCGCCATTGAGGAAATACGAGGACTGGCCGTCGCGGCTGACCACGCGCTTGACCGAGATTTCCGCGAAGCTCGCGTACTCGCCCTGGATGGTGCCGTCGCCGTTGTCGAAGATGAGCTCGACCGCCGCCTGGCCCACGGGCTTGCGCGCGCTGGAGCCGGAGAAGATCACGTCGGTGAGCGAATCGCCACGCAGGCGGCTGGCCGCCGACTCGCCCATGACCCAGCGGATGGCGTCGATAATGTTCGACTTGCCGCAGCCGTTCGGGCCCACGACACCGGTCATGTTGGTGGGCAGGTGGAGCGTGGTGGGGTCGACGAAGGACTTGAATCCCGCCAGCTTGATGGTGGTCAGACGCATGTTTGGTTCCGTTGGGACGCGGCCGTGGGCTCCGGTCGGGAGCCACCCCCTGGCAGATCGGTCACTTTGCCAAAGGGGTCACCCGGATGCAATACGCGAAACAACGCGAAAAAGGAATTATAACCTATTGATTGTAGGAGCGCGCTTACGCGCGGTCGCGCGCAAGCGCGCTCCTACAGGTTACTCGCCCGGGGTTTTGGCTTCGATCGAGAGGGCGTGGATGCCGTCCGGCATCATGTCACCGAGGGCCTGGTAGACCATCCGGTGGCGCTGGATCGGGTTCTTGCCGGCGAACGCCGGGCTGACAATCCGGGCGAAGAAGTGGCCCTTGCCCTCGCCCGCGTGACCGGCGTGCTTGTGGCCTTCGTCGATCACATCCAGCTCGACCGGGGCCAGCGCCTCCATCAGAAGGCGACGGATGCGCTCGACCTTCTCCACCGTCACGGCAAGGTCACCCGGAACGGGCGGACCACCACTTCCTTATAGACGCCGGCCTCGATGTACGGATCGGCGTCGGCCCAGGCCTTGGCGGCCGCCAGGTCGGCGAACTCGGCGATGATCATGCTGCCGTCGAAACCGGCCTCGCCCGGATCTTCCGAGTCGATGGCCGGGAACGGACCGGCCAGCTTGAGGCGCCCCTCCTCCAGCAAGGCCTTCAGGCGCGCCACATGCGCCGGGCGCGCCGCGAGGCGCTTCTCCAGCGAGTTCGGATGATCGAGGGCGACGATAACGTAGAACATGGGGAGGCGATCCCTTAGCGGAAAGGACGATTGTAGCGACGCGAAAGGTTCATCGTCAGTCGACAGGCCAAAGTGTGTACGTGTCGCAGGATTTGCCGCTTGCCGCTTTGTGCGCAATCCCGGAAAGCGACCACTTGTTCAGAACCTCGCAGCGATTCCCCTTGAGCCCGGCAATCAGGCGGCTCACCAATTGGTCGGCACCGAGCCGACCGGCGCTGACGGGAACCAGGGTCGAACGCCCAAGTACCTTTTCCGTAGCCACCTCAGTCACTTCGAATTCCATCGAGGTGCTGACATACGAGCCCCCTGTAGTCGTCGTACGACTCGATCGAGGCGGCGTCAGCACGACCCGGTAGAGGCTGTGGTGACTGGCTTCCGCATCCCTGTCGGGCTCGATCTCGGGGAACCTGCGCACCAGTCCTACGCCGGGATCCGAGAAGGCGTAAGACACCACATCGATGTCCGGGACCATTCGTGCGGCTCTCCTGGCACTGTCCAGCATGGCTGCGCAGGTGGCTTCACCTGGCGCACGATCCATCGCCCCCATGAAACCCAGCACACCGCCCTCAGGGGGAGGACATGTGGCCACGTAGATGGTCACGGGGAGCAAGGATGCGTCCAGGGGCACCGAGGACGGCTTGACGGCCGGCCCGCACGCGGCCAAGAGCACGGACAGGAGTGCGACCGAGGCCGCAGGGCAAAGACGCATGAGAGTCCTTTCAGGCAGAACAAAGCACCACGGCGCCCATCGTGGCGCCTCGTAGACGGGAAATCCCTGGATCAGGCCTCGGGGCGCATGGTCGGGAACAGCAGCACGTCGCGGATGGACGACGAGCCGGTCAGCAGCATCACCAGGCGGTCGATACCGACACCCAGGCCGCCCGTAGGCGGCAGGCCGACCTCGAGCGCGCGGATGTAGTCGGCGTCGTAGTGCATGGCCTCGTCGTCACCGGCGTCCTTGGCGTCCACCTGGGCCTGGAAGCGCGCGGCCTGGTCTTCCGAGTCGTTGAGCTCGGAGAAGCCGTTGGCGATTTCCTTGCCGTTGATGAACAGCTCGAAGCGGTCAGTGATGCCCTTGTCGGTGTCGCTCTCGCGAGCCAGCGGCGAGACCTCGACCGGGTGGTCGGTGATGAAGGTCGGCTGCACCAAGGTATGCTCGACCGTCGCCTCGAAGATCTCCAGCAGCAGCTTGCCCCAGCCGTACGACGGCTTGACCTGAATGCCGAGACGCTTCGCATGGGCCGCCATGGCTTCGCGGTCGCGCAGTTCGCCCGGCTTGATCTCGGGATTCAGCTCCAGCACGGCGTCTTCCATGCGCCAGCGGCGGAAGGCCGGACCGACGTCGATGGTGGCGCCGTCCCACTCGATCACCGTGTTGCCGATGACCTCGGCCGCCGCCGAGCGGATCAGGCCCTCGGTGAGGTCCATGATCTCGTGGTACGTGGCGTAGGCCTGGTACAGCTCGAGCATCGTGAACTCGGGGTTGTGTCGCGTGGACACGCCCTCGTTGCGGAAATTGCGGTTGATCTCGTAGACGCGGTCGAAGCCGCCCACCGTAAGACGCTTGAGGTACAACTCCGGCGCCACGCGCAGGAACAGCGGGATGTCGAGCGCGTTATGGTGCGTGACGAACGGGCGCGCCGTGGCGCCACCCGGGATCACGTGCATCATGGGGGTTTCCACCTCCATGAAGCGGCGCGGTTCGGCCTCGAGCCAGCGACGCACATGACTGACGATCTTCGAGCGCTGCACGAAGGTGCGGCGGGCTTCCTCGGTGACGATGAGGTCGACGTAGCGCTGGCGGTAGCGCTGCTCCACGTCGGCCATGCCATGGTGCTTGTCCGGAAGGCCGCGCAGCGACTTGGTCAGCAGGCGAATCGACTCGACCTTGATCGACAGCTCGCCGGTCTTGGTGCGCATGATCGTGCCGGTGGCGCCGACGATGTCGCCCAGGTCCCAGCGCTTGAAGGCGTTGTAAGCATCCTCGCCCAGGGTGCCCTGGTGGATGAAGAGCTGGATGCGGCCGGTGCCGTCCTGCATCTGCACGAAGCTGACCTTACCCTGCCCGCGCATCAGGATGATGCGGCCGGCCACGGCCACCTGGCGCGGCGCGGCCTCGATGGCT
This sequence comes from Luteibacter sp., assembly GCF_009912395.1. Taxonomy (GTDB): domain Bacteria; phylum Pseudomonadota; class Gammaproteobacteria; order Xanthomonadales; family Rhodanobacteraceae; genus Luteibacter. Next base: position 31,714 of record NZ_WNDO01000012.1, on the reverse strand, counting down.
TCGGCGCTCCAGGTGTCCTTGTCCTCGTAAGCGGCCTGCAGGTCGCCCGCGAAGCTATCCACCTTGAAGTCGTTCGGGTAAGCGATGCCCTGCGCCCGCAGCGCTTTCAGTTTCTCGCGGCGCTCGGCGATGAGACGGTTTTCGTCGGCGGCGGTCGCGGGAGTGTCGGCGTGGGTGTTTTCGGTCATGGCTCGGATGGCTGCTTCGGTAAGGAAACCGGGGCGCTCGGGCGCCCCGGGGTGGTTCACGCGTCGACGCGCTTGGAGCCGGCTTCAAGGCCGGCCTTGAGGCTGGCTTCGACGAATTCGTCGAGGTCGCCGTCGAGCACCTTCTGGGTGTCGGAACGCTCGATGCCGGTGCGCAGATCCTTGATGCGCGACTGGTCGAGCACGTAGTTACGGATCTGGCTGCCCCAGCCGATGTCCGACTTGGTGGCTTCCAGCGCATCCTTCTCGGCGTTGCGCTTTTGCACTTCCAGTTCGTACAGCTTGGCTTTCAGCATCTTCATCGCGCGATCGCGGTTGGCATGCTGGCTGCGCTCGGTCTGGCAGGCCACCACCGTATTGGTGGGAACGTGCGTGATACGCACCGCCGACTCGGTCTTGTTCACGTGCTGGCCGCCCGCGCCCGACGAACGGTACACGTCGGTCCTGAGGTCGGCCGGGTTGATGTCGATCTCGATGTCGTCGTCGACTTCGGGCGACACGAACACCGAGGTGAAACTGGTGTGGCGACGGTTGTCGGAGTCGAACGGGCTCTTGCGGACCAGGCGGTGCACGCCGATCTCGGTCTTGAGCCAGCCATAGGCGTAGTCGCCTTCCACGCGGAAGGTGGCGGACTTGATGCCCGCGACTTCGCCGCCGGAGACTTCCATCAACTCGGCCTTCCAGCCGCGCGATTCGGCCCAGCGCAGGTACATGCGCAGTAGCATTTCGGCCCAGTCCTGCGCCTCGGTGCCGCCGGCGCCGGCCTGGATGTCGACGAACGCCGCGGCGCTGTTGAGCTGGCCGGAGAACATGCGCTGGAATTCAAGCTTGCTAACCCGGGCGTCGACCTTGTTCACGTCGCCGACGATCGACTCCACGGTGGCCTCGTCGCCATCGGCGGCGGCCATCTCGAGCAGTTCTTTCGCATCGTCGAGGGCTGCGGTCATCTCTTCGATGCCGGTGACGATGGTGTCGAGCTGGGCGCGTTCGCGGCCCAGGTCCTGCGCGCGCTTCGGGTCATCCCAGACGGTGGGGCTCTCGAGCTCGCGATTGACTTCCTCTAGCCGTTCTTTCTTGACGGCGTAGTCAAAGATACCCCCTAAGCGACTCGACGCGGCCCTTGAGGTCCGCGATCTGCGCGAGGATCGGATTGGTCTCGATCATGGTTGGCTTGCCTGATGGTGCGGCGCGGGACGCGCCGACGAAAGCGTCCGATTCTAGCAAAGGGCCGCCGCCTCCGGGGATTTCTCGTGCCGCCACCGTTCCTTGTAGGAGCGCGCTTGCGCGCGATGGGGCTAGCGGCAACCTCCATCGCGCGCAAGCGCGCTCCTACAAAAGGGACGTCAGGCCTCGAGGGCCTCCTTGTGAATGCCCCGTACCGCCCGGCCCGACGGATCGGCGGCCGAGGCGAAGGCCGGGTCCCAGGCCAGGGCCGCTGGGCTGGAACAGGCGATGGACTTGCCGCCGGGCACCGTGTTGGCGCTGGCCTCGCCCGGGAAGTGCCTCTCGAAGATCGTCCGATAGAAGAAGGCCTCCTTGGTGGCCGGAGTGTTCACCGGGAAGCGGGCCGCCGCGGCGGCGAATTCGCGATCGGAGACCATCGACTCGGCATGCGCCTTGAGTCCGTCGATCCAGCCGTAGCCCACGCCGTCGCTGAATTGCTCCTTCTGGCGCCAGAGGATCGAGTCTGGCAGCGCGCCCTCGAAGGCTTCGCGAAGGATGCCCTTCTCGATGCCCTTGCGGGCCACCATCTTGGCCTCCGCGTCGAACGACATGGCGACATCCAGGAACTCGGTGTCGAGGAAGGGCACCCGTGCCTCCACTCCCCAGGCGGACATGGACTTGTTCGCACGCAGACAGTCGTAGAAATGCAGTGCGTCGAGCTTGCGCACGGTTTCCTCGTGGAACTCACGGGCCGAGGGCGCCTTGTGGAAGTAGAGGTAGCCGCCGAAGACTTCGTCCGAACCTTCCCCCGACAGCACCATCTTCACGCCCATCGCCTTGATCCGGCGGGCCAGCAGGAACATCGGCGTGGAAGCGCGGATGGTGGTGACGTCGTAGGTTTCGATATGCCGGATGACCTCGGGCAGCGCGTCCAGGCCTTCCTCGAAGGTGTAGCGGAAGCCGTGATGCACGGTGCCGAGCGCTTCGGCGGCGACCTCGGCGGCCTTCAGGTCCGGGGAGCCTTCCAGGCCGATCGCGAAGGAATGCAGCCGCGGCCACCATGCCTCGCCGCGATCGCCGTCCTCGATGCGGTGACGGGCAAAACTCGCCGCGACGGCCGCCACCAGCGAGGAATCCAGGCCACCGGAGAGCAGGACACCATAGGGCACGTCGGTCATCATCTGGCGATGCACCGCGGCTTCGAAGGCGGCGCGAAGATCCTTCGGTGCCAGCTCATGGCCGGCCGTGGCGTCGTAGTCGCGCCACCCGGGGGTCCAGTAACGCACGGCCTCGCCGCGTTCGCTGTCGTAGCAATGGCCCGGCGGGAACGGCGCCACGTCGGCACATACGCCGATCAACGACTTCATCTCCGACGCGACGCAAAGGCGCCCTTCCCTGTCATGCCCCCAGTACAACGGGCAGACACCGACCGGATCGCGAGCGATGAGGAAGCGGCGACGCTTCGCATCCCACAGGGCGAACGCGAAAATGCCGTTCAGGCGACCCAGGAAATCCGCGCCATGCTCGCGATAGAGCGCGTTGATCACCTCGCAATCCGAGCCGGTGGTGAAGGCATAGTCGCTGGCCGCACGCAGTTCGCGGTGGTTGTAGATCTCGCCGTTCACCGCGAGAGCCAACTCACCATCCAGCGAGCGCAGGGGCTGTGCGCCGCTGGCCGGGTCGACGATGGCAAGGCGCTCGTGGACGAGGATCGCCCCGTCGTCGACGTACACGCCGCTCCAGTCCGGACCGCGATGCCGCTGCCGCTGCGATAGCTCCATGGCCTGCACGCGCAGGGCGACCAGGTCGTCGCCCGGCGCGAGGCCGAACATCCCGAATATCGAACACATGGCCTTTCTCTCCTTCGGTTAGGTGGATCAAAACGCGCAAAGAAAAAGGCCCGCCTGGTGAGGGCGGGCCTTTGGTGTTTTCGGTGGTTTCTGTTGCAACCGCCTACACGCCGACCCTCCCGATGTTCCGGGCATTATTGGTATTGGCGTTATTGGCGGCGATGCGAATCATGACCCGACTAGACCATGATTCGCATTGCGTTGCAACAGGGGGGTAGGCGCTTATTTGGCCGGGGTCACGGGGGCGAGGCGCAGGTCCTGGAAGTCGAAGCTGAAGTCGGTGAGCGGCGAGACCGGCTCCATGCGCACTTCGCGGATCTTGCCGTCCGGGTCCAGTGAGAAATTGACGAAGGCGTCGCCGTTGAGCGAGCGATCGTTCCAGTGGGCAATGAACGTATCGTGCTGCCACGGCTCCAGGGTGCCGGTGAGCTGGGCAGTCTTCGTGAAGCGCATCACGAGCTTGCCACCCTCCTTGTCCACCTTGACGTCGCCGTACCAGGGATCGCGATACGTGCCCACGTAGCCGTCGAGCGGCAGCGACGGCTTCGCGTTCTTCGCGCGGGCCGCTTCGTGCTTCTTCATGCTGTCGTCGGCGCCGGCCTCGGCCTTCTTCACGCCCGCGGCGTACGCGGCGATCCAGTTGGTCTTCGGTGCGTCCATATAGGCGTCGAGCGCGCGCATCGTCACCGCCTGGAACGCGGCACCGCTTTCCTGGTTGGTCAGCACGACCACGCCCAGGTGCAGGTCGGGGACCAGGGTCAGGCGCGACACCATGCCGGGCCAGCCGCCGGTGTGCCACACCAGCTTGTGACCGCGGTAATCGGAGACGAACCAGCCTTCGCCATAACCGGAGAAGTTGGGCTTGACCGCCTTCAGTTCCGGCACGCTCGGCTCCGAAATGCGGATCGGCGTGATCAGCGACCACATTTCCTTCTGGCGGGCCTCGGAGAACAGGCGCTGCGGCTTGCCACTGGCGTCCGTGTAGGCGCCGCCGGCCAGCTGCATGTTCATCCACTTGGAGAGGTCGTGGACGCTGGTGTAGATGCCACCCGCCGTCTGGTTGTTGGTCCAGGACATCGGCGCGACCGGCTTCAGGTCCTTGAAGTCGAACTTGGCGTGACCGGTGGCGACATCGTCCCCCGGACCGATCTGCGTGGGCGCGTCACTGCGCGACTCGGTCATGCCCAGCGGGGTGAAGATGCGCTGGTTCACGAAATCGTGCCACGACAGTCCCGACACCTTCTCGATCACAAGACCCGCCACGCCAAACAGGATGTTGTCGTAGGCGTACTCGGCACGAAAGCTGTTGGTCAGCGGAACGTTGCGCAATCGCTGCACCACCTCTTCCGTGGTGTAGCTGGTGGCGGGCCAATACAGCAGGTCACCGGCACCGAGGCTCAGGCCACTGCGATGGGCCAGCAGATCGCGGATGCGCATTTCGCGCGTGACGTAAGGGTCCGACATCTGGAACCACGGCAGGCGATCGACCACCCGGTCGTTCATGTCGAGCTTTTTCTCGTCAGCGAGGATCGCCAGCGAGGCGGCGGTGAAGGCCTTGGTGTTCGACGCGATGGCGAACTGCGTATGCGCGTCCACCTTCGCCGGCTCGCCGAGCTTGCGTACGCCGGAACCCATCTCGAGCACGATCTTGCCGTCCTTCACGATCGCCACCGCGATACCCGGCACGTCGAACTGCTTGCGCGTGGCATCGACGTAGGCGTCGAAATCGGCCAGCGCCTCCGGGCGCGCAGCGCTCGTCGCAGTGGCAGGGGCCGCTGCGGGGTCCTGCGCCTGCGCGGCAAGCGCGACGACGAAGCTGGTGACGCCGAAGGCGAGAAGGTGGCGAAGGCGCGTCATGTCGAACCCCTTGGAAACGGAAGCCCGAACTATTCCACGCCTCGCCCCTTCGGCGAAAGGGATCTGTCAGCCCTTGCTTTTCTGGCTGAAGATCACACTGCCCAGGATGATGGCACCCGCGATGGCCATGCTCGGGGACAGCGCCTCGCCGAGGAACAGCCAGCCCCAGCCCACGCCGAACAGCGGCACGAGGTAGGTCGCCGTCGCGGCGCGCGGTGCGCCGATGCGCTGGATCAGGCGGAAGTAGAAGGCATAGCCCAGGCCCGTGGAAAGCACGCCGAGCGCCACCACGCAGATCCACGACTTCGCCGGAATCGGCGTGTGCGGCCAGGTCAGCAGCGCCAGCGGCGCAACCAGGATCAGCGCGGCGAGCAGGCTGCCCGCGGCCACCGCCGTCGGCGGCAGGTCGGAGAGATAGCGCTTGATGAGGTTGGCGGCGATGCCGTAGCACAGCGAGGCCGCGACCGCCGCCAGGGCGGCGGGCGCGATGTTGTCGCCCGCGACGTGCCCGCTGACCAGGATCACCACGCCGACGAAGCCGGCTACCAGGGCGATGGCCTTGCGGGTGCCGATCTTCTCGCCGAAGAACATGAAGGCGATCAGGGCGGCGAACAGCACCGTGGTGCTGTTGGCGATGGCGCCGATACCCGCCGGCGCGCGCTCGGCACCCCAGGCGAACAGACTGAAGGGGATCGCGGCGCTGAGGGCACCCACGAGCAGCATCTTCCACACATGAGACAGGTGGATGCTGCGACGGGCCCGCCACAGCAAGGGCAGCAGGATCGCCGAGCCGAATAGCAGGCGGGTAGCGACCATGGGGAACGGGCCGAAATCATTGGCCGCCACGCGCATGAAGAGGAACGAACCGCCCCACGTGGCGCCCAGCGCGATCAGTTCGGCGGGCGTGCGCCAATCGCGCTCCTCCGCCTGGGGAAGGGAGTCGGCGGGAGAACCGGTAGCGGACGACATATGAACCTCATTTGTGGCTGAGGCTCATTGTCGCTGGAACATTGCGTCTCGCAAGCGCATTCTTTGCAAGCCAGCCCTTCAAATGATTCATGTCTCATGCGATCCGCCCTCCTGCCCGCCCTCGCCGCCTTCGCCTCCGCCGCCCGGCACCAGAACTTCGCCCATGCGGCCGAGGAACTGCACCTGACCGCCAGCGCGGTCAGCCATCACGTGCGCAAGCTCGAGGCCTCGCTGGGGGTGAGCCTGTTCCAGCGCCATGCCCGTGGCGTGGTGCTTACCCCGGAAGGCCGCCTGCTGGCCGATGCCGCCGGCTCGGCCCTGGCCGAGGTGGAGGCCGTGCTGGATGGTCTGCGCCAGCACCGACGCGATAACGGCGTGCGGATCAGCATCCTGCCGTCGCTCGGCGCGAGCTGGTTGATGCCCCGACTGCGCCGCTTCGTCGAGGCCCACCCCACCGTGCGCCTGTCCATCGACAACGATCGCTCGCTGGTGCGTTTCGACGAAGGCGGTCCGGACCTGGGCATCCGCTACGGGCTCGGCCAGTGGCCCGGCCTGACCTCTCGCTTCCTCATGGACGATTCCCTCCAGCCGCTGGCGTCGCCCGAGCTGGCGGCACGGGTCCGCACGCCCGAGGACGTCGGCACCCTGCCCCTGCTGACGGATATCGCCCCCGAAGGCTGGCGCGAATGGTTCCGCGCGGCGAACGTGCGCTATCCGCGCGGGGGCACCATGCACACCATCAGCGACTCGGCGGACGGCCTGAACGCCGCGGCCACAGGCCTCGGCGCCGTACTCGCACGCACCCGACTCGCCACCGCGCACCTCACCGATGGCCGACTGGTCCGCCTGCCCGGCCCGGAGCTACCGACGCGCTACGCCTATTACGTGGTCCACTCGGCCCACCGCCCGCCGACGGCCGCCGCGATGGCGTTCATCGCCTGGGTGGAGCGAGAGGCGCTGGAGCCAAGGGTCACGTGACCGAGCACTGTAGGAGCGCGCTTGCGCGCGAACCCTCAACCCTGCCACGGCGAATGATGCCTTGCGTTTTGTCGGGCGAGCGTTGAAGCCGGCCAACCCTATCGCAACGCTTCATTCGAAAACGATATCCCGAGGGTTCGCGCGCAAGCGCGCTCCTACAGTGCGGGGTCAATCGACGCCCACGAAGCCGCCTGTCTGATGCGCCCAGAGGCGCGCATAAAGACCGCCCTTCGCGATCAGTTCCGCATGCGTGCCGCTTTCGACGATGGCGCCCTTGTCCATCACCACCAGACGATCCATCCGCGCGATGGTGGACAGGCGGTGCGCGATGGCGATCACCGTCTTGCCCTGCATCAGGGTCTCCAGGCTTTCCTGGATCGCGGCCTCGGCCTCGGAATCCAGCGCCGAGGTCGCCTCGTCGAGGACGAGAATCGGCGCGTCCTTGAGCAACACGCGGGCAATGGCGATGCGCTGGCGCTGGCCGCCAGACAACTTCACGCCACGCTCGCCAGCGTGCGCGTCGAAGCCCGTACGCCCTTCCCCGTCGACCAGCCCGGGCACGAACTCATCCGCGCGCGCCCTGCGGACAGCGGAAAGCATGTCCTCCTCGCTCGCGTCAGGACGTCCATAGAGCAGATTGTCGCGAATGGACCGGTGCAGCAGCGAGGTGTCCTGGGTGACGACACCGATATGCGAGCGCAGCGATTCCTGGCTGACGCGGGCGATGTCCTGCCCATCGATATAGATATGCCCGCCTTCCAGGTCGTACAGACGCAGCATGACGTTGACCAGCGTCGACTTGCCCGCACCCGACGGACCCACCAGGCCGATCTTCTCACCCGGCCGCACGATGAGGTCGAGCCCACCGATGACGCCACCCGCCTTGCCATAATGGAAATGGATGTCGTCGAAGCGCACCTCGCCGTGCGGCACGCGTAGCGGCTGCGCATCCGGACGGTCGACCACGGTACGCTCGCGGGAAATGGTCGTGATGCCGTCCTGCACCGTGCCGACGTTATCGAAGATGCCGTTGACCACCCACATGATCCAGCCGGACATGTTGTTGATGCGGATCACCAGGCCCACCGCCAGCGCGACCTGTCCCGTGGACACCGTGCCACGCGACCAGAGCCACAGCGCCAGCAGGCTCGTACCAGCGATGAGGAAGCCATTGAGCGTGGTGATCGACAGGTCCATCGAGGTGATCATGCGGTTCTGCGTGCGCACCTTGCCGGTCAGCTCGGTCATCGCCTCGCGGGCATACGATTCCTCGCGATTGGTATGCGCGAACAGCTTCAGCGTCATGATGTTGCTGTAGCCGTCGACGATGCGCCCCATCACCTTCGAGCGCGCCTCCGAGGCGTGCCACGAACGATCCTTAACACGCGGCACGAAGTAGACGAGCATGCCCACGTATCCCACGATCCACACCACCAGCGGCGCGGCGAGCCATAGATCGGCCTTGGCCAACAGGTAGATCGAGGTGCCCGCGTAGACGGTGACGTACCAGAGCGCGTCCACCACCTGCACGGCGGATTCGCGCAGCGACGGCGCCGTCTGCATGATGCGATTGGCGATACGGCCGGCGAAATCGTTCTGGAAGAACGACAGGCTCTGCTTGAGCACGTAGCGGTGCTGCTGCCAGCGGATCATGTTGGTCATGCCGGGCGCTAGGGCCTGGTTCACCAGCAGGTTGTGCAGGCCGATGGACAGCGGACGCAGCACGACCACCACGAAACCCATCCAGAGCAGCGCTTTCCAGTGGGTCGGGAAAAAGGCGGACGGTGCGGTGTTCTGCGCCATGTCCACCACGCGACCCAGAAAGTCGAACAGCGCGACCTCGATCAACGCCACCGCAAGGCCGACAGCCAGCGCCCAGGCGAAGATCTTCCAGACCTGACGCAGGTAGTAAGCGTAAAAACGGACGACACTCGTCGGCGGGGTGGCGTCGGGCGCCTCCCGGAAAATGTCGATCAGGGATTCGAACCAGCGATAGATCATGCGGTCATTGTAAGCCCGCCTGCCGTCGCGGGCACGTGCAGGCTCAGGTCAGTGCGGGGCGACGCGCCAGCGCGCGGTCGATCGCCACCAGCCCAAAGCCCAGCGCCAGGAACAGCGCGCCGACCGCCAGGCAATCGAGCAGCACCTGCGAATACCCGAGCCGGTCGACATCGAGAAAGGGATAGGGGTATTCGTGGACCAGCGCGCCGCGGCTAAGCGTCCATACGGCGAACACGAGGGGGAACAGCAGCCAGCGCAGGGCATGCGGCCAGGCCAGCGTGCCGTGCGGCAGTACCGCCATCCACCACGCCATGTAGAGCAATGGCACGACGTAATGCAGCGAGCGATCGGCCAACAACTGTGCGCCGAGCGGATGCCACAAACCCTGAAGCATGGTGGCGTAGACCAGGCAGGTGACCATGATCGACACGGCCGCCAGCCCGCGCGCGCCCGGCGTGCGCAGCACACGCAACGGGGCCCAGCTGCCACCGATGGCCGCCGCGGCGGCCACCAGCCCCACGAGCACGTTCGACAGGATGGTGAAAAAGCTGAAGTACCGTACCGTCACCTCGCCCAACGGGCCCGACTAGATGGTCAGCCAGTACTGCAAGAGCAGGGTCGGCCACGCCACCGCGGCGAGGATCATGGCGAACAGGTGGGAGGCGGCGGTACGGGGAGACATGTGTCGGGTCAGCGGGGCCAGGTGTCGTTGGAGCGGTCGCGATCGGGAATGCGGTGATCGGGGTCGATCGTGGCGGCCACGATACGCCCCTTGCCCGGCACCACCACGCCGAACGAGGTGTGCTGCTGCCAGGTCTCCACGGGGATGCGGATGTCACGGGTGGACTTGTCGTCGAAGGTCACCCGCAGCGTCGCCGGCATCACCAGCTGGTCGCGATTCTCGACGGTGACGGTGTTGCCGTCCACCCCCATCACGGCCATATCCAATTCCCAGTTGTTGGCGTACCAGCCACGCCAGAACCAGGACAGGTCCTCGCCCGCCTCGCTCTCCATCAGTCGGAAGAAATCCGACGGCGTGGGATGCTTGTAGGCCCAGGTGGCGATGTACTTGCGAAATGCCGGATCGAAACGCTCCGGGCCGATGATCTGCTCGCGCAACAGCACCAGGCCCAGCGCCGACTTGAAGTACGTGGCGGGGTGGCGGTACTTCTCCTTGACCATGTCGGCGCCGATCAACAGCGGGGGCGCGTTCCGGTCGGCCAGCAGCGGCAGGATCTCGTCCACCGGGTTCCCGCCCTTGGGCGCGTACTCACCGTCGCGCTTGGGAGCGAACTCGCCCTTGTGGAAGGCATCAGCCTCGTAGACATCGATGAAGGTGTTGAAACCCTCGTCCATCCACGCGTTGCGACGCTCGTCGGTGCCGACGATCATCGGGAACCAGGTATGGCCGATCTCGTGGGCCGTGACCATGTGCAGTTCCTTCGGCGAGGCTTCCATGGGGTCGAAGACCAGGCCCGGATACTCCATGCCACTGGCGGCGGAGCCACCCTCGTTCACCGCCACCGGATACGGGTAGGGATACCACTTCTCCGAGAAGTGCTCGACCGCCGCCTTCATGTACTCCGTGGAGCGGCTCCATGATTCTTTGCCGGAGCTTTCCACCGGATACACCGACATCGCCAGCGCCTTGCGCCCCTCGGGCAGGTTGATCCGCGCCGCGTCCCACACATAGGCGGTGGATGCTCCGAAGGCCACGTCGCGCGTGTTCTGCATGCGGAACTTCCAGGTGAGCGTACCGCCCCGCTTCGGACGGCTGGCGGGGTCGGTCACCTCCGCCGGCGTGCGGATCATCACCGTGGCGTCGCTCTCGCGGGCCTTCGCCAGGCGCTCGCGCTGCGAATTCGTGAGCACGTCCTCGGGATTCACCAGCTCACCCGAACCGGCCACGATCATGTCGGAGGGCACGGTGATCGCGTAATGGAAGTCGCCGTATTCGAGATAGAACTCGCTGTTGAGGTAGGGCGCGGTATCCCAGCCACGCAGGTCGTCGTAGACGCACATACGCGGATACCACTGCGCCATCTCGTAGATGTTGCCGTTCTTCGACGGCGCGAAGCCCGTGCGACCACCGAAGTCGCCAGGAAGGTCGTAGGAATATGCGATGGTCAGCGACAGCGTGCCGCCGCGCGCCGGCAGCGGCTGCGGCAGGCGCACCTGCATGCGCGTGTCAGACACCACATAGCTCGCCTTCTGCGTCTTACCGCCCTGCTCCACTGTCACCGTGGCGATGCGATAGCCATCGGTATGGCGCGACGGCATCTTGCCCGAGGTGAAGTTGCCGCGCGCGTCGGCGGTGAAGCGGTTCTCGTCCAGTTGCAGCCAGAGCACGTCGAGCGCGTCGGGGCTGTTGTTCGTGTAATGAATGGTGGCGTTACCCACCAGCGTGCCCTTGGCCGGATCGAGCGTGGCGGCCAGGTCGTAGTCGGCATGGTTCTGCCAATACAACGGACCGGGCATGCCGCTACCCGAGCGATAGGCCGTGACCGGCTGCGGCCAGGCGAAGGGAGCGAAGGTCTCGCGTGGATCGTAGGTCGCGGCCGAGGCGCCGAGCGCCCCCGCGATAGCCATGGCGGCGAGGGAGAGGCGGGCAGCGTAGTTCATTGGTAACACCCTGTAGACGACACCCCAGCGTACCCCTCGCGATGAAACAGCCCACCGTGCCGAAAGTCAGGGAGCATGACGAAATTTTCGCTCGCCATCGGTTACAAAGTCGCGATTTTTCCCGATTTGCCACGATTGGAGCGATAATCTCCTTTATGGCTTGCATACCGCTCCGCGGACCGCATATCCCCTCCCGTTGAATCCATCGAGGACCCCACGCATGAAAATCGGTTTGATCGGTCTGGGCCGCATGGGCGGCAACATCGCCCGCCGCCTCATGAGGGACGGTCACCAGACCGTCGTCTACGACAACAACGCGGACGCCCGTGCCGCTCTGGCGAAAGACGGCGGCGAAGCGGTCGAATCGCTCGAGGCCCTGGTCAAGGCCCTGCCCTCGCCCAAGGTCGTCTGGGTGATGCTGCCAGCCGGCGAGATCACCGAGAACACGATCCAGACCCTGTCCGGCTTGCTGGGCAAGGACGACATCGTCATCGACGGCGGCAACACCTTCTACAAGGACGACGCCCGTCGCGCCGAGGAACTGGCCACCAAGGGCCAGCATTACGTCGACGTCGGCACCTCCGGCGGCGTGTGGGGCCTGGATCGCGGCTACTGCATGATGATCGGGGGCGACAAGCCCACGGTCGACTACCTCGACCCCATCTTCAAAACCCTCGCCCCGGGCGCCGGTGACATTCCGCGCACCGAAGGCCGCGAAGGCCGCGACGCGCGTGTCGAGAACGGCTACATGCACGCCGGCCCGGCCGGTGCGGGTCACTTCGTCAAGATGATCCACAACGGCATCGAGTACGGCATGATGCAGTCGTTTGCGGAAGGCTTCGACATCCTGAAGAACCGCAACGGCACCCAGCTGCCGGAGCGCGAGCGCTACGACCTCGACATGGCCGACATCGCCGAAGTCTGGCGTCGCGGCAGCGTCGTGTCGTCCTGGCTGCTCGACCTCACGGCCAGCGCCCTGGCCAAGGGCCCGGAGCTGGACAACTACTCCGGCTACGTCAACGACTCCGGCGAAGGCCGCTGGACCGTCAACGCCGCCATCGAGGAAGCCGTGCCGGCCGAGGTGCTCACCTCCGCCCTCTTCGCCCGTTTCCGCTCGCGCCAGGACCACACCTACGCCGAGCGCCTGCTCTCCGCGATGCGCATGGGCTTCGGTGGACACATCGAAGGTCGTGGCACGCCGCCGAAGGAAGGCGAGCACTCCTGATGTAACTGTAGGAGCGCGCCTTGCGCGCGACCGGATGCATGGTCACCCCCGGTCGCGCGCAAGCGCGCTCCTACAGAAACAAAAAAAGGCCGCGTCGTGAGACGCGGCCTTTTTCATTGCACCGAAGAAGGATTACTTCTTGGCGAACAGGTGCTCGACGCCAGCGCGCTCTTCGCGCAGTTCCTTTTCGGTCGCGTCGATGCGCGCCTGCGAGAACGCGTTGATCGCCAGACCCTGGACAATGGCGTACTTGCCATCCTTCACGGTGACCGGGTAGCCGAAGATCACACCCGGCTCGACGCCGTACGAACCGTCGGACGGGATCGCCATGGAAACCCAATCGCCTTCGGCGGTGCCGAGGGTCCAGTCACGCATGTGGTCGATGGCGGCCGAGGCAGCCGATGCGGCCGACGAAGCACCACGAGCCTTGATGATGGCGGCGCCGCGCTGCTGCACGGTCGGGATGAAGTCGCTCTCGTACCAAGCCTGGTCGACCTGCTCCAGCGCCGCCTTGCCCTTCACCGTGGTGGTGTGCAGGTCCGGGTACTGGGTGGAGCTGTGGTTGCCCCAGATGGTGAGCTTCTTGATGTCGGTCGAATGCGTACCGGTCTTCTCGGCCAGCTGCGACAGCGCGCGGTTGTGGTCGAGGCGGACCATCGCGGTGAAGCACTTCGGATCGAGGTCCGGAGCGTTCTGCTGGGCGATGAGGGCGTTGGTGTTGGCCGGGTTGCCGACGACCAGCACGCGCACGTCGCGCTTGGCGTGGTCGTTGAGGGCCTTGCCCTGCGGACCGAAGATGGCGCCGTTGGCTTCGAGCAGATCCTTGCGCTCCATGCCCGGGCCGCGCGGACGCGCGCCGACGAGCAGGGCGTAGTCGACGTCCTTGAAGGCGACGTTGACGTCATCGGTGGCGACCACGCCCGCGAGCGTCGGGAACGCGCAATCGTTGAGCTCCATCACCACGCCCTGGAGGGCCGGCAACGCCGGGGTGATTTCGAGCAGGTGCAGGATGACCGGCTGGTCGGGACCCAGCATGTCGCCGGCGGCGATACGGAACAGGAGGGCATAACCGATCTGGCCGGCTGCGCCGGTCACGGCAACGCGAACGGGTGCTTTCATCTTTCGACTCCTTAAGGAATATCGCTTTTGGACTGACGATCAGGAAAGCTCGGCGAAGAACTCGACGATGCGGGCCATGCCCTTGTCGAGCGCCTCGTCCGGGCAGGAATAGGAAATGCGCAGCGAACGCGGCTCGCCGAAGGCAGAACCCGGCACGCAGGCTACGCCCTTGGCCTCGAGCAGCGCCGCGCAGAAGGTGACGTCGTCCGTGATTTCCACGCCGTTGTGCTTCTTGCCGAAGGCCACCGAGATATCAGGGAAAGCGTAGAACGCACCCTGCGGACGCGGGCAGACCACGCCGGGGATCGACACCAGCGCGTCGTAGACGCGATCGCGCTTGGCCGCGAACTCCTTGCACATCTTCGCCGGAATATCCTGCGGACCCGACAGCGCGGCAATGGCCGCGGCCGTGGCCACCTCAGGCAGGCTGGTGATGTGGTTGGAGTTGAGCGTGGTCACCGCCTTGGCCACTTCGGCCGGCGCCGCGATGAAGCCCACGCGCCAGCTCGGCATGCCGTAGGTCTTCGACAGCGAGTCGGTGAACACCGTGCGGTCGCGCAGCTCGGGACGAAGCTGCACGAAATTGTGGTAACCCACCCCGTCGAACACCATGGTGTTGTAGATGTCGTCGGTGATGATCCAGGTGTCCGGATACTTCACCAGCACATCGGCCAGCGCGGCGATTTCTTCGCGCGTATAAACCATGCCAGTGGGATTGGACGGATTGTTGAAGAGGAAGACGCGCGGCTTGCGCTTGAGGGCCTCTTCGAGCTGCGCCGGGGTGAGCTTGTAATGCTGCTCGGGCGGGCAAGGCAGGATGTTGATCTTCGCGCCGACGATTTCGGCGATGTCGAGGTAGCTAGTCCAATACGGCGCCGGGAAGACGATTTCGTCGCCTTCGTCGAGCATGGCCTCGGCCAGGTTGTAGAGGATCTGCTTGGCGCCCACGCCGGTGCTGATGTTCTCGCGACCGTAACCGGTGAGGCCCAGCGCCTCGATGTGCTTCAAGAATGCATCCAGCAGCGCGTCAGCGCCGCGGTTGCTGCCGTACTGGCCAGAGTCCTTCGACAGCGCCTCGCGGGCGGCGGCGTAGACGTGCTCGCCGGGAAGGAAGTTGGGGACGCCGATGGAGAAGCTGACGATATCGCGGCCCTCCGCTTTCAGGCGCTTGGCCTTTTCGGCAATGACCATGATCGCACTGGGCTTGGCGCGGCCCATACGCGTGGCGAGCTTCGGCATCGGTTCCTCGGCTTTGTGGGGACGGAGCAAAGGCGCCCATTTTAGCATGACGTCTCTGTAGGAGCGCGCTTGCGCGCGATCGCGCGCAAGCGCGCTCCTACAGAAACAGAAACGCCGCCCTGAGGCGGCGTTTCTGAAGCAGGGTACGTCTTGCTCAGCGGGCGTCGAGCACTTCGTTCCACTTGGCCACGTTGTCCGCCTGCTTCGCCAGCAGCGCGTCCACATCACCCTCGACGATGAGCTCTTCGATCTTGTCGTCCTGGCGGATGGCGTCGACCACCTTCTGGTCTTCCGCGCCCACGATCTCGCCGAAGACGCTGTGCTTGCCGTCCAGCCACGGGGTCGGACCGTGGGTGATGAAGAACTGCGAGCCGTTGGTGCCCGGGCCGGCGTTGGCCATGGACAGGACGCCCGGCTTGTCGTGCTTGAGGCTGGCGTCGAACTCGTCGCCGAAACGGTAGCCCGGGCCGCCACGACCCGAACCCTCGGGGCAGCCGCCCTGAACCATGAAGTCGGCGATGACGCGGTGGAACGAGAGGCCGTCGTAATAGCCACGCTTGGCCAGGTTGACGAAGCTGGCCACCGTCACCGGGGTCTTCTCGTCGTGCAGGCGCAGGTGGATATCGCCCTTGTTGGTCTTCATGGTGACGTTGATGGTCATCTCGATTCCTGTAACTCGTTGAAAATCGACCCGATCGCTCTCGCGAACGGACCGGAGGGGCCGTAAAGGCTACCGAAGATGGCGCCCCGAACCCAAGACTTCAAGCGACCGAGTGTGAGGAAGGGGTCAGGAAAGCGATAAGCCCAGGGCATCGGCGGTCAGCATCCCGCGGCCGCGAGGCCGGGCATCGCGCACCGCCGCGTCCTCCGGCAGCGCCCTGCCCTGGGCGACATGCGCCAAGGCCCGGTCGAGCGCCGCGTAACCATAGGGCAGCAAGGGCACGAAGAGATCGCCGAATTCAGGGAACGAAAGGAAGGCGTCGAAATGCTGGGCGTGCGGCACCCGCCAGTACACCGGCGCCCGGCCCTCGGCCCGCAGCCAGCGCACATAAGGATCGGAGGCGAAGGTGGCGGGAATCAGGCCATCGGCCGCGCCATGCACGACGATCACGGGCAAGCCTCCACGCGGCAGGGCCGCCGCCGTCATCTCCACCGCCTGGCGCAGCATGGCGGCATCGTCGCCCTGCCCGGCCCACAGGCCTTCGAGCGCCATCTGCCCGGGCAGGAGCGGGTCCATCGAGAGATCCGTGCCGCCCTCCAGCACAATGCCCGGACCCGGCGGCAAGCCCGCGCCATCGGACCACCAGGCAGCGCGGATCGCGGACTCACCCGGCAGCCCCCGAGGCGCCTTGTATAAAAAGCCTAGGGGCATCTCGCCCACCGGCCGCCGGAGATAGGCCGAGGCATAAGGCGCGGCGATGACGCGCCAGAGGTCAAGCGCGGTAGAACAGGCGGCGGCCGCGAAGGCCTCCTCCCGCCAGCCTCGCTCGACCAGACGTTCCAACGCCTCGTCCGCCCATCGCGCGGGCAACATGGCAGCGAGGCGGCCGTGCGCGCGCAGCGACGTGGCCCGGAGCCCCCAGGCCGGAGGCTGGGTGATCCCCACCCTGGCGAAGGGAAGAGCATCGAAGCGCGAGGACGCCATGGCGGCGGGCAACCACAGCCCCGCCTCCGTGCCGTAGTCGAAGAACGGCCTGCCCTGCCCCTCGACATGGATATTCGGCTCCAGGGCGACCACCGCGTCGAGCAGGCCGTCGACGTCCTCCCCCGCGGCCCGCAGCACGGCGCCACCGCCATTGGAGATGCCCGTCGCGATGATCGTGGTGTTGCCGGGCGTGAACGGCGCCTCGTCCGGGAAGGCCCGGTCCAACATCGCCAGCCCGAAGTGGGCAGCCTGGAGCACATGCCGCCCCCAGTCGGCTTCGGGGTGGTCTCCCGAATGGGCATGCTTCACCGCGATGCCGGCGTCCCGGGCGGGGCTCGCCGGCTCGAATTCCAGACGTGTCTCGCCGATGCGTCGACGCGTGCCATCCAACGCCACACCCGTGTCGTCCGTCGTATCGAAGTAGCCGGCGCCACCACCCTTGTCGGTATAGGCCACCGCGCAACCGCGAGGCAGGCCCCAGCCACCGGCCAGCGCGATGGCGCCATAGATGCCCCGCGAGCCGGACGACGCGGTGACCACGAGGCAGCGACGCTTGCGATCGAATCCGTCGGGTACCTGGACCAGCACCCGGTGCGGCGCCATGGCACCCGTCAGTTGGGCGAATGTCGTGTACTCGCGGCCGGGCACGTCCGGCACCGCGCCATACACGCTGCCGAAGCCGCCTTTGCGCCCGAGATCGGCGATGCCTTTCCAACTCGACTGGATCGCGCGTCGACGCAATTCCGCCGGCGTCGGCGACACGGCGTCCGCGAACGATGCGAGCACCCCTGCCAGTCCACGCAAGCCCAGGCCGGCGCTGAGCAGATCGTCGCCATTGCGGTGCGTGGTAGCGCGCACGTCGCCGTAGGTGTCGATATCGGGCATTGGTGGCCGTCCCTTGAAGATGGCGGCCATCCTAGGTCAATACGGATCGGGGCGCGCGTAGTGCGACGACGCATAGGCTCGACGCTGCTCGAGCAGGCGACGATGAAGCGTCTCGATGATCGCGACCTCCTCCGGCGAATGACGCTTCCTCACCAGATCGGCCGTCGACAGGTCGGCCGCGCAGTCGTTCGCTTCACGACACAGCTCGAACGTCATCACGCCACGCGGCCCACAACCACCCACGATGTCGCATTCCAGAAGGCGCAGCGCCATGCGCTGGTAATGCGGCAGCCCGGCGGCGCGCAGCGAATGCGCGACCACATCGATGCCGAAAGGCCATGGCACGTCATGCCCTTCGTGCTCGGCCAGCACTATTTGCACCAGGCGGATATCGGGAGGCGGTGCATCGCGGACGACGCTTCCGAAAAAATCGGGCGGAAACGTCTTCTCGCCCTTCTGGATGTTCCAGTTGGGATGACGCTGCTTCAGGTCTATCCATTCCCCGGTGGCGTAGGCCGTCGCCCAGCCGGCCTGCGAGCGGCCTCGGCAATATTGCAGCTGCCATCGATGGAACACCTTTTCACTGGTGGACAGGTTCCGGTATCTTGACCAGTTCGAGGACACTCGCCCACTACAGGCCAAGGCGGCGTGCCGCAGCGCATGCAAGGCCGCCGGATCGCGGTCGACACGGCCACCCAATCGCCAGAACACCGTCGTGAAATGATCCCGGGGACGGAGATAGGCACCTTCCATGGCGTGGCGCGACGGCACGAGCATCGGCTGACGGACGGCCCATGCAGACACGACGCTGGCCAAGGCCAGGACGACCACGGCGATCGCCAGCGGCCAGCCCACGGAACGCTTCACCCTCTCGATCATTCGGCAGGTTCCCTGTAGCCGTCGATGAGACAAGGGTAACTTACGCCCCCGCCACGCGCTGCTATCCTCCCGCTCCCGGCAGGAGCCGGATGACTTCAAGGGGATACAGAGCAATGACTGCACGCCGTACCGTCCTGCTGTCCGCCGCGATCGTCGCGGCTCTCGGCCTGGCCGCCTGTCACAAGGGTGGCGACGAGACACCCACCGCGGACCCGAAGGCCATCGCCGCCGCCCAGGCCGCGATCTCTTCTCCCGCCTGGCTGCGCCAGCACCTGCCCGCACAAACGGTCTCCTACGTCCGCATTCCTTCGCCCTGGACCATGATCGGCGGCACGCCGAACGGGCGCCCGCTCGATGCTGCCCTGTCGGCCAAGGCCCATCTCGATGTCGTCGCGACGCTTCGCGAGAGCATCGCGAAGGACAAGGCCCTTGCCGACCTGAAAATCGCCTCGGTGCTGTCGCTGCTACTTGATGACCTGCGCTCGCCGGTCGAAGTGGCCCTGATCGACCCGCTCGGCATACCGTCACCAACGTCGCGCATCGTCGTGACCGCTGTGCTCGGATACCCGTCGGTCGATGCCTTCAACGCCCGACTGGCCTCGCTCTCGACCACGTCGCCGATCCTCACCGGCCCGCTGGACGCCAAGGGCAATGGCACGCTCACTAGCGGCGGCGTGGTGCGCTACGACGTGGCGATCCATCGCCTGTGGGCCACGCAGGCCGTGAAGGACCCCAGCGACGCCGCGAAGCTGGACGCCCTGATCGCCGACATCGACAAGGCCACCGCCGACTCGGCGCCTGCCTCGCTGAAGACCCTGGAATCACGTATCCACACCTCGGGCCAGGGCCTGTTCGGCTGGCTGACGGTGCGCGGCATCGGCGGTGTCGCCGCCGCCCAGGCCGGCGACAATCCGCTCGGCCGCCTGCCTGCCGACTTCGCGACCAAGGCAGACGCCATTGCCTTCGGCGCCGGCACGGTGGACGGCCAGGGCCAATTCCGCTTCATCACCCATGCACCCCAGGCGCGCATCCTGCAATACCTCGCTCCCACCTCGTTCGCGCCCACGATCAAGACGGCCGGCGAACCGCGCTGGGCCCTTACCTTCGCCCTGCCCGGCCCGGATGCGTTCAAGCACTTCGAAGACAACCTCAACCTCGACTTCGGACCGGACGCCGCCGCCAAGTACCGTGAACTCGACAACAAGCTGAAGCAGCGCTTCGATGCCTCCTTTGCGGACTACCCGCGCTGGTTCGGCCCCGAGCTGGTGGTGTTCGCCGACGACGCCGGTACCTACTACGCCCTGCGGACGCGCGACATGAAGGTCTGGCGCGACCACCTGACCTCCCTAGCCTCGCGCGGCTGGAAGACCGGTACGACGCAGGTCGATGGCGCTGAGGTGCATTGGGTCTCCAGCCCGCCGCAAGGCACGGAGTTCCTGCCCAAGGACGAGCCGTCGATGAAGCCCCTCGCCGACCTGATCGGTCGCATGGGCGGCAAGTCCTGGTGGATCGAGGACGGCGACTGGATCGTCATGGCCAAGGTGCCGCAGGCGCTTTCCGATCGCGTCGCCGCCAAGCCGGACACCTCGTTGGCGGACTGGCTGAGCCATCGCCACTACCCGGGCGACCGCACGCTGATCGGCTTCACCGCCACGTCCCATGGCGCCCAGCGCGACGCCTACTACACGTATATCCAGATCTTGCAGGTCCTGGCGGCCGCCTCCGGCTCGGATGCCGACATCGCCACGCTGCCGTCGGCCCACACGCTGGGCCTGCCCGACAAGGGCGTCCTCGGCGCCGCGATCGAGACCGACCAGGACACCCTGGCCCTGTCGTTCACTTACCAGGAAACCCCGTTCGAACTGCTGGGCCAGAGCGGCAGCGGCAGCATGGTGGGCACCGCCGCCATCCTCGCCGCCATCGCGATACCCCAGTACCAGAACTACATCATCCGCGCCCAGGTGGCGTCCGCACTGGAGGCCGCCGCTCCCGTGAAGGCCGCCGTGGCGAGCAAGCGCCTGGCAACGGGCCGCTTCCCAGCAAACAACGCCGCCGCCGGCCTGGGCAAGCCCGACACCCTAGGCAACGACTACGCCGGATCGGTCGCCATTGGCCAGGGCGGCGCGATCGAGATCACCCTCGACGCCACGCCGCCGCACAAGACCAATGCCAAGCTCGACTCCGGCCAGCTCATCCTCACGCCCCGCGTGGAAAAGGACCGCGTGGACTGGGATTGCGAGGCCGAAGGTATCGAAAAGCAGTATCTGCCGGCCCTTTGCCGCGGCCCGGCGATCGAACCCTGAACGGCGCGCCGGGCGGGCCGGATGAACAGGCCCGCCCGGCGTCATGCGAAAGTCGTCAAAATCCTTTATAATCGGCGGCTTCCCAAACCAAAGAGGCGATCCGGCATCAAGCCGGCGCATACCGCATGTCGATCGAATTCCTGCGAAACATCGCCATCGTCGCTCACGTCGACCATGGCAAGACCACCCTCGTCGACCAGCTTCTGAAGCAGTCGGGCACGCTGAACGAGCGTACCGTGCTCGCCGAGCGCGTCATGGATTCGAACGACCAGGAAAAGGAGCGTGGCATCACGATCCTCGCCAAGAACACGGCGATCACCTGGGAAGACAAGAAGAAGGGCGTCAAGAACCGCATCAACATCGTCGACACCCCGGGACACGCCGACTTCGGTGGCGAAGTCGAGCGCGTGCTGTCGATGGTCGACACCGTGCTGATCCTGGTCGACGCGATGGACGGCCCGATGCCGCAGACGCGCTTCGTCACCCAGAAGGCCTTCGCGATGGGCTTCAAGCCGGTCGTGGTCGTCAACAAGGTCGATCGCCCGGGCGCGCGTCCGGAGTGGGTCGTCGAGCAGGTGTGGGACCTCTTCGCCAAGCTCGGCGCCACCGATGAGCAGATGGATTTCCCGATCGTCTACGCCTCGGCGCTGAATGGTTACGCTTCGCTCGACGAGAACGTCCGCGAAGGCGACATGACCCCGCTGTACGAAGCCATCATGCAGCACGCGCCCAAGCCGGACGTCGATCCGGAAGGCGCCTTCCAGATGCGCATCAGCCAGCTCGACTACAACAACTTCGTCGGCGTCATCGGCATCGGCCGCATCCAGCGCGGCACCCTGAAGAAGGGCATGCCGGTCGCCGTGATCGATCGCGAAGGCAAGAAGCGCCAGGGCAAGATCGTCCAGGTGCTGGGCTTCCTCGGCCTCGAGCGCATCGAGCAGGACACGGCGGAAGCCGGCGACATCGTCGCCATCTCGGGCATCCCCGACCTGACCATTTCCGACACGGTCACCGCGCTCGACACGCCGGAAGCGCTGCCGGCGCTGAGCGTCGACGAGCCGATGATCAGCATGACCTTCCAGGTCAACAACTCGCCGTTCGTCGGCAACAAGGACCTCTCGGGCGGCAAGTTCCTGACCAGCCGCCAGCTGCGTGAGCGCCTCGACCGCGAAAAGGTGCACAACGTCGCCCTTCGCGTCGAAGACGGCTCCGACGCTGACAAGTTCCTGGTCTCGGGCCGCGGCGAACTGCACCTTTCGGTGCTGATCGAAAACATGCGCCGCGAAGGCTACGAGCTGGCCGTGTCGCGTCCGGAAGTCATCCTCAAGGAAATCGACGGCCAGAAGATGGAGCCGATCGAAGAACTCGTGATCGACATCGAAGAAGTCCACCAGGGCGGCGTGATGGAGCGCCTCGGTATCCGTAAGGGCGACCTGAAGAACATGGTCTCCGACGGCCAGGGTCGCGTGCGTCTCGAGTACGAAATCCCGGCTCGCGGCCTGATCGGCTTCCAGAACCAGTTCAAGACCCTCACCCAGGGCTCGGGCCTGCTGTTCCACGTGTTCAAGCACTACGGTCCGTACACCCCTGCCCCGATCGCCAAGCGCCAGAACGGCGTCATGATCGCCAACGCCCCGGGCAACACCCCGGCCTACTCGCTCGGACCCCTCCAGGAACGCGGCAAGCTGTTCGCCGCCGAAGGTGACTCCGTGTACGAAGGCCAGCTCATCGGCATCCACGCGAAGGACAACGACCTCACGGTCAACGCCATCAAGCCGAAGCCGCTGACCAACATGCGCGCCTCGGGCAAGGACGACGCGATCCAGCTGACCCCGGCCACCAAGTTCACGCTGGAGCAGGCACTGGACTTCATCGACGACGACGAGCTGGTCGAAGTCACGCCGAAGGAAATCCGCATGCGCAAGAAGCACCTGACGGAAGCCGACCGCAAGAAGGCCTCGCGCGGCCAGGGTTAATCCCTGCTGTCGATGCAATGAAAAACGCCGCTCGAAAGAGCGGCGTTTTTTATGGACAGGACATGGTCGCTATCACCACCCCGTCGCACCGGCGCAGGCCGGTGCCTACAGCGCGGCAATCGGTTATCGCCACCCTATCCTTCAACACCTCGCCGTGGGCACCGACCTGCGCCGGTGCGACGAGCTTCACTGCGACGCCACGGAAACCAAAGGCAACGGATACACCCGCCCTTCCCTCACCGGCTGAAAACACGGCGCCGTCGCATAGAACGCATCCTCATCCGTATCCGGATGCCACCCCGGCACACCGGACACCGGCAACGGTCGTAACTCCTGCGGATCGTTGAGTACCGCGCCGGAGGCGATAGCGTCCGCGCAAACCCGCACGGCGTCGCCACCCATCACCACCAGGGCCTTGCCCACCAGCAGCTTGTCAGGCGTAAGCGCGTGTTCAAGCAACGCATGCCCGAACACCTCGACGCTCGCCTCACCCGACAACCAGGCATCGCGATGCGTGCGAAACAGACCGTGCCAATCGTGGCGATCCCACGCCTGGAGCATCGCCGGATCGCGCAGGCTGACGATCATGCCCGCCTCGTCGAAATGGGTCAGCGCACACTGCGGACGCGAGCGCTCGCGCGGCCCCATAAGGGCGATCTCTGCCACCTGCCGTGCATTCAGGGCGCGCTTGATCGCGCCGTAGCGAAGCCAGACGAAGGCATTGAACAGATCGTGCCAGTTAGCGGGTCGCGTCGCGATGGCGCCCTGGCGAGCGATGCGCTCTTCGTAATGCTGGCCATCAGCCAGCAGATCGGCGTCCTGAGCAATAAAGCGCATGCCGCCACCAGGCGGCCATAGAGCATTCAGCGTCTCGATATCGGGCCATTCGCCACCTTCGACGAAGGTGGCGAACTCATCCCAGTGCGCCAGCAGCGGCGACGCCAGCACGCTGCGATCCAGCGCCTCCCGCGTCGGCGCCACGTAACGCATGGATCAGGCCAGGCGACCGTAAAGGTCGTGGGCGTCGGCTTCCTCAACCACCACATCGACGAACTGGCCCGCCTTGAGCAGCTGGCCATCGTCGATGCGCACGGCACCGTCGATTTCCGGCGCATCGGCGCTGGAACGACCCCAGGCACCGTCGGCGTCGATCTCGTCCACGAGCACGCGGATGGTCTTGCCGACCTTACGCTGGAGCTTGGCGGCCGAGATCTCGGCCTGCACCGCCATGAACTGCTCCAGGCGATCCTCCTTCAGCTCTTCGTCGACCTGACCCGGCAGCTCGTTGGCCTTGGCGCCGTCCACCGGCGAATAGGCAAACGCACCCACGCGATCCAGCTCGGCCTCACGCAGGAAGTCGAGCAACTCGTTGAACTCGGCGTCGGTTTCGCCGGGGAAGCCGACGATGAAGGTGCTGCGGATGGTGAGGTCCGGCACGTGACGACGCCAGTTCTGGATACGCTCCAGCGTCTTGTCGACGTTGCCCGGGCGCTTCATCAGCTTGAGGATGCGCGGGCTGGCATGCTGGAACGGGATATCGAGGTACGGGAGGATCTTGCCCTCCGCCATCAACGGCATGACCTCGTCCACATGCGGATACGGGTAGACGTAGTGCAAACGCGTCCACACGCCCAGCTCGGACAGGCCTTCGCAAAGCTCAGTCATGCGCGTGCGGTACTGCTTGCCGCGCCATTCGCGCTCCGCGTAACGGACATCCACGCCGTAGGCGCTGGTGTCCTGCGAGATCACCAGCAGCTCTTTCACACCACCCTTGACCAGCTTCTCGGCCTCGATCAACACCTGGTCGACCGGACGGCTGACGAGGTCGCCGCGCATGGACGGGATGATGCAGAAGCTGCAACGGTGGTTGCAGCCCTCGGAGATCTTCAGGTACGCGTAGTGCTTCGGCGTGAGCTTGACGCCCGTGTCCGGCACTAGGTCGAGGAACTTGTTGCGCGCCGGCGGCAGCGCCTTGTGCACCGCGCTCATCACCGAGGCATAGTCCTGCGGACCGGTGATCGCCAGCACGTCGGGATAGCTCTCGCGAATCAGCTCCTAGCGCTTGCCCAGGCAACCGGTGACGATCACCTTGCCGTTCTCGTGCAGCGCCTCGCCGATGGCGTCGAGCGACTCCTGCACGGCGGAATCGATGAAGCCGCAGGTGTTCACGACCACGGCATCGGCCGCGTCGTAGCTGGGTACGATTTCGTAACCCTCGACCTTGAGCTGGGTCAGGATGCGCTCGGAGTCCACTAGCGCCTTGGGGCAACCAAGTGAAACGAAGCCAATCTTCTGGGTCTGGGCGGCCTGGGACATTGCCGTGGGTACCGGAGCGGGGAAACCGCGCATTATAGCGGGTATGACGGCAGCCGGCCGAGTCAGGACGATCGACCGTGAAGCCGGTTACCCTTCAGGCTTTCTCACCCCCGACGGAGACTCCCCCATGGGCCGCACCCTGTCCCTCGATACCTCCCGACCCCACCACGAGCACATGGACGCCTACCTCGCCGAGCCACCCAAAGGCGTGGAACCGCGCGGCGGCATCGTCGTCATCCAGGAAATCTTCGGCGTCAACGCCCACATCCGCAGCGTGACCGACCGTTTCGCTGCCGAGGGCTTCGTCGCCATCGCCCCGGCCCTGTTCGACCCCGTCCAGAAGGGCGTGGAGCTGGGCTACGACCAGGAGGGCATGTCCAAGGGCGTGAAATACATCTCCGAACTGGGCCTGCTGCGCCCCACCCAGGACGTGGAGGCCGCGGCGAAGTACCTGGCCCACCATTACAAGGTGAAGGTCGGCACGGTTGGCTATTGCTGGGGCGGCACCGTCGCCCTGCTCGCCGCCCTGCGCCTCGGCCTGCCTTCGTCCAGCTACTACGGTTCGCGCAACGTGCCCTTCCTGTCCGAGAAGGCCAAGGCCAACGTGATCTTCCACTTCGGCGAGCGCGACCATTCGATCCCGCCCGAGATGGTCGAGAAGCATCGCGAGCTGAAGCCGGAGATGGATACCTGGGTCTACCCGGCCGACCACGGCTTCAACTGCGACGTGCGCGCCAGCTACGACGAAGCCAGCGCGAAGATCGCCTGGGAACGCACGCGCACCTTCTTCGAGACCGAACTCGCGTGACCGCAACCTTCGACCTCGATCCACGACTCGCCGGCGACACCGTCGTCGTCGGTGACTTGCCTCTGTGTCGCGTGCTACTGATGCGCGACGCACGCTTCGCCTGGCTGGTGCTGGTGCCGAGGCAAGCCGGACTCGTGGAGGTTGCCGACCTCTCCGAGTCCGATCGCGCGATGCTCTGGCGCGAAGTGGATGCTGCCGGCGCCGCACTGCGCGCCGTGGCGCGATGCGACAAGCTCAACATCGGTGCACTGGGCAATATCGTCCGGCAACTGCACGTGCATGTTGTGGCGCGCGTCGAGGGCGACGCCGCATGGCCTGGCCCCGTCTGGGGCTCTGGCAATGCAGAACCCTATTCGGACCGCATCCTTGATGAGCGCAGGGACGCCCTGCGTGAGTTGCTGGCGACGCGTTGAGCGCGTCCGTCCGAATTCCTACGGGCATTGAAGCTGCCGTCCTAAAGCCTTGATCCTAACGGGTGCGTATTCTTGGAACGGTGCCTCCCGATAGCCGGTCACCACCCGGCACCGGGTCGTACTGTCAGTGATACGCTAGGAGCGCACCCATGGCCCAGGCCAGAACCATGAGCGACATCGACCGCCAGCAAATCAACGCCAACATCAGCAAGCTCATGGCCGAAACCATGAAGCTCAGCGCTGAGACGTCGAAGATTCAGGCCGAATTGCGGTACTACCCCGCCGTAGCCCTCGGGGCAATCATCGTCAGTGCCCTAGGGGTGGCGGCAGCGGTCGTCGTAAAGCTGCTCTGATGGTCGGTCATCGCCGCCCTGCTGGCAACGCATTGACCACTCCAACCCTAACCCGCGCCCCACAAGGCCTGGAGAGGGTTATCCACAACGTTATGCAACGACTATCCACACAGGCTGTGGATGAAATGAATGATGGTCGCGGAATGCCGTCACACCGGGAGGTCAGATGCGCACCACGGAAACCTCCCACTTCTACCTCGGCAGGGTGACGGATCCGGCAAACTACGCCGCATTCCTTGCCGAACACTACGACCGGGAAGACGACGAGGAAGCCCTGTCGGCGTTCTACGCGTCGCAGGGCGAGACATTCTGCGACCACGACTTCATGGAGACCGGCGAACGGGCGCCCGACTTGTCACTGAAGGCGTTCTTCGCGCCGCATTCCTATGCCTCGGAGTGGTCAGGTGCGGTATGTGCCGCCGCCCGGGAGCACGAACTGGACGACGCTACCCTGCTGCTATTCATCAGTAGCGACCAGATCGCAGCGCCACGCTCGGTCAAGGGCGACGGCTTCGAACTGATCTACATCGGCAGCTTCGATTACAGAATCTGAGCATCCGGGGAACATTCCCTGTCCACGCCTCACGCAAGCCTGCGGCCGAGGCTTACGAGACGTCGTACGTATCGCCGAATGCCTGCGTCGAGAGTGACGCGTAGCATCGCAAACGAATTGCCTTCACAGGCCGATCCTCGCCGGCAATTCGCTACTCTGACAGTGATAGGCTTGGAAAAACCGATGACCGACGCCCAGACCATGACCCGCGACGAGCGAGAGAAAATCCGAGCCGAGATCGGAAAGCTGATGGCCGAGACCGCGAAGATCAACGCGGAAGCCCGTTGGTATCCCTTCGTCGCCACGGCAGGACTGTTCGCCGCCGCCGTCGGCTTCGTGAAACTGATGGGCCTCATGTTCTAACGAGCCAGCCGAGCATCCACCCACAAAAAACCGCCGGCATATCGGCGGTTTTTTTATGGGTAAAAGCAGCACATCGCCACTACCAATGTCGCTTGACACCGAAAAAGCCACTAATTATTGTTCTGCCTCCTTCCTTTTCGGCACACCTCTGCTGTGCACCGCCCAGGCGTTAACTCGCGAAGCGGTCATACACGGTGCCGACACTTATACGGTCGCCATTGATTGGCGCTCCTTCCTATTCCGATATCAAGTGTAAGGATGATTCCATGATCATTCGTCAGGCGACGGCTGCCGACCATACGGTGCTGCTCGACATTTGGCAGCGCTCCGTGCGTGCCACTCACCATTTCCTACAGGAATCCGACATCGTCGCGCTGCTTCCACAGCTCCGCGATATCTACCTGCCCGCCGTCGAGCTATGGGTGGCGGTAGATACCGACGACCGTCCGCAGGGGTTTATCGGGCTCAATGAAAACCACGTCGAGATGCTTTTCATCGAACCGGATCTTCGCGGGAAAGGCATCGGCCGCATGCTGCTGGATCACGTCCGCAGCTCCCACGACACCCTGGGTGTCGATGTAAACGAACAAAACCCCCAGGCCGTAGGCTTCTATCTCCACTACGGGTTTGTCCAGACGGGGCGCTCTCCCCTGGATGGCGAGGGGCGTCCGTTTCCCTTGATTCACATGAGCCTGCCCGCTTAAAGGCTCCGTCAAAAAAATCGCCCCTGCGATCACTCGCAGGGGCGATTCCTATACGACCGATTTTCGCCTTACTTCGCCGGAACGCCCATTTCCTTGAGCAGGTTGTCGACGTGGTGCATGACCCACAGCATGAAGTCCGTGAGGAATGGGCACGGGTCGAAGCCGACCGTGCTGCTGACCTTGCCACCTGCGAATAAAGCCTAAACGGTATTGTGGGTCTCGAAGACTTCGCTTAGTGACTTATGGCCATAGCACGGCATCCGGGGCACGGATAGGCTCGAATAGAACATACTTGGAGGCTCAACCATGCAATGGTCTCATCCCTCTAACGAGTCGCTGCCGAATATGGGCAGGCGTACATTGGCGAGTCGGCGCTTGGCCGCAGCTCTATCGTGCCTGGTTATGTTGGGAGCAACAACGACGGCGTTGAGCGCCGATGTGTCACCGACCGCGCTCAATGGTCGTTGGGCAATGCATGGCGTTCCCGCCGAGGCCGGCGAGTCCACCATCACGGTTATTCAGAGCGTCGACAACGACCACCTTAAGGTGACTCCCCCTCGCGATCTAGCCGATGCGACTGGAGGCCCTGTCCTCTTGGAAAAAACAGGTGACGGAGTGTTCCGGTCATCGTCTGCACAGAAGCCTTCGGTGGTGATCACGTTCAAATCAGAGAAGTTGGGGCATTTGGAAATTGACCGAGACAAACGCGGGCAGAAGGTGAACTTTGCTCTCGATATTGAACGCCTGAATTGAGCGGCTGAGTGGCCTTGTCGCGCAGTGCGCCGAGAGGGCCACTGAGATCGCGTGTGGCCTCAACGAATCCAGCGGGAGACCCGCTACTCAAAGCGGGGGGGGCGTCGACTCCTGCGAAGTCCCCAGCACCGAGGAATGGGCCGTACACGACTACGACGGCATCCCCGCGACCTTCGGGGAATACCCGGATCTGGACGACATCCTAGAGTTCGTAAAGGGTGTCGAGGAACATGGCGACGCCTTCCGTGCCTGGGTCGAACACCAGGGCGTGACCAACTTCATCCACGAGGACTTCCAGGACAAGTATGCCGGGAAAGCCGACAGCAAGCGCGAATGGGGCGGCAACTTTATTGACGACCTCGGCATCCTGAAAGATGTCCCGGAGAACCTTCGCCCGTACTTCGACGAAGAACAGTACGTCCGGGACATGGAGCTAAACGGTGATATCGCCCTCGTAGAGTTCGACGGGACCGTTTACGCCTTCTGGTGCTGATAGCTTCAGCACCATAGCACTCAGGCTTCGTATAACTTATTACCCGGCTGCTTCATGTCCGCCAGGACTTGTTCGCAAAGGTGATCGTACATTGACACTCCATTCGCACTCTTCTCAAACTCAGTCACCACGTCTTCAGTGGCAGAGTAAGTTTCGCGAACTGCCTGCGTAGGAACATCGTGCACACGCACGACTAGAGCGCCATCACTGTCTTTATATGCCTTAATAATAAAAGGCGTTCCACGTTCATTGCTGACCGCCTTTTGTTCGAACTCCGGTAGTACCTGAAGCATCTTGATCATCCTTATTTAATTCGTTTTATCACATTATCACAATGCCACACTCATGATAGCTTTTTGACACCCGCACTGGAACTAATGAGGACACTATGGTTTATCGTTTTCCTCTGGAATCTTTTGCACCCTCACCCTCGGCAGGACACGGTTTGATACGCAATCAACGGCGCCATCGTGAACATAGAGATCAGCAATCAGATGCTCCGTAATATCCAGAGGCGTAAACGTATCCCCCTTCGTAGGCCTAAAGGCGCGATCGGTGGCAGCTTGCCACACCTCCAAAATTTTTTTTAAGCACGCGTACTCCCGCTTGGATACGCTCCCGTTCTTTAAAAAGGCTGCGATCGTATTCGCGAACGCCGCCTGATCTCCTACCTTCGTGACCATCAAGCGCTCAAGCATTGCGCGGACACCCATAGCTGCGAGCATCGTCGCATCCGCGGCTAGCGCATCGTAAACCTCACGTAATAGATCACCAAGGTAGCCCACCTCGGCACCCCAAAGCATCCAAAGCCACTCGGGACGCTTTCGTTTCAACCGTGCCGGGTAATAGAGCACTATGCCGCCTTCGTCTTCGGAAAAGAATCAGCGATGCTTTAAGACACCCGACTCGCAACGCCGACACTTCAGAAATCAATACGGGTGCTCTACGTAAACCTCATTATATTCGGTGACGTTCACCATATCCGTGACGCATTCGTGTGCCAACACCTCATGCTGTCGGTCGCCACCGCATTTATTGCTGTGAGAACTAACTGAATCCATGGTCTGCTTCCTGATCCTGAGGCTGCACCCCCTCACCATCGGGTGCCTACGAGGCGGCTTTTCATGCCCGCACGCCATCAAAAGCAATCCGTATGGCCCGCAAGTCCTCCCCGAGAACCTCCACCCGCCCCTGCATCACCGTCTTCGAGTCCGAGCGGACCAAGTGGAGGTTAGTCCCACGAAGCCGAGGACCTCCATTACGCAGAACTCTGCGCGGACCTCCAGGCCTACACGCGCAGCATCTGCGTCATCCACACCCTCCCCATCAATTCGGAGGCGTAACGATGAGTATTACCCTCGCAACCCTCAGCACCGCCAAGGCCCAGCAGGCCTTCGAGCAGGTCGCCAAGCACCTGCTGAAGCAGAACAAGCGAAGCCGAGGGAATCGAGCGTATGCGCCTACCGCAGCCGCGACGGTCTCGCGTATGCCGCTGGAGCGCTCATGTTCGATACGGACGTAGCGCAACTCACGGAGAGACAGAACACCTTGCCGCGGGCAGCGCTACACAGCACTGGCGCGGTGCCGGGCGACCGTCTCGAACTCATCAGGAGTCTCCAGCACGTACACGACTGCTCGTTTCCGACCGACTGGCGGTACCAGCTCGGGTTGGTTGCGTCCTTGACCGCGAAACGGAGGTTGCGATCTTCAACGCAGTGGAGCGCAAGGATCAGCACGACAGGGACGTATGATCTTGCCCCTGATTTACGGACACCTATCTAAGCGACATTGGCCAGCTCGTACTGCTCTGGGCTGAGGTAGCCCAGGGTCGAGTGCAGCCGGATCCGATTGTAGTCAACCTCAATGTAGTCAAACACATGAGCCTTGGCCTGCTCCCGTGTGGCGAGGTGTTCACCATGGATGGCCTCGACCTTCAGACTGTGGTTCCAACTCTCCATTGCTGCGTTGTCGTAGCAGTTGCCTCTGGCACTCATGCTGGCGATCAAAGCGTATTGCTCCAACAGGGCGCGGTGCTCGCGC
>NZ_WNDO01000011.1 GCF_009912395.1 Luteibacter sp. | reverse complement strand
TGGCTAGGCTGTACGCGATGTCCGGGCCTTTGTCGCGAGGATTCCGACGAGCCATTGCGAGGGCAAGCACCAAGGCATTCTCCGTGGCCATCCCACGCGCCGCATACGGCGTGCCACCGCCTACCTTGCCCGGCTCCCTCCACGCGGTAGAACCGGCAAGCTGACCGAGCCGCTCAAGGAACCCGGCTCGATTGTTCTGGATTTCGTTATTCATGGCTTCCCCTCGTGTGGTCGGAAGAACTGAACTCACGGTTCCGCAATTCGCGCGACATCCGTGCTACCTGTGATTGCGCTTTCCCGAGGCGATATCGCGCGGCGGCAAGCTGCCTGGCGATTTCGTGAGCAGGCCAGTCCTCGAATCCCGTTGCCGCCTTAGGACGCGCTTGGCCTGCTCCCTTAGCCACGGCCGGCACTCCGCCTGCTCTTCCTCGCTCAGCCGGTCGATCATCGGCCCCCACTTCATCGGGTCGGGTTCCCGGCGCATGATCTCGATGGCCCGGCCCAGGTGGTGATAGACGGTCATGCATGCTCGTCCCCGATCAGCGTCCACAGCTTGCGGGTGGGATGGTCATTACCCATGCGCTCCCCTCGCACCCGCCCGCGGCGCGCCATGGCACAGAGGTGCGCGACGAGTAGCTTGCGGGGCCACGCCAGTTCGGCGTTGATCTCGGCAGTGGTAGCCGGCCCTTCAGCGAGGACGCCGGCGATCTTGTCGGCTTGGGGCGCGGGCCGCTTCATGCCGCTTCGAGCACCACATCGAGGCGAGGATTGACCCTGTCGATGCCAGCTCGCCGAATGCGAAGGTCAACGATCTGGCTGTCGTCCTCGTACAGCCGAGCTGCCTGCATGGCGTCCTGGGCAGCCTTCAGGAGGTTGTCGAGGTCGCGGCGGCGGGCATCGGGCATGCTGGCATGGATTGTCAGCACAACGGGTGCCCGGCCGAGGCCCTGCACCCTGGCAATCATCACGGCTTCGGCTACTCGCGCACGGTACGCCCTGCCCTCCTTCGACAGCAGGACCTTGGCGCCGACGTGCCGCCATATGCGGTTGGTCGATGGTGGGAATGGAATCGACAGGCGGATCATGCGGCTTCCCTCCGGATGGCTTCCTGCGTCCGTAGCACGCCCTCGGCGTGCCAAAGGCGCAGTTCGGTTGTGGTGTGGATGGTCTTCAGGCGACCGTCTACTGCGTCGTGGCAGCGGGAGCAGCCCCATGCACCCTGCTCGTCGTCGGGCTTCTGGCCGGCGCCAGTGGCGAGGCGGTAGTGGCAAAGCACTACCGTGCCTACATCGTGCGAGCAGATGCCAGGGACGCGGATCATGCAGGGGCGACCTTCGGCAGCGCGGCGCGCAGCGGTCATCTTCGGCCGGGACCGTTTCACGACCTTCCGCTTCGGGAACGTCATCGCCTCGACTGCCTTGGCGCCGCCGTCGGCGCGGCCCATGGATGCCACCCGGCCAAGCGCCGGGCCGCGACGCATGGGTGTCTTGCGGGAGAGGTGCTTGGTGGTCTTCATGCGCGGCACCAGTGAGGTACTGGCAGCGTCGGATCTTCGGTGACATCAACACCAAGTATCTGCACCGACTTCACTGCGGAGCCAGGATTCACCAGCCGATCCCAAACGATTGTAGGAACCGTCAGGCTCGTGATCTGGAATCCGTCGCCTTGCAGAACGGCCATGATCGAGCATTCGATGTTGCTCATTGCCGTAAGGCGCCGCTCGTGCGCTTCTTGATGGCTTGTCATGCCGCCCACCTCTGCTCGCCATGGAATGGATCGGGGTCTGGCACGTCGATGCCTGCCTCGGCAGCGATGCGCTGCACTAGGTTGTAGAACTCGGCGAAATCGCGCTTACCGAGTACCTCGCGCTCGCCCTGCTCGTTTGTGGTCGTCGTGCGCCGTGGCCGACGGCGCTGCTGTCCGAAGACCGTCACGACGTCCCAGCCGAAGAACCGGCCGCAGAACTCGTGATGCAGCTCGTCGGGCGTGTATCCGGTCGCCTCGGTCAGGCGCGGATAGGCCAGCCCCCACAGGGCGGCGTTCTGCGGGGGCGTGCGCTCCTTACGCGCCTCCTTGATCTCAACCAGGAACGACTTGTGAGCGGGCAACCGATCAATGAACGCATGGACATTCGCCTTCACCTGCTCGCGCTCGGGGCCGTTGGCGTTGAGGGTGTACTTCTCGCTCATGCCATACCTCCGAGGCGAGCCGCGCCTGTGATCAGGTAGATTTCGTTGAGAACCGATGGGTCCAACGCCTTCGACTTTTCGATGGTATCGATCTCGTCGAAATCCACGCCGAGATCAGAAAGTCGCCGAGCTGCCCATTCCGCCACCTCGCGCGTTGGTGCCGTAACGGCCGCGCAGCCTGTTGCTGGATGCGTGGCAACCCACTTGCCCTTCCGGTCAAACACGCCGCGGTGAACGACGAAGTAGCCAATGGGATCACCCACCACTTCCGTATCAAACTGGGTGCCGCGAACAGTTACTTTGACCTTGGAGTTCATGCCCGCACCTCATTGCATCCCACACAGCGTAGATATGAAGAGCCATCACGGCGATGGGCGCGGCGCCATTCGTGGCCGTGGCGCAGACAGATGAGGGTTCGTGTAAGGAGATTGGAGAGCATCAGGCGGCCCTCGGAGGTTCGGGGGTTTCGTCGGCCGCCCTCTCCTGCTCAACCTGCGCAGCTCGCCGACGAAGAAACTCGGAGACCTCGGCAAGGTGCTTGGCGGCTACCTCGGGCGATGCTGGCTTGTGTTCTTCCGTGCCGTGGGAAAGCGCCCCGGCTACGGGCTCCGGAAGCGCCCCGCCGTTGATGACGTGCTCCCGGGCCAGCTCGTAGGCATCCCGGAGGATCTTCTCGGCCTTATCGCTGGTAGCGGCGCGGAAACGGTAGGCGTCCACATACGACCAGACCTGGCGCACGAACGGGGTCATGGGTCGCGTCTTGTCCCCAAGGATCAGCTGCACCGCTGCGATGCTGGGGATGCCCATGCAGCGCGCACGGAACTCAGATAGCGTCGGCGGCCAGGGATCGGATGAAGAAACACAGGCCTTCAGGCCGGCGCCCAGCTGCTCACCGGTGACGCCCGCAAGTCCACGCGCCCAGGTGTTCGCCGTCTCGGTCAACTTGCCGGCGTCGGTCTCCGCAGCAGCACCGTGGACGCTGGCCCACTTCGCGCCGTAGATCGCGACCATGCGCAACCAAAGCTGCCGCATCGCTGCTGAAGTCGGCATATCACCAGCCATGACCGAGTTCCCTCTGTTCGGCGGCGATGGCGGCTTCCCGGGCCTCGCCCTCTGCGTAGAGCCGCTCGGCCCGCTCGGCAAGGCTTTCTCGATGATCGTTTCGATCTGCTGCATGATTTCCTCCCGTCTTCGGGTCAAGCCACTTCGCCTCAAGGCCTTGCCAGCCGCGCAGGACGCAGGTCGCCAGCGCCTCGTCCACCGCGTAACCCTTCGCCGCCGCGCGATGCAGCTCGGCGCCCATGGCGCGTATCACGGTCTCGCTGACGTCGGCGCGTTTTTTCTTCCTCAGGGCAAGCCAGTCGGAGAAGACCTGCTCGGAGGGGATTGACGGCCAGGAGCCGAAATCGAACTGATGCAAAATTTGCACGGGCTCGCGTTTATTGGCGGATGCTCTACTGATGGATGCTTTTACTGGTGGTTGTATGGTGGTTTGGGTGACACCCATGTCACCCGTCTCTGTCGCAGATGTCACCCGTCTTGTCATAGATGTCACCCGTCGAGGTGCTTCGTTTGTCACCCGTGACAGATTGTCACCCGTGACACCCATGTCACCCGTCTCGATTGCTCGGACATTGAGCTGGTACTGGCGGGTTTGACCAGGAGCACCGCCGGAGTCATTTCCGACAACGGCCACCCAGCCTTCATCTATCAGGTCGTGAACGACACGCTTTGCCTGCCGCTCGCTGATCGACGCGCGCGTGGCAAGAGCCTTGATCGAAGGGTGGCAGCTAGACCCCTGATCGTTCGCCCAGTCGCACATGGCGAGCAGGATCATTTTCCGGGAGGCCGGCATGTTGAGACGCCATGCCGCTGTCATAAGAGCGATGCTCACGCAGGCCACCACGGCTCAGCAGCCCGACCAGTGACCATGCAGCGCCTTTTGAGGGCCCTCTTAACGAGGCCAGCGGTTTCGCACTCGCTGATGCGCCGCCCGAGCACGTAACGATCGATACCGGTGTGCTGGGACAGCTCAGCCATGGTGCAGCCTGGGTAATCGCGAACGGCAGCGGCGGTCAGCCTCTGCTGCTCTGCCCGCTTCCCACTGGCCGTGTGGGACTCAGCCGCAAGGTGCGACGTCACAGGGTCACTCCCGCGCGCAGCCGGTGTTTCCACGGTGCGCATCGGTCGATCCCAGTGCGATTCTTGTCGGATCATGTCAGTCATGAGTCCCCCGATGAGGGCCCCTTAGTGGGACCACGTTGGAGCGGTTCTTGGGCAGGATGTATCGAGCTTCGATGGCTCGTCGTGCCAGGTGAGCAGTGGCCAGCTCAACGCTGATGCCATGCTCGTTTGCGTACTTCTCGACCTTCGCGAATTCGTTCGGCGTCAGGTCTATGGGTTCGGTTTCACGCACGGGGCCTCCATAGGGCCTGGATTGGGGCCTTCAGGCGACGCGCTTTTCTTCGCTACCCTGTTCGAACAGAGCCAATCCCTGCAACACAAGATCGCGAAGAAGCACTGCCGGCTGCGTCTTGTTGATCCGCGCCAGTGCATCTACCAAGTCGCGCTCATCGTCGTTGAGGCGGACCTTGATGATCTTTGTGCGCAGGTGGGTCGGGTCGGCGTACATCGGCAAATCCTTTGAGGAACTGATATGTGGGGAAATGGACGAGCGGCGCCCTGCCGCCCGGGGGAGTTAGGCGAAGTCCGGCCTGGCAGAAACGTATGGGTGAACGGTGGGAAGATTTGCGCAGTGCTCGCACCATGCACGGTGCACAGCAATAGGGACTTCCCAGTAAGTTCCAAACTCCGGATGGACTTTCTGCTCCAGAAGCCCGCGCTCAATAAGCGGCTGAACTGTTCGGCGTTGCGGCCTAGGCAGCAAGGTCGACCCTTCAACGTATCCCTGATACGTCAAAATCCACTGTTGAGCGCGAGTAAGGCCGGAGAAGTCGTAGTCCATGGCTCAAGCCGCCTTCCGCTTGGTGGCGCGCTTGGGGGCTTCGCCGAAGACATCCGGCTTCAGCTCGTACCTCAAAGCAAGTGCGTGCTCCCTTGGGATTGGCTTGTCATCTGCCCACATGGAGACAGCCGTACGCGAAATGCCCAGCGCGTCAGCCAAGGCCTGCTGGGTTCGGTATGCCGCAACTGCGTCACGCTTGTAGATATCCATGGCCTCGGATTGTCAGGATGCTGACTTTAGAAGTCAAGACCCTGACCGTTGGGAACGGTAAATTTCCTGACATGGAAAATCCGGACCTAGGCGCCATTGCCAGATTGGCACGTACGCGCGCGAAGCTCACTCCTCAGGAGGCAGCCGACCTGATCGGTTGCTCCCGACCGCTCGTCCTCGCTTGGGAGAAGGGCGATAACACCCTGCAAGGGAGTAAGTACCTGCTCGCTGCTGCCCGTGCGTACGCGGTTCGGCCCGAGTGGCTATCGTCCGGCGAGGGAGACGATGGCTATCCATGGACGGACACCGCCGTCGACAAAAATAAGTCTCATGCAGTACCGAGATTTGAGACGAGCGGGTCCTATGTTGCCTTCCCACTCATGGAAGGATTCGCGGGAATGGGAAAAGGCGACTACGTGACGGACTACCCCGAGGTGGTCGAGAGCCTCCGCGTATCGCGGGAATGGGTCGAGCGGAAGCTGCCAGGTGTACCGCCGGAGGCGATCAGGGTAATCACCGGCCGCGGCGACAGCATGAAGGGCCAGTACAATGACGGCGACCTGATCTTCATCGACACCCGAATCAAAACGTTCGATCAGGACTCAGCGTATTGCTTCCGATGGGAAGGACGTGTCCTCGTGAAGAGGCTGCAATTCGTGGGTCGCAAGACGCTGCGCATCCTGAGTAAAAATCCAGACTATCCGGCGATCGACGCTCCGATGGAAGAGATCGAGATAGGCGGCCGCGCTTTGGCCGCTTGGACGCTCAAGGATTTTTGACCCTCGCCACTACATCTCCGGATCTCAACAAAGGACGTTACATGGCCCTCATCAACTGCCCAGATTGCAACTCGGAAGTCAGTGACGCCGCTCCGGCGTGCCCGAAGTGCGGTCGGCCTATCGCACCACCCGTACCTGACACTCGATCGGTTCGGCCGTCAGCATCCCCGAAGAAGAGCAGCAATGTTTCGGCCGCAACGGTAATCGTCGCATTCGGTTTTCTAGCGTGGTTTATCTACGGGAAGGCAACGGAGGATCAGCGGGCTAATCAGCAGCCAGTAGCAGCCGAAGCACCCCGCTCCGCCCCCACCATAGAGTCAACACCAGATCAGCTGCAATCTGCCTATGACACCAACGAGGTGGCGGCAGACAATATCTTCAAGGGTCACGCGCTTAGGATTGTTGGAAGAGTCGCATCTATCGACAAGGACTTCACTGACTCGGTAGTCATCAGGTTCGTCACAACAAGTCAGCTGCTTGGCGTTTCTGCGAGCCTGGAAGATTCTGAGAAGAATGCAGCCGCCAAACTTCGCAAAGGGATGAAAGTCTCCGTTGACTGCCAAAATATCATGCGAGTCGTTGGCTCACCTGCCGCGTCAAAGTGCGTCATCGCTCCGGGAACTTGATTACGAGGGAAGCCTCAATGCCCCACCCCGTCGTAGACTGGTCCCAAGCCCCGAAGCTCGCCCGATGGTGGGCGGTCGACGCCGATGGCACGGCCCACTGGTTCCTGGCCCCGAATGTCCAGGCCTTCACGACCTTCTGGTTCAGCGAGCCGGTGCCTGCGCCGGACTTCGGGCATGTGGGGGACTATAGGGAGAGTTTGACGGAGCGGGCGTCGATTTAGGCCGGTCATTTAACCCTGACAACTAATGAGCAAGGAGCAGGCCAATGGCTAGACGGAAAAAGGGCGGCATTCCGGGCGTATCGTTTTCATGGAAACGAGCCACCGGCATCTCCGCCGCGAAAGGAAAGCTCTCGCGTCAGCTAGGCATTCCGCTTACACGCTCGGGTCGCCAGAGGAAGCTCGGAAAGGCAATGGGATGCTGTGTGCCCGCCGCGTTCCTTCTCTGCTGCGGAGGAGCTTCGCTCTACGGGGCGATGCGGCTGGTCATCTACATGGCCGGATAGGCGAAGCCTATCCGCCAAAAAAGGACTGTCCATGCAGATCAGTGGCCGTATACACTGAAATCATGGTCAAGCCAAAGTAGGTGAAAAATGTCGCCCGACCTGAAGCCGACCATTGCCTTCATACCGCTGAAGCGAAGCGACCAAAGCTTCACATCCTCGGTTACGATCCGAGGAATTTCTTTCTTAATCGACGTTCTGGAAATATTCTCTTTCCCAGATCCATGTCTAGGCGCCTGCTCAATCTGACTCCAGTCCATCTTGCTAAGATGCCTGAGTTTAGCGATCAATTGCCTTTGATCTGCGTCTTCGCAATCACTTAGATCATGGCCGTTCTGTAGGTGACGAAGACAGAAGACCGGGTAATTTAAGCTGGCTGGCTTAGATGCGGATTGCTTAGGAGCAATGCGGCCACCGGCATCCTGCCTGTTCCCTTTGATCTTCATCAAGCGACAATCTGCCCCCGAAAGAAGTCCGTCATCGCAGCGGGAGTAATCTCTTCATTAATTTCAACGTTCGCCCAAGGTGCTTCTTCGTGTGTCATATTCCGAAGCTTCCAGGCCGAGTACTGGCCAAGCACTGTGTAGACCTCGTCCACAACGCCTCGGGCCTCATCATCAATCACATTACGATCAAATCCATCCGGCTTAGGAATCGGATTTGCCCCATGCCCTTTGTAGGCCTCCCACACTGACAGTGTGACCGGACCATGCTGCCAAGCGACAATCCTGTCAGCAAACAGCGGACGCCCCAAAATTGCAAGGCAATATCCCTGCGCGTAATAAACAAGCTTCTGAAGCTTGAGATGAGAAATCAACTCACCTGAGTCTTCGTCAGTGAGCGAAAGGATGTACTTGGCTACATCGATTGCCGTAGGCATGGATCAATCCTCCTGAGACACGCGCTCAGACAGCGCCCTCCCGAGCACTGCCCATGAGGCAACTCCGGGAAAAGCAAGCATTGTCAGCAGCGCGGCCTAATGGGAACCACATGGGTATCTCCAGCCGTCCAGAACTCCATTGTACCGGTTGTATCAGTACAAATACAGCTCCTTCTTATCGTGATCTCAATGCTTTTTCCTTGGCATTCAGGCAGTTCCGAAAACGCTTAGCTGAAGCTTTTCATGCCTCCTCTGGCACCCTCCCCGCCCGCACCAACACGACCGGCTCGCCGTACTCCCCGGCCTCGATATCGGCCGCCTGGCTCCAGGCCAGAACTCCCTCGCACGTTTCAACTAGGCGCTCAGCCTTGCCCCTCGCCTGGCTTTCCGTTTGAAGAGCCACCGCCGGCATAGGTGCCAGCTGGCCACGCTTGCCGGCCTTGAAGCCCTGTACGAAGTAGATGGTTTGCATGGTGTCTCCTAGATGGGGATCCATGGTGTCGCGAGGGCGTCGCACGAGGAGAGATGAAAATAAACGAACCCTGAATAATGTCAGTGCGCTGACAAAGGAATTCTGTCAGCTTGTTGACAGCAACTGTCAGCTTACTGACAATAGCTCCAACGCCGGCCCACCCGGCATGGAGACAGGCATGAACGCCAACGTGCACATTCGAGTTTGCGGGGTTGAGACCCCCAGCCCGGAGAAGCCCAGCCAGGCTATCCCGAGGATCTCTGTCCAGGTGAGCGGCAAGGGCGGTTTGGGTCCCTGCACCATGTTCAGCCTGAGCGAGTCGGAGACCCTTACGCTCATTGCCTCCTTGCAGGAAGGCCTTCGCCAGGCAAAGGCCAAGTGCGAAGCCCTGGATCAGGTCGAGGCTGCGCCATGAAGACCTTCGACGTCCTCGGTCTTCTCTGTCTCGGTATGGCCTACCTGATACCTTCACAGCGGATCGAAGCGTGGCTGACCTTCATCGTCCTGGCGCTGATCTGCTTCATCGTGGCTTTTGCCATGGCGGTCTGGGAAGCGACTCAGGAGGACGTGCTGTGAGCGCCTTCGAAGCCCGCACCGACCGTGCAATCGCTGACCACTACGACAGCGTAGATCGTTACGACGATTTCATTGAATCGACGACCCGCCGCCTTGGTGCCGACGACGACACGCTGGCCGATGGTATGAGCGACGCGCTGTATGACCCGCGCACCCGCTCGCAAGTACTGCGCCTCGTCCGCTCAGGCGACCTACTCGCCGCCATGACGCTCATCCGCGATCACGCCCAAACCACCTACATCAACGAACAGGCCGAAGTGGCTGCGCTCAAGGAGTTCCGGTGATGAACAACGTTATCCAGTTCCCCTCCAAGTACCTCGTCATCACCAAGCTGGTGAATGGCAAGCGCGTCACTCGTCCGTTCCGTGGCGACTTCAAGGACATCCCCAGGGGCTACAGCTGGTGCGGGCGCCGCGTCATCACCAAGGGAGCTGCGGCGTGAACAATATCCACTACCGAACTCAGTACTGGATGGATGCGTTTGAAGCGGCATGCGAGGAATGCGGTCTTGCCTCGGCATTCGATGCGCTCACGGACGAACAGAAGCTAGCCGCTGCCGAACTTATCGAAGGCGCGGTGGAATGCCAGGACCAAGCCTTCGGCCCGACTCCGACAAATCCCCTTATCGACGAAATTGCCGAACTCAAACGCTCTCATGCATCTGAACTAGCCAGAGAAGCAAAACGCTTCGACGTGCTTTTGAATGAAGCCTGCCGCGTCGCTCGCGTTGACCCATCAAGGGTTTCTGTGAGCGAAACAGAACTACTAGTGCACAGGAACTGATGGAATGAGCACCGAGAAGAAGGTGGATGTGCTCGGCATCCTCGAAGAAGTCCCCCACAAGATCAATTTCCGCTGGACGTTCCACAAGCAGGTGTCCAACGACCTGGATGCCTGCCGCCAGGTCGTAGCCGAGCTTATCGAAGCTGCGCGCGAGGTTGAAGCGGATGCGTCATCGCTCGGCATGAGCACGACGCGCCTCACCGCCGCCCTCGCCCGCGTCGGGGGTGCGCCATGAACGCCTTCGACCGCTACCTGGAAGAAGTTGGCCGGTCCGCCCAGAAGCGCCGCCCGATGACTCGCCCTGAATGGCGTGCCCTTATCGCAGGTATCGGAATTCCTCTCGCTTTCCTTCTGATTCTCGTCGCGTTCTGTCCGCGCTGAGCCCCGATCACAACACGCCGGGCGTGCCCGGCAAAGGAATCTTCATGGGCTACAACACGCGTTTCAACGGCACCCTGACCTTTACGAGCGAGCCATCGGCCGCCCAGTTGGCGAAGCTAAATACCTTTCTCGGCGAGGACTGTCGCGAGCACCCCGAGTGGAATGCGGGCGGCAAGGCTTCCTACATCGATCTGGTCATCGCCCGCGACTTCTCCGGCTTGGAGTGGGACACCGGCACAGAAAAAACCTACGGCCTTGAGGAGAGCGTGAACGTCATCGTCCGCGAGATGCGCAAGGAATGGCCGAGCTTCGGTCTCGCCGGCACGCTCATTGCCCAGGGCGAAGACTTTGACGACCGCTGGGCTCTCGTCATGGGGGAGGACGGGTTCGCATCTCGGCAGCCAATCGCGATCGCCGGAAACGTCGTTCAGTGCCCTCACTGCAAGCAGAAATTCGCCGTCGAATCGGCAGCTTCGTAATCCACCTCGCCCACCGCGCCGGCGGACACCGGCAAAGGATTCCCGTGAGCACCAACATGATCGTTGTGCAGGCCAGTGCGCTCGCCAAATCGCTCTCCATCGAAGCGGAGCCGCAGGAACTTGTCACTGTTCTCAAGGCAACCGCTTTTAAGGGCCAAGTCAGCGACGCCCAGATGATGGCGCTTCTGGTGGTGTCGAACCAGTATGGCCTCAATCCGTGGACGAAGGAAATCTACGCCTTTCCCGACAAGAACAATGGCATCGTGCCAGTTGTTGGCGTAGACGGCTGGTCCCGCATCATCAACACCAATGACCAGTTCGACGGCATGGAGTTTGAATACGGCCCACTGGATGGGAAGCACCACGAATGGATCGAGTGCATCATCTATCGGAAAGACCGCAGCCGGCCCACGCGCGTCCGCGAGTACTGGGATGAGGTCTACCGCAACGGCATCGGTCCATGGCAGAGCCACGGCAAGCGAATGCATCGCCACAAGGCGACGATCCAGTGCGCCCGCCTTGCTTTCGGCTTTGTTGGGATCTACGACCAGGACGAGGCCGAGCGAATCATCGAGGGTGATTACAAGGTCGTCGGCAACCGGCCCGGCATCGCAGCCGTTGAGCGCACCGTTCCCGAGGACTCCCCCGAACGCGACCTGCTGATCGCTGACCTGAATGCCGTGTCCGATAACGGCATGGACGCCCTCATGAAGGAATGGGAGCGCATCGGCAAGCCTTCCCGTCAGCTGGTAG
The DNA here is from genome assembly GCF_009912395.1 of Luteibacter sp. Taxonomy (GTDB): domain Bacteria; phylum Pseudomonadota; class Gammaproteobacteria; order Xanthomonadales; family Rhodanobacteraceae; genus Luteibacter. The sequence continues at coordinate 154,833 of NZ_WNDO01000011.1, read as the reverse complement.
CCGACCGCCTCGAAGGATTTAAGGAGCGAGCATCCCGCGCCGATTCGATCGCGGCGGGCAATGTGGCCACCGATTCCGGGGAGGTCCAGTGATGGAGCAGAACAGCCCCGAGTGGTGCGCAGCGCGTGCAGGGAAGATCACTGCAAGCCGCATGTGTGACGTGCTGGCCTACACCATCGGCGAAGGCGAATTTAAGAGCGGCCCGCGCAAAGGCCAGCCGCGTCCGTCCCTCGACCTACAGGCACGCCGTGATTACATCGGCGACATCCTTGCCGAAATCCTCACCGGTGAGCCCAAGGCACAGACGCGGGCAAAGACAATGGATTGGGGCCATGACGTAGAGGCCGCCGCACGGGCCGCCTACGAGGCCGAGACAGGCCAAATCGTCGAGCTTGCGGGCTTCGTGCTGCACCCGGGCATCGAATACCTGGGCTGCTCCCCAGATGGCCTTATCGGCGCCGACGGCCAGCTGCAGATCAAGTGCCCGGCCAATCCCGCAATCCACGTAGCGACGCTGAGCGGAGGCATGCCCGCCGAACACATGCCCCAGGTGCAGGCGGAGATGCTGGTCACCGGGCGCGGCTGGAACGACTTCGTGAGCTTCGACCCGCGCATGCCTCTGAACTGCCGTCTCTACATCGAGCGTGTTCACCGAGACGACGCCTACATCAACGACCGACTGATCCCGTCCTGTGCGTCTCTATGGGAATCGGTGCAGTCGCTGCTTGAACAACTGCGGCAGCGTGCCGCCTGACCCCTTTTCAACAGCGCCGGCGCCGCCGGCAAGGATTTCCCATGTCCAAGCGCACCGCACCTCAGATCGAAACCGCATCGGAAGAAGCTGCCCTGCATGACACTCCCATCCAGGTAGCGGAAGCCACGCTCCTCGGCGACATCATGAAATTCGTCGTCGATGAGCTGAAGGCAGCTCCTGATGTCTGGCAGAAGCTCAGCCAGCACAAGCAGGACGAAGTGATCTATCGCATCGACTCCCGCGCGCGGCAGCTCGTTGGCCAGGTGGTGGACATCATCGCCAGCAATGACCGCCCGACGATTGCGGCGACCGTCGAATCCGTGACCGTCAAGGAAGGCATCAAGGCCGTCCTGACCCTTTCGAAGACCGACGAGCAGCGTCATGAGCTGTTCGATGCTGCGGGTCGCCCGGTGTTGCTGGTAGTCGCCAGCAAAGAGGAATTCCTGGGCGGTGCTGATCGCGTGAAGTCGGATCCCGACCAGAAGCCGTTGAACGGCTTCGGCGACATGGACGACCTCGAAAACGCTGCCTGATCAATCGGGAGCGCTTCGCGGCGCTCCCTCTTCTTCACGGAACCGATGAGCATGACCACCGCCCCCGACAGCGCCACCCTTGCATCGCTTATCGAGGCATTCCGACATCGCGAGCAGATCGGCATCGCCAAGTATGGCGTGACGGTAGATCGTACTGACCTCACGCACGTCAAGTGGTTACAGCATGCCCTAGAAGAAGACATGGACCGGTGCCTGTACATGCAGCGCGCTATCGATACTGCGATCGCACTGATAGCCGAGCGGGACAGGATGAGAGACGCCTTGAATCTCATCGACTCCATGCGATTCGATCCACTTCCTATCGGTTGGGCCGCTGACATCGCCCACGAAGCCCTACAGGAGTCCGTTGCATGACCACCGACAAGACCAGCCAGAACGAGTTGTACGGCTACAGCCTGGACGGAGAGACGTTCCACGGCCGATATGCCACGCGCGCCGAAGCCCTTGCCGAGGGCATCAAGGCGGCCATTGAGGACGAGCGTGACACAGTTACCACCGGACGGCACGACGCCCCGCCCCACACATCCGAGTTCATGCCAGACATTGACGACATCCTGGAGCACATGGCTCAGAAGGCGTCTGACGATTACGACGGCGAGGATTGGCCGGACGTCGGCAAGGACGATGTGATGGAGGCTCGCCAGCAGCTGGAGGCCGCGCTCGATGCCTTCGCGAACGCAGTGCACGCCGTCTCGCCACCGTGCTTCCACTACGTAGTGGACGAGCAGACCCATGACGTCCCGGGAGCATCCGCATGACCGACAAGACCAGCACCGCGCCCGTGATGTCGTGGACAAGCCGCACTGCACTCCCGCGCGTCAACCCTGCGCAAATGGTTCGGATAGCCAAAAACTATGCACGCGTAGACCAGCAGCATAGTTACACCCAAGTCGATGACTTCATGCCGCACGATTGGGTTGTTGCTGCCATGTGCACGGCTTACGACGCCGGAAGGCAGAACATCATCGATGGGACACACACTGACGGGTTCACCCCGGAGGCCATTGAAAGCGTGCGACGCATCTTCGCCCCCACCCCCGATGTAGTGGGCGGGGATGTGGTGGGTTGGCACGCTCCCGATGAAATCCCAGCCACGAAGCCAAATGATCGCGACTTCTTCCAGATCGCGGTTCGCCGGAAGCGCTCGGACAAGGTTTTCTCCTTCCCCGCCGTTTACTGCAACTCACTCGCCCTGACCGTCGAATACGATCCTGAGGAGTCGTCAGGTAACAGGTGGAGTTCCCATTTCCTCTCTGAGGAACTAGCCGACGAAGGCGAGATGGGATTCACCGGATGGTGGGATATCAAGAGCAACAGCGAGTACGACACCTACTACGAGCCTGCCTTGGAAGATGGCGACGAACTGATCGGTTGGTGCGAGCTACCACAGTGGGGAGCCGCCCCGCGCGTACAGGGCGATGCCGACCACAATTTCGTCAGCCGACAGGTTGGTCTGGCGTGGGCTGAACTGCAACCCGATATGACGGAGCGCGAGCAGCGAGCGCGTGGTCATCTTGATGCGGCGCTATCTGCCCTCTCCGCCCAGCCGAAGGGCGAAGCCGAGAGTCAGTGGCGTGTCGATGTGATACGGGCCATGGATGAGATCGAACCTCAATGGCGTGATATCGGCGCCGCTGCATCCATCCGCGCATTGGGTTTGAGGTGTGCCAAGCGGATCACCATACGATCTGAGGACGACAGCAGTCCTGCCAATGCCGTCGCATACCTGGACATCGGTGTCGGGGGTTACGTGGATGTTGGCAGCGATCTAAGCGACGACCAGCTTGCCGAACTGCCGATGGGGCGGCATATGCTTGGGATCATCGGCACCTTTGGCGTCAACGGTTTTGCCGAAGCCCACCCTGCCGAGCAGACGAGGGGCGATGGGGTGGTGGAAGCAATGATTTCAGCAGCCATTTCGCTTATCAATGGCGCGGAAGAATGCGAGACCGCCGATGGCCTGATGAACGCTGCGCAGCTCCACCTTTGGCATGCGCTCGAAGACGCTATCGAAAAGGTTGGACCGGCCGAGATTTCGGATTTCGCCCCGCGACAGGCTGTGCCGGATGGGGTGCATAATCGACGACTGATGCAGGCGAGCGGCTTCGGTTCGCTACTGGCCGAAGTGCTTGGATCGAGCGCTCAGCTGTCGTCTGATCTGCGTGAGCGCGTGCGGCACGCTGTTGAAGACAACGAGGATTACTTGGCGCAGGTTCTCGCCGCCCCGTCAGCCGGGCGGATGGGGGTGGATCAATGAGCGTGCTGGATAAGGCAGTGGAGGATGCTGCACGGGCAGAAAGAAAGCGTCGCGCAAAGTTGATAAGAAATAGGACCATTAGAAACCCAAGATTTTATTTGCTCATTGTCGTTTCGGTTGCCCTCCTCCCCGTCTCGCTTTCAGTGTGGCTGACAAGCCTAATGGCCGATTGGATGAAGCGGTCATCGGACACCGTTGAACAATTTTTCGTCCGCCTACTTTCACCCCTAAACCGGTGGGTCGATGCCGGAGAACGCAAGGAAGACGCAGCATGACGACCAACTACATCGCCGCCGCGAGGGAGGTGACCAATGCGTAAGCTCACGCTGTACCGCGACGACAGCACGACGCAAGTCGTTTACGAGAACGTGAAGCACTACTTCTGGCTGGCTGCGAATACGGTTCTTTCGATCGCCATCGTGACGGATACCGCTACGGGAGCCCATTACTACGTGCAGTGGCCGCGCGAGCGATTCTGCTGGTTCAAGGATCAGCCGATGCCGCCTGCCGAACAGGAGGTGCCCAATGCGTGATCCTCGCATTCAACCCGTAGCGGGCGACGTGCTTCCCAGCGGTCGCCACACCTACTACGTCATCGACGCCCGCGATGGCGAGGTCCGCTACACGCAGGACCATCCACCCGTGCCAGTCGATACGGTGTCGCTGGACGAGTGGATAAGGTCAGCCGCGAAAGACACGGTTGTAACTCTTGGCGAACAGGAGGTGCCGGGACATGGCTGATTACTACGTCCACATCGTTACCGAGCATCAAGACGACGCGCTGGCAGAGCTACATATGCGAGCCATCCCTGCTGTTGGCGACGGCATCCGCCTTGGCAATATGAGCCTATGGCGCGTCACTTATCGCGTCTGGCAGCTCAACGAGGCTCGTGAGGATGGAGCGCAGCGAGTCAACATAGGAGTACAGCGGCTATGACCCTAACCTACTCCACCTACGAGCTGTGGCAGGACGAAAAGTATGCGGTTTCCGTCACTGGCCCTGAAGATCAGGCACTACAGCAGATCAAGCACTACGCCATGGTCTACGGTCAGGATGGCCCCGTGACCGTCTACAAACGCCAAGGACGCAAGCGCATCGAGGTGATGCCATGACCCTCACCCCTGAGATGGTGGAGACCGCCCTTGGCAAGATTGCCGAGGCCCAGACGGTACTGCGGGAGCTGGATGCCGGACTGCGGAAGGCGCGAGCCCAGGACTGGGCCGGCCACGGGCCACATGAGATGAATGTTGCTGGGTGCCTGGTCCGTGACGGAGCCTGGGTGGCTGCGAATTCCGGCCTCAACGACGTTTACGCGATGCTCCGCGCCCAGTCCCAGCGCGCGGCGGGGGTCGAGGCCAAGCTTGACGCTCCGGCGAAGGTCGGCGCGGTCGTCTTCAGCAAAGGCGTCTCCTGGTCATCGGTCATCGCCTGTGCCCAGCGAGCCTACGCCCATAAGGATGACCCGAATCCCTCGGCCGAGGATGTGGAGAAGCTGCGCGCCCTCATCGACAGGGTGGGAGGTGGCTCATGACTCACCTGCCGTTCTTCCTTGGCGGCCTTTATCTCGGCGGAATCATTGTATGGGCCGCAATGATGCGTTGGGCGATCACGCGGCAAGGTGAGCTGATAGACAAGCTGCAATCTTCGCGCGAAGACGTAGCTCGACTGAAGCTCCTGATGAAGCTCAACGGCTACGACGAACATTCACCGAAAGACAGGGCGGGAGGTGGGGTGTGAGCCGGACGAGGAAAGGTCGTAAGGCGCCAGGCTTCGAGTATTGGTCGCGTCGCCCCGGAAATCGACATGGGGGCGCCCCTGGATCCTTGACGAAGAGGAACACGCACAAGAGCGAGCGCCAGAAGGGTAGGAAGGACGAAAGGGAGAGCGCGTCATGACGACAACGCTCTGGCTCACGCCCGAGGAAGTGGCCGATCTGACGGGCTTGGATAAGCCCTGCAAGCGCCGCGACACGCAGTGCATTAGTGCACGACGCCGCCTACGCCCATGCGCTGGTGTTGGCGATGAAAGAAATCGACTTTGATGGTTTTTGTACGCCTGTGCAGGCAACTATCACCAGAGCAAAGCAACTCATGCGCGAATGGGGATATGGGGAGGACCAGAAGTGACCACTATTGGTGACATGGTTGCAGAAGTATGCGGCCCACTATCAAGCGAAGATGTGAGGCGTCTACTGTGGGGTGCAAGCAGCTACCCATTCGGAGACTTCGATAGCGTCAAAAATACGCTTAGTAAGTCTTGGTCCAAAGGTGGGCAGACTGTCGATGGCGCAATACAGCGGGCTGCCGATGAACTAGATCGAGCCTGGGAAGCAGGAAGGCCCGAACGGGAGGGGGTGGAAGATGGCGGCGGCTAACGACGATTCGATGTGGAATGCCGATGCTGTGGCAGCGTTCCTGGGCGGCGTCTCACGACGGCACTTTCTGGAGCGCATCGCCTGCAAGCCGGGTTTCCCTACCCCCTATCAGCTCAGTCGAAAGGTCAAGCTGTGGTATCCATCCGAGGTAAAGGATTGGGTGAAGCGGAATAGGATCAATCAAGCCGCTTAGCCATGTCCTCGGCTGATTCTTCGTAATAGAGCATGAGACTTTTCAGGTCGCGATGGCCGATAGCTCTGGCGAGCTGCATCACGTCGAGCTTCTTTGACAAACGCCAGATGGCTTCAGCTCGGGAATCGTGAAAGTGTAGATTTTCAATACCGCTTCTGTCCCTGACTTTTCGCCATAAAGCGTCGCGCTCGCGGTCGTCTAGGTCGAAAATCTTCCCATCGCCCTTCGGGAAGCATTTAAGGATTGTCACGGCCTCAGTGGATAGTGGGACGTCCCGGCTGTCCCCGTTTTTCGTCTTCGGAAGGTGAGCCACCCGCTTGCGAAGGTCTACATTGGCCCAGGTGAGTCCAAGTATCTCACTCGACCGCATGGCTGTTTCTAGAGCCAAGTGGAAGGCCATCATAGTTCGATCGGTAGCCGTCTTCACGGCGTACTCATTGGTCATTCCAGAGGCGATCTTCAGGGCCTCAATCTCTTTCTTCGTGATGCGCCTACGCCTGCCACCGGGCGGCTTGGGGAGTGAAAGGCCTTCTAGGGGGCTTTCATGCATCCATTGCCAGTCGCCAGCGCACATTTTGAAGACGGACCGGAGCAGGTTGATGTCCCGCAACACGGTCGCCGGCTTAACGGTCTTCAGCCGGGTATCTCGCCAAGTAGCCAAGTCGGACCGGTCTAGATCCTTCAGCAGGATATCGGCCATCTTCAGGCGGCACATGGCGTTGCACCGCGTGACCTCCCACGTCTCGCCAGGACGACCCGGAGAGACCTCTTTGGCGAATCGACGGAGGGCGTCCCCAAGCGTCCTGTTGGGCATCTTGCCGACCTTTCCAGCCGCTTCCTTGTCCATGGCCCAAGCGGATGCCTGCTGTTTCGTGGCGAAGACCTCCGTCTCGCGCACACCCCTGATAGACACCTGGGCGCGCCACTTCTTCCCTAGCTTGTAGATACTCGCCATCCCACCCTCCGTGCACACGCATGTGCAGCGATTGTGCACGAGCATGCGGGGCATGGGTATCGACGGTGGAGAAGGGCACATGCGAAAAGCCCCTAAATGCCTTATATATCGGGCTTTTAGGGGCTATCGAGGATCACTGTGGATCGGTATGTGGTGCCGGAAATAGGAATCGAACCTACGACCTCATCATTACGAATGACGCGCTCTACCAACTGAGCTATTCCGGCGAGAGGCGGAATTGTAGGTAACCCGACGCCCGGACGCAAGCCTCAACTGGCGAGGCGGAGCTCCTTGGGCAGCGCGAAGGTGATGTTCTCCGCCTCGCCGTCCAGTTCCCGCACGCTACCGGCGCCCCAGGACTGGAGTCGGGCGATGACTTCCTGCACCAGCTTCTCGGGTGCGGATGCGCCGGCCGTGACGCCGATGCGGGCCTTGCCGTCGATCCAGGCTTTCTCGATGTGCTGGGCGCCGTCGATCAGGTAGGCGGTGACGCCCTGCTTCTCGGCCAGCTCGCGCAGGCGGTTGGAATTGGAGCTATTCACCGAACCGACCACCAGCACGAGGTCCACGGCATCGGCCAAGCGGCGCACGGCATCCTGGCGGTTCTGCGTGGCGTAGCAGATATCGTCCTTGCGCGGGCCTTCGATGGCGGTGAACTTCTCGCGCAGGGCCTTGATGATGGCGATCGTGTCGTCCACCGACAGCGTGGTTTGCGTAACGAAGGCAAGCTTTTCGGGCTGCTCCGGCACGAGGCGAAGCACATCGTCGACCGACTCCACCAGGTAGATCTGGCCCGTGTTGGCCTGGTTCCACTGGCCCATGGTGCCTTCGACTTCCGGATGGCCTGCGTGCCCGATCAGGATCACGTCGTAACCGGCGCGACCCAGGCGGGCGACCTCCATGTGCACCTTGGTCACGAGCGGGCAGGTCGCATCGAACACCTTGAGACCGCGGCGATCGGCTTCCTCGCGGACGGCCTTGGGCACGCCGTGGGCGCTGAAGATCACCGTGGCGTTGTCCGGCACCTCGTCCAGTTCTTCCACGAAGACGGCGCCATCGGCGCGCAGGCGCTCGACAACGTACCGGTTGTGCACGACCTCGTGGCGGACGTAGATCGGCGCGCCATAGGATTCGAGCGCACGCTCGACAATGGCGATGGCGCGATCGACACCGGCGCAGAAACCGCGGGGATTGGCGAGGAGGATATCCAAGAGGTGCCTCGTGACGGCCTGGAGCCGCGAGTGGGGAGCCTGGGCATTATCGCATGGCTGCCCGTGACGTGTAGGAGCGCGCCTTGCGCGCGACCCGGCCGGTCGCGCGCAAGGCGCGCTCCTACAGGCGATCAGGGGCGCTTGGGGGAGCCGGAGAAGATACTGAACACGATCAGCGCCACGGCGCCCACACTGATGGCCGAATCGGCCACGTTGAACACCGGGAACGGGTAGCTGCCCAGGAAAACCTGGATGAAGTCCGTCACCTTGGCGGCGTGGAGACGATCGATCAGGTTGCCCAGGGCACCGCCCACGATCAGCGCCAGCGGCAGGGCCGTGCGCCAGTCGTTTCGCGATGTGCGGGCCAGCCACACACTGAGCATGGCACTGATACCCAGGGCCAGCAGGGCGAAGAACCAGCGCTGCCAGCCGGCGCTGTCGGCCAGGAAGCTGAACGCGGCGCCGGTGTTGAAGGTGAGCGTCCAGTTGAGGATGCCCGGAATCACCGGATGCGGCGTCTCCGCCGGCTGGAGAGCCGTGAGGGCCCACCACTTCGTGAGCTGGTCGAGCACGATCATGGCGGCGGCGAGCCACAGCCAGGACAGCGCATTGGGTTTGGGACGTAGGGTCATTCGGTCAGCCATGGTTTACGGGAGCGACCCGCGCCCTCCGGTGGCGCGGGTAAAGGGGACGACGTCGCCGGGTCAGAACCAGCGACGGTCCTCGCCCTGCCCCGTTACGTTCTCGACGCAACGGCCACAGAGTTCCGGATGGGCAGGATCGGCACCCACGTCGGGGCGGTGGTGCCAGCAACGCACGCACTTAGTGTCGTCGTTGACGCTGGCCGAAACGTAGACCTCGCCGAGCTCGGTTTCCACCTTCTCCGCCGAATCCGGGCGACCATCGACCGGCGCAAGGATCGCATCGGAGGTGATGAAGAAGAAGCGAAGCTCGTCGGCCGACTCCGCCAGCGCGGCCTGTACGGCCTTGTCCGCATGGATGGTCAGCGTGGCGTCCAGCGAGGCGCCGATCTGACCCGCCTTGCGCATACCCTCAAGCACGCGAGAAGCGGTTTCGCGGATAGCGATCAGGTTTGCCCACCAGCCGCGCTTGTCGGCGTCCTGGCGCACGTCGAGACCGTCGTAGAACGTGTTGAACAACACCGATTCATCGCGCGAACCCGGCAGGTGCTGCCAGATTTCCTCGGCGGTGAAGCTCAGGATCGGCGCGATCCAGCGCACCATCGCCTCGACGATGCGATACATCGCGCTCTGTGCGCTGCGACGACCCTTGCTGTCGGTCGGCATCGTGTAGAGACGATCCTTGGTCACGTCGAGGTACAACGCGCCGAGTTCGTTGGTGCAGAAGTTCTGCACGCGCTGGACGATCTCGGGAAAATCGTAGCGCTCGTACGCCGCGACGATGGCCGCCTGCGTGTCGGCCGCCTGCTGCACCGCCCAACGATCCAGTTCGAGGCAGGCGTCGGTGGCGAGCAGGTGCTTGTCCGGATCGAAGCCGTCGAGGTTGCCGAGTAGAAAGCGCGCCGTGTTGCGGATACGGCGATAGGTATCCGACACGCGCTTCAGGATCTCGTCCGACAGCGACATTTCATTGCGGTAATCGGTGGAGCAGATCCACAGGCGCAGGATGTCGGCGCCCAGGGTCTTCATGATGTCCTGCGGCTCAATGCCGTTGCCCAGCGACTTGGACATCTTGCGGCCCTGCGCGTCCACGGTGAAGCCGTGGGTGAGCACATGGTCGTACGGCGCACGGCCGTGGATGGCGGCCGAGGTCAGCAGCGACGACTGGAACCAGCCGCGATGCTGGTCGGAGCCTTCCAGGTACATCACCTTGTACTCGGACGCGCCGTTGGCCTGCAGTTCGGGACGTGCACCGATCACGGCGTGGTGGCTGACACCCGAGTCGAACCAGACATCGAGGACGTCGGTGACCTTTTCGTACTTGTCGGCGTCGTCGCCGAGCAGGTCACGCGGGTCGAGGGTGAACCAGCAATCGATGCCCTCGCCTTCCACGCGCTTGGCGACCTTCTCCATCAGCGCGACGGAATCCGGGTGCGGCTCGTGCGTGTTCTTGTCGATGAACAGGGTGATGGGCACGCCCCAGGTACGCTGGCGCGAGATGCACCAGTCGGGACGACCGTCGATCATGCCGGCGATGCGCTCTTCGCCCCAGCCCGGCACCCAGCGCACGCTCTTGATCGAGGTGAGCGCGGTGCGGCGAAGGTTCGCTTCTTCCATGCTGATGAACCACTGCGGCGTGGCGCGGTAGATCACCGGGGTCTTGTGGCGCCAGCAGTTCGGGTAGCTATGGGTGAGCTTCGCGGCGGCCAGCAACACGCCACGCGGACGCAGCAGGTCGACGATGACGTCGTTGGCCTTCCAGATGTGCTGGCCGGCCAGGGCCACGTCGCCCGCGAGCGGGACGTCGCTGCGATACACGCCGCGACCGTCCACGTAGTTGAGCGTGCCGATGCCGTAGTGGAGGCCCACGGCGAAGTCTTCCGCGCCGTGGTCGGGCGCGGTGTGCACGGCGCCGGTACCGTCTTCAGCCGACACGTGGTCACCGAGGATCACCGGCACCTTGCGGTCGTAGAACGGGTGCTGGAGCAGCTTGTTCTCGAGGACAGCGCCCTGCACATGGCCGAGCACGGTCACTTCGTCCACGCCATAGCGGGCGAGCGCCTTGGCGGCGAGCGCCGAGGCGAGCACCAGCAGCACGCGCTTGCCGTCGCGCGCCGGGCCTTCGACGAGGGCGTATTCGATCTCGCCACCGAGCGACACGGCCTGGCTGGACGGCAGCGTCCACGGCGTGGTGGTCCAGATGGGCACGGCGACAATGGCGTCGCCCACGTCCACGCCGAACTCCGCACCGATTTCCTTCGGATGGATCGCGTCATAGGCGACATCGACGGCCGGCGAGGTCTTCTCGCCATATTCGATTTCCGCCTCGGCCAGCGCCGAGCCGCAGTCGAAGCACCAGTACACCGGCTTGGCGCCGCGCACGACGTGGCCGTTGTCGACGATGCGCGCCAGGGCGCGGATCATGTCGGCCTCGTAGGTGAAGTCGAGCGTGCGGTACGGCTTTTCCCAGTCGCCCAGCACGCCCAGGCGCTTGAAGTCGCCGCGTTGCAGGTCGATCTGGGCCAGCGCGTACTCGCGGCACTTCTGCCGGAAGGCGGCGGCGTCGAGCTTGTCGCCCGCCTTGCCGAACTTTTTCTCGATCGCGATCTCGATCGGCAGGCCGTGGCAGTCCCAGCCCGGCACGTAGGGCGCGCGGTAGCCGGCCATCAGCTTCGACTTGACCACGACGTCCTTGAGCACCTTGTTGACCGCATGACCCAGGTGAATGGCACCGTTGGCGTACGGAGGGCCGTCGTGCAACACGAACACCTTGTCACGGCCGGCGGTCTTTTCCTGGATCTGCGCATAACGACCGACACGCTCCCAGGTGGCCAGCCACTCGGGCTCGCGCTTGGGCAGGTCGCCGCGCATGGGGAACGCGGTCTGCGGCAGATTGATGGTGGTCTTGTAATCCTGGGTCATCGCTGGGAACCGTGGTTGTTTCGGGTCGCGGCCCGGGGGCCGCGCATCGCGTCATGCATCGACAAGTATGGGGTTCATCCCAAGGGCCTGCCGGGCGGCGATCTCGTCCTTGCGCATTTGTGCGGTCAGGGCGTCGAGGCCGTCGAATTTTTCTTCGTCGCGCAGTTTCCGCACGAACTCCACGCCGATGCGCTGGCCGTAGAGGTCGCCGGAGAAATCGAAAAGGTGGGCTTCGAGCAGGGGCTCGCGCACCTCGTTCACCGTGGGACGGAAACCGAGGCTGGCCACGCCGGGCCAGCTGCACGGACCGTCGCCCACGCCCACGCGCACCGCGAAGATGCCCTGGATGGGGCTCACGCGATCGCGCAGGTGGACGTTGGCGGTGGGATAGCCCAGCGTGCGACCGAGTTGCTGGCCATGCTCCACGTGTCCGTCGATGACGAAGGGACGGCCCAGCAGGGTCGTCGCGTCGGCGAAGCGGCTTTCGGCGAGCAACGTGCGCACCTTCGAGGAGGAGACGCGCTCACCGTCGACGAGGACGGGGGCCACGGCGTGGGCTGTGAAACCTAGCTCGGCACCCATTCGCTGCAGCAGGGCGAAATCGCCACCGCGCTTGTGGCCGAAGCGGAAGTCCTCGCCCACCCACACTTCGCGGGCGGCGAGCCGCCCCACGATCACATGGCGGACGAAGTCCTCGGCGGACATCTCGGTGAGGGCCTGATCGAAGCGCAGGGACAACAGCTCGCGGATACCCGCCGCGCCCATGCCTTCGGCCTTCTCGCGGACACCCGACAGACGCGGCACCGACTCCTTCGAGAAGTAGGCACGCGGCAGCGGCTCGAAGGTGATCACGGCAGGGGCGAGCCCCTGGTCGGCTGCACGGCGACGGACCTCGGCGAGGATCGCCTGGTGGCCCAGGTGCAGGCCATCGAAGGCGCCGATCGCGACGACGCTGCCTTCGGGCGCTAGGCAGGCCCCGTCGACATCACGATGAAGTCGCAGGGTCATGCGCGGGCGTCCTGGAATCGATGCGGAATAAAAGCCATCGGGCCAGTATAGCGGCCCCATTGCGGCGCACAATGCGAGGCTAGGCCCCTCATCGCGCCCGCAGGTCGCGCAGGCGGAAGCCCATGGCGAACAACGCCACCACGTAGGCTCCGCCCCCTGCCCCGACCAGCACGGCGAGACGCCACACACGCTCCCACTTCTCCACGTCACTCCACTCCGGCCAGACGTACAAGCCAGCCAGCAACACCGCGACCATCACGGCGCAGGACACGCCCAGGCGAGCCAGATGACGCCCCCAGCCCGGCTGGCGGGTGTACACCCCGGCCTTGCCCAGCCAGCGCCAGAGCAGCACGAGGTTGAGGTAGCTGGCCAGCGCGCTGGCCATGCCCAGCGCCATGTGCAGGCCCGGAATGGTGGAGATCGCCTCGAACCACGAGCCCGCCTTCTGCGCCGGCGTGGCCCAGAGGAAGAACAGCACGGCCAGGAAGATCACGTTGAAGACCATGTTCGACACCAGGGACGCCACGCCCGCCCTCACCGGGGTGCGGGTGTCCTTGCGCGCGTAGAACGCCGGCAGCACCACCTTCACCAGGGCGAAGGCCGGCAAGCCGAAGCTCAGCGCGGAGATCGACATGGAGGCCATGCGGGTGTCGAACGCCGTGAATCGACCATGCTGGAAGATCGTCGCCACCAGCGGCACCGAGAGGATCATCAGGGCGAACATCGCCGGCACGGCGATCAGCAGCGTGGTGCGAAGGCCCCAGTCCAGCGCCTTCGAGAAGCCATCCTTGTCGGTGGCCACATGATGGCGCGACAGCGACGGCAGGATGACTGTGCCCAACGCCACGCCAAACACGCCTAGCGGCAGTTCGAGGAAGCGATCGGCCTGCGATAGCCAGCTCTGCGAACCCGCCACCAGCAGCGACGCGATGATCGTGTCGAGCAGCAGGTTGATCTGCGCGACCGAGGAGCCGAACAGCGTCGGCACCATCAGGCCCATGATCCGGCGCACGTCCGGCGACTGCCAGCCCCAACGCGGCATCGCCAGCAGGTCGAGCTGGCGCAGGGCCGGCAACTGGAACACCAACTGGAGGATGCCAGCGACCAGGATCGCCCAACCCATCGCCATGATCGGCGTATGCAGGCGCGGCGCCAGCCACAGCGCGCCGCCGATCATGCAGAGGTTGAGGATCACCGGCGTCAGCGCCGGCAGGCCGAAGCGGTGGAAGCTGTTGAGCGCGCCGCCGCACAGGGCGGTCAGCGAGACGAACAGCAGAAAGGGGAAGGTGAGCCGCAGCAGATTGACCGTGAGGCCGAACTTCTCGGGCGTCTCGACGGCCCCCGGGGAAAACAGCGCGGTGACCTGCGGCGCGAAGATCACGCCCAGCGCCACCACCACGAGCAGCACCCCACCCAGCGTGCCGGAGGTTCGCGACATCAGCTGCTTGAGGTCGTCGTGCGGGCGCGTCTCCTTCACCTCCGTGAAGACCGGCACGAAGGCCGTCGAGAACGAGCCTTCGGCGAACAGGCGGCGCATGAAGTTGGGAATGCGGAAGGCGACCCAGAACGCATCGGTGGCGGCGTTGGCGCCGAACGAGGCGTTGATCGCCATGTCGCGGACCAGGCCGAGCACACGGGAAACCATGGTCATGCCGCTGAAGGACAGCATGCCGCGAAGAAGGCTGGGGGTTTTCATCCGTGCAACGGTTACCTTGGGCGGTCGGGACGGCCCCGGAAAGGCCGCCGCAAACCCATAGTTTGACAGCGGGAGCCGGGCGCGGGACAGTCTGTCGTCTGGCGATTCACGGACGGGCAAGCCCCTCCCGCCACGACCCTTCATGGGAGAAAGGCTAACCTATTGACGCGCCCCATTTTTGGTCGCACAATGGGTGTCTTTTTTAAAACCAACCGAACTCTGGAGCTTTACCTTGGCCAACATCAAGTCCGCGAAGAAGCGTGCGCGTCAGTCGGAGCAGCGCCGGCTGCGCAACGTCAGCGCGCGTTCCATGGTGCGTTCCGCACTGAAGAAGGTCGTCAAGGCGATCGACGCCAAGGATAAGGCTGCTGCCGCCTCGGCCTACGCCGTTGCCGTGCCGGTCATGGATCGTTACGCCGCCCGCGGCCTGATCCACAAGAACAAGGCCGCTCGTCACAAGAGCCGCCTGAACGCGAAGATCCGCGACCTGGCTTAATCGCCTGCGCGACATCGCTGTAGCAAAAAAGCCGGCTTTCGCCGGCTTTTTTGTTGCCTCGCTACCCCTGTAGGAGCGCGCTTGCGCGCGATGGAGGTTACGACAACCCCACCCCACGCAAGCGCGCGCCCAGCGCTACAAATCCCTCATACGGACATCGTCCGCCGCTTCCGTCTTCTCGCGCATGGCAGCACGCTCGGCGTCGAAGAACTGCTGCACCTTCAGACAGACATCCCAGGTGCCCACCTGGCCAGCCGCCGAGACCAGGAACCAGGGACCCATCCACTCCAGGCGAGCCACGATATCGTTGGCCACGGCATGCAGCTCCTCCTCATCGGAGAACACGTCGGACTTGTTGATGACCAGCCAGCGCGGACGACCGACCAGCTCGGTATCGAATTGCTCAAGCTCGCGCTCAATGGTGCGCACCTGCTCGACCGGGTCGGAGCCGTCGATCGGCCGGATGTCGACCACGTGCAGCAGCAGGCTGGTGCGAGATACATGGCGCAGGAACTGGATACCGAGGCCCGCGCCGTCCGCCGCACCCTCGATGATGCCGGGGATGTCGACAATCACGAAGCTCTGGTCGATGCCGACGCGCACCACGCCAAGGTTCGGATGCAGGGTCGTGAACGGGTAATCCGCCACGCGCGGCGTCGCCGCCGACACGGCACGGATGAAGGTGCTCTTGCCGGCATTGGGGAAGCCCAGCAGACCCACGTCGGCCAGCAGGCGCAGCTCGAACTTGAGGTCGCGCACCTCGCCCGGCGTACCCGGCGTGGACTTGCGCGGAGCACGGTTCACCGAGCTCTTGAAATGGATGTTGCCCAGGCCGCCACGACCACCCTGCGCCACTTTCAGGCGCTGGCCATGGGCCGTGAGATCGCCGATCTCCTCGTCGGTATCGACATTGGTGACCACCGTGCCGACCGGCACGCGGATCTCGATGTCATCGGCGCCCTTGCCATACATCTGGCTGCCCATACCGCCCTGCCCGCGCTTCGCCTTGAACGAGCGCTGATGCCGGAAATCGACCAGGGTATTGAGGCCTTCGTCGGCAACCAGCCAGACGGAACCGCCATCGCCGCCGTCACCACCGTCGGGGCCACCAAAGGGGATGAACTTCTCACGACGGAAGCTCACGCAGCCGTTACCGCCGTCACCGGCTTGGACTCGAATCTGGGCTTCGTCGACGAATTTCATGGGACAACCTGCTGGAAGCGCCGACCGTGTCGGCAGGAGATGGAACGGCCTTACAAACGAAAAGCCCCGCCATGGGCGGGGCCTTCGCTATCGCATCGTGGAGGCTTACGCCTGGACGACGTCGACGAACTTGCGGCCCTTGTCGCCGCGGGTCTTGAACGACACAGTGCCGTCGACCAGCGCGAACAGGGTGTGGTCGCGGCCGAGGCCGACGCCCACGCCGGCGTGGAACTTGGTGCCACGCTGACGAACGATGATGTTACCGGCTTCGACAGCCTGACCGCCGTAGATCTTCACACCGAGATACTTCGGGTTCGAATCGCGACCGTTGCGGCTGGAACCTACGCCTTTTTTATGTGCCATGACTCATATCCTCCGGCGACTCAGGCGTTGATGCCCGTGATCTCGATTTCGGTGTAATGCTGACGGTGTCCCTGCGTGCGCTTGTAGTGCTTGCGACGACGGAACTTGACGATGCGGATCTTATCGGCGCGGCCGTGGGCGCGAACCTTCGCGCTGACGGTGGCACCGGCGACCAGCGGGGCGCCGACGGTGATCGACTCGCCTTCGCCGACGAGGAGGACCTGGTCGAACGTGACGGTGGCGTCGACATCGGCGGTGAGCAGTTCGACGCGCAGGACTTCGCCCTGCATCACTCGGTACTGCTTGCCACCGGTCTTGATGACTGCGTAGCTCATGGTTGTTTCCTGGTTTATGTAGTTCTTCTTGGGTGTTGCTGGTGTTACGAACCGCGAATTATAGCGGGAGGGAAAAGGCAAGGTCAATCAGTTGGTTAAGACTGAGGACTGACAGGCGGCCCTGAACTCCGCACAAAAAATACCTTACAAATCAACATGTAGGAGCGCGCTTGCGCGCGATCGCGCGCAAGCGCGCTCCTACAAGGAGGGTTACTTCTTGGGTGCGGGTGCCGGGGCGGCGCCGGTCGCCGGGCACTGGCCCTGGGCGTTCAGGGTGCCCTGGCCCTGGAGCTGGGCGATCATCTGCTTGCCGCGCTCTTGGCCCCACTCCTTGCCGATCTGCATGCCCTCGGCCATGGTCGCGGGCATTTCGCGGATCACCTTCTGGCCGGTCGGGGTGGAATAGAACTTCAGCAGTTCATCGATTTCCTTGTCGGTGAAGTGCTTCTGGTAGACCGGCACCATGCGGCCGATCAGCTGATTGGTGGCGTTGGCATCCACGAAGCCCTGCCAGTAGCTGGCGGGGATGCACGGCAGCGCGTTCTGCATCACGCCGGCCATCTGGCTGTTCATCTGGCTGAGCATGCGCCCCATGCCCACCACGTCCATCAGTTTCCGCACCTGCTGCTCACTGGGCTGGGCCGCCATGGCCTGCCCCGCCGTACACATGGCCAGCACGAGGCCGGTCGCGATCCCTGTCCACTTGCGCATGGGTATGTCCTCTTCGGATGGGTGGTGCCCCTCCCCGGGGCCGGCTCATGGTAGCCGGGGCGGACGGCAACGGGTAATCCCCGGACAGAACCGCATCGGCCGCAAAAGGTTTGTGAGGGTACGTCACATATCGCCCACGGATAGGGGCTGGACACCCTTGCTATAGTCGTCGTTTCCCCCATCTTTGTCGGCACATGGACAGCATTCGCATCCGCGGCGCCCGCACGCACAATCTCAAGAACATCGACCTCGACCTGCCCCGCGACAAGCTCATTGTCATCACGGGGCTGTCCGGGTCCGGCAAATCGTCCCTCGCCTTCGACACCATCTATGCCGAAGGCCAGCGACGCTACGTCGAGTCCCTGTCCGCGTATGCGCGACAGTTTCTCTCGATGATGGAAAAGCCGGACGTGGACACGATCGAAGGCCTCTCGCCGGCCATCTCGATCGAGCAGAAGTCGACCTCCCATAACCCCCGCTCCACCGTCGGTACGATCACCGAGGTGTACGACTACCTGCGCCTGCTCTACGCGCGCGTCGGCACGCCCCGCTGCCCGACCCACGGCACGCCGCTGGAAGCCCAGACGGTCAGCCAGATGGTGGACACCGCCCTGGCCCTGGACGCCGACAAGCGCTGGATGCTCCTGGCGCCCGTGATCCGCGAGCGCAAGGGCGAGCACGTGCAGGTGTTCGAACAGCTGCGTGCCCAGGGCTTCGTGCGCGCCCGCGTGGACGGCGCGGTCTACGATCTCGATGCCGTGCCGCCGCTCACCCTGCGCCAGAAGCACACCATCGAGGCGGTGATCGACCGCTTCCGTCCGCGCGATGACATCAAGCAGCGCCTGGCCGAGTCCTTCGAGACCGCCCTGCGCCTGGGCGATGGCATCGTCATCCTCGTGGACATGGACGACGCGAAAGCGCCGGAACAGCTGTTCTCGTCGCGCTATTCCTGCCCGCTGTGCGATTACTCGCTGCCTGAGCTGGAGCCGCGCCTGTTCTCGTTCAACTCGCCGGTGGGCGCCTGCCCCACCTGCGACGGCCTGGGCGTCACCCAGGTGTTCGACCCGGCCCGCGTGGTGAACCATCCGGAGCTGAGCCTGGCCGGCGGCGCCATTCGCGGCTGGGACCGTCGCAACGCCTACTACTACCAGATGATCGTCTCGCTGGCGAAGTACTACGGCTTCGATCCCGAGACGCCCTGGCGCCAGCTGCCGAAGTCCGTGCAGAACGCCGTGCTCAACGGCTCGGGCAAGGACCTCATCCCGTTCCGCTACGTCACCGAACGCGGTGGCAAGGTCACCCGCGAACACAAGTTCGAGGGCATCCTGCCGAACCTCGAACGCCGCTACCGCGAGACGGAATCGGCCGCGGTCCGTGAAGAGCTGAGCCGCTACATCGCCGACCATCCCTGCCCCGATTGCGGGGGACAGCGCCTCAACCCTTCGGCGCGCAATGTCTTCGTGGCCGACAAGGCCATTCCGGAGCTGACCTCGCTGGCGATCGATGTGGCCCTCGACTTCTTCGCCAAGCTCAAGTTGGCCGGCTGGCGTGGCGAGATCGCGGTGAAGATCGTCAAGGAGATCCGCGAGCGCCTCACCTTCCTCAACGACGTGGGCCTGAACTACCTCACGCTCGACCGCCAGGCCGACTCGCTGTCCGGTGGCGAAGCGCAGCGCATCCGCCTGGCCAGCCAGATCGGCGCCGGCCTCGTGGGCGTGATGTACGTGCTCGACGAGCCGTCCATCGGCCTGCACCAGCGCGACAACGAGCGCCTGCTCGGCACCCTCACCCGCCTGCGCGACCTCGGCAACACCGTGATCGTGGTGGAGCACGACGAGGATGCCATCCGCGCGGCCGACCACATCCTGGATATCGGCCCCGGTGCCGGCGTGCATGGCGGCGACATCGTCGCCGAAGGCACGCTCGAGCAGGTGTTGAAGGCGCCGCGCTCGGTCACCGCCAAGTACCTCACGGGCGAGCGTGGCATTGAGGTGCCGAAGAAGCGCCGCGAAGCGCGCGACGGCCAGTGGATCGAACTGAAGGGCGCCACCGGCAACAACCTGAAGGACGTGGACGTCCGCATCCCCGTGGGCACGTTCACCTGCGTCACGGGCGTTTCGGGCTCGGGCAAGTCCACCCTGATCAACGACACCTTCTATCGCATCGCGGCGATGGAATTGAACGGCGCCAGCGAACAGCCGGCCCCGTACACGTCGATCGAAGGCCTCAACCTGTTCGACAAGGTCGTGGATATCGACCAGTCGCCGATCGGACGGACGCCGCGCTCGAACCCGGCCACGTACACCGGCCTGTTCACGCCGCTGCGCGAGCTGTATGCACAGGTACCGGAGGCGCGCTCGCGCGGCTACACGCCGGGCCGCTTCAGCTTCAACGTGCGCGGCGGTCGCTGCGAAGCCTGCGAAGGCGACGGCATGATCAAGGTGGAGATGCACTTCCTGCCGGACGTGTACGTGCCCTGCGATGTCTGCCACGGCAAGCGCTACAACCGCGAAACGCTGGAAGTGCTCTATAAGGGCCACACCATCGCCGACGTGCTCGACATGACGGTGGAGGACGCCTTCAAGCTGTTCGAGAACGTGCCGGTGATCGCCCGCAAGCTGGAAACCCTGCGCGCGGTGGGTCTGGACTACATCAAGCTCGGCCAGAGCGCCACGACGCTGTCCGGCGGCGAGGCGCAGCGCGTGAAGCTGTCGAAGGAGCTGTCCAAGCGCGACACGGGCAGCACGCTGTACATCCTCGACGAGCCCACCACCGGCCTGCACTTCCACGATATCGAGCAGTTGCTCGACGTGCTGCACAAGCTCGTCGAGCACGGCAACACCGTGGTGGTGATCGAGCACAACCTCGACGTCATCAAGACCGCCGACTGGCTCGTCGACCTCGGCCCCGAGGGTGGTGCCGGCGGTGGACGCATCCTGGTCAGCGGCACGCCGGAGACCGTGGCGACAACGAAGGCATCGCATACCGGCCGCTTCCTGTTGCCGCACCTGAAGCCGATCCGCACCGTCGCCAAGCCGACCAAGCCCGTCGCCACGAAGAAGGCGGCGACCAAGGCGGCTCCTGCCGCGAAGACCGCCAAGACCGCGAAGAAGAAAAAGACCGCATGAGCCACGACGACACGACCACGCCCAAGCCGTTGTTCATCACTCCGATGGACGTCCGCTGGCAGGACCTCGACGCCTACAACCACGTCAACAACTCCAACTACCTGGTGTATTTGCAGGAAGCCCGCTTGAAGTGGCTGCAGGACCTTCCGGGCAAGTGGTACAGCCCGGAGGCCGCACCCGTCATGGCGCACAGCGAGATCAACTACCGCCTGCCGATCGAATGGCCGGCCAACGTCGAGATCGAGCTGTACCTCAACCGCCTCGGCACCAGCTCGATGACCATCGGCCATCGCATCCTGGATGCCGACGACGCCACCCGCATCCACGCGGACGGCAGCGTCACCATGGTCTGGATCGACACGAAGACGGGGCGGCCGGTACCAGTGCCGCAGGCGGTCAAGGATGCGGTTGGCGCCTGAAGCCTTCCTGTAGGAGCGCGCTTGCGCGCGATGGGGGTTGCCGCAAGCCCCCATCGCGCGCAAGCGCGCTCCTACAGTATTCATCTCGCCTCGGTATGATCCCTGACACGGGCATCCAAGGAGAGAGAGAAACATGCTTCGTCGTCCCCTCACCCTGGCGATCGCCCTTGCGGTCGCCCTTCCCGCTTTCGCCGCCGACGAGCGCACCGCGCTCACCCTGTACCGCGCCGATAGCGACCAGCTTTTCGCCACCAATGGCGACGCCGTCTCGGGCGACGGTTATGCCGTCGTCCACGAACGGCGCGCCTTCAACCTCACGGGCGGCACCCAGGACCTCTCCATCGGCGGCCTGCCGTCCGCCCTGGACAGCGAGGCGCTCAGCCTGCGCTTTCCCGGCAAGGGCGCGCACGTCGTCTCGCAGCGCCTGCTGCTTGGCCAGGGCTTCGACGCCGCCGTGAACGGCCTGGTGGGTCACGACGTGACCGTCATCGGCAGCAGCGGGCAGCCCATTGCCAGTGGCAAGCTCGTCCACGGTGGCGATGCGCTGGTGCTGCGCGATCCGAACAACGGCACCAGCGTCGTCAAGGAGTACGCCGCGCTGCACGTCACCGACGCCGCCGAGATCGCCCGCGGCTCGACGCTGCAGGTGCGTGTCACCGGCGGCTCGGCGGGCCAGACCGCCGCCCAGCTCGACTACCCCACTTCGGGCCTCGGCTGGCGTGGTGCGTATGTCGCCACCCTCGCGCCGGGCAACACCTGCCGCATGAGCTTCGACGCGTCGGCGAGCATCGCCAACCGCAGCGGTCGCGACTGGAAGGACGTGTCGCTCAAGCTCGTGGCAGGCGACGCCAACCGCGCCAAGGCCGCGCCGCAGCCGAAGATGTTCATGGCCCGCGCCATGGCCGCACCCGCGCCCATGGCGGCGGGGATGGAAGACGCGATGCCCGAGCAGGCCACGCTGGGTGACCTGCGCACCTACTCGCTGCCGACCGCCGTGGATCTGCCCGACGGCAGCGTCACGCAGACGCCGCTCTACGACAGCCGCACGATCGATTGCGAGCGCGAATCCATCTACGACGCGAACGGCGGCATGGGCTATATCCCGCCGCGCCCGCGCATGGAGCGCGAGATGGGCCTGCCCAACAGCACGCCCGTCGTGTCGCGCGTGAGCTTCAAGGCGTTCGACAGCCTGCCCGCCGGCTATGTTCGCGTGCTCACCGCCGACCGCGACGGCAACGCGGAACTGCTCGGCGAAGGCCGCATCGACGACACGCCGAAGAACAAGCAGGCCATCGTCACCCTCGGCAACGCGTTCGATCTTCGCGCCACACGCGAACAGACAGCGTTCACGGCCAGCGCGCCCGAACATCGGATCGACGAAAGCATCCGCCTGACTTTCACCAATGCCGGCAAGGACGCGCGCGTCGTCACCGTGCATGAGCATCCGAATCGCTGGCGTGCGTGGACGGTCACCTCCTCGTCGATCAAGCCGACGAAGACCAACCCGGAACAGCTGGAATTCAAGGTGACTGTCCCCGCAGGAGGCACCGCCACGCTGGATTATTCGGTGCGCTACACCTGGACAGACAACGATCTTTCAAAGGATTGATCGGCGTTTGACGATCACTGGCCCGCATGGCGTGCTCCGCCTTGTGGGCCAGCTACTGCCGGATCGGACGCTGAAGCGACTCCCATGACCTCCGATGGGCGGTCATAATGGCTTTCCATCCTCCATCCGGACAGGTCCATGCTCGATATCCTTCCTCACGACGGCGGCATCCACGAAATCCGCATGGCGCGTCCGCCGGTGAACGCGCTGGACCTCGCCCTGGTGAATGCGCTGCGTGACGCGGTCGAATCCGCACCGGCCAACGGTGCGCGCGGCATCGTGCTGTCGGGTACGCAAGGGATGTTCTCGGCGGGTGTCGATGTCCCTTCCCTGCTGCAGAAAGACCACGCCGGCGTCGCCGACTTCTGGAACGCCTTCTTTGCCCTGTGCGGCGCCATCGCCGCGTCGCCGATCCCCACCGTGGCGGCGATCACCGGGCATAGCCCGGCCGGTGGCGCGGTGCTGTCGCTGTTCGCCGATTACCGCATCATGGCGCACGGCGTCTACAAGATCGGCCTCAACGAGGTGCAGGTCGGCATGGCCATTCCGGAGCCGATCCAGTTCGCGATGCGTCGACTTGTCGGCCCGCATCGCGCCGAGCGCCTGCTCGTTGCCGGTGCCATGGTCGACGCCGAGCAGGCCCATGCGATCGGCCTGGTCGACGAACTGGCCACCGTAGAACAGGTAGTGACGCGTGCCGTGCTATGGCTGGGCGACATGCTGAAGCTGCCGCCGAAGGCGATGCTTGGCACGCGCGCCATCGCGCGAGCGGATCTGGTCAAGGTCTGGGGTGATACCGAAGGACTGCTCGATCCGTCGTTTATCGACGCGTTCTTCTCGGACGAAACGCAGGCGGTATTGAAGGCGCTGGTCGCCAAGCTCAAGGCCAAGTGATGTAGGAGCGCGCTTGCGCGCGATCGCACGCAAGCGCGCTCCTACAGGAAGCCTCGAATGCCGGCGATACCTTGTCCCGCGTGCATCCGCGCGTCGAACACGTCGCTCGGCCCCACGCCGCCCAAGGCGAACACCGGCAGCGACGCCGCCTCGGCCAGGCGCGCGAAGCGTGGCCAGCCCAGCGGTTCGGCGCCCGGATGGCTGGCGGTCGGCATCACCGGGGACAATGTCGCGAAATCGCAGCCCAGCGACGATGCCAGGGCCAGTTCGTCTGCGTCGTGGCAGGACGCGCCCACCCATTGGGTCCACGGCAGCGGGCGCTCGCGCAGCCCGCGCAATTGATCCGACGAAAGGTGCACGCCCAGTCCGAGCGTACGTGCCGTATCGATATCGCGATTGAGCAGCAATGACGCGCCAAAGCGTTCGATATCCGGCAGCAGGCTCGCGATCGCCTCGCGGCTCGTCGCCAGCGATGCATGCGGAACGCGCCATTGCAGCAGGCGCTCGCCACGCGCCAGCGCCACGCGCACCCGCGTGCACGCTTCCTCGACGGAAACGTCCGACGGCGTGATCGGGTAGTGCTCCGGCAACTTCAACGCGGCGAGGATGGGTCGATCGGCCGGGGCAAGCATGGCCGGATCGATATCGGCGGGAAGGCGCCAGTCGATGGCGGCAGCGTCGAGCGCGGCGGGTTCGCCACGCCATGCGCGCGCCACGATGGCTTCCAGGCACATGCCCTTCTCGCCATAGGACCAGGGCACGCGAATCAGGGGCTCGAAGGACAAGGGCTCGACGGCGATGCCGAGTTCTTCGTCCAGCTCGCGCACAAGGGCGCTATCGGGCGACTCGCCCGGCTCCAGCTTGCCACCGGGAAACTCCCACATGCCCGCCAGGTGCTTGCCTGGCGGACGCTGGGCGATGAGGATGCGGCCGGCCCCGTCCACGAGGACGCCGGCGACGACATGCATCATCCGTTGTAGACGTACTTGACCATGTCGAAGGAATGCGGATGGTCCTTGTCCTTCGCGTGATGGACGCGCGAGACCTCGGTCCAGTGCTTGAAGTCGACGCCCGGGAAGAACACGTCGGCCCCTTCGAACGCGTGGTAGACGTAGGTCAGGTAAAGCTCGCGGGCATACGGCAGAGCCTCGCGATACACCTCGCCGCCGCCGATGACCATCAGGCTGGTATGGCCGCAGCTGGCCTGGGCCTCGGCGACCGAGCGCACGGTGATCTGGCCGGGGTACGGCGCCTCGCCCTTGCGCGAGAGCACGTAGTTCACCCGGTTGGGCAAGGGCTTGCCGATCGATTCGGCGGTCTTGCGGCCCATGAGGACGGCCCGTCCCGTCGTCAGCTCCTTGAAGTACTTCAGGTCGTCCGGTAGATGCCAGGGCAGGTTGCCCTTCTTGCCGATGGCAAAGTTTTCGTCGAGCGCGGCAACCAGGTGAACGGCCATGGAACTTCCTTCGCAAAATGGGGACGGTACGAACCGACATGGGGACGGTGCGCTGCGGATAGTAGTCCTCCGCGTCCTGAGACGGAACTAACAATTGTTTAAGTTGAAATGGGGACGCGACAGGAGCACGGGTCGTCCGCCTGTCCGACGGACGCTGTCCGCGGACAGGGTCCCGCCAGCGCATGAACCCCGAAAACACCTCATCAGTCAGTGGCACAGCCCTTGCTTACCAGGTTCCAAGGAAACAGGGAGGCACCTCGATGTTCGCCTATTACGCCCAACTCGGCTTTCGCAGTCTCAAACGCAATCCGGTCCTCACGGCGCTGATGATCGTCGTGATCGCCGTGGGCGTGGCGGCAGCCATGACCTGCTACGCCGTGTTCCGGGCTACCTCAGGCGACCCCATCCCGCAGAAGTCGTCGCAGTTGTTTATCGCGCAGATCGACAACTACGGCCCCGATCCCGACGATCCCAGCGGCGAGCCCCTGCCCTGGATCACCTGGCGTGACGCCACCGCCTTGTACCAAGCGCACAAGGCGCCCCGCCAGACCGCGCTCTATCCGGTGGGCGGCTCCGTGGTCTTCGACCGCCCCGGGCAGTTGGCATGGCCTGTTCGCGGTTACGCCGTGCAAACCGACATGTTTCCGATGTTCGACGTGCAGTTCCTCTACGGGGGACCCTGGTCCTCAGCGGACGACCAGGCCGAGGCACGCGTCGTCGTCATCAGCCAGGACCTCAACGATCGCGTCTTCGACGGTGCCAACAGCGTCGGGCGCGAGATCAATCTCGACGGCACGCTCTTCCGCGTCGTCGGCGTCTCCCGTCGCTGGACCGCCCGTCCACGCTTCTTCGACCTGGATGCGGAGAATGGCTTCGGCGACATGGGCGACATGTACATGCCTTTCGGGCGTGCCATCACCGACGGGCGATGGCCCGATGGCGGAAATGTATGTAATCGCTCCTACCAACCGGGCTGGCAGAACTTCGTCCACTCCGAATGCGTGTTCATCAGCTTCTGGGCCGAACTGCCTGATGCCGCCAGCGCGGCGGCCTATCGGCAATACCTCGTCGATTATTCCAACGCGCAGAACCGCAGCGGCCGTTTCCACTGGGAGCCCAACGTACGCTTACGCGACGTGATGTCGTGGCTCGCCTACCGGCAGGTCGTCCCTCTCGAGGCTCGCATGGGCATGGTGATCGCCTTCGCCTTCCTGGGCATTTGCCTGATCAACGTGGTGGGCCTGCTGCTGGCGAAATTCATGCGTCGCGCCGGCGAGATCGGCGTACGTCGGGCACTGGGCGCATCCCGCCGGGCGATCTATGCGCAATTCCTGTTCGAGGCGGGCGTCGTCGGCCTGGCCGGCGCGTTACTTGGCGTGATCCTTACCGGTGTGGGCACGCTATGCCTTGGCCTGGTATTCAGCCCAGTGGTGGCCGATCTGGCCCGCATGAGTCCTGCCTTGCTCGGTATCACCATCGTCGTGGCGCTCGCCAGCACCCTGCTCGCCGCGTTCTATCCCACCTGGCGCGCGTCCCGCGTGCAGCCAGCATGGCAACTCAAGGCAGGCTGACACCATGGACATGCCTATCCGCCCCATCCTTTCCACCCTGCGCCACCACAAGGCCGGTGCGATGCTCATCGCCGCCCAGTTGGCCCTGACCCTCGCGGTGGTATGCAACGCGTTGTTCGTAATCCACGGACGCCTGGACCGCATGTCCCGCGAGACCGGCATCGCCGAGTCCGACATCATGATGGTCAACAACCGATGGGTGGCGCCGCTCAGTGACATACCGGCCCGGCAATCCGCGGACATCGCCACCGTACGCGCCCTGCCGGGTGTCGCCGACGCCTTCATTACCAACGCCATGCCACTCGTCGGCGCCAGCTGGCAAAGCGGTATTCGCCGCACGCCGACCGGCCCGAATATCGAATCGCGCGGTATTCCCATCATGTTCGTCGATGAGCACGCCGTGCCCACGCTGGGCGTGAAACTCGTCGAGGGCCGCAATTTTCGACCCGAGGAAGTCACGAGGATATCCGAGTCGGGCTCGCCCGACGCCGCCGCCATCATCGTCACTCGCACGCTCGCCCGAAAGGCCTTCCCAGACGGAGGTGCCCTGGGCAAGCAGATCTACATCGGCTCCATCGGCGCACGTCCGAGCACGATCATCGGCATCGTGGACCGCCTGCATTCGCCCCAGGTCTTCGCGACCAACGACGATCACTGGCAGGACGTGATCCTGGCCCCGATGCGCATGACCACCAAGGGCGGATTCCTCGTGGCGCGGGCCCAGCCCGGCCAGCTTCCCGCGTTGATGAAGCGCATTCCCGAAGCCTTGAAAGCCGCGAGCACGCAACGAGTGATTCCCCAGCCCCACGGCGTGCTGAGCTTCACGGATTTGCGGCAGCTGGCGTTCCGCGGCGATCGCGGACTCGCCTGGATGCTCGGGGGCATCAGCGTCGTCCTGCTGCTGGTCACAGCGGCAGGCATCGTCGGCCTCACCAGCTTCTGGGTCGGCCAGCGACGCCGTCAGATCGGCATCCGACGTGCGCTGGGCGCGACACGTCGCGACATCCTGCTCTACTTCCTGACCGAGAACGGACTCATCGCGATCGCGGGGATCGCCGTCGGCATCATACTGGCCCTGGTGCTCAACCGCTGGATGATGAGCCAGTTCGAGATCAGCCGTTTGAACATGTTCTATCTCGCAGGCGGCATCCTGGGCCTGCTCGGCCTGGGTCAGCTGGCCGTGCTGGCACCGGCGATACGTGCCTCGCACGTGCCGCCGGTGGAGGCCACGCGCACCATCTGATGCGTCAGGCTACCGGGAGGTCCGTGCGGATGAAGTACTGGCAGATCAACCGGTCTTCGCGCAGGCAGTACTCACTGGCCGGACATCCCGTCGCTTCCGAGAAAAAGGCGGCCATGGCCTCACAGACGCACGGCTCCTCGCGGACGGCACCGCCTACCGGGCAGCTGTAGTTGCGAACCATGATGCCGCCCGGCTGGGGCACAGCCTCGGTGCTGGCACCCAGCGCATCGACCATCGCCATGGCCTTGCGCAAACGGCTGTCGAAGTCGCGAGGCCCGGTATCGTCCAGCGATGCCGCAAGACCTCGCCCCGCCTTTTCCAGGATGTCGCGCAATGTCTCCGGACCGGACGTGGCCTTGGTCGCGGACAGGACCGCCAGCAGGACAGCACGATAGGCGGCGGACGCAATGTCCTCGCTGCCGGGCGCGGCCTCGAACGTCGAAGGCGGTTTACCGACGACGCCACGTTCCTTCTGCGTTCCCCGGCGAACCAGCCCCTCCGCTTCCAGCTGCTTCAGCTGCACGTTGACCGCGTTCCGGGTGACGCCCAGGCGCTCGCAAAGTTGCGCCACGGTAAGCGGTTGCCGTCTCAACAGGTCGAGGATGTCGCTCTTGGTGCTCACGGTACCGGGGTGGCGGCGGATGACCCGGGACTATAGCCCAGCACGCCCGTGGGAGGCCAAATCACTAATAATGCTAATTCATATTGTCGTTATTATCAAAAGGAACTAAGGTGGGCCACCTTCCCGACCCGGAGCCACCCGTGCGCCCCTCCATCCCGCTGACCGCCCTCGCCCTGATCCTGTCCAGCCAGGTCCACGCCCAGCCGCAGGCCACCGCCCCCACATCCCGCCCCGAACAACTCGTCGATGCCCTCAATGGGGTCTTCGGAAAGCACGCCGCCCGCGCCGTCCACGCCAAGGGCATCGTGCTCGAGGGAAGCTTCACCCCCTCGCCGGAGGCCGCCGGGATCAGCAAGGCGCCGCACTTCCTGGCCAAGGTTCCGGTCACCGTCCGCTTCTCCGACTTCGCGGGCATCCCCACCATCCCCGATAACGATACGATGGCGAACCCGCGAGGCCTGGCGATCAAGTTTCATCTGCCGAACGGCTCGGCGAGCGACATCGTCGCCCACTCGTTCAACGGCTTCCCCTCGCCGACGGCCGACGACTTCCGCCAGTTGCTTATTGCGATCGGCACCAGTGGTCCGGGTACGGCCAAGCCGACGCCGTTGGATACCTATCTCGCCGGCCACCCGGCCGCGAAGACCTTCCTCACCGCACCCAAGCCGACACCCATCAGCTTCGGCACGCTGCCCTACTACGGCGTCAACACGTTCAAATACACGAACGCCTCGGGCGGCATCACGTATGGCCGCTACCAGTTCCTGCCGTTGGCAGGCGAACACTACGTCGCCGATGCGAAGGTGGCCGGACTGGCACCGAACTTCCTGGCCGATGAAATTCGCCAGCGCGTCGCGAAAGGTCCGGTGAAGTTCAAGCTGATGCTCCAAGTCGCCGCGCCGGGCGACAAGCTGGACGACCCGTCCATCACGTGGCCGAAGCAGCGCCGCCTCGTGGAGCTGGGCACGATTTCCGTGGAGAAGACCGTGGCCGATAACGACGCCGCGCAGAAAGCCTTGCTGTTCCTGCCCAATGCGCTTCCCGACGGCATCGCGCCCGCCGATCCGATGATCGATGCACGGTCAGCCGCTTACCCGGTGTCGTTCGGCCGTAGGCAGTGACGCCCGTCAGGGCCGCAGCAGGGTTTCGATCAAGGGCGACAGCACGCGCCATGCCGAAGGCAATGAGGTCGTGAGCAGTTGCCGGTCGATGGAAAGCAATGCATAGCCATGGGCGGCGCTCCATGCGAGCGCCGTCCGTTCTTCGAGGAACACGTCGTCCGGCGATTGCCCATGTCGGGCGATCCAGGCGTCGCGGATGGCTTCGCGCAGGCGTCCCAGCGCCGCGCTGGCCGCTTCGCGCAGACGGGGCGACTCGCCCGCGCCACGATCCGTTCCCAGCATCAGGCGGAACTGTTGCGGATGGGTCGTTGCGAAACGGATGTACCCCAGCCCACAGCCGGGAAGTCGATCGCCGGCACGCTCGATCTCTTCATCCATGATCACGGCCATGCGCTCGTAGCCATCGGCCGCCACTTCGATGAGCAGGCCTTCCAGCGATCCGAAATGATGCGCGGGGGCGGCGTGCGATACACCCGCACGACGGGCGCATTCGCGCAGGGAAAGTCCTCGAACGCCGGCCTCTCCCACCATGTCCCAGGCGGCGCGACGCAACGCGCCCGGGAGATCTCCATGGTGATAGCGAGAGGAAGGACAGCTATCGGACATTGACGATTCCATGCATGACGTGCGGCGAGTGGAGCATATGATCTTGACGCTGACAAGATCAGGGTGCCAGACTGAATCTTGACACTGTCAAGTCACCCACCTCCCCACGACTCCCCGCCGTGAAAAAGACTTTCCGCAAGCTCCAGCTGGCCCTCGCACGCGCCTATTTCGGCACGGCCAGCCGCCTCGCCCCCGGCCCCACCGGCCGCGCCCTCGCCCGTCGTTTCGTCACCCCCGACAAAGCCGGCCGGCAACGCGCCAGCGAAGCCCTGACCCAGGTCAGGGACATGCAGCGTGGCGAGCTCACCATGGGCGACCAGCGCGTCACCACCTATACCTGGGGCGATCCCGGCAGCCAGCCGTTCGTGCTGATCGGCCACGGCTGGTCGAGCTTCGGCCTGCGCTTCGCCGCCTGGGTGCCCCGACTTCGTGCCATGGGCTACGCGGTGGTCTCGTTCGACCAGCCCGGCCATGGACTGAGCGAGGGCAAGGTCAGCTCGATGCCGCACTTCATCAACATGCTGCGCATCGTGGGCAGGCATTTCGGTCGCCCGGCCGCCTACATCGGTCACTCGCTGGGCGCGATGTCGATCGCCTTCGCGGAAGAATCCGACTGGCGTCCGGAACGCTTCGTGCTGCTGGCGCCGCAAGCCACGCCGGTCAACGGCGTGTGGCGCGCGTTCCGCATGCTGCGCGTGTCGCCACGCGTGTTCCCGCATTTCGAAAACTGGCTGCGCGACCTCACCGGCACCCGGCGCTTCACTGACTTCAACGCCGAGCACAAGGTGCCACACATCGATCGCCCCGCCCTGGTCATCCACGATCGCCTCGATCGCGAGACGCCGTGGGAGGAAGGCTCCCGCTATGCCAGTCTGTGGCCCGGAGCACGCCTCATGACGACCGAAGGTCTCGGCCATAACCGCATGGTCGACCATGTGTCGGTGATCGACGCGTCGCTGGATTTCGTGGGCAGAGCCGCCGCATAACGAAGCCGCTTCGATCACGCGGGAGGGACAACCGGAAGATCGACGCGTTCCGGCTGTCCTCCAAGCAGCTTGGGCACCATGCTTGCGTTGACGTCGTAAGGTGCCCCGAGCGCGGGCTGGCTGACATCGTCAAGCCGCGCCAGGATGTCAGCTGGAAGCGTCACATCGAGTGCCCGGAGGTTGTTGTCCAGTTGCTCGACGGTGCGGGGGCCGATGATGGGCAGCACGGACGTCGGCGATCGACGCGCCTTCGCCAGAATCCAGGCAAGCGACACCTCCGCCGCGCTGATGCCCAGACGTTCCGCGCTGTCCACGACCGCATTGAGGACGGCCGAGTCCCGCTGCGACCGTTCTGTCCGGATCACGCGTCCAAGACCCTGCAATCGACCTTGCTCGCCAGCGCGATACTTGCCCGTAAGCAAGCCACCCGCGAGAGGCGACCATAGCAGCGCCGCCAGGCCCAGGGCCTCGGCCATCGGCAGCAATTCGACGTCGCCACTGCGCTCGATCAAGCTGTACTCGTACTGGATGGCCACCAGGGGAGCCCATCCTCGCAGGTCGGCAAGAAGCGCCGCCCTGGATACGCGCCACGCAGGAAAGTTGGAAACCCCTGCATAAAGGATCTTGCCGGCACGAACGAGATCGTCCAGACCCCGGAGAATTTCCTCGAACGGGGTGACGTTATCGCAATGGTGCACCCAGTAGAGATCGATACGATCCGTCTTCAGGCGCCGGAGCGACTGCTCGACCGAATAGATCATGTTCTTTCGGCTGTTGCCGGTAAGACTGAGCGACGGCTCTTTCGCGGCGCCACCGCTGTACTTGGTCGCAAGAACGATGTCGTCGCGAATCGGTGCAATGAAGTCGCCCAACACCGACTCGGATTGTCCGAACTGGTAGCCATCGGCGGTGTCCAGGAAATTACCGCCAGCGGCAAGGTACCGATCGAAAACACGGCGAGCCTCCGCGGGCGCGGAGCCATAACCCCATTGCTCGCCGAACAGCGCCACGCCAAAGGCCATCTCGGAAACCCGCAAGCCCGAGTGCCGACCAAGTAATTTGTAACGCATCATCTATCTCCAAAGCCGGATAGTCCGCTCGAAGAGCCGGGCACATGCCACGGGATCAGCGGGTGACAGACCGTTCTATTCCATGACCGGCATCGCCTCGACAGCGGCCCCTCGCGCAACGGGCGCCGTATCGACAGCCTGGACGAGCATGAAGGTCAGCACGGCACTGACGGACGCTACGATGGCTGCGACGAGACTCGCGTCGCCGAAACCGCCGGCGAATGCCGTCGATGCAGCCGAATGGATCCTCAGTTGAATGGAGCGATCCAGCGTCTCGATCACGCCATGCAGGTCGCCGGATGCCACGCGCTTCGCTGCGCGGGCCACGAGATCCGGCGCCAGCCCTTGAATCGCCCCCGATGACAGGAAGCGCCTGACGACACCCATCGACAGGACTGCGCCCGTAACCGCCACGCCGAGTAGCAGACCGACGAAACGCGTGGTGGCGGAAATGCCGGACGCCATTCCAGCTCGCTGGGCGGGCACGGCCCCCTGCATCACCTTGGCGGTCTCGCTGTTGAGCAGGCCTGCACCGATACCCGCGACCAACATGCCGCATGCGAAGACCGGATAGGTGACGTGAGTGGAAGCAAAGACGCTCAGGGCGAGGTTGCCAACGGTCGTGACGACCAGGCCTACGGTAAGCAGCGTCCTTCCGGAGTACCGCGAACCCAGGCTGGCGCCAAGGCGGGGCGTAAGGAACATGGGCAACGCGAAGGGAAGCATCGCAAGACCCGCCATCGCTGGCGTGAAGTCGTAGGCGTTCTGAAGCAGGAGCGGCAGGAAGAAGATCAACACCTGGGCACCGCCCGCGTAACCGACCATCGCGAACGCCGAGCCCAGGAACGTCCGCTGGCGAAACAGCGCGAAATCCACCATCGGGCGAACCTGTCGCGCCTCGATGAAGTAGAATGCGACGAGAACCGCGCACGCGATCGTCAGGCGCACCACGATGACTTCACTGGTCCAACCGGCGTTGTTACCGTCGATCAGGGCCCAGATAAGAAAGAAAAGGCCCACGCTGAAAGAAAAGATGCCCGCGTAATCCAGACGCTTCGCTTCATGGTCGGCGGATTCCTCGACCACCTTGCAGGCCACGATGAACAACACGGTACAGATGGGCAGGTTGAGCAAAAACGCCCAGCGCCACCCGAACAACGTCGTGATGACGCCGCCGATGATCGGTCCGCACGTAATCGCAACACCGAGGCATGCACCCCAGAACGCGTACGCCTTCGCGCGTTCGGTACCGACGAACGTGTGGTTGATGACCGCCAGCGACGCCGTGAGCAACAAACTCGCTCCGACGCCCTGCAATGCCCTGGACAGGTTCAGCATCAGCGCAGACGTCGCCAGACCGCAAAGCGCGGAGGCCAGGGTAAAGATGCCGATGCCGATCAGCATGGCCAATTTCCGGCCGTGCTTGTCGGCATAGGACCCGGCCGCCAGTAACAGCGCCGCGAACGCGAGGATATAGGCGCTGACGACCCATTCGATCTCCGCGAACGAGGCGCCCAGCGAACGGGCGATGGACGGCAGCGCCACGGCCACGATGTTCGAGTCGAGCATGATCAGCGACGACACCAGGCCCATCGTGATCAGGATCAGCGACTTCTTCCTGCCGCCTTCGGAGGCAACGATTCGTTCGGGCTTAGTCATTGGCGTTGGCGATCGACAGGAGCTGGGAACGAAGCAGCGACGCCTCGTCGACCCCGAAACTACGCTCGAAGGTTTTCTGCGCCTGCAACCAGTACACCTTCGACTCCGCAAGCTTGGCCTTGCCCGCCGGGGTCAGGCCGACCAGCTTGCTTCGACGATCGACGTCGGACGGGCGCACGCTGACGTATCCCTCTCGTTCAAGAGGGCGAAGATTCCGGGCGATGGTGGTCCGGTCCATCACCAGGTAGTGCGCCAGCTCCCAGAGCGTGGGCGCCTGATCGCCCCATCGGGCGATTTCGGCCAGGATCGTGTGCTGGCTGGAGCCCAGGCCGGAGGGCGCCAGGGCTTCGTCGTACAGCCTGGACACACGTCGTGATGCCTTGCGCAGCGCGCCACAGTTGCAGGACGACTCTTCACGCTGTCGAACGGAGGTGGTCATGGGATTCCAGATACGTGCATATGCGCCTAATTGAAATTAAGCGTATATGCACGTATTTCCACTGTCAATCACTCCCGGATGTCAGATCGGACGATCGTCAACAGGCGCCTACGGTGGCGGCAACAGGCCGGCGGCCTGGTAGCTCTTGATCAGCGTGTCGTAAAGCTTGATGTCCGACCGTCCGCGCGCCATCAGCTGGGCACCCGCCACCGCGGCGAAGATGGCGTGAGCCCTCTTTTTCGCGTCCCTGGAACCGACAACGCCAGCCTCAAGCAAGGTCTTGCCCAACCAGTCGACGTTGACCTCGTTGAAGCGCTCGATTTCGCTCATCACCGTACCGGGAAGGTCATCAGACTCCGCCGTCATGAAACTGCACAGGCACATGCGATTGTCGTTCTCGAGCGCCTTGCGGAACGTTCCCGGGTATTTCCGCAGGCGCTCGGTGGGATCGGGCGTCCTCGACGTCAGCGCGTCGAGGCCAGCCGCCGCATCCTCCCAATAGCGTCGGGCGACGGCGGTGGCCAGGTCGGCCTTGCTCGGAAAATGGTGATAGAGGCTTGCCGCCTTGATACCCACCTGTTCCGCAAGCGCGCGCAGGTTCAATCCACCATAGCCATGCGCCTGGGCGATCTTCGTCGCGGCATCCAGGATCGCATCCCTGGAATTCCTGCCAGTTGGGTTTTCCACGAACCATGCCCTCGTTGAATGGAGCCCATCCCATGTGGGAGGGCCCATGCATTGACTGACGAGTGGCCTCGACCAGTGTCCGCGTGACGACATTCTCTCAAAAGCCAGGGCACAGGCCAAACCCGGACACAAAAAAAAGCGTTGACGAGCCCATGAAATGACGACTATCTTTCGCCTAACAAACGTTAGGTAGTCCAGCGCCTCGATTTGTTACCCCTCTCCCTTCGAGACATCCCATGACCAACGAACTTGTCCACCAGGACGCCACGCGGCTTGCCGAACTGATTCGCACGAGGAAAGTGTCCCCCGTCGAAGTCATGCAGGCGCATCTTGATCGCATCGAGATGACGAACCCGCACATCAATGCCGTCGTCACGATCTCCGACGACGCCATGAAAGCGGCGCGACATGCCGAGGCCCGCGTCATGGCCGGCGACGCATTGGGGCCGTTGCACGGCGTGCCCTTCACCGCCAAGGATTCGTACGACGTGGCCGGCGTGCTGACGCAACTGGGATCACCCATCTTCAAGGGCCGTATTCCCGACACCGACGCGACGGGTATCGCACGCATGAAGAGCGCGGGTGGGATCCTCCTGGCCAAGACCAATCTTCCCGAGTTTTCCTTCTGGATCGAAAGCGACAACCTGCTTTCCGGCCGAACGGTGAACCCCTGGAACCGCGACCGCTCACCGGGCGGCTCCAGCGGAGGCGAGTCGGCCGCGGTCGCGGCAGGCATGTCGCCGCTGGGGCTCGCGACCGACATCGCCATTTCGGTTCGCGGGCCGGCCGCCCTGACCGGCGTGGTGGGCCTCAAGGCGACCCACGGACGCATTCCCATGACAGGTGTCTGGCCGCGGGTGCCACGTCGTTTCTGGCATGCAGGTCCGATCGCGCGTTCTGTACGCGACGTCGCCCTGGCCTACGCGTTGCTGGCGGGGCCGGATGGCGCGGACGGCCACTCCACCACTCCGATCGCGGTGGACACGGGCGTCGGCGCGACGCCGGGCCGACCGCTACGTGTCGGCTGGCTCGTGGAACCAGGCTTCGGGCTCGTGGACGCGGACGTCGCTGCCACCGTCCAGGCGGCAGCCGAAGCGCTCAGGAGTGCGGGCGTCGCCGTGGAGCCCGTCCGTATTCCCGTGCTCGAGGACATCAATGCGCTCGAGGTGCTCTGGCAAATCCAGGCGATGGAAACCAAGCCCGCTTTTCGCCAGGTGACCGCAGGACACGAAGATCTCGTCTACAAGCATGTCCAGGCCGTCTTCGACACCCCCGACACCTCGATCGAAGACTTCGTCATCGCCGAACAGAAGATCGAACGGATGCGCGACGGCTTCGCCGAATATTTCCAACGCTACGATGCCCTGCTCTGCCCCGTAACGCCGGTGGCCGGACACGGCCACGACGCCGCCGAGTTCGTCATCGGCGGACAAACCGTGTTCTCATTGCATGTCATGGATGCCACTGCACCGTTGAACGTCACCGGCCTGCCCGGACTCTCGCTGCGATTCGGTACCAGCCACGAGGGCCTTCCCATCGGCGTGCAACTGGTGTCGCCCTGGTTCGCGGAGTCCACCCTCCTGCACCTGGGTGCCCTGCTGGAGAGCATGAGTCCGGTCCGCGACCTGCACCCGAGCCTCGCGAACATGGGTATCCCGTCGTAACGACGGCCGCGCCACGGGTCGGGAGACCTCCCGATCCGTGGCGGAGTAGCCTCAAACAGCGACCGGCGCCTTGATGGCCGGATGCGGATCGTAGTCGACGATGGACACGTCTTCGAAACGGAAATCGAAGATGGATGCCACGTCGGGATTCAACACCAGCTTCGGCAACGTGCGCGGTTCACGCGTGAGCTGTTTCTCCGCCTGTTCGATGTGGTTCGAATACAGGTGGGCATCGCCCAGCGTATGCACGAAGTCACCCGGCTCCAGGCCGGTGACCTGCGCGATCATGTGGGTGAGCAGCGCGTAGCTGGCGATGTTGAACGGCACGCCGAGGAAGATATCGCCCGAGCGCTGGTAGAGCTGGCAGGACAGCTTGCCGTCCGCCACATAGAACTGGAACATCGTATGGCACGGCATGAGCGCCATCTTGGGCAGCTCGCCGACGTTCCATGCCGAGACGATAAGACGGCGCGAATCCGGGTTGCGCTTGATCTCGTCCACCACCCAGGCGATCTGGTCGACTACCTTGCCGTCGGCCGTGGGCCACGCGCGCCACTGGCGGCCGTAGACCGGGCCCAGGTCGCCGTTGGCATCGGCCCATTCGTCCCAGATGCTGACCCCGTTTTCCTTCAGGTAGGCGATGTTGGTATCGCCCTGCAGGAACCAGATCAGCTCGTGCACGATCGAGCGCAGGTGCAGCTTCTTCGTGGTGACGAGCGGAAAGCCCTTCGACAGGTCGTAGCGCATCTGCCAGCCGAACACGCTGCGCGTGCCGGTGCCGGTGCGGTCCGACTTGACCGTGCCGTGGTCGAGGACGTGGCGGAGAAGCTGGAGGTAAGGCTGCATGGGCTGACGATATCAGTTCGTTGTCGCGGCCGGCTGGGCGACAGGCGCGTAAGGCGCCCGGCGCGACATGGCTAGCAACAGGATGCCCACGGCGATCAGCGGCAGCGACAGGATCTGGCCCATCGTGACCCAGCCAAAGGCCAGGTAACCCAGCTGCGCGTCCGGCACGCGGACGAACTCGATGGTGAAGCGGAAGATGCCGTAGAGCAGCGCGAACAGGCCCGACACCGCATAGCGACGGCGCGGCTTCATCGAGAAGATCCACAGCACGGTGAACATCACCACGCCTTCCAGCGCGAACTCGTAGAGCGGGTTCGGGTGGCGCGGCAGCGCGTCGGGCGCGTTCGGGAAGATCATGCCGATGGGCAGGTCGGTGGGCTTGCCCCACAGCTCGCCGTTGATGAAGTTGCCCAGGCGTCCCAGGCCCAGGCCCAGAGGGACCAGCGGCGCCACGAAGTCCACGGTGTCGAAGAATTTCACGCCGTTGCGCTTGGACCACCATAGGCCAGCCACCAGCACGCCGAGCAGGCCGCCGTGGAAGGACATGCCGCCCGTCCAGACCCGGAACAGGGCCAGGGGGTCGGTCCAGATCCAGTCGATGGCCGTGTAGAACAGCATGTAGCCGACGCGGCCGCCGATCACCACGCCCATCATGGCGTAGAACATGAGGTCGCCGAAGCGATCCGAATTGACCGGCAGGCGCCCCTTGCGGCGGCGATACTCGCCCAGCGCCCAGCCCCCCAGGAAGCCCCCGAGGTACATCAACCCGTACCAGTGGACTTCGATCGGCCCCAGCGAGAAGGCGACCAAATTGAATTTGACGACGAACGGGGAATCCATGGGCAGACCAGATCGGAACAGGCGGCAAGTGTAGCGCCTCGCCCCGGCGTCCCGCCGCCTTGCCCGGAAACGGCGAATCGGCTATATCCGAGGCCTGCGCCATCCGGGGGGATGGCGCCTCAAGGACGTAACCAGGGGAAACACATATGACGTATCGCGTCGCACGGCCGTTGCTGGCCGCGCTCGGGCTTGCCGTATCCATGGCCAGCGCCGCCGACATCATTCCCGTCGCCGACTTTGCCCGGCGGGCGCCGTTGACCTCGCCGCGACTATCGCCGGACGGCAAGTTCCTGTCGGTGATCTATCACGACCCGGACGGCAAGAATCACGGCATGGCGATCTACGCCGTGGACGACATGAGCCAGCCCAGGTCGCTCATCCGCATGCCACCCTACGAGCTCCCGGCCGCGATGGCCTGGGTCAGCCCGACGCGCATTGTCGTGGCCCGCGGCAAGCAGGACGGTTCCATCGGCAGCACCCGTTACACGGGCGAGCTGATGTCCGTTGACATGGACGGCAAGAACCCCGATTACCTCTACGGTTTCGAGAACGTGGGTCGACGCTCAGGTACCCGCGCCACCGACCGGGGCTGGGGCGAGATCGAGGGCATTCCGCCGAAGGCCAACGGCCACTTCTATATGCGGACCACGTCGTGGACCGACCAGAACCGCAGCACCCTCTACGACGTGGATGCCACGAGCAGCACGCGCAGGCAGATAGCCGACATTGGGCTGGGCGACATGAGCTTCATGCTCGCCGAGGACGGCAGCCCGCGCTTCGCTTTCGGCACCGACGAGGACTACAAGTACGTGGTGTTCCATCGCGACGGCGCTGGCTGGACCAAGCTGGGCGTCGAGGTGACGGGACAGCGCTTCCGCCCCGTCGCCCAGGTATCGGGCAGTCAGCGCATCTATGCGAAGTACAGCCCCGACGGCAAGGGTGGCGAACTGGTCGAGCAGGACGAGGACGGTGGCAACCGTAAGCGGCTGGGTGGTGACGCCTTCAGCGACGTGACCTCGGGCGGCCTGTGGACGCCAGCCCCGCTGCGCCCGTTCGGCATCGTGCCGGAAACCGGCGTCCCCACGGTGACCTACTTCGACCAGAACGAAACCGTATCCAAACTGCACCGTGCGCTGTCGGCCAAGTTTCCCGGCAGTTTCGTGAGCTTCGTGGATTTCAGCGAAGACGGCTCGCAGTTGCTCTTCGCCGTGATGAGCGACCGTGATCCGGGCCGCTACATGCTGATCGACACGCACACGTACAAGGTGCGCAACCTGTTCGCCGTCGCGCCGTGGATGGACCCGGCGAAGATGTCCGAGCGCCGGTCGCTGCGCTTCAAGGCCAGCGACGGCATGGAGCTGGAGGCCATCCTGACCTTCCCGAAGGGCAAGGCGGAAACCGACCTGCCCATGGTGTTGCTGCCGCACGGCGGCCCGCACGGCATCTCGGACAGTTGGTACTACGACGAGGATGCGCAGTTCCTCGCCAACCGGGGCTACCTGGTGCTGCAGGTCAACTATCGCGGATCGGGCGGTCGCGGCAGCGCGTTCGAGCAGGCGGGCTGGCTCAAGTGGGGCACGCGCATCCAGGAGGACCTGATCGACGGCGTAAAGTGGGCCATCGGCCAGCACTATGCGGACTCAAAGCGCATCTGTGTCTACGGCGCGAGCTTCGGCGGCTACTCGGCGATGATGACCGCCGCCCGTGCGCCCGACCTGTTCAAGTGCGCCGTGGGCTACGCCGGCATCTACGACCTGGACATGATGTACAACAAGGGCGACATCAAGACACGCAAGACCGGCCGCAGCTACCTCACCACGGTGATCGGCCGCGACGAGGCCGACCTGGCCGCCAACTCCCCCACCCACCTGGCCGACAAGATCACGATCCCGGTGCTGCTGGTGCATGGCGAAGACGACGAGCGCGCCCCGTTCGCCCAGTTCAAGGCCATGAAGGCCGCCTTTGACGCCGCGCACAAGCCCTACGAGACCCTGACCAAGTCAGGCGAGCGCCATGGCTTCGTCAAGCCGGAGAACGTCGAGGAGTTCTATACGAAACTTCAGGCCTTCCTCGACCGGAACATCGGCACCTCGACCGGAAACACCCCCGCCGCGCCCTGACTTCCGCCCAAGACAGTTGCCGCACCCCCGCCGGCCGCGCTATGGTCCCGGGATCGTCGACCCCGGGTGAGGGCTGGCGGGGGATCGGGAGATTTTCGTCGGTTATGTACGTCAGTTCCAGGCACGGGGGCCACTTCGGCGGGGGCCGAAGGTCGGCGCTGGTGCTGGCGCTCGTTGGCGGCCTCGCCGGCACGCCGGCGCACGCACAACAGGATCCATCGCCAGCCGCCATGCTCGCACCGGTGAACGTGACCGTCACCGGCTCGCGCATCCGTGGCACGGACGTGGAGACCGCCCAGCCGGTCTTCACCATGAATCGCGAGGCCATCCAGGCCACCGGGCTCACCAGCCTGGGCGACATCGTCTCGCGCATGCCCTTCGCAGCCACCCCCGAAGTCACCTCCCAGGACTCGCTCTCGTCCAGCAACGACGCGGGCGGGCGGTTCGCCAACCTGCGCAATCTCGGCGCGGTTCGCACGCTCGTACTGGTCAACGGCCGTCGATGGACGACCTCGCAGGGCGGCCTGACCGACCTGTCGACCATCCCCGTCTCCATCGTCGAGCGCATCGAGGTGCTCAAGGACGGCGCGTCGTCGATCTACGGCTCCGACGCCATTGGCGGCGTCATCAACATCATCACCACGGACCGCTTCGAGGGCGCGTCGGCCGATGTCTTCTACGGCGTCAACGGCAAGGGTGACGGCAGCCAGAAGAACGGCAACTTCACCTGGGGCAAGAGCACCGAGCGCTCGTCCCTGATCCTGGGAGCCACCTACGAGGACGGCGGTGAATTGATGGATCGCGAACGCGATCTCACCCGCTACGCCTCCGGTCCACGCCACCCGGGCGACGGTTACGGCATGGGCGGCTACGGCGGCGTGGTCGATCCGCGCGCGGCAGGTACGCCGGGCGCCGGGCACTACGCCCAGGATGGCCTGTGGGCTCCCAACCGCTACGTGATCGACCATCCCGGCGGCGTCGCGGGCAATCCGGCGAACCTTGCCGACTACCATCCGTACGACGCCAACAGCAACGCCGACAAATACGCCACCACGCGTGACACCACGTTCCGCAGCGGGACGAAGCTGCGCAACCTGTTTGCCACCGGGCGCTACAACCTTACCGACGACATCGCCCTGCGCGGCATGGCCAGCTACGGTGCGCGCGACACACGCTGGCGCACGGCCGGTTATCCGCTGCAAAGCGCCTCCGGACGCGCCGACGGCCTGTATATCGACCCCGCCAACGCCTACAACCCGTTTCCCG
This sequence comes from Luteibacter sp., assembly GCF_009912395.1. Lineage (GTDB taxonomy): Bacteria > Pseudomonadota > Gammaproteobacteria > Xanthomonadales > Rhodanobacteraceae > Luteibacter. Next base: position 112,913 of record NZ_WNDO01000011.1, on the reverse strand, counting down.
GCTACGCCACCTCGTTCTTCCGGCGCACGGTCGAGATGCCGCGCGTCAACTGGTCACAAAGCAAGACGCTGCATGGCGACCTCGGTGCCGAGGGCACGTTCCAGTGGGGCGAGCACACCTGGAACTGGGACGTCACGTACGCTTACTCCGAGGCGCGCTCGCGCCTGGTGTCCAGCGGCAACATCAACCTGGTCAACGCGCGCAAGGCACTGGGCCCTACCGCCGTGGTGAATGGCCAGGTGGTGTGTGCCAACGCCGCGGATCGCGCCGCTGGCTGCGTGCCGTGGAACATCCTGGCGGGCCCTGGCGGCACCGACGATGCCGTCTGGCGCTATGTGGGTTCCACCGGCACCTCGCACCAGGTGACCCGCACCAACGACTTCACGGCCAACCTCACCGGCGGTCTCGTCGACCTGCCGGCCGGCACGCTGCGCCTCGCCGGAGGCCTGGAGCATCGCAACGAGAACGGCCGCTATACGCCCTACCCCGCCGACTCCGCGGGGGACACGACACAGCTCGCCAGCGATCCGACGCGAGGCGGCTACATCGTCAACGAGGCCTACCTCGAATTCGACGTGCCGCTGCTGTCCAACCTGCCCCTGGCGCACGAGCTGGCGGTGAACGCCTCGTCGCGCTATTCGCACTACAGCGCCTTTGGCGGCGGCACGCGCAGCAAGTACAGCTTCCGCTGGAAGCCCTTCGACGACCTCCTGGTCCGCGGTACCTACGCCGAAGGCTTCCGCGCCCCCACAGTGGCCGACCTCTACGCTGGCACCAGCGAAAGCTTCGAAAGCTTCCTGGATCCCTGCGACAGCAGTTACGGCGCCGCCGCGAGCGACGCCTCGGTGCGTGCGCGCTGCGCCGCCGCGGGCATTCCCGCACGCTACCGGCAGATCGACCAGAGCGGGGCCGCGATCAACTCGTCGAGCGGCGGACAGAACCCCATCGCCTTCCGTACCGGCGCCAATCCCGCGCTGAAGCCGGAATCGTCGATCACCCGCACGGCCGGCATCGTCTATAGCCCGAGCTACGTCGATGGCTTCGACATGACGCTCGATTACTACAAGATCGCCATCCGCGATGTCATCACGCCGATCCTGGCGGCGGACATCCTGAATTATTGTTACGTTCGTAACGATCCGACCTACTGCGGCCGTTTCACCCGCGCCAGCGACGGCCATATCGTCACCCTGGACGAAAGCCTCGCCAACCTCGGCACGCTGCGCACCGAGGGCTACGATCTGGGCATCCATTACCGGCTGCCGAGCACGCGCCTTGGCGAATTCACCCTGTCGTCCGACAGCACCTACCTGAAGGACTACTCGCAGTCGACCAGCGCCGGCGCGCCACCGCGCCAGCTGGCGGGCTACATGAACAACATGCAGGGCCTGTACCGGCTGCGCTCGAACCTATCGCTGGACTGGGGTTGGCAGCGCTTCGGTGCCACCTGGACGGTGCGCTACTTCTCCGGCCTGAAGGACGCCTGCTGGTCGCCGTCGGTGGAATGTACGGATCCGGGCGCGACCAATGCGCTGACGGGTGCCGCCGGTTTCAGCCGCAAGGGCGCGGTCGCCTTCCACGATCTCCAGTTGCGTTGGCAGGCGCCGTGGAACGGCAGTTTCCGCATCGGCGTCAACAACCTGTTCGATCGCAAGGGGCCGCTGTACTACAACGTGTCCAGCGCCGGAAACGGCAGTCCGCCGTACAACCCCGCTTTCGACATCGATCGATACTTCTACATGGGATATCAGCAGAAGTTCTAAGAAATTGCCGCCGAAAGGCGGCAATTTGCGTTCATGACGCAAGTTTCCTACACGTCTTGTAGGAATACGCTGATGTCGCCCAACCTTTCTCTGATATATGCGCAAACTCTTGCGGAGTGGTGACGCTCGCGTTATGTTCGCGTTACGTCGCTATGCGCCCAGGGGTTGGCGCGACGTGGGTGTCCCCACACCCGACCCTTCATACCCACAAACGAGTGCCGCACGCGGCGCTTAATTAAAGCTGTTCAGCCTTGCTGTGAAGCAGGGCCAGGGAGACTTTTGACCATGACTAGCAGCACCCTGCTCAAGCGCACCGCGCTGGTGTCGGCGCTCGCCACCTGCATGCTCGCGGGTTCGGCCTATGCGCAGAGCACCGTTGGCGACATCTACGGCTCCGCCACCGCGTCGCAGACCATCCAGATCCAGAACCTCGGTTCGGGCGCCGTGCGCTCCGTGACCGTGGGCGAAGACGGCCGCTACCGCGCGTCGTCGCTGCCGGTCGGCAGCTACCGCATCAACGTCCAGCAGGACGGCCAGACCGTCTCCTCGCGTGACATCAACGTCGTCGCCGGCCAGTCCGCGCAGGTGAACTTCGCCGCCGCTGCCGGTGGCAACGCCAGCGCCCAGGCCCTCGACACCGTGACCGTATCGGCCAACGCCCTGGCCGCCATCGACGTCGCCACGGTCGAGTCGCGCACCAGCTTCACGGCCGACCAGCTCGACAAGCTGCCGGTGCCGCGCAACGTCGTCGACGTCGCCGCGCTGACCCCCGGCACCACCAAGGGCGACTCGCGCTTCGGCAACCTGCCGTCGTTCGGTGGCGCCTCGGTCGCCGAGAACAGCTACTACGTCAACGGCTTCAACGTCACCAACCTGTACAATAACCTGTCGTTCTCGGAAGTGCCGTTCCAGGCCATCCAGCAGCTCGACGTGCAGACCGGCGGCTACGGCGCCCAGTACGGCTTCTCCACCGGCGGCGTGACCTCGGTCATCACCAAGCGTGGTACCAATGAGTGGAAGGGTGGCGCCAGCTGGGTGTACACCCCGGGCTGGGCTCGTGAGAACGAGGACAAGACCTACCGCAAGAACGGCACCCTGTACCGCAACTACGACCGCAACTCCGATAACGACAACGTCTACTCGGCGTGGCTCGGCGGCGCGCTGGTCAAGGACAAGCTGTTCTTCTACGGCATCTTCCAGTCGCACAAGGAATCGGCGACGGTCTATCCGACCGCTCCGGGTTCGGGCGTGGGCAACTCCACGACGGCCACCCAGCGCAACACGTACAGCGATCCGTTCTACCTGATCAAGCTGGACTGGAACATCAACGACAGCAACATCCTCGAGTACACGGGGATGAACAACACCAAGCACACGACGAACAACTACTTCACCGCGACCTACGGCGACGACGGCACCCCGTCGACGACCGCGTTCCGCGGCCAGCGTCGCGTGAAGACCGGTGGCGACGTCAACGTCTTCAAGTACACCAGCTACATCACGGACGACCTCACCGCCACCGCGCAGTGGGGCAAGATGAAGAGCAAGAACTCTTCGGACTACATCAGCGCGGACGGCACGCACACCCGCTACAACGGTGACATCAACGGCGCCCGCAACGGCTGCCCGTACGTCATCGACGGCCGCGACAGCACTGCCCGTGGCCTGACCGCGCCGTACGGCTCGTGCTACCTGGCCTCCACCACCGACATCTTCAACGGTGAAGACCAGCGTACCGCGTGGCGCATCGACCTTGACTGGAAGATCGGCGACCACGACATCGCCGGTGGCTTCAGCAAGGAAAACTGGCGCTCGCAGATGGGCCAGAGCTACGCCGGTGGCGTGCTCTACTACTACCAGACCGACACCAAGGGCAAGCTGACCGGCACCCCGGGCAAGGACTACGTGCAGGTGCAGAACTACCGCACCGGCGGCTCGGTCCGCATCGAGCAGAAGTCCTGGTACCTGCAGGACAACTGGCAGGTCAGCGACAAGTTCCTCGCCTACATCGGCGTGCGCAACGACTCGTTCAACAACAAGAACGGCGACGGCCAGAACTTCGTCCGCCAGGGCAACATCTGGCAGCCGCGCCTGGGCTTCTCGTGGGATCTGTTCGGTGACTCCACCACCAAGATCTTCGGTACCGCCGGCCGTTACTCGCTGCCGATCGCCGCGAACGTCGCCCTGCGCGCTGCCACGGCTTCGTACTACACGCAGCAGAACTTCGCCTACGGCGCCGTCGATGGCCGTGGCATTCCGGTTCTCGGCAACGCCATCGGTCCGGTCGAGATCGTCAACGGCGAGAACGGCACCACGCCGAACCCGCGTTCGGTCGCCAGCCGCGATCTGAAGCCGTACTCGCAGGATGAATTCATCCTCGGCGTGCAGCACCGCATCACCAGCGATAACGAGTTCATCAACGACTGGGTGGTCGGCGCCAAGGCGATCTACCGCAAGCTCAACAACGCCATCGACGATACCTGCGACTGGCGTCCGTTCTACGCTTACGGCCAGTCGCAGGGCCTGAACGTCGGTAACAACCCGTTCACCCCGCCGTCGACCATGCCGGGCTGCTACATCTACAACCCGGGCAGCAAGCTCACCCTGGATATCGACGTCGACGGCAGCGGCCAGCTGCGTCACATCACCATCCCGGGCGACAAGTTCGGCCCGAAGGCCAAGCGTAGCTACCAGTCCGTCGTGCTGACCGCCGAGAAGGCCACCGACAAGTGGTACGTCAACGCGTCGTACACCTGGGCAAAGAACTACGGCAACACCGAAGGTCTGGTGAAGTCGGACAACGCCCAGACCGACACCGGCACCACCAGCGCCTTCGACTACCCGGAACTGATGTACGGTTCGAACGGCTGGCTGCCGAACGATCGTCGCCATAGCTTCAAGGCGTACGGCGGCTACAAGTTCACCCCGGAATGGTCCGTCGGCCTGAACGTCCTGGTCGAATCGGGTCGTCCGAGCAGCTGCTTCGGTGGCGGCCCGAACACCCCGTACACGATCCCGACCGGTTACCAGTCGGCGTACTTCTACTGCGAGGGCAAGGTCGACCAGCGCGGCCATGGCAAGCGCCTCCCGTGGACCTGGACGCTCAGCCCGAACGTCGTCTACACCCCGTCGTACGTGAAGGGCCTGACCGTTCAGCTCGATGCCATCAACATCCTGAACAACAGCAAGCCCATCGCGATCAACGAGATCGGCGAGCGTTCGAACCAGACGTTCTACGACACCACGTACCGCGTGCCGACCTACTACCAGACGCCGCGCTACTTCCGTCTGATGGTGCAGTACGACTTCAGCCTGTAATTTCGGCGAGTCGCGCGATATGGAAAAGGCCGCTCTCTGGGGCGGCCTTTTCTTTTCGGTTAACCGCGTTGCGGTTCGTGTCTTTTACGGCTTGCGCCGGACAACCGCTTCGTAGGTTGGGCTCGCCTGCGGCATTGCTCGCGGCGCTCGGGCGTGGCGGGGAGCCGTCGGGCCGCCGCCGAGGCGCTCCCGCTCCGCCGTCCCTCGGGAAAGGTTGGCCGCTGCGCGGCCCGTGTTTTATGGCTTCGCCCCTTCGGGCTCGGGCAGGTGGTCGGGATTTTTCGACTCGGCTCCTGCCTCGGCGAAAAAGGCCGGTCATCCTGACCGGCCCCGCTGCGCGGTCTTGTCCGCCCACCTACCCTCGGCTCCTCAAGTCGCGCCCCGGCGGCGGCCCGACGGCTCTCCCAACGTTACGGTGGCCTTGTAGGAGCGCGCTTGCGCGCGATGGGTGCTCGCGGCAACCTGGCATCGCGCGCAAGCGCACTCCTACAAAAGCCTTATATGCTTGGCGCCAATGGACGGAGAGGCGATATGTGGCGAATGACGACGATGGGTTTGCTGTGGGTCATAAGCTCGGCCACCCTTGCCAGGGAACCCGCCGATATCGCCACCATCGTCAGGAACGTGATGACCGATACGTACGGCAACGCATACGACGCGCGGAACGCGTGCTGGACGTATCGCTGGAAGAACGACCAGGGCGAGGAAGCCACCTATTGCATGCGTCCCGGCAAGCCCGAGGTCGTGGATGGCACGCTGTATCTGCGAACGTTCAACGCCACGGATACCGGCGATGCTCACTACGCGTATGCGCATGTCGAACCCGGGTTGATGGGTGCGTTCCGTATCCGCCTGCACGACAAGGGCGCATGGACCTACCAGGCGTTCGAACCCGCCATGGACTACGGCAGCGCCGGCGATTGCGGCTGCGCACAGGCACGTTTCGTCAAGCTGGGTGCACAGGGGCCCTACGGCTGGATGTTCACCAGCGGTGGCATCTGGAGCGGCGTGGTGGTGGAGAACCTGAGCATCGTCACCGATCTGCATGGCACGATGAAGGACATCGCCGGTCTTCCCATGCGAGCAGAAGACAACCAGGACACGAGCTATCGCTTCAGCATAGCCCCCGGTGCCACGCAAGGCATGTATCCGCTGCATGCGGTGAAGACGGTGAAGGGCAAGCCATCGACAACGTTCGATGTACCGTTCGATCCGGCGACTTCACGGTACATGTTGCCCAGCGCCCACTGAGTCCGCGAGAGGCGATCATCAGAAGCTCAGCTGCCAGCGTGTTTCAAAAACATCGGGATCGGTACGCACGTGCTTGCGGACGCTACTCACCCACACATAGTTGGCCTGCATCTTGATGTGTTCCCCCAGGTACCAGTTGGCGCCTAGCGTCCAGTCGCGTTCGTGGCCACCGGCGATACCTTCGTCATCAAGATCAACACGGCTATAGCGCAGCGCCAGCTCGATGGCACCCCATCGCTGTGCAGGCCTGATCGTCGCGAGGTCGCGGCTGTCGTAGCGGCGGTCGGCGACGTTGCCGTCGCTGTACACCCGCGATTCGCCCGTCAAGGTCCAGGTGGCGAAGGCGTACCAGCCGTCCGCACGATAGTCGCGTCGTGCGTCGGCCCGCTGGACATCGATAGCAAGATACTCGCCCTGGATCGACAGCGGGCCGTGGATGCACAACCCTTCGAGACCTCGTCGGTCCACGCGCCTCGCGTGATCGAGCACCCCCGTATCGGCCAGTCGTATCTGCGCAAGCCCGGCTTCCGGTCGTGCGCCGAAACGCACCGTATCCGCCAGCAAGGTTTCCCGTGAACCGGACACGCCCAGATGCAACACCTCGCCTGTTCGCCGCCATGGCACCCAGGCGACGCGCGCGGCGACGGTCCGCCCCGGATTGGCGTTGTTCAAATCCTTGCGCGCGAAGTACCAGCCCAGGTTCACGATCCAGTGCGTGGCGGGCAACGCCCAATCCACGCCCGTTCGTCGTCCTTCCCAGAAGGCCTGTATCGGTAGCGCGGTCTCGATGAACGTGGTGGCTCCCGCGGAGGTCACGCCTTCGAAACCGACGGGGGTCTTGGTGTATCCGAAACGAAGATTGCCGATGTCATGGTCGAGCAAACCCTGTGACCGGACACGCACGAAGGTGTCCACCCATTGCCGGGACTGGTAGTCGTACTGCACGTTGACGTCGTAGACGCCCGGCTTACGCAGGTAGAAGCCAAGGTAACGACGGCGATTCGTGTCGGCATCGCGCAAAGCGCCACGCTCACCATCGAATCGGTTGATGTCGTACTGGTAGAGCACCGACACGCCGACATCGGTGCCGTCGGGCAGCAGCCCATGCGTTGGCCAGTTACCGAAGGCGTCGTACGTCCCGGCGCGTACCGGGATTATCGCCTGAAAACCCATCGTGGCGCCCAGGAAAAAGGCGAACCACCTGCGCCACACCATCCGCCCTCTCCCGCCCATGCATGAGCGGGTCATCGTGCGGTAGAACGGCGCGGCTTAAGAAATGATCCGTGGATATAAGCTCATGCCGCGCCGTCATGGCACGAATCAGAGCAACAGCGGCCTGTCGGGCAACTGGTTCTCGCGGGCGGTGCCGTCACCGGGGTAATGCGTGGCGAGCAATGCGCCGGCCTCTGTAACGCCAGTGAGCACACCCTCATGGAAACGCTCGTTCGCGAAGGCGTCGCGCATGTGGTCGGTGATCGTCGCCCATTCGTCCGCCGACACGCGACTGGCGATGCCCCGGTCGGCGACGATCTCAATGCGGTGCTCGGAGAGCAGCACGTACAGCAGCACGCCGCAGTTTTCTTCGGTATCCCAGACGCGAAGATGGGCGAACAGCATCGCCGCGCGGTCGCGCGCCGTGACGCCCTGCGCGACCGCGGCCAGCGGAAGGCGGGATTCGATGGCCACGCGTAGCTCGCCACGATGCGTGGCTTCACCCTGGCTCACGGACGCCGTGATGGCATCCAGTACCTCGGGTGGAAACGCACGGCCCATGCGGAACCATTCGCCGAACAGGTTGCTGAGGATTCTGCGCGTCGTCATCACCAGCTCCCCGACGAGCCGCCGCCGCCGAAGCTGCCGCCGCCTCCGCTGAAACCACCGCCGCCTCCGCCACCACCGCCGAAGCCGCCGCCTCCTCCGAAGCCACCGCCACCCCAGCCGCCGAAGCCGCCACCGCCCCAGCCACCGCCGCCGATCGAGCGGCCGGCGCCGAGGGGAATGGCCATGAACAGCGCGCCGCCGATCAGGCCGATCACACCGCCGAGCAGGGAGTTGAGAAAAAGCCAGCCGAGACCACCGGCGATCACGCCGCCGAGCGGCATGCGCACGCCAAGCGGCGCGCGGCCGAGAATGCCGCGCATGAACAGCACGCCGAACAACAAGGGAAGGAACAGCTCGCCGCCACCGCGACGACGACGCTCATGGCTTTCGTCGGGCGCGACGGGCGCCGGCAGCGATTCGCCCTGCACGATCTGGGTAATCGCATTGAGCGCTTCGGTGATGCCGCCGAAGTAATCGTTGCTGCGCAGCTTGGGCGCCATGTACTCGCGGATGATTCGCGACGCGATGGCGTCCGGCAGCGCGCCTTCGAGGCCGTAACCGACCTCGATGCGCACGCGGCGATCGTTCTTGGCCAGCAGCAGGAGCACGCCGTCGTCGCTGCCCTTGCGGCCGACCTTGTTGGTTTCGGCGACCTTGAGGGAGTAGTCCTCCAGGTCGTCGGGCTGGGTGGTCGGCACCATCAGCACGACCACCTGGGCGCCCTTGGTCTTTTCCAGGTCGACCAGTCGCGCATCGAGCTGGTCGACCTGGGCGGCCGTCAGCGTGCCGGTGAGGTCGGTGACGTGACGTGCCAGCTTCGGCACGGCGGCGTCGTCCGCCAGCGCCGCCAGGGGCGACACCAGCAGGGCGACGACGAGCAGCAGCCGTGCCGCGAGGTAGCGCATCAGTGGGCGGCCGTACCAGCCGGGGCCGGGGTGCTATTGAAGTCGACGGTCGGCGCCGTGGAGATGGCTTTCTCATTCTCAACGCTGAAGTTCGGCTTCACCTGGTAGCCCATGACCTTGGCCGTCAGGTTGTTCGGGAACGAGCGGATCAGCGTGTTGTACGACTGCACCGCCTGGACATAGCGGTTGCGGGCAACGGTGATGCGGTTCTCGGTGCCTTCGAGCTGGGCCTGGAGGTCACGGAAGGAGCCGTCGGCCTTGAGCTGCGGGTAGTTCTCGCTGACCACGAGCAGGCGCGACAGCGCGCCGGACAACTGGCCCTGCGCTGCCTGGAACTTGGCCAGTGCCTCGGGATCGTTCGCCTGCTCGGGCGACAGCTGCACCTGGCCGACCTTGGCGCGGGCGGCGGTCACTTCGGTGAGCACGCGTTCCTCGTGCTGGGCATAGCCCTTCACGGTGTTGACCAGGTTGGGCACCAGGTCGGCGCGACGCTGGTACTGGTTGAGCACTTCGGACCAGGCCGCCTTCACGGCTTCGTCCTCGCGCTGCATGGCGTTGTAGCCGCAACCGGACAGGAAACCGGCGATCAGAACGAGGGCGAACGTACGGAAAAGTGTCTTCATGGCGGCGGTTCCTTGGGGTTTACGGTGCACAAGGTAGCGCAAACCCGCAGTTTCCTGCACAGCCCGGCCCATCCGCTGTAGGAGCGCGCTTGCACGCGATCCCAAGCCTTCAGAAAAACCGTGGAACCAGGATCAGGGCCCAGCTCAACACCACCATGACCAGCAGCAGGAACACGGCCGCCGAGCCCATGTCCTTGGCCCGTCCGGCCAGCTCGTGGAACTCGGGACTGACCTTGTCGACCACGGCCTCGATGGCCGAGTTGAGCAGCTCGGCGGAGAGGACCAGGATCGGGAAGGTGATCAGCACGATCTTCTCGACCCCGCCGTTGCCCAGCCACAGGCCCAGCGGCACGAAGACCACGGCGAGGAAGACCTCGAGGCGGAACGAGGCCTCGTGGCGGAAGCAGGCCTGCAGGCCCTTCATGGACCACTGGAAGGCGGCGTAGATCTGCCGGGGGCCGCGCGGGACGGTCGTCGCCATCGTCAGGCGACCTTGGCCGCGCGGGCTGGCCGGTTAAGCGAAGAAACGTGCGGCATGGCGGCAGGAAGGGCTGGAATCGGCCGGCTACTATGCCACAGGCCGCCTTTCGGGCGGCTTAAGCCGAAGGCCGTGGCGAATCGCCGCGCCCCTCTGGCGGTGCAGCACAACCCAGCGGACCATTTGGGGTAACCTTGAACGGTTATGGCCTCGTTCAGGGTCATGGCAACGGGAGCTACGCCCGGCGCAGCTCGCTGTTTCCAATGTGTACGGAATCTACATGGCAACTCAGAATCCACCGGTTTCACAGACCAAGTCGTTCAGCACGGTCTTCCTCATCGAAATGTGGGAGCGCTTCGGCTTCTACGGCATGCAGGTGCTGATGGTCACCTACATGGTGAAGAAGCTCGGCTTCCCCGAAGCCGACTCGAACCTGATCTGGGGTGCCGCCTCGGCGCTCATCTATGCCACCCCCGCCATCGGTGGCTGGATCGGCGACAAGTTCATCGGCACGCGCCGCACCATGCTCACCGGTGCCGTGGTCCTGATGATTGGCTACATGCTGCTGTGGGTTCCGACGAACAACAGCCTTTTCCTCTATGCCGCCCTCGGCGTCATCATCCTCGGCAACGGCCTGTTCAAGCCCAACGCCGGCAACCTCGTGCGCAAGATCTACGAAGGCGACGAGGTGAAGATCGACAGCGCGTTCACCATCTACTACATGGCGGTGAATGTCGGCTCGACCATCTCGATGCTGCTCACGCCCTGGATCCGCGACTACGTCGGCGCCCACTACAGCGACGCGCTGGGCTGGCACACCGCGTTCGGTGTCTGCTCCATCGGCCTGATCCTCGGCCTGATCAACTACTTCTTCATGCGCCGCACGCTGGCCCATATCGGCTCCGCGCCGGATGAGCGTCCGCTGGTGGCCAAGAACGTGCTGGCCGTGATCGCCGGTGGCATCGCCATCATCGCCGCCTCCACCTTCATCCTGCAGCACCAGGAAGTGGCGAAGATCTGCGTCTACGTCGCCGGCGTGATCATCCTGGGCATCTTCGTTCACCTCATCCGCTCGGTGGAACCGGGCGAGCGCGCCGGCCTCATCGCCGCGCTGCTGCTGACGGTGCAGACGATCTTCTTCTTCATCTTCTACCAGCAGATGTCGACCTCGCTGAACCTGTTCGCCCAGCGCAACGTCGATCTCGACTTCACCCTCTTCGGTATGCAGATCTTCCGCTGGATCCCGGAGCAGTTCCAGTCGCTCAACGCCATCTGGATCGTGATCCTGTCGCCGATCCTGGTCTGGATCTACAACTCCCTCGGCAAGCACGGCAAGGACTTCCCGGTCGCCGCCAAGTTCGCGCTGGGCTTCGCCGCCGTGGCCGCCGGCTTCTTCATGTACGGCCTGGGTGCCCTGACCGCCGTCGGCGGCCAGATCTCGTCGTGGTACATGGTGTGGGGCTACGGCTTCTACTCGCTCGGCGAAGTGCTGGTGAGCGGCCTGGGCCTGGCGATGATCGCCCGCTACGTGCCGGCCCGCATGGGTGGCTTCATGATGGGCGCCTACTACGTCGCGTCCGGCGTGTCGCAGTACACCGGTAGCGTGGTCGCCAACTTCGCGGCCATCCCCAGCGGCATCAACAACCCGCTCGAATCGCTGCCGATCTACACCAACCTGTTCAACAAGCTCGGCTTCGTCGGCGTGGGCTGCACGGTGATCGCCGTGGGCATGCTGCCGCTGATGCGCAAACTGTCCCTGAACCACGCGCTGGCCGGTGTCCCGCCGGTACCGCCGGTGCACAACGAAGACTTGTAACGCCCCGCGAAGGGCCGCCGCCCAGGCGGCCCTTCGATCTTGAGAGACCACCGTGAGCGACCACCTGCACTCCCCATCGTCCCGCTCCGGTCCCTTCGCGCTCGCGCGAACCCTCGCCTGGCTCCGCCTGTGCGCCATCGCCGGCCAAAGCGTCGCGATCCTCTCCTGCGTCACCCTGCTCCGTCTCGACATCCCCCTGCTGCCGCTGATGATCGGCGTCTGCATGCTGGCCGTGTTCGCCGCCGCGGCGTCTTTCCGCCTGGGCATGCCCTGGAAGATGACCGAAGGCGAGGCCATCGTGCACATCGCCCTGGACACCCTTGTCCTGGGCTACCTCCTCTACTTCACCGGCGGCGCCTCCAATCCCTTCGTGACCCTGCTGCTGGTGCCGATCGGCCTCTCGGCGGCGGCGCTGTCCATCGCCGGCGTGTCGCTGGTGGCGATCCTCACCGGCGTGGCCTACGTGCTGCTGGTGCCGTATCACCTGCCGCTGCCCACGCTGGGCAACAAGGGCCTGGATTTCGACCTCTACATCGCCGGCCTGGGCGTGAACTTCGTGATCATGGCGGTGTTGCTGGGCGTGTTCATCAGCAACCTCGCCAAGGCCATCCGCGTGCAGCAGGACGAAGTCCAGCGCATCCGCGAACGCGCCCTGCGCGACGAGGGCATCCTCGCCATCGCCACCCAGGCGGCCGGCGCGGCGCACGAGCTCAATACCCCGCTTGGCACCATGCGCACGCTGCTGCCCGAGATCCGCCGCGAGCACGCCACCGACAGCGCGCTGGGCGACGACCTGGACCTGCTCGAAGGCCAGGTGGAACGCTGCCGGACCATCCTGCGCGAGATGGTCGCCTTCGGCCAGGCGCAACTGTCGCAGGTGCCGGAACGCCTCACGCTCGACCAGTTCATCCACGGCTGCATGGAGCGCTTCCAGCTCCTGCGCCCGGAAGCCGACGTGCGCCTGGAGGTGGACGAGGCGGCCGCGCGCGTCCCGCTGCGCTCGCCGCCCGGCCTGCGCCACGCCCTGATCAACCTGCTCAACAACGCGGCCGACGCCTCGGCGATGAACGACAGCACGTTCGTCTCGCTGGCCATCCACACCGATGGCCGCTGGCTCGAACTGGTGGTCACCGACGAGGGCCCCGGTTTCGACGAATTCGACGAACTGGGTACCCTAGGCCTGTCGCAGAAAGACACCGGCCTCGGCATCGGCCTTGCGCTGGCCGAGGCCACGGCGGAGCGCCTCGACGGCGAACTCGCCGCCAGCAATACCGGCCACGGCGCACAGATGCGCCTGCGCCTGCCCCTTACGGTCATTGGAGACCCGACATGAACGACCTCGTCCCGCCCACCGGCCGCCCCCTGCTGATCGTCGATGACGACGCGACGTTCGCCCGCGTGCTCGGACGCGCGATGACCTCGCGCGGCTTCGAGGTGATCACCACCGACAACGCCGACGACGCCCGCGCCCTCACCCGTCGCCACCAGCCGCGTTACTGCGTGCTCGATCTCAAGCTCGGCGACGAGAACGGCCTGCGCCTGATTCCGGAATTGCAGTCGCTGGTGCCGGATATCCGCGTGCTGTTGCTCACCGGCTACGCGTCCATCGCGACCGCCGTCGAGGCGATCAAGCGCGGCGCGCACGACTACCTGGCCAAGCCGGTCGACGCCGACGCGGTGGTGCGCGCCCTGCTCGATGGCGATGCCGGTCCGGCCGACATCGACGACCTGGTGGATGCGCCGGACGCCCCACTGCCGCTACGTCGACTTGAGTGGGAGCACATCCAGCGCGTGCTCACCGAGTGCGAAGGCAACATCTCCGAAACCGCGCGACGCCTCGGCATGCATCGCCGTACCTTGCAGCGCAAGCTCAGCAAGCATCCTGTCCGCGAACGTCCCGACGAGCATTGACCATGCGCCGCGCCCTTCTCCTCGTCCCGCTGCTCTTCGCCGCCACCGCGCATGCCGACGACATGCACGGCATGGCCATGGGCCACGAAGCCCCGCTCGGCTTCGACGCGACCTTCGACGGCAGCGGTCACCTGTGGGTGGTGGATACGCTCGGCGAGCACGTCCGGGTGCGGCGCTCAGACGACATGGGAAGGGCGTTCACGCAGTCGACCATCGTCAACCCCGTCGGTGAACCGATCTACGCCGAAGGCGAGAACCGGCCGAAGATCGCGCTGGGGCCGCAGGGCGATCTGTACGTGACCTGGTCGCAGCCGAGGAAGACGCCGTGGTCGGGCTTCGTGCGCTTCTCGCGCTCGCTCGACGGCGGCACGCACTTCGATACGCCCGTCACCGTGCATACGGATCGCGCGGACATTACCCATCGCTTCGACTCGCTCGCCGTCGACGGCAAGGGAAACATCGTGGTGGCGTGGATCGACAAACGCGACCTGGAAGCGGCCAAGGTCACCAACAAGCCGTACCTCGGTGCCGCCACCTATTACAGCTGGTCGTCGGATCGTGGCGAACACTTCGCGCCGGAACGCAAGATCGTGGACCAGAGCTGCGAATGCTGCCGCATCGCGCTGGCTCGCGCGCCGGATGGAGGCATCGATGCCTTCTTCCGCGCGATCTACGGCGACAACATCCGCGATCACGCCTTCACGTCGTTGCCCATTGGTACCGGCACGCTGAAGGTGGAGCGCGCCACATTCACGCAGTGGCACATCGAGGGTTGCCCAAACCATGGCCCGTCGCTCGCGATCGATGCGAAAGGGACGAAGCATGCGGTGTGGTTCGCCGTGACCGACGGCAAGCCGACCATCAGCTATGGGCAGCTCGTGCCGGGGAAGGCGCCCATCCACACGTTCCCGGTTGCCACGCTCGGCGCGTCGCATGCCGACCTTGCGGTAGACGGTCGACACGTGTGGATCGTCTGGCACCAGATGACCGAGAAAGGCCTCGACCTCATGCTGCGCGAGTCCACCGACGGCGGCCTGCATTTCAGCGAGCCCCGGCAGATCGCGCACACCGACGGCGCATCGGGCTGGCCGCGATTGCTGATCCATGACCACCGCGCCTTCGTCGCCTGGAATCCGGACGGCCAGTTCCGCCTCGTGCCCACGGAGGCCCTGCAATGAAACCCCTCGTCGCACTCGCCATGCTGAGTCTCGCCCTGCCCGCCCATGCGGCGGCGCCGACGGCGCTGGGCATCGCCGACGTGCCTGCCCTGCTCGCGCCGCCCGCGAAGGGCACGAAGATCGTCGCCCTCTGGGCGCTGGATTGTGCGTACTGCGAGCAAAACCTGTCGGCGCTACGCGCATGGCAACGCAACCACGCCGATGTGGATCTCGTCTTCGTCGCGACCGATTCGATCACCCAGGCGGACACGCTGGAGAAACGCCTGCACGCGGCAAACGTCGACGACGTGCCCTCGCGCGCCTATGCCGAACGCACGCCCGACCGGATCAATTTCCTGATCGACCAGACCTGGGGCGGCGAGACGCCGCGCACGCTGGTCATCCACGCCGATGGGCGGCGTCGGGCGGCTAGCGGGGCGCTGGACGAGGGCAGGATCGCCAAACTGCTTCTGTAGGAGCGCGCTTGCGCGCGACCGGTCTTCGCGAAAACGGTCGCGCGCAAGGCGCGCTCCTACAGAATCCGTCAGGCCTCGACGGGCTGGGGGTTCGGGAAGCGGACGCTGGCGATGCGGCTGGCACCGGGCAAGGCCCGCAGTTCCAGCGGCCACTGGAAACGATCCGACAGGCGCCGTGCGATGGCGAGGTCGAAGCCGTGTCTGTCCACCGACGCATGCCGGCGACTGCCGGGCTCCGGCACGTCCATGGCGGGATTGATGACGCTCACGCTGCCCGGCATCACCGTGACCACGATGGTGCCCTGGTCGGTCTGTTGCAGGGCGTGGCGGATCAGCTGCCCGCACAACACCGCGAAGACCCGAGGCGACGCGTGCAGCGCGAAGGTCGCCGGTTCGTCGAGGATCAGCTCCACCGGCCTTCCGGCGATCAGCTTGCGAGCGTGGTCGACTTCCTGGCGAAGCACCTTGTTGACCACGAAGTCCTCTTCCGTGAGCCCCTGATCGGATTCGCGGGACAGGATCAGGAAGGCCTCCACCAGCGACTCCAGCTCACGCGTGGAGCGCCGAATACGGTCCAGCGAACGATGGCCGAACTCCGAAAGCTCCGTTTCGTCGGCCAGCATGTCCGAGGACATCTTGATCACCGTGAGCGGGCTGCGCAGTTCGTGACTGGCATCGCGGGTGAAGTTGCGTTCGCGTTCGCCGAAACCCTCGATACGCGAGGCCAACCCATGCAAACCACGGATCAGGGACGAGACATCGCCGTCCGAGCGCTTGCCGTCCTCGCCCTGAAGCCGGTCCATGTCCGGACGGTCCGGGTCCCAGCCATCCAGTAGCCGTGCCAGGGCCGCGATGGGCAGCCATTCGCGGGACACGGCCAACCAGGCCAGCCCGCCCGAACAGAGCATGATGGCAACCGCGGCGCCCAGGGGCGCCACGTTATGCGCGGCCATGATCGAGGCGATCACTACCACCAGCGTCTGCAATGCGAAGACGATGGCGACACGAGCGCGGAATGAACCACGCCGGCGCCGCGTCCCCTGCGAACGGCCCTCTTCCATCGATTACATCCGACCCCTCATCCGCCTCAACCCACGTGCTGCGAAGCCGTCGCGACTTCGGAGTCGAGGTCGGCCAGGCGGTAGCCGGCCGAATAGATGGTATGGAGCAGCGGGCGATCGAACGGCTTGTCGATCACGCGACGCAGGTTGTACAGGTGCGAGCGCAGGGTGTCCGAGTCGGGCAGCGTGTCGCCCCAGATTTCGCGTTCGATGTCCCGGCGGCTGACCACCCGCGGCGACTCGCGCATGAGGATCGCCAGCAACTTCAGGCCGATTGGGGACACGGTCAGCTCCTGGCCGCCACGGGTGAGGCGCAAGGTGGCCGTGTCGAGGGTCATGTCGCCCACCGTCAGCACCTCCGAGGACACCTGGCGGCGATCGCGGCGGATCAGCGCACGCAGGCGGGCTTCCAGTTCGCGAACCTCGAAGGGCTTGATGAGGTAATCGTCGGCGCCGGCTTCCAGGCCCACCAGCTTGTCTTCCAGGGTATCCCGGGCCGTCAGCATGAGGACCGGGGTGGACTTCTTGCCGTCCTTGCGCAGCTTGCGGCAAACGTCCAGGCCGTCCATGCCCGGGAGCATGAGATCGAGCACGATCACGTCGTAGCTGTTGGAGACGGCCAGGTGCAGGCCACTGACACCATCGGCGGCATAGTCGACGGAGTAGCCCCGACGCTCAAGGAACTCCCCCACCATCTCGGCGATCTGCCGGTTGTCCTCGACAAGGAGGATCAGGCCAGACTGTTCGTCACGTGTGCTCATCGCTCCACTCCTTTCGCTGATTCACAAATGTGAAGAGTTAACGGCCGGACCGGTGAGAACAGCGTGAAGACCGAAAACAACGATTCATTCTGGGTATGCGAACGTCGACGTTACGTCGTTTACTTGAGCATCGGCGCTAGCGCTTTCCATACATTCTCCGCCACGGGCACCTCGCCCTTGGCCGTGGGATGCAGCCCGTCGTCCTGCATCAGGGCGGGATCCAGGGCCACGCCGTCGAGCAGGAAGGGTACCAGCGGCAGGCCGTGCTTCTTCGCGGCGTCGGCGTAGATCTTGCGCAGGCCGTCACGGTATTGCGGGCCGTAGTTGACCGGCAGCTCGATGCCCAGGAGCAGGACTTTCGCCCCGGCTTTCGTGGAAGCGGCGATCATCGCCTCCAGGTTGTCGGCCAGTTGCCCCAGCGGCAGGCCCTGCAAGCCATCGTTCGCGCCCAGTTCGATCACCACGATGCCAGGTTGTTCCTTCTTCAATAGCGCGTTGAGGCGATTGCGGCCACTCAGGGAGGTTTCGCCGCTGATACTGGCATTGACCATCGTCCAGGGCGTCGCCATCTTCGAGGTACGCGCGTTCAGCAGACGCACCCAACCGGCTTCCACCGGGATGTTGTGCGCCGCCGACAACGAGTCCCCCAGCACCAGCACCTTTCGCGGCGCATCCGCCGCGGAGGCGACGGCGCCCCAGACCAACAGCAACAGGACCATCAGGCAACGACGCATGAGCGATTCTTCCCGTGTTCTTCTCGAAGTGAAGGATGTTAGCAAGTCGGTTTTCGGCCCGGAGGGCCAGTTGGATATCCTCACGGGGGTCAACCTCGCCGTGCAGGCCGGGGAAAGCTTCGCCATCGTCGGCGCGTCCGGCTCGGGCAAGACCACCCTGCTCGGACTGATCGCCGGCCTGGATGTTCCCACCGCCGGCAGCATCCGCCTCGACGGCCAGGCGCTGGAGGCCATCGACGAGGAAGCCCGCGCCGCCATCCGGCGCCGGCTCGTCGGCTTCGTGTTCCAGTCCTTTCACCTGCTCCCGGCGTTGACGGCAGAGGAAAACGTGATGCTGCCGCTCGAACTGGAGGGCGACAACTCCGCCCGCGAACGCGCCCACGCCGCGCTGGAGACGGTCGGCCTGGGCGGCCGCCGCCGTCACTATCCGGCCCAGCTCTCGGGCGGCGAACAGCAGCGCGTGGCCCTGGCCCGCGCCTTCGTGCACCGTCCACGCATCCTTTTCGCGGACGAGCCGACCGGCAACCTCGACCAGCACACCGGCGAGCACGTCGGCGACCTGTTGTTCGAAATGAACCGCCAGCACGCCACGACGCTGATCCTGGTCACCCACGATCCTCGCCTGGCCGCGCGCTGCGCGCGATCGGCGGAGCTGCGCGAAGGCCGCCTCGGGGTGAGCCCGTGAACGTCGCCCGGCTTGCCTTGCGCACGCTGAGGCGCGAATGGCACCTCGTCGAGTTGCGCACCCTCGCCGCCTCGCTGGTGCTGGCGGTGATCGCGCTCGGTGTGGTCGCCACGCTGTCCACGCGGCTGGAGCGCGGCATCCTCGCCAGCGCGGCTGAGTTGATCGGTGGTGACATGGGCATCACCGCACCCGCGCCGCTGCCCGACGACCTACAGCGCTCGGCGCAGGCCGATCGCCTGCGTACCACCCGGGGCGCCCAGTTCCGCAGCGTGGCGTTCGTGGGGGAACACAGCCAGTTGCTCGATGTGCTCGCCAGCGACAACGCCTATCCCCTGCGCGGCACGCTGGTGCTGCGCGGCGCGGACGGCAAGGAGCACGAGGCCCAGGGCCCCGGTCCGGGGCAGGTCTACCTCGACCACCGGGCCATGGTCGGCCTGGGCGTCGGCGTGGGCCAGACCGTGCAGATCGGCGGCCACGACCTCACGCTGGCCGCCGAACTCGTTCGCCAGCCGGACGGTGGCGAACTGTTCGCACTGGCGCCGCGTGCGGTGATGAACCTGGGCGATGCCGACAAGGCAGGCCTCCTGTCCGTCGGCAGCCGGGCGCGCCATCGCCTGCTCGTGGCCGGCGAGCCCGGCGACGTGGCCCGCTGGCGTTCGGCCGTCGAAAGCGCCCCGCTTCCCGCCGGCGCCGACCTGCTCACCCCCGAGAAAATGCAGGAGCGCATGCGCAGCGCGTTCGACCGTGCCAGCGCCTTCCTGCGCCTGACCGCTCTGCTATCGGCCCTGCTCGCGGGTGTCGCCATCGCGCTGGCCTCGGCCCGCTACGCCCGCCGCAAGTCCGCCGAGGTGGCCCTGCTGCGTGCGCTCGGCACGCCGAAACGTCGTGTCGCCGCCCTGCTGGTCGCCACGCTGGCCGCGCTGGCGATCCCCGCCGCCGCGATCGGCATGGCTGTCGCTCTGGGACTCGCCGAAGGCGCCTGGTATTTCGCGCGCCAGTTGTTCGACAACATCCCCACCACCTTGCCCATCGCACCGGCCCTGGCCGCTGCCGCGATGGGCTTGGCCGTGCTCGCCGGCTTCGCGTTGCCGCCCCTCGTCCGCCTGGCTGAGGTGCCGCCAGTGGCGGTGTTCCGGGATTCCATACAACGCAAGGTCCGCAGCTTCGACGCCCTCTACCTGGTGCCACTGCTCACCGCGGTGCTGCTGATCTGGTTGCAGAGCGACTCGCTGCGGCTCTCCGGCATCCTCGCGGTCAGCCTCGCCTGTGTCGCGGTCGTGGCCGCCGCGCTGGCCGCCCTGCTGTTGCTGGTGGCCCGGCGCGTCGCGCCAGGCGCGCACCCGGCGCTACGTCTCGGCCTCGCCGCGCTGGCACGTCGACGCGGCCTTTCGCTGGTACAGGCCACCGCGTTGTCGCTCGGTCTGTGCGCCCTGCTCCTGCTGGCCGTGATCGCACCTTCGCTGCTGGACGGCTGGCGGCGCGAGCTTCCTTCCGACACGCCCAACTGGTTCGCCCTGAACCTCCAGGACGACCAGCGCGAGGCCTTCTCGACCGCGTTGACGGGCATGGGGGCCAGCAAGATCAACATGATGCCGCTCGCCGTGGGCAAGCTGACGGCAATCAACGGCAAGCCCGTCGACAGCATCGCCTTCGACAGCGACGAGGCAAAAAACTCCGCCGACAACCAGCTACGCCTGTCGTGGAGCGCCGAGTTGCCGCCTTCCAACCAGATCGTGGCGGGTGCGTGGCCGGGCGCTTCACCTCCGGGAGCCGAAGTGTCGGTGGACACCTCATGGCGGGATCGCTTCCACCTCAAACTGGGCGACACGCTGAGCTTCGAGGTCGGCGAAGGCACGGTGCAGGCGAAGCTCACCAGCGTGCGCAAGGTCGACTGGACCTCGTTCCGGGTGAATTTCTTCCTAATGCTGGACCCGGCGCATGCCAGCGAGCTGCCGCATACCTGGCTCACCAGCTTCTACCTGCCGCGCGGCCACGGCGACCAGCTTTCGCGGGTGTCGCGCGATTACGGCAACCTGAGCTTGATCGACGTCGACGCCTTGCTCGACCGCGTCCGCGAAATCGTCGACCGCGTGGGCTCGGCCGTGCGCTGGGTGCTGGGCTTCAGCCTGCTGGCGGGTGCCCTGGTACTGGCGGCGGCGCTCGCCGCGAGCGCGCAGGAACGCCGCAAGGAGGCCGCCCTGCTACGCACGCTCGGGGCCACGCGGCGCCAGCTGCGTGCCGCGGCGGCGTGTGAGTTCGCCCTGCTGGGCCTGGTGGCGGGACTCACGGCGGCGCTGGGTGCGACCGGCGCGGGCCTGTGGCTGGGCAAGGCCGTGTTCCGCATCGAGCACTTCGTACCACCCCTATGGCCCCTGGTCGGCGCGGCCGTGCTGGCGGCGCTGGTGGTGATGGGCATCGGCCTACTGGGTACGCGTCGCGTGCTTCGCACCTCGCCGATGGCGTTGCTGCGCGAAGGCTGATCCTTGGAACCATCGCCGATAAATCGGCTCCCACCCCTTCGGTAGTCAGGCTTGGCTACCGAAGGGGTGGGAGCGGATCGCATCCGCGATGGGGCTCGCGGTACGCACCATCGCGCGCAAGCGCGCTCCTACAACACCGGGGAGGGGGTGTCGGGGTTCATGTCCAGGGCCATCACGATGGCCTCTTCGCGTCCGTTCCGCGCGGGGTAGTACGCCGGACGGCGGCCGATCTCGGCAAAACCGAGGGACTCGTAGAGCACCTTCGCCACGGGATTGGACGGCCGCACCTCCAGGAAGACCCGCTCGGCGCCGTACCAGCGCGCCAGATCCAGCAGGCGGCGCATCATGCAGCGGCCGTAGCCGAAGCCACGGTGCGCCTCGCCGATGCAGACGTTGAGCACATGGGCCTCGCCCGCGGCGACCGAGAGGATGCCGTACCCCGCGACCTCGCCATCGTGGACGATCACCCAGCAATTGTGTCCGGCCTGCAGGCAGTCCCGGAAAATGCCGGGGCTCCAGGGAAATTCGTACGACGCATGTTCGATGGCGGCCACGGCGTCGAGGTCTTCCCGTCGCATGGCGCGCACTTCGGTGGAGGGGCGAGTCACGGCGACCATCGGCGTCACTCCTTCGGCAAGGCCCGTCCCAGGGCGCGCAAGGCATTCCACAGGCGGCGCTTGGCCGCGCCCTCGGCGAGCAGCGCGGAAGGCGTATCGAGCAGGACGATCTGCGCAGCGCTCATCACCGACGCAGGCAGGTCGCGCCCAAGCGCCCTTGCCTGCGCTTCGCCGAAGGCGAGATAAGCCGCGGCGACCGGGACACGCCCAAGACCGCCCTCGCCCACCTCCAGCCGTGCCGCGCGCCCCGTGACGGGACCAAAGGCACGCAAGGCACGCCCGACGACGTCGAGCTCTCGAGCGCTGCACCCGGCCGGAAGAATCACGACACACGGCACGCCATCGATCGCTGCCATCGCTTCATTGGCGGCATCCGAGGCGTCCACGGCGACGGCTTCCGCCGAACGCAGGCGCCACGGGGTGACGCCCATGGCCTTCAGGAGACGCTCGCGACGGGGCTGGATCATCCGGTCACTCCGAGCGCGCGTGGCGACGCACGCGACGGCGATGGGTGGCGCGCCCCCAGACGGTCATCACCGGGCCCGAAATGGTGTAGATCACCATGCCGGCGAACAGCACGCGGGCGGTATCGATCAACAGCAGCACCACGATCAACACCGCCGCGATCAACCAGATGAACGGGACGCGGTCGCCCTTGGGCCATGCCTTGAAGCTGAAATAGCGGACGTTGCTCACCATCAGCAGGCCCGCGATCACGGCCAGCGGCATGGCGAAGAAAGCGACGGACGGGCCCGGGATGTCGAATTTCTCCATCGTCCAGACGAAGGACATGCACAGCCCGGCGGCGGCCGGACTCGCCAGCCCCTGGAAGTAGCGCTTGTCGGCCACGCCGACCTGGGTATTGAAGCGGGCCAGGCGAAGCGCGGCGCATACCGCGTAGATGAACGCGGCGGCCCAGCCGATCTTGCCCCAGACAGGGCCGTAGTCGGCCAGCGAGGACAGGGCCCAGGTGTACAATACCAGCGCGGGGGCCAGTCCGAAGCTGACCAGGTCGGACAGGGAGTCGTACTGGACGCCGAATTCGCTCTGCGTGTTGGTAAGCCGGGCGACGCGCCCGTCCATGCCGTCAAGGATGCCCGCCACGAACACCGCCAGCGCCGCCGTCGCGTAATGGCCGCCGATGGCGGAGACGATCGCGTAGAAGCCGGAGAACATGGCCCCGGTGGTGAACAGGTTGGGCAGGAGGTAGATGCCGCGATGGCGCGGTCCCCGGGCTTGGATCGGTTCGCTCATGGTCCAGTGGCTCGAAATGGGAGGCCAGTGTAGCCCAGGCGTCCGGAAGCGTCAGGCGCGGGGCCGCGCAAAGCGCGACCTGCGTCGCTTGCGGGGCCATCGGGCGGGTGCTACTTGTGTGCGCCACCCATTCGCCGGATCGCCATCATGCGCCGCTGTCTCGTTTTCGCCCTGCTCATCGTCGCCACGCCCCTCGCTTTCGCCCAGGCCTACAAATGGAAGGATGCCCAGGGCGTGACCCATTTCACCGATGCGCCGCCGCCCGGAAAGACGAAATACGAGACCATCAAGACCCCCGCCAGCGACGCCGCACCCGCGGCATCCCAGGCCAACACCCAAGCCGCTCCGACCGAGCAGGCCGATGCCGCCACGAAGGGTGGCACCCAGGACACCCCCTCCAATCGAGCGAAGCTCTGCGACCAGCTGCGCAAGAACGCCGAAATCCTGCATAACGAAAAGGTGGTGACCATGGACGACGGCAAAGGCGGCACGAAACAGGTCGACGATGCCACACGCCAGGCCGAACTGAAGAAGAACCAGGCCCAGACGACGCTGTACTGCGACGCCTGATCGCCGCTCCGGCCCTATAATCGATTCTTTACAAGCCCCGGATCCATCGCAGATGCGCCTCAGCCAGTTCCACCTCGCCACCGTCAAGGAAGTCCCCGCCGACGCGGAAGTCGCCAGCCACAAGCTGATGCTGCGCGCCGGCATGATCCGCAAGCTCGCCTCCGGCCTGTACACCTGGACGCCGCTGGGCCTGCGCGTGCTGCGTAAGGTGGAGGCCGTGGTGCGCGAGGAAATGGTCCGCGCCGGTGCGGTGGAAATGCTCATGCCGTCGATCCAGCCGCGCGAGCTGTGGGAAGAGACCGGCCGCTGGGAGAAGTTCGGCGGCCAGCTGCTGAAGATCAAGGACCGCAAGGAGCAGGAGTTCTGCTACGGCCCGACGCATGAAGAGGTCATCACCGACTTCGCGCGCAACGAGCTGAAGAGCTACAAGCAGCTGCCCTTGAACTTCTTCCAGATCCAGACGAAGTTCCGCGACGAGATCCGTCCGCGCTTCGGCGTGATGCGCGCGCGCGAATTCCTCATGAAGGACGCCTACTCCTTCCACATCACCCCCGAATCGCTCGGCGAAACCTACAAGGTGATGTACGAGGCCTACTCGCGCATCTTCACCCGCCTGGGCCTGGAATTCCGCGCCGTGGACGCCGACACCGGCGCCATCGGTGGCAGCGCCAGCCACGAGTTCCAGGTGATCGCCGATTCCGGCGAAGACGCCATCGCCTTCTCGGACACCTCGTCGTACGCGGCCAACATCGAAAAGGCCGAAGCCCTTGCTCCGACGACGGAGCGCCCTGCCCCGTCGGCCGCGCTGGCGCGGGTGGATACGCCCACCCAGCGCACGATCGAGGAAGTCACCGCCCACCTCGGCGTCTCCGCCGCACAGACCGTGAAGACCATCCTGGTCCGTGGCGTGGAAGGCCTGGTGGCCCTCTGCGTGCGCGGCGACCACGAGGTGAACGAAGTGAAGGCCGCGCACCTGCCTGAACTGCCGGACGAATCCGAGCTGGCCACCGAGGAAGAGATCCTCGCCGCTACGGGCACGCGTCCGGGCTTCATCGGCCCGGTGGGCCTGCCCGACGGCATTCCGGTCATCGTCGACCGCAGCGCCGCCGTGCTCGCCGACTTCGTCTGCGGTGGCAACCAGGACGGCACGCACTACACCGGCGCCAACTGGGAGCGCGACGCCCGCGTCACCCGCGTGGCCGATATCCGCAAGGTCGTCGAAGGCGACATCTCCCCGGACGGCCAGGGCACCATCCGTTTCGCCCGCGGCATCGAGGTCGGCCATATCTTCCAGCTCGGCCAGAAATACGCCGAAGCCATGGGTGCAGGCGTGCTCGACGAACAGGGCAAGATGCGCACCATGTACATGGGCTGCTACGGCATCGGCGTCAGCCGCATCGTCGCCGCCGCTATCGAGCAGCGCCACGACGACAACGGCATGATCTGGACGGACACCATGGCGCCGTGGCGCGTGGCCGTCTGCGTCATCAACCCGAAGAACGACGCCGCCGTCACCGAAGCCGCCGAATCGCTCTACAAGGAACTGGCCGACAAGGGCATCGAAACCGTGCTCGACGATCGCGGCCTGCGTCCGGGTCCCATGTTCGCGGACATGGAGCTCATCGGCATTCCGCATCGCGTGGTGGTCAGCGGCCGCGGCCTGGAAGGCGGCACGTTCGAGTATCGGGCGCGCACCGACGCCGAGGCCTGCAATGTCTCGCGCGATGAGCTTCTTGCCCTCCTCGGCTAAATCACGTGTTCGCCAATCCGATTATTCCTGTCGGTAATGGCTGATTTACGAAGCAAATGCCCGGTTCTGTGACCGGGCATTTTGCTTTTTTGCCGCCAATTGGTTAAAAATCCCGGCGCGGCTTCATTCAGTGATCATTCGTGGGGGATGATCCGGAGCCAAATGTCTTTAATGCAGCACCACTCGGGAGACCCTAATGGCCGTCGATATCAAGAATCTCAATCATAATCAGCTCACCGACCTGATCGCCAAGGCCCAGGCCCGGCAGGGCGAATTGTCGAAGGAACGGACCACCAAGGTGCGTGAGCAGATCCAGGCCATCCTGAAAAAGGAAGGCGTCACCCTCGACGACGTGTTCCCGTCCCGTGGCGCGGCCAAGTCCAAGCGCGCCGGCACCACCGTCGCCGCAAAATTTCGCGATCCGGCGAATCCGGATAACACCTGGTCCGGTCGCGGCAAGCGCCCGCGCTGGTTCAACGATGCGCTGAAGGCCGGCAAGAAAGAAAAAGACCTGCTGATCGCCTAATGGATCGTCTCCATTAATGCGTGAAAAGGCCCTGGAGCGATCCAGGGCCTTTTCATTTGTGTCACATGGTCATGGAGTGTCCAACGCGCGTTCGCCTCCAATTTACGTACCCGATAATCGGCTTGGCGAATACATCCGTGACGCCCTATGGCTCGACTCAAAGCGAGCGGCGGGGCGCCACCAGCAGATCGCCAAACAAAAGACCCGCGACCAGGGACACCAGCAAGGTAATGCCGAGCAGCCCGGTATCCATGCCGAGTGACGCGTCACGATCCAGCAGATACGACACACTGCGAAAACTCACCGAACCCGGCACCAGCAGGATGATGCCCGGTTCGCGAACTACGGCGCCCGGCTGTTGCGCGTAGCGCGCATAGACATTGCTCAGCGCACCAAGCATCACGCCGCCCACAAAGACGCCAAATGGCGCCCCGGGCAAGGAGCCGGAAATGCTTCCGCCCCACCGTGTGGCAAGGTAGCCGAGAATCACCGACCCCATCACCACCAGCCAGTCTCGCCGTGCCGCGCGGAACAGGATGGCGAACGAGAACGCACCGAGGATCAGCGACGGCCAGTCGGCCCACGCCGGCAACGGAGGCAAGGCGTAGTTGCGCGGATCGATGCCAAAGGCTTCGCATAGCTGACTGGCGGCCACGGCGCCGAACGTGAGCTTGAGCAGGGTAGCGACGGCACCCGCCATGCGGGCCGTGCCGGCGACGAGGTGCTGGCTGGATATCTCACGCACGGCCGTGGTAAGCGCCATGCCCGGCAACAGCACGATGAGGCTGCCCAGCACCACGGATTTCATGGCCAGCGGCACGATGTACGCGCTGACCAGGGTCGCGATGACGGTCGCCACCATGGCGCTGATGG
The DNA here is from genome assembly GCF_009912395.1 of Luteibacter sp. GTDB lineage: Bacteria > Pseudomonadota > Gammaproteobacteria > Xanthomonadales > Rhodanobacteraceae > Luteibacter. The sequence continues at coordinate 86,083 of NZ_WNDO01000011.1, read as the reverse complement.
CCTCGCTCGCCGCGGCGAGCCGGGGACGGCTGCCGGAGGCCACGGTGATGCAGCCGATGATCACGCCGATGATGCCGGCGGTAATGAGGTCGGGCCATGCGCTGTGCAACAGCAGTGCCACGACGCTGGCGGCGCACAGACCGTAGCTCGCGACGAGCCCGAGCTTCTCCCGGAAAGAGTCCGGCGCCCCCAGCTTGCGCAATAGGTGGAAGCCTTCGCGAAGCTCCATCTGTCCGTCGATGACCGCATCCGCGATGCGGTCGGCCTCGCACAGGCGCGCCAGGTTGACGTCCCCCGGCGGCAGGCGCATCACCTGGGTTACCTGGGCGACGCCGTCCTCGCCCTGGGCGAGGTCGGCGAACGACACGATGATCGCGGTGGGGCTGGACCAGACGTCGGCGGCCAGGCCCAACCGCTGCGCGGAACGGGCGATGGCCGTTTCCAGCCGGGGAGCGGTGGTGCCGTACTGGTGGAGTCGCCGGGCCAGCTCGGCGAGAAACGCGATACGGGTATTGATCGCCGTAGTGGCGAAGCTCACCGGAACGCTGAGCGGAACCGCGTCAGGCAACGTCCACCGCCTTCACGCGCAAGGTGGTGCCATCGACGCCGAGGACTTCCACCGTGGTGCCCAGCGGCAGATCCGGGCCCGTCACCAGCCACATGCCGTCGCCCACCCGTGCCTTGCCGCGCCCTTGCACGATGGGTTCGCACAACACGTATCGCTGGCCGATCATCTGCTCGCCACGACGGTTCAGTCGCTCGTTGCCCGACGGCGTGCGATCGATACGGGGACGCACCAGCGTCCAGTAGGCGAAGCAGGAGGCGAAAGCGAACGCCGTGAAGACGATGGCCTGGACCAGCACCGGCATGTCCGGCCATGCGAAGACGACGATGCCCATGGCCGCCGCCGCAATGCCGATCCACAGCATGAAGTAGCCGGGCAGGATCACCTCCCCGGCGATGAGCACCAGCGCGACGATCCACCAGAGGTAATGCAGTGCGATATCGCTCATGGCATCAACGCATCAGTGGCGGCGTACGCGGCGGCTCGACATGGCCTTTCTGCTGGCCGGCGAGCGAATCCTTCGCCAGTTCGGCGATACCTGCGAGCGAGCCCAGGATGCCGGTGGATTCCATCGGCAAAAGCAGCGTTTTCTGGTTGGGCGACTTGGCCATCTCGACCAGCGCTTCGACATATTTCGTCGCGACGAAATAGTTGAGTGCGTTGACGTCGCCACCGGCGATGGCCTGCGAGACCATGGTGGTGGCCTTGGCCTCGGCCTCGGCAAGACGCTCGCGGGCCTCGGCCTCGCGGAACGCGGCCTCCTTCTTGCCCTCGGCCTCGAGGATGGCCGACTGTTTCTCGCCGTCGGCCTTGAGGATCGCCGCCTGGCGAAAACCTTCAGCGTCGAGGATGTTGGCGCGCTTCTCGCGCTCGGCCTTCATCTGCCGGGCCATGGCATCGACCAGGTCGCGCGGCGGCGAGATGTCCTTGATCTCGATACGGGTGACCTTGACACCCCAGGGATGGGTGGCTTCGTCGATCACGCCCAGCAGCTTGGCATTGATGGCGTCACGCTGGCTCAGGCTTTCGTCGAGATCCATGGAACCCAGCACCGTACGGATGTTGGTCATGATGAGCGCCAGCGCGGCGGTCTCGAGATTGGCCACCTCATAAGCGGCCTTGGCCGCATCGAGGACCTGGTAGAAGACGACGCCGTCGACCTTCACCACGGCGTTGTCCTTGGTGATGACATCCTGCGAGGGAACGTCGAGCACCTGCTCCATCATGTTCATCTTGCGACCGATGGAGTACACGAACGGAATGAGGAAATGCAGGCCCGGCGTCAGCGTGCCCGTGTACTTGCCGAACATCTCGACCGTCCACTCGTAGCCTTGCGGCACGATGCGGATCAGCTTGGCGATGACGATCACCGCCACCACTATGACAACCAGTGCGACTACCGCTCCCATGACCCCGTTCTCCCTCTCCCGTGGATATCGTCAGGGAGTATAGGCGAACCGTGTCAGACCGGACCGGCAGGCAGCACCATGGTCACGCGCAGGCCTCCCCCATCCCTGTTCGCGAGGGAAATACGGCCGCCATGGGCCTCGGAAATTTCCCGCGCCAGCGCCAGCCCCAACCCCGTACCCGAGCGCTTCGTGGAGTAAAAGGGCAGCAAGGCCTGTGCCAGTACGGTTTCGCTCATGCCCGGCCCGCGGTCCGCCACCTCGATCAACACCTCGCGGCCCACGGTATGGACCGCGACGGAGACGTCGTCCGCCGCGCCGCCCGACTCGTGGGCGTTCTTGATGAGGTTGATCATCACCTGCTCCACCTGGCTCGGGTCGAACCAGCCGGGTTGCTCCGGTGGCGCGGCCCGCAGATGGAATCGCGCATGCAGGGACAGGGCGTCAAGGAATGGCCCCCACGGCACGTGGCGGGACTGCGGCGCAGGCAGCTTGGCGAAACTGGCGTAGCCGGCGATGAAGCCATGCAGGTGGCGGGCTCGATCGCCGATTGAGGCGAAGACACCCGGCAACCGCTCCAAATCGCCACGACGGGCCAGTTCGGCGCCGGAGTGCGACAGCGAGGTGATGGGCGCCAGCGAGTTGTTGAGTTCGTGGCTGATCACGCGGATGACCCGCTTCCACGTCTGCACCTCTTGCCGAGACAGCTCACGGGTCATGCGACGGTAGAGTTGCAGGCGGTGCGGACGCCCCTGAAGACGGAATCCGCGTTGGGACAGGTGGAAGGTCTCCTCGCTGCCGTCCATTTCCACCGAGAACAAGGCATCTTCGCCACCGGCGGCGGCCTCGCGCAGGTTCTCGGGCATGTCGGCCAGCAAGGTGTCGAAGTCCAGCCCGACAAGGCTCTTGCCCTGGTTGAACAACTGGCGGCCCGCGATGTTGGCGTAGGTGACCTTGCCGGAACCGTCGGTCAGAACGAGGGCCACGGGCGTGTTCTGCACCACGGTATCGAGCAGCAGCTCACGCTGGGCGAGGTGCTGGCGCTGGTCGCGCAGCGTCTGGCCCAGTTCGTTGTGCACCCGGATGAGGTCGCCCAGTTCGTCATGCCTGCGGGTGCCGATGGACATGCTGAAGTCGCCGTCCCGGTAGCTGGCCACGGCGCTTTGCAGGGCACGCATCAGGCGACGTAGCGGCTCGACGAGGGCGTGACCGGCAATGGCCGATAGCGGCAGCAAAACGAGTACACAGATGATCAGCGCGGTGGCGGCGTCAAAAGGCTCGGCGACGGCCGTGTGGATCACCTTTCCGCCCTTCACCGGTGCTTCCCGGATCCAGGCCAGCAACTGCGGGAACGGCCATACCGATACACCGGCGAAAACGAGGGCCCCCACGATCGCCGATCCCGCGACGACCAGGGTCATGCGTCCTTCCAGCGACAGCCCTTTCATGGCCAGGACTCAGACCACCAGTCCGTAACGTTCCATGCGCCGGTACAGCGCCTGCCGCGACAACCCCAGGTTGCTGGCGGCACGACTGACCACGCCACCGGCCGATGCCAGGGCGGCTTCCACGGCCTCACGGCTGGGTTCGTCCAGGTTGCGCGCAGCCACGGGCATGGGCGGCGGCAGGTTCAGGTGGACGGGCTCGATCCGACCATCCGCCGCCAGCAGCGCGGCGCGGGCGATGGCATTCTTCAGTTCGCGCACGTTGCCGGGCCACGCATGGGCCAGTAGCGCCTCCCGCGCGTCCTCGCTGAGCGTCGCCTTGCCGTCGAGAAAGAACTCCGCGAGAGGCAGGATGTCGTCGGTGCGATCGGCAAGCGGTGGCAGGTTCACCTCGATGACGTTGAGGCGGTAGTAAAGATCCTCGCGGAACGTACCCGCGGCGATCATGGCCTTCAGGTCCGCATTGGTCGCACTGACCACGCGTACCTTGACGTGCCGGGTACGCCCCGACCCCAGTCGCTCGAACTGCCCGGTCTCCAGCACGCGCAGCAATTTCATCTGGCCGGGCAACGGCAGGTTGCCGATTTCGTCGAGGAACAGCGTGCCGCCATCGGCCAGTTCGAACCGGCCTTCGCGGGCCTTGTTGGCTCCCGTATAGGCGCCAGCATCCGCGCCGAACAGCTCGGCCTCGATCAATTCCCCAGGGAGCGCCCCGCAGTTCACCGCGACGAACGGGCCGCCGCGGACCGCCGAGTTGGCATGCACGATCGCCGCGATACGCTCCTTGCCTGCACCGTTCGGCCCGGTAATCAGCACCGGGATATCCGAGCGCGCGACCTGGCCGGCAAGCTCGATCGTGCGGCTCATGGCTTCGGAGGCGAAGACCAGGCCATCGAGGTCGTAGCGACTTTCCAGCGCTTCGTGGCGACGCCTGCGCTCGACGCGCACACGGGTCACTTCGCGCGTGGATTCCGACAGCTCGAGCAGGTTCTCGACGGTCGTGAGCAGCTTGTTGTCGTCCCAGGGTTTGGCGAGGTAGTCGGTGGCGCCCGCCTTGACCAGTTCGACGGCGGTTTCGAGGTGGGTCCACGCCGTCAGCAGGATCACGGGCAGGTCGGGATACCGCGTGCGGATCGCCTTGTACAGGGCAACACCCTCTTCGCCGGACGTGGTGTCCGCCGTGAAGTTCATGTCCTGGATCACCACGTCGATACGCTCGCGCAACAGGGTGGCGAGCCCCTCCTCCGGCGTGCCGGCCACGAGCGGCCGGATATCGCGAAGGGAGAGCGCCAGCGATAGCGCCTCGCCTACGGCGGGGTTGTCGTCGACGATGAGTACGGTGCGCATCTTGATCCTGGGCATGGGGGTGCGATGCACCCCGTCGACAAAAGGTTGAAACCGACGTTAGCCGAGCGCCTGCGTCCGGTCCAGTCGCTCAGCCGCGGGTGGCGACGACCGGTGGCACGGAAGCCGCGCGAAGGGCGGGTGACAGCACCGCGCCCTGCCCGAGCAGCCAGAGCAACACGGCACCCATGGGAAGGTAATGGGCAGGTAGCCGCGGCAGCTCGTACTGGAGCACGAGGAACAGGCTGATGCCGTATGCCATGCCCATGCCGAGCACGATGCCGAACGTCGCCAGGAGGAAGTTCTCGGTCTGGAAGTAACGCAAGATATCCACCCGTCGCGCGCCTAGCGCGCGACGGACGCCGATCTGGCGACGACGCTGCGCCACCCAGAAACTGCCCAGGCCTACGATGCCCAGTGCCGTGACGACCAGAAGCGCGGCGCATGTTGCGATCAGCCATCCCGCGGTAGCACGATCCGCCGAGAAGAAGGTCGCGCGTTGCTTTTCGAGTGTCGACTTCTGCGTCAGCACACGGCGCGGATCCAGCCCCTTGAGCTTCGCGACGGCGGCATCCAGCACCCTGTCGCGCTGATCGGGTGAGGTGCGCATCACATACGTCCCACCCATACCCGCATCGGGACTGACCCGCATCGGCAGGATCATCGAATAGTCTTCCTGCCCGGGCACCCATTCCTGCGATGTCACCAGGTGGCGAACGATCCCGATGACGCGGGAGGGTTCGTCATAGATGTAGACATCCTTGCCCAGTGCGTTTCCATCGGGGAACAACCGCTTCGCGACGGCTTCCGTCACGATCACGCTTCGCGGCGAGCTACCGGGAAGCCCGAGGTTCAGGTCCTGCAACCAGTGGTATTCGTCCGCCGAGAAGTCCCTGCCCTGCACCAGTTCCAGGCCGAACGCGTTGACAACGCCTTCGCCGAAATAGGTGGACACGTAGCTGATGGTCGGCAACTTCTGGTCGCTCGACAGCTTGATGGAGGATGTCGTTCCCGAGTAACCGAACGGCGTCTGCGCAAGTATCGCCGCGGAACGTACCCCGGGTATGCCCCGCAACGCGGCAAGGTCTTCGAGCGTACGTGCCCGCACGTCGCTGCGTCCACCGATATTGGACATTCGCACCATGATCAGCTCGTTGTCCGCCACGCCGCTCGGCGTGTGGATGCGGTCGAGGCGCAACCCGATGAGGAAGACAGCATTGCAGACGATGGCGCAGGTGAGCGCGATCTCCAGGATGAGGAGGATGGCCGTCACCTTGTGGCGACGCAGGCTGGCGAGGATCGGAAGAATATCCATGGGCATCACTGCGTCTTCAGTTGCAAGGCTGGGGCGACACGGCATGCACGCAGCGCGGGCAGCAATCCGGCGACGACGGTGCTGGCGATGGCGAGCGCGAAGGTCGCGAGGAACATCGTGAAGTCGAGATGGGCGAGCTTCGCGTACTCGTGGGGTTGCATCCTCACGAGCCACAGGCCGAGGATGGCAAGGACGAGACCGCCGATGCCGCCGGCCAGTCCGATCATGCCCGCCTCCGTCAACAACTGCGTCAGTATTTCTCCACGGGTCGCGCCAAGCGCACGGCGCACACCGACCTCGCCCGATCGACGCAGGAACTTCGCCAGCATCAGACCCACCGTATTGACCAGGCAGACGATGAGGAAGCCGATGGCCAGCCATGCCTGGATCTTGACGTCGCCGGGCACGACCCGCTTGTAGTCCAGCCAGCTCATCACGTCGAACAGGCGGACATTGGGTGGACGTTCGAAACGGCCGTGGTCATGCTGGGCGCGCGAATAATTGACCAGGTACTCGTGATAGGCGTCGCGCTTCGCCGCCGTGTCCAGCTCCACCCAGTACTGCAGCCACGTGCACGACTGCGTTTCCAGCTCCTTCTCCGACGAGCGACCGTTGCCATAGCAGTTGGTCGACCCGGAGTGACCCAGACCCAGGTCACGCGATGTTCCCAGCGGCAGGTAGAGCCGCTCGGAATCGCCATAGGTATTCATGTCCAGGTCGTGGAAGTGCGGCTGCGGATCCCAATCGTCGATCACCCCGATCACCCGAAGGTCGGCATCGGATACCCGCAAATTGCGCCCCACGCTATTGGCGCCCCCAAAGACCTTGTCGTTGAGGCGACGCGTGATGACGGCCACCCTTGCACGACTGGCATCGTCTTTCGCCGTCCATGCGCCGCCGTAGATGAAATGAATGCCGAATAGCGAAAAGATATCGGATGTGCTGTAGCGCGCACCGATATAGAACGGATCGAGCGAGGCGTCGGGTGGCGTGACGGCGACGTTGCCGCCGGTCATCAGCGCCTGTCGATCCGCCTTCCCATCGCGCAACAGGTTCATGCCGTCGACCCATGTCACCTGGTCGAGCGGATTACCGTCCTTTCGGTACGAGTCCATCGGTTCGGCGTCCAGCAACACGCGATACACACGGTCACCCCGCCCCGGGAGGGGATCGCCCGAAAGTACGTGAACCACCGTCAACGTCGTCATGCACGCGCCGATGCCCAGCGCGACCGCGAAGATCATGAGCGCCGTGAGACTCTTGTTGCGTCGCAGGCTTCGCCATGCGAGTTCCAGGTAGTAGGCGAACATCAATCATCCTCGGGGTACGGCTGGCGATAAATCGACGGAAGGTTCAGGCGTGCGACGTCTGGGAGTGGAAACGAGGCTCTTCCGTCAGGTCCACGACCTGGCCATCGATGACGTGTACGTTGCGCTGGGCGCGTGCCGCGAGTTCCGGATCATGGGTAACCATGACGATGGTGGCGCCCTCGCGATGGATCTCCTCCAGCAGTTCCATCACGCCACGGGCCATCTGCGTGTCGAGGTTGCCGGTCGGTTCGTCCGCCAGCAGCAAGCGCGGGGAACCGGCCAGCGCACGGGCGATGGCGACGCGCTGCTGCTGGCCACCCGACAGCTCGGCCGGGTAATGCTTCGCGCGCGAAGCCAGGCCCACGCGCTCCAGCGCATCCATGATGCGTTGCTTGCGTTCGGCGGCCTTCATGCCGCGATAGCGCAGCGGCACTTCGACGTTGTCGAACACGTTCAGGTCGGGGATCAGGTTGAATGCCTGGAAGATGAAGCCGATCTTCTCGTTGCGGATGCGCGAACGAGCGTTGTCGTCGAGCTTGCTCACTTCCATCCCGTCGAGGTGATACTCGCCACCGGTGAAGGTCTCCAGCAGGCCGGCAATGGTCAGGAAGGTGGTCTTGCCCGAACCCGACGGACCGGTCACGGCGACGAATTCGCCCTCCTTCACGTCGATGTTGAAATCGCGCAGGGCGTACGTTTCGACCACTTCCGTGCGGTAGACCTTGGCCAGGTGGTTCATGGTGAGCATGTCGGTTCCCTCGGTTGAAAGATGATGAATCAGCGGCCGATGGCCACGTGCTTCGCGGCGCCGAAGGCATCCGCGCCGGAGACGACGATGCGGTCGCCTTCCTTGAGTCCGTCGAGTATCTCGACCTTGTCGATGCTACTGACACCCACGCGGATGTCGCGGCGATCGGCCATGCCGTCGTTGACCAGGTAAGCGTAGCGACCGCCGCTCTCGTCCACGAACGAGCCGCGCTGGACGGTCAGCACGTTGTCACGACGATCCAGCAGGACGCGAACGGAAAGACGCTGGCTCTGGCGCAATTGCTGCGGCGTGCTTCCGTCAAAGCGCAGGCGTGCGGCCACCTCGCCATTGACCACTTCCGGCGAGATCGCGCTCACCTTGCCTGACCAGGTCTTGCCATTGCCGGCGATCTCGCCGGGCATGCCGATTGCGAGATCGCGCGCGAAGCTTTCCGGCACCTTCATTTCCACTTCCAGTGCCGACAGGTCGATGACGCTCAGCAGTTGAGCGTCCTTGGCGACCGTGGCGCGCTCGGCGATGAACAACTGACCCACCTGCCCGTCCACCGGCGACTTCACGTTGAGGTCGTCCACCTGGCGCTCGTATTCCTTCACGATGAGCAACTGGCGCTCATGCGCCAGCTTCTTCGCCTGCACATCGAAGGTCAGGCTGTCGTTGTCCATGCCCATGTCGGTCTTGGCATGCATCACCGCCACGTTGGCCTTGTCCAGCGTCGACTTGGCCTTGTCCACGTCCATCACGGGCACGGCGCCCTTGTCGTAAGCGGTCTGGTAGCGCTTGATGTCACGCTGCGCAGCGGTCTGGTCGATGATGGCGTTATCGTAGGTCTTTTGCAGTTCGCCGCGCTTCTTGCGTGCTTCGATCTGCGCACGCAGGTAATCCACCTGCATGCCGTCGGCCGTCGAGCGTTCCTGCGCGAGCTTGTTGGTGAGCTCCGGGCTGCTGATGACGGCAAGTACCTGGCCTTTCTTCACGACGTCGCCCGCATGCACCTGCAACACCACCGCACCGGGCGATGCCGCATACAAGGTGGGGCTCACCGCTGCGATGACCTTGCCTTCCGCCGCAATGTCGCGCACGAAGGGCCCGCGCGTGACCGTGGCGATGGTGAGGCGCGATGCGCTGACCGAACTTTCCGCCGAGAACATCGACATGACCCGGGGGGCTGCCAGCACCACGAGCACCAGCGCGGCGACGCCGCCACCGATGAGCAGCAGCTTGCGACGTCCGTTGGGGCGAACTTCGACGAGGCGGTCCTGTGCGGAAGTATCTCGAATCATGCGTGCGGTCCCTGAGGCTGTAAGCCTGTGAAGCAGGGACCGTGCCAAGCAGAGGGGCCTTGCGCCCCAACGCCTCACCAGAAGTGGACATGTGTCCGCGGACACTCCGGACGGACACTCCACACCGAATCGCGCGCAAGCGCGCTCCTACAAGAGCATGGCGACTGCCTCTGTAGGAGCGCGCTTGCGCGCGACTGGCGTCAACTAGTGATCGCGACCGATTCGGAGACGGCGATGTCGCGGGCGACGCCGCGTCCCAGCGACGAGATGCGCACGTCCTGCGCGCCGAGCACGTCGAAGCCGACGAGGCGACGGCGCTGGAAGCTAAGCACCCGCGCGCGGCACGAGCGCAGCCATTCGCGATCGGGAGCGCGACGCTGCGGGGCCTCGATGGCGATGGCGTCGGCGAACAGGCCGTCCCAGGCCAGGTAGTCGGTATCGGGAAGCAGATAGACCCGCGCCAGCGTGTCGCCTTCGGCGCCCACGCAGTCGATCCATTCACGCGGCCCCTCCGCCGTTACGGCGCAGGTGAGGCCGACGTAGCGGGTGGCGAGCAAGGGAGCGAGCTCAGCCGATTCCACGAGGCAGCCCGTAGGCAGCGGCGTGCTGACCGGACAGGTGACGGGACGCGGCGCGAGGTAGAGCACGCCGCCCAGTTGGCCCAGGCCCTCGACCAGGGTACGCGGGGCCACCGCGAGCCAGCGGATGGTGGAAGCGGAACGATGGCGTGCGTTCACGCCGAAGGATGCGAGCCAGCCGAACATGGGCGTCTCCCGGTGACGGTCGTCGATGGAGTGCCTGGCTGGCCTGTCCGGGGGCGGCGGCGTGGCTTGGCGGGGAGATCGGGGTGTTACTTGGTGAGGATGAGCTTGTCGTTGCGCGTCAGGCGCAGGTGGTACTCGGCGCCCTGGTGCTCGATGACCAGTTCACGCGAACCGTCGAGCAGGTTCTTGCTTTCGATGCGGCGGGTGGTGACCGGTGCGGTACGCAGCGGGACGACCTTCTCGCGACCGGCGTTGTCGTTCAGGGGAAGCGTTCTCATCAGCATGTCAGGTACTCCGCAATGGGGGTGCGGAGTTGATGATAATGATTCTCAATTACTCGTCAAGCGTTCTTTGCCCATCGATAGGTCAATTCGGAATTTCCTTGGGGCTGGCTTCAAGACGTAGCTACACGTAAATGGCACGTTACCATCGCATTCCCCGACGAATAAGGGTAATAACCGTGGTTAAGCCTACGATAGCCATGCCCAGGCATGGTGCCGGGCCACTCACCACGGGAATCTACCCATGAAAAAGCGCGCCCTTCTCTCCTCCCTTCTGGTCGTCCTCCTCCCCGTCGCCACGAGCGCCCTCGCCGACACGCCTGCCGCAGCCGCCACGGGACTCGGTCAGTCCTGGCCCGCCGCCACGGACGTCAGCAGCAGCGGTCACTTCCGCGTCTATGTCTTCGAACGGGCGGGCGTCCGCTACGTCCAGGTCAACGACCTGGACGGCAAGGTTCGCGGCGCGTTCGGTGTGGTGGGCGGCCAGGTGTTCGCCCTGCCCATGGGCCTGGACGCAACTCGGCTCGCCACGCCGGCGGATACCACGCCCGCGCCGGCCGCGCAGGGCGGCGAAGTGGTCTATCGCTCGGATGACATGCAGGTGATCGCCTATCCGCAGCCGTCAGGCGACCTGCTGCTTCGCGCGATTCAGGGTGAATGCAAGGACCCCATGGAGTGCAACATCCACCTGCAGTGATTGACGACCAGGTCGTCGCGGGGCACGCCTACCGGGCGTGACCCGTGACGACATCGGCGGCCGTGGCTGCCCGTCGCGATGTCACCAGGAGGGTGGCCGACAGGGCGGCGGCGAATATCGCCTGGGCCTGAATCATCGCAGGATCTCGAACGGTTGCCGAAGTCATCGCCAGCGCGATACTCGCAAGCGTCGCACTCAATGCCGCGCCCTGCCAACCATGACGTATCGCAATGGCCACCACGGGCAAGGCCACGGAGATGCGGCAAAGCATCAACGACGCACCTTGTAAATGACCACTGGCGAATACCGCCATGCCCAAGAGCGCTACGACCACCCCAAGCTCGCGCGATAACGCCCCCTGCCAGAGGTTGCGGATGTCCTTGCGCTGAGCCGCCAGACGTAGCGCGACGAGGCTAGGTGCCAGGGTCAACGACCCGAGGTAAGCGCCCAGAAGATAGGTAAGGAAGCCTTGGGCCAGGCTTGCATAAGGCGGAGCGTGGCCTGGTTCGGTTGGCCAGATGGCGCCGGCCACCGCCACCTCGTTGAACAAGGCGGAAATGAGCGCGCAAGCCAGCGCCGCCGTGCCGAAAAGCAACATATTCACTGAACCGTCGGCCAGGAAGACCGAGGCGCGTCGCCGTAGCCACGCCATGACCGGCAGGCAGGGGAAGATCACGGGGATCGAGCCGACCAGGCCGTACCACCAGCCGAACTGGGGAATGTACATCAAGCCGTTGGTCATCACCGGAAGCGTTTCGCCGAGGGCCATCGCGTACCAGTAACGACGGGGTACCAGCAGGAGGCAGGCAAGCCGGATACCGGAGACCAGACTCCAGTGCGAGAACGAAAAATGGCGCGCGACTTCCCAGACCGCGGCATAAGCCGCGGCCACGGCGATCTGTTCGGGCCAATTGACCTGACGCACGTGGGGCCTGTCGTTCAAGAGGGCTTCCTTCCCGGGCGGGACGGGGGGATTCGCCCCCGTCATATCGCAGGGCCCGGACCGGCGTCAAACCGCCCCGGGCAAGCCGCCAGAATAGCGCGTTGCCGTCTCCCGTGTGAGAAAGCATGCGCCACGGATGCGTTCACATCCGGCCAAATATGTCTCAGGTGGTCGCGAGAGCGTCCGTCAGCGCCGCCTCGATGCCTTCCAGGTCGGGAATGACCGCCATGTCGTCACGCACGAGCACCCGGGCCCGCACGCCGAAGGGCAGCTCATTGCCGTCGTGGGTAGGTAGCAGAAATTCCGCATTCAGGGTGGTCAGGCGGGGGAAGCCGTGGGTCAGTACGGCGATGTAAGGCATCTCGGCCTGCTGACCGATGGCTTTCAGCACCGCCACGCGGGTCGCCTGGTCCTGGGCGTCCTCGGGCAAGGCGGCCACGTGGTCGAAGCTCAGCAAGGGAATCCGCCAGCCTCGCCACTCGATGAGCCCGTGCAGCCACTCAGGTGCATCCGGCAACGGCTCGACACCGGCCAGAGTGATCACCTCGGCTACCGCGGCGTTGGGCAGCAGCAGGCGTACGCCGCCGCTGGGAATCAGCACGCAGCGGATTTCACGGGGCAACGGCTCGCTCATCGGAGCTCCTCGGTCAGTTTGCGTACCAGGGCAGGAACATCGCCCGCAAAGCCGGCCACGCGCTCTTCGCGTACGCCCGACACCATCTGGCCATACTCCTGCTCGGCGGGCACGGTTTCGACCCAGACCCGACCGCCGGCGTCGTAGATCGCCTGGGAGCCCGCCACGGCGTCGTTGCCGCGACCGGCGAACACGATCGCCATGGCATCCGCACCGAACCCGCCGGCCAGCGTGCTGAGCACACCGTCGATCGATGGCCCACCCGCGATGCCATCCTCCCGGACCGAGACGCTGCCGTCGCGGCGGATCTGCACATGCTCGCCACGCGCCACCACCAGGACATCGCCGTGATTGGCATGCATGCCCTGCACGGCCACCCTGGCCTTGCCGAGGCTGGCGGCGAACGCTTCGCTGTCACCTTCGTGATGCGCCACCACCAACAGTACCGCCGGCAGCCGCGCTGGCGCGGCGGCGAGGAAGTCGGCGATGGTCGACGCGCTCTCCACGGCACCGGCAAGCGCCACCACGCGACGTACCGCACGCGCGCTTTCGTCGAGGAACATCTCGTGCACGTAATCGCCCGATCGCGCCGTCGGTGCAATCGCCTCTTCCATCGACTCCAACTCGAGCGTCAGCCCGGGGCGGATATCCACGCTACCGTCATCGACGACATCCTGGGCGAGATACTCGACGGCACTCACCGTTTCGATCCCGAACTCGGACGCATCCGGTTTCGCCGCCACGGGCTCGGGCACGATCTGGTCGTGGTCCACGAGATCCCATTCCGGCACGGGAGGCGGCACGTACTCGGTGGCGCGCCCCTCGATCTGCAACGACGAGGGCGGCAATTCGCCGGGTGCATCGAGGGACAGACCGCTGAGATCGAAATCGCGATGCTCGGCGACCGGTGCCGGCGGCGCCTCGTCGACCAGTTCGAAGGACGACAAGCTCAGCGATGCCAGTTCATTGAGTTCGACGGGCGTCGAAGGCACGTCCTCGAGCGAGTCGTGTCCGGGCAACGACATGTCGCCCTCCGCCAGCAAGGCTTCCAGTTCGGCAGCGAGATGACCCGAGTCGTCGTCTCCATCATCATTAACGGGAAGCGTGGTGGAGAAATCCAGGTCACCGGCCAGGTCGTCGTCCACGGGTGCGTCAGCAGGCGCATCGGTCGAATCCGGGTAGCCATGGCTCCCCGTGATCGCGAGCTCGGCGGTCAACGGCTCCAGGAAGAATTCTTCCACCGGCGCCGCGGGAGAGGCGATCGCCTCAATCCGCGGTTCGATGGCACGCGCGTCCTCTGGGCGTGGCGGATCGAGCACCGTGCCACCCACCAGTTTCGCGGCAAGATGCCGAGCCCACCGGGCGCGATCCCAGCCACTCAGATGGCGACTCGCGTCCGCGTCATTGAAGACAAGGCGTGGATGACCGCTTTCCACCGTGTCGTAGAGGCGATCCAGATCGTCGTCGCCCGGGTTGTCCAGGTCGACCACCACGACGGCCGGCGCAAAGGAGGCGAGATCCGATGCGTACACGATGCTGGCGCCCTGCTCCAGGAGAGCATCGCGCAGGTGCGCGGAAAGCGTCGCGTCGTCAAACAACAGGGCGACCGCGGTCCCGCGTTCAGCCATGGTGGCCTCCGAGGAGTTCATTGATCTGCACGATGAGGTCGCCTTCCTGGTACGGCTTGCCGATGTAGCGTGCCACGCCGATGTCGAAGGCACGCTGGCGATGCTTGTCGCCGGTACGCGAGGTGATCATCACAATCGGCACGCCGGCAAGGCGCTCCTCAGCCTTCATCTGCGTGGCGAGCTCGTAGCCGTCCATGCGCGGCATCTCGATGTCGAGCAGCATCAGGTCGGGAACGCGCTCGTTGAGTTTCTCGAGCGCATCCATGCCGTCCTTCGCCGTCATCACTTCGAAGCCGTGACGTTCCAGCACGCGACCGGTGACCTTGCGCATGGTGATGGAGTCGTCCACCACCATCACCAGCGGCTTCACGCGAACTTCGTCCTGCGCGCGTGGTGCATGCGGCAGTTCGGCCTCCGCTTCGAAGGCGCGGCGCGCGACGCCGTGGCGCACCAGCGGCGCGAGATCAAGGATCACCAGCACCGAACCATCGCCCATGATCGTCGCGCCGAGGATGCCCGGTACCGAACTGACCTGGGGGCCCACTGGCTTGACCACGATTTCGCGGGAACCGAGCACCGAATCCACGCGAATCGCAGCACGCAGGTCGCCCGCGCGCACCATCAACAGCGGTACCTCACCCTCTTCCACCGAGGAAATGGTATGCAGGCCCAGAAGCTGCGGCAGGTCGTGGATCGCGTAATCCTCGCCGGCGTACTCGAACGTCGGCACGTCGTCCGCCATGCGATGCGCCAGCTCATTCGGCTCCACCTGCGACACGCCATGCACGGACGTCATGGGAATCGCGAAGCTGACTTCGCCGATGCGCACGATGAGCGCCTGGGTCACCGCGAGCGTGAACGGCAGGCGCATCACGAAGGTGCTGCCCTGGCCCTTCTGCGATTCGATATCCAGGGTGCCGCCAAGCTGCTTGATCTCGTTGGCGACCACGTCCATGCCCACGCCGCGTCCCGCCACCTGGGTGACCTTCTCGGCGGTGGAGAAGCCGGGCACCTGGATGAGGCGGAACAACTGCTCGTCGGAGACACGGGCATCGCCGCGCAACAGTCCGCGCTCGATCGCCTTGCTGCGGATGGCCTCGCGATCCATGCCGGCACCGTCGTCCGACAGGCGCACCACGATCTCCGTCGCCTAGCGGGCGACCTGGATGCGCACCGTACCTTCCGGCGACTTGCCGGCGGACTCGCGGTCCGCTGGCGTTTCGATGCCGTGCGCCACCGCGTTGCGCAGCATGTGCTCGAAAGGCGCCTTGATGCGCTCGAGCATGTTGCGATCCATTTCGCCGTTGGCGCCTTCCACGACCAGCTGCGCGCGCTTGCCCACGTCGCCGGCCGCCTGGCGCAGCGTACGCCGAAGGTTCGGCACCATTGCGTCGAAGGGCAGCATGCGGGTCTGCATGAGGCCTTCCTGCAGTTCCGCGTTGACGCGTTGCTGCTGGAGCAGCAGGTTTTCGGTCTGGCGGGTCAGGTCGTCGAGAATCGTCTGCAGCGAGACAAGGTCGGACACCGACTCGGCCAGTGCACGGGAGTACTGCTGGAGCTGCGAGAAGCGGTCCAGTTCCAGCGGATCGAACGCGGAGGTGCCGCTGTCGCGGTGCTCCTGGTGGTAGCGCGCGATGATCTGCGCTTCCGTTTCGATTTCGAGCATGCGCAGCTGGCTGCGCAGGCGGTCGACGGTCTGTTCGTGCTCGGTGAGCGCCGAACGGAAGCTCGCCGTCTGCTGCTCCAGGCGTGCCCGGTAGATGGAGACCTCACCGGCGTGGTTCACCAGCGTATCGAGCATGTCCGCGCGAACGCGGATCTGCTCCTGCGACGCACGCTGCAAGTCTTCTTCTTCGAATTCCGGCAACAGGTCCGGTAGTTCGCGGAGCGGGACAGGTACGGATTCCCTGGCTGCCGCCTCGCGTTCGTCGCGGTAGCTCTCGGCCGAGAGCGTATCCGGGGCGATGGGCGCACCGGCCAGGCGAGCGAACGGTTCGATATCCGCCTCGGACAAGCCGATCGAGCGCCCCTGCGCAATCGCCAGTACCATGCCGTGCAGTCGATCGAAACCGGCCTCCGTCGCCTCGATGGCAGCGCGGTCGCCTTCGCGCTGGCCGGCGGCCACCGCGTCGAGCAGTGTCTCCATCGCATGCGCGAGGTCGCCGACCGGCGCCATGCCGGCCATGCGCGCACTACCCTTGAGCGTATGCAGGTCACGCTGCAACGAGGCGACGTGCTCGGGCTGATGCGGTTCCGCACGCCATGCGGCAAGCGCACCATCCGCGTGATCGAGGATCTCGCGCCCTTCTTCGACAAAGACTTCGAGGAGGTCGGGATCGATATCGGCGTAGGGTGACAGTTCGGGCATGAGGGAAGCCTCGTGTTCGAACGGGGCCGGCTCGGCCTCTTCCTCGCCAACGGCATGGATGTCCGCCGGAGCCTCGATGGCTTCCGGCGACGAGACCGGCTCGACAGGAGCTGACTCCGTGGACGATTCCAGCACCGTGTCACGGTCATCAAGAGCGTGATCGGCCGGCGTTTCGGCCTCACCAGCAGCGAGCGTCTCGGCGTCCGCCGAAACAGCGGATGGCTCGGACGATTCGTCTTGCGAGACGGGATCTTCGTTATCCAGTTCGAGAGGTGTCGGCGTCTCGGCCAACGGCTCGACCTGCCCGTCGTCGGTGTGCAAGACGTCGCCATCGTGCGACATCGGCTGCGGCAACGGTGACGCGCCGGCTTCGATATCGAGCTTGCGCCACTGTGCTTCTTCCGCCGGATCGAACGCGAGGATCGGCTTCACCTCGCCTTCCGGCGATGCCGGAGACGGTTCGTCGTAGGCGGCCAGCAGATCGCCCGTAAGGTCGCCTTCGGCAAGCAGGCTTTCGAGGCTCGGCAGATCGACGGGCGGCAAGTCGTCGGACGGCGGCGCCGCATCGTGCGCCGCCAGTTCGTCGGCAAGCATCGCTTCGAACGTGGGATCGAGCGACGTGGAGGCGACATCCTCGTGGGATGCAGCAGCTTCGTCCGCATCGAACGGTTCCTCGTCCTGCACCGACGACACGAAATCGTGATCGCCGTCGAGCGGCATCGGATCGGGTTCGTAAAGGATGTGGGCGACCGTGGCTTCCGGCTGTTCGTCGCGCAACGCAGCGATTCGGGCGGCCAGGTCGAAAACATCCGGCACCGGCGCCTCGGGCGTGTCGAACAAGGCCATCACATGATCGACCAGGTCGGCGGCTTCGCCCAGCACGTCCACGCCGGCGCGATGCAGCGGCTGGCCCGACGCGCGGACGCGCTTGATCAGCCCTTCCAGCGGCGCGAGCACCTGGATCAACAGCGGGATGTCGACCATGCCAATGGCGCCGTGCAGCGTATGCACCGCGCGCAGCAGCGCATCGTCCACCGGCAGCTCGCCCTGGCCCGCACGGGTCAGGTAGGCGCGGATGACGTGGAGATACTGCGCCACTTCCGTGCGCAGGATGTCGAGCAGCACGGCGTCCACCGGCGGCAGCGCCGGCACGGCGAACGAGGGTTCGACCGACTCGGGCTGCACGTCCTCGACCGGTGCATGACCGAACGAGGCGAAGGCAGCCGTCGGCACAGCGGCGATGGTGTCACGCAGGACACGACGCTTGACGCGCGTGCGTACCGTGTGGACGGAATGCTTCGCGACGTCCTCGACGAAGGCGTTGTCGCCCATCGCGAGACGATCGGCCGTCTCCATGATTGCGGCGATCGGTGCTTCGGGAGCGCCCGCACCTTCCAGCGCCGCCTTCAACTCTGGCAAGGCATCCACCGCGTGGCGCACCAGCGCCTGCACGCCCTCGTGCGGCCCGATGCTGCCTTCAAGCACGCGGTTGAGCATGTTCTCCACCTTCCAGGCGAACTCGCCCAGCAGGCGTGCGCCCACCAGGCGGCCTGAGCCCTTGAGGGTGTGGAACGACCGACGGATCGACGTGAGCGCTTCGGGCTTCTCCACGTCGGCGAACCAGCGACCGAGCGCGGCACGCAGGTTGTCGATCTCTTCCTGGGTCTCTTCCAGAAAGATCTCGCGGATCTCCTCGTCGATCCCATCGACGGTGATCTGGAACCCGGCGAACTCGGCCATGCCGTGGCCGCCGACCTCCTGTTCGATCTCTTCCTCGACCTCGACCCATTCTTCCTCGGGCGCCGCGGCTTCCGCGACGGCTTCGGCGGCATGCACGGGCTCCGGCGCGGCAGCGGCGGTCATCGCCTCCACTTCCTCGTCGGTCGGCGGCTCGTCGATCAGGTCGAAACTGTCGGCGAAACTGGATACGGTCTCGCCTTCGTCCACGCTGGTGGACGGTACGGCGATATGTTCGATGGCGGCGGATTCGATGTCTTCCAGCGCCTCGTCGCCGAAGGATGCCTGCGCACCGTCGACCGGCACCGGCCAGTATCCCAGCTCGGTGAGGCTCTGCTGGGTGACATCAAGGATGTGTTCCAGCCCGCCGCGATGTTCGCGCGCGGCTTCGAGGTAGTACTCCAGCGCGGCCAGCGCATCGGCAAGGCGATCCATCTGCGTGCTGTTCGGCACGCGGCGATCGCCCAGCAGCTCGCGATGGATGAACAGGCCGATACCGTCCGCCAGTTCGGCGGGACGGTTCGCGCCAAGCATGCGCAACGCACCGCCGATCTCGCCCATGAGGTCGGGCGCGCCATCCAGCTCGGCATGCGACCACGACGACTCGACGAAGCCGACGATGGCCTCCTTCACCTTGGCGGTGTTCGCTGTCGCCTCACGCATCAGCGTGGACAGGATCTGTCGCGCCTCGCTGCGCGGCAGCGGCGACGGACCACCCTCGCCCGCCAGCGTCTCGCCTTCGGCGCCGAGGCGGTCGATATGGTCGTCCAGCGACGCTTCCACATAGAGAAGTGCGCCCGCTACGTCGAGCAAGGATTCTTCGTCCGGCGCGCGGACACCCGAGGCGATCTCGCCCAGGATGCGGCGCTGCTCACCGACGACGCGGCGCGGCACGCCAAGCGCCAGCATGCCCAGCGTGTCGCCGACGCGCTCGAGCACATCGGCCTGCTGGCCGAGCTGGCCCGGGTCGCTATCGGAGCGCCGCAGGAAAAGGTCCAGTGATTCCTTCACGCGTAACAGGTCTTCCTTGATGGCACCGGACACCGTGTCCAGCAAGGCCCGGTTGTGCCCCGACATCGAGCCGCGGGCGTGTTCCAGCTCCGCCTCCTGCGGCAGGAGGCCGTCGAGGCGATAGGTTTGGCGCAACTCGTCGATACGCTCGCTGCCCGGGCGGGCCTGGGCGACGTAATAAAGCAACTTGCGCGCGAGATCGTCCGCGTCACCGCCCATCAGGGCGTCTTCGCCACGATCCAGCAGTTCACGGATGGAGCGATCGACGCGGCCGATCAGCTGTCGAACGTCCTTTTCGTGGCCGCGCAGCACGCCGCGTTCAAGGCCTTCGAGCACGCCGGCCGCAATCCACCACAGGCGACGACCGGCGATGCTGTAGCAACGCGCCGAAATACTGTCGAGCGTGGCGCGCATGCCGAGCAACTGACGCTCGCCACCCTGGCCACGGAACCACGCCAGAAGCTGTTGCTGGAAGCGGACGCGCAGATCGGCGATCTCGCCCCTGGCGGCCTCGGCCTGTGCAGGATCGTCGGCGCCCGGGGCACCGAGCGGCAGCGCTGCGTCAAGGTTCGGGGTGAACAGTACGGATTCATGCAGCGACTGCTCGCCACGGCTGGCGCGCAGGTCGTTGAGCAGCGGCAGCAGCACGATGGGGACGTCGCGATGACCGCTCTGCAGGCGCTCGAGGTAATCGGGCATCTGCATCATGCCGCGCATCAGCGCGGCATAGGCCTCGTCGCGCTGGGCCACGTCGCCGTCGATCAGGGCGGCAACCAGTGCCTCCATTTCGCCCACGACCATCGCGGCGCCGTAGAGCTCGACCATGCGCAGTGTGCCGTGCACCTGGTGCAGGTCGGCGGCGCAGGTGTGCATCACGTAGGTATCGCGTGGATCCTCGACGTAGGACTCGAGGGCCTGGCGCGCCTTGGCCAGGGCGTCGTCCAGCTCCGCCTTGACCCAGTGCAGCGTGGTGAAATCGGTGTGGTCTTGAAGTCTCACTGCATCAGCCCGGCAGCTTGAAGTTCGCGACGGAGAGGCGCAGGTCGTTGGCGAGCTGGGCCAGGTTGCCGATCGACTCGGCCGTCTGGCTCGCACCCAGTGAGGTCTGCGACGTGATCTCCTGGATCACGTTCATCGTCGCCGAGGTATCGGTCGCCGCCGCCGACTGCTGGCGGGCCGCCGCGGAGATGTTCTGAATCAGCGCGGACAAGTCGTTCGACACGCGTTCGATGTCGCCCAGCGCGGTACCCGCGTCCTCCGCGAGTCGGGCACCGGCCACCACCTCGGCGGTGGTCTGTTCCATCGAGCTGACCGCCTCGTTGGTATCGGACTGAATCGTCTGCACCAGCGTTTCGATACGCTTGGTCGCGCTCGCGGAGCGCTCCGCGAGGCGCTGCACTTCGTCTGCCACCACCGCGAAACCGCGACCCGCCTCGCCCGCCGACGCCGCCTGGATGGCGGCGTTCAACGCGAGGATGTTGGTCTGCTCGGCGATGTCGTTGATGAGTTCCACGATGGAGCCGATCTCCTGCGAGGATTCGCCCAGGCGCTTGATGCGCTTGGAGGTTTCCTGGATCTGGTCGCGGATGGAGTCCATGCCCTGGATCGTCTCGCGCACCACTTCGGCGCCACGCGATGCGATCTGCACCGAGCGCTGGGCCACGTCGGCCGATTCGGCCGAATCCTTCGACACCGTGTCCATCGAGGTCGCGATCTGGTTGATCGCGGAGGTCGCGGAGGTGATCTGCTGCGCCTGCTGCTCGGCCGCGTCGGCCAGGTGCATCGCGGTGGCCTGGGTTTCCTGAGCCGCCGCCGACACACGCACCGCGGTCTCGTTGATCGTGGTGACGAGATTGCGCATCTCGTCCACCGCGGAGTTCATGGCGTCCGCGATGGCGCCCGTGATGTCCTCGGTCACCGTGGCCTTGATGGTCAGGTCGCCTTCGGCCAGCGTGCCCATCTCGTCCAGCAGCCGCATGATCGCGGTCTGGTTACGCTGATTGAGTTCGGAGGTGGTCTCGAAGCGGCGACGCTGGTCGCGCACGAGGTTGTAGACCAGCAACAGCGCGAAAAGCACCGCGCCGATGGCGCCGAGAAGACCCCACCAGACGTTCGGGAACAGACGGGTAAGCGGCAGCTTGGCGATCTGGTCGGCAGACTCGTTCGCGCGCAACAGCACGGTCTGCGAATCCAGCGAGGCCTGGTTGCCCGCGCGCTTCACGTCCTGCAGGTTGGGCGAGGCGGCCACGAGCTGGGTCACCGGGTCGACCAGTTCGGCCCAGGAGCCCTGCATGCCATCGAGGATCTTGTGGGCGTTGGCGTCGCCGATGGCGCGCACGCCGCCATCCGGGTTGCCATCGATCAGGCCCTTGAGCACCGAACCGTAGAGCTGCGCGTCGCGCGACAGGCCGTCGGCGGCGGACTGGGCGGCGTCGCCACCCTGGAGGATCTCCTGCACGCGGCGGATCATGCGGTCGGCCATGAGCATCCAGCGCGCGAGGGTGAAGGTCTGCTCCACCGAGGCGTTCTTCTGCTGGACGATGTTCATGACCTCGTCGGCGCGCGCGTTGAGCAGCGGCATCTGCTTGGCGAAGAGGTCGGCGCGCTCGCCGGAGGACAGCACCAGGTCCTTGTTGTTGAGGATCTTGCCGATGTCCGCGTCGAGCTGGTGCCAGGCGTTGGCCAGGTTGGCGATGGTGCGGCCGGACTGGGTGGCGTTGTCGTCGGCGTAGGCCGGCATGCCCGTCTTGGCGTCGCCCTTCACGAGGCGCTGCACCGCCGAGTCGATGGTGTTGCGCGTGGCCGCCAGCTCGCGGAAGGAGTCGCGGTTGCCGTCGGAGGCTTCCAGCGCGTACTTCGCCGTCTGCTGCGAGAGCACCTGCACCTGCGTGGTGAGCGCGATGGCCTCGCGGTCCTCGCCGTTCTTGTTGTTGAGCCACCAGAAGTCGACCGACGCCAGGCCGATCGCCAGCAGCAGGAACACGATGACGATCGTGTACCCGCGTTCCCGGCCCGCGCCGCTTGCTGTCGTACTCATAACCACCTCACCCAAACCTGGCCAGACGAAACGGTCCGGCGGACCGCTTCCCACAGTTCCTGTACCGGCGCGGCCTGCACGGCCGTGCCATCCCCCCCACTTGAGGCGCCCTAGAGCGCCGCCTGCCGGAAATCCGGCGCACGAACCAGACGGCTCATGCTGAATAGCCCGAACGACTGCTCGCCGAGCCGGATGTTCTCCGAAACGAATCGCGACACGCGCGGATCCTGTTCCTGCTCGCCCTCTTCGCGTCGCGATTCGTCCATGGTGCGCTGGCCGAACACCTCGTCCACCAGCAGGCCCACGATGCCGCCATGCTGGCGGACCAGCAGCAGGCGGGAACGTTCGGAAGACGGCGTCCGCTCGTCGAAAAGGAACCGGCCCAGGTCAATGGCCGGGACAAGGTTGCCGCGCACGTTGGCGACGCCCATCAGCCACGGCTGGGTACCGGGGACGTTGGTCAGCGGAGGCACCGCGAGCAGTTCGTTGATCTCGTCGATGCCGCTGACGAAATGGCGGCGCCCCACGCGGAAGCCGATACCGCGCCACAGGCCCGTCTCTTCCACCCGTTCGGGCGTACCGGCCGAGTGCGCCACGCAGGCGCGCTCGTAGCGGGCAAGGAGCTCGAAGGGGGTAAGTGCCACGTTCTCGCTCATGGCGTCCTCAATGCGTACGCTGCGACAGCAACCCGTTGATGGTCGAGAGCAATTCCTTCTCGTTCACCGGCTTGGTGATGAAGGCCTTGGCGCCCTGGCGCAGCCCCCATACACGGTCAGTCTCCATCGACTTGGTGGTGATCATCACCACCGGCACGTCGGCGGTGGTCGGGTCGCGGCTGAGCGTGCGCGTGGCCTGGAAGCCGTTCATGCCGGGCATGATGACGTCCATGATGACCAGGTCGGGCTTGCTGGCGCGGATGCGGTCGATGCTGGCTTCGGCGTTGTCGACGCTTGAAACGGAAAAACCCGCCTTCTCCAGCAGCGTGGTGAACACGCGGACGTCGGTGGGCGAGTCGTCGATGATCAGGATGTTTGCCACACGTCCCCCTGGACGCAGTTACATGACATTGGGTGGGATCAGTTCGCCGTCGCGTAGCGATGGATCGCGCCGAGGAGTTCGTCGCGGGTGAACGGCTTGGTGAGGTACTGCTCGGCGCCGACGATGCGGCCACGGGCCTTGTCGAACAGGCCGTCCTTGGAGGACAGCATGATCACGGGCGTACCCCGGAACTGGGCGTTGTTCTTGATGAGCGCGCAGGTCTGGTAGCCGTCCAGGCGCGGCATCATGATGTCGACGAAGATGATGTTCGGCTTCTGGTCGGAAATCTTGGCCAAAGCCTCGAAGCCGTCCACCGCGGTGAGTACGTCGCAGCCTTCCTTCTTCAACAGGGTCTCGGCCGTGCGTCGTATGGTTTTCGAATCGTCGATGACCATGACCTTCAAACCGGCCAGGTCCGTGCCACGTTCGTTGTCGTTCACTACGCCCCCGTACCACACCAAAAAACGCAAATCCCGCCGCAGGATAGCCGGTTGCCGCCGGTTATTCCGTGCGCCAGGTCGAAAGTCCGGAGTCAGGGACCCCGTGGGACCGCTCGGTTGGCTGTCCTCGGTCCGCTGTTTAAAGGGTGGATGGGATGGCGTCAAGGAGAAATGTTCTTACGACGGGTGAGGGATGGGCCCAGCGCGGTCCCTCCGAGGGTTCCCGAAAGACGCCGCCCCTCTCCCGCCTTGCTTCTCCCGGCTACACTTTCCCCATCACGCTTCCGGACTCTCCCCCATGCCCCTCTCCGTCGCGGTCCTCATGGACCCCATCCGCGCCATCAAGATCGCCAAGGATTCCACCTTCGCCATGTTGCTGGAGGCCGCGCGGCGCGGTCATGACCTTTACTACATCGAGCACGGCGACCTGGCGTTGCGCGACGGCGACGCCTGGGCCCGGATGCGCCCCCTCACCGTGAAGGACGACCCGGCGGGCTGGTACACCCTGGGCGAATCCGCATGGCGACCGCTCGGCGAGATCGACATCCTGCTGGCCCGCAAGGATCCGCCGGTCGACGCCCAGTTCATCTACGACACCATGGTGCTGGAGGCGGCGCAGAAGGCCGGCTGCAACGTCGTGAACGACCCGCGCAGCCTGCGCGACTGCAACGAGAAGCTGTTCGCCCTGCAGTTCCCACAGTGCATCGCCCCGACCCTGGTCTCCCGCGATCGCGGCGAGCTGAAGGCGTTCGTGGCCCACCACGGCGAAGCCGTGCTCAAGCCGCTGGACGGCATGGGCGGCCGCGGCATCTTCCGGGTGAAGGCCGGCGACAGCAACCTGAACTCCATGCTGGAAACCCTGCTGGACGGCGACCGCCACTTCGCGATCGCGCAGAAATACATCCCGGAAATCACCCAGGGCGACAAACGCATCCTGCTGATCGACGGCGAACCGGTGCCGTACGCGCTGGCCCGCATCCCGCAGGGCGACGAATTCCGCGGCAACCTCGCGGCCGGTGGCCGCGGCGAGGGCGTCCCCCTCTCCGAGCGCGATCGCTGGATCGCCGCCCAGGTCGCCCCGGAACTGCGCCGTCGCGGCCTGCGCTTCGTCGGCCTGGACGTGATCGGCGACTACCTGACCGAGATCAACGTCACATCTCCGACCTGCATCCGCGAACTGGATGCCCAGTTCGGCCTTAACATCGCCGGGCTGATGTTCGACGCGATCGAGGCCCGATGACCACCCGAACCACCGGCGCCGACCTGTTCGGCGCCACGTTGCTGTTCTCGCTGCTGTTGCACGGTGTCGTCATCCTCGGCATCACCTTCGAGGCGGAGAAGCCCAAGCCCAGCTTGCCGACGCTGGACGTCACCCTCGTGGACGTCGCCAACGCCGAGCAGCCGGACAAGGCCGACTTCCTCGCCCAGGCCAACAACAGCGGGGGTGGCGAGCACGACAAGGCGCGGCGCCCCGCCGAGCCGGTCTCCGGCCCGTTGCCCACGCCCAACCAGGGCGTCACCCCGGAGCCCAAGGACGCCCAGGCGCCCGCCCCGCGTGAGAGCACGCCGACCCAGTTGCTCACCACTTCGGGCGAATCCTCCTTCGCGGTCGACACGCAGAAAGAACAAAAAGAACAGACGCCCCAGCCTCTGCCCGTCTCCGATGAGGACGTGCGCCGGAAGCTGGAGATGGCCAAGCTGGCCGCCGAGGTGCGCGACCAGTCGGAGGCCTATGCCAAGCGCCCCAAGAAGAAGTTCATTTCATCCAATACGCGCGAATACGCCTACGCCGCCTACATGAAGGGCTGGGTGGGTCGCGTGGAGCGCGTGGGCAATCTCAACTACCCCGACGAAGCGCGTCGCCAGGGCCTCCACGGTGAGCTGGTGCTTACGGTGGGCCTCAACCGCGATGGTTCGATCCACAGCATGGATGTGATCAAGAGTTCGGGCAACAAGCTCCTGGACGACGCCGCGCAGCGCATCGTCCGCCTCTCTGCACCCTTCCCCGCCCTGCCGACGGACAAGAACCGGGTCGATGAGCTGTACATCACGCGAACCTGGCAGTTTTTGCCGGGGAACGTGCTTCGGAACTACTGAGGCGGGGTCGCGCGCAAGCGCGCTCCTACAACAGCCATCGCCCTTGCGCGCGATTCACGGTTTCGGCAAAAGCTGATCGGCTTCGCTCACATACGCCTTCTTCGCCTTCCGGTCCCACACGCACAGCTCACGCCCCGGCGCGTTCTTCATGTGCGCCTGCGGATAACGCCCCGCCAGCACCAGCGCGGTGACCGGCACGCGGTCGTCGTACTGGATCGTGCGGCCCACCGGCTTCGCGTCCTTCAGCCCGCTGGCCGCCACGCAGGCCTTGACCACCGTCTGTTCATACTCCGCCCAGGCATCCGGCGACGACGCCTGGGCCGCGATCGGTGCCAACACCCCGAAGACCATAAAGAATCCCTTTGCAAACATAGCCTTTCCCATGAACATGCCTCCTTGTGAGCTTCTTCACACCCTACGCGAAAGGCCCTGAATACCGGCCCACGCCTCTCCCGTAACGGCTACAATGAGGCCATGACGATCGCCAACACCTTCGCGGGACAGTTCCTCATCGCGATGCCCTCGCTCACCGAGGCACCGTTCGCGCGTGGGGTCGCCTTCCTTTGCCAGCACGGTGAAGACGGCGCGGTCGGATTGCTCATCAACCAGATCTCCGAATACCGCCTCGGCGATGTCCTCGCCCAGATGAAACTGCACTGCGAAGACCCGGAGATCGCCGACTACCCGGTGCTCATCGGCGGCCCGGTGCAGCAGGAGCGCGGTTTTGTACTGCACCGCGAACCCGGTCACTGGGACTCCAGCTATCGAGTCAACGAAGACTGGTCGGTCACCACCTCACGCGACATCCTGGTTGCCATGGCCAAGGGCGAAGGCCCTCGCCGCGCGGTGGTCACGCTGGGCTATTCGGGCTGGGACGCCGACCAGCTCGAGCAGGAGATCATGGACAACGCGTGGCTTACCACGCGCGCCGACGAGCGCATCGTCTTCGACACCCCCCTCGACGAGCGCTGGGTCGCCGCCACCCGCAAGCTGGGCGTCCGCGAACCCATGCAGTTGACCGGCTACGCCGGGCACGCCTGATCCCATGAGCTGTCTGTTCGGTTTCGACGTCGGCACGAAGATCGTCGGCGTCGCCGTCGGCAACCGCCTGACGGGCACCGCCCGCGCGCTTGCCGCGATTCCCGTCCGCGATGGCCAGCCCGACTGGCAGGCGCTCGATGCCCTGCGTTCCGACTGGCTGCCCGCGGAACTCGTGGTCGGCCTGCCGCTCGACAACGACGGCAAGGAGCAACCGATGACGCGCACGGCGCGCCGCTTCGCGCAGCGCCTGACGGAACGCTACAAGCTGCCGGTCGTCTTCGCCGACGAGCGCATGAGTTCACAGGAGGCCGCGCGCCGCTTCGCCGCTGGCCGCGCCGCCGGCACGCGCAAGCGCTCCGACGCCAAATCCATCGACGCCGAGGCCGCCGCGGTGATCCTCGAGTCGTACCTCGTCCAAGAATGATCCGTTCAACCCCTGCTTGAGGAAGTCATGTCACATCGCCTCCGCCACCTGACCACCCTCGAGAACCTGCCGCGCGAAGCCGTCGAGCGCATCCTCGACCGCGCCAACAGCATGCGCGACGCCACCGCGCACGGCACGCGCAAGCTCGACCTGCTCGCCGGCCGCACCGTGCTCAACCTGTTCTTCGAGCCGTCCACGCGCACGCGCACCTCGTTCGAACTGGCGGCGCGCCGGCTCGGCGCCGACGTCATCAACTTCGACATCGGCCTCTCCTCCACGAGCAAGGGCGAGGAATTGTTCGACACCCTGCACACGCTCGAAGCCATGCACCTGGACGCGATCATCGTCCGCCACAAGGTTTCCGGCACGCCAGAGGAACTGGTCAAGCACGCCATGAGCGGCGTCTCGGTGGTCAACGCCGGCGACGGTAACCGGGCACATCCCACCCAAGGCCTGCTCGACGCCCTGACGATCCGCAACCACCATCCGGATTTCCGCAAGCTCAAGATCGCCATCTGCGGCGACGTGCGCCATTCGCGCGTCGCCCGCTCCGATGTCCACGTGCTCACCGCCCTGGGTGCCAAGGATGTCCGTCTCGTCGGTCCGTCGTCGCTGCTGCCGCCCGAGGGCGAAATGAAGGGCGTGACCTACCACGACGATTTCGACGAGGCCATCCAGGGTGTGGACGCCGTGATCATGCTGCGCCTGCAGAAGGAGCGCATGGCCTCCACCGACCTGCCCGACGAAGCCGCCTACTTCGAGCGCTACGGCCTGGACACCCGACGCCTGGCCCGGGCCGCCAAGGGCTGCCTGGTCATGCACCCCGGCCCCATCAACCGCGGCATCGAGATCGCCCCGGAGGTCGCCGACGGCGCCCAGTCACGGATCCTCGAGCAGGTGGGCAACGGCGTGTTCGTCCGCATGGCCGTGCTGGCCGAGGTCATGGGGCGCTAGGCGTAGGAATTTGCGCCTGCGCGATGCCGTAGGCGCCTTCCTCACCATGTCTTCCGGCATAATGGGGAGACAAGGGACCAACTCAACCAACGGGATAGACAATGCGACCGACGAAGCGACTCATTGCGCTCGGCGTCGCCGGCGTGCTGCTGGCGGCCTGCGGCCACAAGGACAAGGATGCACCGCTGGCCTTCGTGCCGGCCGATACGCCCTACGTGGCGGCCACCCTCGACAAGCTCGACGATGACGCCTACGCGGCCATCATGGCGCAGGCCAACAGCGAACTGCCGGGTCAGGTGACCCAGATGAAGTCGTTCGCCCAGGACCTCGACGCCAAGGGCAACAAGGACGGCGCCAACCTCCTGCGCGCGCTCGCGACCGAGTTCGACGGCAAGTCCGCCGAGGACGCCGTGAAGAACATGGGCCTGGACGTCAAGACCGGCTCCGCCTTCTACGGCTACGGCCTGGCACCGGTGGCCCGCGTCTCGCTGGCCGACACCGCCGCCTGGGACGCCTTCGTGGGCCGTCTCGAGACCGCCTACGGCAAGAAGCTCGAAACCGCCGACGCCGGCGGCCAGTCCTATCGCCATGTCACCCTGTCCGATTCCGGCATCCAGCTGGTGATCGCCACCGTCGGCAAGCAGGCCGTGGTCACGCTGCTCCCGGCCGACGCCGGCCAGCCGCAGATCCGCCAGGTGCTCGGCGCCGATCGCCCGGAGAAGAACCTCCAGGATGACGGCCGCCTCGCCGACATCGCCAAGGACAAGGGCTACAAGAACTACGTCGTCGGCCAGCTCGACCTCACCCGCCTGCTGCCGCTCGTCGCCAGCGGCAAGGATCCGCTGTTCTCCACCTTCCTCAAGCAGCAGGCGAAGAAGACCGGCGAACCGGAACCGCAGCTGCCGCCGTCGTGCCAGGCCGAGGCCACCCGCATCGCCGCGCGCGTGCCGTCGCTCAGCTTCGGCTACACCCGCCTCGACGCGAAGCACCAGGACCAGCGCGTCGACATTGCCCTCGCCGACGACATCACCAAGGCCTTCTCGGGCCTGAAGGTGGAACTGCCGGGCCTGGGCACCGACGCCACCGCCGCGTTCGACGTGAGCCTCGCCCTGCCGATCGAGCAGATCCGCACGTTCTTCACCGCGCAGGCCGAAGCCGTCGCTGCCAAGCCGTTCGAGTGCCCTGCCTTCGCCAGCATGAACGACAGCTACGCGAAGCTCGGCCAGACCATGCAGCAGGCCGCGATCCCGCCGTTCGGCGACGTCCGTGGCGTGCGCATCGTGCTCGACTCGTTCAAGCCGGCCACCCCGCCGGCGCAGCTGCCGGCCATCACCGGTCGCGTCGTGCTTGCCACGCGTAATCCGGCCGGCCTGGTCGCGATGGGCCAGGCCGTGCTCGGCGGCGACTTCAAGCTGTCGGCCGACGGCAAGGCCACCCCGCTCCCGCAGAACGTCGCCGCCTCGCTCGGCATGCCGGCCTGGGCCGCCATGAACAACCAGGCGATCGCGATCGGCGTGGGTGCGGGCGAAGACGCCAAGCTCGGCGACGTGCTCACGGCCTCCACCGGCGATGCCGGCCGCCTGAGCCGCCTGCATCTCAATGGCGACATGTACCGCTCGTGGGTCGACGTCATGGCTGAAAAGGCACAGACGTATGCCGAGAGCACCGCGAACGATGCCGACAACAATGATGATCCTCAGGTGGATCTCTCCGCCCACGCCAACGCGGCCGCCCGTTCCAAGGCCCAGTTCGACGCGATGAAGGCCCAGGCCGCGCGCGTCCAGCAGATCTCCGGCGAAGCCCACATGGAAGACAAGGGCCTGGTGTTCACCGGTTCGGTGGAATACAAGTAAGCCGCTTTCCTACTGGAAAGAACGAAAAAGAGGGCGCCCCATGGGCGCCCTCTTTTTTTGTCGAAGACAAAGCTGAACGCAATGATTTCCCGGGCACGGATCGTTCACGGATGCGCTGTTTCCATAGCTCCGCGACTACGGCAGCCACATCGTGTGGCGCCGCTCGCCATCCTCACAGTGTGTAAAGGAGTTCATCCATGAACCATGCCAACCTTCGTAAGGCCCTGTTCGCTGCCGCCCTCGTCGCCGGTCTCGGCACGGTCCCGTTCGCGCAGGTGAATGCCCAGGACTCCGCCGCGGCCGCCTCCAAGGGCGACAACCAGACCGTCGCCGGCAAGGCCGACGATACCTGGATCACCACGAAGGTGAAGTCCGAGTTCGCCGCCAACAAGAGCGTGAAGGGTTCCGAGATCTCGGTGAGCACCACCGAAGGCGTCGTGACGCTGACCGGTACCGTCGCTACGGCGAAGGAAAAGAGCCACGCCGAAGCCATCGCCAAGAAGATCAAGGGCGTGAAGAGCGTCGACGCCAGCGGCCTGACCGTGTCGGCTGCGGCCAAGTAACAACGACTACAGTTGGTGGATCGACTTTAGGGCGCCCATTGGGCGCCCTTTTTTTGGGTCTGAACGCTTCACGCTGCCATTTCCTTGTAGGAGCGCGCTTGCGCGCGACGGGGCGAAGCACAAAGTCGCAAGCCACCCGTGCAGCCAGCTCACCGCTCCGCCCCGTCGCGCGCAAGCGCGCTCCTACAGAGAAGCCGATGGCGGCCGTCAGCGGCGGAGCATGCCGCCGCCGAAACCGTTGCGGTCGTCCGGCTTCTCGATCTCCACGCCTTCCAGGCCCTGCGACAGCGTGTGCGCGTCGCCGCCCTGCGCCAGCTTGATGCGCAAGCGCACTTCGTTGGCGCTGTCCGCATGACGCAGCGCGTCTTCGTAGCTGATCTCGCCCGCGTGGTACAGCTCGACCAGGCTCTGGTCGAAGGTGCGCATGCCGAGCTGGTTCGAATCGCGCATCAGCTCCTTCAGCTTGTGCACGTCACCCTGGCGGATGTAGTCCTGCGCCAGCGGCGTGCCCAGCAGCACTTCGACCGCCACGCGACGGGCCTTGCCGTCGGGCGTGGGAATCAGCTGCTGCGCCACGATGCCCTTCAGGTTCAGCGACAAGTCCATGAACAGCTGCTGGCGACGGTCTTCCGGGAAGAAATGCAGGATGCGGTCCGGCGCCTGGTTGGCGTTGTTCGCATGCAGCGTGCACAGGCACAGGTGGCCGGTTTCCGAGAAGTTGATCGCGTGCTCCATCGTCTCGCGCGTACGCACTTCGCCGATCATGATCACGTCGGGCGCCTGGCGCAGGGTGTTCTTCAGCGCGTTTTCCCAGCTGTCCGTGTCGATGCCCAGCTCGCGCTGCGTGATGATGCAGCCTTCGTGGCGGTGCACGTATTCGATCGGGTCCTCGATGGTGATGATGTGCCCGGTCGAATTCTGGTTGCGGTAGCCGATCATCGCCGCGAGCGAGGTGGACTTACCCGTACCCGTACCGCCGACGAAGATGATGATGCCGCGCTTGGTCATCGCCAGTTGCTTCACGACCGCGGGCAAGCTCAGCTCGTCCACGGTGGGGATCTTCGACTCGATCCGGCGCAGCACCATGCCCACGCAGTTGCGCTGGTAGAAGCACGACACGCGGAAGCGACCGATACCCGAGGCGCTGATCGCGAACTGGCACTCGTGGGTCTTTTCGAATTCCTCGCGCTGGGCGGGCGTCATCACATTGAGCACCATGTCGCGCGACTGCTGCGCGGAGAGCGGGCTCTGCGTGATGGGCACGATGCGCCCCTGCACCTTCATGGAAGGCGCCACGCCAGCGGTGATGAACAGGTCCGAGGCCTGTTTGTGCACCATCAGCTTGAGGAAGGAAGTGAAGTCGAAGTCGCTCATCAGCGGAACCCTTCCTTGTTCTTGGCATACATGGCGCCTTCCTGGCGCGTGATCAGGCCGCGCTTCACCAGGTCGAGCAGGTTCTGGTCCAGCGTCTGCATGCCGTACTGCTGGCCGGTCTGGATGGCGGAGTACATCTGCGCCACCTTGTCTTCGCGGATAAGGTTACGGATGGCGGGGATGCCCACCATGATCTCGTGCGCCGCGAGGCGGCCGCCGCCCACCTTTTTCAGCAGCGACTGCGAAATCACCGCGCGTAGCGACTCGGACAGCATGGAACGCACCATCGGCTTCTCGCCTGCCGGGAACACGTCGATGATACGGTCGATGGTCTTGGCGGCCGACGAGGTATGCAGGGTGCCGAACACGAGATGGCCCGTCTCGGCGGCGGTGAGCGCCAGGCGAATCGTTTCCAGGTCGCGAAGCTCGCCGACCAGGATGTAGTCCGGATCTTCGCGCAGCGCGGAACGCAGCGCCTCGTTGAAGCCGTGGGTGTCGCGGTGCACCTCGCGCTGGTTGACCAGGCACTTCTGCGAACTGTGCACGAATTCGATCGGGTCCTCGACGGTGAGGATGTGGCCGTATTCGGTCTTGTTGATGTGGTCGACCATGGCCGCCAGGGTGGTCGACTTACCCGAACCGGTGGGGCCGGTGACCAGGATCAGGCCCTGGGGCTGCTCGATCAGCTCGCGGAAGATCCGCGGCGCGCCCAGGTCCTCCAGGGTCAGCACCTCCGAGGGAATGGTACGGAACACCGCGCCCGCGCCACGGTTGTGGTTGAAGGCGTTGACGCGAAAGCGCGCCAGGCCGGGGATTTCGAAGGAGAAATCGACCTCGAGGAATTCCTCATAGTCGCGGCGCTGCTTGTCCGACATGATGTCGTAGATCAGCGAATGGACCTGTTTGTGCTCCAGCGCCGGGATATTGATACGGCGCACATCGCCGTCCACGCGGATCATCGGCGGGAGACCGGCGGAAAGGTGCAGGTCGGAGGCCTTGTTCTTCACGGAGAAGGCAAGGAGTTCGGCGATGTCCATCAGTGTCCCCTATCTGGAAGGGGCATAGGTAAGCATGCCCGGGGGTCGGCGGCAAGGCGCGGGGCATATATGCTTTGCCCAATGTGAAAAGCGTCGCGAACGGAGCACACCACCCATGAATCGGATCGCCTTTATCGGCGGCGGCAATATGGCCCAGGCCCTCATCGCGGGCATGATCCGCCATGGCGCCCAGCCCGGCGGCATCGCCGTCGCCGAGCCTCGCGCCGAGGCCCTGCAGGAGCTATCCCGCGAGTACGGGGTGGCCACCTATACCGACAACCTCGATGCCGCCGAGGGTGCCGCCATCCTGGTGCTGGCGGTGAAGCCCCAGATGCTGGCCGAGGTCTGCCGCCTCCTGCGTCCCGCCGTGCAGAAATACCGCCCGGTGGTGATCTCCATCGCCGCGGGCATCCGCATCGCCCAGATAGAGCGCTGGTTCGACGCCGCCCTGCCCGTGGTGCGCTGCATGCCGAATACGCCCGCCATGTTCGGCGCTGGCGCCACCGGCCTCTATGCCAACGCCCGGGTCAGCGCCCCGCAGCGCGCCGAGGCGCAGCATGTGCTCGACGCCGCCGGTCTCAGCGTCTGGGTGCCGGACGAGGACCAGCTGGACATCGTCACGGCCCTCTCGGGCTCGGGCCCGGCCTATTTTTTCCTGATGGTCGAGGCGCTGGAGAACGCCGCCTTCGCCCAGGGGATGTCGCGCGAGACCGCCCGCGCCCTGGCGACGCAGACGGCGCTCGGCGCCGGCCGCATGCTGGTTGAAAGCGGCGAGACCGCCGCCACCCTTCGCAAGCGGGTCACCTCGCCCAACGGCACCACCCAGGCCGCCCTGGAGAGTTTCCAGGCCGACCATTTCCCCGCCATCGTGGGGCGCGCCGTCGATGCGGCGCGCCGCCGTGGCGTCGAACTTTCCGAAGCTATGGAATCGATCAAGTGAATTACCTGACCAACGCCGGCGCCCTGATCCTGCAGTTCGCCTTCGGCGCCCTCGTCACCCTGTTCGTGCTGCGCATCCTCGCGGAGGCCTGTCGCGCGGATTTCAACAATCCGCTATGCCAGTTCCTCTACCGCTTCACCAACCCGGTGCTGCGGCCGCTGCGCAAGGCGCTGCCGAACTTCCGCCGAATCAATACCGCCGCGCTGCTGATCGCCCTGCTGCTGGAATGCCTGAAGGTGCTGCTGGTGCTGGCCCTGGGCGGCATCCCGCTCGCACCGGTCGGTATCCTGGTGATGGGCTTCGCCGAACTGCTCGACTTCTTCCTGCTGACCTGGATCGTGATCGTCTTCGCCTGGTCGCTGCTCAGCATGTTCTCGTCCGACCGCTACCACCCGGTGGCCCGCCTGCTGTCGAGCCTGGCCGAACCGCTGGTGCGCCCGCTGCGTGGCCGGATGACCCTCGGCGGGCTGGATTTCTCGCCGACGGTGGTGCTGTTGGGGTTGTTCCTGGCTCGCATCCTCATCGCGCAGCCGATTCTGGACCTGGGTGGTCGGCTGGCCATGGGGGGCTGAGGCCCTAGGGTCGCGCGCAAGCGCGCTCCTACAACAGCGGTGTGGCGTTATCAGAACCGCCTGTAGGAGCGCGCTTGCGCGCGATCACGGTGATGAAACACGGCGGGTGGGGGGCCTATCGCCCCCCGACCCTCCGGGCATCCGTCACGTTCGGCAAGGCCGTCAAGCGGCCCAGCAACATCGACAGCTGCTCGTAGTCCTTCACCCGTAGCGTGAAGCGCATTTCCACCTCGCCCGTGCGCACGTGCACGCGGCTCGACGACGCCACGATATGCGGGCCGACGTTGCTGATGGTGGTGGCAACATCCTTCTGCAGGCCCTTGCGGTCGTAACCACGCAGCTCGATGTCCACTTCGTAGTTCTGCACCTCCACCCTGCCCCAGCTCACCTCGATCACGCGATCGGGATCCTTGCGGGCCAGGCGGGACAGCGATGCGCAATCGGCCCGATGCACCGACACGCCGCGCCCGCGGGTGATGAAACCGCGCACCGGATCGCCCGGCAGCGGCTGGCAGCACCGCGCCAGGGTCGTCAGCAGGTTGCCCACGCCCTCGATCGATAGCGCACCGCGATCGTGCTGCGCGCCACGTGAGGCGACCGGCGAGGCCGACTGCGTGACCTCCGGCGTCACCGGCTCCTGTAACGCGCGCGCCACCTGGCCGAGACTGACCTCGCCCAGCGCGACGGTGATGAACAGTTCTTCCACCGTCTTCAGGCGGAACGTGGTGGCGAGCTTCGCCAGGTCCACATCGTCCACCGCGAGGCGGCGCAGTTCCTTTTCCAGCGCCAGCTTGCCCGCCGCCACGTTGGCATCGTGCGCCGTGCGACGGAACCACGAGCGGACCTTCTCCTTCGCTCGCGTGGTGTTGAGGTAACCGTGATGCGACGACAGCCAGTCGCGACTCGGCTCGGAGACCTTGGTCGTGAGGATTTCCACGCGGTCGCCGCTGCGCGGCGAGGTGGTCAGCGGCACGATGCGGCCGTTGAGCTTGGCGCCCCGGCAGCGATGACCGACCTCGGTATGGATGTGGTACGCGAAGTCGAGCACGGTGGCGCCGCGTGGCATGTCGATGACCTCGCCCTTGGGCGAAAGCACGTACACGCGGTCTTCCATCAGCTCGGTGGCGAAACCGGCGGCGAGGTCGGTGTCGTCCTCACCTTCGCCACGCGGTTCCAGCAGCTTGCGCATCCAGGCGATCTTCGCCTCGAACTCCGCGTCGGCACCGCCGCCTTCCTTGTAGCGCCAGTGCGCGGCCACGCCCAGTTCGTTGGCGCGGTGCATCTCGTGCGTACGGATCTGCACTTCCAGCGTCTTGCCTTCCGGGCCCAATACGGCGGTATGCAGCGAGCGATAGCCGTTGCCCTTGGGTCGGGCCACGTAGTCGTCGAACTCGCCCGGCAGGTGCGGCCACAGACTATGCACCAGGCCCAGCGCGGCGTAGCAGTCGGCCACGTTATCCACGAGGATGCGTACCGCGCGGATGTCGTAGAGGTCGGAAAACTCCAACCCCTTCTTCTTCATCTTCTTCCAGATGGAGAAGATGTGCTTGGGACGACCCGCCAGGTCGGCGCGGATGCCCGATTCTTCGAGCACGTCGCGCAGCTGCGCGAGGCTGTCGGCGATGAAGCGCTCGCGATCCGTGCGACGCTCGTCGAGCAGGCGCGCGATGCGGCGGTAGGTATCCGGCTCCAGGTAGCGGAACGCGAGGTCTTCCAGCTCCCACTTGAGCTGCCAGATACCGAGGCGGTTCGCCAGCGGTGCATGGATATCCGAGGTGAGCTGGGCCAGTTCGCGGCGCTCGTGGTCCGGCAGGGACATCGCCGTGCGCATCGCCGCCAGTTGGCGGGCGAGCAGTACGAACACCACGCGCAGGTCGCGGATGATCGCCAGCAGCAGGCGGCGCAGGCCCTCGGCCCCGCTCGCCTTGCCACGCTGCGCGTGCAACGCCCAGACCTTCTCGGCCTCGCCCTGCCCGTCCACCAGACGGCGCAGGGTCGGTGCCCAGCTGGCCATCGCTTCGTCGGCGGCACCGGGCATGCCACGCATCAGCAAGAACCACAGCGCCGAGGCACAGGTTTCGTCGTCGCACCCGAGCAGGCGCAGCAGTTCGATGACGGTTTCGCCTTCGGCGCGCGCGGCCACCGGCAGCACCGCGCATGCCTCGCGTGCCGCTTCGGTGAGCGGCGTCTTCGCGTCGCTGGTCGTCGCCTCTTTCGCCGTCTTCATCGTGTCGCCGCCTCGGCCGATTCCAATGCGCGCGCCAACCGCTTGGCCGATACGGGCTCGGCGGTCTTCAAATCCTGCGCGAACAGCGAGACACGCCATTCTTCCAACAGCCAGCGCAGTTCGCTCCACGCATGCGCGTCCCAGGCGGTACCGCCGCCGTTGAGCAGCGCCCGCCAGTACGGCAGCACCTGCAGCATACGCGACTGATCGCGCTGCGGGTCCTGGCGCAAGCGTTCGCCACGCAAACGCATCGCCTTGAGGTAACGAGCGAAATGCGCCAGCCGCGCCGTCGGCAATTCGCGCAGGAAGCCTGGCTGCATCAACGCCACCAACTGCTCGCGCAGGTCGTCGTAGCTGGCCTTGGCGAAGCCCATCAACGGCGGCTCCATCCAGGGCTTCAGCTCGGCCTGGGCCTCGATGATGGGTTCGGCGAGCTTCTGCCGCTCCATCGCGGCGCCGAACAGTTCGCGGCCCAGTTCCGTGCGCAAGGCATCGAATTCGCCTTGCGTACGCACGTCGAGCTTGTGGGTGGCGAGCAGGTCGGCGAACCCGCCTTCCACCAGGTCCTCGCGCAAGCCGTCGACGCTACCGAGCGGCGCATATTTCAGCGACAACGGATTGCCGATGGGCAACTGTCGCCTTGCACGCTTGAACTCCGGCGCGAGGGCCTGGCGCAATAGGCGTTCCACGCCACCGACATGCGCCTCGGCCGCTTCGTCGGCACGCTCGAACACGCGCAGCGCCACGGCTTCGCCAAGATCGACCAGCGCGGGATAGGCCTTCAGGCCACCCTCGGAACGCACTTCACGCGGGATCGCCTCAAAGTCCCACGCCACGATGTCCTCGCGGGTAAGCTCGATATCGGTCTTGCGCGAGAACGCCTCGCGCGCACGGCCTTCCCATTGCGCGCGGATCGCCGCCAGGTCGCGCCCTTCGGCCACCGTGCGACCGTTCTCGTCGTGCACGCGATAGCGCATCAGCAGGTGCGCCGGAGCCTCCGCATCGGCGAACGCGGAGGCGTCGATGTCCACGCCCGTGGTGCGCTTGAGGAAGGTAGCCAGCGCCTTCACCAGCGGCTCGTCGCGGGGCGTCTCGGCCTCGGAGAAGGCCTTGGCAAAGTCGGGCGCGGGTACGAAGTTGCGGCGCAGCGCCTTGGGCAAGGCGCGGATCAGTTCCGCCACCTTGTCCACCAGCAGTCCACCGACCAGCCATTCGCAGCGCGCGGCAGGCAAGGCATTGAGGAAGGCCAGCGGCACTTGGATGGTGACGCCATCGGCCGGATCGCCCGGCACGAAGCGGTATTCCAGGCGATAGCGATGCTGGCCGATGTCCAGCGACGCCGGGAAGGCCTTCGGGTCGAGGCCCGCACCGCTGTCCATCACATCCGCCAGCGTCCAGCGTAATGCGGCCTGTTCGCCCGGCGCCGCCTTGCGGTACCAGGCGTCGAGCGCGCGCGTGTCGGCGACGCTTTCCGGCAGCTTGCCGTCGAAGAAGGCGGCCAGGGCCTCGTCGGAACGCAACAGGCCGGCACGACGCTGCTTGGCCTCGATGTCGTGGGCCTGTTCCAGCACGCGCGCGTTGGCGCGCACGAAATCGGCACGGCTATCGAGGTCACCGCGCACCAGGCCCTCGCGGACGAAGATAGCGTGGGCCAGCGCCGGGTCCTGGCGATGGAAGGTCACCGGGCGGCGCTCGACCAGCACCAGGCCGAACAGCGTGACCTGCTCGTAGGCGACCACGGTGCCGCGCTTGCGCGACCAGTGCGGATCGCGCGCCGTCGAACGCACCAGATGCGCGCCCTGCGACTCGACCCACGCCGGATCGACGCGGGCGCACATCATCGCCCACACCTTGCCGCCGATATCGAGGATCTGCGCGGCGAAGATCCAGGCCGGCGGCGCCTTGGACAGCGCGGAGCCGGGGAACACCTGGAAACGGCGCTCGCGAGTGCCACGGAATACGCCCTTCTCGTCCTTGTGGCCCACCTGCGTGGGCAGGCCGGCAAGCAGGCTGCGATGCATCGCCTCGAACAAGGCGTCACCTTCCAGCGGCGCCGTATCACTGTAGGAGCGCGCCTTGCGCGCGACAGGGACCTCGACGGCGCTCGTGGCAGGGCGGCGGTCTTTCCCTCGACGTGCCGGGCCTTGCTCCGACGGGTCGCGCGCAAGACGCGCTCCTACAGGAGGTTGCTCAACCTTGTCCCAACCGAGGTCGCGCGTCACCAGCACCAGCTGGCGATGCAGCTCGCGCCACTCGCGCATGCGCATGAAGCTGAGGAAGTTGCGCGAGCACCAGTCGCGCAGCTTCGAGGAGGTGAGTTCCTCAGCGGAGGCCAGGTAGGCCTTCCACAGGTTCACCACACCGACGAAGTCCGACTTGGGGTCCGCGAACTGGGCATGCGCCGCATCGGCCTGCCCCCGGGCCTCCGGCGGCCGCTCGCGCGGATCCTGAATGCTGAGGAAGGCGACGATGGTCAGAAGGTCGGCCAGGCTGCCCAGGCGACGGGCCTCCACCAGCATGCGCGCCAGCTGCACGTCGATGGGCAAGCGCGCGACAGTGCGGCCGATCTCGGTGAGGCGACGATCGTCGTCGATGGCGCCGATCTCCGCCAGGCGACGGTAGCCATCGGCCACCACGCGCGGGTCCGGCGCTTCCAGGAACGGGAAATCGTCCACTTCGCCCAAGTCCAGCGCCAGCATGCGCAGGATGACGTTGGCCAGCGATGAGCGCAGCAGCTCCGGATCCGTGTATTCCGGGCGCAGGCTGAAATCCGTCTCGTCGTAGAGGCGGTAGCAGATGCCCGGCCCCACGCGACCGCAGCGGCCCTTGCGCTGGTTGGCGGCGGCCTGGGAAATCGGTTCGATATGCAAGCGTTCGAGCTGGCCACGCTGACTGTAGCGCTTCACGCGCGCCGTGCCCGAGTCCACCACGTAGCGGATGCGCGGCACCGTCAGCGAGGTTTCCGCGACGTTGGTGGCAAGCACGATGCGCCGCTTCGGACCCGGCTTGAACACGCGATCCTGCTCGTTGGCCGAGAGGCGCGCATACAGGGCCAGCACCTCGGTCTCGCGGTACTGCTTGCGCGAGAGCAGGAGGTGGGTGTCGCGGATCTCGCGTTCGCCGGGCAGGAACACCAGCACGTCGCCACGCGGATCTTCGCGGGTGATCTCGTCCATCGCGTCGGCGATCTGCTGGGCGAGATTGCCGTCGCCGCGCTCACCCGGGGGCCGATAACGGACCTCCACGGGGTAGGTGCGCCCCTCCACCGCGACCACGGGCGCGTCGCCGAAATGGGTCGCGAAGCGCTCGGTGTCGATGGTCGCCGAGGTGACGATAATCTTGAGGTCGGGGCGCCGCTCGGCCAGCCGCTTGAGGTAGCCCAGCAGGAAGTCGATGTTGAGGCTGCGCTCGTGGGCCTCGTCGATGATGATCGTGTCGTAGGCCGACAACCAAGGATCGGACTGGGTCTCCGCCAGCAGGATGCCGTCGGTCATGAACTTCACCAGCGCATGGTCGGACACCTTCTCGGTGAAGCGGACCTGGAAGCCCACCTTCTCGCCGATGGGGCTGCCCAGTTCCTCGGCCACGCGCGTCGCCACCGAGCGGGCGGCCAGGCGGCGTGGCTGGGTGCAGCCGATCAGGCCGGCTTCGCCGCGACCGGCGGCAAGGCACAGCTTCGGCAACTGGGTGGTCTTGCCCGAGCCGGTCTCGCCGGCGATCACCACGACCTGGTGGTCGCGGATGAGCTTGACGATGTCCTCGGCGCGGGCGGCGATCGGCAACGACGCGTCCACGGTGATGGCCGGCTTGGAAGCGGCGCGCGCGGCGCGCCTGCCCATCGACGTGGCGATGTCGGCGGCCAGCGCGTCGAGCTTCGCCGGATCCGGCTTGCGCGACAGTCCGCGCCAGCGGCCGAGCAGGCGACCGAAGTCACGGCTCGATACCTGCGACAACGCGTCGCGCAGCTCTTTCAGGCGCGGCGGGGGGGATGCGGGGCGGGAGGGGGTTGTAGAGATGCTCATGGGAACGCAAATAATAGCGTGCGTCTATCAATGGGATCGAAACGTTTCATTTCACGTGAACCGGACCGCTCGTTAAAATTTCTATCCAGAACCCCACGGAGAGTCGAAACATGGCCAAGCAGATCGATATCGGCATCGACAAGAAAGACCGCGATGCGTCCGCCAAGGAGCTGTCCAAGCTTCTCGCCGACACCTATACCCTGTATCTGAAGACCCACAAGTTCCACTGGAACGTGACCGGTCCGCATTTCAACAGCCTGCACACCATGTTCGAGACCCAGTACAACGAGCTGTGGCTCGCCGTCGACGAAGTCGCCGAGCGTATCCGCATCCTCGACGTGTACGCCCCGGGCTCCTACGCCGAGTTCGGCAAGCTCACCAAGATCAAGGAAGAAGCCGGCGTGCCGGACTGGAAGGACATGGTCTCCCAGCCGGTCGACGGCCATGACATCGCCGCCGCGACCGCTCGCGAAGTGATCAAGGTCGCCGACAAGGTGGGCGACGAAGGCACCGCCGATATGGTCACCGGCCGCCTGAAGGCCCACGAGAAGACCGCGTGGATGCTCCGCTCGCTGCTCAAGTAAGCGTTAAGTAACCGTGAAAAAGCCGCCGCCCCAGGGCGGCGGCTTTCTTGTGTAGGAGCGCGCCCTGCGCGCGACCCACCTTTCGCGACAAACGGTCGCGCGCAGGGCGCGCTCCTACAAGGGGCCTGAGCTATCCCTGACCGTCCGTTCAGCCCGACGTTGAGCCATCCCTCACCGTTCGTTAAGCTCCCCCGGTTACCTCGTCATTGAGATCCACTCGGGGGCCGACCGGTCCGGGGATTGTTTTGAGCGCCGCAACCAAGACCGAAAAGAGCCACCCGATCCTCGCCGCGCTGATCCTCGCGATCCTCGTCGCCGCGCTGAATGTCGGCCTGTGGTACGTCGCCAACCTGCCCAACGGCCCGGAAGACTGGAAACAGCCGATCTCCGGCTTCGCCTTCACGGCCTACCAGCGCTACCAGAACCCCATGAAGGGCGACGTGTCCTCGGACGCGGAGATCGACAAGGATCTGCAGCTGGTCAAGAAGTACTCGCCGCGCATCCGCACGTACTCGATGCTGGAGAACCCGCAGACGATCCGCCTGGCCGACAAGGACGGCCTCGACGTCATGGCCGGCGCCCAGATCGACAAGCGCCTTGAGAACAACGAGCGCGAGATCGAGGCCCTGATCGCCCAGGCGCATCGCTATCCGAAGACCATCAGCCGCGTCATCGTCGGCAACGAGGTGCTGTTCCGTGGCGACCTCACGCCGGAACAGATGATGAGCTACCTCGACCGCGTGCGCGCCGCCGTACGCCAGCCGGTGTCCATCGCCGAGCCGTCCTACGTCTGGATGCAGAATCCTGAGCTGGCCAACCACGTCGATTTCATCACCGTCCACCTGTTCCCCTACTGGAACGGCATCGAGGTGCATGCCGGCGTTGCCGACTCCATCGGCACGCGCAACCCCGATGGCAGCAACAACTCGGACGGCACCTACCAGACCCTGGTGCGCACGTTTCCCGGCAAGCATGTGGTCATCGGCGAGGTGGGCTGGCCGTCGAACGGCGATCGCTACAAGTACGCGTATCCCAGCGTGTCGAACGAGGCGATCTTCCTGCGTGAGTTCTTCAACGTTGCCAAGCGCAAGGGCATCGACGACTACTACGTGCTCGAAGCCATCGACCAGCCCTGGAAGGAAAACCTCGGCGAAGGTCGTACCGGCGCTTACTGGGGCATGTTCGACGCCAACCGCCAGCTGAAATTCCCCTTCACCGGCCCGGTCACCGAAGACGTGAAGTGGCCGTGGAAGGCCATTGCCGCCTCCCTGCTGGCCTTCGTGCCCATGGTGTGGTTCGCCAGCCGCTTCCGCCGCTTCAAGCTCACCGGCCGCCTGTTCTTCATGGGCCTGGTGCAGCTGGCCTGTGGCCTGATCGTCTGGTCGGCCACCCTGCCCTTCAATTTCTACCTGAGCCCGTTCGACTGGGCGATGCTGATCCTGCTGTTCCCTGCGCAGGTGGCGATCCTCGGCATCCTGCTCATCAACGGCTTCGAGTTCACCGAAGTGCTCTGGCGACGCAGCTGGATACGCCACGCAGGCATGCTGCCACCTGATCCGGTCGAGAGGCAGCCCTTCGTATCCATCCACCTGGCTTGCCACAACGAGCCGCCGGAGATGGTGCAGATCACCCTCGACTCGCTGGCCGCCCTCGACTACGAGAATTTCGAGGTGCTGGTGCTGGACAACAACACCAAGGATCCGAACGTCTGGAAGCCGGTGGAGGAGTACTGCGCCAAGCTCGGTCCCAAGTTCCGCTTCTTCCATCTGGAACCCTGGCCCGGCTACAAGGCCGGCGCGCTCAACTTCGGCCTCACCGCCACGGACGAGCGTGCCGAAGTGGTCGCGGTCATCGATGCCGACTACGTCGTGCGCGAGGACTGGCTATCCACGCTTACCGGCTACTTCCACGATGCCAAGGTGGCCGTCGTGCAGTGCCCGCAGGCCCACCGCGATTTCGAGAAGAACCGTTTCCGCCGCATGACGGCCTGGGAATACGACGGCTTCTTCCGCATCGGCATGCACCATCGCAACGAACGCAACGCGATCATCCAGCACGGCACCATGACCATGGTGCGTCGCTCGGCGCTGGAAGGCACCGGCGGCTGGTCGGAGTGGACGATCTGCGAAGACGCCGAGCTGGGCCTGCGCCTGATGCACGCGGGCTACGAGCTGGTGTACGTCGACGAACTGATGGGCAAGGGCCTCACCCCCGCCGACTTCAAGGCGTACAAGAGCCAGCGCTACCGTTGGGCCTTCGGCGCCATGCAGATCCTCAAGGGTCGCTGGAGCTGGATGACCCGCAAGGGCCCGCTCAGCGCCGGCCAGCGCTTCCACTTCCTCACCGGCTGGTTCAGCTGGTTCGCCGACGCGCTGCACTACGTGTTCACGATGATGGGCCTGCTGTGGACGGCCGGCATGATCGCGGCGCCGGATTACTTCAACCTGCCGATGCAGTTGTTCCTGATCCCCGTGATCGGCTTCTTCTTCGCCAAGGCGATTTTCGGCGTGGTGCTCTATCGCGCCCGTGTCCCATGCAGCTGGTACGACACCCTCATG
Source organism: Luteibacter sp. (assembly GCF_009912395.1). Classification (GTDB taxonomy): domain Bacteria; phylum Pseudomonadota; class Gammaproteobacteria; order Xanthomonadales; family Rhodanobacteraceae; genus Luteibacter. The sequence continues at coordinate 41,825 of NZ_WNDO01000011.1, read as the reverse complement.
GCCTCCGTGGCCAGCATGGGCCTGTCGCATGCCATCGCGCGCGGTATCCTGCATGGCTTGACCCGCGAGAAGACGGCCTTCGTCGTCACTGCGAAGAGCCGCCGCATGGGTGGCAGCAGCTTCGCCGCTTTCAGCCCCGTGCGTGAAGAGGTGCTGATGGCCGTGGCGCTGCTGCTGGCGATCATCGGCATGGCCACGCACTACGGCACCAGCTACGTCGAGAGCACGTTGTGGATATTCATCCTCGCGGCCCAGTCCATTCCCTACGTATCGGCGATGGTGGGCGCATGGATCGCCTTCCGCTCGGGTGACGAAGCCGGCTGAGGAAACACGCCGACGAAGCGACGCGAAAGACGGCCTCCCTCGGGAGGCCGTCTTCACATCCAGCACTCAAATCCTTCAACCTGTTCAGGTTTCCGCCGTCCGCTCTATCGACACTTCCGCATGCCGCGCGGTAAGTTACGTCCAGACACACACTTCAGGGGATGCCGGGCGCGCCCCCGTTAGCGGCCCTGTCTCGTGCACGGCCTTGGACCACGACCGGACCGGGACGCTCATGCGCCTAACCAGACGCCATGGACTGCTGCTTCTGCCGTGGTTCTTCCTGCCTTCGCTCGCGCATGCGGGCGTCGTGCTCAACGTCGACGGCGTTGACGACAATCTCAAGGGCGCCGTTTTTTCCGGCGTCAGCCTGACCCAGTACGCCAAGCGCGACGTTACCGCCGCGCAGGTCCGTCGCCTTTACGAAAAAGCGCCCGACGAAGTGCAGGCCGCGTTACGCCCGTACGGTTATTACGAAGCTACCGCCACCGGCGACCTCAAGCAGGTCGGCAACGACTGGCAGGTGACGCTGCACGTGGTGCCGGGCGTTCCCGTCACCGTGAAAAACGTGTCGGTGGAACTGGACGACGATGCCGGCAAGGTGCCTTCGGTGCGTCATTTCGTGCGCGCCATGAACGACCTCAAGGGCAAGACCCTCAACGATGGCGAATACGACGCCGCGCGCGACGCCATCGGTGGCGCGCTCACCGCCACCGGCTTCCTGGATGCCAAGCTGGTCACCCGCCGCGTCGAGGTCAATCGCGCGGAACACAGCGCGGACATCCAGCTAAAATGGGAGGCCGGCCAGCGCTATCGCTACGGCAAGATCGTCTTCAAGAACTCGCAGTTCCGCGAAGGCTTCCTCGAGCGCTACGTGCCCTTCAAGAGCGGCGACTACTTCTCGCAGGGCCAGTTGCTCCAGCTCCAGCAGGCGCTCAACGGCGCCGACTATTTCTCGGTAGTGAACGTCATCCCCGATACGGACAACGCGAAGGAAGGCCACATCGACATCGACGTGGAGCTGGCACCCGCCAAGCGCACCATCTACACCGGCGGCCCGTTCTTCGGCACGGACACCGGCCCGGGCCTGCGCGGCGGCATCGAGAAACGCTGGATCAACGACCGCGGCCACAAGTGGAAGAACGAACTGGTGGCCGCCCAACGCCTGAAGACGCTGTCCACGCTGTACCAGATTCCCATGCCCGGCCCGAACCAGCGTAGCTTCAACTTCGGCGCCAACTTCCGCGACGCGAACACGGTCACATCCAAATCGCGCACCTTGCAGCTGGTCGCCAACGAAACGCGCCTTTGGCACGGCTGGCAGCGCACGATCGGCATCAACGCGCTGTCCGGCACCTTCACCGTGGGCAAGCGCGGTGGCGAGGGCGACAACGCCGAAGGCCTGGAACGCGGACGAAGCACCCTGCTCTACCCCGAGATCTCGCTGAGCCGGAAAAGCGGTGACAACCCCACCTTCGTACGCAACGGCTGGTCGCTGACCATCACGGGGCGCAGCACCGTCGGCACGTTGCTCTCCGACGCCAGCTTCTCGCAGGTGATCGGCGACGCGAAATGGATCCGCTCCTTCTGGGGCAACAACCGCCTGATCCTGCGCGGCTCGGCCGGCAAGATCTGGACGAACAACTTCAGCGACCTGCCGCCCCAGCTGCGCTTCTTCGCCGGTGGCGATCGTTCGGTGCGCGGCTACGATTTCGAGAGCATCGGCCCGCGTAATGCGTTCAACCGCGTGATCGGCGGCGAAGGCCTGCTCGTGGGCAGCACCGAGGTGGAACACTACTTCACGAAGAACTGGGGCATGGCCGCCTTCGTGGACGCGGGCAACGCGTTCACCGGCACCAATTACAGTCCGCGCGTGGGTGCGGGCCTCGGCGTGCGCTGGCTGTCCCCGGTGGGCATGATCCGCGCCGACGTGGGCGTCCCCGTCGGTGACAAGAACGAACACGGCATCCATCTGCATGTCGTCATCGGGCCCGACCTGTGAGGAGCGCCGGCATGAAATGGTTGATCCGCATCGGCGTGGTGCTCGGCGTCCTGATCCTCGTGGTGGCGCTGGGCGTCTGGTGGCTGGTGGGCACGGCGTCCGGCCTGCGCTTCGCGCTGGAGCGCGCCAAGGGCTTCACCGATAACGCCCTCTCGGTCGACCAGGCCGAGGGCAGGTTGGCCGGGCCGCTCGACCTCAAGGGCGTGCGCTACCAGGACGGCAAGGGCATGGATGTCCGTGTCGCCACCGCCCATCTCGATTTCTCGTTCGGCGCCCTGCTCCGCCAGCGTGCCCATATCTTCGACCTGTCGGTCGACGGCGTCGACGTGGCGCTGCCGCCGAGCCAGCCCGAACCGGATAAATCCTCCGAACCGTTCTCGCTGAAGCCGCCGCTCGATCTGGTCTTCGACAAGGTGCGCGTGGGCCATGTGAAAGTGACCCAGGGCGGCCAGCCGCTGTTCGAATCGAACTCGCTCGACCTCGCGGGCTCGTGGACCGGCAAGGGCATCGAACTGAAGACGCTCGCCCTGCGCGCGCCCGACGGCCAGGCCGACCTCGGTGGCAAGCTTGCCGTGGGCAAGGGCTACAGCGGCGACGGCAAGGCCTCGTTCGCGTGGAAGGTGGGCGATATCGAGTACGCAGGCGACCTCGAAGCGCACAGCGACGGCGCAAAGGCACACACCATCGTGAAGCTACGCCTGCCGTTCGTCGCGCAGGTGGATGCCAACCTCGTGCAGAGTGGCGACTTTGCCTGGACAGCGAAGATCGACGCCCCGCGCTTCGATCCCAAGCCGCTGCTCGGCGAGGGCACGCTGCAATCGCTGGGTGTGGCGGTGGAAGGCTCGGGCGATCGTTACAGCGCGAACCTCACGGGCAACGTCGACCTCAACGACTACCGCGTGCGCCTGGCGCCGATGAAGGCCGCGTTCGACCACGAGTACAAGCGTCTCACCCTCGACGAACTCACGGTCGGTTCGCCGCAGATCAAGGGCTCGCTTACCGCGAAGGGCACGGTGGAGATCGCGGCGCAGCCGCTCACCGCCGACCTCGCCCTGGTCTGGAAGGATGTGCTGGTGCCCGCCAACGTGGCGGGCCAGGATCTCGCCAGCGCGGGCCGCCTTACGTTTAAGGGCGGCGCCGAGGCGTATCACGCCGATGGCGATGTCGATATCGGTCCGCCGGGGCACATCGGCAAGTTCACGCTGAACCTCGACGGCAAACCCGAGGCCATCACGCTGCACACGCTGGATCTCAAGCAGCCCAACGGCGATCTCGCGGCCAGCGGCACGGTCACGCTGAAGCCCGAGATGGCGTGGAAGCTCGACCTCAAGGGCCAGCACTTCGATCCGGGCCAGTTGCTCGCCGAATGGGGCGGCGCCCTTGATCTGGACCTGTCCACCGAGGGTCACCTCGCGAAGGACGGTCCGCTGGGTACGCTTGACCTGCGCAAGCTCGACGGCACCCTGCGCAAACGTCCGCTGCGCGGCAACGGCAAGCTGGAGCTCAAACCCAACGAGGTGGTGAACGGCTCACTGGACCTTGCTTCCGGCGGTAGCACCATCCGTCTCGACGCGAAGGGGGATACGTCCAACGACGCCACGCTGAAACTCGCTATTGCCTCGCTGGGCGATTGGTTGCCGGATGCGGGCGGTCGCGTACAGGGCGATGTCGGCGTAAAGGGCCGCTGGCCCTCGCTGGCCGTGAAGGCGAACCTGCGCGGCAATGCCATCGTCTACGCAGGACAGAAGCTCGACGCGGTGAGCATCGACGCCGACGTGCCGGATATCGGCAAGCCCGGCGGCAAGCTCGACGTGGTCGGCACCAACGCGGTGACCGGCGGGCGGGTGTTCGATCGCATCGCGATCAATGCGGACGGTAACGAGCAGCGCCATCAGCTCACGGTGGATGCGAAGGGCCGCCCCCTCGCCGCCGACCTGACGCTGTCGGGCTCGCTCAAGGACGGCGCGTGGAACGGCAGCCTGTCTCGTCTGGATATCGATTTCCAGGGCCTGCCGCGCTGGCGTTTGCAGAACGCCAGCCAGCTGGCATGGAAGGATGGTGCGGCGAGCATGAGCGATCTCTGCCTCACGGCGGGCGATCCCCTGTTGTGCGTCGCGGGCAAGCAGGACAAGGCGGGCAATCTCGATGCGAGCTATCGCCTGCGTCGCGTGCCGCTGGCGTTGCTGATGTCGCTGGCCGAGGCGTCCAACGTGCCGATGCGCGCCGAAGGCATCCTCGAGGGCGACGGTAATGTGCGTCGTACGGCGGCCGGCGCGTTGTCGGGCCAGGCTAACATCACCAGCACGCATGGCTCGGTGGCGTATACGGATCACGCGGACCAGCCGTTGTTGGTCTACAACGACCTCAGCGCCAACGCGCAGCTGGCGCCAGACAACCAGCGACTGACGCTGCGTGCCGCGATCAACGATGGCGGCAGCATCGATGGCAACGTGTCGATCACCGGCGCCCAGCAGGCGCTGGGCGGCAACATCGCGTTGCACCTGAAGAGCCTGTCGTTCGTGGAGCTGTTCACCACCGAGATCGCCGAGGTCAAGGGTGGACTGGATGGCAACTTCGGCCTGGGCGGTACCGTGGCGGCACCGGCGGTCACCGGTCAGGCAGTGTTGGGTGGATTCGCGGCGGAAGTACCGAGTGCGGGCCTGAAGCTGAAGGATGGTCGGATCAGCGTCAACACCACCGACGCGAAGAATTTCATCGTAGACGGCACGATCCGTTCGGGCGAAGGCACACTGTCGGTAAAGGGCAATGCGGCGCTGGGCGAAGGCGCGCAAATGCGCCTGGGCATCGAGGGTTCGAAGTTCACGGCGGTGGATATTCCGGCCGCGAAGGCGGTGATCTCGCCGGATATCCAGATCGTGCAAGATGCCAAGGGCATGAATGTCAGCGGCAAACTGGGCATCGACATGGCGGATGTGAACGTCGAAAAATTGCCGGGTGCCGGTGCGACGAAGGCGTCGAGCGATGTCGTCGTGGTGGATGAGAAGCAGCAGGAGGCCGCTGCGCAGGCATCGCCGATCACCGCCGATATCCGGGTCGACCTGGGGCAGAAGGTGCACCTGGTGGGCTTCGGCATCGACGGTCGCATCACGGGTCTACTTGATGTGCGTGAGCGTCCGGGTCGCGCAACGACGGGCCAGGGCCAGATCGGCGTCGATGGTACGTACAAGGCGTACGGTCAGGATCTGCGCATCGAGCAGGGTCAGTTGCTGTTCGCATCCACGCCGATCGACAACCCGGGCCTGAACATCCGCGCGTCGCGCACTCTGAATCCGAACGCGACGATCGACGACGGTCAGAAAGTTGGCCTGTATGTGTCGGGTACCGCGCGCCGTCCGGTGCTGACGGTGTTCTCGAATCCGGTGATGGAGCAGTCGGATGCCCTCTCCTACCTGGTGACGGGCAAGCCGCTGTCGCAGGTGAAGGGTGGCGAAGGCAACATGGTGGGCGCGGCCGCGCAGGCGTTGGGTTCGGCGGCGGGCGATCTGCTGGCGAAGAGCGTGGGCTCGAAAATCGGCGTGGACGATATCGGCGTGAGCAACAACGACGCGCTGGGCGGCACCTCGGCCTTCACCGTAGGCAAGTACCTGTCGCCCCGCCTCTACCTCAGCTACGGCGTGGGCCTGTTCGATCCAGGCCAGGTCATCACCTTGCGCTACATCCTGAGCCACCGCTGGAACTTCGAGGCACAGAACGCGACGGATTTCTCGCGGGCTAGCTTGAACTATCGACTGGAGCGTTGAGCGCGTTGCTTTGGAAGAGGTTGGCTGCTTTGCAGCCCGTGTTTTGAACGGCTTGCGCCGTACAGTCGCTTCGTAGGTTGGGCTCGCCTTCGGCCTCGCTCGCGGCGCTCGGGCGTGGCGGGTGGAGCCGTCGGGCCGCCGCCGGGGCGCGCCGGCTCCGCCGTCCCTCGGGAAAGGTTGGCCGCTGCGCGGCCCATGTTTTATGGCTTCGCCCCTTCGGGCTCGGGCAGGTGGCCGGGATTTTTCGACTCGGCTCCTGCCTCGGCGAAAAAGGCCGGTCATCCTGACCGGCCCCGCTGCGCGGTCTTGTCCGACCACCAGCCCTCGGCTCCTCAAGTCGCGCCCCGGCGGCGGCCCGACGGCTCTCCGGACGGTGACGCACCCTTGTGACAATCGCCGATGCGATCGGCTCCCACCCTTCGGTAGCCGGTCATCGCTACCTGCCTACCGAAGGGTGGGAGCCGATCGCATCGGCGATGGGTGCTCGCGACCCCGTACACCTGTAGGAGCGCGCTTGCGCGCGATCCGCGGCAGCGGCAATCTGGCCCGCTACGCGGGATCGCGCGCAAGCGCGCTCCTACAACTCGGGTTCCCGCGAGATGAACCACATCCAGATCGCCCCCAACGTCGAGCCGATCAGCAAGGCGCCGGAGAATTCCAGCCAGTTATCCGGCCATTCGTATTGGTGAGGACGCAGATCATAGCGACCGGCAAAACTGCCTAACGCGAAGGCCGCGACAATGAAGGCGATCAAGGAAATCCCGGTGAATACCTTCGCGCCGATGGCCAACGAACAATGCTGGTAGCGACGTGCGATGAAGATCAGCGCATTGATCGGTAACAGGATCAGCGCGATCGCGATCTCCCATAATTCGATCGTCATTTCGCACCGCCTAATGCGCGCACTTCATCCCACATGCGCCGAACATTTGCCTGCTTTGTGCATTGCAGGCTCATCCGATGTAACAGATTCACGCCCGACATCGCCCGCGTGAGATACCGCCGATTCGGCACCTCGTTCTCCATCATGTACTCGGTCAACATCGCCTGCATGGCTTCGGCATAGGCCTGCATCGCCGTGGCATCGTTCATCAGCATGTCAACGCTGGCGTCCAGATTCAGGGCAAAGCTGCCCTCGCCGAGGACGCTGTCGTCTTTCGGTTCAGTCATTTCTCAAATCCTCATCCACCGCTTCCGAGCGGGGCACGCCAACGGCCGTGCCCCTCATCGACTCGGGCGGTTCGATCTCACAAGGTCCGACTATCCGATGTTCTCATTCGCCCACGGCGCTACGCGCCGGGTGGCTCGGCGGAGGGAAATACCATGAGAAAAGCGGACAGGCCGGGCGTTTAGCCGCGTCCGGAGGGGCTCCGGGACGTCCGTGGACCGCGTGGGTCGGGCGGTGGGTGTGAGAATGCCTTACTATTTGGCACAGCCATAGCAACTCCGAACAGTTGATTGTGGTTAGCGGGTCGGAGGTGTTACTAGCACCTGCGGCCCGCGCTTCTTACCGCTTACGAGCGATGGTTGTTTGCCGACACGTGACACGAACCCGCAAACAACGCATGCACGGTAACAAATTACGTGCGTGCTTGCCTATGGAAGGATTCTCAAAAGTTACCTCACCGTCGTTCCTGCGTACGCAGGAACCCACCGCCTCGGTTTACCAGTAACACGACGGCATTGCATCGGCTTTTACGTAGGTAACGCACTCGCGACAACCCAGCGCCTCGATTCACCAGCAACACGACGACGCTGCACCGGCCTTTACGTAGGTAACGCGCACTCGCGACAACCCATCGCATCGCGCTGGGTTCCAGCGTTCGTTGGAACGACGTGGGGCGCGATCAGACGGTAACGATGACCTGGCCCGCTGCGCGGGATCGCGCGCAAGCGCGCTCCTACAAGAGAGGTGATGTAAGAACCGAATGCATCGCCGTGGGCACCGGCCTTCGCCGGTGCGACGACGCGCTTCGTCGTTCCGGCGCAGGCCGGAACCCACCGCCTCGGTTTGCCAGTCATGCCGCGGCGCTGCATCGGCTTTTACGTAGGTATCGTTCCGGTTAGGGAAAAGCCGGTCTATCCGGTCAGCAAAGGCGCTTCAGGCCAGTCCCGCCGCCCGTTCAGCTTCCCGGATACCCCCCTGTCATTCGCGTGTAAAATGCCCGTTTTTTCGCAGCGGGACCCTAAGTGCAGGTACCTGAACGAGCGACGGTCCGCGGGCCGACGTTCATCCGCTTACTCGCCCGGATCGCCGGGGCTCATGCTCCGCAGCCCGGGGGATCGCTCCCGGACCGGCTAAGCCGCTGGCTGGCCTGGAATCAGGCCATCGCGCTGTCCACGGCGCTGGACGGCCGGGTGCCTGAGGCCGATCCGGACGCCCCCGCCTTCGGTTCCGCCGAGGAGGACGAGTGCGTGCGGGTCAGGGCCCAACTGGCCCAGGCCATCGTCACCGGCCGTGAGCCGGTGGCCGTGCCGGCCCGGGGTGGGCAGGTGCCGGCGGCGGATGCGCCGCCCGAATACATCGTGTTTCGCCAGCGCTACCTCACCATGCAGCGTGCCATGCAGGCCGCCACGGGCCGCCTGCGCGGCGACCTGCGCGACATGCTGGCTGGCCGTTCCGCGGCCATGGCTCGGCTGGCGGAGGTGGATGCCGTGATGGAGCGGTCGCTCAGCCCGCTGGAGCACAGCCTGCTGGCCAATGTGCCGATCCTCCTGGCCGACCATTTCGAGCGACTGCGCGCTGCCGCGCCGGATGCCTCGTTGGGGTGGGTCGATGTCTTCCGCAAGGACATGCAGAGCGTGTTGCTCGCCGAACTGGATGTTCGTTTTCAACCGATCGAAGGCCTGCTCGTGGCGCTTCGTACCAGCTAACCGGGAAATCATGTTCAGAAACCTCCTTTATCCCGTCGTATTCCTTGCCGGCCTGGCCGTGGTGTGCTGGATCGGCGTGGGCTATGTGGGCTCCAATCCGCTGGGGGCGGCCGTGGCCGCCCTGGTGGGGGCCTGCTATCTGGCCGGTGCGCTGGAGCTGTATCGCTACCGTCAGGCGACGGTGGCGCTGCGCCGTTCGGTGGCGGACCTGTCGTCGTCACCGACCAGCCTCGATACCTGGCTGGGTGGCCTGCCGCAGGGGCTGCGTAACGCGGTCCGCCTGCGCGTGGAGGGCGAGCGCGTGGCGTTGCCGGCGCCGACGCTCACGCCGTACCTGGTGGGCCTGCTGGTATTGCTGGGCATGCTGGGCACCTTGCTGGGCATGATGGCGACGCTGCGTGGTACCGGCCTGGCGCTGGAAAGCGCCACGGATCTTCAGGCCATGCGCGGTTCGCTGGCGGCGCCGGTGAAGGGGCTGGGTTTCGCGTTCGGTACGTCGATCGCGGGTGTCGCCACGTCGGCGATGCTGGGCCTGCTTTCCGCGCTGTGCCGTCGCGAGCGCGTGGACGTGGTGCAGGCGCTGGATACGAAGGTGGCCACCACCTTGCGCGTGCACTCGCAGGCCTATCGCCGCGAAGAATCGCTGCGTCTGGCGCGTGAGCAGGCGGAGGCGATGCCGGCGCTGGTCGATCGCCTGCAGGCCATGATGACCTCGATCGAGCAGCACAACGCGGCCGCGACCGAGCGTCAGCTGGCCAGCCAGCAGGCATTCCATACGACGGCCGAAGCCATCTACACGCGCCTTGCCGTCTCGGTGGAGCAGTCGCTGAAGGAGGGCATCGCCGATAGCGCGCGTGCCGCCAGCGCGTCGATCCAGCCTGCGGTGGAAGCCACCATGGCGGGCCTGGCCAGCGAATCGAACGCCTTGCGCGATACCGTCACGCAGGCCGTGCAGCGACAGCTCGATGGGTTGTCCAGCGGTTTCGAGGCGTCCAGTAAGGCCATGTCGTCGGTGTGGAGCGAGGCGCTTGCGCAGCAGCGTCAGGCCAACGAAACGCTGGTGGCCGATCTGCGCGGCTCGCTCGCGCAGTTCAGCGAGACCTTTGAGCAGCGTTCGGCCGGCTTGGTCGAGCATGTGGCCTCTCGCGTGGATGCCGCCGCCGGTTCGGCAGCGCAGGCCTGGACCGACGCCCTGGCGAAGCAGGAGGCCGCGAACGATGCGCTGGCCACGCGCCATGCGCAGGCGCTGTCGGGCGCGACGACGTCGCTGGGCGAACAGGCCGCGTCGCTGGTGGATGCGGTAACCCGCTCCCATGCCGACATGCAGTCGGTGCTGGAGTCGCGTGACGCGCAGCGTCTGACCACCTGGAAGGACACGTTGGGCGAGGTCGCCTCCACGCTGCACACGCAGTGGCGCGAGGTGGGTGAACAGGCGGCAAAGCGTCAGCAGGATACGTGCGAGGCGTTCGAGCGCACCGCGAATGCGATCGCCACCACGTCGCAGGCGCGCGCGGACGACACCATCGCGGAAGTGGCGCGTACGGCGAAGGCGTCGTCGGAAGCCGTCGCCACCGTGGCGTCTACGCTGCGTACGCAGATAGAAGAAGCCGGCGAACGTGCGGCGGCGCGCGACGAGTCGATCCGCGAGAGTTTCGAGAGCAGCGCAAAGGCCATCATGGAAGGCCAGCAGGAGCGTACCGAGCAGACCATCGCCGAAGTCGCGCGTCTCGCGCAGTCGTCGTCGGAAGCCTTCGGTTCGGTCGCCTCGACGCTGCGCGCGCAGTGGGACGAAGCGAGCGAGCGTGCATCGGCACGCGACGCGTCGATCCGCGAGAGCTTCGAGAGCAGCGCGAAGGCGGTCATGGACGGCCAGCAGGAGCGCACCGAACAGACCATCGCCGAGGTGGCACGCCTCGCGCAGTCGTCATCGGAAGCGTTCGGTACCGTGGCCTCCACGCTGCACGCGCAGTGGGAGCAAGTGGGCGAGCAGTCGACGCAGCGTCAGCAGGCCATCTGCGACACGCTGGAGCGTACGGCCGACGCCATCACTGCCAGTGCGAAGGTGCACGCGAACGACACCATCGCGGAAATCTCGCGCCTGGTGGAAGCGGCCGCCGAGGCGCCGAAGGTGGCGGCCGAGGTCGTCGGCGAGCTACGCCAGAAGCTGTCGGACAGCATGGTCCGCGACACCGCCATGCTGGAAGAACGCACGCGCCTGCTGGCGACGTTGGAAACCCTGCTGGACGCGGTGAATCACGCCTCGGTGGAGCAGCGCACGGCGATCGACGCGCTGGTCGGCAGCTCGGCGGAATTGCTGGAACGTGTGGGCACGCGCTTCACCGACCATATCGAAGCCGAAACCGGCAAGCTGGAGACGGTGGCCGCGCAGGTCACTGGCAGCGCGGCGGAAGTGGCGAGCCTGGGCGAGGCGTTCGGCGCGGCGGTGCAGTCCTATGGCGCGTCCAACGACCAGCTCATGGAACGCTTGCAGCAGATTGCCGAAACGCTGGACCAGTCCTCCGTGCGCAGCGATGAACAGTTGGCCTACTACGTCGCACAGGCGCGCGAAGTGGTCGATCTCAGCGTGCTGTCGCAGAAGCAGATCCTCGATGAGATGCAGCGTCTCGCATCGCAGCGAGAGGTCGCCGGGAACGACGCGGCATGAACGACGAGATCGAAGTCGAGGGTGAATCGAGCACGCCGATCTGGGCCGCCTTCGGCGACCTGATGTCGGTGTTGCTCGGTGCCTTCGTGCTGATCCTCGTGGGCGTGATCGGCGTGCAGTTGCAGCTGACGAGCCGACTCGACCAGGAGGTGAAGCAGCACCAGGCCGAGGCGCAGCGTCGCATGACGCTGGAACAGGCGCTGGCCGGCCCGCTCGCTGCCGGGCGCGTCACGCTGGTGAATGGCCGTATCGGGATCAGCGGCAGCGTGCTGTTCGCCTTGAACTCCGACCAGCTCCAGCCCGAAGGGCGTGAGTTGTTGAAGAGCCTTGCCGGTCCGCTTATCGCCTATCTGCGCACGCGTGACGAGATCCTCATGGTCAGCGGCTTCACCGACGACCAGGTGGTGCATGAAGGCAATCGCCGTTATGCGGATGACTGGGAGCTCTCGGCCCAGCGTTCGTTGACCGTCACCCGTGCGCTGGTCGCCGAAGGCGTGCCCGCCTCGTCGGTGTTCGCGGCGGCGTTCGGTGCCGAACAGCCGGTTGCTTCCAATGCGGATGACGATGGTCGCGCGAAGAACCGTCGCGTGGAGATCGCACCGATGCCGAAGCCGTCGAACGCCCATGGCCCGTGATGCGTTCAACACGATTCGCCTCACGCTGATCGAGGCGCTGGACCGTCGTGCGGCTTTGCATGAGGGTGCTGCGCGCAAGGCGATTGCCGCGAAGCTGGCGATGCTCGAGGATGTCGACGAGACATCCTCCGATGCCGCATCGACCGAGCCTGCGCGCGGCCCGTTGGGCCTGCTGGTGGACGCCATGCGCCCACCAGCACCGTCGTATCCCGAGCTGCCGGCGCTGGACGATATCCACCGCACTTGGGATGTACTGCGTTCGGAAACCCAGTTCCGCCAGTCGCTGGCGCACGCCCCACGCGATGCCGGTCCGTTGAATTCCAGCGCGCTGGTGCATCGCTCGATCGCGCTGATGCGCGAACTGTCGCCGGACTACCTTCGCCACTTCCTGTCCTACGTGGACGACCTGTCGTGGCTGGAGCAGATGGGCGCCGCGGCGGCGCCGGCGGTGAAAGACACCCCGAAAGCCACCAAGACCGCGCCAAAGAAGCGAGCGCGAAAGCCACGCAAAGAATCCTGACTCCCCTACTGACTGTAGGAGCGCGCTTGCGCGCGATGGGTGCTTGCGGCAACCCCCATCGCGCGCAAGCGCGCTCCTACAACAGCGTGTCGCGGATCAGCGGACGCTCTTCGCCGCGTCCAGGATCACGTTCGCCACCGCTTGCGGGTTGGAGACCATCGGCACGTGGCTGGTCTTCAGTTCGGTGGTCTTCGCGTGGATCTTCTTCGCCAGCGCGCGCTCGGCGCCCGGATCGATCATCCGGTCATTGGCCGCCACGATGTACCACGACGGCTTGCTGCTCCATGCGGCGACGCTGACCTTCTGCTCGAAGTTAGCGGCGCGCACCGGCCCCTGCGTGGCGGCGATAAGGCTGGATTCCGACTTGGGCACGTCCTGGGCGAAGTCGCTGGCGACCGCCTCGGCGGGCAGGGTGAGGTAGCCGTCCGGGCTCTTCACCACTTTGGCCAGGCCCGGGGAGGCCGGGAAGCCCTTCACGCTCTCGACCGAGGTTTCATCCTGCGCGGGAGCGAAGGCGGCGACATAGACCAGCGCCTTGACCTTGTCGTCCGCGCCGGCCTGGGTGATCACGGTGCCGGCCCAGGAGTGGCCGACCAGCACGACGGGGCCAGTCTGCGCGTCGATGATGCGCTTGGCGGCGGTGACGTCGTCTTCGAGCGAGCTGAGCGGGTTCTGCACGGCGATGGCCTTGTAGCCCTTGGCCTGGAGTAGCGGAATCACCTTGTTCCAGGACGAGCCATCGGCGAAGGCGCCGTGGACGAGCACGATGGTCGGTTTGGCTTCGGTGGCCGAAGCGGTGTCCGCGGCGAGGGCGGGCGCGGCGGCGCTGCCGGCCAGGGTCAGGGCGAGGAGGGCGGAAGCGAGGCGGTTGCGGATGGTCATGGCGGTATCTCCGGTGGGCGTGACGGGCGATGAGTAGTTAATCGCGATAAACATTATCGCGATAAGAAATAGATTGCCGACGCCCCAATTCCTTGTCAAGCACTTTTTTATCGTGATAAGCTTTTCGCCATCAAGTCATTGATATATCGGGCAACACGATGTCGAACAACGCGCCATTCCCCCTCGACGACCAGCTTTGCTTCGCCATCTATGGCGCCGGCATCGCCATCAACCGCACCTACAAGCCGCTGCTCGACGGCCTCGGCCTGACCTATCCCCAGTACCTGGTGATGAGTGCGCTATGGGAGACCGACGGCCTCACCGTGGGCGGCATCGGCACGCGCCTGGCGCTGGAACCCAGCACCATCACGCCGCTGGTGAAGCGCCTCGAGCAGGCCGGTTTCGTCGAACGCCAGCGCAGCCCCGCCGACGAGCGCCAGGTGAACGTGCGGCTTACGTCCACCGGCCGTGCGCTGCATACGAAGACCCGCTGTCTTGCCGACGCGCTCGCCGCGCGCGCCGGCATGACGGGTGAGGAGCTGAGCACGCTCAATCAGCAGATCAAGCGTCTGCGCGATGCCTTGTCCGTGGGCGAGTGATCGCACGTCGTCATGATGTCGGCTGCGCTCCGCGTTCGTGCCGGCGGAGGGTCGTAGCCAGTCCCGCCGCGGCACCCAAGGCGATGGGTACGCCGAGCATCCAGGGCAGCGACGCGGATAGGCCGTAGAGAAACATACCCGTCGCCGGTCCGGCCGAATCCTTCAGGTCGTTGACCGTCGAGACGGCCGCCATGTACGAGGCGCGGGCCTTCGGTGGTGCGAGGGCGTTCACCGTCACCGGCACCAGCGGGCCGAATAGCACCTGTGCCAGCGCGAACAACGTGACGCTCGCATAGAGGGTGAGCGGTACCGGTGGCAGCAGCAACAGCGCGAAGGCGCCGGCGAGCGCTACACCGGAGCCGAGGACGAGCGGATACGACGACATACGCTCACTCCACTTCGATACCGGCCATTGCAACACGGCCATGACCGCCGCCGCGTAGGTGAACAACAGGCCCACGCCCGATGGCGACAAGGCATGTTCGCCGTTCGCGTAAAGCGGGATCACCGCCGCGGACCACCCGTCCACGATTTCCAATGCCAGGAACCAAAGCAATAGCGTAGCGAGGCGACGATCGCGAAACGCGGGAAACAAGGCGGAAAGGCCTTCTTCGTCTTCCTCGTCGTCGTGCGCCGCACGCGCATGATCCGGGCGTGTTTCGGGCATCAGGCAGAACACCAGCAGCGCGGCGAGCAACAGCGTGACGCCGCAGCCGACGAACACGGTGTTCAACGACAGCAACGCCAGCGCCGCGCCCAGCGCGGGACCGACGACATGGCCGACACCCGAGGCGATGCGCGCGGACGCAAAGCGCATGCGCAGCTGATCTTCCGACACCACATCGCCGATCACCGTCTGCACGGTCGGGTGCAGGGCGCATTCGAATACGCCGATGGCGAGCAGGCAGGCCGCGATGGCGATCACGCCATGCATATGCGAAAGCAGTACGAAGCCGAGACCTACGCCAAGCGTGGAGCACAACAGCACGGGGCGCCTGCCTATACGGTCGGCGATGCCGCCGAGCAGGGGCGTGGCAACCAGTTCGCCGCCCGCGTAGCAGGCGAGCAGCAGGCCGATGTAGCCGATGGGGATATTCGCCTCGTGCTGCGCCCACAGGGCGAAGAACGGCATCAACGCGCCGTCGGCGAGGCTGGCAAGGAAAAAGAGGAACAGGCTCAGCCGATCGGGTGCGATGGCGCGGCCAAACAAGGGTGTCGCGAGAAAGGATGGCGTTTTCATGTCGTCAACTCGGGCGCAAGTTCGCGAACGTGGAATTCGCAATACGGATGCGCGTTGGTTGACGTGAACGCTTACGACAGTCCGGTCAGGACCGCGTGCGAAACGTAACAGGGAGGATGGGCGCGTTTCAAGCGTGCCGTGCGCGCAGGTCGTCCAGGTAGGCGCAGAGCATGTCCGCCACGGCCTCCGCATAGGTGGCGATGGCGTCGTCGGTTCGCGGGGTATCCGAGAACTCCTTGCCCACCGCTTTCAGCGTCGTGGCGATCAGGTTGGCCGAGAGGGCGAACACGGTGTCCGGCACGCCGGGCAGGGCATCGCGCAGGAAGTTCTCGAAAATGCGCTGGCCCTCGGCGCGCACCTGGTGCGACTCGGGGGCGTCGCGATACAGCGGCACGGCGTCGTTGAGCGCGGAGCGCATGTCGGCCTCGTCGCATTCCGAGCGGATAAACGCGTGTACCAGGCGGCGCAGGCGCACCGACGGCGGTCGCGAGGCGTCCTCCAGTATGTCGCGGATCATCGCGGAGGTCTGCTGCCATTCATCGCTTTGCAGGCGGAACAGGATCGCGGCCTTGTTGGGGAAGTACTGGTAGATCGAGCCGACACTGACGCCCGCCTTCTCGGCCACCCGGGCGGTGGTGAATCGCTGGGCGCCTTCCTTGGCCAGAACCTGAGCCGCCGCTTCGAGAACGATGGCGACAAGGCCCTCGGAACGCGCCTGCTTCGGCGTTTTCCTTAGTGAAATCGTTGGGTTGCGGCGGTCGGGCATGGGCGGCTCGCAATGCGATTAGAAAACCTGACGAACTGATCGCATTCTATTCGAGCGTCGAGAAGAACGCATCTGCCCCCGGAGATCACCCCCATGTCCACCCTTACCAGCGCTCCTGTGGCGCCCCTGATCGATCGTCTGTTTGCCGAGGCATCGGCGGTGTCGCCGATGAGCGCTCTGGCCTTGGCCGGGCTGTCCGCCGAGGATCGCGGCCGCATGATGCGCAGCAAGACCGATTACCTCGATTTCTACGGCCACCTCAAGGACATGCCGCTCGCGGTGTCGCGCGAGACGGGCCTGCTGCTTTACATGCTGGCGCGTCACTGCCGTGCGCGCAGCATCGTGGAGTTCGGTACCTCGTTCGGCATTTCCACCCTGTACCTCGCCGCCGCGCTGCGCGACAACGGCGGTAGCCATATCGTCACCTGCGAGTTCGAGCCATCGAAGGTGGCGCGTGCTCGGAAGCACCTGACGGAAGCCGGTCTGATCGATCTGGTCGAGATCCGCGAAGGCGATGCGTTGAACACCCTGGCACAGGGCCTGCCGACTTCGGTGGACCTGCTGCTGCTCGACGGTGCCAAATCACTGTATGGCGAGGTGCTGGATCTCGTGGAAGGCCACCTGCGTCCGGGTGCGCTCATCGTCGCCGACAACGCCGAGTACAACCCGGATTACCTCGCACGCATGCGTTCGCCCGCAGGTGGTTACCTTTCCATTCCGTTCGCCGACGATGTGGAACTGTCGATGCGCCTGGGCTGAGGGTCAGGCCTCGGTGACGACGATCACGTCGCGCAGCTCGCGCTCCACCTCGTCCATGGGTTGCCAGTGATCGCTGGCGAGATCGAAGAAGGCGTCCGGTACCTCCATGGCGAAGGTGGGGCCCTTCTCGCGATTGCGCCGCTGCACGCGTTCACGGCGCACCTCGCGCGGGGCGTCGAGCAGGTAGACGCTGATGTCGTAGCCGGCCTCGTCCGCCATCGCGTAGAAACGTTCGCGGTTGGCGCGCTCCACGAGGCCGAGTTCGAGCACCACGTCATGGCCGCGACCGAGGATGTCGCGCGCCGTGGTCCATATCTGCGTGAAGCAGCGCTCCTTGCGCTCGACATACCAGGCCATCAGCCCTTCCGCCGGACGATCCGGGCTGAACAGGCGGACGAACCAGGCGTCGAGGATCAACGCGGGTGCCGCATGTTTCTGCTGGAGTGTGGCGACATAGGTGGACTTGCCGGCGCCGACGGGGCCTTCGACGAGATGGATCCTTGCCATGGTCTTCCTTGGTTCCAAAAAGGGAAGTCTAGCGTCATGTCATGTCAGGAGGATATCGGTCGGGTTGCGAAGGCCATGGCGTCATCCAGCCGGTCGTCGCCCCAGAACATCTCGTCGCCGACGAAAAACGTCGGTGCGCCGAAGATGCCCAGTGATGCGGCACGGGCGGTCTGCGCATGCAGCGCCTCCTTGTTCGCCGGGGAAAGCGCGCGTTCAAGGAGGTCGTTCGCTGGCAGGCCCAGTCGATCGAGCACGCGGGCGATGGTGTCGGCACCGTCGATATCCCGGTCCGCAGCGAAGTTGATCTGCATGACCTGGCGACAAAACTCGCCGATCCATGGCTCCCCGGCGCCAAGCAAGGTGACCCTGGCGGGCAGGATGGAGCGACGCGGAAAGGTCGTGGGCACGGTCCACGGCAGGTCATACGCATCGCAGCGTCTCGCCATGTCGCGCCACACATAGCGTAGCTTCTGTGCCTGGGCGAGGAATGGCGACGACTCCCATCCCAGCGAGCGGAAGATCGGGCCGAGCAGGAACGGACGCCACGTCACGGTGACGCCATGGCGCCGTGCG
This sequence comes from Luteibacter sp., assembly GCF_009912395.1. Taxonomy (GTDB): domain Bacteria; phylum Pseudomonadota; class Gammaproteobacteria; order Xanthomonadales; family Rhodanobacteraceae; genus Luteibacter. Next base: position 23,721 of record NZ_WNDO01000011.1, on the reverse strand, counting down.
AGCGCCTCGATGCGCATCACCGAGAGATAGCTGTAGTTGCTGCCGAAGTCGAACCAGAACTCGATCATGGTCGTCCTTCATCGAAGATGACGAGACAGCGCGCCTCGATGCTTTCGCGCAGCGGGGTGCCTTCGGGGACATCCGGAAGCTCGAAGGCCGCGTGTGGCGTGTAGCGCGCGACGCCGCTCACCTGCGAATCGTATTGCTTGAAGACCAGGGCCTCGTGCCGATCCATCTGAGGAAAGTACGACCAGCGGTGTCGCTCACCGTGGCGTAAAAGATAGATCTCGCCCTTGCGTCGCGGATACAGCACGTCGGCCGCGACGAGTTCGGAGGCATCGATGGTGCGCGCATCACACACCGCCAGCGGTGTGTCTCGTACCGGGCCACGGATGGAGCGCCAGACATTGACGATGGCGTAGCGCGAGCCATTGGCACAAGCTTCGGCGTCGCCGATCACGAGGCCGAGCCGCCGCTGCCCGGATTGCTCGGTGTAGTCATTATGGATGCGCCCGTTGGCTGCCGCTGCCTGCCCACGCGACGCACGACCGAACGACAAGGCGCGGCGATCCGCTTCACGCTTGCGGACAAGATGGTCGAAAACATGGGCTTGCCGGGCGCCCGTCGCGGCCAGGGCCAGCGCAGCCACTTCCGGGTAATACATCCGTTCGACCTCGTCCCTGTCCTCGAAGTCGCGTACCTCGGAGGGCGCGTCGCGCAGTTCGAAGCCGCGATCGTGTACCGTGCCGGCGATCCGCCGTGCGTCGGCGATGAACGTCGCGCGCTCGTCGAAGCGATCGCTTTCCCAGGGTTCGCCCTCCGGTGGTGGATAGGCGTACTGGAATGGACGTTCGTGGGTCTGCACCAGATAGCTCATGCTGGCGATGACGCCAGGCGTTCGCTCCGATACGGGAAGGTACATGGCTAACTCCGGTGGAAACCTCGGTCGCATTCGACCCTCACCGGCGCCACGCTTCAAACGCTGATTCGTCATGCGAGGCATGCGCGTCGCGCATGCCTCAGCGGGACGGGTTCGCCTCGGCGACCAGCCACTCCACCACCGCGCGTGTCGCGTCTCCGTTATCCGTGCTGAGTAACCAGTAACCGTGATCGTTGTCGTGCGGGGCCTCGGGCGCGGACAGCATCACCAGCCGACCGTCGCCGAGCATCGCGTCGAGCAGGGGAGTGCGCCCCAGTGCGATGCCCTGGCCGGCCATGGCGGAATGCGCGACCTGGTCATATTGGTTGAAGCGCAGAATGCCGCGTGGTGTCACGTCGGGAGCATGTCGCTTCAGCCAGGCATCCCAGCGCAGCCAGGGGCGGCCGGGGTCATCGAATTCGAGCAACACCTGGTCAGCGAGCGATGCCGACGCCAGCGAGGGATGGGCGACGGGTGCCAGCGCCTCGTCGAACAGGTGGATCGCCCCCTCCGGTGCCGCCTTGCGCGAGCAATAGCGGATGGCGAGGTCCACATCCTCGCGCTCGATGTCGACGAGGCGATTCTGCGCGGCGATGCGTAGTTCGATATCGGGATGGCGTGCCTGGAGACGACCCAGGCGTGGCAGCAACCAGAGGCCTGTCACACCGATGCTGGCGGTAAGGGTGATGGCGCGTCGACGCGTCTCGTCACCGAGGGCCTCCACCGCGTCCTGCAATTGCTGCAAGGCGGCGTCGGCCGTGCGGAACAGTGTCTCGCCTTAGGCCGTGAGCGAGATGCCGCGATGGCCGCGCACGAGCAGCTTCACACGCAGCCGGCTTTCCAGCGCGGCCACTTGCCGACTGATGGCGGACTGGGTCAGGCAGAGATCTTCGGCGGCGCGAGTGATGCTCATGCGTCGACCCACGGCCACGAAGCCGCGCAGCGGGTCCATCAAGGCGGAAAGCGATAGCAACGAGACAGGCATGGTGCCGGCATTGTAGGGGCTGGGCTGGGGCTGTGCGTCCTTGGTCTGCGGATGGCCCGGCAAGCGCCCCGGAATCGCCACATCTCGGTGATGCCATGGGTGGCGACATCCATGCCAGGGAGACAGGTCATGTCCTTGCGTTTCATTCCCGTCGCCGCCGCGGCGTGGCTCGCCCTTGCTTGCCTGCCGTCGCGCGCCGCCGACAAGGTCCATCCCGACGCACCGTGGCAACCCCCGGCGCCGTTGACCCAAGTACCGTTATGGCCGGACGCCCTGTCCATCGCCAGGCCACCGGTGAAGGGGCCGGAAGGCACGGTGGACGAACACAAGCCGGTGCAGGGCAAGCCATGGGTATCCGTGGTGAATGTGACCCGCCCCACGATGACGATCTATCCGCCGAAGGGCGCGAACACCGGAGCAACCCTCGTCGTATTTCCCGGCGGCGGCTATCGCGTACTCGCCATCGACCTGGAAGGCACCGAGATTTGTGACGCCTTCTCGGCGAAAGGCACGACGTGCGTCGTGCTGAAGTATCGCGTGCCGGGTTCGGGGCCGTGGTGGAACGACGATTGCAACTGTGCGAAGGAACCCACGGCGCCGATGGCGTTGCAGGATGCACAACGCACCGTCGTCCTGCTTCGCCACCAGGCGAAGGCCTTGCATATCGATCCGCATCGTATCGGCGTGATCGGCTTTTCTGCGGGCGGCCACATGGTGGCCGATATCAGCAACCATCCTCGTCTGAGCTATAAGTCAGTGGACGATGCGGACAAGGAAAGCCCCGTTCCCGATTTCGCGATCGCGATGTATCCGGGGCACCTGTGGGACCAGGACGAACATGGCGCGAAGCTGCATCCAAGAAACAAGATAAGCACCAAGGCGCCGCCGACCTTCATCGTGCAGGCACAGAACGACCCGGTCGACGACGTGCGCAATTCGGTGAGCTACTACCTCGCACTGACCAAAGCCGGCGTGCCGGTCGAGATGCATCTGTACGCGACGGGCGGTCATGCCTTCGGCTTGCGCGGGACATCGACGATCGCAACGCAGTGGCCTTTACAGGTGGACCGTTGGTTGCGCGATCTCGGCATGCTTTCGCCCGAAACAGGGCAGTGAGGCCGCGCCATCGGCCTCGCCGTGCTCGCCACAATCAGCAGAAGCGTACGTCATCCCCGTTTCTGCTGATCGTAAATCGATGACCTCTGGGGCTGGTTGTCGTTCTCTACACGCACGCCGCCTTGCGTACGGATGCTTTCAATGTTTCGACCGTTTCGCCTAATCGATCTCTTGCTTTTTCAAGGCGGGACGATCGCGAGGCCCTTGCATGATCAGAGTAGAAACGTTGGAAGATGCTCTGTTTTTGTTCATCGGATGATGCCAGAGCGCTAGGCAGGTCAGTGGCGTGGAATGGAAGTATCTGACCGCCATCCTTTCTATATGCGATCGACTTGAGTGGGTAAAGATCCATCACTTCAATGAATCTCTTGTCGAATGTAAGAAGCGCAGGAAGGAGATATCTGGCCGACGGGCTGACATTCAGGGTCATCGTCTCTTCCAGTTGACGAACGTGATACAGGTCCCACGCCATGTTATCCAGGGCGTCAAGGATATCCGACTTGTTCTTCTGTATCTTGCCGAAGAAGGTAAGGTTCTGGCCGCGCAGGAAATAGGCGCGAGCTAGCACTGCTTCACGACCAAACATACATGCCAGTTCCTTGTCACAAAATTCCAGGAACTTCATCGTCATTTCATCGATGCTCGATGATGGTGAAGATAGCTTGATGTCAACCATCTTGAGAAGGATCGCGTATAGGTAGCGGTGGCGCTGAACCAGGGCGCCATAGAACACCGCGTCAGCGCGATGACTTCGCATGCGATTCAAATGGGCGTCGGTAGAATTTTCCAGTTCGATCTCGGAAAGTGTGGATCGAACGAGTCCTGCAGATTGAAGGTGCTCGACATCGATTGTCCTTAGTATTTCATAGCAGTTAAGGATTTCCCTTATGGGTTTCTCGCGATTATCGACGCCCATGTTGCGCAGGTTCTCGAACACGTAGGGCATCGGATCGATTTGCACATTGGGTTTCGATATGAAACGAAATACTTCGTCCATGTCGGAGGGAAGTCGATGATTTTTCCCGTGCATATGGGGTCTCAGGTAGCTCACAGCCTGGGTATCCAGCGATAGGCTCTGGTCCATATGGAATGTAGCCGTTCCACTTGCCATTTCGTTGAATGTGTCGCTGTCGATGACGACGACATTCGTTGACGAAAACAAGCCTCTGACCGCCGCGCCGCTCGAAAATGACTTGTTCGTGGTGAAGCCGAGCGATGGGCCGCTATCGGATGCGAATACGAATTTGTAATCCCCTAGAAGGGATTTCGAGACGGCGTACTTATAGAGCGCTTCTTTCAGTGAAGATGAATTGCAAATAGACGACACGATGTGAAGCAAATCCATATGGCATCCATGATGTGCTGATGGGATAAGGGCATGGGATTTCACGTGGCCCGACTGACATAAACGGGTAGGCATGCACGGTAGGCGTGCATTTTGTAGGAGTGATGTTGCCCGTCTTGGACGCAGACTAATGGATGGCCGATGGCGATGGGAGGGGCGTCTGTTCACACGGCGGGGCTAAAAGGAGGCCGGCTCACCGGGATGAAGCTCCTGTTGCGGCATGCCTTGACACCGGTGTCAGTCCCGTTACACCCTGATGTCCAATCCGGTGCGGGGGCATGCGGATGACATGATTCACCCAGGGGCACACGAGGGGTGGGGGGTACATCGGGCATGCAATTTCTTGCGGGCGATATCGGCGGCACGAACGGCCACGTCGCGCTTATGCGCGTCGCCGACGATGGGTCGGGCGTCATTGAGACGCTCGCCTATCGGGTGTTCTCCTGTGCCGCGTTTCCGTCGCTCGCCGCACTGCTCCAGGCGTTCATCGACACCGACGTGCATACGCCGGTATCGCGCTGTGTGCTGGCGTGCGCCGGCCAGGTGATGGGCGACGAGGTGGTGAACGACAACCTTCCCTGGCCTGTCCGACTCGATGCGTTGCGCGCCACGCTGGGCCTGGTCGACGTCGCACTTCTCAATGATTTCGAAGCCTTGGCGTATGCCATCGAGGGTCCGTTGGCCGCGAGCGGCCGGCATCTGTGCGGTCCTCCGGGCCGTGGCCTGGGACCATCCCTGGTGGTCGGCCCAGGCACGGGGTTGGGTGCGGCGGTGCATGTGCCCGGCGTCGCCGGGGCGACGGTCCTGACCACGGAAGCCGGCCAGATGGATTTTGCCCCGCATTCGCTGCGCGAGCGCGAGGTGCTGGCGTGGCTCGCGCCGGATGGGGGTTACGTAGCCGTTGAAACCATCGTGTCCGGGCCCGGTTTGCTGACTGTCTACCAGGCGTTGTGCGCGCTCGATGGCGAGGAGCCCGTGCTGATGACGCCGAAGGCCGTTACGCAGGCGGCTTCGACGCAAGACAGTCGGCATGCGATGGAGGCGGTGGAGATGTTCTGCGCCGCCCTGGGGAGTTTCATCGGTAGCCTCGCGATGACCTACATCCCGACGGGCGGTATTTTCCTCGCCGGTGGCTTCCTGTCGTCCCTGTTCGACCAGCTCAAGGCCAGCGCGTTCGAAGAGCGATTCCTGCATGGGCGTAGCGTGCGCGCCTTGCTGGCGCAGGTACCGGTGTGGGTCACCGAGCATGGTAACCACGGCGTACAAGGCGCTGCGCGTTGGTACCTGCGCCACCGTGAAGCCCTGCCGCAGGGTGCCGCCGCATGAGCCCGCGCGTGTCGACGACATGTCGCCGCCTTGTCCTGGCGTGCCTGGCAGTGGCCATCGCCGTACCGGCGACCCATGCATTCGCCACTGCCGTACCTACGCCGTCGTGGTCCCTGGTACCCGCGCCTGCGGTCGCCAAACCGGCGAATGCCGGCGTATTCGACATCGGCGACGGTGCGGGAATCTCCGTGCGCGGAACGGATGACGCCGCCCTGGCAACCGTCGTGGATAACTTCACGCGTCGTGTCGCCAGTGTGCGCGGGCTGGCGATGCGCAAGACGACGAGCGCGGGTGCTCCTGCGGCGGTGACGTTCGATGTACGTCCCGATGCGAATGTCACGGGCGACGAAGGTTACGCGATCGACGTAGGCCAGCACGGCATCGTCGTCACGGCCCGCACGACACGCGGCGCCTTCTACGGAAGCGTGACGGTATGGCAGTTGCTGACCCCGCCGGGCTGGACGCGTGGCGCCGTGGCACATGTGCCCTACGGGACGATCCAGGATCATCCCCGTTTCGCCTGGCGTGCCTTGTTGCTCGACTCCAGCCGGCACTATCAGGATGCCGCCGACATCAAGCGCCTGATCGACGCCATGTCGCTCGACAAGCTGAACGTGCTCGTGTGGCATATCACCGACGACCAGGGCTGGCGCCTGCCGGTCCCGAAGTATCCCGAGCTGTCCACGGCAGGGGCGTGCCGCGAAGCCGTCGGTAACGATAGCGAGGTGTCGGGCGGGCGATCGAAGCCGTATTGCAAGGTCTATACGGCGGCCGAGATCACAGACATCGTGCGCTATGCGGCCGAGCGCTATGTCGAGGTCGTGCCGGAGATCGATCTTCCCGGGCACTCGCAGGCCGCCATCGCCGCCTATCCGTGGCTTGGCGTGACCGGCAAGCGTCCTCCCGTGTGGACCGATTGGGGCGTCAGTCCCTGGTTGCTGAATCCGAACGCAAAGACGCTGCGGTTCGTCGACGACGTGATGGACGAGGTGATGCGGCTGTTCCCGTCGCGCTACGTATCCATTGGCGGCGACGAGGCGGACAAGCAGCAGTGGAACGCCTCGGCCGAGGTCAACGCGCAGATGAAGGCGCTGAAGCTCGCCAACATGGACGAGCTGCAAGCCTGGTTCATGCAGCAGGTCGCCGCGTATCTCGTGGCCCATGGTCGTACGCCGGTAGGCTGGGACGACGAAGTGGCGGCCGGCGTCGCGCTGCCTCGCGAGCAGGTGGTGATGTCCTGGCATGGCGATCACGACGAGCGCGTGGCGCTCGCCGCCTTGCGCCAAGGGCACGACGTGGTCATGACGCCCCAGGAAACGCTGTATTTCGATCACCTGCAATCCGGTCATCCGGACGAATGGGCCGGCCCGCCACCCGAAGTGACGCTTCGCCAGGCCTATGACTCGCAGCTGGTGCCCCCGGGCACGAGCGCCGAGGAAGCCAAACACATCATCGGCGTGCAGGCTGGCCTCTGGGCCGAGCAGATGCTGACGTTCGCCCATACCCAGCACGCCACGTTCCCGCGCATCGCCGCGCTGGCGGAGCGGGGCTGGTCGCCATCCGAGGCCCATGACTGGAACGGATTCCTGGCGCGGCTTCCTGCTGAAGTGGCGCGGTATCGCGCCCTGGGGATCGGCGCGGCGGATAGCGCATTCGCGCCGACGTTCGAGATATCGCACGCAACCGATGGCCGGCTTCGTGTCGTGATCGACAACCAGGTCCATGCCGGCGTCATCCGTTACACCATCGATGGCGCGGAACCCGCCACGGCCTCGGCAACGTATGCGCAGCCACTCGCGCTGCCGGCCGGCACCACCTTGCGCGCGGCGACGTTCGCGCCGGATGGCAATGTGCTGGCCGCGGCCCGCTCGATACGGCTCGACGACGAGACGCCTTGGCGCCGTGACGGTACCGCGCTGGATAGTTGCTCGGGCGAACCGCCATCCCGATTACAGGGTGCCAGGCCGACGCACGGGCCCAGCCCGGTGTACGCCGTGGAGATCGGCAACGCCTGCTGGATGTGGCGCACGGCGAACGTCACGGGCGCCACGCACGTCTCCGTCACGGCTGAAAAGCTTCCGTGGCGCTATGGCGACGAAGCGCGCGGCGCCGTAGTGCGTGGCGGCCACGATGGGAAAGACGCCATCGAGATCCATGCGAATGCGTGCGACGGTCCACGGCTGGCCACCTTGCCGCTGGGCCACGCCACGCCATCGGTCGGGCAAGTGCACCTGGAGGCGAAGCTATCCGCGCCCGTTCCAGGCGATGTGCATGCCTTGTGTGTGTTTGCGACGGGCGACCCGCGGCAGGGGCAGTGGGCGCTGGGAAAGATGTCGTTCTCGAAGTGAAGAAACGCGGTGCGCGGGGGCGCGCCGTGGTTTGGGGAAAACCAGCATCGGCACCACGACGGCGTGCTCCTTCGGGCGCGTCCGGGCATTACGCGTTCCCGACAGGCAACAGTCACGAGGTTACGGCCCATGTCCACACCACTTTGTAAGCATCCCTTGTCGTTCGCCATCGCGATGACACTACTGGCCATCGCGTCGCCGAGGGCGGGTGCTTCGATTCTTTTCGACGTACCGCAAGACACACCCAATCCGCCGCCAGCCGCGACGAAGAAGGACGATGGCAAGGATGGACAGGACGGCGCCAAAAAGGCGGTGGACCTGTCCGGGGTTACCGTCACCGGTGTGCGCGCGTCGCAGATGAAGGCCATCGACGTAAAACGCGATGCCGACCGCATACAGGACAGCATTACGGCCGAGAACATCGGTGCGCTGCCCGACACGACGATCACCGATTCGCTTCAGCGCATCACCGGCGTGCAGATCAATCGCGATGCGGGCGTGGGCACCTCGGTGGACGTTCGTGGCCTGCCCCAAGTGGGCACGATGCTCAACGGCGAGATGTTCATCACCGCCGACCAGATCGACTCCCAGCAACCCGACTTCAGCATGCTGCCGTCGACGCTGTTCCACGGCGCGGACGTGGTGAAATCGGCCACCGCGAGTGAAACCGATGCGGGCATCAGCGGCGCCATCGACCTGCATACCTACCGTCCGTGGGACCTGCCTTCCGGTTTCACCTATAGCTACTCGGCCAACGGCGAGCGCGGATCGACCACGAAGCATACGGGGCCCGAGGCCAATGGCTTGATCTCCTATAACGACAAAGGGCGGTGGGGTTTCCTGATCTCGGGTGACTATTCCGATACCCGGCGCATGAATTCCACCGAGGGCCTGGACCAGTACGGCGCGGTGCTCAATGGCGAGAACGCCGTGAGTTCCGGTGGCTACAACGGCTTCCTCTCGCCGTGGAACGGCGCGCCCATCCCGTCGAAGATCGTGCAGAACGCCGACGGCAGCGTGGACGTGAACGGCGACGGCAAGTCGAACGGTGTTTTCCTTGGAAGTCAGGACTTCGGCATCAACCAGATCATCACCCAGCGCAAGCGCAAGTCGGGCAATGCGTCCTTCCAGTTCGACATCGGCAACGGCTTCAGCCTGACCAGCGACTACTTCTACTCGCAGCAGCACGAGTTCGACCGGAACGTCGGCATCCAGTTCAACTCGACCAACTGGCAGGGCGCGACCTATGTGCCGTTGCAGTCGCAGGATACCGGCCGCCCAGCGCTCGGCGCGTACGGCACGCCGCAGCCCGGCTGGGAAGGGTCGAACATCTACACGACCCAGGTGTACCAGAAGTGGCCGGGCGACGTGGAATCGTACTCGCAGATGATCCGCAAGTTCTCCGTGGCGAAGAACCTGAACCTGCAGCTGGACTATGACGACGGCGGCCCCTTCACCGCGACGCTGCGTGGTATCCACGACACGGCATCGCAGTCGCTCCAGGAAACCGATGTCAACATTTCCGATTCGAACGGAGCGCTTTGGCCCAACGTGCTCAAGGATGGCGTTCCTGATGACGCGGTACCTCCCGGGACGATGGTGTACCCCGCCGAACTGGGCGGAAACCGTGTGTTCAATCCCACCGGTATTCCGCAGAACACCGTGCCCATCGTGGCGGACTTCCGCGGCCGCTATCTGAAGATCGGCACGCCGGCCGAACTCGCGGCGGCATTCTCCAATCCCGCCGCATGGACGATGAAGACGCTGGAATCGTCGGGTAACTACGATCGCAAGGTGGCCCTCAACGCCTTGCGTTTCGACGGAAAGTTCGACTTCAACGACGGCTTCAAGCTCGAATTCGGCGTGCGTAACAGCATCCGCGATGCGAGCAACAAGGGATGGACCTTCGAGACACCGGTGTACGGCGGCATGGGCGCGAGCGATCCGAACGGTTGCCTGGTGCGCTATGTGGGCGCCGACGTGGTGCTTAACAGCGGATCGTGTACGGCCGGCAACGACCTGGGGTACTTCCGTGCCGGCCCGCAATCGGCTATCTCCATGCCGAATACGGCCGCGCCGCTCGCCAATAACTTCAAGGCCTACAACAACCTGCTCGGCTCAGGCATCAATTTCTGGGCACTCGACCCCGATGCCATGAAGAACCCCGAGGCCTTCTGGAAGTCGCTGTATCCCAATACTGTGCGGGTAGGCGAACCGGGTACGACCTGGGGCGTGCGGCTCAAGGAGCTATCCGGTTATCTGCAGGGTGACTTCAACGGCACGATTGGCGACATGACCTACAGCGGCAATGTGGGTGTGCGGCTGATCCATAGCAAGCTCGATGTGACGCAACACCTGAGCGGTGCCCCGGGTTCCTATGGCGACGAGCCGGAGGACGTGGGCACGGAGATCACCCGGCGTTCGTATCGCGACATCCTGCCTTCGCTGAACTTCGCCCTGGACGCGACCGACAGCCTGAAGTTCCGTTTCGCCTATTCCAAGAACATGATGCCGCTCAACCTGAGTACCTGGGCGGGTGGCCTGACGCTGAACTATTCCTTGTCCGAAACGCCCGATGGCCCCTTGTTCCGCGTCTCCAACGGCACCTCCACCGGCAATCCCAACCTCAATCCCTGGCGTTCCACCAACTTCGGGGCTTCGGCGGAGTACTACATCAATCCCACCAGCATGGTCAGCCTGTCGCTGTTCCGCATCAACGTGGACAGCTTCATCAAGAACGGCAGCGTCACCAACTGTACGTTACCCGACGAAGATGGCGTGGTGCGCAACCATTGCATCGTCATTACCCAGCCCGTGCAGGGCACGGGCAACAGCATCAAGGGTGCGGAGCTGGACTATCGCCAGGGATTCACCTTCCTGCCGGGCATCCTCTCCAAGACGGGCATGGAAGTGAACGCTACGTACGCGCCCAGCAACTCCGGCGAGCGTGACCTGGCCGGCAAGAAGATCCCGTTCCAGGACAACTCCACGAAGTCCGGAAACTTCATCCTGTGGTACCAGGACGACCGCTTTCAGGCGCGTGTGGCCTACAACTATCGTTCGCGGCGCGCCGTGTCCGACAGCGTGGGCGGCATCACCGGGCTTGAGCTGTACGAGGCTCCGCAGGCGTACATCGACGCATCCGTCTCCTATAAATTCGCCAAGCAGATGGAAGTGTTCCTCAACGGTACGAACCTGACCAACGAGTACCAGCGTTACTACCTGACGTGGTCGAACCAGCCCGGGCACTCGACGTTCTCCGAACGCATGTTCATGTTCGGCATCCGTGGCCAGTGGTAGGGGGACCCATGAGCGAGCGTAGTTTTCACCGATCGATCGGCGTCTTCTCGGGCACCGCCATCAACATGACGCAGATGTGCGGCATCGGCCCGTTCATCACCATCCCGCTCATGGTCGCAACCATGGGCGGTCCGCAGGCCATCGTCGGGTGGGTCGTCGGCGCCTTGTTGGCGATGGCGGATGGACTGGTCTGGGCGGAGCTGGGCGCGGCGATGCCGGGTTCCGGGGGGACCTATGTGTACCTTCGCAGGGCTTTCCAGGAACGGTCCGGCAAGCTCATGCCGTTCCTCTTCATCTGGACGATGCTGCTCGCCATCCCCTTGTTGATGTCCACGGGCATCATCGGCATGGTGGAGTACCTGCAATTCTTCTTCCCGGGCATGGGCTGGTGGACGTCGCATCTCGTCGGCGTGGCCGCGACGGCGCTGGTGACCTGGCTGCTGTATCGACGCATCGAATCGGTACGCGTCATCACCATCGCGCTGTGGGTGATCATGCTCGTCTCGATCATCGGCGTGGCGGCCGCCGGGTTCTCGCATTTCGATGCCGGGCTGGCTTTCGACTTTCCGCCGGATGCGTTCGGTCCGCGCTTCTTCGTTGGTCTCGGTGGCGGCCTCATTATCGGCGTCTACGACTACTTGGGCTACAACACCACGGCGTACATTGGCGACGAACTGCGCGATCCCGGTCGCACCATGCCACGCACCATCATCATCTCGATCACGGCGATGATGGTGGTCTATCTCCTTCTCAACATCAGCGTGCTGGGCGTGGCGCCATGGCGGGAGATCGCGACCTCCAAGTCCGTCGCGTCGCTGGTGGTGGAGCGAAGCTGGGGCCACGCCGCTGCGGCGGTGATGACGGCCCTGATCATCATCACGGCCTTGGCCTCGGTGTTCACCGGCCTGCTCGGCGGTTCGCGGGTGCCGTTCGAGGCGGCGCGGGACAAGGTGTTCCTTTCGACGTTCGGTAAGCTCCATGCGAAGGACGGTTTTCCCCATGTGGCCCTGCTGACCATGGGCGCCATCACGGCCATCGGCACCTTCTTCGACCTGACCGAAGTCATCAACATGCTGTTGACCGCGATCATCCTGGTGCAATCCATTGCCCAGGTAGCGGCCCTTATCGTGCTTCGACGACGCGAGCCCGGGCTTCATCGGCCGTACCGGCAGTGGCTTTATCCGGTGCCTTGCATCATCGCACTCGTGGGCTGGGTGTATGTCTATGTGTCCGCCTCGGCGCTGTCGCTGATGTTGTCGGGCGCGTGGATCGTCGCTGGCCTGGTCGTCTTCGCCTTGTGGGCGCGCGTGAACGGTGCGTGGCCTTTCGCACCGATCGAGATCCAGCCAACGGCCGCCAGGGAGCATTGACGCCATGCCGAACGCAGTACGCACGGCCTTTGTCGCCGCCATCGTGATGAGCCTGGTTCCGGGCTCGGCGGCTGTGGCAGGTACCACGTATGCCGATACGCGCCTCGCCGCTGAGATGGGCGTCGTCAGCCCCATCGGGCAGTGGCAGATCCAGGACGACGCGAAAGCCCAGCAGGGTGGGGCGGTGATTTCCGCCAGTGGATTCACGGCCAAGGAGTGGTATCCGGTATCCGGTCGTGCCACGGTCATGGCCGGGTTGCTGGAGAACGAGGTCTTCAAGACCGACGTGTTCCACAGCGACAACCTCCGCGCCGTGCAGGTGCCCGATGCCAGCGGCAACCTGTTCGTGACGCCATGGTGGTACCGGGCGGGCTTCGAGCTGCCGAAGGTGGCCGGAAAACGCCACATTCTTTTGCGCACCCACGGCATCATCTCTGGTGCGGACGCGTGGGTGAACGGGCAGAAGGTCGCCGATCGCGCAGATCTCTCAGGAGCCTATCCCGAGCACGATATCGACGTGACGCGATGGGTGCGCGCGGGTTCCAACGCCGTGGCCTTGAAGGTGTATCCCGGCGATCCGCGGATGAGCCTGTCCATTGGCTGGGTAGACTGGAATCCCACGCCGCCGGACAACAATATGGGGCCGTGGCGCGGGGTGGACATTGTGCAGACGGGGCCCGTGGCGTTGAGCGCACCGCATGTGGCGTCCACGCTATCAACGGATCTTACGCAGGTGACGCTGGCCGTGAGCGTGACGGCGAAGAACCTGGACACGGTGGCCCATGACGTCACCGTCTCCGGCACGGCGGCTGACAAGCCGGTGCAACAGACGGTCCATCTCGCGCCTCGCGAGGTGAAACGGGTGTCGCTGGCTTCCGGATCGGCGCCGGCCGTGACGCTGGACCATCCCAAGGTGTGGTGGCCCATCGGCATGGGCGAGCACCCGCTCTACCAGATGGCGGTGACCGCGACGGTCGACAATGCATTGTCGGATCGGGTGACGACGAGTTTTGGCGTGCGCCGCGTTGAATCGACGTTGACGCGCCAGGGCTATCGCCAGTTCACCATCAACGGTCAGCCCCTGCTGATACGCGGTGGCGGCTGGGCACCCGACATGTTCCTGCGCGACGATCCCGCGCGCATGGACGCCGAGTTTAGCTACGTGGTGAACCTCGGCATCAATACGATTCGCAGCGAGGGCAAGCTGGAGAACGACCGGTTCTACGATCTGGCCGATCGCAACGGCATCCTCGTGCTGGCCGGCTGGGAGTGTTGCGACAAGTGGGAGGCTGCCGCGAAGACCGGTGGCGAGCCGTGGAACGATGCCGACATGCGCGTCGCCAAGGCCTCAATGGCCAGCGAGGCTCGGCTGCTGCGCAACCATCCGTCAGTGATCGGCTTCTACATCGGCAGCGACCATGCCCCTCCGCCGGCCCTGTCGAAGATGTATACGGATACGCTGCGCGAGGAAGGCTGGACGTTGCCGGTCATTTCCGCGGCCGTGGCCGAGGCGACGGCGGAAGCCGGTCCGTCCGGCATGAAGATGGCGGGCCCCTACGATTGGATACCGCCGTCGTACTGGTACGCGGACAAGCTGGGTGCGGCCTTCGGCTTCGATTCGGAGGTGAGCGCAGGTGCGGTCATCCCGCGCCTGGAGGACTTGCAGCGCATGTTGTCGGTGCAGGAACAGGAAGCCCTGTGGAAGTATCCGGAGGCCCGGCAATACCACGCGTCGGCTGACTGGTCGACCTTCGCCGTGCTCACGCCATTTGATATCGCACTGGCAAAACGCTATGGCGCGCCGCATGACCTGGCCGACTACGTGGCCAAGGCGCAGCTCGACAACTACGACAACGTGCGCGCGCAGTTCGAGGCCTTCAACGCTCGCATGGGCGCCGACAACCCGGCCACGGGCGTCATCTACTGGATGCTCAACAGTGCATGGCCGTCCCTGCACTGGCATCTGTACGACTACTACATGAATCCAGCCGGTGCGTACTACGGTGCGAAGAAGGCCAACGAGCCGGTGCATGTCCAGTACTCGTACGATTCGCGCTCCATCGTGGTGGTGAACCACACGCTGGATGAGCGTCATGGATTGCAGGCCTCGGTGAAGGTCCGCAACCTCGACGGCAGTGTGCGCTTCCAGAAACACGTGCAGGACATCGAACTGCCGGGCAACCGTGCACAGTCGGTGCTCGACTTGCCGTCGGTTACGGGATTGTCCACGGTCTACTTCATCGAACTGGAGCTGGCCGAGAAGGACGGAAAACCCCTGAGGCGCAACGTCTACTGGCTATCCACGCGAGCGGACACGCTCGATTGGGCGAAGTCGAACTGGTATCTCACGCCGGTCACGGAGTATGGCGACTTCACCGCCCTGGCGTCCTTGCCCAAGGCGATCCGTGAGGTCCGAGCCTCGACCGTGCGCGAGGGGAGCGAGGAGGTCACCACCGTGACGCTTTCCGTGCCTTCCTCGTCGCCGTCGGCCGCCGTGCAGGAGCATCTGACGATACGGCGCGGCGCGCAGGGCGAGCTTGCGCTGCCCGTGAGGTGGACTGACAATGACGTCACGCTCTGGCCCGGCGAATCCGTCGTGCTCACGGCGCGCTACCCGGCGCAGGACACGGCCGGTACGGTGGTCGAGGTATCCGGTTGGAATACGCCCGTGGAGCAGGTGGCCGCGGGAGTCACCCAGGGAACGAAGCATTGAAGAGGCCTTCATGTCGCGCGTGACCATCAACGATGTGGCTCGTGCGTCCGATACGTCGAAGAAGACCGTTTCGCGCGTGCTCAACCAGGAGCCCGGCGTGCGCGCGGAGGTGCGTGACCGAGTGATGGCCGCCGTGGCCGAACTCAACTACCGGCCGCTCGCATCGGCGCGCAGCCTGGCCTCCAATCGCTCGTTCATGATCGGGCTGCTCTACGACAACCTGTCGCCCAGCTACGTCATGGAAGTGCAGGCGGGCGTGCAGGAGGCCTGCGAGGCGCAGCAGTACAGCATGATGGTGCAGCCGCTGGACTCCAAGGCGCGCGATTTCATGGAACGCGTCGAAGGCATCCTGTGGCGGCATCGTCCCGATGGCCTGATCCTCACGCCACCCATTACCGACCACCCGGCGTTGCTCGCCCACCTGCGCGCCACGGAGCTTCCATTCGCCTCCATCGCGCCGCGCAAGTCCAAGGGCATCGCCGGTATCATCCTGCAGGAGCGCGAGGCCGCCGCGGCAATGGTGGATCACCTCGTCGCGCTGGGGCATCGTCGCATCGCGCATATCATCGGCGATCCGAAGCATGGCGCCGGCGTATGGCGCCTCGCGGGATACCGTGACGGGATGAAGCGCGCGGGATTGGCGGAGCGCGCCGACTACATGGTGCAGGGCCAGTTCTCTTTCGAATCGGGCGTGAAGGCCACTCGCCAGTTGCTCAAGCTGAAGCAACGGCCCACCGCGATCTTCGCGGCCGACGACGATATGGCCGTGGGTGCCATCTGGGCCGCCGCCGAAGCTGGCGTGCAGGTGCCCGACGAAGTCTCCATCTGCGGTTTCGATGACACCACGATCGCGACGCGGGTGTGGCCCCTGCTCACCACCGTGCACCAGCCGGTGCGCGACATGGGCAAGCGGGCGACAGAAGAATTGTTGATGGGCCTGCTTGGCAAGGGAGAGCCGCGCATGGTCGAAGTCGATTACCAAATGCGCCTGCGTGCATCCACGGCGCCCGCACCCCGATAGAGGAAGTACCGCATGTCAGAGCGCCGGTTCCATTTCATCTCCGGCCTGCCGCGCGCGGGCACCACATTGCTCGCCGCCATCCTCAACCAGAATCCGCGTTTCCGCGCCGGCATGACCAGCCCCGTCGCCGACATCATGGGCGTGGTGGTGGCTGAGGCCAGCAGCAAGAACGATTTTGCCTTCGATGTCACGGACGAACAGCGCGTGGCCGTGCTGCGCGGCCTGGTGGAAAACTTCTATTCGACCGATCCCCGGCCCGAGGTGGTATTCGACATGAGCCGGCTGTGGTGCAGCCGCATGGGCCTGCTCAAGGCACTGTTCCCCGAGGTGAAGGTCATCGCCTGTGTGCGTCAGCTGGCGTGGGTGCTCGACAGCATGGAGCGACTGGTGCTCAAACAGCCGGTGAGCGTCAGCAAGGTGTTTCGCTATGACACGAATACGACGGTGTACGCTCGCGTCGAGGCCCTGACCGATCCGCGTGGCATGGTTGGTTTCGCCTACCAGGCGACGAAGGAAGCGTTCTACGGCGATTGCGCGCGCGATCACCTGATGCTGCTGACCTACGAGAGCCTGGTACGCAATCCCGAGGCCTCCCTGCGCGCGGTGTATCGATTCCTGGGCGAGCCCTGGTTTGAGCACGACTTCGACCATATCGAATACCGCGCCGACGAATTCGATGCCCGCGTGGGCATGCCGGGGCTGCATGTGGTCCGCGCCAAGGTCGAGGCCGTCGAGCGCGCGCCCGTCCTGCCGCGCGAGGTCTTCGGGCGGTTCGCCAACGAAGCGTTCTGGGCGGACCCGAAAAACAACATCAACCAGGTGACCATCGTTTGACCACGCTGGTCGAGCCGCACGGTGGGGTGCTGAAGGCGCTGTACCTGCCGGAGGCCGAGGCCCTCGCTATGAGGCGTGCCTCCGGTACGCTGCCCAGCGTCGTGCTCGATCATCGACACCTGTGTGATCTGGAACTGCTGCTCGATGGCGCGTTCTCGCCACTGGATGGCTTCATGGGTGAAGCGGACTACGATGCCGTGGTCGAGGGCCTTCGCCTGGCCGATGGCACGCTCTGGCCCATGCCGATCACGCTCGATATCTCCGAAGACGCCGCGGCATCGCTGTCGATCGGCCAGAAGGTTGTGCTTCGCGACGGGCAGGGCACGGCGCTCGCGATACTCACCCTGTCGGATATCTTCCGCCCAGACAAGGCGCGCGAGGCGTTGCAGGTCTACGGCACGCTGGATGCGCATCATCCCGGTGTCGCCGACCTGCAGAGGCGGGGCCCGGTGTACCTGGGCGGCCGCGTTCACGGCGTGCAACGGCCGGCTCATCACGACTTCGTCGATCTGCGGATGTCGCCGCGCGAGATGCGCGCCCATCTTGCCGATCAAGGCTGGGAACGCGTCGTCGCCTTCCAGACACGCAATCCGCTGCACCGCGCGCACGTCGAGCTGACGCGCCGTGCCATGGCTGCGGTGGATGGCAAGCTCCTGCTACATCCTGTCGTCGGGCGGACCAAGGACGGGGATATCGATACGTATACGCGTGTCCGCTGCTATCGCGCCTTGGTGCAGCACTATCCGCCAGAGGCGGTGAAACTGTCGGTACTGCCGTTGGCCATGCGTATGGCGGGCCCGCGCGAAGCGCTATGGCATGCCATCATCCGCAAGAATTTCGGCGCGAACTTTTTCATCGTCGGGCGCGACCATGCCGGTCCGGGAAAAGATGCGGCGGGGCGGCCGTTCTATGACGCACGAGCCGTGCAGACTTTGGTTCAGGCACACGCCGACGAACTGGGTATCACGGTGCTTCCTTTCGCCCCGATGGTGTATTCGCCATCACGGCAGGCCTATGTCGGCACCGACGAACTGCATCCCGGTGAAGCCGTGAGCGACGTCTCGGGCACCGAACTGCGCAGGCACCTGCGCGACGGTAACCCTATCCCGGCCTGGTTCACGTATACGGACGTAGAGGCCATCCTTCGCGAGCGTTTCCCGCATCCGGAAAAGCGCGGATGCGCTATTTTCTTCACGGGGCTGTCCGGTGCCGGCAAGTCGACCCTCGCACAGGCGCTCATGGCCAGCATCCTCGAAACCACCGGGCGGCAGGTCAGCTTGCTCGATGGTGACGAAGTGCGGCAAACCCTGTCGGTAGGTCTCGGCTTTTCACGGGCCGACCGTTCGGCGAATATCCGCCGCATCGCCTACGTGGCCGCGGAAATCGTCCGGCATGGCGGTATCGCCATCTGCGCCCCGATCGCTCCCTATGGCGAAGACCGGGACGCGGCACGCGCGTTGGTGGAGGCGCACGGCGATTTCATCGAAGTGCATGTCAGCACACCCCTCGATGTCTGCGAAGCGCGCGATGCAAAGGGCCTGTATGCGCAGGCACGATCGGGGACGCTCAAGCACTTCACCGGCATCAGCGATCCGTATGAAGTACCGGATAGCCCGGAACTTCGTCTGGACAGCTCGGAGCAATCGCCGGCTTTTCTCGCGGCCCGGATTGTCGAGCTGCTGCGGGAACGTCGCTTGATGGGCTGATCTCCCGCCGGCCCATGCCTAGTCATCGGACTCCGCAAGGCCCCAGCCCAGGCCGAGCAGCGACATGCCGGCCACGACCAGCAACAGCGTGACGGCGGTAGTCGAGGGGCGGTTATGTAGCCAGTCGCTCCAACCGGCATGCAGCACCGGGCTCGGCCACAGGCTGAGACAGCCTGCGATCAATCCGATACCGGCACCGGCCACCGCTAGCCACGGCACCGGGCGGCGGCGTGGCGGCAGGCGTTGCATGAGTCGGTCCGTGAAACCGTCGTCCGCGACCGGGCCGTCGAACCCTGCGCGCAGCAGTGCGTTGATCGCATCGTCGTTGTCGGGTGTCATGCGGTGTCTCCGTGGTGATCAGGATGTTGCCATGCGGTAAGCCATAACTTCAGCTTCTGCTTGCCGCGTAAGGCGTGGCTCTTCACCGTGCCCAGTGGCATGTCCAACACATAGGCCGTCTCTTCATGACTCAGGCCGAGCTGAAAGCAATGCAGCAACACCGACTGCTCGCCATCGGACAGGAGTCGCATGGCACGGGAAAGATCCAGTTGCAGGTCAAGCCGTTGCGGCGGTGCTGATAGGGAGGCCGTAGCTTCGTCATCGCCGCGGACATCGCCCCAGTTTGACCGGCGTCGTGCCTGGAGAAAACAGCTGTAGGCGATGCGATAGAGCCACGTGGAAAACAGCGCATCGCCGCGAAACTGATCCAGCTTCTTCCAAGCCAGCAGGAAGGTTTCCTGCGCGAGATCGTCCGCCGCGGCGTCGTCGCCATGCGTCAATCGCCTGAGCTGGGCGCGCACCATGCCCTGGTACCGACGCACCAGCTGGTCGAATGCCCGTCGATCGTCGCTGGCCAGGACGCGCCTGATGAGCGCCCTGTCCATGTCGCCGATGCCGCGCTCAGCCATGCGCCTCACCACGCTGGTTCAACCACCAGCTGGCGAGATAGCCGAGTCCGGTCATCAACGGCAGGAGGCCGAGACCCCAGAGGCTGCGGATGCTCAGGCCATCGTCCAGGTGGCCGGGTAGGGCGAGCAGCATCATCGTCAGGCCGAGGCCTCCGCTGATGAGCACCAGGGCACGGCGGCGTTCCGAGTACTCCATGCGCTGTTCAACAAGCAGCTCGTGGGGCAGCGTAAAGCCCTTGTCGGCCAGCTCCAGCAGCATGCGGTAGCGCGCCTGCGTCTGCATGTGGCGATAGCGCAGTACGAAGAAGATGGCCAGCACGGGGGCGGCCAATACGATGAGGGGAATCAGGTAGACGGCATCCATGGGTTCGCTCCGGTCGTAATCGAATATGGGTTCAAGGCGTCGGTGATGCCGGCGCCTCGGTGGCAAGCAGGTCGGCGATGTGTTCGGCGAGCATCCAATTCTGCGTCGGTCCTTCGTTGCTGGTGAGCGCCACGACGGCGCCGGTCTCCCAGACGATCTGCAGATTGGCTGTGGTCCCCTCGATGCCGCCCGTATGGCCACGGATGTGCGCGCCGTGGGACAGCCGGTCGCCGAAGCCCGCGGCGTAGGCCCCTGGCCCCGCCGGCACCTCATCGTCGAAGAGTGTCGACAAGGTGGCCGCCTTGAGCAAGGTGCCGTCGCGCAGCGCCGTGGCGAAGGCGATCAGGTCGGTGTTGGTCGAGTAACCACCACCGGCCGGGCCACCCTTGGCACCCAGCTTCATCCATGCGGCCTTCCAGTCGCGGGAGAACACGCCTTCCCGGTAGTAGCCAGTGGCAAGGTTGGGCACGACATCGTCCAGCCTGTCGAAGCCACTGGATGCCATACCGGCGGGGGCGAACACATGGTGCTGGATGTAGTCGTCGTAGGTTTCGTGCGACGCCTTCTCCACGATCCGGCCGAGCAGGACGTAACCGGCGTTGCTGTAGCTCCACTGCTTGCCAGGCTCGCTGGTGACGGGCTGGTGCGCGATGAGATCCAGGTAGTCCGCAAGGTCGATATAGCGTTCGCGGTGCTGGAAATACTCGTCCACCATGAAATCGCCCAGGCCAGCCGTGTGGTGCAGCAGTTGCCAGAGCGTGATGCGCTGGGCGAGTGGCTGATCCGGATACTCGGGCAAGGCCTGCGCCAGGGTTGTCTTCCACGAGAGCTTGCCGGACTCGACCAATTGCGCGATCGCGACGGCCGTGAACATCTTGCCGATCGATCCGACGTGGAAGCGGGTGCGATCGTCGATGGGCACGGCGAAGGACCGCTCGGCCATGCCCCGGCACTCATTGACCAGGATGGTCCCGGAAGCCTTGACCGTCACGCAGCCTGAAAACTCGTCTGCGGCGGCGAGCCTGTCGATCGCGGCTCGTACGAGCTCGGCGATCCGCTCGTGGGATAGCGGCCCCTTCGGCCATGCCGCATAAAGGCCGGGATCCTCCATGGGGAAGAGCGTGGCCTGGGCGAGCTTGTCGGGCTGCTTCGGATCGACGCCGAGGACAAACAGGCCCTGCCGGCCGTCGCGGCGCGCCTTGACCGCCAACTGGAGCATGCCGGGTTGGCGTGGATCGGTGCGACGGTCGACGACCTCCAGGCCGCCGCTCTCGCGGTTGGCGATCATCAGCTCGCTCACGAAGGCCGCCCGGTCGTCCTTGGGCATGGTGGGCGCGACGACACGCTCCGCCCATGCCCGGAGCGCGGCTGGGCTATCCGTATCGATCCGCTGGACCAGCTGATCGCCCAGCTTTCCTTCGGGCGAGTCCCGGACGACCGCGGCGGCGCCTACGGTGAAGGGCAGGGCAGCCAGGGCCCCCGCCAGGGCGGCAACGCGGAGTGTGTAGCGGCTTCCATTACGACGTGCCAAGTGCGACGCAAGCATCTCGGTACCTTCCGTTGGGTGGTCTCGAAGGCTTGGATGCGTCGGTGGCGGTGTTTGGATGCAGTCGACGTGGACGTCGGGGGTTTGGTTGTTCCCGGAACGCGATCCACAGGCCGTCAGCCTGTTCAGGTGGCACGAAAACGCTAGTCCGCCCCTTCGATCTGACGACCCGGGTAGCAGGCAGATGCGCTGCGGCGAGTGCCGCAAGGACATGGCCTGCATCGTTTGTACGCACCGTCACGCTGACGATACGGTGACCGGGAATACGCGTGTAGGTGGCAGGGGCAACCGGACTTCATCTCTACCCAAGCGCAGAACCTGCGTACCCCCGGCGTAGAATGGCAGGATCGCCCATTCGCTCAGAAAATCTGTTTCATGACGAAGAAAATCCTTGGCCCGGTGGGTACCACGACACACGGCCTCGCGCGTACGCCGTCGAAGGGCCAGCAGGCTTTCAACACGTTGATCGAGAAGATCGAGAAGCGCCG
Source organism: Luteibacter sp. (assembly GCF_009912395.1). Classification (GTDB taxonomy): domain Bacteria; phylum Pseudomonadota; class Gammaproteobacteria; order Xanthomonadales; family Rhodanobacteraceae; genus Luteibacter. Next base: position 1,432 of record NZ_WNDO01000011.1, on the reverse strand, counting down.
TGCGACGTTGGCCGACTGGGAAGCTTTCGGTACCGACTTCCGACGCAAGTTCAACGACGAGCTGCTGCCGCTGCGGGGCAGCTTCAATGCATTGCGGTCTCAGCTGGTGAATCGCCTGGATCAAGCGCACGATACCAAAGGCCTGACGAATGCTGAGCGACAGACGGTCGAGGACCTGATCATCCTTGTCGCCAGCGATTTGCTCGCCGTCGTCGACGATCCCGCTATCGAGGAAATCTTCCAGCGCTACAACGCGTCAAGTGCCGAGGAAGAAGCGGCCGCGATCCATGCGATGCGCGACGTGATGCAGGATGTACTCGGCGTCGATATCCCGGAAGACATCGAATTCGCTTCTGTCGACGACTTGCATCTTCACTTCCAGGAGCAGCTGGATCAGGAAGAGGAGCGCGAGCGCGCCCGCCATGAGGCGAAAGCAGCGCACCACGCGAAGCGCAAGCAGTCACCCAAGCGTGCCGCAGCCGAGGAGCGAGCACGCGCCGAGGAGACGGAGGTGCACCTGTCGATCCGGGAGGTCTACCGTAAGCTGGCCAGCGTGCTCCATCCCGATCGCGAGCCCGACCCCGTTGAGCGGGAGCGCAAGGCCACGTTGATGCAACGGGTCAACCAGGCTTACGCCAACAAGAGTCTTCTCGACTTGCTCGAGTTACAGCTGGAGCTGGAACACATCGATCAGTCCGTGCTGGAGAGCGTGAGCGAGGAGAGGCTTACGCGCTGGAACAAGATTCTGAAAGAGCAGTTGCGCGGCCTCGATCAGGAGCTGTCCGAGGTCAAGATCGAGTACGCGATACGAGTCGGTATGAGGCCGGGGTATCCCGTGTCGCCAAGGAACGTCAAGTCCATGTTGAACACGAACATCAACCAGCTGCGCACCAGCGTCCGCGTTTTCGAACAAGACCTGCGTGTGTTTGATGACCCCAGGCAACTGAAGCCCTGGCTCAAGGCCATGAAGCGCGAACTGGCCGCGCAGGCCGACTACGACATGCGGTTTTGAGCGAAGATCAAAGGCGGTAGAGGGCGGCAGGTACGGAATTGAGCAAGGTCCGAGCGACTACCAGCTATAGTGGATCGCGCACTGGTGTGCGATGTCACCTATTCTGGCCGCTCGCATCCAGCATAGTTTGATCTTGCCCCTGATTTACGGACACCTATCTAAGCGACATTGGCCAGCTCGTACTGCTCTGGGCTGAGGTAGCCCAGGGTCGAGTGCAGCCGGATCCGATTGTAGTCAACCTCAATGTAGTCAAACACATGAGCCTTGGCCTGCTCCCGTGTGGCGAGGTGTTCACCATGGATGGCCTCGACCTTCAGACTGTGGTTCCAACTCTCCATTGCTGCGTTGTCGTAGCAGTTGCCTCTGGCACTCATGCTGGCGATCAAAGCGTATTGCTCCAACAGGGCGCGGTGCTCGCGC
>NZ_WNDO01000010.1 GCF_009912395.1 Luteibacter sp. | reverse complement strand
TCGCAACAGTGCCTGCTGCCTGAACTCCAGGCTGAACTCCTGCCCCTTTCTGCCTGCCTTGCTCTTGGTCATCGTCCACCTCCTATTGCGATAGTTAATCGCTTATAGGGGTGTCCGTGAAACGGGGGCAAGATCACATGCGATGAGAAAACGCCCCACATGTGCCGATTCCGCCCATCAACGCCATCCGGTGGAGCGTCAACATGTCGAGAGTCGGCGATAGCATGAGTAGTGAATCAAGCACCTGCCCGAGATGACGACGGGCGAAGACATCGTTGCGATGTTGAGGGCCAGCCCCGGAATCGAAGTGCGAATTAATTGCCGTCTAATAAAAATCAGAATCAAACACGGCAATAAAAAAACACCGATAGCTTTCGCTACCGGTGTTTGGAATTGGTGGGCCGTCTAGGATTCGAACCTAGGACCAATTGATTAAGAGTCAACTGCTCTACCAGCTGAGCTAACGGCCCGGAAACACAAATTGTAACACGCTAAAAGTGGGGTGGACGATGGGATTCGAACCCACGACATCCGGAATCACAATCCGGTACTCTAACCAACTGAGCTACGCCCACCATAAAACTGAACTGGCGCGCCCGACAGGAATCGAACCTGCAACCGTCGGCTTAGAAGGCCGATGCTCTATCCGGTTGAGCTACAGGCGCAGGCACTGTACGTAGAACACCAGTGGTCGGGGCAGAGGGATTCGAACCCCCGACATCCAGCTCCCAAAGCTGGCGCTCTACCAGACTGAGCTATACCCCGAAACCTAAAGCGACACCGATAACCTGGTGAAGCTGTCAGATGCTACGGGTCACAGCCAAGCCCGTCAATCCGTATGAACACACCACACTTTCAACTACCGTGGTTACCGCATTTCTGCGACAACCTGCTTAAAGATGGTGCGCCCGGAGAGATTCGAACTCCCGACCACCAAGTTCGTAGCCTGGTACTCTATCCAACTGAGCTACGGGCGCACACTTTAAACCTTTGACCCGATGACTACCGCTGCGAAGCGTTGTCGCCGTGTCGAGAAGCGGAATTATTCAGATATCGCGGGTGCTCGTCAACACTTTTTTGAAACTTTTTTTCGCGCGACGGTAACGAAGCGGTCAAATGGATGGCCGTTTCTTTATGGAAGAACGGCTTAGCTTTCGCATGACAACTTGTCGCAGAAAGCCTGATTTGAAGGTGTTTGGCGCGAGATGCGGCAAAACGATCGCCTGGATCGCTGCCCGCGACACCATGCCCCTGGACAGCATCTGGATGCGTGGAGGGTTTGGGTGTCGTAGACCCCGCAAGGCCCCCGGAGGCATCCCTCGGAACACTTCGATGCCTGACGGCAGGAATGCGCTCCTGCGGCGCTGGAGATGGCCTGACGCTGCGTACCCTATCGACGGCCCCGGAAGACGCCTGCTGCCGCAGGATCGCCGCTGAAGCGGCTCCCACCCGGAGTCGGGAGACCCTGACCCAGGACAGCCCCATAACGAAGAAGGGCGGCCCATGGCCGCCCTTCCCTGCTTAGACCTGCGTAGCCGGCTTGCCGACCTTGTCCGGCGCCGCACCGGCGTCTCCGCGCGGCGGAGGCGGCGGCGTGGTGCCCGGCTTCTGCCAGTCAGCCGGCGGACCTGGCTCGCGGCCAGCCATGATGTCGTCGATCTGGCGTGCGTCGATCGTTTCGTACTGCAGCAGCGCCTCGGCCATCACGTGCAGCTTGTCAATGTTGGTGGTGAGCAGGTCCTTGCTGCGCGCGTAAGCGCGGTCGAGGATGGTGCGCACCACTTCGTCGATCTTGCGTGCCGTCTCGTTGGAGACGCTCTTGTGCTGCGTCACCGAGCGACCGATGAAGACTTCATCTTCCTCCTCGCCGTAGGTGACCGGACCCAGCTCGTCGGACAGGCCCCACTTGGTGGCCATGTTGCGGGCCATCTTGGTGGCGCGCTCGATGTCGTTCGAGGCACCCGTGGTGACCTTGTCGTGGCCGAAGATGATCTCCTCCGCCACACGGCCGCCATAGAGCGAGCACAGCTGCGATTCGATGGCCACCTTGTTCATGCTGTAGCGATCGCCTTCGGGCAGGTACATCGTGACGCCGAGGGCGCGACCGCGCGGAATGATGGTGACCTTGTAGACCGGATCGTGCTCGGGAACGAGGCGACCGATGATGGCGTGACCGGCCTCGTGGTAGGCGGTGAGACGCTTTTCCTCGTCGTTCATCGCCATCGAGCGGCGTTCCGCACCCATCAGGATCTTGTCGCGGGCGCGATCCATGTGGCTCATGCGCACTTCACGGGCGTTCTCACGCGCGGCAAACAGCGCAGCCTCGTTGACGAGGTTGGCGAGGTCGGCACCGGAGAAGCCGGGCGTGCCACGGGCGATGGTCATCGCGTCCACGTCGGCGGCCGTGGGCACCTTGCGCATGTGCACCTTGAGGATCTGCTCACGACCCTTCACGTCCGGCAGGCCCACGACGACCTGGCGGTCGAAGCGACCCGGACGCAGCAGCGCCGGATCGAGCACGTCGGGACGGTTCGTGGCAGCGATAACGATGATGCCTTCGGTGCCTTCGAAACCGTCCATCTCGACCAGCAGCTGGTTGAGGGTCTGTTCGCGCTCGTCGTGACCGCCGCCCATGCCGGCGCCACGATGGCGGCCGACGGCGTCGATCTCGTCGATGAAGATGATGCAGGGGGCGTGCTTCTTGGCCTGCTCGAACATGTCGCGCACGCGGCTGGCGCCGACGCCGACGAACATCTCGACGAAGTCGGAACCGGAGATCGAGAAGAACGGCACCTTGGCCTCGCCGGCGATGGCCTTGGCGAGGAGCGTCTTACCGGTACCGGGCGGGCCCACCATCAGCACGCCACGGGGAATCTTGCCGCCCAGCTTCTGGAACTTGCCCGGGTCGCGGAGGAACTCGACCAGCTCGCCGACCTCTTCCTTGGCCTCGTCGCAACCGGCAACGTCGGAGAAGTTGACCTTGACCTGGTCCTCGCCCTGCAGCTTGGCGCGCGAGCGGCCGAAGCTCATGGCGCCGCGACCGCCGGAGCCCGCCTGCATTTGGCGCATGAACCAGATCAGCACGGCCACGAAGATGATGATCGGCAGCCAGTTGAAGACCAGGCCCAGCAGTGAGAAGCCGTTGTCGGCAGGCTCCTGGCGAAGCTCGACGCCCTTGTCGCGCATCTGCTTCACGAGGTCGCTGCTGGACAGGCCGACCACCGGCACGACGGTGCGGTAGGTGCCGCCGTCCTTAAGCTTGCCGGTGATGGTGGGCGGAGCGGTGGAGGTGATCGTACCGCTGGCGACGTTGCCGTTATCCACCTGCTGGGCGAAGGCCGTGTAGGACATGTCCTGCGACGATCCGCCATGCGGGTTGAAGGTCTGGAACACGGTCAGCAGGACCACCGCGATGATCAGCCAGAGCAACAGATTTTTTGCCATCTCGTTCATGCGCGGTTCTCGCCAGGTTGCCGGGACGTGGCCTTGAGGCCCGTCGCCAGCGCATAGACCTCTCGCGAACGCGCGCGGGAGGCCTTCGGTTTACGCATCGTCACGCGACTGAAGTCGGCGCGCAAGTTCTTCAGGTAATCGTCGAAACCCGCCCCCTGGAACAATTTCACCAGGAACGACCCTCCGGGCTTCAGCCAGTCCAGGCTGAACTGCCGGGCGAGGTCGCACAGGTCCATTGCTCGGATCTGGTCGGCGAGTGCCACACCTGACATATTGGGGGCCATGTCCGACAGGACAAGATCGACCTTCTGGCCTTCGAGCATGGACTCGAGCTCGTGCAGCACCGACTCCTCGCGGAAGTCGCCCTGCATGAAGTCCACGCCGGCCAAGCCGACCATGGGCAGGATGTCGAGGGCGATGACCTTGCCGGTATCGCCCAGGCGCTTGCGCGCCAGCTGCGACCATCCGCCCGGGGCGGCGCCCAGGTCGACGATGGTCATGCCCGGCTTGATGAGGCGATCGCGGTCGATCAGCTCCTCGAGCTTGTACACGGCGCGGGAACGCACACCCTCGGCCTGAGCCTTCTTGACGTAGGGATCGTCGAAGTGCTCTTTCAGCCAACGGGAGCTGGTCTTACTGCGTGCCATGGGCTCTTGACCGGATTCTTAATGAGTAGCGGGCCTTGCATGATACCCTTTGCAACCTGTCCGCCGCACATCGAACCTGAACGCAATGTCGCTCTCCGCTACCCAGATCCGTTACCTCCGCAGCCTCGCCCACGACCTGAGGCCGGTCATCCTGCTCGGCAACAAGGGCGCGACAGAGGCCGTGGCCAAGGAACTGGCCTCCGCTCTCGACATCCACGAACTGGTCAAGGTGAAGCTTTCCGGCGGCGACAAGGACGAACGGCAGGAGCAGATCGACTTCCTCACCGGCCACACCGGTGCCGAGAAAGTCCAGGAGATCGGCCATGTGGTCGTCCTGTTCCGCCGTAACGACCAGGATCCCAAGCTGGCCCTGCCCCGGTAACGTCCCATGGACCTCACCCTCGATCGCCCCGGCGATTACCTCTTCGTGCGCCGGGTCGGCGCCGACACCGTCACGATCGTCGATCGCGACTTCCACGCCAGCCTGCTGGTCACGCCGGAACAGGTGGTCGAGGACTGGGGTGTTTCCGACGCGAAGCAGATGAGTCTCACTGATGTCGAGACCATCGCGGCGCTGAAGCCCGAGATCGTCATCGTCGGCACCGGTGAGCGCCAGGTGTTTCCCCCGGCCGAAGTGATGGCGGGCTTCCTCCGCCGCGGCATCGGCGTCGAGGCCATGACCAGCGGCGCCGCCGCCCGTACCTACAGCCTGCTGGCCGGCGAAGGCCGCCGCGTGCTGGCCGCCTTCATCCTTCCCCCCAAGAGCTGATCGCATCATGCGTATCCTGGTCCTAGGCACCGGCGGGACCGGCGGATACTTCGGTGGACGCCTGGCCCAGGCCAACGTGGACGTCACTTTCCTCGTCCGCCCCGAGCGCGCAGCCACCCTGGACCAGCAAGGCCTGGTCATCCGCAGCCCGCTAGGGGATGCGACGGTAAGCGTCCGTCATACGACGGCGGAGCATGTAGCGAGCGCCGGTCCGTTCGACCTCGTGCTGCTTTCCTGCAAGGCCTATGACCTGTCGTCGGCCATCGACGCGATCACCCCCGCCGTCGGCGACAACACCGCCGTGCTGCCCATCCTCAACGGCCTTGCCCATTACCCCGTGCTGGATCGCCGTTTCGGCGCCGACAGGGTCATCGGCGGCCTGTGCGTGATCAGCGCGGCCAAGGGGCCGGCCGGTGAAGTGATCCACTTCGGCAACGGCGCCTCGGTCACCTTCGGCGAGCGCGACGGCCAGGCCCATGGCGGCCGCTGCGAGGCGATTGCCAGCGCTTTCGCCAAGGCAGGCGTGGACCACAGTCATTCCAGCGATATCGCCCGCGACCTCTGGGCCAAGTTCACCTTCCTCACGGCACTGGCGGGATCCACCTGCCTGTTCAGGGCAGCGGTCGGAGACATCGTCGGCACCGACGACGGTCGTCGACTCGTCGAGCACATGTATGAGGAATGCCTGGCGGTGGCGCGGGCGGCCGGACATGCCGTGCCGGACCAGGCGCGGTCGCGTGCATGGACCACCCTCACCCAGGAAGGCTCGCCACTGACCGCGTCGATGCTCCGCGACCTGGAATCAGGCCAGCGAATCGAAGGCGACCACATCGTCGGCGACATGCTGCGCCGGGCGCACGAGGCGGGGGTGAAGGCGCCGATGCTGGAAGTCGCCTGGGCGCACCTGCAGGCTTTCGAGGCTCGTCGAGCCCGCTAATCGTTGTAGGAGCGCGCTTGCGCGCGATCGCGCGCAAGCGCGCTCCTACATGGATTATTTCTGCGGCGGCAGGTACTGCAACGGGTCGACCGGATTGCCGTCGCGACGGATCTGGAACTGCAGCTCGTCACGCGTAGCACCGGACGAACCCATCTCGGCCACGACCTGGCCGGCCTTCACCTTCTCACCTTCCTTCACCAGGCGCTTGCGGTTATGACCGTAGGCGGAGAGGAAGCTGTCGCTGTGCTTGATGATGACCAGCTCGCCGTAGCCCACGAGGCCGTTGCCGCTGTACACCACCACGCCATCGGCGGCGGCCCGCACGGGATCGCCGTTCTTGCCGGCGATCTCGATGCCCGGGATCGCGTCGCCCGATGAGAACTTCTTGATCAACGAGCCATCGGCCGGCCAGCGCCAGGTGATGCCGCCCGCGTTGCGGGTGGCGCCGGTGGCGATGATCGGCGTGGCAGCGGAGGGGTTTTCGACCGGTGGAGGCGGCGTGTTCGCGGGAGCGACCGGTTGCGGCGGCGGCACCACGGATTCGGCCGGCTTACCTGCGACAACGACCGGCGTGTTGGTCGTGGTGGCCGGTGCGGGCTCGACGGGTGGCTTGGCCTCGGCTTCGGAGACCCCCTGGAAGCCGGGTTGACCGGCAGCCGGAGGCGTGGAGGCGGCGTGCGCCGCAGGCGGCACCGCAGCGGCGACGACGGGGGCGGCCGCATGCGGGGCTTCGGACGCCGCAGGCTTGGCGCCACCCGGAGCCGACAGGCGAAGCTCCTGCCCTGGCCAGATGGTGTAGGGGGATGCGATGCCGTTCCAGCTGGCAAGGTCGCGGAAATCGACCTTGTTGCGGAACGCGATGCTGTAAAGCGTGTCGCCCTTCTCCACGTGGTAGCTGCCACCCGGCGCCGGTGCCGGCGCGTTGTTGTCGGGTACCCGGCTATGGGTAATCGGCTCGTAGCTGCCGGGCGAACGGGTCACGACGACCGAACTGCGGGTGATGCCGCAGCCGGTCAGCACGAGGACGGCGCCGACGACGGCGGCCAGGCACAGCGGTCGGGTCATGGACATCGCGGATTTCCTTGCACGTTCACTCATCGCAACAGGAACCACCAAAGGGCCAGCAGGACGAGGATCACGATAACAGCCCAGCCTATCCACTCGATGTGTTTGCGCAGCATCTGTTCCGCGCGTTCACCGAACAGACGGACCAGGAGCGCCAGCAACCAGACCCGTTTGCCCCGGCCGATGAGCACGCACAGCAGGAAGGGCAGCACCGGCACGCCGACGATACCCGACGCCCAGGTGACGAACTTCATCGGCACCACCGGCTGCAACGCGGCCATGAACAGCACCACGTAAAGCCCCAGCGCGTGGGACTGCATCTTGGCCTGGAGGTCTGCCACGCCCTTCATGATGGGTGCGAGCAGGTGCATCGAATCGAGCGCCGGTTTCAGCGCTTCGAACGCGAAGTGGCCCAGCGCATAGCCGACCAGTGAGCCCATCAGCGAGAAGAGCAGGCTCCAGTTGGCGTAGCGGAACGCCTTGCGGGGCTCGGCCAGCATCATCGGTGCCAGCATCACTTCCGGCATGATCGGGAAGATGAAGGCCTCCACGAAGGAAAGGCCGGCAAGATAACGGACCGCATGGCGGTGACGCACCCAGACGATGGCACGCTCGTAGAGTGAAGCGAACAGCCGCATTCAGCGGTTTCCCCTGTAGTGAAAGTCCATTAGCCGATGCCGCCGAGAAGCGGCACGAAGCTGACCGGACCGAGTTCTTCGCGCTGCACCTCGCCCTGCTCCGTCTTGCGCAGGCGCACCAGCACCTGCTGGCTCGGGCTGCCGACGGGTGCTACCAGCACGCCGCCCGGCTTCAGCTGGTCGAGCAGCTTCATCGGGATGCGGTCGCCAGCGGCGGTGAGGAGGATGGCGTCGAAGGGCGCGTCGGATTCCCAGCCCAACTTGCCGTCATCGTGACGGGAGCGGAGGTTCTCGATGCCCAGCTGCCGGAACCGACGACGCGCCTGGCGAAGCAGTTCCTCGATGCGCTCCACCGTGTACACGGTGGGCACGATCCCGGCGAGCACGGCGGCCTGGTAGCCGGATCCCGTGCCGATTTCGAGCACCCGTTCGGGTACCCCGTGTTCGATCAACGCCTCGGTCATCCGGGCCACGATCCACGGCTGGGAGATGGTCTGTCCGTGACCGATGGGCAGCGCGGTGTTTTCATAGGCGCGCGAATGCAGCGCCTGGTCGATGAAATGGTGGCGGGGCAACTGGCGGATCACCTCGAGCACGCGCTCGTCGCGGATGCCCTCCTCCACCAGCTTCGCCACCAGGCGATCGCGCGCGCGTTGCGAAGTCATGCCTTCGCCGCGCAGGGCCGAGGGTGGCAGGGCGTGCAGGTTCACCACCTCAGGCCGCCTCCTCGCCCATGGAGGACGAAAGCGCCGTGGCCCAGTGGCTTACCTTGTCCAGCGCCTGGAAGCGGGTGAGATCGGTGTGGATCGGCGTGACGGACACATAGCCGCGACGCACTGCGTTGAAATCGGTACCCGGACCGTCGTCGTCGACCTCGCCCGGCGGCCCGATCCACCACATCGTGCGACCGCGCGGATCTTCCGTGCGGATCGCCGGCGCGGCACGATGACGCTTACCGAGGCGGGTGACCTCGAAGCCCTGGATCTCGCTCCACGGCAGGTCCGGGACGTTGACGTTCAGGATGGTGTCCGCCGGCAGCGGATCGGCGATGAGCTGGCGCATCAGCATGAGCACGGCGCTGGCGGCAGTATCGAAGTGGCGACCGGTGCCTTCCTTCGTGACCAGTGACACGGCAATGGCCGGAAGACCGAGGAAACGCCCCTCCATCGCGGCCGAGACCGTGCCGGAGTAGATGACGTCGTCGCCGAGGTTGGCGCAATTGTTGATGCCGGATACCACGATGTCGCTCTCGTGCTCGAGCAGACCCGCCAGCGCGAGATGAACGCAGTCGGTGGGCGTGCCGGCAACGCGGTAGAAACCGTTGTCGAGGCGTTGCGCGCGAATGGGCGCGTCGAGCGTGAGGGAGTTGCTCGCACCGGAGCGGTCGCGATCGGGGGCGACCACCGTCACCGCGCCGAACTCGGCCAGGCGGGAAGCCAGTACCCGGATGCCCGGGGCTTCCACGCCGTCATCGTTGCTTACCAGAACCTGCATGCTGATCCAGATCGAAAAACGGAGAAGGCGCCCCGACTTAAGACGGAAGACGCCCGACCGTCCAAGTCTACCGGACCGGGGCGCGGGATTCACCGAGAGCGGCTAGGATTGTGAACCATGAAACGTCGCACGCCATCGGTCCACGAGGACGACAGCCGTCTCTTCCGCGAGGCGATTGGCGACGTGCGCCCCATGGATCCGGTGGAAGCCGTGCCCGAACGCCCTCGGCCGGCGCCGTTGCCGGTCATGCGCGATGCCGACGAGGCCGCCGTCGCAGCGGACTCGCTGCTGTTCGACTACGATCCGGCCGACCTGGAGGTGGGCGAGGAGTTGTCCTACCTGCGCGACGGCTATCCGCCAAAGCTACTCAAGCAACTCAAGCGCGGCCAGTTCAGCATCCAGGCGGATGTCGACCTGCACCAGATGAACGCGGCTGCCGCCCAGCTCACCATCACCGAATTCCTTGCCGAATGCCATCGCGACGGCATCCGTTGCGTGCGGATCATCCACGGCAAGGGCCTGCGCTCGCGCGCGGCCGGCCCGGTGCTCAAGGGGCTCACCGATAAATTGCTGCGGCGACGCGACGATGTCGTCGCGTTCGCCTCGGCCCGCCCCATGCAGGGCGGAACCGGCGCGGTGGTCGTGCTGCTGAAGGCCTGACCCCGCGCCGGTGTTCCTTCAATGCGCCAGGGCTTGCGTGGCCTTGCGCAGATCGGCGGTCGCACGACGGGTCGCCTCGACCGTGAGACCCACCTCGGCGCGTGCCTGCGCCCAATCCTTCGCATCGATGGCGTCCCCGATACCGGGCAACGGCGCCACGTCCTCACCTTCCTTGCGTCCGGGTGCCTGCAACAAATGCCGGTACCAGGGGCGCTGCGGCAGGCCGGAGGCTTGCAGGAACGCGGGCCCGATGTCGCGAATCGCCCGATTGGCGATATCGATCCTGGCGGGCGCCACATCAGCGCCGGCCGCATCCGCCGCGTGATCGTAGGCTTCGGCGGCCAAACGCAGTTCCTTCACGGCATCACGCAGCGCGGAGAGATCGACATCCTCCCAACGATTGTCGACACGGTCGGGAGGCGCCGTCTTCCGATAGGCCACCGCCGCCAGTCGCCACGCATCACTTTCCACCAGCGCGTTATGACGAAGCGCCGCCTTGTGCGCCGATGCCGCATCGGCCGCGAGCCGTTCGACATCGCGATCCAGCGAGGCGGCGAACGCCGTGTAGCGCCACGGCAGCACATTCGCGTCGGCCACGCGCAACACCAGCCGCGCGTTGGTCTGGGCGAGCAGCCGAACATATGCGAGGCCCGGATCGCCGAAGCGCTGGTAATGCGTGTACGTGTCGTAGAGCGAGTGGTAGACCGGCACGCTTTCCTCGTCGCCGTCACGGTCGTAGCCATAGCGCACATGCAACGAAGGAATACCCAGGCGGTGCGCGAACGCCAGGTAGTCCGATCCGGTGCCAAGGCGCGCCGGCACGATCTCGCCGGACGCATCCCTGCCCTTCTCCGCCGCATCCACGGCACGCTTGGCGAGGCGTCGGGCCTGCACGGTCGCACCGGTTTCCGGATCGCGAAGATCGCTGGCAACGCCATCGACCAGGACGGCCAGCGACGGATCGCCGCCGGCGGAGAGGAAACCGCGACCGGTCGTATCGTTGTTGAGATAAAACACCGCCTTGCGCGACAACTCGTCCGCGTGGCGATCGGTCCAGGCCTTGGAGCCGAGGATACCCAGCTCTTCGCCGTCCCAGCTGGCAAACACCAGCGTGCGCTTCGGCCGCTGGCCGGCCTTCGCCAATTCGCCGATGGCCTTGGCCTCGGCCAGCATCGCGGTGGTACCGGCCAACGGATCCCAGGCGCCGAAGACCCACGCGTCGTGATGCACGCCACGGATCACCCATTCGTCCGGACGCTCCGAACCGCGCAGCGTGGCGATCACGTTATAAAGCGTTCGCCATTCCCACGGCGAGCGAACTTCCAGGTGCACCGACGCATCGCCGCCGATGTGATACGCGAACGGCAACCCGCCCTGCCAGCGGTTGGGCACGGCCGTACCGCCCAGGGCACGCAGGAAATGCTCGGCATCGCCGTAACCGATCGTCACGACCGGGATCGACAGGTCGGCGGTGTGACGCTGCGCCTGGATCGCCTTCGCGCCTTTCTCATCCAGCACGCTGTCGATGCCCAGCGTGCCACGCTGGACCGTGCGCGGTGTGCGCCACGCGCCCGTCGGATACACGTCGCCCTTGGCATAGCCGTCGGCCTCGGGATCGGAATAGATCACCACGCCGACCGCGCCGTGCTCCTGGGCCAAACGCGGCTTCACCCAACGACCGGCACCGCTGGATTTCACCAGCACCACCTTGCCCTTCACCGACTGGCCATAACGCGCCAGTTCGTCATAGTCCTTCTGCAGGCCTTCGTTGACGTAGATCAACGGCGCATCGACGTTGCCGTCCGGGCTATACGATTCCATGCCCGGCAGCACGCCGTCCTGGCGCGCCGTGTCGGCATCGCCGGGTATCGCCGGTTCCTTGAAGTCGGCGGCATAGTGGTCGCCGTCCGTCAGCGACAGCTTCTGCACCGTCGGATACGCCACCAGCACGCGAACCGGCTCGATCTTCACGCTCCAGCCCCACTCGCGGAAACGGTCGGCGATGAAGTCGGCGTTCTCCTTGTTGTGCGGCGAACCGACCTGGTTGGGCGCCGAAGTCAGACGCTTCAGCCAGCCGTCGAGATCGGACGCACCGATGGACGCATCGACACGATGCTCCCGCTCGGCCTGCGCAGGCACCTCCTGGGCGAAGGCTCCACCCGTCGCGCCGAGCAGGAGGGACACTAGCAACGTACGTACCTTCATCACTTCCACCGGTACGTCACGCTGGCGTAGTAGTAACGACCGTTCCAGCTGAGCGGCGAGAACAGGCTGTACTTGAAGTTGCCGCTGGTCGAATTGGCGTACTTCACCTGCCCGGGCTTGGCATTGAACACGTTGTCGGCGCCCGCGCTGAAGGTCCAGTTGTCGAGGTTGTAGTCGGCCGACAGATCCAGCGTCCAGCGATGCGCGAAGTTCTGGTCAAGCGCCGGGCCGCTGTTGCTGTACACCGTGTAGCTGCCGTAACGCTGCACGTTGGCATGGCCGGCCCAGCGACCGTGCAGGTAGTCGAAGCCGAGGTCGAGCTTGGTACGTGGGTTGGTATCGCCCAGCAGGCCCAGGCGCTCGCGGCGTTCCACGCGCTGCACAGCCACGCCCAACTCGTCGAGGATCGCCGGGTTGGCCTTGACCTTGGTGACCTTGTTCTCGTTGTAGGCCCAGCTCACCGTCGTGTTGAGACGGTCGCCGTTGGAGAAGTCGAAGCCGTACTGGCTCACGAAATCAAGGCCACGCGTACGCGTGTTCACCGCGTTGGTGAAGTAGCGAATCGACTGGTAGTTGGCGTCGACGCCATTGGCCACGAGATAGCTGTTCACCGCCGGCGTGTCGACCGGGATGTTCGACGACAGGTTGATGCGGTTGCTGATCTTGATCCAGTACGCGTCAACGCTGACGTTCCAGCCCGCGAGCGGCTCGGCGACGAAGCCCAGCGTGGCGCTGCGCGACTTTTCAGGTTTCAGCTTCTCGGCACCAAGCAGGCTGGCAGGCTTGGAGTCCACCGGGAACGTACCCGACTGCACGATCACCTGGCCGTGACCCAGGTCCTGCAACTGCGAGGAGATATCCGCATAGTGCTGCTGGACCAGCGTGGGCGCACGGAAACCGGTGCCCACGCTGCCGCGAACGGCGAAGCGCGGCGTGAAGTCGAAGCGACCGGACAACGACCCCGAGGTGGTGCCACCGAAGTCGCTGTAGTTCTCGTGGCGACCCGCAAGCGATACCGAGAAGCGATCCGTGAGGTTGGTCTCCAGGTCGATGTACTCGGAGGTGTCGTGGCGCTGCCAGTTGCCCTGGAGGTCGCCCTTGATGCCGCCGCTGGCGCCGTATTGCGACACCGCGTCACCCGGACGCACCTTGTACGCCTGGCGCAGGTACTCCACGCCGAACGACACGCTCACCGGATTCGGCAGCCAGGACGGCGAGAACTCCTTGCCGATGTCGAGGTTGGCGACCTGCTGCTGCGTCTTGTAGTCGGCCCCCTGGATGGCGAACGGCGTGTAGCCGTAGGCCTTGTACCAGTCGGCATTGATCTCGTGGCTGCGCTGGTCGTATTCATTGGAGCCATGGCTGGCCGACAGGTCGTAGTGCCAACCGTCGCCCACCTGCCCACGCAAGCCGGCGGTCAGCGTCGTGTCGTTCACCACGGGGACGCTGATCGGCAGGTAGCCGTTCGGATAGATCGCGATGACGTTGGTGGAATCGTTGCGATGACGGTAGAGGCTTGCCGTTTCCGCGCGGTCACGACGATACAGCGCCTCGAAGTACACCTCGGCCGCCTTGCTGAACTCGTACTGCCCGACCAGCGACACCTTGTTCGACTTGATCGCCGGATCGCCCAGGCGATAGACGCGCTGGTTGAACGTCGGCCCCTTGGTCTGGTCGAGGCCGGCGCGGTTGGTGTAGTCGTTGTTCTGGGTATCGATCGCGACGTGGATCGAGCCCTTGTCGCCCAGCTTGAAACCGGTATCCGCCGAGAGCTGGCGCTGCAGGCCATCGCCCGCGTCGTAGCCACCGAACTTGGCGGTCACCTGGCCGCCCTCCCCGCCCTTCTTCAGGATCACGTTGATGACGCCGCCGATGGCGTCGGAGCCGTACCGGGCCGACTGACCGTCGCGCAGCACCTCGATGCGCTCGATGGCGGAGATCGGAATGGCGTTGAGATCGACCGGGTTGGAGCCGCGACCGATGGCGCCGCCCAGGTTGAGGAAGGCGCCCGCATGCTGGCGCTTGCCGTCGATGAGCACCAACACCTGGTCGGGGCTGAGGCCGCGCAAGGTCACCGGACGCACCACTTCGGCGCCGCTGATCGTCGTGGGCTGGGGGAAGTTCAGCGACGGCACCAGGCGCGCGAGCGCGGCGCTGAGCTGGGTCGCGCCACTTTGCTGGAGCTGCTGGGGCGTGATGACGTCGATCGGCTGCAACGAACTGGACACGGTGCGCTCGGTGCTGCGGGTGCCCGTGACGATCACGGTGTCGAGCTGGCTGGCCTTCGCCGGCGTGGCGTCCTTGCCGGTGTCGGCATCCTGGGCGAAGACCGGCATGGCGGCCGAACCGAGGACGAAGGTGACGGCAAGGAACAAAGGCTTGCGACGGCGGTGTACGAGAGAAAGCATGAGGCGTGGATCCCCTGGATGCGAGGCATGGTGCCGGCGCGTCATGGCACGCCGGTTCGGAAAGGACAGCCGCCCGGCGACGATGCGCGCATGCGACGCATCGCCGGCCAGGTAAGCCGGAGTGAAAGAGGTCGTGTCCCGCGATCAGGCCGCGGGCATGGACAGCGCGCTACGCGCTAGGGACGAGGTGTCGCTTCAGCCCAGTCGACAACAACACGCGCGCACCACCTGACATCGCGGCGCGGCCGCGAGGATCATGGGGGAGTTGTTCGCGCTGAGGTTGGTTGCGTTCACTGGGACTGTGGATCGCCTGGTGGTGGACCGCGAAAGCGGTGGATTGGCAGTGGGCACGACCGTCCGGAGACGGCCCTGAGTGCCATTTGTTGCACCGCACAGTACATTTGTCAACCGACCCGCCCCCTTTCCGATCACCGACGCCCCGCTCGCGCCATGGCATCATTCGCGCCGATCAACGAGACCTTTCCCCCATGAGCGACTACGAAGACGACTACGACCGCGAGCGCGATTTCGACGACGAGGACGGCGACGAAACTGTCGAATCCTACGTCTGGCAATTGCTGCTGCTGATCAATCCCGGCGACGAAGAAAGCGCCGCGCAGCAGTTCAAGGCCTTCCAGGAGGAAGCCGAGGACCAGGGCGACGAGGACCCCATGCGCATCGTGGGCCAGGTCACCGACTGGCGCGCTGGCTTCGAGGTGGACGGCGACGACACGCGCGCCATCGTCGAGGCCATCAACGAGCTCGTGGCACGCTGGAACCTGCAGATCGACTGGGACGGTGATCCGGACGACGACGAGTTCCACGAGGACATCGAAGCCGGCGATATTTTCTCGCGCGCCTACGACCAGCTCAACGAACACGGCTACACCTTGTGGGCACGCGAAACGGAAGACGACGACGCCATCGCTGGCTGGATCACGTCCACGCGTGACAACGAAGGCATGCGCCTGATCGCCACGGCGCTGGGCATCAACCTGAGACTGGGCAACCAGGTCTCCTGAAGGGTGACTTGCGGAACATGCCGGGCAGGTTTGCCCGGCGCATAGTGCGGGGTGCGTCACATCGCCAGGGGAGGCGGACGATGAGCGGCATCCATGACATGCACATTTCGCGTTACGCCTCCGGCGCGGCCATGGAGGCCCATCGCCACGACGAGGCCTGGTTCTGCCTGGTCGTGGATGGCGGATACGAGGAGCGCATCCTCGGCATGTGCAACGAGCATGCCCCGGGCGACCTGCTCTACTGCCCCGCCCATGCGTCCCATGCCCAGCGCTTCGGGCGGGAGGGTGCCCGCAAGGTCATCTTCGCGCCCGATGCCGAACTCACGGCGGTGCTGGACGACCACGCCGCACGCCTCGATGGCCGCCCCCTGCTCCGCCGGTCCAGCGAACTGCTGGCCCTGGGACGTCGCGTCATCGCCGAGATCGGCGTCGACGATGCCTTCTCGTCGCTGGCCGCCAAATCACTCGCCCTGGACATGCTCGCCGTCACCGCAAAAGGGCTGGTAGACGAAAGCCATCACGAGCCACGCTGGCTACGCCTTGCCCGCGAATACCTGCACGACGATCCCTCGCGCGAGGTGACGCTGGAGGCCTTGGCGGCCGTGGTCGGTCGGCACCCCGTGCACCTGGCGCGCAGCTTCCGGCAGTTCCACCAATGCACCATTGGCGATTACGTGCGTCGCCTGCGCATCGACCGGGCCGCCCACCTGCTACGCACCACGCGCCGGCCGCTGATCAATATCGCCCTGGACTGCGGCTTTGCCGGCGCCGCCCAGTTCTCGCGCTCGTTCCGGGCGGTCCACGCGACCACGCCCAGCGCCTGGCGAAGCGCCCTCACGCCGCGCTAATCCGCGTAAAGCGACACCGTCGCCGGCTTGCTAGGTTGGCGACATGCGAACCCGACACCTCATCCCCGTCCTTCTCCTCCTCGGCGCCAGCGCGCTTGAGGCCCGCGACTATCGCATCGACCAGACGGCGTACTTCGCCAGCCCTGCCGCCGAAGCGCAGGATCGCAAGGCGCTGGACGCCGACATCGCCGCGCTCGCGGCGCCCTCGCCCATGACGCCCAGCACCTTGCTGGCCTACCTCCGACGCGCGGAAGCCCTGATGGCACGGGGCCAACGACACAACGCCTACATGCACCTTCGATCGGCGATGGACATCGACGATCACGAGGCGTCGGATGGCTACGCCCAGGCCGGGACGGCACTGGGCGCCCTCTCCCTCAAGGTGCGCACGACGCTGCGCGGCGTCGGAAACGACGGCTTCGACAAGGCAGCGACGAGCGAACCGGCATTGCGCAAGTACGCCTACATGCTCGACAAGGCGACGCGCAGCCTTCCGCATGAACTACCCGAGGGGGAGCAGAAGATCCTGGACGACCTGTCGGACCAGGGAGGCACGGCCCTGTGGAACGTCTATCAAAAAACACGCCGTGCCATGGCCTACGGCAAGATCCACACGGCCCACGGCGACCTGGACGTGGACAAGGACGCGACGACCCTCGCTCACGACCCCGACCGTGATGTGCGACGCGACGCGTGGCGACGCCGCCAGGCCGACAGCGCGGCCCAGGCCGAAACCTATGCCAGCATCCTCGTCGGCGTGGTGCGGCTGAACGACCGCACGGCGCGCCTCCAGCACTTTGCCGACGCGCCGGAAGCCGCGTATTTCGCCCGCCAGTTCGATCGCGCGGACGTGGACGCCACGGTGGCCGCGGTGCAAGCGCATGCCGACGTGCTCATGGACTACCAACGACTGCGCGCCGCGGACGCAGGCAAGCGCCTGGCTGTCCCGGATGTGCACACGTGGGACATGGGCGTGCCGATGGCCGGATTCACGGCACCCACCTTCGACTACGACGCCATGCGCGTGACGATCCCCAAGGCGCTCGCGCCCCTTGGCAAGGACTACGTCACCCATTTCACCGCCCTGCTCGATCCGGCGAACCAGCGCACCGACCTGGCCGCCTCGCGCGGCAACCGGGAAAGCGACGCCTTCTCCGTTGCCGCGCCCGGCGTGCCGGCCGGCCTGTTCGTCAGCGAGTGGTCGCATGCCCTCGCCTCGGCCAGCGTCGTCGCCCATGAAGGCGGCCATGCGATACACAGTCAGCTCATGAACGAGCACGGCGTATCGCCGTTCTATAACCACGGTC
This sequence comes from Luteibacter sp., assembly GCF_009912395.1. GTDB lineage: Bacteria > Pseudomonadota > Gammaproteobacteria > Xanthomonadales > Rhodanobacteraceae > Luteibacter. Next base: position 151,514 of record NZ_WNDO01000010.1, on the reverse strand, counting down.
CGAGCTGGATGCACGAAGGCATCGCGATCCTCAACGAGATGCTGCTCTACGAATACCTGTACCGCCATGCGCCGGATGCGAAGACCAAGGCGTTCTACCTGCAATCTCAACTCGACGAGATGACCTTCGAGATCTTCACCTCGGCCGAAGAAGCCCGGCTGGAAGAATCCATCTACGACGGCGTGATCCACGGCACCGTGCGCAAGGCGGCCGACCTGGATGCCCTCACCCTCGACGTGACGAAGCGCTTCGAGATCTAGCCCGCCATTGATCCCGAACTCGCCCATGCGTGGATAGGCAAGCGGCTGATGTACGAGGACCCGCTCTACCTTGTGAACTACCTCTACGCCGGCTTGTGGGCGACGAAGATGTTCGACATGGCGATGAAAGACCCTGCGGATTTCCAGCGACGCTACGGCGCGTTAATGGCGGAAGGGTTCGACGCGCCGCCAAAGGACGTGATGCGTCGCTTCTTTGGCCACGAGATGACGCCGGGCGACCTGGTGGACGCGGACATGGCGTTGCTTCGGGCGAAAACGAAGGCGTTGCACGAACTCTACGACGCGATCCGGTAAGCGTTCGCCGCGTCGTTCGCACCGAACCAGGCGAGGCGCCCGGCCAGCCCGGCGACCTCGCCCACGATCAGCAGCGCCGGCGAGCGCACGGCATGCCGTGTCGCCAGGTCGGGAAGATCCGCCAGCGTGCCGGTCACCACGCGCTGCTCGGGGCGTGACCCGTTTTCCACCAGCGCGAACGGTGTCGCGGCATCGCGGCCGTGGGCAAGGAGGTTGTCGCGGATGGTCTCCACCTCCGCGACACCCATGTACAGCACCAGGGTCTGCCGCGCCTGTGCGAGCGACGCCCAATCCAGGTCGGCCCCCGCGGCTCGGCAATGCGCCGTGGCGAAACGTACCGACTGGGCATGGTCGCGATGGGTCAGCGGAATGCCCGCGTAAGCGGCGCACCCGAGCGCAGCGGTGATGCCTGGGACGACCTCGTAAGGCACACCGGCATCCCGCAAGGCTTCCAACTCTTCCCCACCGCGGCCGAAGACAAAGGGATCGCCGCCCTTCAGCCGCACGACCCGGCGACCGGCCCGGGCGAAGGCGATCATCAGCACATGGATGCGCTCCTGGGTGACGTGATGACGACCGGCCTCCTTGCCGACCTCAATGCGCTCGGCGTCCCGCCGCGCCAGCGCGAGCACCTCGGGGCTGACCAGTCGGTCGTGCAGGATCACATCCGCCTCGTTGAGGGCGCGTAGCCCGCTTAGGGTCAGCAGGCCGGGATCGCCCGGCCCCGCGCCCACCAGCACGACCGAGCCCGTCACGGCCGACCGTTCGCCCGCCAGTTCCTCCTCGGCCGCCTGTTGAGCTTCTTCCGGCCGCCCCGACCGGAGCAGGGTCGCGACCCGCCCGTGGAAAAGGGTTTCGTAGAACGCGCGCCGCGCCGCCGGTGCCGGCAGATGGCGACGGATGCGGTCCCGCAACGCCCCTGCCAGCAGGGCCAGCGCACCGAGGGACGGATCCAGCAAGGCCTCAAGACGTTCGCGGACGAGACGGGCGAACATCGGCGCGTGGCCGCCGCTCGAAATCGCCACGCACAGCGGTGCACGATCGATCACGGCCGGCACATGGAACGCGGAGGCCTCCGCATCGTCGACGACATTGGCCCAGACCCGACGATGTTGGGCGGCGTCGGCCAATCGTCGGTTCACGACCGTGTCCGAGGTCGCCGCGATGGCGAGCCAGGCGCCTTTCAGGTGCACTTCGTCGAACAGGGCTGCCACGTGGGCCACGCGACCGTCGTTCGTCCAGGTGCGCAGCGAGGGGGTAAGCTCCGGCGCGACCAGACGGACGATCGCGCCTGCGTCGAGCAGGCGCGAGACCTTCCGCTCCGCCACGGCACCTCCCCCGACAACGAGAACAAGGCGGCCGGACAGATCGGCGAACAGGGGATACAGCAACATGGCGATACGACGGCGGATGAGGGATGTCAACGCTAGGGCAGCCTTCACCGCCCCGGAAATGATCGCTGGGCACGTGGATATGCCTGCCGGTTATGAGCCAACAAAAACTTGACACTTTAGTTAAATAGACGTATAGACGTCTTTATGACGAACGTCGATGCCACCCGCATGAAGCTCACCCACCGGCATCCCGCACGATGTTTCCACGACGCCTGTTCCAACGCCGCCCTCGCATCAGGCCTTTCGTGGATTCCCCGCCATGACGCTCGTCCAGCTTCGCTACCTCGTCGCCATCGCCGACGCGGGTCTTAACATCACACTCGCCGCCGAGCGCGTCCACGCGACGCAACCCGGCCTGTCCAAGCAACTTCGCCAGTTGGAAGACGAACTCGGCTTCCGGCTCTTCCTGCGTAAGGGCAAGAGCCTGCAGGGCGTCACCGCCGCCGGCGAAAGCGTCCTCCACCGGGCACGCACCATCCTTGCCGAAGCCGGCAACATCCTCGCCATCGCCGCCAACCTGCGCTGCGAAGCCCAGGGCAGCCTGCGCATCGCCACCACCCATACGCAGGCGCGCTTCGCCCTTCCCGATGTCGTGGGTGCCTTCACACGGCGACATCCCGAAGTCAGCGTGCATCTTAATCCGGGGCGCGAGGCAGGTGTGCTGCCGCAGCTGCGTGCGGGTGGCGTGGATCTCGCGGTGGTCAGCGGCAGCGGCGGTCCGCCGCTTACCGGCATCGCCCTGCCCGCCTATCACTGGAATCGGACGATCGTGGTGCCGAAGGACCATCCCTTTGCCCGCCGTGCCCGTCCACCGTCGCTGGAGGAATTGGCGGCGCAGCCGCTGGTGGGCTACGAGTCGTCGATGCTTCCGGATTCGGCGTTGCAACGCACTTTCGTGGCCGCCGGCCTGCGTCCGCGCATCGCCATGACCGCGGGCGACGGCGACCTCATCCGTACCTACGTGCGCGAGGGCCTCGGTGTCGGCGTGCTGGCGGAAATGGCGGTGTCGCCGGACGAGCGCGATCTCGTGGCCTTGCCGGCGGATCATCTATTCGACCGTTGCACCACCTGGATCGTGTTGCGCGATGGATTGGTGCCGCGCGACTACCTGCTGGACTTCATCCACGAGTTCGCGCCGCACATCGATCCTCGCGATGTACGGCGCGTCGTATCGGGTGAAGCGACTGCCGGATGGCCCGCCGCGCCGCATTGGCGGCAGCGCGGCGGACGGACGGCTCAGGAAACGACCTGATCGATCAGGTCCTTTTCGAACAGCAGGTCGAGCACCCGGAGGGCCAGCACCTCCGGGGAGGCGGCATCGCCGTCCAGGATTAGCTCGGGGGCCTCGGGTACTTCATAGGGATCGTTCACGCCGGTGAAATTGGCGATCTTTCCGGCTCGGGCCTGCGCATAGAGCCCCTTACGATCGCGCGCCTCGCAGACTTCGATGGCCGTCGCGACGTGGATCTCGATGAAGCTGCCATGCGCCTCGACCAGACGACGTGCCTCGTCGCGCGCCGTGGCGAAGGGCGCGATCGGCGCGCAGATGGCGATGCCGCCATGACGGACGACCTCGCTGGCGATATAGCCGATACGCGTCACGTTGGCGTCGCGGTCTTCCCGTGAGAAACCCAGGCCCTTCGACACGTGGCGACGCACCTCGTCGCCATCCAGCACGGTCACCGGTCGCGCCGTGCGTTCCAGCAGCCGGGCGAGCACGGCCTGCGCGATCGTCGACTTGCCCGCGCCGGAAAGTCCGGTGAAAAACAGGGCGAACCCTCGCGCCGCCCGTGCTGGATGACGCTCGCGCAGGATGTCCACCACCTCGGGGAAACTGAACCACGACGGGATTTCGGTGCCTTCGCGGAGATGACGGCGCAGTTGCGTCCCCGAGATGTCGCGTACGTCGTCGTTCTCCACCACCTCGGTGCTGGGCAGGTAGACATCGCGATTGGCGGCATAGACCATCGCGGGGAACGGCACGATGGTGATGCCCAGCTCCTTTTCGTAGGTCTGCAACAGCGCTTGCGCGGCGAACGGATCGTAAAACGGCTTGCCATGGCTGTCCTTGCCCGGGCCGGCGTGATCGCGCCCCACGATGAAGTGCGTGGCTCCGTAGTTTTTGCGCACGATCGCGTGCCAGAGCGCCTCGCGCGGGCCGCCCATGCGCATCGCCAACGGCAGCAGGGATAGCTTCACGCTGTCCTGCGGGTACTGCGGAAGCAAGGCCCGATAGCAACGCACCCGCGTGTAATGATCCACGTCGTCCGGCTTGGTCAGGCCGACCACCGGATGGATCAGCAGCTTGGCGCCCACCTTCTCCGCCGCGCGAAGCGTCAGTTCGCGATGCGCGCGATGCATGGGGTTGCGTGTCTGGAAGGCCACGATGCGGGTCCAGCCCTGGGCCGCGAACCACTCACGCAAGGATCGGGGGGTATCGCGCAGTTCGGCGAAGTCGAAATGCGGAATGCTCGCGATACCGCGGATCCGACCACCGATCGCGAAGGTCCCGGCACGATCCAGCGTGCGCGCCGCGCCGGGATGCAGGCGATCCGTGGTGCCGAACACCAGCGACGCCTCGCGTTCGCGGTCGGGCTGCCAGACATCGCCAACCTCAAGGATCGCCAGCGGTACGCCCTGCTTGTCGCGCAAGGCCAGTTCGTCGCCCGGCGAGACGCCTTGCGCGAACGCGGCGTCCACGTCGAGCGTGATCGGAATGGGCCACAGCGTGCCATCCGCCAGCCGAAGATGTTCGACCACGCTGTCGTAGTCCGCGCGACCGAGGAAGCCTTCCAGCGGCGAGAACGCACCGCTGACAAGCAGTTCCAGGTCGCAGGATTGCTGCGCGTCGAGCACGATGCCCGGCAACGAGGCGCTGTGTCGGCGCAGCGCTTCCGCCTCGTCGGTGGACACGGCGAGGTCCTTGAGCGCGCCGCCGTGTGCGGGCACGGCGTGGAGGGGCCGGACAGCGTCCGGGACCGGTGTGGCGAAAGCGGGCAGGTTCATGGTCGGGGTCTTTTCTTGTGGTGGTGGCTCAGACGGAGTCGTGCAGGCCGCACTCGCGCTTCCATCCGAAGAAGCGCGTGTCTTCCGGGTCCATGCCCGGTTCCAGACGACGGGTGGTGTGGGTGTCGCCGATGGAGACGTATCCCTCGTCCCAGAGCGGGTGGTAGGGCAAGCCGTGGGCTACGAGGTAGCGCCCCACGTCGCGGTCGCTCCAGTCCGCGATGGGATGGACCTTCCAGCGTCCTTCGTGGCGCTGGATGAACGGGGTGGCCGCGCGTCCGCGCGACTGGTCGCGACGCAGGCCGGCGATCCAGGTGCCTGCGCCCAGTTCGTCGAGCGCATGGCGCATCGGCTCCACCTTGCGCATGCGGTTGTATGTCGCCAGGCCCTCGCTGCCCTGCTCCCAGAGCCGACCGTCGCGCGCCTCCTGCCAGGTGGGGCCGATGGCCGCGCGCGTGACGTGGAGATTCAGCGACAGGCGCTCACGCAACGTATCGATGAAACGATAGGTCTCGGGGAAGAGATAGCCGGTGTCCACGACCACGACGGGCAAATCCGGTCGCAGGCTCACGGCCAGATGCAGCGACACCGCGGCCTGTGCGCCGAAGCTCGACGACAGCACGTGCGCGCCCGGCAGGTGTTCCAGTGCCCAGGCGATGCGATCCCTGGCGTCGAGCGATGCCAGCGAGGCCTCGGCGACGGCAATATCCACGACGCTCATGCCACCACCGCCAACGCGGGCGCATCGAGTACGCCGCTGCGCAACAGCCAGTCGCCGAAATGTTCGGCCGCCTTGCGCTCTCTCGCATAGGCGGCGAAAAGCGGCTCCAGCGAGGCGAGGATGGTCGACTCGTCCACGTTCTCGCGATACGTGCGGTTGAGCCGCTGCCCGCTGAAATCGGCGGCGAGACGCAAGTCGTAGCGTCCCGGCGCACGACCGACCAGCGCGATTTCACCCAGATACGGACGAGAGCAGCCGTTGGGGCAGCCCGATAGCCGCAACAGGATCGGCGCGTCGATCAGCCCATGCCGGTCGAGCAAGGCTTCGATGCGCGTGACGATATCCGGCAGGTAACGCTCGGCCTCGGCCATGGCGAGACCGCAGGTGGGCAAGGCGACACAAGCCACCGCATGGCGGCGGATACCGCTGTGCCGCCGGTAACCGTCGAGCCCGTGTTCGGCGACGAGGGTGTCGATCCTCGCCCGCTCGCCGGCGGGCACGTTCGCCACGATCACGTTCTGGTTGCAGGTCAGTCGGAAGTCGCCGGCATGCACCTTAGCGATCTCACGCAATCCGCTCAGCCAACGTTGCGAACCGACATCCGCCAGTCGCCCGGATTCGATGTGCAGGGTGAGGTGCCAGCGTCCGTCGTGCCCTTCGACCCAACCGTAGCGATCGCCGTTGTGGTCGAAGCCGAAGGGACGCGCGGGTTCGAACGACGTACCTGCGCGACGCTCCACCTCGGCGATGAAACGATCGAGTCCCTGGTGGTCGAGCGTGTACTTGAGCCGCGCATGCTTGCGTTCGACGCGGTTGCCCCAGTCGCGCTGTACCGACACGACCGCCTCGGCGACGACCGATACCTGCTCGGGACGAACGAAGCCGACGACACTGCCCAGCCGGGGATACGTACTCGGATCGCCATGGGTCGCCCCCATGCCACCGCCGATCGCGACGTTGAAGCCGCGCAGCTGCCCCTCTTCGACGATGGCGATGAGGCCCAGGTCCTGGGAGAACACGTCCACATCGTTGAGCGGCGGGATGGCGAGGCCGATCTTGAACTTGCGCGGGAGGTAGGTTCGGCCGTACAGCGGCTCCGGCTCGGGCTCGCCGACCAGGGCTTCGCCATCGAGCCAGATCTCGTGATAGGCGCGGGTCGTCGGCGCCAGGTCGTCGGACAGTCGAGCCGCCCAGGCATACGCTTCGGCATGGCCCTGGCTTTCCACCGGATTCGCCGTGCTCACCACGTTGCGCACCACGTCGCCGCAGGCCGCGATGCTCGTGGCCAGTGCGTCATGGATCGCCGCGATCGCCGGCTTGAGGTCGCCCTTGAGGATGCCGTGCCACTGGAAGGTCTGCCGCGTGGTGATGCGCAGCGTTCCGTTGGCGTGCTCGCGCGCCAGCGTGTCGAAGACCAGCCATTGCGCCGGCGTCACCACGCCACCAGGCAGGCGTGCGCGGAGCATGAAGGCATAAGCCGGCTCCAACTTGCGACGGCGACGCTCGTCGCGCTGGTCGCGGTCATCCTGCAGATAGCTGCCGTGGAATTTCAGCAGCTTGTTGTCGTCGTCGCTGATCGCACCGGTGACCGGATCGGCCAGCCCTTCAACCAGCGTGCCGCGCAGCTGGCGACTCTGCGCCTTGATCCGTTCGAGGTCGGATAGTTTCTCGCTCATCGTCAATACACGTCCCGGGCGTAGCGCCCTTCCCTCAAGAGTTCGTCCAACCACGCACTTGCCTCGTCGTGGGACTTGGCACCGTGCGTCGCGATCGCATCGATGAGCGCGGCATGCACATCCGCCGCCATCGCCTTCGCGTCGCCACAGACGTAAAGATGAGCACCACCGGCAAGCCAGCCGTGCAGTTCGGCCGCGTTCTCACGCAGCCGCTGCTGCACGTAGACCTTGCCGCCGCGATCGCGCGAGAACGCGAGGTCGAGCCTGTGCAGGGAGCCATCCTTGAGCGCTGCCTGCCATTCGGTCTGGTAGAGGAAATCCTCGCGTGCATGACGATTGCCGAAGAACAGCCAGTTACGACCTGTTCCACCCTGCGCGCGACGTGCCTGGATGAAGGCGCGGAATGGCGCCACGCCCGTCCCCGGGCCGATCATCACGATGTCGCGCGACGGATCGACGGGAAGCCGAAAGCGTTCGTTGCGCTCGACGAAAACCCGCAACGTTCCACCCTCTTCTGCCGTCGCCAGGTGGGCCGATGCCACGCCATGACGCGCTTCGCCCTCCGTGCGGTAGTCAACGACCGACACCGTCAGGTGCACCTCGTCGCCGACCTCTGCGTGACTCGACGCGATCGAGTACAAGCGCGGCACCAGCGGACGCAGCGCGACAACCAGCGCGTCCGCCGTCCATGCCACCGGATGCCGGCGTAGCAGATCGATCGGCTGGAGGGTTTCGAGCCACTCGCGCAAGGTCGCGTTGCCTGATGGTTCGAGCGCCCTGCGCAACGCTTCATCGGTGGAGCGTTCCGCCAGCGCGGCGACGAACGGCCGGGACAACCGCGTCAGTTCGCGATGCGTCTCCAGCCACGTCGACAACGGCAAGGTAAGGCCATCGCGCTCGACCGATGTATCGCCATCAAGGCTCGTGGCGAGCAACACCTGCGCCACCAGCGCCGTCGACTGGCGCGGCCAAACGCCGAGCGCATCACCGGGCTCGTAGACGATTCCGGACCCTTCCAGCGACAGTTCGACATGGCGGATATCGCGCGCATGGCCTTCGGCGACGATCGGCTGGTTGAGCAGGACCGCCGCCTCGAACGGCCGGTCGCGATCATGCGGCGACGTGACGGGACGAACGGGCGCGATCGCCACCACGTTGGCGCTGCGGAATAGCGGGCGAACACCTTCGATCGCGGTGGTGCGCCAGGGCGAAGCGTTGGTCTCGACATCGACATCCGCTTCGGCCAGCGGCGCAAAACGCGTCGCACCCAGTTCGGCCAGGCGCGCATCGATGGTACGGCCCACGGCGCAGTACAACGGATACGACGAATCGCCCAGTGCGAGCACGGAGAAGTGCAAATCCGGCAAGCGCGACGCGCGACGGCTGGTGAGAAACTCAACGAAACCCTTCGCGTCGTCCGGCGGATCGCCATCGCCTTGCGTGCTGATGACCACGGCGACGAAGCGTTCGCGCGCCAGTTCGCGGGTCGGATACGCGTCGGCGCGAACCAGGCGGACGCGCAAGCCGGCCGCCTCGGCCACGCGGACGAGGTGTTCGGCGGCGCGCTTCGCATTGCCGGTCTGGCTGCCGTAGATCACCGTCAGGTGCTCCACCGACGCATGGGCTACGACCTGCGTGGGCTGCTCGGCGCGGGCCGCCAGCCACGCCGCGGCACGATAGAGCTGCGCGGGTCGGAGGCCTTCCGCAAGTCGGGCCAGTTCGGCGCGGATCGCGGCGTCGAGCGGCGCGTCGGCGACATCATTGGATACCACGGCGTTCAAAAGCTCACCTCGGACTGTCGTTCATTTGGACGTCCAAAGGTTAAAAAGCAGTCAATCGCAACGGAAAGGATGCGTTCGCATATCCATATAGCCAACGCTTACTTCACGCCGTCATCGTGCGCTGCGGATACTCTGCCGACGCTGTATTCTTGGGACACGCATGCCACCGCTCTCCGAATTTCTCACCTTCATGGCCGCCGGCGCGCTCGCGCAATTGGTGGACGGCGCGCTAGGCATGGCCTTCGGCGTGGTCTCGGCCGGCATCCTGCTGGCCCTGGGCCTGCCTCCCGCATTGGCCAGCGCCAGCGTGCATTACGCGGAGACCTTCACCTGCGGGGCCTCGGGGCTGAGCCATTACTTTGCGGGCAATGTCCGCAAGCGCCTGCTCCTGACCCTCGCCCTGCCCGGCCTGGTCGGCGCGACGATCGGCGCTTACGTGGTGAGCCATGTCCCGGCAACCTGGATGAAACTGGCCCTGACGCCCTATCTGCTGGGCGTCGGCGTATTCCTGATCCTGCGCGGCGCCCGCCCGCCTCGCACCACCGACGACGACGCGAAGGCCCCGCGCTGGCTGGGTTTCCTGGCCGGACTGGCCGACACCATCGGCGGTGGCGGCTGGAGCGCGATCAACGTCACGGCGATGATCGCCCGGGGCGCCACGCCGCGCATCGTCGTCGGCACGGTGCATGTCGCCAAGTGCATCGTCAGCGCGGCGGCCAGCGTGAGCTTCCTGTTCCACGTGGGGCCGCCGCATATCGCCTCGGTCGGCGGCCTGATCGTCGGCGGCATGGTCGCGGCGCCCTTCGGCGCGATCTTCGCCCGCAAGGTGCCGGCCCGGGCGATGACCTGGCTGGCGGCGCTAGCCGTGCTGGGCCTGGGCCTCAACAACGTCGCGCGAGCGTTTGGCTGACGACGGCGGCGTCGCGTTGGGGCAGATCGACGCCATCTGCTCCTTCAACAAATCGATGAACGCACGCACTTTCACTGGTGGCTGTTTGCCGGGATACACCGCGTAGACGCCGCCCTGCGGCAGGTGGTACTCCGGCAGCAGCGCCACCAGCCGGCCGGCCGCGATGTCGTCGCCTACGAGGTAATCGGGCAGCACGGAAAGACCCAGACCCGCCAGCACGAAGGCGTGCGCCGCCGGCGTGCTGTTGGCGCTGGCCACCGCCCGGGTCTGCACGACGTGCTCGGCACCCGAGTCGTCAGTGAACGTCCAGCGCGTGGGCGACGACAGCACCGTCAGGGCGATCCAGTCGTGGGCCGCGAGGTCGTCTGGGGTCAGCGGAGTGCCGCGCCGGGCCAGGTAGGCGGGCGTCGCGACCAGACATTGCCGGAACCACGAGAGCTTCGCGGCGCGATGATTGGAGTCGCGCAGCCAGCCAATCCGGATGGAGAGATCGAAGCGCTCGGCAATCAGGTCGACGATGGTGTCGCTGACCACCAGTTCGACATCGACTTGGGGATAACGCTCGACGAAGGCGGCCAGCGCCGGTGCCACAATGGCGGGCCCGTGGTCACCCGCCGCGGCCACTCGCAGCGTTCCCATCGGGGTATCCCGGCACTCGCCGAGCCGGGTTACGGCAGCCTCGGCGTCGGCCAGCACGCGGGCGCAGTCCTCGTAGAAGCGCTCGCCGGTGTCGGTGAGCGACATTCGCCGGGTGCTACGCAGGAGCAGGGTCACCCCCAGTTCTTCCTCCAGCTTGGCCAGGTGCTGGCTCACCATGGCCTTGGTCGTGCCCAGTTGCTCGGCGGCGGCCGTGAAGGAGCCTGCCCGGACAAGGGCGACGAAGACGGCAAGGCGGTTGAGGTTGATCTCGGGGCTGGCCATGGTCCGGCGCTCGATCGTAAAGCCATACTTTACGATGAATTGTCCGGAAGGACGTATTTCCGAAACGATGGAACGGGCATCCTGTGCCTATCGTCTTTCCCTTCCCAAGGAATCCACCCCATGAAGATCGTCCTGTTCGGCGCCACCGGCAACATCGGCAAGGTCATCCTCGACGAGGCCCTGGCCCGCGGTCACGACGTGACCGCCATCGTCCGTGACCCGGCCAAAGTCGACGCGAAGCACGCCCACCTTCACGTCGTGCAGGGCGATCTCGCCCAGCCGGCGTCGTTCGAAGGCGCGCTGGCCGGTGCCAACGCCGCCATCGCCAGCCTCAACGACCCGGTGCCGGCCAACTTGCGCATCCGCGCCGAAGCCCTGCTGGGCGCCCTCGACAAGGCTCACGTCCGTCGTTTCGCCTGGGTGGGCGGCGCCGGCAGCCTGCTGAACGCCGAAGGCATCCGCGTGATCGACGACCCGCACTTCCCCGCCGAATGGAAGGACAACGCCAACGGCCAGGTCAACGCCCTCGAAGGCTTCCGTGCCAGCCAGAACAACGTGGACTGGACCTATATCAGCCCGGCCAAGATCATCGCCCCGGGCGAGCGCAAGGGCAGCTTCCGCGTCGGCGGGGACCACGTGCTGGTCGACGACAAGGGCGAAAGCCGCATCTCCATCGCCGATTTCGCCATCGGCGTGCTCGACCGGATCGAAAAGGGCGACGCGGCGAAGAAGCGCGTGACCCTCGCCTACTAACCCCTCCCTTGTAGGAGCGCGCTTGCGCGCGATGGGGCGGAGCGGTGAGTCCCAGGGCACAAAGCGGCTCGCGACTTACAGGCCTCGCCAGCGACCGACTCACCCCTCCGGCCCATCGCGCGCAAGCGCGCTCCTACAGGAAGCAAGGCCCCGGGCCGCCGGCGGTTATACTGCGGCGATGAACTATCGCCACGCCTACCACGCCGGCAACTTTGCCGATGTCATGAAGCACATGGTGCTCGTGGCCCTGATCGACTCGATGCAGCAGAAGGCCACGCCTTTCGCCTACATCGACACCCATGCCGGTACCGGCCGCTACGACCTGCGCGGCGTCGAAGCCCGCAAGACCGGCGAGTCCGACGACGGCGTCGCCGTGCTGAAGACCGCCGTCGGCCTGCCGCCCCTGCTGTGGAAGTGGCTGGAGACGGTGCGCGCCTGCAACGAAGGCGATGACACCTTCCGCTACTACCCCGGCTCGCCCTGGATCGCCGCGCACCTGATGCGCGAGAACGACACCGCGCAGCTGTGCGAACTGCATTCCACCGACGTGGGCCTGCTGCGCCAGCAGTTCCACCAAGACAAGCGCGTTCACGTACACCATCGTGACGGCTACGAAGCCCTCAAGGCCTTGGTGCCGCCGAAGGAGAAGCGTGGCCTGGTGCTGATCGACCCGCCGTTCGAGCAGCAGGAAGCCGAGTTCCGGGTGATTGAGAAGGCCCTGGCCGCCGCCATGGGAAAATGGCCGACCGGCATCTTCGCCGTGTGGTACCCGATCAAGATGCGCAGCCACGTGCAGCCCTTCCACCGCTGGCTCGCCAAGAGCGGCGCCAAGCGCGTGCTGGCCGCCGAAGTGCTGCTGCATCCGGCCGACTCCTCGCTGCGCCTCAACGGAAGCGGCGTGGTCATCGTCAACGCGCCATGGAAGCTCGACGACACCCTGCGTGACTCCCTGCGCCTGCTGCCCAAGCTGCTCGGCCAGCAGGGCGAAGCCGAGTACCGGCTGACCTGGCTGGTGGAGGAAGGCAAGGACCCCACGCCCATGCACACGGCACATCCGCCGCGTTCATTGCCGAAGCGGTAAAGTCGGCCCATACGACAGGAGCCGCCCCATGCGCACGATCCTCGCCCGTCTCGCCATCCCCGCCGCCCTGCTCGCCCTGGGCCTCGTCGGCTGCGCGCCGGCACCGATCTACAAGGCCACGGCGAACAACGTTGCCGTGCCGCCGGCGCAGGTCGCCCGCGAACCCGAGCGCTACGGCTCCGCCGACGTGATCTGGGGCGGACGCATCGTGCAGGTGCGCAACTTCGCCGACCACAGCGAAGTCGAGGTGCTGGCCTACCCGCTCGACAGCTCACAGCGGCCCAAGGCCAACGACACCGGCAGCGGGCGCTTCATCGCCTCGATGCCCGGCTATGTCGAGAGCCTGGATTTCCCGGCGGGCGGCCTGGTTACCGTCGCCGGCCGCCTCAACGGCACGCGCACCGGCAACGTGGGACAGGCCAGCTACACCTTCCCACTGGTTTCGGTGAACCAGTCGCACGTGTGGACGGCCAAGGAAATGTCCGGCGGCCATCCGAACATCGGCTTCGGCGTGGGCGTCGGCGTCATCCGGTAAGATCCTGCGACTCCGCCGGCCACGAGAGCCGGCGGCATCCATCCAGCGGGGGCACTGCCACACATGTCGGGACACGCCGATTCGAAGCGCGCGATCTTTCTCGCGCTCGGAGCCAATTTCGCCATTTTCGTCGCCAAGCTCGTGGCGGCCCTGTTCACCGGTTCGGGCGCGATGCTCGCCGAAGCGGTCCACTCGCTGGCGGATTGCGGCAACCAGGGCCTTCTGCTGCTCGGCATGCGCCAGGCCAAGCGGCCGCCGTCCCCCGATTACCCGCTGGGCTGGGGCCGCGCGCTGTACTTCTGGTCGTTCCTCGTCGCCATCCTGCTATTCAGCGTCGGCGGCATGTTCTCGGTGTACGAGGGCGTGCACAAGCTCACCCACCCCGAACCGCTGCGCTGGGCGTGGCTGGCCGTGGGCGTGCTGGTGTTCTCGATCGTCACCGAGGGCATCTCCATGCACGGCTGCCTGCAAGAGGTGAACAAGGCCCGTAACGGCCGCTCGCTGTGGCAGTGGTTCCGCGAGACCCGCGCCAGCGAGTTGCTGGTGATCTTCGGCGAAGACCTCGCCGCCCTGCTCGGACTGTGCTTCGCCCTGGCGGCGATCCTGCTGACCATGGTTACCGGCAATCTGATCTACGACGCCATTGGCACCATCGCCATCGGCGTGCTGCTGATCGTGGTCGCCGTGGCCGTGGCACGCGAGGTGAAGGCGCTGCTGATCGGCCAGGGCGTCGAGCCCCGCCGCCGGGCCGAGATGGTCGCCTTCCTGGAGGCCCGCCCGGAGATCGACCTGGTCTACAACGTGCTGACCCTGCAGATGGGCACCGACGTGATGGTCGCCGTGAAGGCGCGGATGGCGGCCACCCCGACCGCCTGCGCGATGATCGAGGCGATCAACGTCGTCGAGGCCGATTTCAAGGCCCGGTTCAAGGATGTGCGGTGGAGTTTCTTCGAGCCGGATATCGCGGACTGAGGGGAATCTGAGGGCATCGCGCGCAAGCGCGCTCCTACAGGTGCTTTCAGCCGGGGGTAGTACAATCGCCGTCTTGTCCGCAAGCCGAGCTGTCGATCCGATGCCCGTAGCGATACCCCGTCCGCCGCTTCCCGCCAACGCCAAGACCCGCCGCTACTGGGCGACGCCAAACGGCTCGTCCTGGGCCCTTGAAGTCGCCGAAGCCGCCCGGGCGCACGACGGCCTGCTGGTGGTGGTGACCCGGGACACGCGCAGCGCCGACAACCTCGAAAGCGAGCTGGGCGTGTTCGCGGGCGAACTGCCCGTGCTGCATTTCCCCGACTGGGAAACCCTGCCCTACGACGTCTTCAGTCCGCATCCCGAAGTGGTCTCCCAGCGCATCGCCACGCTCTACCGGCTGCCGTCGATCAAGCGCGGCGTGCTGGTGGTGCCGGTGGCCACGCTGATGCAGCGGATCGCCCCGCGCAGCCATATCACCGGGTCGGGCCTGGTGCTGCGCAAGGGACAGAAGCTGGACATCGTCGCCGAGCAGCGCCGTCTGGAGGCCGCCGGCTACCGCAACGTGCCGCAGGTGTCCGAGCCGGGCGACTTCGCCGTGCGTGGCGCCCTGATCGACATCTACGCCATGGGCGCGAGCGAGCCCTACCGCGTGGAGCTGTTCGACGACGAGATCGAGTCGATCCGCACCTTCGATCCAGAAACCCAGCGCTCGCAGCACCAGGTCGAGAACGTGGAGCTGCTCCCGGCCCGCGAATTCCCGGTGACCGACGAGGCCGCCAAGGATTTCCGCGCCGCCCTGCGCGACCGCTTTCCCATCGACGTGCGCCGCTGCCCGCTTTACCAGGACATGAAGGAAGGCGTGACGCCGGGCGGTATCGAGTACTACCTGCCGCTGTTCTTCAAGGCCACGGAAACCCTGTTCGACTACCTCGCGGGCGAGACGCTATTCGTGCTTGGCGAAGGCTCGCTCGATGCCGCCGACGCGTTCTGGACGCAGGTGGCCGAGCGCTACGACCAGCGCGCGCACGATATCGAGCGCCCCGTGTTGCCGCCGGCAGACATCTACCTGCCGCCCGAACTCCTGCGCGAGCGGCTGAACAAGCAGGTCCGCATCGACGTCGTCGCGAAGGACCACGAACACGCCGTGGATCTGGGCACCCAGCCGGCGCCCGAGCTGCCGCTGAACCGCAAGGGCGAGGAGCCCGGCACCGCCCTGCGCCATTTCCTGGCGCATTATCCGGGCCGCGTGCTGATCTCCGCCGATTCCGCCGGTCGCCGCGAAGCGCTGATCGAACAACTCGGCGGCGCCGGCATGAAGCCGGTGAACGTCGAGCACTGGAAAGCCTTCCTCGCCTCCGACGCGGCGTTCTCGATCACGGTCGCCTCGCTGGAACAGGGCTTCGCGCTGACCAAGCCGGCATTGACCGTGCTTACCGAGCGCGAGCTGTTCGGCGAGCGCGTGCGTACCGACCGCCGCAAGCGCGCCGGCGCCGCGCGCGACCCTGAAAGCATCATCAAGGATCTCACCGAGCTGTCCATCGGCTCACCCATCGTGCACATCGACCATGGCGTAGGCCGCTACCAGGGCCTGCTCTCCCTCGATGTCGGCGACATGCCGGGCGAATTCCTGACCATCGAGTACGCCAAGGGCGACAAGCTCTACGTGCCGGTGGCGCAGCTGGGCCTGGTCAGCCGCTACACCGGCACCGCGCCAGAGCTGGCGCCGCTGCATTCCCTCGGTGGTGACGCCTGGGAGCGCGCGCGCAAGAAGGCGGCGGAGAAGGTTCGCGACGTGGCGGCCGAACTGCTGGCGATCTACGCGCAGCGCGAAGCCAAGCAAGGCGAATCGCTGCCGGTGGACCGGCAGATGATCGAGGAATTCGCCGCGACCTTCCCGTTCGAGGAAACGGTCGACCAGCAGCGCGCCATCGACGCCGTGATCGCCGATCTCGCACGACCGCGCGCCATGGACCGCGTGGTCTGCGGCGACGTGGGCTTCGGCAAGACGGAAGTCGCGCTACGCGCCGCCTTCGCTGCCGCGACCGCCGGCAAGCAGGTCGCCGTGCTCGTGCCGACCACCCTGCTCGCTCAGCAGCACTATCGCAACTTCGCCGATCGCTTCGCCGACTGGCCGGTACGCGTGGAGGTGCTCTCGCGCTTCAAGTCGAAGAAGGAAGTCGACAATGCGCTGGAACGCCTCGCCGACGGCCAGGTGGACGTCATGGTCGGCACCCACAAGCTGTTGCAGCCGGATATCCGCTTCAAGAACCTCGGCCTCGTCATCGTCGACGAGGAACAGCGTTTCGGCGTACGCCAGAAGGAGCAGCTGAAGAAGCTGCGCGCCGAGGTCGACCTGCTCACCCTTACCGCCACGCCGATCCCACGTACGCTGAACATGGCGATGAGCGGCCTACGCGACCTGTCCATCATCGCGACGCCGCCCGCACACCGCACGGCCGTGCGCACGCTGATCTCCACCTACCAGCCGGCGCTGGTGCGCGAGGCGATCCAGCGCGAGCTGGCACGCGGTGGCCAGGTGTATTTCCTGCACAACGAGGTGGAATCCATCGAGCGCACCGCGCGCGAGCTGGGCGAGCTGGTACCCGAGGCGCGCATCCGCGTGGCCCACGGCCAGATGCCCGAGCGCGAGCTGGAACAGGTGATGGCGGATTTCCACCGGCAGCGTTTCAACGTGCTGGTCTCCACGACCATCATCGAGTCCGGCATCGACATCCCCACGGCGAACACCATCATCGTCAACCGCGCTGACCGTTTCGGCCTGGCCCAGCTGCACCAGCTGCGCGGCCGCGTGGGTCGTTCGCATCACCGTGCGTACGCTTATTTGATCGTGCCCGACCGCAAGGCGATGACGCCCGATGCGGAGAAGCGGCTCGAAGCGCTGGCGTCGCTGGAAGAACTGGGCGTCGGCTTCACCCTGGCGACCCACGATCTCGAGATCCGTGGTGCGGGCGAGATGCTGGGCGATGAACAATCGGGACAGATCCAGGAAATCGGCTTCGGCCTATACACCGAGTTGCTGGATCGCGCGGTACGTGCGTTGAAGTCGGGCAAGGTGCCGGACTTCGACCTCACCTCCGAACACGAGACCGAGGTGGAACTGCATCTACCCGCGTTGATCCCCGACGACTACCTGCCCGATGTGCACACCCGTCTGACGCTGTACAAGCGCATCGCCAGCGCACGCGACGACGAAGGTCTGCGCGAACTGCAGGTGGAGATGATCGATCGCTTCGGCTTGCTGCCTGATCAGACGAAGTGCCTGTTCGCCGTGGCCCAGCTGAAGCTGATGGCGACGCCGCTGGGCATTCGCAAGCTGGACTTCGGTGCCACTGGCGGCCGTGTCACCTTCCGCGACAAGCCGGATATCGATCCAATGGCGCTCATCAAGCTGATCCAGCAGCAGCCGCGCGTGTTCAAGATGGACGGGCAGGACAAGCTGCGCATCATCATGGAACTGCCCGGCAGCAGCGAGCGCATCCGTGCGGCGCAGGAGACGCTGGTGTCGCTGGGGGCGCGTAGACCTGCCTGATGACCGTTGTAGGAGCGCGCTTGCGCGCGATCGCGCGCAAGCGCGCTCCTACAGGGCGTGGGTCAGGTTACTGGCGTCGAGCGCACCAGGTATTGCACGCTGAACCTGCGGTCCGCGTCCATCCAGACCTTCTGCACCGACAGGCCGGCCTTCGCGGCCATCAGCGCGAAGTCGTCCAGCGAATACTTGCAGCTGTATTCCACCTGCATCGCCTCGTCTTCGCGGAAGACGTAGGTCTCCGGCCCCACATGCACTTCCTGCCGCTTCGCGCTGACCAGCGAGGTCTCGATGCGACCCGCCAGCGTGTTGTAGCGTGCGCGATGACGGAAGCCGTCCACGTCGAAGTCGGTGCCGATCTCGCGATTGAGCCGCACCAGCATGTTCAGGGTGAAATCGCGCGTGACGCCTGCGGCATCGTTATAGGCCGCCTCGATCTCGGCGGTGTCTTTCTTCAGGTCGACGCCGATGAGCACGCCACCGCCATCGCCCATCTCCGCACGCATCTGGCGCAGGATCTTCATCGCCTCCTTGCTCTCGAAATTTCCGATCGTCGAGCCAGGAAAGTAGATGATGGTGCGCCGCGGCGCACGGGCGGCCACGGGAAGGCGCAGCGGCTGGGTGAAATCCGCGCACACCGGCTGCATCGGCACGTCCGGGAACTGCGTCGCGAGCGACGCCACGCTTTCCATCAGCGCGCTGCGCGAAATTTCCACGGGCACGTACGCGATCGGAGCCTTCAGGTGTTCGAGCAGCATCCGCGTCTTGATGCCGCTGCCGCTGCCGTACTCGACCAGGCGTACCTCGAGGCCTAGCGTCGCCGCGATCTCCGCCGCGTGATCGCGCATGATCGCGATCTCCGTGCGCGTCAGGTAGTACTCGGGTTGATCGCAGATCGCCTCGAACAGGGCGGATCCACGTTCATCGTAGAAAAGTCAGGACGGAAGCTTCTTGGGTTTCGCCGAAAGACCACGGCGAACGGTCTGCAAGGTGTCTTCGATATCCGGATGACGGTCGTCGACACGGATATCCTTCGGTTGAGCGCTCATCGATCGTTTCCCAGTCGTATCCCCGAGAACTGCCAACGGGCATGGGGAGGAAAGAAGTTGCGGTAAGTCGCGCGAATGTGGTCCGCGGGCGTGGCGCAGGAACCTCCTCGAAGCACCCATTGACCATTCATGAACTTGCCGTTGTATTCGCCCAGCGCTCCGGCCAGCGGCCGAAAGCCCGGATAACTGACATAGGGGCTCATGGTCCATTCCCAAACGTCGCCATACATCTGTCCGAGCGGGGTCTCGAACGACGAGGCACGAGGTTGGAACATGTCGGCGTCCTGAAGGTTCCCCTGAACGGGAAGGTCTTCGGCCATCGTTTCCCACTCCACTTCGGTCGGCAGGCGCGCACCGGCCCAGTGCGCGAAGGCATCCGCCTCGAAGTAGCTGATATGTGTCACGGGTGCGTGCGGATCGATCGCACGACGCCCTGAGAGCGTGAACTCCGTCTCCAGCGCCTCGTCCCAGTACAGCGGACGCTTCCACTGCTCGGTTTGCACCGTCGCCCATCCGTCCGACAACCATAGCGTCGGCTCTTCGTAGCCACCGTCGTGGACAAAGGCGCGATACTCGGCGTTGGTTACCGGTCGATTGGCCAGCGCACCCGCCTGGCGATACGTACGATGGCGCGGCCCTTCATTATCGAAGTGGAATCCTTCGCCTTCGTGACCGATCTTCACCACGCCCTCTTCGTAAGGTACGAAGCGCAATGTCGGCGCGACCACGGGCAACGCACGCGGCGCATCAGGTGCGAACGCGGGTTCCAGCGGATTCTGCGCGAAAGCATGCTTGATATCGGTGAGCAGCAATTCCTGGTGCTGTTGTTCGTGCTGCACGCCCAGCTCGACGAGATCGGCCAAGGCGACATCGTCGCCCTTCGCGATCAGCGACATGATCGCGTCGTCCACACGATCGCGATAGTCGAACACTTCCTCCAACGTCGGCCGCGTCAGCAGGCCACGCCGTGGACGCGCATGCATCGGGCCCACCGACTGGTAGTACGAGTTGAACAGGTAATGCCATTCCGGATTCGCCACCACGTAACGGCGGTCACGGCAAAGAATGAACTGTTCGAAGAACCAGGTCGTATGCGCGAGATGCCACTTGGTCGGACTCGCGTCCGGCATCGACTGCACCACGGTGTCCTCCGGTCGCAACCTCGCCGCCAGCGCGACCGTACGACGACGTACGGTCAGGTAGTGGATGGCGACGTCCGCGCCTGCCGGCGGAACGGATACGAGGCCGAGCGGGAGGTGGCTCATCGAGGGATGT
This sequence comes from Luteibacter sp., assembly GCF_009912395.1. Taxonomy (GTDB): domain Bacteria; phylum Pseudomonadota; class Gammaproteobacteria; order Xanthomonadales; family Rhodanobacteraceae; genus Luteibacter. The sequence continues at coordinate 131,318 of NZ_WNDO01000010.1, read as the reverse complement.
CCCATGCGGGCGAAGAGGCGCCAGCGACCGCGCCGACCTTGCCCTAGGAAACGTTCAATGGGTGTGAGCGGCGGCGGCGACGTTCTTAACGGTTCCCGCACCCTTGCCGCAGCCGCCCTCGTTTTCCGCGTCGGATCGGCTTAACGTAAGGCTTCCCACCCCGGAGGATCCGTCCATGAACGTCCGTTACGTCATCGTCGCCGGTTTGATCCTCGTCGGAACGGTCCAGGCCGCCGACTCACCCGCCCCCCAGGGCCGCAAGGAATTACCCGTCGCCGAATGCCTGCGCACCGACCAGATCAGCAACTGGGCGATGGTCGACAACCGCACCGTCATCGTCGCCAACGGCCCGAATTTTTACCGGGTCACGACCAACGTGGATTGTCCCCGCATGGATCTCGGCGGCGGCATCCACTTCCGCGGTGCCGAGAGCATCAAGGCCGTGGCGCCGATGCGTATCTGCGGCAGCCTCAACGAGCAGATCGTGCGTCGCGACGACCCGCCGTGCCAGATCCAGTCGGTGGAGAAGATCGACAAGGCCACGTATCAGCAGCTCGAGAAGAAAGCCGCACGCAAGGGTTCGGGTACCGAACCCAACGGCATGGTCCGCTGATCGTCACTGACCTGTAGGAGCGCGCTTGCGCGCGATGGGGTTCGCGGTAACCCCCATCGCGCGCAAGCGCGCTCCTACAGAGGACGGCCCACAAAAAAGCCCGGCCTAAGCCGGGCTTTTCGTTACCACCTACCGCCGACGATCAATAACCGTCGTCACGAACGTAACGCGTGGTGTAACCGTCGTCGTACGTCGTGGTGGTCGTGGTCACGCGACGCGTGGTGTACGCCGGGCCGTCATCGTAGATGACCGTGGTGGCCGGACGGCTGTAGTACACCGGACGGTCGTAGTACACGGTGTTGCTCGGACGGGTGGCGCTGTAAACCAGGCCGGCCACCGCGCCGGCGACAATGGCGCCAGCCACCCAGCGACCGGCGTGGTCGTAGTGACCGCGACCACCGTAGTAACCGCCGTGGTAGCCACCGTAATAACCGCCACGGTAGCCACCGCCGTAACCCCACCCGTGGGCGAAGGATGCGGGAGCGAATGCCATCAACCCCGCGGCGGCGAGAAATAGAGCGGACTTGACGAACTTACCTTTCATGACAGTTACCTCCGGCTGGTGGCTGCAGATTCGCGCTCCGGCACTGAATCCGGACTGAAGTTTTCTGCACCCTCCGTTCACGTTCTCCATGGATTCACGAACGGCTTCCGAAGCAGCCAGCAACCATGAATATCGTGGCGCCGGGAGAAGTCGAACGGGATGCTCGGTGCGCTCCAGTCCTCGATCTGGAAATGGGGTTCCAGGGCCGCCCGATCAAGCTGGAACCGGCGGTAATTGTTCGAGAAGACGATGACGCCCTCCGGCAGCAGGCGCTCGGCGCACAGCATCAGGAGCTTGACGTGGTCGCGCTGCACGTCGAAGTCGTCGGCCTTCTTGGAGTTGGAGAAGGTCGGCGGGTCCACATAGATCACGCCGTACTGCATCGACCGCTTCTCCAGGAAGGACAACGCGTCTTCCTGAACGAGCCGGTGGCGGTTGCCGGTGAAGCCGTTCAGCGCGAGGTTGCGCGACGCCCAGTCCAGGTAGGTGGCCGACAGGTCCACCGTGGTGGTGTCGCGCGCGTCGCCGGCGGCCGCGTAGACGCTGGCCGTGCCGGTGTACGCGAACAGGTTCAGGAAATGCTTGCCGGCGGCAAGTTCCCGGATCTTCGCGCGGACCAGGCGGTGGTCGAGGAACAGGCCGGTGTCGAGGTAGTCGGTCGGGTTGATCAGGAAGCGCAGGCCGCCCTCGCCCACCTCGATGAATTGCCCCTGCTGGTCGAACTGGCCGTACTTGGAGCCGCCCTTGCCGCGCTCGCGGGTCTTCACCGCGATGCGTTCGCGCGGGGTCTCGAACACCTCGGCGGCCACGCGCACCACCTCGCGCAGGCGCGTGCGGGCGACCTCTACCGGGATGTCCTGTGGGGCCTTGTACTCCTGGATATGCAGCCAGTCTTCGTAGACGTCGATGGCGGCGGCGTACTCGGGCAGGTCCTGGTCGTAGGCGCGCCAGCAGGTGATGCCTTCGCGGGACAGGCGCTTGCGCAGGTGGCGGACGTTCTTCTCCAGCCGGTTTTTCAGCATCTGCGCGCCGTCCGACAACGGCTTCGCCTCGCGCGGGGCCTCGTCGCGGGCACGCAGGCTGAAGGTCAGCAGCGGGGTTTCCAGCGCACCGTTGAACAGGGCGTAGCGCTTGTCCGGCGACAGGCGCAGGGCACGCCCCAGTTCCTCGTCGCCGGCCAGCACGGCGGCACGCCAGCCCGGGAAGCGATCCTTCAGCGCCTGGCCGAGTTCACGGTACAGCTGCGGCAGCTGGGCGCGGTCACCCAGGCGCTCACCGTAGGGCGGATTGGTGATGACCAGGCCCAGCGGGGTCTCGGGCGGCGGCGTCACATGGACGGCGTCGCGGCGGTCCAGGTGGACGAAGCCCGCCACGTTGGCCGCCTGCGCGTTGCGCTTGGCGGTCTGCACCATGTTGCCGTCGCTGTCGCTGCCGAAGAACGCCGGGCGCAGGTTGCGCAGGCCCTCGTCGGCCTGGGCCTTGGCCTCTTCCCATAGGGTGCGCCACAAGACGTAGTCGTGCTTGAGCCAGCCCAGGAAGCCGTAGTAACCGCGACGCAGACCCGGGGCCACCCCGGCGGCCATCAGCGCGCCTTCGATGAGCAGGGTGCCGGAGCCGCACATGGGATCGACCAGCGCGCCACCATCGGCGTAGATCCGCGGCCATTGGGCACGAACCAGCATCGCCGAGGCGAGGTTTTCCTTTAGTGGCGCCTCGCCCTGGCGTTCACGCCAGCCGCGACGATGTAGCGGGGAGCCGGACAGATCAATGGACACCGTGGCGCGATCGCGGCGCAGGCGCACGTTCACACGCAGGTCCGGCTCCTCCGGATCCACGTCGGGGCGCGCGCCGCTGGCGGCGCGGAACTGGTCAACGATGGCGTCCTTGGTCTTCAGCGCGATGAACTGGCTGTGGGTGAGCTTGCTCTGCGCCGTGTTGGCGTCCACGGCCAGCGTGCCGTGCGCGGCCAGGTGCTCCGACCATTCGATGTCCTGCACGCCCTCGTACAGGGCTTCGGGCGTCGCCGCCTCGAACTCGGCCACGGGCAGCAGCACGCGGCTGGCCATGCGCGACCACAGGCAGGCGCGGTAGGCCGTTTCCAGGCCGCCCTCGAACGAGACGCCGGCCAGGGCCTCCTTGACGTTCTCGGCGCCGATGGCGACCAGTTCGTCCTTGAGGAGGTATTCCAGGCCCTTGGGGCAGGTGGCGAAGAAATTCATGCGATGCCTTCCAGGAAGCGGCGGAACTCGGCCTCGATCACCGGCAGCGTGGCGCCCAGGCGGTGGTCGTCGCGCAGCAGCAGGGTCGGCATGCCATGGCCCCGGGCGAAGCCGATCGCCTCGTCCACCGGGCACACGTCATCGTCGAATCCATGAACGAGGAAGGACGGCACGTCGGTCCGGGCCGCGAAGGCGCGCGGATAGCCGGGGATATGGGTGGGCAGCGCCAGCAGGAACAGGCCGGCGACCGGGGCGTCGAGCGAGGCCAGGCCGGACACGAAGGCGCCCATGCTGGAGCCGACCAGCACCGGCGGGACCGGCGAGGCCTGGATGGCCCGGGACAGCTGCGCCAGGCGCGGGTCGATGGACCCGGCGTACCCCTTGTGGTCGTCTTCGCGGTAGTCCGGGCGATGGGTGGTCCAGCCGAGCGATTCGGCCAGGGCCGCCAGGGCGCTCACCTTGGTGGCGTCGGGACCAGAATCGGAACCGTGGGAAAGGATGATGTGGCCGCGCATGGCGGTCTCCGTACGCGGAATGACCGGCTATGTTATCAAAGCGGCATGATCGACATCCTCCACGCCCCGCTCCCCTACGAAGCCCGCCTGCCCGAACGCGCCCCAGCCGACGTCGACCTGGTGGTCATCCATTGCACCGAGCTGCCCGACCTGGCCATGGCCCGCGAATATGGCGAGCGCGTGCTCTACGAGGATCGGGGCACCGGCGCCAGCGGGCATTACTACGTCGATCGCGACGGCTCGATCCTCTGCTACGTCGACCCGTCGCGCACGGCCAACCACACCCGTGGCTACAACCCGCGTTCGATCGGTATCGAACTGGTCAACCTCGGTCGCTACCCGGAGTGGTTCGACTCGCGCCGCCAGGTGATGACCGAGCCCTACCCCGAGGCCCAGATCACCGCCCTGCGCACCCTGCTCCAGCATCTCCTGGAGCGCTTTCCCTCACTGCGCCATATCGCCGGCCACGAGGATCTGGACACCGCGATGGTCCCGGCCAGCGACGATCCGGAAACCGAAGTGCCACGCAAGCGCGACCCCGGCCCGCAGTTTCCCTGGGCCCGGGCGATGGTGGACACCGGACTGATCCGACTGGACACCTGAGCGCCGTATAATTCGCTGCATCGTTACAGGGAAACCGCTCCATGTCGGACAACCACGTCAGCGAACTCGTTGAACTGCTCGAACTGGAGCGCCTGGAAGACAACCTCTTCCGTGGCCAGAGCCGCGACATCGGCACCCGCTTCGTCTTCGGCGGCCAGGTGCTCGGCCAGGCGCTTTCCGCCGCCCAGCGCACCGTACCGAACGACCGCGTCGCCCATTCGCTGCATGCCTACTTCCTGCGTGCCGGCGATATCGACGCGCCCATCGTCTACAGCGTGGAACGCACCCGCGACGGCGGTTCCTTCTCCTCGCGCCGCGTCGTGGCGATCCAGCACGGCCAGCCCATCCTCAACGGCTCCATCTCGTTCCAGGTGCCGGAGACCGGCTACGAACACCAGATGTCGATGCCCGAGGTGCCCGCCCCCGAGGACATCGAGCCCATGCCGGCCATGTCCTCGGACCAGCTCGCCCGCCTGCCGGAGAAAACCCAGCGCTGGCTCGGCAAGGACGGTCCGTTCGAGTTTCGCCACGTCTGGCCCCGCGACGAACTGCGCCCGGCCAAGCGGCCGCCGTACCAGCACATCTGGTTCCGCCTCAACGCGCCGGTGGCCGACACCTTGTCGCTGCATCAGGCCTTGCTGGCCTATGCCTCCGATTTCCATCTGATCGGGACGGCCACGCTGCCGCACGGCATCTCCTATCTCACGCGCAACATGCAGATGGCGAGCCTCGACCACGCACTGTGGTTCCATCGTCCGTTCCGCATCGACGACTGGTTGCTGTACTCCTTCGACAGCCCCACCTCGCAGGGCGGTCGCGGACTCGCGCGCGGCATGATCTACACGCGCGACGGCAGACTGATCGCCTCGACCGCACAGGAAGGCCTGATCCGCGTCCGTCCGGACTGAGCATGAGCGTCGAGCTGCGGCACCTACGTTATTTCATCGCCGTGGCCGACGAGTTGCATTTCAGTCGCGCCGCCGAGCGGCTGGGCATGTCCCAGCCGCCACTCAGCCAGCAGATCCGCGATCTCGAATCGATGCTTGGCGTGCGCCTGCTACGCCGCACCAACCGACGCGTGGAACTCACCGACGCCGGTCGCGCCTATCTCGACGCGGCCCGCGACATCATCGCCCGCGTGGACGATGCCGGCGACGTGGCACGCCGCGCGGAACGCGGGGAGATCGGCGAACTGCAGGTCGCCTTCACTCGCTCCACGCCGCTGATCGAATCGTTTCCGCGCGCCATCCGCGCGTTCCGCGAAGCCTATCCGGCGGTGCGGCTCGTGCTCGTCGAACGCAACACGCTGCAACAGATCGAGTCCTTGCTCGACGGCAGCCAACAGGTGGGGCTGCTACGCGGCGGCCACCTGCCCGCCCCGTTGGTATCGCAGACACTGGTGTCCGATCCGCTGGTGGCCGTGCTGCGCGCCGACCATCCGCTGGCCACGCGCAAGCGCAAGGGGCTGCGCATGGAAGAACTCGCCGACGAACATTTCGTGGTGTTCTCACGCGGAGCGGGTACCGGGGTCTACGACCAGTTGCTCACCATGTGCCGAAACGCCGGCTTCATGCCGCGCATCGCACAGGAGGCCGGAGAGTCGTCGACGATGGTGAGCCTCGTCGCCGCCGGACTCGGCGTCGCCGTGCTGCCCGAGTCGATGCGCCACGTACACATCAAAGGCATCGCCTATGTAGCCATCGATTCACCGGATTCGGCAAGTCAGCTGCATCTGGTGCACCGTCGCGACGATACGTCACCGCTGGTGAAAGCCTTCGCCAAGCTCATGTTCGACGCGGCCGACACCTCGCGTTAAAGGCGCTTTGGACGTTTCTATCGCGAAGCACGAAACTGCCGTCCAGTACACAGTTTGACCACGCGGGGTGGGTGTTAATCTCGAAGAAGCCAGGCTGTCTGGCGCCCACCCGAGGATCGACCTTATGCGTAAGTGGAACAAGCCCGCCTACACCGATCTGCGTCTCGGCTTCGAAGTGACGATGTACGTTTCGAATCGCTGACACATCGGCGTCGACGCCCCGGCCTTCCGGGGCGTTTTCTTTCCTGCAACGGACGAACGGATCACCGTGCACATCCAGGTTCTGGGTTCCGCCGCCGGCGGCGGCTTTCCGCAATGGAACTGCAACTGCGCCAACTGCGCTGGCTTTCGTGCCGGCACGCTGCGCGCCACCGCGAGGACACAATCGTCCATCGCCCTGTCCGACGACGGTGTGCATTGGGTGCTCTGCAACGCCTCACCCGACATCCGCGCGCAACTCGCGAGCTTCGCGCCGATGCAGCCGAACCGTGCGCTGCGCGACACCGGCATCTCGGCGGTGGTGCTGCTGGACAGCCAGATCGACCATACGACGGGGCTGCTGAGCCTGCGCGAGGGATGCCCGCACGAAGTGTGGTGCACGGACATGGTCCATGAAGACCTCAGCCATGGATTCCCGCTGTTCCGCATGCTTTCGCATTGGAACGGCGGGCTCGTGCGCCGGCGCATCATTCCGGGTGAGGATTTCACCATCGCCACCTGCCCCCGCCTGCGCTTCACCCCCTTCGCGCTGCGCAGCGCGGCACCGCCCTATTCCCCGCACCGTGGCGATCCGCACCCCGGCGACAACATCGGCCTCGTGGTCGACGACATCGAGACCGGTGGTCGGCTGTTCTACGCCCCGGGACTTGGCGAGGTGGACGACGCGCTACGCGCCGTCATGGCCAGCGCGAATTGCCTGCTCGTGGACGGCACGCTCTGGCACGACGACGAGATGCAACGACGCGGCGTCGGCACACGCACCGGGCGCGAGATGGGCCACCTCGCCCAGCACGGACCGGGCGGCATGCTCGACGTGCTGGATACGCTGAACGTACCGCGCAAGATCCTCATCCATATCAACAACACCAATCCGATCCTGGACAACGACTCGCCCGAGCGCGCGGAACTGACGCGCCGTGGCATCGACGTCGCCTGGGACGGCATGGGTATCACCCTCTAGGCGGACGACGTGACACAGGCGCTCTCCCGGCAAGCGTTCGAACAGGCCCTTCGCGACAAGGGCCGCTACTACCATATCCATCACCCGTACCACGTCGCCATGTATGAAGGTCGCGCCACGCGCGAGCAGATCCAGGGTTGGGTGGCGAACCGCTTCTATTACCAGGTGAACATTCCCCTGAAGGACGCGGCGATCCTCGCCAACTGCCCGGATCGCGACGTGCGCCGCGAATGGCTGCAGCGCATCCTCGACCACGACGGTGCGCCGGGCGAAGGTGGCGGCATCGAAGCATGGCTGAAGCTCGGCGAAGCGGTCGGCCTCGATCGCGAACAGGTGCTTTCGCAAGAGCTGGTGTTGCCCGGCGTGCGCTTCGCCGTGGATGCCTACGTGAACTTCGCGCGCCGTGCGACCTGGCAGGAAGCGGCCAGCAGTTCTCTGACCGAACTGTTCGCGCCGGAGATCCACCAGTCGCGCCTGAGCAGCTGGCCGCAGCACTATCCGTGGATCGATCAGGAGGGTTACGCCTATTTCCGTACCCGTCTCGGGCAGGCACGTCGGGACGTGGAGCACGGCCTGTCGATCACGCTTGACCACTACACCACGCACGATGCCCAGCAGCGCATGCTGGAAATCCTCCAGTTCAAGCTCGACATCCTCTGGACCATGCTCGATGCGATGAGCATGGCGTATGAACTCCAGCGACCGCCGTATCACACGGTCACGGCGGATCGCGCCTGGCACAAGGGAATCGCCCTGTGAGTCGTGAACGCATCCCCCGCTGGCGCCCCGGCTACCGCTTCCAGTGGGAGCCGGCGCAAGAAGCTTTCGTTCTGCTGTATCCCGAAGGCATGGTCCGGCTCAATGACGGTGCCGGCATGGTCGGCGAGCTGATCGACGGCCAGCGCAGCATCGCGCAGATCATCACTACGCTGTCGGACGAATTCCCCGACGAGGATATCGGCGGCGACGTGGACGACTTCATGCAGGTGGCCCATGAAAAGCACTGGCTCCAGTTCGCCTGACACCACGCGTCCCGGCATGCCGTTCTGGCTGCTCGCCGAGCTGACCTACCGCTGCCCGCTGCAATGCCCCTATTGCTCCAACCCGCTCGACTTCGCCGCACAGGGCAAGGAGTTGACGACGGAGGACTGGTTCCGCGTACTGCGAGAGGCGCGCGCCATGGGCGCGGCGCAACTGGGTTTCTCCGGTGGGGAACCGCTGGTACGGCAGGACCTGCCCGAGCTGATCAGCGAGGCGCGCCGGCTCGGTTTCTATACCAACCTCATCACCTCCGGCATTGGCCTGACGGAAGCGAAGATCGCCGACTTCCGCGAGCGTGGGCTCGACCATATCCAGATCAGCTTCCAGGCCAGCGACGAGGACATGAACAACCTCATCGCGGGATCGCCGAAGGCCTTCGCCCAGAAACTCGCGATGGCGCGCATGGTGAAGGCACAGGGGTATCCCATGGTGCTGAACTTCGTGACGCACCGGCACAACATCGATCGCATCGACCGCATCATCGACCTGTGCCTCGCGCTGGAGGCCGACTACGTGGAACTGGCCACCTGCCAGTTCTACGGCTGGGCCCACCTCAACCGGCTCGGCCTACTGCCCACGCGCGAGCAACTGGAACGCGCCGAGCGGATCACCAATGACTATCGCGAACGGTTAGCGCGGGAAGATCATCCCTGCCAGCTGATCTTCGTCACCCCCGACTACTACGAGGAGTGCCCCAAGCCGTGCATGAGCGGCTGGGGCAGCATTTTCCTGACCGTAACCCCGGATGGCACGGCCCTGCCATGCCATGGCGCCCGCCAGTTGCCCATCGCGTTCCCGAATGTCCGCGAGCACTCGCTCTCGCACATCTGGTACAACTCGCCCGGCTTCAACCATTTTCGTGGTGATGGCTGGATGCCCGAGCCATGCCGGTCCTGCGACGAGAAAGCGAAGGACTTCGGCGGCTGCCGATGCCAGGCCTTCATGCTCACCGGCGACGCCGCCGCGACGGACCCCGTGTGTGCGAAATCGACACACCACGACCTGATTCTCGCCGCACGCGCCGAAGCGGAAACGGCAACCCGTCGTATCGATGAGCTGACCTTTCGCAACGCACCCAACTCACGCCTCATTGCACGCGTCACGCCGACATGACCCAACGCCTCAGCGCAGCGCAGGCCGTCGCGGCCGGTGCCGACTTCACCGAACTGGCCGCAGGACCGGAAGGTCTCGTTTTCGGACGCTTCGATCCCGCCGATGGTGCGACCCGCCTCTGGATCTGGCGCGATGGACAAGCACGCTGCCTGACGCCGGACGGATACAGCATGCGCAGCCGCGTCTACGAATATGGCGGTGGCAGTTTCTGTGTCGCAGGGAGCGCAGTGTGCTTCGTCAACGAGAAGGACCAGCAGGTCTATCGACAGGCGCTTGATGCAGGTGCGCCGGAGCGCTTCGGTGGCATCGACGAGGCGCGCCATGGCGACCTTGTGTACGACCAAGCACACGAACGGGTGCTCGCCGTGGAAGAGCATGACGAAGGTGCTCGGCTGCCGGTGCATCGGATCATCGCCATGGATGCACGAGGACAACGACAAGTACTCGCGGAAGGCACCGATTTCTATGCGTCGCCTCGCGTCGCGAATGACGGCCTGTCGCTCGCCTGGATCGAATGGGATCGTCCTCATCAACCCTGGACCCGAACGCGTTTGATGCGTGTTGCCTTGGATGGATCTGGCATGCCCTCCGGCGCACCCGTAGTCGTCGCGGCCGGTGACGAATCGATCCAGCAGCCCGCCTTCGCCAGGAACGGCGATCTGATCGCACTGACCGATCGGGATGGCTGGTGGCAACCCTGGCGTTTTCCCGTTCATGGCGCAGCCATGGCCATCCCCTCGCCGCAAGCCGATCACGCTGGCGCCTCTTGGCAACTAGGCGCCCATACGTGGCTCGGACTCGACGACGGCCGACGGTTCGTCACCTGGTTCGACAAGGATTTCGGGCGGCTGTCGTTGCTCGACGGCGAGGATGTCCATGAGCTCGCGCCGTCCTACACACGCTTCCGCGCCATCGCAGCGGACGAGCGACGTCTCTACGCGATAGCCGCATCCGCCACTCGCTCCTCGACCATCATCGCGATCGATCGTGGCACGGGCGAGTTGGACATCATCGCTGGCGGGGGATCGCCATTGCCCGATGAGGACATCACGCCACCTCAACCCATCACCTGGCCCGTCGTAGGAGCGCGCTTGCGCGCGATCGCGCGCAAGCGCGCTCCTACAGAAGCTCACGGTTTCCTTTATCTGCCACGCACCACCACGCCGCCGCCCCTGCTCGTCTTCGTCCACGGCGGCCCGACCTCGGCGACACATCCCGCCTTCGACCCGCGCATCCAGTTCTGGACCGGCCAAGGTTTCGCCGTGGCCGACGTCAACTACCGGGGCAGCACCGGCTACGGCCGCGCGTATCGCGACGCGTTGCGTGGCGCCTGGGGCGAAGCGGACGTCGACGATGTCTGCTCCCTCGTACCCTGGCTCGCCGAACAGGGGCTGATCGATCCGAAGCGCGCCTATATCCGCGGCGGCAGCGCAGGTGGCTATACGGTGTTATGTGCCCTGGCCTTCCGCGATGTCTTCCGCGGCGGCGCGAGCCTCTACGGTGTGAGCGACCCCATCGCGCTGGCGAAGGACACCCACAAATTCGAAGCGGACTACATGGACTGGCTGATCGGCGACCCCGTGGCCGACGCCGCGATCTACCGCGAACGCACGCCCCTGCTCCATGCGCAGGACATCGACGTACCGGTGATCTTCTTCCAGGGCCTGCGCGACGCGGTGGTCGTACCCGCACAAACCGAAGCGATGGTCGCCGCACTCCGCGAACGCGGCATCCCTTGCGAATACCACGCCTACCCCGAAGAACGACACGGCTTCCGCCAGGCCACCACCCTCGCCCACGCCCTGGAACACGAACACACCTTCTACACCCACCTCCCCTGACCACGCGCGCTCTATCCCGGCGACTCCCCCCCTTGTAGGAGCGCGCTTGCGCGCGACCCCTCAGCACAGCCAACGCGAATGAAGCCATGCCCAACATCCCGGGCAACGCTCCCCTACCCCAACGGCTCCAACCGCCGAAGTTTCAACGAAATCACCAACCCCGCCACCACCAGCACACCTACGTACATAGCGACACCATTCCACCCCGCATGCGTCCACGCAAAGCCACCCAACGACCCGGCGATACTCGACCCCATGTAATACGAAAACAGATAGCACGACGACGCATGCGCCTTAGCCAGCGGCGCCCGCTTGCCCACCCAACTACTCGCAATGGAATGCCCGCCGAAGAACCCAAAGGTCACCAGCGCGATGCCGGTGACAATGGCCCACAGCGACTGCGTCGCCGTCAGCGCCACACCCGCCAGGGTGATCACGAACGCCGTCCACAACACACGACGGCGCCCCAGCTTGCCGGCAATCGCCCCCATCCACGCGGAACTACCCACGCCGATCAGGTACACCATGAAGATCGCACCCACATGCGACTGTGACAGCGAGAACGGCGGCGCCAGCAGTCGATACGACGCATAGTTGTAAATCGTGACGAAGGCGCCCATCAGCAGGAACGCCTCGGCAAACAGCCACGGCAAGCCCTTGTCACGCCACAACGAGCCGAACGACGACAACAACGCACGCGGATGCGCGCGACGCGGCTCGAAATGCAACGAGGGCGGCAGCCCTTTCGCCACCAGCGCACAAGCGACCAGACCCAGCGCACCGATCACGCCGACGGCAACACGCCAAGAGGAATGATCCGCCGCAAAGCCGGAGATGAGGCGACCACCCATGCCACCGATGGCATTGCCACCGATATAGAGGCCCATGGCGAAACCGAGCGAATCGGCGTGGATCTCCTCACTGACATACGTCATCGCCACAGCGGGCAAGCCAGCCAGCGTCACACCGAGCATTGCGCGCAGCACCAGCAGGCTCGTCCAGTTCGGCGCCATCGCCGTCGCCAGCACCAGCAACGATGACCCCAGCAATGATGCAAGCATCACCGGCTTGCGCCCCCACATATCCGACAGCGCGCCCGCGAACAGCATCGCCACGGCGAGCACGCCCGTGGTGACCGACAGCGACAGCGAACTACCGGCGGCATCGACACCGAAGGCACGCGAGAAGGCAGGGAGCAACGGCTGCACGCAGTACAGCAGCCCGAACGTGGCGAAGCCCGACGAGAACAGGGCCAGGTTGGTGCGCCGAAACGCCGGCGTGCCATGACGAATGCGCCGATCAACCAACACCGCCGGCGCGGCGGACGACGAGCCGTCCACAAGAACCTCCAGGGAATGAACCATAAGAAAAGGTTAGACCCTGAATTGAGTCGAATCGATAGAGCAAAAGCTCCCGTTCAATACTCAGGACGAATCAATGTATGTGTAGGAACGCGCTTGCGCGCGACCCTACCGGGAAGCCTCGCCGCTCACGGCCCCATCCCACCGCACCGCCGCCGCCAGCTCTTCATCGGACAACCCCAGGTCACCGGCGTCGTCACCAAGGGTAAAGGTCACCACCCGATTCCCATGGCGGGAGAGCACCCGATCAGCCGACGCCTCGTCGATCGACAACCCCTTCTTATCCTCGCTATGCAAGGTAGCCACGGTCTTCCCGGCGGCGACGAAGCGCACGCCATCCCCGTGCGTCAAGGCGACGGCCTGCACCACCCCCGCCCAGCGCTCCGGCCCGACAAAGGTGAACCCCGCCTTGGCGTCCCGCCACTCGAAACGGCGCATCGGCTCGGCGGCCGGCGCGGGCTCGCCATGGGTGCCGGGCGGCGGCCCGGCCTGGGCGAAAGCCGGAAGGGAAAGGAACAAGGCGAGCGCGACAGCTTTCATGACGGACTCCGGAAGGAGCACACAGCCTACGCCGTCCGTGTGTCAGGCGCCCCTGTCGCTCGCCGATGCCGGGTCGATGGCTGATTCGCGGCCGCTCACCCAGGCAAACAGCACGATGCCCAGCACGATGGCGACTGCGCCGAACGCGGCCAGCGCGTCCGGGAACGGCTCGCCGAGGAAGGCGACGCCGATCCCTGTGGCAAACAGCAATTCGGCGGCCTGCATGGCCTCCACCGCCGCCAGCGCGGTCGGATTCCGGCCCACACTCTCGGTCGCGTGGAAGAACAGCACCGTAGCGATGACACCCGAGGACAGGGCCACACCGCCCGCGAGCAGCACCTCGCGCCCCGTCGGCGGCCCGACGGTGGCCCAGGTCACCACGGCCAGCAACAGCCACAGCGGCCAGCTCGCCAGCGTCATGCCGAAGACCCGTTGCACGGCGCCCAGCCGGGTGCCGCTGCGCTCCAGGTGCAGGAGGATCATGCGGTTGCCCAGCGGATAGGCGAACGCCGAGAACATCACCGCCGCCACGGCCAGCCATGCGGCGGCGTCGAGCGAACCGTTCGCATGCCCCACCTGGAGCAACATCACGCCGCCCACGATCAGCGCGCCGATCGCCAGGGCACCGACCTGCCACCGGGCGCGCTCGTCGCGATAGATGAACGGGGCGAGCAATGGCCCGGCAAGCACGGTGGTCTGGAAACTCCCCGCCACCAGCCAGGACGGACCACTGGTGGCGGCCCAGGTCAGCGGGATGCTGAACAGCACGAAGCCCACGCTGCTCCACAACCACCAGGTACGCGGGTACGTACGTAACTCATAGGGCAGCTTGCCCAGGCCGCCCTGGAACGGCAGCACCGCCGCGAGCAACGGCAACGTGATGAGGTAGCGCAGGATCACCGCCCATTGCCAATGACCACCGCCACTGACGATGGCACGGTTGAACACATAGGTGCACGCGAAGAACAGCGCCGACAACAGCGCGATCGCCACGGCTTTGAGGGCAGTAGGACGCATGGGGACATTGATGATCGACATGGGTGGGTCGACTATGCCAGATCGAGGCGACATGCATCCCGACTGCGGGACGCGACCCGTTTTTCTGTAGGAGCGCGCTTGCGCGCTCCTACAAAAGCCGTCGCCCGGTCAGAGCGGCTCGAGGTGCGTCAGCAGCAGCCGCACGCTTTCCCTGCCCTGCCAGTCGTTGACGGTGAGTTCGTACGCCGCGCGGAAGCGCTGCGGGGGTGGCGTGCCGTCGTAGCAGCTGAACATCACGGCATCCAGCGGTGCGCCGCCTTGTTCGTGACGAAGCTGGAAACGCAGGTGGCGCGTGCCCATCGGCTTCCATGACGCGCATTCGAAAACGTTCTCGAACAGCGGCGGCGGGAAGCCCTGGCCCCACGGCCCGGCATGGCGCAGTTGCCGTGCCAGGTCGAGGGTGTGGTCGCGGTAGTCGAGTTCGCCGTCCGTGTGGATCGAGGCCTGCAAGCGCTCCTCGTCGAGGTGCGCGGTGGCTACGGCGTCGAAAGCGGCGACGAAGCGTGCGAAGTCCGCCGCGCGCAGGCTCATGCCGGCGGCCATCGCGTGGCCGCCAAAACGCAGGATCAACCCAGGGTGCTTCGCGTCGATCTCGGCCAGCGCGTCGCGGATGTGGAAGCCAGCGATGGAACGCGCCGAGCCACGCAGTTCGTCGCTGTCGTCGCCGGCGGGCGCGAAGGCCATGACAGGGCGATGCAGCTTGTCCTTGAGCTTCGAGGCGACCAGGCCGACGACGCCCGCGTGCCAGCCGGGATCGAACAGCGCCACGCCCACCGCGTCCACATGCGCCGCCTTGGTGACCATGCGCTCGGCCTCGTCCACCATGCCCGCCTGCATCTCACGGCGTTCCTGGTTGATCGCGGAGAGCTGTTCGGCGTAACGGCGGGCGATGGCGATGTCGTCGGTGAGCAGGCACGCGACGCCGAGCGACATGTCTTCCAGGCGCCCCGCCGCGTTGAGACGCGGACCGATGGCGAAACCCAGGTCGGTGGCGGCCACGGTGGCGATGGAACGGTTGCTCGCCTCGACCAGCGCTGTGATACCTGCGCAGGCCTTGCCAGCGCGCATGCGCTTCAGGCCCGCTTCCACCAGCACGCGGTTGTTGAAGTCCAGCGGCACGAGATCGGCCACCGTGCCCAATGCGACCAGGTCGAGCAACGCGCCGAGGTCCGGCTCGCCTTGTGGGAAACGACCTTGCTCGCGCAACGCCGCGCGCAAGCCGAGCAGAAGATAGAACATGACGCCGACACCCGCGAGCGCCTTGCTCGGGAAGCCGTCGCCGGAGAGATTCGGATTCACCATCGCATCGGCGTTGGGCAGCACGTCGCCCGGCAGATGATGATCGGTGACGAGCACGCGGATGCCACGTGCGTGCGCCGCTTCGACACCGGCGATGCTCGCTACGCCGTTGTCGACGGTGACGATGAGGTCCGGTGCGGGGTCGAGCGAGGCGACAAGCGCTTCGCTGAGACCGTAGCCGTGGACGAAACGATTCGGTACCATGTGGCGAACCTGACTCGCGCCAAGCAAGCGCAGGCCGCGCACCGCCACGGCCGTGCCGGTCGCGCCGTCGCAGTCGTAGTCGCCCGCGACCACGATGCGCCAGCCTTCGTCGATGGCCTGCGCGAGCAGGGCCACGGCGCGCTCCATGCCGCCCATCTGGGCCGGTGAAAGCATGCGCGCCAGCTTGTGGTCCGCCTCGTCGGGCGTGCAGACGCCGCGCGCGGCGTAGATGCGCTGGATCACCGGATGCGCCCACGCGGGCCAGCCGCTGGGTGCGGTGGCGACGGCGCGGCGATACCAGAGCTTGCCGGTCATGCCTTGCGCCAGAAACGCAGGCGATGCCGCTTGCGCAGCACCATGCGGCGTCCGTCGGCGAAAGAGAGACGCAGTTCGGTGCCGGCGTCGAGGTGGGACTGGAGCATGGGCCACCAGTCGCGTTCGAAGGCGGTGGGTTGGATGTCCTGGAGGTCGAGCAGGCTTATCTGTAGGAGCGCGCTTGCGCGCGATTCGGGGGTGTCGCCAGCGTGCATCGCGCGCAAGCGCGCTCCTACAGAAGTCCGGGTTTCGTTAGTGCCACCGGAAAGCAGGGCCGAACGGGGTTGGACTTCGACGTCGGCTTTCTGCGCCAGAGCCCACACCAGCAGGTCGTCGCTATAGATGCGTTGCTGTCCGCACTCCACCCAATCGGGCAGCACGCCCGCGCCCCATAGCCAGACGCTGTTGATCGGCGGCAGGCCTTCGCGTGTGCGCAGCGCGTTGGTGGGATGGTTGTGCAGCACGACCTGCGCTTCGTTGAGCAGCGCGCGCCAGCGTCGGCCCTCCTCGCCTTGCGGAAGCTGTTCGAACAGATCGGCGCCCAGTGCCTCCTCGGGCTCGGGGAACGCAGGCACGCCGACGTACTCGGGCACGCGAAGCTGCCAGTGCTGCGGGTCGCCCACGGACAGGCTCATGCCTTCGGCGGAGAAGGTTTCGGCGAGCGCCACCACCATGCCCTCGGCCTCTTCCGGCAAGACACCAAGATTGCCGCAACCGAGCAGACGCGCACCGTTGAGTTCCGGCTGCACCCAGGCAGGATCGGCGCACAACCAGAGCGCATCGCCTGCATCGCCGGCCACCGCCTGACGAATCAGCGCGGCGGCGGGCAGTGGCCCCGAGGGCCAGCGGAAATGTTCGGCCAGCGCGGCGAGGTAACCCGGCACCGCCGATGGCAGCGACGTACCGCGTGCCAGCCATGCCGTGAATTCAGGGATATGCGCGAGCTTGTCGCGTCCCGGCAGCAGCAGATGCAGGACGTTGGCCATGTCAGGCGTCGAGCTTTTCGAGGAGTTCGAGCCATTCCAATTCGAGGGCTTCCTTCTCGCCGCGCAGTTCGGCCTGGCGCTGGCCAAGACGCATCAGCTCGGTCGTGGGACCGCCGTATACGGCGGGGTCGGCGAGCTTGCCCTCGATCTGGGTCAGCTCCTTGTCCATGGTGGCGATGAGCGTTTCGATCTTCTTCACCCGCGCGCGCAGCGGCTTTTCCTTTTCGCGCTCCTCGGCGCTGAGCTTGCGCTTTTCCTTCGCGGAACTCTGAATAGGCGCCTCGGCTGCGGCGGAAGCCACGGCCGCCGTCTTGCGTGTCGTGGCGCGCGTGCGCAGCCACTTCGCGTAGTCGTCGAGGTCGCCATCGAATGGCGCGACGTCGCCATCGGCCACGCGCCAGAATTCGTCGCACACCATGCCGAGCAGGTGGCGATCATGCGAGACCAGCACCAGCGCACCGTCGAACGCGGCGAGCGCGTCGGCCAGGGCTTCGCGCATGTCGAGGTCGAGATGGTTCGTCGGTTCGTCAAGCAGCAGCAGGTTGGGCTTGTCCCACGCGATCAGCGCCAGCGCCAGGCGAGCGCGCTCGCCACCGGAGAACGCGTCCACCGGTTCGAAGGCGCGATCGCCGGGGAAGTTCCAGGTGCCGAGGTAATCGCGCAGGATCTGTGCGCCGGTGGTGGGCGCCTTCTGCTGGAGATGGTCGAACGGGCTCGCGCCTTCGATCAAGCTTTCCACCGTGTGCTGGGCGAAGTAGCCGATCTTGGTGTCCTTGTGGAAACCGCGTTCGCCTACCAGTGGTTCCAGCTCGCCCATCAGCGACTTCACCATCGTGGACTTGCCGGCGCCGTTCGGTCCCAGCAGGCCGATACGGTCGCCCGATTCCAGACCGAAGGCGACG
This sequence comes from Luteibacter sp., assembly GCF_009912395.1. Classification (GTDB taxonomy): domain Bacteria; phylum Pseudomonadota; class Gammaproteobacteria; order Xanthomonadales; family Rhodanobacteraceae; genus Luteibacter. Next base: position 113,188 of record NZ_WNDO01000010.1, on the reverse strand, counting down.
TCGCGCAGCACCACGTGCGAGCCGTAGCCGGCGTCGATGTGGTCGAGCTGCAACATGGAGGTGGGCAGGCGATCCGGCGTGGGGAACGCGAAGCTGAAGGAACGCTCGGCGCGCACGGCTTCGGTGCCGGCCATCTTCTCCAGGCGCTTCATGCGCGACTGCGCCTGCTTGGCCTTGCTGGCCTTCGCCTTGAAGCGGTCGATGAAGGATTGCAGGTGGGCGCGCTCGGCCTGCTCGCGCTCGTGCGCGATCTGCTGCTGGCGCAGGTGCTCGGCGCGCTGGCGTTCGAAGGCCGTGTAGTTGCCGGTGTAGAGCTTCGCGGTGCCGTCGTGCAGGTGCATCGTGTGCGAGGTGACCGCGTCGAGGAATTCGCGATCGTGCGAGATGATCAGCAGCGTGCCCTGGTAGCGGCGCAGCCATTCCTCCAGCCACAGCACGGCATCGAGATCGAGATGGTTGGTGGGCTCGTCGAGCAGCAGCAGGTCGGACGGCGCCATCAGGGCGCGGGCCAGGTTGAGGCGCACACGCCAGCCGCCGGAGAACGAGGCGACGGCCTGTTTGTGAGTCTCGGGGCTGAAGCCCAGGCCGTGCATGAGGCGGCCGGCGCGGGCACGCGCGTCGTAGCCGTTGAGTTCTTCGATGCGATGGTGGGCGCGGGCGACGGCTTCGTGATCTTCCGCGATATAGGCGTCCTGCTCGGCCTTGAGGGCCGCGGCCACGTCCACGTCACCGCCCAGCACGTACTCGATGGCCGGGTCCGGCAGTGCCGGGGTTTCCTGCGCCACCGAGGCCAGGCGGACCTTGGACGGCATGTCGAGGTCGCCGACCTCCGGCTCCAGCTCGCCCTTCAGCGCGGCGAACAGCGTGGACTTGCCACAGCCGTTGCGGCCGATGACGCCGAGGCTCCATCCGGACTGGATCGTGAGGTCCATCTGCGAGAGCAGCGTGCGGCTGCCCCGGCGCAGGGCGAGGTTGCGGAAGGAGATCATGGCAGGCAATCAGCGATAGGCGACTGCGCATGATAGCGGCCCGGCCGCGCCGCGTCGCCCGAAACGCGACGCAGCACACAGCCGTGAAGGCCGCCGCGCGCCGCCCATGGCACGGCCGGGGGCGATCTGCTACAACGGCGTCCTGCGCCGCCTTGGGGAGCGCGACGGAGCCTTTATGTCCATGTTCAAGCCTGTTTTCGCTGCGCTCGCCCTGGCGATCGCCTCGGCCTCGTCCGCCCATGCCGGCGACAACCTACTCGTCCAGCGCGTGCAGCAGGAGCAGGCCATGAACCTGCCGGCCAAGGGCATGAGCATGACCGAGGTCGAGCGCCGCTTCGGCACGCCCACATCGAAGCTCGACGCCCGCGGCGGGGGCCACCCGAAGCAGCCGGTGATCAATCGCTGGATGTATCCGGGCTATATCGTCTATTTCGAGCGCAGCCGGGTGATCCACACCGTGCTGAACACGCCGGCCGGCAACAACAAGAACCCCTCCAACCCCTTGTAGGAGCGCGCTTGCGCGCGATGGGGCTGGCGGCAACCGTGAATCGCGCGCAAGCGCGCTCCTACGACAGCCGTTGCGGGTGAAAAGCACGGGTCATGCGGAAGCCTTACAATAGGCGGCTTCCCCCAAGCAGCCTCTTCACGACCATGACCGATCGCTCCTCCTACCGCCTGCCCGCCGAATGGGAGCCGCAGGCCGGCGTCCTCATCGCCTGGCCGCACGCGGACACCGACTGGGCCGACCGCCTGGCCGAGGTGGAGACCACCTACGTCGCCCTGGCCGCCGCCGTGACCCGCTTCGAGCCGCTCCACGTCATCGTGGCCGACGCCGAATTGCGTGAACGTGCGCGCCTGCTGGCCGAGCAGGCCGGTGCCGACATGTCGCGACTGCACTTCATCGAGCTGCCGTACGACGACACCTGGCTGCGCGATTCGGGTCCGATTACCCTCACCGGCCCGGACGGCGTGCTGCTCAACGATTACCGCTTCACCGGCTGGGGCGGCAAGTTCGGCGCGGAACAGGACGACGCGATCATCGCGGGCCTGCTCCAGCGCGGCGTGCTCTCCGGCCTGCCGCACCAGCGCATCGACTGGGCGCTGGAAGGCGGCGGCATCGAAAGCGACGGCAAGGGCACCATCCTCACCACCTGGAAGTGCCTCACCCAGCGCCACCCCCAGCTGTCGCGCGAATCGATGACCGAGACGCTGGCCACCACCCTGCACGCCGATCGCGTGCTGTGGCTGGACCACGGCTACCTCGAGGGCGACGACACCGACGCCCACATCGACACGCTCGCGCGCTTCAGCCCGGACGGCGGCATCGTCTACCAGGCCTGCGACGACGCCAGCGACCCGCATCACGCGGAGCTGGGCCGCATGGGCGAAGAGCTTGCCGCGCTGCGTTCGCCGGAAGGCAAGCCGTACCCGCTGCATCCGCTGCCCTGGGCGCAGCCGATCCTCGACGAGGGTCGCCGCCTCGCGGCGTCCTATGCGAACTACCTGATCGTCAACGGCGCGGTGCTCGTGCCGGCCTACGGCGACCGTGTGGACGACGAGGCGGCCCGCATCATCGGCCTAGCCCATCCGGGCCGCGAAGTGGTGCAGGTGCCGTGCCGTCCGCTGATCTGGCAGAACGGCAGCCTGCACTGCATCACGATGCAGTTGCCGGCCGACATCGCCAAGTAATTCCCTTTCATCACCGGCGCGGCGCTGGCCGCGCGAGGATCGACGACATGACCCGCAAGACCCTCAAGGTCGCCCTCCTCCAGGAAACCGACCACGGCAGCCGCGACGCCAACCTCGACGCGATCGAGGCCGGCCTGCGCAAGGCCGCCGCGGCCGGCGTGGAACTGGTGCTGCTGCAGGAACTGCACAACGGCCCGTACTTCTGCCAGCACGAAAGCGTCGACGTGTTCGACCTGGCCGAGACCATCCCTGGCCCGGGCACCGATCGCATCGGCACGCTCGCGGAAGAGCTGAAGCTCGTCGTCGTCGCCTCGATCTTCGAGAAGCGCGCCACCGGCCTGTACCACAACACCGCCGTGGTCTTCGATCGCTCGCGCGAGATCGCCGGCAAATACCGCAAGATGCACATCCCCGACGATCCGGCGTTCTACGAGAAGTTCTACTTCACGCCGGGCGACATCGGCTTTGAGCCGATCCGCACCTCGGTGGGCAAGCTCGGCGTGCTGGTGTGCTGGGACCAGTGGTATCCGGAAGCCGCGCGTCTCATGGCGCTGGCCGGCGCCGACCTGCTGTTCTATCCCACCGCGATCGGCTGGGACCCCAACGACAACGACCCCGAGAAGGCCCGTCAGCGCGAGGCCTGGATCACGGTGCAGCGCGGCCACGCCGTCGCCAACGGCCTGCCCCTGCTGTCGTGCAACCGCACGGGCTACGAAGCCGACCCGACCAACGTGGGCAGCGGCATCCAGTTCTGGGGTTCGAGCTTCGTCGCGGGTCCGCAGGGCGAGTTCCTCGCCCAGGCGAGCACCGACGCGGCCGAGTTGCTGATCTGCGAGGTGGACATGGAGCGCAGCGAACACGTGCGCCGGATCTGGCCGTTCCTGCGCGATCGCCGCATCGACGCCTACGGTGACCTGACGAAGCGTTTCCGCGACTGACCGCCTATCGCGCGAACCGCCGACGCGCCCCTTGCGCTTCGCGGTTCACGCCCCACTACGGTTGATTCACGCCTTACGCTCCATTCCCACGCGCTGGAATACCGAATGCTCCCGGACGAGATGACCCAAACCGAAGTAGCAGCCCTGGAAGGCCAACCGATCCAGCGCATGGAGCGCGACGGCGTCCAGTACGTCATCCTCGGCACCGCGCATGTGTCGCGGGCGAGCGTGCAGGCCGTCGAGGCCCTGCTCGACACCGAGCACTTCGACGCCGTGGCGGTCGAGCTGTGTGCCAGCCGTGCTCATGGCATCCGCGATCCGGAAGCGTTCAAGCAGATGGACCTGTTCCAGGTCATCCGCCAGGGCAAGGCCGGCATGGTCGCGGCGAGCCTCGTGCTCGGCTCGTTCCAGAAGCGCCTTGCCTCGCAGTACGGCATCGAGCCCGGCGCGGAAATGAAGGCCGCGATGGACGGCGCCGAGGCGCGCGGCACGCCGGTGTGGCTGGTGGATCGCGAAGTGGGCACCACGCTCAAGCGCGCCTGGCGCAGCATCGGCTTCTTCCAGCGCTTCGGCCTGCTCGCCGGCATGCTGGGCAGCGTGTTCGAGCGCGAGGACATCGCCGAGGAAGACATCGAGAAACTCAAGCAGTCCGACCTGCTCGAAAGCGCCTTCAGCGATTTCGCCCAAGGGTCTGCCCCGCTTTATCACGCGCTGATCGCCGAACGCGACCAGTTCATGGCCGCCCGCCTACGCGAGAACGGCGAGCGCATGGATGTCGACGCGCCGTCGCGCAAGGTGCTCGTGGTGATCGGTGCCGGTCATCTGAAGGGCATGAGCGAGCAGCTCGCCAACCAGCACGGCGACGCACGCGCCACGGCCGACGACCTCGCCGTGACCCCGCCCGCGGCGAAGTGGCCGAAGTACCTCGTGGTGGGTGTCGTGCTGGCGATCTTCGCCGTCATCGGCTTCGCCTTCTATCGCAACCCGAGCCTCGGCAAGGACGCGCTGATGAGCTGGGTACTGCTCACTGGCGGTCTGTCGGCACTGGGCGCGCTCATCGCGGGCGCGCATCCGCTCAGCATCGTGGCCGCCTTCGTCGCCGGCCCGATCAAGCCCTTCCGGCCGGGCATCCCGTCGGGCGCCATCAGCGCGATGGTCGAGGCCTGGATCCGCAAGCCGCGCGTGGGCGACTTCGAACGCCTGCGCGACGACATCACCCACTGGACCGGCTGGTGGAAGAACCGGGTGGCGCGCACGCTGCTGAATTTCTTCCTGGTCTGCGTCGGCACCATCGCGGGCGAGTACATCGCCGGGTTCTATATCCTGCGTTCGCTTTTCTAGGGCCAGCCCTGGGCCGAGTTGTCCCGCGTCGCGGACCGCTTCTATACTCCGGGGGCTACTTTTACCCCGGCCCCGCCCGGCACCCAGGGAACCCATTGATGAAGCGTTTGCATCTGATTGGTCTGACCGCTGTAGCCATGTGCGCCGCTTTCGCGACGCACGCCGAAGGAAACAAGGCCAACGGGCGAACGCTCGTCTATACGTGCCAGGGGTGCCACGGCATTCCCGGGTACTCGAACGCCTATCCCAGTTACCACGTGCCCCATATCGCGGGCCAGAACGAGCAATACCTCGTCAATGCGCTGAAGGCCTACAAGAGTGGTGAGCGCACGCACCCGACGATGGGCGCCCAGGCACAGAGCATGTCGGACCAGGAAATCGCCGACATCGCCGCCTATCTCTCCAGTCTCGCCAAGTAAGCCGCCGAGGACGCATACGATGATCCGTGGGATCACCCTGACCGCCATCGCCGCCCTGCTGGCGCTGACCGCCACCTCCTCCATCGCCGCTGGCGACCCCGCCGAGGGCGCCAAAAAAGTTGCCACCTGCGTGGCCTGCCATGGCAAGGACGGCAACGCCGTCGATCCGCAGTACCCGCGCCTGGCCGGCCAGTACGCCGACTACCTTGCGCAGTCGCTGCACGAGTACAAGGACGGCCGCCGCAACAACGCCATCATGAAGGGCTTCGCCGCCACGCTGTCCGACCAGGACATCAGCGACATCTCCGCCTACTTCTCCAGCCTGCCGACGAAGTTGCAGGGGCTGGAAGGCCACGTGCAGCAATAACGCCACCCTCTGTAGGAGCGCGCTTGCGCGCGATCGCGCGCAAGCGCGCTCCTACAGAGAAAATCGTTGCGGGTTATCCTGCCTTCCGCTCGAAATACGGCTTCTCGCCCGTTTCGTGGTCGGTAACGTCGCGAACCTCGGTCACCTCGGGAATCCGCTCGCGCAGGGTCTTCTCAACGCCGTTCTTCAGCGTGACATCGACCATGCCGCAGCCGTGGCAACCGCCGCCGAAACGCAGCACGACCACGCCCTCGGCCGTGACCTCCACCAGCGAGATGCGGCCGCCATGCGAGGCGATCTGCGGCGCGATCTCCGACTCCAGCACGTAGCGGACGCGCTCGACCAACCCCGCGCCCTCGCCCGGTGCCTCGCCCTTGATGCGCGGCGCGCGGATGTTGAGCTGGCTGCCGGTCGGCGTCATCTCGTAGTCGATATTGGCCGGGTCGAGCCAGCGCATGCTGTCGCCATCGACGTAGAGGTTGAAACCCTCGCACTCGATGGTCCACTCGTCGCCGGCCAGTTCCGCGGCGGCGCAGAACTCGAGTTCGCACTGGGCGGCCGGCGTGCCGGCGGACACCACGCGCAGGCGGATACCGAGGCCGTCCTCGCCTTGCTGGGACAGCAGACGCTGGAAATGCGCCTGGGCGCGCTCCGAAATGTCGATCATGGGAACTCCGAAACAGGGTCCGGCCGTACGGCCGCCGGAAAACAGCACCATTTTAGTACGGTTTCGAGATGAGCGCGCCGTTTTGACAATTCAACCGTCGTCACGCCACGCTTCACGCTTTCGTTCCCAGGGACACCCGGCCATGACGCTTTCCCCCCTCGCCACCCAGCACTGCCAGCCGCGCAAGGGCGCGGAGCACGCGCTCGATCGCACCGCCATCGACGGCCATCTCGCCACGCTGCCGGGCTGGAAGGTCACGGCCGACGGCAAGGCCATCGTCAAGGATTTCCCGTTCAAGGACTTCCACCACACCCTCGGTTTCATCAACGCCGTGGGCTTCATGGCCAACCAGGAAGACCACCACCCCGACCTCGAAGCCGGCTACGGCCACTGCCATGTGCTGTGGTCGACCCACGATGTCGGCGGCCTGTCGCTGAACGACTTCATCTGCGCCGCGCGCGTCGAGGCCCTGCTCGATCGCTGACGTGAGACCTCGCGCGCCCCTGTGGAGCATGGTGGTAACGGCCCTGCTGGCCGCGACCCTGTTCGTCCTGATCCAGCCCTTCGCCTCCCGGGTGGTGCGCCAGACCCTGGCGCACAACGGCGCGGCCGATCGCGCCGCTCTGGCGGCGGGCGATTCGCCGTGGCACTGGCACTTCACGGATAAGGACGACCTGGTCGCCGGGCGCGCTTTCGGCACGGGCGTGCTGGCTTCGTCCTCGGCAGGACTCCTGCTGGAGACCGTGGACGACAGCGTCAACCAGCTCGGTTTTCCGCTGGCCCGTACCGTCGATCTTCGCCGACTGGACACCCTGCACCTGGACATCAAGGCGTCCGCCCGGGGCAAGTACGCCTTGCTCGCCCGGCAGACTCTGATCTCTCCCCTGCTCTCCGCCGATATCGGCACGCTTCCCGCCGGCCCCCTGCCGGGCACGGTCCGACTCGACCAGTTGGCCTGGAAAGGGGCGGACGGCGCACCCGTGGCCCTGCCGCCTCGCCTGGCGATGCTGCGGCTGACCGTGCAGCTTCCGGCCCAGTCCACCCTGACCCTGCGCGAGGCCTGGCTTGCGGCCGGTACCGGTCCGGTCACGACACGCGGCACGCCGCTTCCCGCTGGACTGCCCACCGAGGCGCTGCTGCATTGGCGCGACGCCCGGTACGTCAACGATCCACTGGCGACCTTCGGCGATCTTCCGCCGCCGGCGTCGCACTGGACGGGATGGCCCTGGATTCCGCTACCCATCTACCTGGTGCTGATCCTGGTGTCCGGTCGTCGAGCCCATCGGCGCGGCAGCGCCGGGGGCGCCGACGCACTCCTGGTGCTGGCCGGCCCGCTCTGGCTCATCGCAGGCATGGGCTTGGGCCCCGTGTTGTCGATTCCGGGATCGCTGATGTTCGCGCTCGGCGTGGCCTACGCCGGTGCCCTGACCTGGCGGCGTCTCATTCCCGAGTGGCACTGGTCGGGCGCGTGGCGTATGGCTGGCTGGCCGCTCCTGGCAATCCCCGTGGCCATTGGCCTGGTCGCGGTGGCCGGGCATCCACTGGCGTGGCCGTCGCCGGGGCGCGCCGCACTCTATATAGGTTGGGCGTTGTTCCAGCAGTGGTTGCTGCTGGCCGTGGCCGGCAGCCTGCTGGACCGCGCCATGCCCCGCCCCTTCGCCGTGCTGCTGACGGCGCTCGCCTTCGCCCTGCTGCATACGCCCAACGGGCTGTTGATGCAGCTGTGCTTCGTCGCCGAACTGGGCTGGGCCTGGTGGTACACCTACCATCGCTCGCTGCTGCCGGTGGCGCTGGCCCACGCCGCGGCCGCCGTGATGCTCCAGGCCGACCTGACCGGCGGCATCCTCCGCTCCCTCGAAGTCAGCGCCCGCTACCTGATGTAGGAGCGCGCTTGCGCGCGACCAGGGCAAAGCGATTGGGTCGACCCTGACGCAGCCTTGTAGGAGCGCGCTTGTGCGCGATGGGCCGAAACGGTGAGTCGACCCATCGCGCGCAAGCGCGCTCCTACAGACCAACGGGCCGCCCTGCATGGGTCGCGCGCAAGCGCGCTCCTACAGGATTAGCCGCGGAGATTGTCTAGGAACGTCTTCAATTCGTCCGGTAACGGCGCCGAAAAGTCGTAGTTTCGGCCATCCAGGTCGAAACTCATCCGCGACGCGTGCAGGAACATCCGCTTCAGGCCCAGGCCGCGGAAGCGCTTGTTGGCCTCTTCGTCGCCGTACTTCGGGTCGCCGGCCAGCGGATGACCGATGTACTGGGCGTGGACGCGAATCTGGTGGGTGCGGCCCGTGCCGAGCGTGGCCTGCATTAGGCGGGAGCCCTTGTACTGCTCGACCTCCTGGAAGAAGGTCAACGACGGCTTGCCGGCGTCGTCTACCCGCACCATGCGCTCGCCGCCATGCATCACCGACTTCAGCAGGGGCTCGTTCACGTCGAACTTGGCTCGGCGCGGGGTGCCGACCATCAGGCAGAGGTACTGCTTGATGACCGCGTTGTCGCGGATCAGGGCCTGCAACCCAGTCAGCCCCGATCGGGACTTGGCCAGCACCAGCACGCCGCTGGTGTCGCGGTCGAGGCGGTGGACGAGCTCCAGGTGATCCTTGGGACGGGCCGCCCGGAGCAGCTCGATGGCGCCATGGCTCACGCCGCTGCCGCCGTGGGCCGCGATGCCGACCGGCTTGTCGATCACCAGAAAGTGCTTGTCCTCGAAGATCACGGCGTCAACGACGGCCTTGACCATGCCCGCCGGGGCCACGCCCTCCTCGCGTTCAGCCACCCGGACCGGGGGAATTCGCAGCATATCGCCGGCGGCCAGGCGCGTTTCCGGCTTCGCCCGCTTGCCGTTGATCCGCACCTGACCCGTGCGAAGAATGCGATAGACAAGGCTCTTCGGCACCCCCTTCAGGAGGGTCATGAGGGCATTGTCGACACGCTGGCCATCCCTCTCGGGACCGATTTCGAGCAGGCGCACACCTTGGCCGCCGTCGAGGGAAGTTACCGTCTGCATTGATAAAACTCGAAATTGATAGGATACTCGGCCAGCGCCAGGCTCCGCTGAAGACTCGTCTCTCGCGGGGTGCCGGTTCCGTCGCGTAAGGCGAGTGTCGCGTCAACCCGTCCGAGGGGTCGGGGGGCGAATGGCACCCCACATCGTAACGGTTCGGGTTGCGGTTGTCCGGTTCATCCGTAGGGATGCGGTCCGGTTGCAAGGCGCTTATTCACGAATCACGCCGGGCCCAGGTATCGGTCCCGGATCTTATGCCGCTTTAAGCCTCATCGCAGCGGCGCGATCCCCGGCAGGCCGCCACATGGGCGCCACCGCGGCGCGCGGCCGCGCGGCAAGGCCGAGGAACCTACAATGAAGCGTATGTTGATCAACGCGACTCAGCGCGAAGAGTTGCGCGTGGCCATCGTCGACGGACAGAACCTCTACGATCTCGATATCGAGATTCCGTCCCGCGAACAGAAAAAGGCCAACATCTACAAGGGTCGCATCACCCGCGTCGAACCCTCCCTGGAAGCCTGCTTCGTCGATTACGGCGCCGAGCGCCACGGCTTCCTGCCGCTGAAGGAAGTCGCCCGCGAGTATTTCAACCCGAACGCGGAAGGCAAATCCAACATCCGCGAACTGTTGAAGGAAGGCCAGGAAATCATCGTCCAGGTCGAGAAGGAAGAACGCGGCAACAAGGGCGCGGCTCTCACCACCTTCATCAGCCTCGCCGGTCGCTACATGGTGCTGATGCCGAACAACCCCCGTGCAGGCGGCGTCTCGCGTCGCATCGAGGGTGAAGACCGGCAGGCCCTCAAGGAGGCCATGGAGCATCTGTCGGTGCCCGACGAGATGGGCCTCATCGTGCGTACTGCCGGCATGGGCCGCGACGCCGAGGAACTCCAGTGGGATCTCGACTACCTCCTGCAGCTGTGGAAGTCGATTTCGGCCGCCGCGAATTCGCAGAAGGCGCCGTTCCTGATCTACCAGGAATCCAAGCTGTTCATCCGCGCTCTGCGCGACTACCTGCGCAACGACATTGGCGAGATCCTTATCGACGAGGAGTCCCTCTTCAAGGACGCCCGCGATTTCGTCCAGCAGGTCATGCCGAACAACCTGCGCAAGCTCAAGCTCTACCAGGATCCCACCCCGCTCTTCTCGCGGTACCAGATCGAAACGCAGATCGAGAGCATCTTCGAGCGCAACGTGCGCCTGCCGTCGGGCGGATCGATCGTGATCGACCAGACCGAAGCCCTCACTGCCATCGACATCAACTCGTCGAAGGCCACCAAGGGCAGCGACATCGAGGAAACGGCGTTCAACACCAACCTCGAGGCCGCAACCGAGATCGCCCGCCAGCTGCGCATCCGCGATGCCGGTGGCCTGATCGTGATCGACTTCATCGACATGGATAGCCCGCGCCACCAGCGCGAGGTGGAAGAGCGCCTGAAGGACGCCCTCAAGGCCGACCGCGCCCGTGTCCAGATCGGCCGCATCTCGCGCTTCGGCCTGCTGGAGATGTCCCGCCAGCGCCTGCGCCCGAGCCTCGGCGAAGCCACCCAGATCGTCTGCCCGCGTTGCGAAGGCCATGGCCACATCCGCAGCGTGGAATCCCTGGCGCTGTCCACCCTGCGCCTGATCGAAGAACACGCGATGAAGGAAAACACCGGGCAGGTCCTGGTGCAGGCGCCGCCGTCGGTCGCCAACTTCCTTCTCAACGAGAAGCGCGCCAGCATCGTCGAGATCGAACTCCGCCACAACGTGCACGTGGTGGTGGTCGCCGACCACAAGCTGGAGACCCCGCATCTCGAGATCACCCGTATCCGCGAGGCGGACATGGGCGAGCACAGCAAGCCCAGCTACGAGCGCACCACCCCGGTTACGGCAACCCCGCTGCCGAAGATGGGCCAGATGCCGGGCAGTGGCGAGCAGCCGCTGGTGACCGGCGTCGTGCCGTCCTCGCCTGCCCCCATCCGCGACGAAGCCCCGGAGCCGATCGCCCCGGTCGCCCAGCCGGCCCGCACGGCCGCACCGGCCGCGCCCACCGGCGGCTTCTTCTCGCGCCTGTTCAGCAGCCTGTTCGGCGGCGGCACCTCGCAGCCGGCCCCGGCCGCGCAGCCGACCCCGAGCAGCCGTCGCGAGGAATCGCGTTCGGGTGGTCGCAACGAGCGCAACGACCGTAACGGTCGCCGCGACGAGCGTCGTGGTGAAGGTCGTGGCAAGGGCGAACCGCGTCAGGGCCAGCAGGGTCAGCGCAACAAGGACAAGGACAACACCCAGGTCCAGCAGGGCAAGGGTGGCCAGCAGCAGGCCAAGGGCAACAAGCAGGGCCAGCAGCAGCCGCGCCAGGGCGAGGAAAAGAATCGCCAGAAGGACGGCCAGCCCGCCCAGGGCGGTCGCCAGGGCGGTCGTCCGGAACAGGACAAGCAGGACAAGAACGCCAACCAGGCCGGCAACGAGAACCGTCGCCAGCAGCAGCCGCGCGGCGAGCGCCAGCCGCAGGGCGAGAAGGTCGACAAGCCGGTGACGGAGAAGACCGAGAAGGTCGCCGCCACCCAGGCCCCGCAGCAGCCGCGCGCCGAGAAGGCCGTCGCACCTGTCGCTCCGGCGGCGGTCGACGAAAAGCTGCTCGCGGCCGGCACGGCCGGTGCCGCGGTGGTCACCGCTACCGTCGTGGCCGAGGTCGATGCGCCCAACGCCTCGACCACCGACATCACGAGCGAAGACGCCGACCTGTCCGCCGACGGCACGAAGGACGTCGGTGAAGGCGGCCAGCGTCGTCGTCGCGGTCGTCGCGGTGGTCGTCGCCGCCGTCGCCAGGACGATGGCACGCAGGCTGGCGCGATCGAAGGCTCAGGTTCCGACGAACTCGACGACGAGGACGGCGACGAGGCCGCCCCGGTCACCGCGCGCGACAGCGACAGCGTGCCGCCGGTGCTCGACACTGCGGAAGCCAACGAGAACGCGTTCAAGGTGCAGCCGCCCCGCAACGAGGCGACCCGCCCCGCTCCGGCGCAGGCGGAAGAAGATGGCGAGAAGGTGCCCTCAGCGCTGACCCTGCCCTCGCTGCCGAAGCTGCCGCCCATCCCGGGCGCATCGGCCACCACGCCGACCTCGCATGATGCACCAGTCGATGTCGCCGCGACGCCGGCCGAGTCGGCCGAGCTCCGCACGACCGAACGTCGCCAGACCGAATCGGACGCGCCGCGGAAGGACGTGTCGGCAGCCCAGGTGACCGACGTGGCCGCCGAGTCGGTGGCACCCGTCGCCGCACCCGCACCGGCACCGGTGGTCGAGGCCACGGCTCCGGCCGTGGAAACCATCGTGCAGGCCGCCGCTCCGGCTCCGGTCTCCTCTCCGGACGAGGCCATCTCGGCGCTCGATACGCCGGCCCGGGGCCTGATCCCGGAAGCCGACGAAGCGCCGAAGGCGGAAAAGGTCGAGAAGAACGTCGAGCCCGTGAAGGTCGAGACGGTTGAGGCACCGACGGTCCAGGCCGAGGATGTCGCGATGACGCCGGTCGAAGAGAAGCACGAAGCACCGGCCCCGACGCCCGTAGCCGAAGCGGCTCCGACACCTGAAGCCGCGCCGATCCCGGCTCCGACGCCCGTGATCGAGACGGCCCCGGCGCCCGAAGCCTCGCCGGTCTCGGCTCCGATCGAGCCTGTCGCCAAGGACGACGCCGAGGCGGAGAAGACCGAAAAGGTGGTCGCCCCTGCCCCGACGCAGGACGTCACCCCGGTCGCCGCGCCTCAGCCGCCGGCGGCACCGACGCCCAAGTCGCCCGAAGCCTCGAACGTGTCGCATGTCTCGCATGCGCCGGCCGCTCCTTCGGAAAGGCCGAGCTGGACGCCGCCCACCCAGGGCGACCTCCTGACCCGTCCGCGCCAGGAACCGCACGGCAACGACGAGTCGTCCCACAACGCCCAGTCGTAATCGCCAGGAAAACCGGCATGTCCCTTCGGGCAGGCCGGTTTTCGACGGATACGTTCCAAACGAAAACGCCGGGCTATGCCCGGCGTTTTCGTTGAACCCTATCGAATCGAATCAGCTACCGACCTGGTGGTTGTGCGTATCCAGCAATCCGTGCACGGTCATCAGGTGGGCGAGGCCCACGACGTGATCGACGTGGAGCTTTTCCATCAGGCGCTGCTTGTACGTAGAGACGGTCTTCGGGCTCAGGTTGAGCCGTTCGCCGATGGAGGTGAGCGGCATGCCACGCACCAGCATCATGGAGACCTCCATCTCACGGGTGGACAGCGTATCGAACGGCGAATCCGAGCCATCGAGCGTGGCGAGCGCGAGTTGCTGGGCCACCGTGGGTGCGAGGTAACGACGGCCGGACGCGACCTGGCGCACGGCGCTCAGGAGTTCGTCCGCGGAGCAGCCCTTGGTGAGGTAGCCCAGCGCGCCAGCATCGAGCAGGCGCTTGGGGAATCGCGCGTCGTCCACCACCGTCAGGATGACGATATTGGTGCGAAGCTTGGCGCGGATGACGCGCTCGGTCAGTTCCACGCCACTCATACCCGGCATGTGGACGTCGACCAGTGCGATATCCGGTGCCTGTGAGCGGATCAGGCGAAGGCCTTCCTCGGCCGATGACGCCTCCCCTCAAATCCGGATATCCGCCTGCTGCTGCAGGATCATCCGGAAACCGGTCCTGACCAATTCATGGTCATCGACCAAAACTACGTTAATCATCAGAAGCCCTCCCTGGGCCGATGTACTTCTGAGCGCCTCCCCATCGGAGGAGCACAGCCTGCGAACACATACAATGCCAGATGTGCAGGCGAGACAACCAGCGGATGTCTATGATCGGGGCGGCGGTCGACGGCATGTAGTGGGGTTCCCACTCACTCGCAGGGCAGAGATATCCTTGGATATTGTCATCCTTCGCCCGGGGCCTGTGTGAGGCCTTTCTTACAAATCGTGCCGATGGGGCACGGAGGCCCGTGGGGAGCCGTCTGGCGCGGCCAATCGGTTCCGCCTGACCGCACGTGCGGCCGCCCAGCGACGCAACAGGATGATGCCGGCCAGGATGACAATCGCGGACCCCCATTTACCGCCCGCCGCCTCCGTCAGCAGCCGTCCCGCGGCAAGGGCCCCCAGGCTGTTCTTGTGATCGTTCGCCATGGGATTCCCCTCTCCGTCACCAGGTACCCAGCCTTGCCGCAGCCCGATGGGCGCGGCGTGAAGGCCGTGCCGACTCCACGTGCACACGCTACCGGCTGGCGTCGTATGATTGCCGTCAGCTCAACTGCCCCACCCCGCCGTGCCGAGAAGCCTCACCGATTACCTCCCGTGGATCGCCATCGTCCTGGCGGTGGTCGTGGCGGCCGTGTACTTCGACACCCGCTCCACGGCGCCGGCACCCGAGACCTACGAAAGCTGCATCGCGCGGCTGACCGCCGCCGACCAGGGCGATGCCGACAAGGCCCTGAACCGGTCGATCTGCGCCGGCAAGCCCAAGGCGGCGAAGGTCGGCGGATCCTAGCGATTTGGGCACGCCATGCCCGTCAGCACCTTGCGCGCACCGGTGAAGGACTCCCTGCCGTGGGTAAAGCGCATGTTGTCCAGTAGCAGCAGGTCGTTTCGCTCCCACGGAAACCGGATCCGGGTGCTTTCGTAGGCCGATCGGATGAACGCGAGCGTCTCCGCCTCGATGGGCGTGCCGTCACCATAGTAGGCGTTACGCGGCAGGTTCTCCTCGCCCACCGATGCGACAAGGCTGGCGGCGGCACCCTCGCCCAGGCTGGACACATGGAACAAATGCGCCTGATTGAACCACAGGCGCTGCCCCGTCACCGGATGGATCGCCGTGGCCGGGTTCACCTGCACGGTGCGCAGGCTACCGTCCGGCTGCCATTCGCAGGTCATGCCGTTGGCACGGCCATAGGCCTCCACCTCGTCCCTGTCCTCGGTCTGGAAGACCACGGACCACGGCAGGTCGAGATCGGAGTAGTTGCGCACGTACATCACCCCCTTCGCCTCGAAGCGCTCGCGGATGGAGGCCGGAAGCATGTCGTGGATGAGCTGGCTGTCGCCGATGGGCGTTTCCCCGCCCGTCTCCGAAGGCAGCATGCAGAGGAAGCCGATGCGAAGTGGCCACTGTCGCGAATAGGCGTTTTCGTTGTGCTGGGGAATGACCTCGCTCGCAGGGTATTCGGTGGCTGTGTAGACGTTGCCGCGAAGCCCGGTACGTGGCGTCGAACGGTAGACGTATTCGACCAGCTCGCCGCCGAACAAGGTCGACAGGATCTTGCCGAACTGACTGCTCCCCGGCACGTTGAGGCCGCGAATAAGCATCGCGCCATGCGTGTGGAGAATGGCCCGTACCGCGTCCTGGTGTTCCGTGGCCCAGGCCACGGCGCTACCCGCACCCGCCACGTCCAACCGCAGGGGCATGCCCCCGACGGGAACGAGGTCGTCGATGGTGAAGTCATGCGAATCGAGCGTGGCGGTCGTCATGGTGCGAGTCCGGTAAGGGTGGAGGGAGGCGGGGTGCCGTCAAGGGTGCGAGGCGTCATGCGCTCTCCTTTTCCGGACGGCGGAACTGCCTGGCGACCAGGCGCGCATACGGGGCGTGCGTCGAAAGCAGCTCCTCGTGGTTGCCTGCGCCGGATATCCGGCCGTTCTCGAGGAAATAGATCCGATCCGCATGCATCACGGTGGCTAGCCGGTGCGCCACCACGATATTGGTGCGCCCTTGCATCAACGACTCCAGCGCCGTCTTCACGCGGTGCTCGGTTTCGCTGTCGAGACTGGAGGTGGCTTCGTCGAGGATCAGCACATCGGGATTGCGCAGGAACATGCGCGCGATGGCGATGCGTTGCCGTTGCCCGCCGGAGAGGTTGCCCCCCTGCTCGCTGAGCACGGTGTCCAGGCCTTGCGGCATCTGTCCGATGAATTCCATCGCCCCCGCCTGCGCCGCGGCATCCCATACCTCATCGTCGGAACAGGCGCGATCGAGACCGTAGACGATGTTGTCGCGTACGGTGCCAGGCATGATGGGCGCGCTCTGCGCCACGTAGCCGATGCGGCTGCGCCATGCGGGCAAGGCGAAGTCGCCGATCGGTCTGCCATCACACAACACCGCCCCGAATCCGGGCGAATAGAAACGTTCGATCAACGACAGCACGGTGGTCTTGCCGTTGCCGCTGGCGCCCACCAACGCGGTGGTGGTACCAGGTCGGAACACCAGGTCGATGCCGTGCAGCACGGTCGCCTCCCGCCCCGGGTAGCCGAAGGAGACGTTACGGAACTCCAGCAGGCCGTCGATGCCTTCCACGTCATCGCCGACCGTGCTCTCTTCCTCTTCATGGAGCAGCACCGCGATACGCGTCGACGCGCCCTTCGCCTTCTGCCATTCCTCCAGGAAGGTCGTCAGCTGCACCAGGGGCAACGCGACGTTGAAGATGTAGAGGATAAAGGCCGTGAGCGTGCCGATGCTGATGCTGCCGCTGCCCACGCGCGAACTACCGTAGACGAGGATGACCAGGATGGCGGCGGTCAGCGAAAGACTGATCAGGGGCCCAAGCACCGCGCTGATCTTCGCCACGCGGATACCGAGCCGTCGGATGTCCAGGATCTCCGCGCGGCTCCGCTCGCGCTCGCGGGTTTCCGCCGTGAACGCCTTCACCAGGCGGATCTCCGACAGCACGTGGGTGAGGATGCCGCCCAGCTTCGCCGTGCGATCCTGCGTGCTCAAGGCGAGACCTTCGAGCATCGCCGCGAGAGGAATCGCCACGCCGAAGGCAAGGACGATGCACCCCAGCACGGTGAGCGTCAGGCGAATATCCAAATACAGCAGCACGACGATCGAGCCAGTGAGAACCAACACACCGCTCACGAGGTTGACCATCTGCCGTGTCGCCAGTTCGGAGATCGACTGGCAATCGCTCAAGACGCGACTGACACGTTCACCGGTGCTCTCCCGATCGAAGGCGGCCACGGGAAGGCGCAACAGCTTCTCCACGAGCAACGTACGCAACGAGGCGATCATGTCGTGACCGACGCGACTGAGCAGATAGCCCGACACGGCCGATGCGATGGCCGACCCCGCCATGACGCAGGCCAGCAGCGCGATGCCGGCGATGTCCGGCGCCCCGTGGGCAAGCGTGTCCACCAAGCGGCGGGTCAATACGGGAAACCCGAGCGTGCCGGCCACCGACAGCAGGGTCATGCCCATTGCCGCCCCCAGCAATGGCCGGGATGGACGCGCCATGCGCAGGAGCGACCATAGCGACGAACGGGATACCGAAGCCGCGCTCATGCCCAACGCTCCTTCGACAGACGCTCGTCGCGTGCCTTGTCACGCGTTCCCATCATCGCCCGGTTCATGACATCGGTGACCCGACGGATGAGCGTTTCGTCCTGCATGATCGACATGTGCGATCCCTCCATCCGGGTCACGTCGAGGCAAGCGCCGATCACGTCGGCCCAGCCATTGCTTCGGTCCTCGCGCGCCGGCTCGCTGGCGCTGAACAGGTCCACGTCCAGCACGAGGGGCGGTGGCGTATAGGCCGCGCAAGCGCGACCGATGTCCTTTGCGACCTGGAATCGCCGATCCATATCGCGTGCGGTCACGTCGACTGGCAACCATCCGTTGCGATGGCATTCCTCGACCGTGGCATCGAGGCCACCCAGCGACAGCAGGGCCCGCAAGATTTCCGGCGCGAGGTCGGGCCTCAGGTACTCCAGCGTGCGCACGAGGTAATGCGTAGTTTCGGCGATGTCGCCCTCCAGGTCCTCCACCGCGATGTTGTAGGTGTCGATGAGGCCGAGGAATTCGACCGTCTCGCCCTTCGTCATCAACTGATGGGCGACCTCGTAGGCGATGAGTCCACCGCTGGACCATCCAGTCAGGCGATAGGGCCCGGCAGACTGGATGCGTTCCAGTTGCGCGAGGTAGTCCGCCGCCATCGCCTCGACCGTGCGGTAGACGGGCAGATCTTCGTGCAAGCCCCTGGCCTCGAGCGCATACACGGGAATCCGGGGATCGACGAACCGCGCAAGCCGTTCGTACGCGAGGATCGTGCCGAAGCCCTCGTGGAAACAGAATAGCGGAGCCTCGTCACCCGCCGAACGGATCGGCACCATCGTCGAGTGCATGTCCGCCACGCGGTCGGCCACGCCGACGATAGCGGCAAGCGACATCAGGTCCGGTGCATCGAACACCTGGCGAAGGTCCATCGCCAACCCAGCTTTACGCGCTCCATCCACCAGACGCGACAGCAACATCGAGTGCCCACCGAGTTCGAAGAAATTGTCCCGGCGTCCCACGGTGTCGACACCGAGCAGTTCGCACCACAGATGGGCCAGCGCAATCTCCGCATCCCCCTGGGGTGCGTCGTAACCGCGTTGCACATAGGCGTGCGCGTCGGGTGCCGGCAATGCCCGGCGATCCACCTTCCCGTTCGGGGTCAGCGGCAATGCGTCGAGCGACACATAAGCCGAGGGCAACATATAGGCCGGAAGCGTGCGCGTCAGCGCGTCCCGTAGCGACGCGTTTTCCAGGCGGACGCCGTCACCCTGCACCACGTACGCGACGAGCCGCTGTTCACCGGGAACATCTTCGCGCGCGAGCACCGCCGCTTCGCGCACCGCGTCGATCTCCAGCAGGCGGGATTCGATCTCGCCCGGTTCAATGCGCAAACCACGGATCTTCACCTGGTGATCGTTGCGACCCAGATACGCCAGGCGACCGTCAGGTAGCCAGCGACCCAGATCACCGGTCTTGTACATGCGCGCCTCGGCCCCGTCCGCGAAGGGATCGGACAGGAAGCGCGCGGCCGTCAGCTCCGGGCGATTCAAGTAGCCGCGAGCGACCTGCGCGCCACCGATATGGATCTCGCCGGGCGCGCCGTGCGGCACCGGATGACCATGGCGATCCAGCAGGTAGATCCGTGTGTTCGCCACCGGTCGGCCAATATGCGGCAGCGTGTCGTCGGCGCGAAGCACGCCGGAAGTCGCCACCACGGTCGTCTCCGTCGGGCCGTAGTTGTTGATCAGCTCGAAGGGCAGATCGGCGGACGGTAGGCGGCCAAGGCGATCGCCACCGGTCAATAGCTGGCGGAGGTTTCCGCGCTCGGCTTGCCCGCGCGACAACGCCGCGTCCGCCAGCGCCGTCACCAGGAAACTGGTTTGCAGATCCTCCTGCTCCCACCAGTCCAGCAACGCGACCGGATCGCCGGTCGTCACCAACGGCGGCAGCACCAGGGTCGCACCACGGCATAGCGCGGGCCATATCTCCCAGGTGCAGGCATCGAACGCCACGCCCGCCATGCATGACGTGCGCTCGCCCGGCGACAGCGGGAAGGCGTCGCCATGCCAACCGATCAGGTTCGCCAACTGACGGTGCTCGACAAGCACGCCGTTCGGACGACCCGTTGAACCCGACGTGTAGATCACGTAGGCCAGCCGACTTCCGTCGACGTCGTCCGCCGTCGGCACCTCGCCGGACGACTCCTTCCACCGGCTGTCCGGATCATCCAGCAAGAGCACCTGCCAGTCGCCATCGAGGTTTCCGTCGATCGCAAGATCCTTCTGCGTCAGTACGACCCGTGGCCCGCAGTCATGCAAGGTGGCCCGCAGGCGCTCGGCCGGATAGGCAGGATCAAGCGGGACATACGGGCCACCGGCCTTCAGCACCGCGAGCATCGCGAGCACCAACGCTTCGCCGCGACGCAGGCACAACGCCACCCGCACCTCCGGACCCACGCCATATGCGCGCAGCACATGCGCGAGGCGGTTCGCGGCCTCGTCCAGTTCGCGATAGGTCAGTACGTGACCATCCTGTTCGACGGCGACGATATCGGGCGTCGCCCTGGCCTGTCGCTCGAACCCTTCGTGCACATAGCGATCCTGCGGGTAGGAACGCTCGGTCACGTGCAGTTGGGCCAGGCGGCGAGCCTCCCTGCCGCACACGATCGGTATCGCGTCCACCGCACGCGTATCGTCGTCCACCATGCCGCGCAGCAGGGCGACCAGATACGCGACGTGACGCCGGATCGTGTCCTCCGCATACAGTGCCGAGGCGTACACGATCGTACCGGCGATCGTGTCGCCTTCTTCGCCCAGTTCCAGCGTGAGGTCGAACTTCGCCGCCACGTGATCCGGCGACAATGCCTCCCGGTCGAGGCCGCCCAGGGTCGTCGTGCCAGACGATGCCCCCTGCCAGGCGAACATGAGCTGGAAAAGCGGCGTGTGCGCCAGGGTACGAGGCGGCTTCAGCGCCTCCACCACCTGTTCGAACGGCAGGTCCTGGTGCCCCTGGGCCTGGGTCGCGCTATCGCGCACCTGGGCGAGCAACTGGGCGACGGTGGGACGGTCGCCAAAGGCCACCCGCAATGCCACGGTGTTCACGAAGAAGCCGATCAGGGGTTCCATCTCCGCACGCGTACGATTGGCTAGCGCGGAACCGATCACCACGTCCTCGTCACCGGAGAGCCTTGCGACCAAGGCGGCCCAAGCGGCGAGCAAGGTCATGTAGAGCGTCGTGCCGTGACGCTGGGACAGGTGACGCAGCCCGGCCGTCAGTGCCGCGTCGAGCACGACATCGATCGACGCGCCACGGTAATCCTGTACCGACGGCCGGGGCAGGTCGGTGGGCAGTCCAACCAGCGAGGGTGCCTTCGCCAGATGATTCCGCCAGAACTCGACGAGCCTGCGCTGCGCCGTGCCCGTCAGCCAGCGGCGTTGCCACAGCGCGTAGTCGGCATACTGGATGGGCAGCGCCGGCAACGGGTCCACACCTGGATGCACATCGCCCTTCGCATAAGCCTGGTACAAGGTGTCCAGCTCCTCCATGAAGACGCCAATCGACCAGCCATCGGAAACGATGTGGTGCATCGTCAGTAGCAGCACATGCTCGCGATCCGCGACCCGGAGCAGATAGCCACGCGCAAGCGGGCCTCGCGACAAGTCGAAAGGCGTCTCCGCATCGTGGCGACGCCAGCGCTCCACGGCTTCGTCACGATCGATCTCGTCGCGCAGGTCGTGGTGGGCAAGCGCGAAGGTCGCGTCATGGTCGATCCGCTGCACGGGCAGGCCTTCGACGGATTCGAATCGGGTGCGCAAGGCCTCGTGTCGCTGGATGATCCGATCCAGTGCCGCCTGCATTGCGCCGATATCGAGTTCGCCATGCAAACGCAGCGCGCCGGGCACGTGATAGGCACTACTCGCTCCGTCACCCATGTGCGCGATAAACCACAGGCGTTGCTGGGCAAACGACAAGGGCAACACGCGCGGACGCGCACCGGCCACGAGGGGTGGCACGTCGTCCGGTCGCGCTTCGGCGGCGATCCGGGCGAATTCCCGCAGCGTCGGATGCATGAAGACCGCAGAGACCGGCACATCCAGACCTGAGCGCTGCCGGAGTCGCGAGGTCATGCGCACCGCAAGCAGAGAGTGACCGCCAAGATCGAAGAAATCGTCCTGTCGCCCCACCCGCTCCACACCCAGCAGTTCGCTCCATAGCCGTGCCAGCGCAATCTCCACCTCGCCCTCTGGCGCCTCGTACGCACGCTGCGCGTACGCGGCGTCGTCCGGAGCCGGTAACCCGCGACGATCCACCTTGCCGTTCGCCGTCAGCGGCAACGCCGACAGCGTCACGTATGCCACCGGCACCATGTACCCAGGCAGCACCGCCGCCAGCGCGTCGCGCAGCGACGAGGCCTCCAGCGTCACGCCGGCCGTCGGCACCACGTACGCCACCAGTCGGCGCTCGCCCGGCACGTCCTCCCGCGCCAGCACCGTCGCCTCGCGCACGCCTTGGATAGCGAGCAGCCGTGCTTCGATCTCGCCCGGCTCGATGCGCAGGCCGCGGATCTTCACCTGATGGTCGTTACGGCCCAGGTAGGCCAGCCGTCCATCCGGCAGCCAACGTCCGAGGTCGCCGGTCCGGTACATGCGCGCATTCGCCTCGGTCGCGAACGGATCGGGCAGGAAGCGCGCCGCCGTCAGCTCCGGACGGTTGAGGTAGCCCCGCGCCACCTGCGCGCCAGCAATATGGATCTCACCCGGCGCGCCCATCGGCACCGGGCGGCCATGCCGATCCA
Source organism: Luteibacter sp. (assembly GCF_009912395.1). GTDB lineage: Bacteria > Pseudomonadota > Gammaproteobacteria > Xanthomonadales > Rhodanobacteraceae > Luteibacter. The sequence continues at coordinate 90,731 of NZ_WNDO01000010.1, read as the reverse complement.
GCAAGTGGATTCGCGTGTTCGCGATCGGCCGGCCGATATGCACCAGCCCATCGTCCGCGCGCAGCACGCCGGAGGTCGCCACCACCGTCGTTTCCGTGGGGCCGTAGTTGTTGACCAGCTCGAACGGCAGCTCCGCCGATGGCAACCGGCCCAGCCGATCGCCACCGGTCAGCAGCTGGCGTAGTCCGATCTTGTTCGCCTGCCCGCGCGACAGTGCCGCGTCGGCCAGCGCCGTCACCAGGAAACTGGTGCGAAGGTCTTCGCCTTCCCACCAGTCCAGCAGCGCGGACGGATCGCCCACCGTCGTTGATGGCGGCAGCACTAGCGTCGCACCGTGGCACAACGCCGGCCAGATTTCCCACGTGCAGGCATCGAACGCCACGCCCGCCGTGCATGACGTCCGTTCGCCCGGCGACAGCGGAAAGGCTTCGCCGTGCCAGCCGACCAGATTCACTAGCTGGCGATGCTCCACCATCACCCCATTCGGGCGACCCGTCGAGCCGGAGGTGTAGATCACATAGGCGAGCCGGCTTCCGTCGAAGTCGTCGGAGACCGGCGCATCACTCATGGGCGCCGGACGATCCGCCCCGTCGATGGCCAGGATCGACCATTCGCCCGACAAGGCATCGTCTTCGGCGAGGTCGGCATGCGTCAGCACCACGCGCGGCGCGCAATCCGCCAGCGTGTCGCGCAACCGTTCCGACGGATACGCGGGGTCGAGCGGCACATAGGCGCCTCCGGCCTTCGACACCGCAAGCATCGCGCGTATCAGGTCCGGACCGCGACGCAGGCATAACGCCACGCGTTCCTCCGGACCCACGCCCCTATCGCGCAGGGCGTGCGCGAGGCCGTTGGCTTCCTCGTCCAGCGCACGGAAGCGCCAGGTCCGGCCATCCTGCTCCATGGCCACCGCATCGGGCGACGAACGTGCCTGTGCTTCGAACCATGCATGGATCGGTCGATCCACGGGATAGACGCGCGCGGCGCCATCGAATGCCGCCAGCTGGTCTCGTTCTTCATCGTCCACGAGTGGCATCGCGTCCATGGCCAGCGCATCGTCCTCGACCATGCCACGCAGCATCGCGCGCAGGTAACCCAGGTGCCGACGCATCGTTGCTTCATCGAAGAGCGCGGTCGCGTAGACCAGCGTACCGGCGACACCGTTTTCCTCTTCGCGCAGTTCAAGCGTCAAGTCGTACTGTGCGAGCTGTTCCCCTTCGCGCGATGGCAGGGAGTCGACCGCGACATCGCCCCAGGCGGACGTGTCACCCGGGGTGTTCTGCCACGCAAAGGCCAGCTGGAAGATCGGCGTATGCGCCAGGGTCCGGCGCGGACTCAACGCCTCCACCACTTGTTCGAACGGCAGGTCCTGGTGATCCTGTGCCTGGAGCACGGCATCGCGCACCTGCGCCAAAAGTTGCGCCACACTGGGCCTGTCCCCGAACCCGACCCGCAGCGCGAGCGTGTTCACGAAGAAGCCGATCAACGGTTCCACCTCGGTACGCGTTCGATTCGCCACCGGGGAGCCGATCACCACGTCATCCTGCCCGGACAGCCGCGACACGACCGCCGCCCATGCACCCAGCAAGGTCATGTACAACGTCGTGCCATGGCGCTGGGACAGCGCTTTCAGCGCTGTCGTCAGCGACACGTCCAGTTCGAAGGCGATCCCGGCCCCGCGATGATCCTGGACGGATGGGCGCGGACGATCCGTCGGCAATTCGACCTTCGTCGGCGCGCCGGACAGCTGTTCTGTCCAGTAGGCAAGCTGCCGCTGCCGGATATCGCCCACGAGCCAGTCACACTGCCAGGCGGCGTAGTCCGCGTACTGGATCGGCAGCGCCGGCAACGGATCGACATCGACCGCCAGGCCACCGGCATAGGCGCGATAGAGCTCACCCAGTTCATGGGCCAGCACACCCATCGACCAGCCGTCGGAGACAATGTGGTGCATCGTCAGCAGCAGCACATGCTCGTCCGCGTGCAACCGAAGCAGGCGGCCACGGATCAACGGACCCGTGGCGATATCGAACGGCGTGCTCGCCTCGACATCCCGCCAATGCGCGACGGCGTCGTACTTGCCATCGTCCCCGGACAGGTCATGGCGACACCATGCGACGCGCCCCGTCGCCGCGATACGTTGCACGGGTTGCTCGTCCACCACGTCAAAATGCGTGCGCAAGGCTTCGTGCCGCTGCACGATCCGGTCGATCGCCGCCTGCAAGGCCACCTCATCGAGCCTTCCGTGCAAACGCAGGGCCGCTGGAAGGTTGTGGGCCGCCGGCCACATGTGCGCGATGAACCACAGGCGACGCTGCGCATGCGACACGGGCCAATGATCACGCGGGGCCTGGCGAGCGGGCACGCCGACCGGTCGGGCAGCCGCACCGCCCTTGCGTCGCGCGGCTTGCGCCTTGAGGAAAAGCGCTTCGCGCGCCGCCCGGCTCATGTTGTCCAACGTGGCGTTCATGACAGCAAGTCCCTCTCTTCGTTGACGAGCCGCTCGAGATCATCGGCGTCGAATTGCGAAAGCTGGAAATCGACGATGGCATCGGCGAATTCCGCCAGGCTCGTGCGGGTGAAGACCGTGGTGAGTGGCATGTCGATCTCCCATTCGCCGCGGACACGGGATAGCAACTGCGTGGCGAGCAGCGAGTGACCGCCCAGGTCGAAGAAACGGTCATGCCGGCCGATCCGTTCGACACGCAGCAGTTCGCTCCATATCGAGGCCAGCGTCGTTTCCACCTCGCCCGCGGGCGCCTCGTAGGTTCCCTGCCCTGCCGCCGTTCCCGAGGGAACGGGCAGCGCCTTCCTGTCCACCTTGCCGTTCGGCGTCAGGGGCAGCGAGGGCATCACGACCCATGCCGTGGGCAGCATGTGCGGAGGTAGCGTGGCGGCCAGCGCCTTGCGGACATGCTGGGTGTCGAGGGTCGTGTCGAGCGAGGGCACCAGGTAGGCCGCGAGGTAACGGTCGCCCGGCACCTCTTCGCGGGCCATCACCAGCGCTTCGCGCACACCGTCGATCGCCATCAGGTGCGCCTCCACCTCGCCCGGTTCGATACGGAATCCACGCACCTTCACCTGATGATCGTTTCGTCCCAGGTAATCGAGCGTGCCGTCGGGACGCCACCGCCCCAGGTCGCCCGTGCGGTACATGCGCGCGGCGGGAGCGGACGCGAACGCATCGGGCAGGAAGCGCTCGTCCGTGAGCGACGGACGGTCGAGGTATCCCCGTGCCACGCCCGCGCCACCGATATGGATCTCGCCCACGGCGCCCATCGGCACCGGCAGCCCGCGCCGGTCGAGCAGGTAGATCGAGGTGTTCGCGATAGGGCGCCCGATCGACGGATCGAATCCTTTCCGACGATCCATGCGAATCCACGTGGAATACGTCGTGGTTTCTGAGGGCCCGTACAGGTTGCACAGGCTGTCAACATCCGTGGTCGCGAACAGTGCGTCCGCCAGTGATCCTCGCAAGGGCTCGCCCGCCACGTTGACGACACGGACACTCGGGGGTACCACGCCCTCCGCGACGATCGCCGCGAGGGCGGAAGGCACCGTATTGACCAGGGTGACCGGAACGTCGTGCGTCGCCAGCGCCAGGATGTTGTCCACCAGATGGATGCAACCTCCACATGCCAGCGGCGCGAAACACTCGAAGACGGCGAGATCGAAGTTGAGCGACGTCGAGAACAACGTGTGGCGCAATGCCTCGGCGGAGAAAGCGTCGAGCGCCCAGCCGATGAAGTTCACGGCGTTACCGTGGTCGATCGCGACGCCCTTCGGACGCCCCGTCGATCCCGAGGTGTAGATCACATAAGCGAGGTCGCGGGACGTCACCGTCCCAGGCAAGGCAGCCTTGGACAGCAACTCCCATGGACGATGCGTGGCATCCAGGTCAACGCGCATCGTCTCCGGCGGCAACGACGGCATGTCGACGTCGAGCTGCGCCAGCACCACGCGCGGCCGGCTGTCTTCCAGCATGTAGGCCAGCCGTTCGCTTGGGTACGACGGGTCGAGCGACACGTAGGCACCACCGGCCTTCAGCGTCGCCAGCATCGCGATCACCATCGACGCGTTCCTGCGCACGGCGATGGCCACACGATCGTCCGTACCGACGCCGAGGGCGCGCAGGTGATGTCCCAGCCGGTTCGACGCCTCATCGAGCTCGCGATAGCTCAGCGTCTGTTCGAGATGGACCAAGGCCGGCGCGTCGGGAGTCGCGCGGGCCTGGCGTTCGAACCATCCATGCAAGCCGGTGACGGCGTCCGACCACTCGCGACCCGTGTCGTTGAAACCGGCAAGCAGCTGCTGGCGCTCCTTGTCGCCCAGCACATCGATACGCCAGCACGGCGTGTCCGGCGCCGATTCCAGCGCATCAACGAGGCGCTCGAGGGCCTGTCGCATGTACTCGCACATGCGCGAGGCGGCGATCGGCTCGCTCACCTGCGCGCCCAGTTCGAAGCCGTCGCCGAGGTCGTCCACCGACATCATGAAGGGATAATTGGTGCGCTCCTTCACCGCCAGCACGTCGACGCCCTGCGCCCATGCGGGCGCCTCGCCCTCGTGCTCTTCGCTATGCCGGTAATTCAGGATCGAGGAAAACAGCGGTGCGTCGGCAGCGAGACCGCTGCATCGCTGGGCCAGCGCCAGCGACGCGTGCTCGTGGCGCATGAGGCCGGATAACGCATCGTGCGCGTGCCTGACCGCGTCCCGGACGCCGCTGTCACCAAGCCGGACGCGCAACGGCAACGTGTTGATCAGCAGGCCCATGGTGCGATCAGTGCCCGCACCGCCTTGCAGGCGTCCGAACAGCACGGTGCCGAAGACGACATCGTCGCGTCCCGTGGTTCGCGCCAGCACCTGCGCCCAGGCCCATTGGAACAGGCTTGCCGCGCTGACACCCAGGCCACGCGCCTGCGCACGCAGACGACGCGCAAGATCCATCGACAACGGCAAGTGGGCCTCGTACACGTCGGCACCATCGCCACGGACATCCTGTTGTCCGAAGGGCGCCGTCGGCTCGTCCACGTCGCCCAGCATGTCCCGGAAAAACGCCTCGTGCTCGTGCTGGCCGACACCGAGGCGGGCCTGGGCCACGAAGTTGCGGAACGGTACCGCCTCCGGCAGTTCGGCGTGGCGGCCGTCCAGGATCAGGCCGACCTCCTGCAACAGCACGTCCAGCGCCGTGTGATCCAACACCAGATGATGATGGACCAATTGCAGCAACACGCGCCCCTGATCATCCCGGGCGGTGTAGCCCCTGATCAGCGGGGCTTGGCGAAGGTCGAGGCGGAAATGACGCGAATCGGTGTATTCGACCAGGGCCGACAACGCCTCCTCCGGCGACACCGCCAGTTCCTCCACGTCGAAACGCGCATGGCGCCAGACCACTTGCACCGGTTCGGGCAGGCCGTCCCAGAGTACGGCCGTACGTAGTACGTCGTGACGATCCACGACCTGGCGCAGCGCCGCGACGAACGCATCCATCCGTTCGCGCGTATCGAATGCGAGAACGGTCGTCGACAGATAGGCGTCGCCTCGTTCCTGCAACAAGTGATGGAACAGGATGCCTTCCTGCAAGGGCGCCAGCGGATAGATGTCCTGCACGTTGCTCGCGCCGCCGGGCACCGTCGCGACGATACGGTCGATGGACGCCTGGGCCAGCGTGACCAAGGGCAACATGTCCGGCACGATCGCTTCGCACGCCGCGGGGATACCGTTGGCGGGGACAGCCACGCCCTGGTCGCTTCCCTCGCTCACCGCTTTCGCCAGGGCCGCGAGGGTCGGTCGGGCAAACAACGCACGGATGTCGACGTGAAGTCCTTCACGCCGCATGCGCTCCATGAGCTGCACGGCTAGCAGGGAGTGCCCGCCCAACTGGAAGAAATGGTCGTGGCGACCGACACGTTCCACGCGCAGCAGATCGCGCCAGATCGCGGCGAGCAGCGTTTCCACCCTGCCTTGCGGCGCCTCGAACGCGTCGTCCGACGTACCGGCAGACGACGGTGCGGGCAGTGCGCGACGATCCACCTTGCCATTGGTGGTGAGCGGTAACGTGGCCAATGTCACCCATGCAGAGGGCAGCATGTAGTCCGGAAGCCGGGATGCCAGAACCTCGCGCATCGCCATGGGATCGAGCGTCCCAATGGCCTCAGCCACGACATAGGCCACGAGGCGCCGGTCGCCCGGCACGTCCTCGCGTACCAGCACCACTGCCTCCCTTGCACCCGCATGGGTCACCAGCAGCGATTCGATCTCGCCCAGCTCGATGCGGAAGCCACGGATCTTCACCTGCTCGTCGATGCGTCCCAGGAACAACAGCACGCCATCGTCGACATGGCGCACGAGATCGCCCGTCCGGTACAGCCGTCCTTCGCCGAAGGGGTTCGCGATGAAACGTTCCCGGGTGAGCTCGTCGCGACCGAGATAGCCGCGAGCCACGCCGGCGCCACCGATATACAACTCGCCCACGCAGCCGGGAGGCCGGAGCTTGCCGGCCGCATCCAGCACATAAAGCGTGGTGTTGGCGATAGGACGTCCGATCGGCGCCGCGGCGCCCTGTATCGACTCCAGTTGGTCGGCCGAGGCCAGCGTCCAGGTGCTACAGCCGACGACGGTTTCGGTGGGGCCGTACTCGTTGACGAACACGGCGCGGGGCAGCAACGTCCCCTTCCATCGATGCAAAGTCGCCATCGTCAACTGCTCGCCACCCACAACGATGCGGTGCGCGGCATGCCCCGCGTCCGGGGCTCGTTCCATGTACGACAACGCCTCCAGATGGGCGGGCGTGATCTTGAACAACCAGTCGCCATCATCGGCGAACAGGCGTTCCGCCAAGGCGGGAAGCACACCGTCGTCATCGGGCAACAGCCAGACCTGGCCGCCCGTCAACAACGGCGGCAACAGCGTCGTCAGCGTGGCGTCGAAGCACAGCGGCGAGCTCACGACGGATCCGGCCATGCCCGGCAGATAGGTATCGACCGCGTACGCGAGGTAGTTGCCCAGCGATCGATGCTCCACCATCACGCCCTTCGGGCGCCCCGTCGAACCCGAGGTGTACATCACATACGCAAGGTCATCCCAGGCTACCTCGGGCAAGTCGCCATCGACGTAGTCGTCGAGCCAGTACGGGTCATCGACCGCACCGTCCATGAGCACCACGTCGACGCCCTGCAAGGGTAGCGTCGCCATTGCCGACGATTCCAGCAGCACCCAGCCCGTGCCCGCATCGTCCAGCATGTCGGCGATGCGTTCCGCGGGAAGGCTCGGCTCCAGCGGCACGTACGCGCCACCGGCCTTGAGCACGCCCAACACGGCGATAAGCAAGGCCGGCGAACGCGGCAGATAGAGACCCACCGTTTCACCAGGTGCCACGCCCGACTCGACGAGATATCGGGCCAGGCGCGTCGCGCGGTCGTCGAGCTGGGCATAGGTGAGCACGACATCGCCCGCCCGCAACGCGGGCCGGTCCGGCATTCGCCGGGCCTGCTCGGCAAACCGTTCGTGGACGTGCACCTCCGCCAGAGGCATCGCCGTGGCGTTCCAGGTAACGCGAAGCGCTTCCTCCTCCGCCTCGTCGAGCATGGACACCTCGGCGAGACGACCGGCAGGCATGGCGAGCAATGCGTCGAGCAGAAGGACATAGCGTGACGCCAAGCGCTCGACGGTGGCGCGATCGAACAACGCCACGTCGTACTCGAATGCCAGGTCCATGAGGCCATCGCGCTCGGTCACGTAGATGGTGAGGTCGAACTTGACCGAATGCGACGCGGCCGGAAGCACCTCGAGCGCCAGGCCCGGCAGCTCCACCGTGCGATCCGGCATGTTCTGCATCTGCAACATGACCTGGAACAACGGCGTCGCGCCTGGATGACGCTCGGGGCGGAGCCGTTCCAGCAGGGTATCGAACGGCAGCTCCTGATGGCGATGTGCCTGGATCACCGTCTCGCGCACCTGGTCCAGCAAGGTGACGAAGCTCTGCGCATGGTCGATCCGCGCACGGATGACCTGCGTGTCCAGCAGCATGCCGATGAGCGGCTCCAGCTCGGCATGATCGCGGTTGGCGACCACCGTGCCAACGTTGAGGTCGTTCTGCCCCGTATGCCGGGACAGCAACACGTGGAAAGCCGCCATCAACACCATGAACACCGTGCCATCGTGGCGTCGCGCCAACTCGCCGACGGCCGCGGTCGTGGTCTCCGGTACGCGTGCATGCACCATGTCGCCCACGTAGCCCTGTGTCGCCGGACGCGGTCGATCGGTCGGTAAGGCGGACAACGATGGCGCATCCGCCAGCTGCGTGGTCCAGTAGGCCAGGTGCCCTTCGAGGCGCGCATCGTCCAGGCGACGGCGCTGCCACGATGCGTAGTCGGCGTATTGCACCGGCAATGGAGGCAACGGATCGTGGTCGTACGCGACATCGCCGGATACGTAGGCGGCGTAGAGCACGCTCAATTCCTCGGCCAGCACGCCCAGCGACCAACCATCCGACACGATGTGGTGCATGGTGAGCAGCAACGCATGGTCGTCGTCGGCCAGGCGCAGCAGGCGCCCTCGGATGAGCGGCCCCGTCGCGAGATCGAAGGGCGCCTTCGCTTCCGCGAGGCCATGCTGGTGAATGATCGCCTCACGATCGGCTTCGGGGGCCTCCAGTGCTTCACGCCGCAGGACGAAATCTCCTGGCGGGGCGATCCGCTGCACGGGCTCGTCGCCGTCGAGGACGAAGGAGGTCCGCAACACGTCGTGCCGGTGCCGGATACGGCGAAGGGTCGCCTCGAGCGCCGCTTCGTCGAGCCGGCCCCGCAGGCGAAGTCCGATCGGCATGTGGTAAGCCGCGCTCGCCTCCTCGCCCAGTTGGGCCGCGAGCCAGAGGCGCCGTTGCGCAAACGACAACGGCGACGTCCCGGATCGTTCCACCGGGACAAGAGCCGGTCCGTCCACCGCGTCGGCGATGTCGACCGCCACCGCGAAGTCGCGCAACACGGGATGCGCGAACAAGCTGGGTAGCCCCACGTCCCGCCCCGTGCGCTGGCGCAATCGCGACATCATGCGTACCGCGAGCAGCGAATGGCCGCCGAGTTCGAAGAAATGATCGTCGCGTCCTACCTGTTCGACGCGCAGCAGCTCCGCCCACAGCCCGGCCAGCAAGGTCTCCGTGGGACCGACCGGTTCGGTGTAGCCACGCTGGATGGAGGCGCCGCCTTCCGGCGTGGGCAACGCGCTACGATCCAGCTTGCCGTTCGGGGTGAGCGGCAGCGCATCGAGAAAGACCCACGCGGATGGAACCATGTAATCGGGCAGATCCCGACCGATCGCTTGGCGCAACACGGACGCCTCGGGCCTGCTTTCGGGCGTGGGTACGACGTAGGCGACCAGGCGCTTGTCGCCCGGCACGTCCTCGCGTACGAGGACCGCGACCGCCTGCACTCCCGGCTGGCGCCCGATACCCGCTTCGATCTCTCCCAGCTCGATGCGCAGGCCACGGATCTTCACCTGGTGGTCGTTGCGGCCCAGATATTCCACGGTGCCATCGGGGAGCCAGCGTCCCAGGTCGCCGGTGCGATACATGCGCGCGCCGGCCCGCTCCGCGTACGGATCGGGCACGAAACGTTCACGGGTCAACTCGGGGCGATTCAGGTAACCACGCGCCACCTGCACGCCACCGATATGGATCTCGCCAGGCACGCCGGCCGGCACCGGGCGGTCCTGGGCATCGAGCACATAGATCGACGTGTTCGCGATGGGCGCGCCGATAGGAATGTTGTCCGGCAACGGCGTGACGTCACAGGTCCACGCCGTGACGTCCACGGTGGCTTCGGTCGGGCCGTACAGGTTGTGCAGCGCGGTACCGGGAAGCACCTGGCGGAAGCGCCTGGCGACGGCGCCCGGCAAGGCCTCGCCACTGCATACGACGCGACGCAGGCCAGTGCACGCGGCCGCCTCGTCACCGTCGATGAATACCTGGAGTAGCGATGGCACGAAATGCGCCGTGGTAATCCCGTACTCACGGATCGTTTCGGCGAGGTAGACCGGGTCCTTGTGACCTTCCGGCCTGGCCATCACCAGTCGCGCGCCTTCCGTCAGCGGCCAGAAGAATTCCCAGACGGAAACATCGAAACCGAACGGGGTCTTCTGCAGCACCGCGTCCGAGGCATCCAGACCATACGCCTCCTGCATCCAGGCCATGCGGTTGACCACGCCGGCATGTTCGATCATCACGCCCTTGGGCTGACCGGTGGAGCCGGAGGTATAGATCACATAGGCCAGGTGTCCGTCGTGCAGACCGATATCCACCGGATCGTCGATCGGGCGGTCGTCCCATGGACGGTGCTTACCGTCCAGCAGCAGAACATCGGCCGTCGCCGACAGGGCATCGATGTCCATGCCCGCCTGGGCCAGGACGACCCGTGGCTGGCAGTCACCCAGCATGTAGGCGATGCGATCCGCCGGATACGACGGATCGAGCGGGACGTAGCCACCGCCCGCCTTGAGCACGGCGAAAATCGCGACCACCATGTCGATGCTTCGCCACAGGCACAGTGCGACGCGCTCCTCCGGACCGACACCCCGCGCGCGAAGCTCATGGGCGAGGCGATTCGCGCGCTCGTTGAGTTCGCGATAGCTCAGTCGTTGCGCTTCGTATTCGAGGGCGGTGGCATCTGGCGTCCGCCGTGCCTGCCGCTCGAACAGCTGGTGGATGCACTGGCCCTGGTCGTTCCAGGTGTGCCGCGTGTCATTCCAGCCGTGTAATACCTGCCTGCGCTCCTCTTCGCCGAGGATGCCGATATCCCTTGATGGCAAGGATGGCGAGTGTTCCAACGCGTCCGCGAGCCCCGTCAGCGCATTCAGCATGTAGACGCAGAGGCGATCCGCATCGACGGCTTCCACCACCTGCGCACTGAGCGCGAAGCCGTCGCCGAGATCGTCCACCGACAGGGTGATGGGGTAATTGGTGCGTTCCTCCACCGACATCAGCTCCGCGCCACGCATCCAGGCGGGCGACGTACCCTGCTCGTCCACGCTATGCCGGTAGTTCAGCAGGGCGGAGAACAAGGGCGTGCCGGAAGGAAGCGCGCTGCATCGCTGGGCGACCGCCAAGGGCGCATGCTCATGGCGTACCAGACCTGACAGACGGGCATGGGTGGCGCGAACGCCATCCGCCACGCCGATCTCCCCTAGCGCCACGCGCACGGGCAACGTATTGATGAACAGGCCCATCGCCCGGTCGGCGCCTTCGCCGCCCTGGAGGCGGCCGAATAGCACCGTGCCGAAGACAACGTCTTCTCGCCCCGTGGTCTTCGCCAGCACCTGCGCCCAGGCCCAGTGGAACAGGCTCGCCGCGCTTACGCCGAGAACACGCGCCTGGCGGCGCAAACGCAGGCAAAGCGACGATGGCATGCGCAAGCTGGACTCGCGTACGTCCTCGCCATCGCCATGCACGTCCAGCAGGCCGAACGGCGCCGTCGGCTCGTCCACGTCGCCCAGCATCGCCTGGAAGAACGACTCGTGCTCCTGGATGCTCGCGCCCAGGCGGGCCTGCGCCACGAAATCGCGGAACGGCAAGGGTGCCGCGAGCATCGCCTCATCGCCATCGAGGATCTGGCCGATCTCTTCCAGGATGAGGTCGCCCGTGACATGGTCCATGGCAAGGTGGTGCTGTAGCAGCGACAAAAGCCAGCGATCCGTCTGGCGATCGTGCGCGACGACGGCGCGCATCAACGGCACCCGCGTGATGTCGAGACGGTGGTCGCGCGGGTCGGTATGGGCCTTCAGGGCAGCGACCCTGTCGTCGCTCGGGAGATCAGGCGTCTCGATTTCGAGACGCGCGTTGCGCCACACCACCTGTACGGGTTCCGGAAGGCCGTCCCACAGCACCGCGGTACGGAGTACGTCGTGGCGATCGATCACCGCCTGCAAGGCATCGACGAACGCATCCAGCCGATCCCGCGATGCGAACGACAGCAAGGTCGACAACAGGTAGGGGTCGCCATGACGTTGCAGCAGGTGATGGAACAGGATGCCCTCCTGCAACGGCGCGAGCGGGTAGATGTCCTGCACGTTGCTCGATCCCCCGGGAACCGAGGCCACGATACGATCGATCTGCGCCTGGTCGAGGTCGACCAGCGGCAGCATCGCCGGCGTGATGTCCTGCGTGCCGACGGGAATGCGAGCAGGCGGCACGACCACGCCCTGCCAGCCTTCACGCCTTGCCTCGTCCACGGCTTCGGCCAACGCGGCGAGGGTCGGCCGGGCGAACAGCGTGCGGATATCGGCATGCATCGATGCGCGACGCATGCGCTCCATGAGACGCACCGCGAGTAGCGAATGACCACCCAGTTCGAAGAAGTGGTCGGTGCGCCCTACCCGTTCCACCTGGAGCACCTCGCTCCACAGATGTGCGAGCGCGACCTCGGTATCGCCACGCGGCGCCTCGTAGGCACGCCGTACGAACGCGTCGCCGGACGGCACGGGCAGCGCACGACGATCGAGCTTGCCGCCCGGCGTGAGCGGCAAGCGGTCGAGCGCCACATAGGCCGCCGGCAGCATGTATTCGGGGAACACCGCCGACAGAGCTGCGCGAAGGCCTGATGGATCGAGAGCCTCCCCCGACACGGCGACCACGTAGGCCACCAGTTGCGTGCCGCCCGTCGCGTCGGGCAATGCGAGCACGGCCGCGTCGCGTACCAAGGAAAGACCGCGAAGCGTGGCCTCGATCTCGGCCGGCTCGACGCGGAAACCGCGGATCTTCACTTGCTGGTCGTTGCGCCCCATGTATTCGAGCCGCCCATCGGCCGACCAGCGACCGAGATCGCCCGTACGGTACATGCGCCCCCCCCGATGGCTCGCAAACGGATCGTCGACGAAACGCTCCTGTGTCAGTTCGGGACGGCCGATGTATCCGCGGGCCAGGGTCGCGCCACCGATATGGATCTCGCCCGCGACCCCGGGCGCCACCGGCCCGCCGTGCGCATCGAGCACATAGATGGAGGTCTCGGCCACCGGCCGACCGATCTGCACGTCGGCGCGGTCCACCACCTCCTGCACCGTGGCGACGACGATGGCCTCCGTCGGCCCATACGTGTTGAACAGGCGCGGACGATGACCGGACATCGCCATCCAGCGCCCCACCGTCACCGGGTCGATGGCCTCGCCACCGACGATGACGGCGCGAACGCCCTCGGGTACCGTCGCGGTGCTATCGGACACCAACTGCTGCCAGAACTTCGTCGGCAGGTCGACGACACTGATACCTGCGCCTTCGCACAAGGTCCAGAACGCGTCGGCCGCGACCAGCCATTCGGGCGTTCGCAACACCAGCGCCGCACCCTGGGTCAGGGCGCCGCAGATCTCTTCCACCGACGCGTCGAAATTGATCGAGGCGAACTGGAGTATCCGGTCCGATGCGTGGAAGCCGTAGCAGGCCGACAGTCCCTCGATGCGTCGACGCAAGGCACCATGCTCCACCGCCACGCCCTTCGGCACACCTGTCGAGCCCGAGGTGTAGATCACATAGGCCAGATGACCTGCGTGCAGGCCGACATCGGAGGCCGGCACGTCGTGCGCGGCCAGCGCTTGCCATGCCGGTTCGGCGGCGTCCAGGTCGATGCGCGGCACATGCGGCGCGATCCGCGTGACGCGATCCATTGCCTCCAGCGTCAGCACCACCCGCGGTTCGCTGTCACGCACGATGTGCGCCAGTCGGTCGTCGGGGTAAGACGGATCCAGCGGCACGTAAGCGCCACCGGCCTTGAGCGTGGCAAGGATCGCCACGATCGCATCCATCCCGCGTTCGACGCACAACGCCACGCGATCGTCTGGCCCCACCCCCTGATCGCGAAGGTGGCGTGCCAGGCGGTTCGCCCGCGCGTTCAGTTCCTCATAGGTCAGGTGACGGCCCGCGTGTTCCAGCGCGACGGCCTGCGGTGTCCTGCGAGCCTGTTCCTCGAACAGCGCATGGATGAGACCGTCGGCCGCCATCATGGCGTCACCCCGCCCCATCGCCAGCACCTGCGAGCGCGCCGCATCGTCCAGGATGTCGACATGCCACGAGGGCCGTGACGGATCGATGTCCAGCGCGTCGGCCAGCGCCACCAACGCCTGCTCCATATAGGCACAGACACGCGCCGCGCCGACGGCGACGACCGCCTGCGCGCTCAGATTGAAGCCTTCGCCGTGATCGTCGACGGACAGGTCGATGGGATAACTCGTACGCTCGTGCGTCGACACGACATCGTGGCCGTGCGTCCAATCCGTGTCGTGGCCTTCGGCGCTATGCCGGTAGTTGAGCAAGGAGGAGAACAACGGCGTACCGCCAGGTATCGCGCTGCAACGCTGTGCCAGCGCGAGCGAGGCGTGCTCGTGGCGAACGAGTCCCGACAAGGTCGCTTGCGTTCTCACGACGCCATCGCGGACGCCGACCTCCCCCAGCCCGATACGGATCGGCAACGTGTTGATGAACAGGCCCATGGCGCGGTCCGCACCATCACCGGCATGGAGCCGACCGAACAGTACGGTGCCGAAGACGACATCGTCGCGTCCCGTGGTCTTCGCCAACACCTGTGCCCAGGCCCAATGGAACAGGCTGGCGACACTCACGCCGAGACGCCGGGCCTGCGCGCGCAGACGGACCGCAAGCGCCGTCGACAAGGTGCGTCGCGCCTGATCCGTGTCACGCCCGTCGCCGTGCACGTCCAGCAGGCCGAACGGCGCGGTCGGTTCGTCCACGTCGCCCAGCATGCTTCGAAAGAATCCTTCCTGCGCTGCGATATCCACGCCGTGGCGCGACCATGCCACGAACCGTCGGAAGGGCACCGGTTCACCCAGTGCATCGGCACGACCGGCACGGATCATCGCGATCTCGCGTAGCAGCACGTCCAGCGCGGTATGGTCGAGCACCAGATGATGGTGAACCAGTTGCAACGACCAGCGCCCCGTGACCGTATCGGACGCCACGAATCCCTTCACGAGCGGAGCCTGCCGAAGATCGAGCCCCGCCTCACGGGGATCGATCGCCCCATCGACCTCCGTCACGTCGAGCCGCGCCTCGCGCCACACCAACTGTAGCGGTGCGTCGAGCCCTTCCCACCGCATCGCCGTTCGCAACACGTCGTGACGTGCGACTACGTGGCGGAGCGCATCGACGAACGCGTCCAATTCGTTCCGCGTGGCGAAGCCAAGCGTGATCGACAGAAGATACGGATCGTCGTCCGGATGCATCAGATGGTGGAAAAGGATGCCTTCCTGCAACGGCGCCAGCGGATAGATGTCCTGTACGTTCTCGGTGCCTCCGGGCACGGTGGCGACGATACGGTCGATCGTCGGTTGGTCGAGGGCCACGAGCGACAGCATGTCCGGGACGATCACCGTACTTCCCGGCGGGATCGGACCGGAGGTCGGCAACGCGTCCACGGCATGATCCCCCGACACCGCCTGCGCAAGCGCGGCGAGGGTCGGCTGGGCGAACAGCGCGGCGATATCGGCATGCAGCCCCTGCGAACGCATGCGTTCAACCAACTGCACGGCCAGCAACGAGTGGCCGCCAAGTTCGAAGAAATTATCCCGCCGCCCCACCCGCTCCACACCCAGCAGTTCGCTCCATAGCCGCGCCAGCGCGATCTCCACCTCGCCCTCTGGCGCCTCGTACACACGCTGCGCGTACGCTGCGTCGTCCGGTGCCGGTAACCCGCGACGATCCACCTTGCCGTTCGCCGTCAGCGGCAACGCCGACAGCGTCACGTATGCCACCGGCACCATGTACCCAGGCAGCACCGCCGCCAGCGCGTCGCGCAGCGAAGAGGCCTCCAGCGTTACGCCCTCCGTCGGCACCACGTACGCCACCAGTCGGCGCTCGCCCGGCACGTCCTCCCGCGCCAGCACCGTCGCCTCCCGTACGCCTTCGATAGCTAGCAGTCGCGCCTCGATCTCGCCCGGCTCGATGCGCAGGCCGCGGATCTTCACCTGATGGTCGTTACGGCCCAGGTAGGCCAGCCGTCCATCCGGCAGCCAACGTCCGAGGTCGCCTGTCCGGTACATGCGCGCGCCCGCCTCGATCGCAAACGGATCGGGCAGGAAGCGCGCTGCCGTCAGCTCCGGTCGGTTGAGGTAGCCCCGCGCCACCTGCGCGCCAGCGACATGGATCTCGCCCGGCGCGCCCATCGGCACCGGGCGGCCATGCCGATCCAGCAAGTGGATCCGCGTGTTCGCGATCGGTCGGCCGATATGTACCAGCCCATCGTCCGTGCGCAGCACGCCGGAGGTCGCCACCACTGTCGTTTCCGTGGGGCCGTAGTTATTGATCAGCTCGAACGGTAGCTCCGCCGATGGCAACCGGCCCAGCCGGTCGCCACCGGTCAGCAGCTGGCGTAATCCGGTCTTGCTCGCCTGCCCGCGCGACAGTGCCGCGTCGGCCAGCGCCGTCACCAGGAAGCTGGTGCGAAGGTCTTCGCCTTCCCACCAGTCCAGCAGCGCGGACGGATCACCCACCGTGGCCAAGGGCGGCAGCACCAGCGTCGCACCGTGGCACAGCGCCGGCCAGATTTCCCACGTGCAGGCATCGAATGCCACGCCCGCCGTGCATGACGTACGTTCGCCCGGCGACAACGGAAACGCTTCGCCGTGCCAGCCGATCAGGTTCGCCAACTGGCGATGCTCCACCATCACCCCGTTCGGGCGACCCGTCGAACCGGAGGTGTAGATCACATAGGCAAGGTTCGACGGCGCCGCCGCCTGAAGGGCTATCGCAGGCAGCGACGGCATGTCGTCTTCCACGCGAAGAACGGCCCAACCGTCGAAACGGCCGTCTTCCGCCAGATCGGCATGCGTCAACACCACGCGCGGTGCACAGTCCACCAGCGTGTCGCGCAGGCGGTCCACGGGATGGGCCGGATCGAGCGGCACATAGGCGCCCCCGGCCTTCGACACCGCGAGCATCGCGCGCACCAGATCCGGACCGCGACGCAGGCACAAAGCCACCCGTTCTTCCGGACCCACGCCATTCGCCTTCAGCAGCCACGCCAATGCGTCCGCCTCGTCGTCGAGCATGCGATACGTCAGCGCGTGACCGTCCTGCTCCACCGCGACGGTATCCGGTGTCAACGCGGCCTGCCGTTCCACCAGGCGATACACCGGCTCGTCGCAGGGATAAGGCCGGTCGATACCGGCGAGCGTGGCCAAGGCGGCCTGCTCGGTGTCGGAGATCAACGCGATGCTGTCGATCTCCAGCGTATCGTCCCGCACCATGCCGCGAAGCGTCGCTTCCAGATAACCCAGGTGACGACGCACCGTTTCCTCGTCGTAGAGCGAGGTCGCGTAGATCATCGAACCGACGATGCGGCCGCCCTCTTCGGCGAGATCCAGCGTGAGGTCGAAACGGGCCTGGTCCGCCAGCTCGGGCAACGCCTCCACCTGCAGCCCACCCAGCGCGAAGGTCGCGCGGTTCTGCCAGGCAAAGGCGATCTGGAAAATCGGCGTATGCGCCAGTGTCCGTCGCGGCCGCAGTGCTTCGACGAGCTGCTCGAACGGCAGGTCTTGATGCGCCTGGGCGCGAAGCACGCGATCGCGCACTTGCGCGATAAGCTGGGCCACGGTGGGCCGGTCGGCGACATCGACTCGCAATGCGAGGGTATTCACGAAGAAGCCGATCAGCGGTTCCACCTCGGTCCGCGTCCGGTTCGCCACCGGAGAACCGATCACCACCTCGTCCTGGCCCGACAGCCAGGATACGACCGCGCCCCAGGCGGCCAGCAGGGTCATGTACAAGGTCGCGCCATGCCGTTGCGACAGCGAGCGTAGCGCCGAGGTCAGTTCGCCATCGAAGGCGATATCGACACGCCGCCCCCGATAGTCCTGCCTCGCGGGTCGCGGGCGATCGCTCGGTAGATCCACCAACTCGGGCACCGAGGCCAGTTCACCGCGCCAGAACTCGATCTGCGACGCCTGGGCCGGAGCATCGAACCGATGCCGCTGCCACAGCGCGTAATCGGCGTACTGCACATTCAGGGAGGGCAGCGGATCGATGTCGTCCGGCATGCCATCGGACCCGTAGGCGCGATAAAGCGTATCCAGCTCATGCGCGAGGACACCCATGGACCATCCGTCGGAGACGATATGGTGCATCGTGAGTAGCAGGACGTGTTCTTCCTCCGCGACACGAATGAGACGCGCCCTGAACATCGGCCCGTTCGCCAGGTCGAATGCCGCATCGGCATCGATCCGCCGCCAGCGGGCGACGATATCCGCGTCACCCGTATGAAAGGACAGCACCTCTGCGCTGGCATTCTGTATCCGTTGCACCGGATGCCCGTCGACCATTCCGAAACAGGTTCGCAGGGCTTCGTGACGCTGCACGATACGCGCGAGGGCCGACGATAACGCCGTACTGTTAAGCGAACCGCCCAGACGCAACGCAAGCGCCAGGTTATAGGCCTTGCTCGCCTCGTCGCCGGTCCGCGCGATGAACCACAAGCGTTGCTGGGCGAACGACAGGGGCAGCGCATCGGGTCGGTGGCCCGGAACGAACGGAGAGCTATCCACCGGCTCGGACTGCCCGGCGGCGTTGGCGAAGTCACGCAGCACTGGATGCGAGAACACGCCACTCATCGGCACGTCGAGACCCATGCGCTGGCGCAACCGGGAACTGACCTGCACGGCAAGCAGCGAATGGCCACCCAGTTCGAAGAAGTGGTCATCCCTTCCCACGTCGCCCGTGCGCAGCAATTCGTTCCAGATCGTCGCGATGGCTGTCTCCAGTTCACCCACCGGCGCCACATAGGGGCGGCGCGTGACGGCGTTGGCACCGGGAACGGGGAGCGCCTTGCGATCCAGCTTGCCGTTCGGCGTCAGTGGCAACGCATCCAGCGTCACATACGCGGAGGGCACCATGTATTCGGGCAATACGCCGGACAGCGCGTGACGCAACGCGCGAGGCTCGATCGCGACGGTTCCGTCACCGATGACATAGGCCACCAACCGTGCGTCGCCGGGGGTGTCTTCGCGGAGCACGACCGCGCATTCGCGCACCCCTGACACGTCCGCGAGCCGTGCCTCCACTTCACCGGGTTCGATGCGCAGTCCACGCAGCTTCACCTGGTCGTCCACGCGCCCCAGGAAATCGAGCGTGCCATCGTCCAGCCAGCGCACCAGGTCGCCTGTTCGATAAAGCGTCGCGCCGGCGCGATCGGAGAACACATCGGGGACGAACCGCTCCCGGGTCAGCGCATCGCGCCCGAGGTAGCCGCGCGCCACACCCACACCACCGATGTAGAGTTCGCCGGAAGCACCGGGGGCCGCTGGCTTGCCATGCGCATCCAGCACGTACACTGTCGTATTGCCCACCGGACGTCCGATCGGCGGGCGCTGATCCGTGCCCGGGACACAGGCGTGCCATGTCGCCCAGACCGTGGTTTCCGTCGGCCCGTAGGCGTTGATGAAAGTACGACCTGGCGCCCAACGGTCGACCAGTGCCGATGGGCAGGCTTCGCCTGCCACCGCGAGCACACGCAACAGGGGCAGGCTCGATGGCACGGCATCCACGCCGGAAAGCACGGACGGTGTCAGCGTCGCATGGGTGATGCCTTCATCCAGCAGCAGACCGGCCAGCGTCGCGGAGGCCACCATCGCGCCTGATGGCGGAAGATGCAGCGAGGCACCGTTGCACAGCGCCATCACCATTTCGAACAGGCAGGCGTCGAAGCTGAAGGAGGCGCACTGGAGCACCCTGCTCGACGCGTCCACGGCAAAGACCTCGCGCTGCATGGTCGCCAGGTTGCATACGCCACGATGTTCCACCATGACGCCCTTGGGCTGCCCGGTGGACCCGGAGGTGTAGATCACATAGGCCATGTGTTCCGGTGCCACGCCGGTCGTGTCGCGTGCGAGGCGCTGGTCGGACAGGCCATGCGAGGACATCTCGTCGTCGATATCCAGGATCGCCGTCGTTTCATTCGCCACCTGTCGCAAGGCATCGCGCACGCCGTGGGGCACATCGCCATCGGTCAGCATGACGGCGGGGCTACTGTCATGCAGTAGATAGGCCAGGCGATCCACCGGATATCCGGGATCGAGCGGTACATAGGCACCGCCCGCCTTCCAGGTCGCAAGTACCGCGATCACGCGCTCGATGCGACTCGGCATGCAGATCGCGACACGCACATCCGGCCCGACGCCGACGTCCCTCAAGCGCCACGCCAGGCGATTCGCGCGTGCGTCGAGCTCCGCGTAGGTCAGGAGTTCGCCGCCAAGGCGCAGCGCCGTCGCCTCAGGCGCACGATCGACCTCTCTCTCGAACAGTTCATGGATGCATCGGTCCGCTGGGAATTCGATGTCGTTACCGTTCCAGGACGTGGGAATCTCATTCGCGATGTGATCTTGCGTGTTCATGTAACGAAGATCCTCTGGTCCGCCGACGCGTAAAATCGCGTTGCGTGAGTGGAATATCCGTTCGGCAGGCAATAGGCGCCCTTGCGCTCGCCGCAGCAGCGCATATGTCGACGGTGGGTTTTTCAGGCGCGCAGAGATATCCGGTTCACGAGAACATCGTGAACATCGACGGACTCATCGAAGGGGATGGCCTGACCGTGTCGCCGCTTCGTCAGCGAGCGATACGAAATGCGCTAACACGGGGATTTTGCCGACCTCACCCTACAGGGAATAGCGGCGAAAGCCTCGCGGCGATGCAGGATATCGACGTGCCGCGCCGCATGGGCGCCGATACACGACAGGCGGTCATCGTCTCCGCGACTGGCGCGTCTCCTGACCGTGACAACGAAATCGAAAAGCCTCCCGAAACGCATGAATCCTCCCGAAACTCATGACATGGGTATGCGATCTATCGATGAATCATTGTGATGTCGCCGCCGCTGACGTGCAGGTCGAGCCTGCTTTTTTTGGGGACGCGGCATTGAATGGGTGGGCCATTCTAGTTGGCCATCGACGCAAAAACAGCTAGGGAAACTACTAGGTTTTCATTCCTTCGAAGATGTGCATCACACTTTTCGCATAAACATGCGCACGCTTACAGACGCCACGATCAACCGATGACACACGCCACTGCGCATATTCCTGCGCGCTTCCGCGAATCATGCGCATCGCTTGCTACAGCGACACGACGAACGGGTGCATAAACGGCACTTTTTTTCGCCATGGCGTTCATGCATGTGAATGAATGGCATCGCGTTGACATAGATGAAAGGAACGCGAAAGCGCGACGACTACACCGTCGCGCATCACCGCCAAGCAAGGGAGCCTCGCATGCAGCTGAAGTCGTTCATCATTCCCATGGCCATCGCCTGTCTTTCGTGTTCCGCGTTCGCGGCAGCGAAGACGAAGACCGCCACCACCGAGACCATCGTGTTCATGCGGCACGGCGAAAAGCCGGCCGGTGGTTACGGACAACTGACCTGCCAGGGCTTGAATCGTTCGCTTAAGTTGCCTGATGTACTGATCACCCGCTACGGCCAACCGGATGCGATCTATGCGCCGGACCCGGCGGCGACCCAGGTTTCGGATCCTGCAGGCACGTTCGACTACGTCCGCCCGCTGGCCACCATCGAACCGACCGCCATCCGTCTTGGCATGCCGGTGAACACGCCTTACGGCTTCACCGATATCAGCGACATGAAAGACACCTTGCTGGGGGACGACCTGCGGTCCAGCACGGTCTTTGTCGCCTGGGAGCACTCGCAGCTGGTCAAGCTGGTGAAGAAGCTGGTGAAGGACACCGGGGGTGACGACAGCATGGTGCCCAAGTGGTCGGACAGTGATTTCGACAGTCTTTACGTGCTGACGATCGTGCGTAGCGGGAAGACGACGACCGCTAGCCTGCAGCAGGATAGTGAGGGGTTGAATGGTCTTCCGGTGACGTGTCCGTAGTAGGCGGGGCACGCATCCGTCGCTTCGTTGGCTATCGCGCGCAAGCGCGCTCCTACAACCGCCCCCAACGCCTGACGCGTATCCCTCCCCCCCTGTAGGAGCGCGCTTGCGCGCGATGTCCACACGACAAAAAGCCCCTGCAAGAGGGGCTTTTTGCTTACTCCGAAACCACCGGAGCGAATATGGAGCGGGAAACGAGACTCGAACTCGCGACCCCGACCTTGGCAAGGTCGTGCTCTACCAACTGAGCTATTCCCGCATCGTGAGTAGGCCATTATAGGGGGATTTACGCATAGTGCAAGCCCCCTCCCCCCACTCGCCGTCTCAGGCCGAAAAAACCCGGGCGATCACGTCCACGGGCCGGCGCAGCAGGGTCTCGTTGAAGGAGACCTCCAGGCGACCGTTCTCCACGTCGTCCACGACGATATCCGCCGCCCTGGCGCGCTTGACCAGTCCCTCGGCCACCGAGGGCTCCACGTGCAGGAAGACGATGTTGCTCGCTCGGGGAACGCGCTCGATGCGGATGCCCGGCATCCCTTCCAGCTTCGCCAGCAGCGCCTCGCCCGCCGACCTGACCCGCGTGAAGCGCTCGGCAAAACCGTCGAGGTTGCGCAACGCCAGTAGCGCCGAGGTCCAGCCGTGATAGATCGTGCCACCGAAGATGTGGCGCAGGTGCCGCGCACGCTCCATCTGCGCCTTGCTACCGGCGAGGATCGCACCGAACGGCGCACCGAGGTACTTGTAGAGCGAGACGTACACCGTATCGAACGGAGCCGCGTAGGTACGTGGATCGAATCCTGGCATACCGCTCATCAACAGCAGGCGGGCGCCATCCAGATGCATGCCCGTGCCGTTCTGCTTCGCCAGCGCAGCGATGCGCCCGATCACCTCTGGCGACACACACGAGCCATCGAGCCGCCTCACCGGACTCTCGATCGATATCGCGCCGATCTCGATCGGGTACGGATCGTCCTTGCGCTTGCCGAACTCGGCCTCGACCGAAGCGACCAGCGCGTCGTCCGTACCGCCGTCGATGGGCACGGGATTGATGCCGCTCAGCACGGCCACCCCGTCCTCTTCGTCGCGGTAGACGTGACTCTCTTTTTGCAACAGGACATGCCGCCAATCGCCGCACAGGATGTGGATCGCGATCTGGTTCGCCATCGTTCCCGTTGGCATGAAGACCGCATCGTCCTTGCCCAGCAGGTCGGCGAAACGTCGTTCGAGCTGGCCGACCATACCCTTGGCGAGATAACCGTCGCCAAGCTTCGTCTCACCGTGAAACGCCGCTTCCAGTCGCGCCGGCATCTGCACGGCCCGATAAGGGATGTCGTCGCCGACGAGCGCCACCACCTTCTCCACCGGGATCGGCTTGTCGGCCGGCGCCGCGGCCACCGCAGCCGGTAAGGATGTCAGCGCAAGGGACACCGCCCCTGCCGGCATGGCCTGGATGAATTGACGACGACTGACCATCTCGTGCCCCCGCAGTGATGATCGTCGCAGCCTCGCACGCGGCGGGCTGCGACGCCATGTGCCTAACGACCTCCTATCGGCAGGGCGATGTGGTGGCGCCCAGCAGTGCCGGCACCACGCGCGGAGCCACCACGATGCGATCCAGGTCGGGCGCGACGCCGCTCGCGTTGCCGAAGCGGATCGTGTTGACGCCCTTCTTCAAGCCCACCTCCAGCACCTTCGCC
The DNA here is from genome assembly GCF_009912395.1 of Luteibacter sp. Classification (GTDB taxonomy): domain Bacteria; phylum Pseudomonadota; class Gammaproteobacteria; order Xanthomonadales; family Rhodanobacteraceae; genus Luteibacter. Next base: position 67,164 of record NZ_WNDO01000010.1, on the reverse strand, counting down.
ACCGGATCGTCGAAGCTGCTGCCATCCAGCGCCAGCTCGGTCGCCGTCGCGCCGTTGATCGACATCTGCAAGGTACGGGCGCCCTTGGTCGCGTAGTCGATCTCCAGTTGGTACACACCGGCCACCGGCACGGTGACGTTGGTGAAGGTGACCGAGTTGGCAACACCGCCGCCGATGTTGCCGGCCTTCGCCAGGCCCGAGAAGTAATTACTGAAGCCGGCCGTGACGGTGCCGCCGAGCACGGCGGATTCGGCCTCGTAGGTGGTGCTGTCCGGACGCGGCGCATCGCCACGACCGGAGACCACGATGCGATCGAGGTCCGGCGGATAGCTCGCCGCATTGCCGAAGCGGATACGGTTGACGCCCTTGTGCAGGCACACCGGCACCGTGCCCGACGACGGCAACTGGAAGCTGCCTCCACCGGAGTTGAACGTCTGCTGCGGTCCATCGTTCACCTGGAACAGGTACGAACGCAGCCCCTGGGTCAGTGAGTCGATGCGCAGCAGGTAGCTGCCGTCGCGTGGCGCCTGCACCTGCCCGAAGGTGACGGTGTTGTTCGCACCCAGGCCCAGGCCACCGACCTTGCTGCCACCCGAACACGCCGGGCATGCATACACGGCGGCCGTGCCGGCGAGCGTCGCACCCTCGGCATCGAAGGCCGACGACGGATCGGCGGCGACCTGTCCCGGCATCGCCTCCACCAACAGCAACTGCGTCGCATGACCAGGCAACACGGTAACGTGGTTGCCGAAGGATGGGCCGAGCTCCTTGTGCGTCCACAGGTCGCGTACGCGCAATGCGCCGTTGATGCCCATCTGTCGCCACTGCCATTGCGCGACGGTGCGCGTCGCGTTCATATTGAACAGCGCGACGTAGTAACGACCGTTACCCAGGTCGCTCACCCAGACCTGGAGATCACCCGCCTGTAACTGGCGAGCAGGCTTGCCCGACTGGTTCACCGCGATCACTTCGTCGTTGGTGGTCAGGCGCTTGCCGTCGTCGTCGAGGTGGGTGAGATCGCCGCCCAGGTAGATCGGTGCATTCGCCATCGCCCACAGGGTGAATGCGGAACGCTTCTCGTCGAGGCTGAGGCCGTCGAGCGCGCCATCGCCGATATCGAGCGAATCGAGATCATTCCAGCCCTGCGTCGGACCGGCGGCATCCTGCCAGTTGGGCAGGTCGCGGAAGCGCTTTTCGATACGCGGCCAGTTGGTCAGCGTCGCGCAGCGGCCTTCGCATTCCACGTCGTCGTCGATGCGTCGTGCGTTGGAGTACGTACGCCAGGTATCGAGGTAATCCTTGCCGACCTGCCAGGACACCGTGAACCACATGGGTCGTCCACTGCGCTGGATCGCCCGCGACCATGCCGCGACATCGTCGCGATTGTCGATGCTGAGATCATCGCTGTACGAACCCGGCGTCACGCCATCCAGCTTGATGAAGTCCACGCCCCACGAAGCGAACAACGCCACGACGGAGTCCATGTACTCCTGCGCACCCGGTTTGGAGAAGTCGATCTTGTAGTGGTACGGCGAGGTGCCCGGTCCACCGAAGGCATTACCCGCGCGATGCGGCACCGCGAGGATGTCCTGGATATGGTACGAGGTGCCCAGGATCGGCGAGTTCGCCTGCACTGCCGGTTCCTCCACGCCGGGAATCCAGTAGATGCCCGCCTTCTGGCCGTTGGCATGGATGTGGTCGATCATCGCCTTGATGTCTGGAAAGATCGCCAGGTTCGGTGTGGGCCGGCCATTGGCATCGAAACTGCCCTGCCAGCCCGAGTCGAGGTTGATGTAGGTGTAACCGTGGTCTTGCAGTCCGGACGATTTCAACGCGTCGGACTGTCGGATCATGTTCGCCTGGGTGAGGAAATCGGGTTCGATCGTCTGCTGGCTGAAACTGCTCCAGCCCAGGTAGGGCTTCTGCGCCACGCCATTGACCTGCGCCATGGCGTAGGGAGCGGCAAGGGACAACGCGCAGGCGATGGCAAGCCTGCGGAACGCGGGACGGCGGCTACGGTCGTGCATGGTTCGACTCCATGGTTGAAGGAGGCGCCCGCGAAAGCGGGCACCGGTCGAAGAACCCCTGCGGCTCCCGCGCGACGCGCCGCGCGTGGAACGAATCGGTTAGCGCACGCGGTCGAACACCACGCCGGCGGCCTGGAGGTCGCCCTTGATCGCGATGTCTATGCCACGTTGCATCCAGTAGGCGCCGCTGGCCGTGTCGGGTGTGCCCGGCGCCGCCTTGCCGTGGATGAAACGCATGCGGTAGCGCGCCTTCGGATCAAGGCCGCGCAGGCGCAGCGTCGGGAAAGCCCGCGCTTCCTCGCCCTGTCGCTGGAAGGCGAACAGCACCGCCTGCGCGCGATCCGCCGAGACGGATTCGGTCGCCGACCACGGCGCCCTGCCCTGCGGCGATAGCAGGCGATACAACTCGCCCTGCTGCACGGTGGCGCGAATGGTCTTGTATTCGGCGATGTAGCGACGCGCGGCCTCCTCGTCCGACGCGGTCCATTCGAGCAGGTTGGCACCGATGCCCAGGCCACCCTGCATCGAGGACAGGAAACGGAAATCGAGTGAACTGCTGCGACCATTCACCCAGTTCGGCGAGCCGGTGACCCAGGCCATCATCGTCGCGGGCGCATAGGCGTAGCTAAAGCCATCCTGGATCGACAGGCGATCGGAAGGATCGGTGTTGTCCGACGGCCACACTTCGTCGGTGAGCGCCATGATGCCCAGGTCCACGCGCGCGCCGCCGCCGGAGCAGGATTCGATCTCCACGCCCGGATGCTTCTCGCGCAGGCGGCGCAGGATGTCGTAGAGGTTGCGCGTGTAGGCAACGTACACCTTCTGCTGCTCGTCCGGCGCCATTTGCGGCCAACCCGGCTCCGACCAGTTGCGGTTGTAGTCCCACTTCAGGAACTGGATGTCATTCTCGGCGAGCAAGCGGTCAAGCACCTCGAACACGTGTGCCTTCACGTCTTCGCGGGCCAGGTTGAGCACCATCTGGTTGCGACCCAGGCTGCGGTCACGGCCGGTGAAATTGAGTACCCAGTCCGGATGCGCGCGATACAGGTCGCTGTCCGGATTGACCATCTCCGGTTCCACCCACAGGCCGAAGCTCATGCCGAGCCCGTGGACGCGGTCGATCAGTGGCTTCAGGCCGTTGGGGAACTTGCGCCGGTTGACCACCCAGTCGCCAAGGCCAGCATGATCGCTGTCGCGCGCACCGAACCAGCCGTCGTCGACGACGAAGCGCTCGACACCGAGCGCGGCGGCCTTCACCGCGAGACGCTCCTGCCCCACTTCATCGACCTTGAATTCCGTGGCCTCCCACGAGTTGTAGAGCACCGGCCGGATCTTCGGCGTCGGCCCTTCCGGCAGCACGCGGGTGCGCTCGAAACGATGCATGAGGCGCGATGCTTCGCCCACGCCATCGCCCGTGTAGCCCGCATAGAAGACCGGTGTATCCAACGACTCGCCGGGTTTCAGGCGGTAGCCGAAGTCGAACGGATTGAAGCCGCCAGTGACTCGCACCTGGCCGAGGATGTCCTCGTCCACGCGCAACTGCCACGAACCGCTCCATGCGAGCGCGCCGAACCAGACATCGCCATGGTCCTCGTTCCAGTCGCTGCCGCGGCCGATAGCGAACCAGGGATTGTTCTCGTCGCCGGTGCTACCGCGACGGCTTTCCAACACGGTGGCACCCGGAGCAACGGGACGCGTCTGCAGATGCCACTCGCCCGCCCACGTACCCGTGAGGTAGCGCAGGGAGTAATCGTTGGCCGGCGGCAGGCTCCAGGTGGCGGCGGCCGCGCTGTCGATGGTGATGGGCTGGCCGCTGCCGTTCTCGATATGTGCCGAACGTCCGACGATGCCAGTCGATGCGTCGGCGCTGTAATGCAGCGTGACCTTCACGCCGGCCTGCGCATCGCGCAGCAGGATGGCGAGATCGCCGCCGTCGATGCGATAGCTGTCGTAACGCAGCACGAGGTCGCGATTGCCGTCGTCGAAGCGCAGCTTCAGCGCGGGCGTGGCGGTCAGCGAACCGCCCCAACCGGCATATTCCTGGAGACTCAGCGCGCCCTTCGGATCGAACGACGAACGCTCCGGCGCCGGCAGCGCCACGAGCGGATCGGCATCTTCCAACCGCGCGCCCCAGTAGATGTTCTGGAGCATGCCGTCCGCGTTGACCCCCATCGCATAGGTCACCTTGCCCGCATCCAGGCGAAACACCTTCTGCGTCGCATCGAAGCGCGGCTTCGCGTCGTGACTGGCGGCCATGGCGCAGGGAACGGTAGCCACGACGGCCAGGGCGAATGGAATGCGTAGGTGACGAGCGAGCGTGTTCAACGGGCTATCCTCGTGATCGGTGGAGCGCGATGCCCCGGTCAGGCCACTCCGGCTTCAACACGGAAGCGAAAGCGGCGTTCCAGTTGCTGGCCCGGGGCCAGCGCCGTCATGCCGTTGACGACGGCACCTCCCGGAAGATGCACCGCGTTGATCGGGTGGTCCACCGGTTCGAAACAGAAGAAATCTTCGCCTTCGGGCACGTAGAGCACATACACGTCAGCCTCGGCTTCGACATGCAGGCTCAGCGCCCGATGCGGCCAGTGGACCGACGCCCTACCCGACCAACCAGTGAAGGCGTGGTTGAGGCCGCCACCCGGCAGTTGACGCGACGCCCTGAAATCCCACTCGCCAGGCACCGGCATGAGGGCGATGGGCAGCGGATCTTCGCCATCGTTCATCCAGACCGATGCCGCGTCCGCCTGCAAGCGCGTGTCCGCATCGCGGGGAAAGAACGGATGCACGCCCAGACCAAACGGCAACACGTAGGCCCCGGTGTTGACGACACGCAGGCGAATCTCCAGCGAGGGACCATCGAGCCGAAAATGCTGTTCCGCCTCGAAGGCATAGGCGCCTTCCGTCGCGTCGCGCAGCGACAGGACGATGTCGTTCCGGGTCTGGTGTTCCACCGTCCACGGCCGTTGCCAGCCACTGCCATGGATCGGATACGGGTCGTCGTTCCGGTTCGGCGACAAGGTCACCGCCCTGCCGTCGTGGACGAAGCCGCCCCGCGCGATACGGTTGCTCCAGGGCAGCAGCGGATAGCAGCCAAGGCGGTTCGGCTCGGTGGTGTCGGGGTCGTCGCAGGGACGCATCAACGGACCGCCATCCTCCAGCCAGTCGAAACGGGCGATGCCACCCCCCGTACCCGGCAGCACGCCGAGCCGCAGGTAGGCATTGCGCAGTTCGATCATCCCTGCGCGATCCGCGCAGGCCGACGAAGGAGGTACGGCCATTGGCTTGCCCTGCATTCCCAGCCCCTATCGATGAATGGCGGCGCCCCTTTCCCGATCGCCATGGCATCCGCCCGCCACGACGCCGCGCGGCCAAGTCAGCCACGACGTCAATTGTAGTATTTTATGATTATCGAACCGCAAGCTGCGGCGCAGCATCGGCAGAAACGGCGCTCAGGCGGGCTTGAGCTTGCGACCGCGTCGACGGATGTTGTCGTGGGATTCGCCCACCATGCGCAGCATGGCCTCCCGGGCCACTTCGGGCTGGCGCTTGCGCACGGCCTCGTAGACCTTCTCGTGATGCGGCAGCGCCAGCTTGAAATTCTCGGCGTTGCGCGCGGAAAGCAGGAAGAACGTGCCCAGCGCCGTCGCGATGACCGCGAACAGCGACACCATCAGCTCGTTGTTGGTGGCGTGCAGCATGCTCTGGTGGAAGGCCAGATCGGCCTCCGCCCAGGCATCGAGATCCTCCGCGGCGGCCATGGCGTCGTAAGCCGCCTTGAGGGCCGCCAATTGCTCGGGCGTACGTCGTTTCGCCGCCGCCGCAGCGGCCGCGGGCTCGATCAGCTCGCGCATCTCGACGAGTTTCTCGACAAAGCTCTCCGTCGGCATCAGCGCACAACGCCAGGCGAGCACATCGGCATCCAGCTGATTCCAGTAGATGGCTTCACGCACACGGGCCCCCGTGCGCTGCCGGGACTCGATCAATCCCTTCGCCACCAGGACCTTCATTGCCTCGCGTAGCGCCGTTCGGCTCACCTTGAGGTGCTCGGCCAGCACTTCTTCCCGGGGCAACCCTTCGCCAGGGGCCAGCTTGCCGCCGACGATCATCTGACCCAGCTCCTGGACCACCTGGCCATGCAGGTTGCGGGCCGCTACGGGCTTCACGATCACATTGGTCCTCAAGGGCATGGGGGTCCAGGTAGCAGCCAAACGATCATCAGTGACGGGCCATCCTCTACGAAAGCCCTTGTAGGCCGAAACGAAGGACGAGGTTATGCCCCGACCCGACTAACGACCGTGAAGATCGTACGTGGAGCCGTGCTGGCCGTCCATGAAGTCGTTGCCGAACCCCTTATGGAGCAGGCCGATACCTACATAGGTATCAGCCGGCGCCTACATACATTGCGGCCCGAAGGAAAAAGAATCGCCCTGCCTCCGCCGGAGGCATGCCACCAGGGGACCATCGAATGCACAGGACACCACCGACACCCGTCGACGCAGATCGCTGCGCCATCTTCCGTGTCGGGACGTCGTCGCATGCCCCTGGCTTGCCCGTCACAGCATCGCTTCCTAGCGATGCATCCGCCAGATAAGGACATATCGCATGAAAAAGCTGATCGTCGGTACCGTTCTCGCACTCGTTTCAACCGCCTCTTTCGCCCAGTACCAGACACCGCCGGCACGGATCACCCAGATCGTCACCGGATGGGCCTCGGATTCGTTCTCGCTCAACATGGGCGCACCGGCCTACAACCCCGCGGGTTGCCAGGCAACGGACATCTACGCCAGCGATATTTCCAATCCTGGCTACAAGACCTTCTATGCCGCGGCGCTGACCGCGTTCGCCACGGATACGCCCGTCGTCCTCGTGGTGAGCACCACGGAATGCCAGGGCGCCCGGCCGAAACTCATGAGCGTCACCCTCACCCATTGACCCGGTGGCGACAGACACCCCATGACAAAGAAGGGACGCCCATGAAACCAGCATTGCAGGGGGTTATCGCCCTGATGTTTTCGCTAAGTGCGCTGCAGGCAGGCGCCACCGAGAAGTATTTCGGTTACTACGGAGGCGATTACAGCAGCGACGCCGCCGCCAATCCGGGCGGGCTCGCCTTCCCGGAAATGAAGGACCACATCAATCTCTATTCCATCCTGAACTGGACGGGCACGGGAACACCCGAAGGAAAACAGGTATCCGAACAGCATGTGCTGGAACAGCTTGAAGCCGCCCGGCTTGCTCATGTCCACGCCATCGTGCCGGCCTTTCCGTTCGTGTTCCAGAGAAAACCTGGCACCCATTGCAACATCACCGACACCGATGCCGCACGTGCCTGGTCCAGCCTGGCGCAGAAGATGGTCGACCGAGGCTACCTGATACCTGGCGACCCAGTACATAGCGTGGTCGTAGCCACCTACATCGTCGACGAACCGAATGCAGACGAGAACTGCCTGGCGGATGTCGACGGGCAGGCCAATCCGGCCTGGGTCAACGCGGTCAATGCCATTAAGCAGGCACCGCAGACCGCAACGCTGCCAATCGCATCGATCATGACGGACAATTTCCAGAAGAACATGCGCCAGGGTATCCAGCTTCTGGACTGGGTGGGATTCGATCACTACGGCTACAGCGACTCCAAGTGGCAGAAGGCGATGAATACGCTGAAATCCGTCGCGCCGGGCAAGAAGTACATCGTGGTGCCTGGCGCCATGGAAGGATGCAATGGCGTCACGGTGGACAATGCCGCCCGGTTCTTCAACGCTATCGAGAACGACCCCGACGTGACCTGGATCGCACCCTTCACGTGGTTCTCTGGCGCGGGTGGCGTTGCTACATGCAAGGGCGTGCGCGACATCCCCTCCGTGCGGGCAACCTATACGGCGGAAGGCAACAAGATCAAAGGCATGCAGTGCAACGCCTCTTTTGGAGACAAGGCATTTTGCGGCAAGGTGTTTGGCGCAGGTGCGGCTATCGAAACCCTTCTCGACTGACGACGGGCCATAACATGCGGCGGTCCACGGGAAAGCATCCTTCCCGTGGACCGAACTACGCACGCCCGGATCAAGATCCCGGGGTATCCTCGCCGACACGGGTGAACCATACCTTGCGATGGGCGTAGTCCACCGTCATGCGGAACGGCGCGTAGATGTTGCCGCCGGCCGCACCGTAGACCGTCTCGTCCATGATCGACGACATGCCCTTGTCGAGGAAGTTCTTGTCCGGGCGCTCGGTGAACCACACCGGCCCCGTGCGCCACCGCCCCACCTGCACATAGGGCACGCGAATAGCTCGGGTGGCCTTGCCAGCACCGCCCAGGTCGTCGGCGCCGTCGACCAGCGGCCAGTCCGGATGCGCCTTGTGCCAGCGATCCATCACGCGGGTGATGATGTAGCTGCCACCGGCGAAGCCATGCTCATCCACTTCCGTGCCCATCGCTTTGCCACCGGCCGGCGACGGATGCGCCGTGGCGCCCGTGTCCAGCAGCAGGTCGATGCGCTCTCCCGCGACATCCAGCGTGATGCGCGGATAAGGGATGCCTATTTCGCCCTTGGCGTTCATCACGAGACCGATCGGAAGCGCCTCGGCGGCAGCGTCGGGTTTCCAGTCCGAGGCTTCCAGGACGAGGCGATGCGCGGGATAGTCGAAGGTCCAGGTATGCGCGGAGAGATACCAGCCGCTGACCTGTCCCCCGGTCATCGGCGTCATCACGCCACCAGGCGACACGCCGAACTTGCCGCAACCACGCGCCACCGAGGGAAGCACACTGTCCTTGGCGAACACGGGTGGCTCGACCATGCCGCCATCAAAACCGGGGCATGTCGCCGCTTTCAAACCCAAGCGCCTGGCTTCTGTCTCCCAGATGACGAGCCCTGAACCACCGCCACCGGTATCCACGACCATATCCAGATGCTCGCCGCTGGCCAGCGTTGGCGTCAGGAAGAAATGGCCTGCACCATATCGCGTCGGCATCACTGTACCCGCCGATGCCACGCCACACACCGCGAGCGACAGCGCCCACGCCAGCTTGCCCAGTTTCATGCGCACTCCCCCCGGAGCGGTGGTGAACTTACTTCGTCGCCTGACGGATGGCCGCATTTTCCAGTACGGCCGTCGCGCAAGCCGCGCCGTTACCACCGGAAGACGAACACAAGGGCTTGGGTTGCTGCACACCGATGGGCGGGCGATCGTCCGCGTAGTTGTGTATCGGGGTGGCGCAGCCAGCGAGGCCGAGCACGAGAAGTCCGATGAGAATCCGCATAGCCTGTCCTGGGCAGTGAGATGCGCCATCTTGAGATATATCGCCAGCCAAGTATAGAGCCGCGCCGCCCTACGGTTCCCCGGGCACATGCCTCCCGTCAGGTGGTTGTAGGGATTCCCCTACACAGATATCCGCAAACCACTGACATACGTGCCAAGAACTGTCCCACATGATCGCTCCGCTGGCTGCCTACGCCAGCCCATGCACCCAGGGGTAAAGCCATCATGTCATCCACTCGCCTCTTCGAGGCCGGGGTTTGTCGGGGCCCGCGCTTCCGCGAATCGATACCCGCATCGCCTCGCCAGACGCCAGACCTCCTCCCGGAACGACCTGAGTCCGCTCCCCATGTGATGTGACCCCATCCGACCGAGTGACGGAGCCCCTCTTGGGACCGTCATCGGCCATCGCGCGCCCGTTGATTTCTCAGGAAACCCCATGATCAGGCAACTTCTCCTCGCCGCGGCGCTCGCCGTTCCAGCGACCGCCATGGCCCAGTCCGCCACCAAGTATTTCGGCTACTTTGGCGGCGATTACGAGACGGACCCCGTCGTCGCTCCCTCTCATCCCAGCCTTCCCGAAATGCAGGATCACATCAACCTGTATTCCATCCTGTTCTGGAGCGCGGACACGAGTCCGGCAGGCAAGGCCGGCTCCCAGCAATATGTGCTCGACGAATTGGCAAGAGCCAAGGCGGCACATATCCACGCCATTGTTCCCGCGCATCCGTTCGTATTCCAAAAAGGCGGCGTGGCCGACAACTCATGCTGGCAGATGGACACCACCGCCGCCGCGTCCTGGGCAAGCCTTTCCAAGGCGATGGTAGACAAGGGCTACCTCATCCCCGGGGATCCGGTTCGCAGCACGGTGGTCGCGGTCTACATCGTCGACGAACCCAATGGCGACGCATGCCTCTCGGACGTCAATGGTGCTGCGAATCCGATCTTCGTCAACGGCGTGAATGCCGTACGGCAAGATCCGAACACGGCGGCACTACCGATCGCTTCGATCCTGACTCCGGATTTCAATCAGTTCGACAAGGGCATGAAACTTCTCGACTGGGTGGGCTACGACCACTACGGCGACTCGGACTCCACTTGGCAGAAGAAAATGGCGGACCTGAAAAGCCGCACGCCGGGCAAGAAGTACATCATCGTCCCGGGCGCGATGTCGGGATGCGCTGCCGTCAAGGTCGAGAACACCGCCCGGTACGAACAAAGCATCAACACCGACCCGGACGTCGTCTGGCTCGCCCCGTTCGCCTGGTTCTCCGGAAAAGGAGGCAACGCCAACTGCCGCGGCGTTCGTGACATTCCGGACCTTCGAGCCACCTACACCCGTATCGGCCACGCGATCAAGGACCAGCAATGCAATGCGAGCACAGGCGACAAGCGGTATTGCGGCCTGACGCACAGCACGTCCAGCGCGATCAACCTGCTACTCGAACTATGAGATCCGTGGAAACGCCCATTATTTCCCTATCCAGGTATCGATCCATGAAGAACCCGTCCACCCGACTGATCGCGCTCGCAACGCTTTGCACCCTTTCGTCCGCCGCCATGGCCGGTGACGGCAGCGGCCTCATCACGAAGCTGACCGCCTACGGGAGCGTTGTCGTTTTTTCGGTCGCCGATCACGCGACAAAAGCCCCCTGCAGTCCGGACGGCGCGTTCGTGATCGACGCCTCCACGGCGGATGGAAAAACCATGTACGCCACGCTGCTCACCGCGGTGTCCACAGACAAGCCGGTCTTTATCTACAGCAGCAACAGTTACCCGTCGTGGTGGGCGAATTCCGAGTCGCCCCATTCGGTCACCATCACGCCCTGATCCTTCTCCCCCTTTCCCTTGTCAAAGGACCCTACCCATGAAAAAACGCTTAGCTTGCACCCTCGGCCTCGCCGCCGCCCTTCTCATGACCGGCACCGCACAAGCGGGTTCCCAGACGGGCAAGATCGTCACGATCTACGCCCGCCAGAACGATGGCCTGTTGTTCTTCCTTCTCGACACTTCCATCGACAATCGTGCGCCCTGCGCCGCCAACAATCTCTGGATCATCAAGGAAGAGAACTCCGAACTGGCGAAGAAGCAGATGGCGCTCCTGATCGCAGCACGCACGAACGACATGCCCATCACCGTCCAGGGCAGCGGCGCCTGCACCCGCTGGGTCAATAGTGAGGATGTCGACACCATTGGCCTCTGAACGCGTCTAAAGCCCATCGCACCAACATCTATCCAGGACCCCAACGCCATGAAGCGCTACCTCTCCGTCTTCTGCCTCCTTGCCACGACGATATCTACGCAAGCCATGGCGACAGACGACACCCATAGGACGATTGCCGCCATTGGCGCCCAAACCACGACGAGCGCCTACGTCAGGTTCAATGAAGGTCTTTCCCAGCCCTGCATCTTTGGTATCGTCTTCCTTGGCGACATGAGCCAGCCCATGCCCAAGGCCATGCTGGCGACATTGTTGTCCGCCAAAGCGGACGGTTCGAAGGTATCGGTCATCAGCTACGAGATGGGCTCGGATACGTTCTGTACGGCGACAAAGGTCGAGATCGAGTGATTCCCGCCGACGCGTAGGGCGCTCGTTTCATGGGATAAGGAATCTATCCCGGTAAGGGAACACCGCGCCTTCGTGCCAGTCCAGGTGCGGTACGCCATAGGAACATGGCGTACCGCAGGTAACGCATTGACGCATGCTACGGGCACGAGGGGGCTCGACGGCTATCCGAATGCGGATACCGGACGAGAGGTCGTGAAGTGGATGGCGGCGTCGGACGGCCTCACCACGCCATGTGTTTGCAGCCACACGGGGGCTGGGCATCGAATCCGGAGGACATCCGGGCCGCGGTTCATCAACCGTGCCTGGGGACGTCCCAGGCGATCCGACGAACATCGAGCATGCCGCCATCGGGAAACGGCGGGCGAGGTGGTGCCGTAGAATGCGGGACAGCCATGATGACTCCTCTAGCAAGTGATTATGGTCAGTGGCCCGACCGGTGTTCCTAGGCACCGTCGGGCCGCGCTTCCACCGCATCGCGCGGTGGACGTCATCCATGTGTGGATGACGAAACGAACGCTAGCAGAACTTCACCGACGTGTTGCCGGCGAGCCTGAAAATAATGGCGTCGATATCGCGCGCTACTAACGCAATGCCATCACTCGCGACTTGAGGTCATTCGACAGATCCGGGCCGCCGTCGTAGTCCACCCGTTTGCGGTCGTTGCACAGCGCTTGTGCCTGTGCGCCCAGCCATTGTTCGTACTTGCTCGTGCGGATGGTGAGGAACGCCTGCCACACGGGTTCGGCGCCCTCCTCCTGAGCGAGGAATTCGCCACAGATCATCGCCTGGCTATTGCCGTTCGGCGCGGTGATGTGGGCGAGCTTCACGTCGCGAAAATCCAGCGATGCCGGCGACGGGTGCGCGTGGAAATCCGCCGCGGACGATGTCAGCAAGTATTCGACATCCGCCCCGGCGTCGTGCGCCATGACGCTGCCCACGGCAAGCAGCCCGACAAGGGCGACGATCTTCAACATGATGGATACCCCATGCCCGGTTCCGATCAGGATTTCACGGACCATGCCATGAGTCCGGGCGTCGCGCCACCCCAGGCGCTGGATCGCCACCCCGGCTTCTGTAGGAGCGCGCTTGCGCGCGATGGGGCCTGGCGGCAACCTCCCATCGCGCGCAAGCGCGCTCCTACAATGGGCTGTCTCCTGCCTACCCATCGAAGCCCCATGCTCGAATTCTCCTGGCGCGTCGCGCTGTTCGTCCTCACGGCGGTTGCCGAGATCCTCGGCTGTTACCTGCCCTGGCTGGTGCTGAAGCAGGATCGATCACCCTGGCTTCTACTTCCCGCCGCTCTGTCGCTGGCCGCCTTCGCCTGGCTACTCACCCTGCACCCGGCCGCCGCCGGTCGCACCTATGCGGCCTATGGCGGCATTTATATCGCCGTGGCGCTGGCGTGGCTGGCGCTGGTCGAAGGCGTGCGGCTGACCACTTGGGACATGGTCGGCGCAGGTGTCGCCCTCGCGGGCATGGCGATCATTGTGTTGCAGCCCGCACACTAGATCGCCGTGGTCGCTTGCCGCTGCCGAAGTAACGGCCATGCGGCGTGGCATACGTTCCAGCCTGTGCGCAGAAAGAGCAACGCCAGGCTGCCACCGAACACCAGATCCAGCCACCACCAGCCGGTCAGCGCGATCAGCGCCGTGGTGACCAGCACGCCAGCGTTGCCGATGACATCGTTCCGCGAGCATTGCCAGACGGAACGCATGTTGATGTCGTCCGCCCTGAACGGGGTGAGCAAGGCCAGGCAAGCCGCGTTGCCGACCAGCGCACCGGCCGCCGCCCAGGCCATGATCCCGGTGATCGGCGGTGCCTCGACCAGCAGGCGATGCGCCACTTGCGCCATGACCAGGCCGGCGAACACCACCTGCACGACACCCTTCACCATCGCCGAGCCTGCACGGGCCCGCAGCGATTTGCCAACAACCAGCAGGCTGATCGCGTAGACCAGCGCGTCGCCGAGGCTGTCCAGCGAATCGCCCTGCACAGCGCTGGATCGGGCCAGCCAGCCGAATCCGAACTCGGCACCGAAGATCGCGAGGTTGATGACCAACACGATCCACAGCACCCGACGGTGCCGGGCGGTATCGGCGATCGCCCGAGCCTCGCAACTGTCGTGATCGCAACAACCCATGGCGCGGTCCTTCCGGAAAGCGCCTAGAATCGACTCCGTAGCTACTACGGAGTCAAGCACCGTGCGCATCAGCCAGCTCGCCGAACGAACCGGATGCCACCTGGAAACCATCCGCTACTACGAGCGGATCGGCCTGCTCGCCGAACCCGCCCGCACGGCCAGCCGCTATCGCATGTACGGCGAGCCGGACGCCGAACGACTCGGTTTCATCATGCGCTGTCGCGGACTGGGCTTCACCATCGAGGACATCCGCAGCCTTCTCGCCTTGACCGCCGACGATACGCGCTCCTGCGACGAGGTGGACGTGGTAGTGCGCCACCATCTCGCCGACATCGAACGCAAGCAGCGCGAACTCGCGGCCATGGCCGATACGCTTCGTGCATCGCTGGCGAACTGCGCCCGCACCACGGTGGGCGAATGCACCGTTTCGCGACGACTTCACGGCACATCGCTCCCGGCATGACACCCGATACCTAAGCCGCCGCGAGGCGCATCAGCACATCCGTGCGCAGTTCATGCGCCGGCACCTGCTCAGGATCGTCGAGGAAATAGTGGAACAACGGGAAATCCGCCGGCTCGCGAGACGAGGCAAGCACCCAGTCGACAAGCCGCTGGCTGGTATCTTCCAACCCGTCGTAGCTACCCAGGTGCCTGAGCACCGCATAGTCGCCCGCCGCCAGCGTGACTACCTTAAACGGTGCCGGCGGTGTTCCCGGATCGGCCAGGGCAAGGCAGGCCTCGTAGCGAAGCCGGCTTTCGTCCACGCTGACCGGATCGTCGAACGGGATGCCGTAGATGCCTTGCAGGCCGTCCAGCTTGCCGGCACCGTCGGCCCAGTTCCATAGCTGCCAGAACAGCGCGTTGAGTCCGTGGTAGGCGCCGCCGTCCTGGCGCAGGGCGACGAGCTGGCCATCCTCGCGCAGCTCGATCCGAACGGACGCATCGGGTTTCGCCGCTACTGCGATCCGCTCGCCTCCCTGCGACAGGAACTCGGTGGGCGACAGGCCGGTCACCTTGCGGAACGAGCGCGCGAAACTCTGTGGTGTGCCGAAGCCGCTATCCATGGCGGCAGTGGTCACCGACGCCCCTTCGGCCAACCGCTGCTGGGCGACGGCGATGCGCAGCCGGGCGATGGTCTGCCCTGTCGTCTCCCCCGTCATCGCCCGCCAGATCCGATGGAAATGGAAGGGCGAGACGGCCGCCGCCGACGCCAGTTCATCCAGGTGCGGCGGCTCGTCGAGCCGCGAGGCGAGCAGCGCCAGCGCGCGCTCCATACGGGGAATCCAGGCATTCATGCGTCAGCGCTCCTCGGGTATGTGAGGCAGAGCATAGCCAGCAGACCGGGCAGATGCGGTCCCGATCTTGCGCTCCCGCTGCGATGCCATCCGTACGATCGCGAAAGTAAAGCGCACGATCACGTATTAAACGTCCGGAGGTGCCTCGCTAAGCTTTGACGCCTGAGCCTTGCCTTCCTTTTACGGTCCATGGACCGACGACGAGATCCCCATGAGCGACGAATTGGTTTTGGTCACCGGTGGCACCGGTTTCATCGCGCAACATTGCATGATTGCCCTCTTCAACGCCGGTTATCGCGTGCGGACCACGGTCCGCTCGCTGGCTCGCGAGGCGGAAGTACGAGAACACCTCAAGGTGGGCGGCATCGAACCGGGCGACCGCCTGTCGTTCGTCGTGGCCGACCTGGGGTCGGACGAAGGCTGGTTCGAGGCCGTCGCGGGCTGCCGCTACGTGATGCACGGCGCCTCCCCTACGCCATCGGGCAGCCAGGTACGGGAAGAGGACTGGATCAGGCCCGCCATCGACGGCAACCTGCGCGTTCTTCGGGCCGCGCGGGATGCAGGCGTCACGCGTGTGGTGCTGACGTCAGCGTTCGGCGCGATCGGCGTCGGGCACGCACGGGACCATCGCCGTCCGTTCGACGAAACGGACTGGAGCGACCTGTCGGGCAACGTCGCGCCCTACCAGACATCCAAGACCCTTTCGGAAAAGGCCGCCTGGGATTTCATCGCCCGGGAAGGCCATGGACTCGAACTGTCCGCCGTGAATCCCACCATGGTGCTGGGACCGGCACTCGGCGCGGACTACTCGCATTCGATCCGCACGATCGCCGGCATGCTCAACGGCCAACCGGGCTGCCTGAATATCCATACGGGACTCGTGGACGTCCGCGATGTGGCCGATCTGCACCTGCGCGCGATGACCCATCCCGCCGCCCGGGGGCAGCGCTTTCTCGCCACCGCGGGTCGAAGCCTGTGGATGACGGATATCGCACGTGTACTGCGTGACCGCCTGGGCGCCCATGCCGGCAAGGTGTCTACACGTGAGCTGCCCAATTGGCTGGTGCGCCTGCTGGCACGACGCAACACGACACTGAAGGGCGTCGTCCCCCTGTTGGGCGTGAACCTCGATGCATCCGGTGAGAAAGCGACGCGCCTGCTGGGCTGGAGGCCACGCTCGTCGGAAGACGCCGTCGTGGCGACGGCGAAAAGCCTGGTGGCGCTGGGGCTGCTCGACCATCGTTCAGCGTGAGCCTGACTGCGATGTTATGCACAGCTCGGGGCATGTGTACATCGCTCTTCGGCGGTGACAACCAGCGTCGACTTCGATAGCTGACGCCGCATCGCTTACTCTTCTTGGGACGGGAGCGCTGGCATGGAACACACCACCGACCTATCCTCACCCATGACGATATGTGCACAAGGAATGCTCGTGTTCACGTTCCACCCTCGATGGAAGGAAGAACTGGTCTGCACGGCCCCCGGCGGTTCGTTCGTGTTGACGCTGGACATGGGCATCCTCACGGCGCACCTGCCGACGGAAGCGATCTGGGTCGGCAAGGCCCCCGACTGGGCCAAGTCGCTTTGGCCCGTGCTCCACGAGGAGCTGACGGAATGGTGCCTCACCTCTGGCGCCGATATCTTCCTCGACGGCAGCGCGCCCGTTTACTGAGGCCTCATGTTTACTTTTCAATCCCGATGGAAAGAAGAACTGGTCTGCACCGCGCCCGGTGGCTCCTTCGTGCTGACGCTGACCATGGGCGTTCTTATGGCGCACTTACCCACCGAGGCGGCCTGGGCCGAAAAGGCGCCGGACTGGGCCAAGGATTTATGGCCCGTCCTTCACGAGGACCTGCATGCGTGGTGTCAGTCGCATAAGGCGGAATTGCTGATCGATGCGAGCGCATGGGTCGACTGACGATCGAATGGTGGCGGGCGGCTAGCGCGTTACCGAGGCGCGGATGAAATCGAGCAGATCGCGATTGAAGCGATCCGGCTCTTCAAGAAAGGGGGCTTGCCCCCGAGGCAGCGTACCGCTTGCTTTCAATACGAGCACCCATAGCGACGACGGCCCTATTCGCAGCGGGCGTCTTCCCCATGATCAAGCCCAACAGCAAGCTCATGACGAGGATATTCAAGGGTCGTCCGGAGGGCGCGCAGGCATTCGACGTGGCGAGGTCAAGCGGGAACCGCATGCTAGGATGATGTGCCGGATAATTCGGTAAGGTCGCTCTCGGCTCGCCAACGGAAGGACATGTAATGAAACGTTCCTATAGGTATGGATTAGCGTCGATCGCATTTTGTGTTGCATCCCTTACTGGCATGCCTACGGCATTCGCGGATAGTGGTTCGCGAATGACCAACATGCTTAACTCAACGGGCGAAGGGACATCGAATCCATCGTATGGCCGATTGATCAAGAACATCATGATCTTTCAGGCCGGCGGGTGGTCAGGCCTTGCCACTTCACCGGCCTGTCTCCAGCAGGTCACGCCAACCTGCGGCTCAAATCCGTCTTGGCCGCAAGCCGGGGCGGGAAATCCAGGTGGCCGGGTTGGCTATCTGAGCAAGAGCAACGACGTATTCCTGAATCAGATGGCCCAGATCAAAGCCATGAATCAGGACACCGCCATTGCGGTGCTGATCATGCCTGACGAAGAAGCCGCCGCCAGCGGTTACGGGGCATGCTACGGAAGCTTCTGGACCAATGACCAGTCGTGTTCGGCCGGGGGCACCTGGTCCACGCCGCGCGCGATGTTCGCCAACGTTGCCTGGGCCGCGTGGATGAAGGGCATCCAGGTCGCGCCACTGATCTCGATCAACGTTTACGATCACATCAAGGGTAGCGCGGCATTTCCGACGAACGACGATCCGAACAGGGCCTCGGTAGCCGTCGCGCGGCTGAAGCAATACGTTGACTGGTACATGTCGACGGTCAATGCAACGAGCCTTCATGCCTCTGACGGACGCGTGGTCATTCTCACGGAGGGGCTTCCGTCTAATACCAACCTTCCCGCCGACAACGCCCAGGCCTCCGCGATTATCGCCTATATGAAGTCGCGCACCGACATTCTGTGGATTGATAATTTTTCCGGCATGAGTGCGGGACAGGCGAACTCGGCCAGCAACATCTACCGTTCGGCCAGCACGGAAGACACCACCGGCAGCGTCCAGGATGGTCTGAAAGCTTCCTGGAAAAGCCATTACCTTTGGCATTTCATTGACCGATGGGGCAGCAATGCGGCCTACACGACGGGGATTCCAGAGCCGCTTCGCCTGAAGTGGCTGAACATATCGCCGGCCGCGTCGAACAACTACCCGGTAATTATCAGTCAATGGAATGAGTACGCGGAGTCGCTGACATTTGAACCCGATCAGAACGGCGGAACAGCGGAGTACGCCTATCTTCAGTGGCGGCTGGGACAGCAGCCATGAGAAGTAGATAGGCTGCCGAGTGTTCCACCGGCCTATGCTTCGAGGCTAAGCAAATCCCCGCACATTGCGAGCGGGGATTTCTTTTGGCCAACGCCAACGTGCTTCAGGCACATAGCGTCGCCAACTTAAGCCGCTAGTGCAGCTCGCAATGTCCTTAATCTCTGTACTGAATTTACGATTTACCTCTTCCAGGAGAGGCGCTTCTACCTCAGCAACGTCGTCGAGCCTATCTAAGTTTGCGAGACTGGAGTGCATCAGTCACCAGTCCAGCAATCCATAGGACTTGTGCCTAACCGGCCTCCCCTGCCACCGCTGGATGGCTTTGGCCGTGGCCCTGGCGGCCGCCGCCGTAATGTCTTGGTGATGGCCCGGCTGTTCGCGGCCCCTATGGCGTCAGCGACACCCCACCCTGGTCTCGATCCTAGGAGACCACCCTCGATCTCGCCCAGATTCACTCCCAGAAGACCGTCGACACTACGCCAACTAGACGAGGAAACAGCTAGAAAGAGGGCGTATTTCGGGTCTCCAGGTCGCCAGTGAGGAGATACTGGGATGCCGTGAAACGGCTAGATGGTGCCCGGAGTGGGACTCGAACCCACATACCCTTGCGGATGAGGGATTTTAAGTCCCTTGCGTCTACCGATTTCGCCATCCGGGCTGAAAAGAAAAAAGGCGCACCGCTGTTGCGTGTGCGCCTTGGAATGCGATGGAGGCCGAGGTCGGAATCGAACCGGCGTACGCGGATTTGCAGTCCGCTGCATGACCACTCTGCCACCCGGCCATCGCTTGCGCACGCGGAGAGTATCCGATAGCGCTTAAAAAACAAAACCCCGGTTTTTCCGAGGCTTTGTGGAAATCTGGAGCGGGAAACGAGACTCGAACTCGCGACCCCGACCTTGGCAAGGTCGTGCTCTACCAACTGAGCTATTCCCGCGTCGTGGTCCAGCTATTCTAGATGAGATCGACAATGTGTCAACTACTTTGCACCGGATTTTTTTCGGCTTTTTTCACGTCGTGATCGCGCAATGCGGGCCATGCGGCGCGCAGGTAGTCCACGCCCGACCAGATGGTGAGGATGCCCGCCACGACCAGCAGGGCTTCGCCGATGTGGTACAGGCGCAGCGTCTCGGCGTCGTGCTGGAGCAGCAGGACGACCAGGGCCACCATCTGCATCGCGGTCTTCAGCTTGCCCAGGAAGGCCACCTTCACCTTGGAGCGCGCGCCGATCTCGGCCATCCACTCACGCAGGGCCGAGACGCTGATCTCACGGCCCACGATCACGGAGGCGGTCACGGCCAGCAGGATGCCCTGCCAGCCGCCCGGATGGGACTGCACCAGCAGGAACAGGGTGACGGCAACCATGAGCTTGTCGGCCACCGGATCGAGGAAGGCGCCGAAGGCCGAGGTCATGTCCAGGCGCCGGGCCAGGTAGCCGTCGAGCCAGTCCGTGAGACCGGCCAGGACGAACACCAGCGCGGCGGCCAGGTTCGAGCCGCGGAACGGCAGGTAGAAGACAACCACCATCACGGGCAGGAGCAGCACGCGGAATAGGGTCAGCCAGGTAGGCAGGTTGATACGCATAATTTGGCCGGTTCTTCCGGGCGACCTTCCAGTCGCCCTGTTCGTTCAGGGATGGAGCATGGCATAGATGCGTTCGGCGAGACCGCGATCAATCCCCTTTACGCTCATCAATTCCTCGACGCCCGCGGCTTCCACGCCCGCGAGGCCGCCGAAGGCCTTCAGCAGGGCCGCACGGCGCCGTGCGCCGACGCCCGCCACGTCTTCCAGGGTACTGCGCTCGCGCGCCGCCTCGCGCCGACGGCGGTGGCCGCTGATGGCGAAACGGTGCGCCTCGTCACGGACCGCCGCCACCAGGTGGAGCGCTGGCGAGGAGGTGCCTGGATGCAAGGTGCGGCCGCTTTCGGCCAGCACCAGGGTTTCTTCGCCCGCGCGGCGGCCCGGCCCCTTGGCCACGCCGACCACGCGGATACCGGCAACGCCCAGGTCGCGCAGCACGTCCACGGCCTGGCCCACCTGGCCCGTGCCGCCGTCGATCAGCAGGATGTCGGGCTTCGCACCGCCTTCTACCACCTTCTTGAAACGCCGGGTCAGCGCCTGATGCATGGCGGCGTAATCGTCGCCCGGCGTGATCCCCGCGATGTTGAAGCGACGGTAGTGGGATTTCTCCGGCCCTTCCGGACCGAACACCACGCAGGAGGCCACGGTGGCCTCACCTCGGGTGTGGCTGATGTCGAAGCATTCGATGCGCCGCGGCGTTTCGTCCAGTTCGAGCACCTTCTGCAGGTCGTCGAAACGCGCCAGCAGCGTGTGCCGGCTGGCGAGGCGCGAGGTGAGTGCCGCGCTGGCGTTGCGCTGCGCCATCTCCAGAAAGCGCGCGCGGTCGCCGCGCACGCTGGTCTTCAGCGCCACGGCGTAGCCCGCGTGCTCGGACAATACGGAGGTCAGCACCTCGGCGTCCTCTACCGGATCGCTCAGCACCAGCTCGCGCGGCACCTGACGCTCCAGGTAGTACTGGGCGAGGAACTGCTCCATCACGTCGGAGACCGACGCGTCGGTCGGCAGGCGCGGGAAGAAGTCGCGCGATCCCAGGCTGACACCGTTGCGGAAGAACAGCACGCTGACGCAGGCCATGCCCCCTTCCATGCAGCAGGCCACCACGTCCATGTCGGCGCTGGCGCCCTGCACGAAATGCTGCGCCTGGATCTTGCGCAGCGCCGCCACCTGGTCGCGCAGCGCGGCGGCACGCTCGAAATGCAGTGCGGCACTGGCCTGCTCCATCGACGTCGCCAGCTCGTCGATCACGGCGCTGCTGCGGCCTTCGAGGAACATCTCGGCGTGGCGCACGTCGTTGCGGTAGTCGTCCACCTCGATCAGCTTCACGCATGGCGCGCTGCACCGGCCGATCTGGTGTTGCAGGCACGGGCGCGAGCGATTGCGGAAGTAGCTGTCCTCGCACTGGCGCACCTTGAACAGCTTCTGCATCAGCCCGAGGCTCTCGCGCACGGCAAAGGTGCTGGGATAGGGGCCGAAGTACCGGCCGATACCCGACTTGGCGCCACGATGGAATGCCAGGCGCGGGTAATCCTCACCGCCGGAAAGGTAGATGTACGGGTAGCTCTTGTCGTCGCGCAGCACGATGTTGTATCGCGGCTTGAGCGACTTGATGAGCTGGGATTCGAGCAGCAGCGCCTCGCCAGCCGTGCGCGTCAGCGTGACTTCCGCACGATCGATCTGCGACACCATCGAGGCGATGCGCGGGTCCATCGGCGGCTTGAGGAAGTAGTTGCTGACCCGCTTCTTGAGGTTCGCGGCCTTGCCCACGTACAGCAACTCGCCTTCCCCGTCGAAGTAGCGATAGACGCCGGGGGAGGTCGTGAGATGGCGGACGAAGGCCTTGCCGTCGAACGGATGCGACTCGGTGTGCTCCATCCGGTCATTTTACCGCGTCGGCGGCCCTTGAAGACGAAAAACGCCGGCATGGGCTGGCCATGCCGGCGTAGACCTTCCATGGGAGTGTCGCCGTCCTTAGGGGGTCACTGTGGCGACAGGGATAGATTACGGAATGGCCCCACGCCGCACATTCGGGCGAAGCCTTGAATGAATGTCAGGCTTTTACCTTGGGGCTTGTACGTGAACGCCTACAAACCAGCCGATCGGGCCAGCCAGCGCTCGGCCCGCTCCAGGTCTTCCGCAGTGTCGATGCCCGGCGGGAAGGGCTCAGGGGTCGGCTGCACCGAGATGGCGTAGCCGTGCTCCATGGCCCTCAGCTGCTCCAGCGACTCGGCCTGCTCCAGCGGTGTCCGCGGAAGGGCGGCCAGGCGGCGCAGGAAGCCCGCCCGGTAGGCGTAGATGCCGATATGACGCAGGAAAGGGATCTTGGCGGGCAATATGGTACGGTCGCGGGCGAAGTCGTCACGTGCCCACGGCGAGGGGGCGCGGGTGAAATAGAGGGCCCGCCCGTTGGCGGCACGCACGACCTTGACGATGTTGGGATCGAACAGTTCGTCGGCATGTTCGATGGGCGTGGCCAGGGTCGCCATGGGCGCATCGTCGCCGGCCAGGGTCGCCACCACCGCACGGATGCCGGCGGCCGGGGCGAAGGGCTCGTCGCCCTGCAGGTTCACGACGATGGTGTCTTCCGGCCAGCCGTAATGGCTCACCACTTCCGCAATGCGGTCGGTGCCGGACGCGTGGTCCTCCCGGGTCATGCAGACCAGGATGTCACCGCATCCGCGCAGCTCGCCGGCGACCCGGCTGTCGTCGGTCGCCACCACTACCTGCGCAGCGCCCGCCTGCCCTGCCCGCTCGGCGACCCGGCGGATCATCGATATGCCGCCGATCTTCAGCAACGGCTTGCCGGGCAACCGGGTGGATCCGAACCGCGCAGGCACGACGACGACGAAGGGAGGGAGCTTGGCGGCCATGTCGGCTTCCGTGGACGGGGAAGCGGAAGCGTGTCGCGAAAGGCGGTCGCGCGCAAGGCGCACTCCTACATGTAGGAGCGCGCCTTGCGCGCGACCGGGATCAGACTACCGGCGTAATACGGAAACCGACGCCGTTCGCCAACTCCAGGAACCCCGGAAACGACGTCGCCACATTGGCGCAATCACCGATGACGATCGGGCCGGACGCCACCAGGCCGGCGATGGCGAAGCTCATGGCGATGCGGTGATCGCCATGGCTGTCGATGGTGCCACCATGGATCGCGCCGCCACGGATCATCGCACCGTCAGGCAGTTCGTCGATGAGCACGCCGCAGGCCTTCAGGCCGTTGGCCATGCTGGCGATGCGATCGGACTCCTTGACGCGCAGCTCGGCGGCGCCACGGATCGTGGTCATGCCTTCGGCCGCCGCGGCAGCCACGAACAGGGCCGGGAACTCGTCGATCATGTCGGGCACGATGTCGAGCGGCAGCGCAACGCCATGCAGCGGACGATGACGGACGATCAGGTCAGCGATCTCCTCGCCACCGCTGACACGCTCGTTTTCTACCGAGATATCGGCGCCCATCAGTTCCAGCGCGGCCAGCAGGCCCGTACGGCGCGGATTGAGACCCACGGCCTTCAGACGAAGCTCCGAGCCCGGCACGATGCATGCGGCGACGATGAAGAACGCAGCCGACGAGAAGTCGGCGGGCACGTCCACATCCACGGCATGCAAGGTATGGCCGTCTTCGAGCTTCGCCTTACCCGGGGAATACTCGATGGGCCAGCCGAAGGCCTTGAGCATGCTCTCCGTGTAGTCGCGCGTGGGATGCGGCTCGATGACTTCGGTGCTGCCTTCGGCATACAGGCCGGCGAGCAACAGCGCGGACTTGATCTGCGCGCTGGCGACCGGCGGATGGTAGGTGATGCCCTGGAGCTTGCGACCGCCATGGATACGCAGCGGCGGCTTGCCGTCTTCGGTATCGATCTGCGCGCCCATCTCGCCCAGCGGATCGGTGACCCGGCGCATGGGACGACGCGACAGCGATTCGTCGCCAACCAGTGTCGAGTCGAACGCCTGGCCGGCGAGCAGGCCGGCGAGCAGGCGCATGCCGGTGCCGGCGTTGCCGCAGTCGAGTGATTCTTGCGTGCCACGCAGGCCGTGCAGGCCCACGCCATGCACGATGCGCTCGCCCGGCGCAGGCGTTTCGAAACGGACGCCGAGCTTGCCGAGGATGGCCGCCGTGGCGCGGGTGTCCTCACCTTCGAGGAAACCACGGATGTGCGAGGTGCCTTCGGCCAGCGCACCGAACATCAGCGAGCGATGCGATACCGACTTGTCGCCGGGCACGGTGATCTCGCCGCGCAGCGGGCCACCCTGGTGGCTGGTCCAGTCGATACGGCTCAAGGGAGGTTCTCCAGCAGGCGTTGCAGCTCGGCGCGGCTGCCCACGCTGATACGTACGGTGGTGAGCAGGCCATAGCCGACCATCGGACGCACGATCACGCCGGTGCCGAACAGGTGCGCTTCCAACTCGGCCGCATCGCGACCGACATCGACGAGCACGAAGTTGGTCTGCGACGGAAACACGCGCATGCCGCGCGCGGTCAGCTCCGCGGCCAGCCACTCGCGATCGCGACGATTGGTCTCCCTGACGCGGGCGCGGTGCTCGTGGTCACCAAGCGCGGCTTCGGCGGCGGCCAGCGCCACGCCGTTCACATTGAACGACTCGCGCAGGCGCTCGCACACCGCCGCGACGGACGGATGGCTGAGCATGTAGCCCACGCGCAGGCCCGCCAGCGCGTACGCCTTGGAGAACGTGCGCGTGACGATCAGGTTCGGATAACGACCGAGCAGGTGCAGCGCGGTGCTGAGGCCTGGCGCGTCGACGTATTCGTTGTAAGCCTCGTCGACCACCACCAGCGTGCTCGACGGCACCTGGTCGAGGAAGCGCTCAAGCACCGCATCGGTGAACCAGGTGCCGGTCGGATTGTTGGGATTGGCGAGGTAGACCAGGCGGGTATCTGGCGTGACGGCCTTCGCCATCGCGTCGAGATCGTGCCCGTAAGGCGCCTCGGGATGATCGATGGGCAGCGCGGGCACCACGATGCCCCGCGCGCCCGCCGCGGCGGCGGCGATCGGGAACACCGCGAAGCTGTACTGCGAATGCACCACCGGATGCTCGGCATCGGCAAAGCACTGCGCGAGCAGCATCAGCAGCTCATGCGAACCATTGCCGAGCGTGATGCCGGAGACCGGCACGCCCAGTTCATCCGAGATGCGATGCTTGAGCGAGGCACCCACCGGGTCGGGATAACGGAAGATGTCGTCGAGCACGCGCGTAGCCGCGCGCATCGCCTGCTTGCTCGGGCCGAGCGGGTTTTCATTGGAACCCAGCTCGGAGAGCACGTCGCCGAAACGCGCGCGCAGCGTGGGCAGGTCGTGACCGGGATCGTAGGCGCGCAGAGCCAACGTCGCCCGGTTGGCGAGCGTCGCCGCGTCGAAACCGGCGGTCACGGCAAGGCGACCGGGTAGGAGCCGAGCACACGGACATCGGCGGCCGTGGGCTTCATCTCCTTCAGGGCCGCCTGCACCGAGGCATCGTCCACATGACCGGAGATGTCGATGAAGAAGGCGTATTGCCACTTGCCGGTGTGGGCAGGGCGGGATTCGATGCGGTTCATGCTGACATCGTGCTTCGCGAGCGGGCTGAGTACGTCGTAGAGCGCGCCGGGCTTGTCCTTCACGGTGACCAGCAGCGACGTGCGGTCGTTGCCTGACACCGGGAAAATGGAGCGACCGATGACGAGGAAGCGCGTGGTGTTGTCCGAGCGATCCTCGATGGGACCGGCGACGGTCTTCAGGCCGTACACGCGACCTGCGGTTTCACCGGCGATGGCGGCGGAATCCGGCGACAGGCGCGCGGTACGCGCCGCTTCGGCGTTGCTGGATACCGCGATGCGCTCGGCATTGGGCAGGTTCACGCGCAGCCAGCCCTGGCACTGCTGCAACGACTGCGGGTGCGAATAAATGCGCTTGACGTCCTTCAGCTCGCCCGTAAGCGAGAGCAGGTTCTGGTGTACGCGCAATTCCACTTCGCCGCAGATGGTGGCCTTGGAGACGAGGAACATGTCCAGGGTCATCTGGATCATGCCCTGCCCCGAGTTCTCCACCGGGACGACGCCGAAATCGGCGTTACCCGCCGCGACTTCCTGGAAGACCTCTTCGATGCTACCCAGCGGCAGGCCATAGGCGGCGTGGCCGAAGTGCTTGCGCACGGCCTGCTCGCTGAAGGTGCCTTCGGGACCGAGGAAGCCGATCTTCAGCGGCTGCTGCTGCGATAGGCACGAGGACATGATCTCGCGGAACAGTCGGACCAGCTCCGCGTTGGGCAGCGGGCCGTCGTTGCGGTCGATCACGCCGCGCAGGACCTGGGCTTCGCGTTCGGGTCGGTAATAGTCCACCGCCGCCTTCAACGGGCCCTTGGCCCGGCCGACCTGCTGCGCCCACTGGGCGCGCTCGCTGATAAGCGATTGCAGTTGCTGGTCGATGCTGTCGATGCGCTGGCGCGCTTCGGTAAGCGTGGCTTGTTTGTCGGCGGGGGTCTTGCTCATGGACGTCCGGGCGGCTAAATGGTTGCAATTGAAAGGGATTGTCGCCGCACGCATGCTGCATTGCGGCGATCCTCCGACTTTAACCGTGACGCGTTGCAAAGTCCCGCATAAATTTCACGAGTTCGTCCACGGCCTCTTGCGGCACCGCGTTGTAGAGCGACGCGCGCATGCCACCCACGGCCTTGTGGCCCTTGAGCGCGAGCAGCCCGGCTTTCTCGGAATCGGCAAGGAAGGCGGCATCGAGCGCGCTGTCGTGCAAGGTGAAAGGCACATTCATGCGCGAGCGCGCGGCCACATCGACCGGGCTGCGATAAAAGCCGCCGGAACCGTCGATGGCGTCGTACAGCGTCTTCGCCTTGCGCGCGTTTCGCTCGCCCATCGCGACAAGGCCGCCCTGCTCGTCAATCCAGTCGAAAGTGAGCTTGGCCAGGTACCAGCCCCAGGTGTTGGGTGTGTTGAGCATGGAATCGTTCGCGGCGTGCTCCGCGTAGCGGAAGATCTTCGCCATCGGGCGGCCTTCGCGCGCAAGCAGGTCGTCACGGACGATCATCACCACCAGGCCGGACGGGCCGATGTTCTTCTGCGCGCCAGCGTAGATCAGGCCGAAACGTGACACGTCGAGCGGTTCGCTGAGAATGTTCGACGACATGTCAGCGATGAGCGGCGTATCGCCAACATCGGGAATATCGTGGAATTCCACGCCGTGGATCGTCTCGTTCGGCGTGTAGTGCACGTACGACGCGCCCTCGCTGAGGCGCCAGGTGTCGCGCGACGGCAGCTTCAGGTAACGATCGCCTTCGGACGTCGCCGCGACGCGCGCGTCGATGTACGGCGCCGCTTCGCGCACGGCCTTCTCACCCCAGTGGCCGGTGACGATGTAGTCCGCGTGGTCGCCGGGGCCGGCGAGGTTCATCGGGATCAGCGCGAACTGCTGCGTGGCGCCGCCCTGGAGGAACAGCACCTTGTAGCCGGGCGGCACGCCAAGAAGACGTCGCAGGCTGGCCTCGGCCTCAGCCGCCAGTGCCATGAAGCGCTTGCCCCGATGGGACAGTTCCATCACCGAAGCGCCCGAGCCGTTCCACTCGAGCAGCTCCGCCTGCGCACGCCGAAGGACCGGCTCCGGCAACGCCGCCGGGCCCGCGCTGAAATTCCAGGCTCTTGTCACGCCAGAAGCACCTTAGGTTGGGGAGAACCCCGATTATGCTCCCAGCCCCGGGCGCGATTGGAAGGGCTTTATCCGGTCAGCCGCCGGGCATGAAGAGGACGGCGGCGATGCCCAGCGCCAGCAGCGCGGCTGTGACGATGAGCCACCAGACATCGTTTCGCGATGACCCGCTCTCGTCGGCTTCCGGTTCGTCCGGCGATTCCTCCACGAGGGTCACCACCGGTTCGGCGGCCCAGCCGGGCGCGTCGAGGACGAAGCGATGGTTGGCGATGCCGATCTGGTCGCCCGGTTGCAGGGCCGCACGCGCCACGGTCACGCCATTGACGCGCACGGCATGACGCGGCGGCACGCGGGTGGCGTCGAGCACCAGCTCGCCGTCTTCCCAAGCCAGGCTCAGCAGGGCGACATCGTTGCCGGGCAACTCCAGTGGCAGCGCGCCATGCGTGGCACCCAGCTCCAGTCGCTCGCCCACCGGCACGGTGCGGCCGGACAAGGGACCAGCCACCGGGCGCAGGGCAACGGTGCAACGGGCCTCGTTGGGCACCACGGCGTCGCGGTTGTCGATGTCGGCATCGTCGCGGATGAGCATGCGGCACTCACCCAGCGACAGGCTGTCGCCCGGCCGCAGGAGGGCCCACTCGCGGACCGGACGCGCATTGACGTAGACACGCCCCGCCTCCGGCGCCACCTCGAGCACGAGGCCGCGACGGTCGCGATGGATGCGGACATGGCGTGGGGCGACCTGGGCCTCGGAGACCACGAGATCATTTTCTTCGGCGCGGCCGATCGTGAGCACGGGCCGTGACCAGTGGAAATCACCGCGTGCCGAGCTGACGAATTCAATGCGCATGAAGGAACCGGGACGTTGACGAAGCGACTTTAGCAGGTTGCGGTATCTATTTGAAACGTAAAGATGTCGTGATCGTCGCCTAACGTGCCTGCTAGACTCGCTGACTGACACGTTCTACGGAAATCCTTCATGCCCACGATCGACATCCATCGCCCTCACGGCACCACCCGCGCCGATGCCCTCGAGACGACGCAGAAGATCGCCACGCGGATGAGCGAGAAGCTGGGCACCAAGGGGCACTGGCAGCCGGGCGGCCTCTATACCTTCACCGGCCCGGGCGCCAAGGGCTCCATCACCGTGGGCGACAGCGAAATCCACGTGGTGGTGGAGCTGGGCATGATGTTGACCTTCATGAAGGGCACCATAGAGGACGAAATTCGCCGCAAGCTGGAAGAGCATTTCGGCCGCTGAGCGGGGGTTCCTCCCAGGCGGGTGGCCTTGGCCTCGCTGCCATGCCATAATACGGGACTTATGCGGCCACGGCGGCCAACTATCCGACCCGGAACACATGGCAAAAGACGACGTCATCGAAATGGAAGGCACGGTCCAGGAGACCCTGCCCAACACCATGTTCCGCGTGCAGCTCGAGAACGGGCACGTCATTACTGCCCATATCTCCGGCCGCATGCGTAAGCATTACATCCGCATTCTCACCGGCGACAAGGTGAAGGTCGAAATGACCCCCTACGACCTCACCAAGGGCCGTATCACCTACCGCATGAAGTAAGCGCTTCTCGCGCCGGCTTCACCGGAACCCAAGAAGGCCGCGGCTATCGCCGCGGCTTTTTTATTGTCACAACTCCGTCCGCCGCTCGATCACCCGCGAAATCAATCCGTACGCCAGCGCTTCCTCCGCCGGCATCCACAGATCGCGCTCGATATCGGCACGGACCCGCTCCAGCGGCTGGCCGCATTCCCGGGCGATCACTTGGGCGATACGCTCCCGCGCCTTCATGATCTCCTTCGCCTGGATGGCGATATCACTGGCCGGGCCGCCTGCCCCGCCGCTCGGCTGATGGATGAGGAAGCGGGTCTGCGGCAGGCATACGCGACGCTCTCGCGGTACGCCGAGGAACAGGTGCGTGGCGGCGCTCCCCACCCAGCCGGTGCCGATCATGTTCACCGGGGCGTTGATGAAGCGAAGTACGTCGTGGATGACGTCGCCGGATTCCAGGTGACCACCCGGCGAGGACACGATCATGTCGATCGGGGCGTCGGCATCGGCATCCAGCGCCAGCAGGCGACGTACCGTTTCGGCGGCGACGGTGTCGGTGATCGTGCCGAAGACCAGCACCGTGCGGGCGCGAAACGCCTTTTCTTCGAGGAAGGCACTGCCCTGGGCCTGCGGGGTCGGCGGCCGGGTGTCGGTGTCATTGGTGAACATGGGACGGTTCTCCGTGTCGTGGTAGGTTCATCCTGTAGACGAACGAGTGACCACGAACGTGACATCCCCTGCGCCGTTCCATTCGCACCTCGACGACAAGGCGCTGCGCCTTCGCCTCCTGGCGCTTGCCCGCCGCTGGTCCGCCGCGGACCACGACGCGGAAGACCTCGTGCAGGAAACCTACCTGCGCACCGCGCATGGTGCGCTGTCCGACACGGAAAACCCCGAAGCCTGGATGGTCACCGTGCTGCGCAACCTCTGCATCGACGGGCTACGCCGGCACGACCGCTACCGATCCATCCTGGCGAACCTCGTCGCCGGGAGCACGGGCGGCACCGAGGCCGATACGCCCGAACATCGTTTGGACACCGACCAGCAGGTCACGATGGCGCTGCTGCGCCTCGTACGTTCGCTGTCACCGGGAGACGTCGCCCTCCTGCTGCTGCACGAGGTATTCGAACTGGATCACGCGCGTCTAGGCGAACTATCGGGCCGCAGTGAGGTGGCGTCGCGTCAGCATGTGCGTCGCCTGCTTGCTCGCGTAAGGGGAGATCGACAGACCTGGGACGACGCGTACGCCGACGAGGATACGGGTGATCTTTTGGCGCTTTGCCAGTTGGCGGTATGCCAACGCGACCCGGCAGGATTGATCGCCACGGTGCGGATCTCGTCGCCGATGGCGCTGATGAGCCTGGCGGAGCCGATCACCGTTTTGTAGGAGCGCGCTTGCGCGCGATCGGAGTCACCTCTTCGCACCCATCGCGCGCAAGCGCGCTCCTACAGTAAAGCCGGAGCGCGCTTGCGGGCTGGGATTACGCGGTGGCCGTGGCCGGCTCCGCGGATTCGGTCTCAACATGCAGGTCATCGCCCTCGACCGAGAGGGTGACCTTGCCGCCGTCGGCCAGCTTGCCGAAGAGCAGCTCGTCGGCCAGGGCACGCTTGACCTTGTCCTGGATGACGCGGGCCATCGGACGTGCGCCCATCTGCGGGTCGAAGCCGTGCTCGGCCAACCAGCGACGAGCCTCCGCCGTGACGTCCACGCTCACCTTCTTCTCCGCCAGCTGGGTTTCCAGCTCGATCAGGAACTTGTCGACCACGCGCAGGATGTGATCGAAGTCCAGGGCGTTGAACTGGATGATCGCGTCGAGACGGTTACGGAATTCCGGCGTAAACAGGCGACGGAGGGTTTCCATGGCGTCCGGTGCGTGGTTCTGCTTCACGAAGCCGATGCCCCGGCGCGAAGCCAGCTGCGCGCCGGCGTTCGTCGTCATCACCACGATGACGTTCTTGAAGTTGGCCTCGCGACCGTTGGTGTCGGTCAGCACGCCGCGGTCCATCACCTGCAGCAGGATGTTGTAGACATCCGGATGCGCCTTCTCGATCTCGTCGAGCAGGAGCACGCAGTGCGGGTGCTTGGTGATCTGCTCGGTCAGCAGGCCACCCTGATCGAAACCGACGTAGCCCGGAGGGGCACCGACCAGGCGCGAGACGGAATGGGCTTCCATGTACTCGGACATGTCGAAGCGAACCATCTCGATACCCAGCTGCATGGCGAGCTGGCGGGTGACTTCCGTCTTGCCGACGCCCGTGGGGCCGGCGAGCAGGAAGCTGCCGATCGGCTTGGACGGATCGCCCAGGCCCGAACGCGCCATCTTGATCGACGAGGCCAGGGCCTCGATCGCCGCATCCTGGCCGAACACCACCATCTTGAGGTTGCGCTCAAGGTTGCGCAGGACATCGCGATCGGACGCCGAGACCTGCTTGGCGGGGATGCGCGCCATCTTGGCGACGATGAATTCGATCTCGGCCACGTCGACCTTGCCCGTGCGCTCGTCCTCGGGGAGCAGGCGCTGTCGGGCGCCGGCCTCGTCGATGACGTCGATGGCCTTGTCGGGGAGCAGGCGGTCGGGGATGTGCTTGACCGAGAGATCCACGGCCGCGCGCAGCGCCTCACCGGTGTACTCCACCGAGTGATGCTCTTCGAAGCGGCTCTTCAGGCCACGCAGGATCTCGATGGAGTCGGCCACGGTGGGCTCGACCACGTCGATCTTCTGGAAGCGGCGGGCCAGGGCGCGGTCCTTCTCGAATACGCCCCGGAACTCCTGGAACGTGGTCGAGCCGATGCAGCGCAGTTCGCCCGAGGCCAGCATGGGCTTGATCAGGTTGGAGGCGTCCATCGTGCCGCCCGATGCCGAACCCGCACCGATGATGGTGTGGATCTCGTCGATGAACAGGATGGAGTTGGGCTGCTTCTTGAGCTGGGCGATCACCGCCTTGAGGCGCTTCTCAAAATCGCCGCGGTATTTGGTGCCCGCGACCAGCGCGCCGAGATCGAGCGACCAGATGGTGCAGTCTTCCAGCACCTCGGGCACCTGACCTTCCACGATGCGCTTGGCGAGGCCTTCGGCCAGCGCCGTCTTGCCCACGCCCGCCTCGCCCACGTAGAGCGGGTTGTTCTTGCGGCGGCGGCAAAGCACCTGGATGGTGCGCTCGACTTCGTCGTGGCGGCCGATCAGCGGATCGATCTTGCCCTGGATGGCCAGTTCGTTGAGGTTGGAGGCGTACTCGCTGAGCGGGTTGCCCTTGCCCTCGCCGCCGTCTTCGCCGTCGCGCTCGCTGTTCGAGGTGGCCGGGGCCGCCTCGTCACCGATCTTGGCGATGCCGTGGGAGATGTAGTTGACGACGTCCAGGCGGGTAATCTCCTGCTGGTGCAGGAAATAGACCGCGTGGGAGTCCTTTTCGCCGAAGATCGCCACGAGCACGTTCGCGCCAGTGACTTCCTTCCGGCCGGACGACTGCACGTGGTAGACGGCACGCTGGAGCACGCGCTGGAAGCCCAGCGTCGGCTGCGTGTCGCGCTCGTCGCCGGCGGGGAGCACCGGGACGGTCTCGGCGATGATTCGTTGCAGGTCGGCCGCCAGACGCGGCAGGTCTACGCCGCAGGCCCGCAGGGCAGCCAGGGCGGAGGTGTTTTCGGTAAGCGCGAGCAGCAGGTGCTCCACGGTCATGAATTCGTGGCGCTGCTCGCGGGCCTGCTTGTAGCAGTGCCCGATGGTGACTTCGAGATCCTTACTGAACATACGGACCGTCTCCGATAGCTGTGGGCGGCGGGGTCTAACCCTTTGGTTGCCGCATGTATTCCAGATGGGGGACTGGCTACATCTTTTCCATAGTGCACAACAGCGGGTGTTGATGAGATCGTGAGTACTCGTTTACCTGCGTCACCTTGGTTTCTGCCACCTCGCGGGTGAACACGCCGCACACGCCTTTTCCTCGGGTGTGGACGTGGAGCATCACCTGGACCGCCTTCTCCTGGTCCATGCCGAAGAAGCTACGCAAAACCTCGATCACGAAATCCATCGGCGTGAAGTCGTCGTTCAGCAGGACGACCTGGAACAGCGGCGGCCGTGCCGTCTCCGGACGGCTGGTTTCTACGGCAAGGCCATGACCGCGGTCGCTTTCCTGATCGTGTTCGTGTTCCTGGGACATTTAGAAGAACCTTGGGTACGCGATTCGATTATATACACCCGATTTTCGCCCGGCTTTCGGGTCGACTCCCACAGGTGATGGCACAATAGGCCGTTTTCCAGAGCCCCCTCCCCCATCCGACCGATGACCTCCCAGCCCAACCCGGCCGAAAACGTCTGGTGCCCCCGCGTGACGGTGGCCTGCGTCGTCGCGCACGAAGGCCGATTCCTCATGGTGGAGGAGGACGTCTTCGGCGAACTGGCCTACAACCAGCCCGCCGGACACCTCGATCCGGGCGAGAGCCTGCGCCATGCCGCGGTCCGCGAAGCCCTGGAGGAAACCGGGCACACGGTCGAACTGGATGCCTTCCTGGGCGCCTGGCAGTGGCTCAGCCCCGAGCACGGGGAACAGGTGATCCGCTTCGCCTTCAGCGGGCATTCGGTGGGCCACGACCCGTCGCGCGCCCTCGACACGGGGATCCTCCGCGCCCTGTGGATGCGCCGGGACGAGATCGAGGCCCTGGGTCCGCGCCTGCGCAGCCCACTCATCCTGACCACGATCGACACCTGGCTGTCCGGGCGGCGCCTGCCGCTGGAGGCCGTCGCCAGCCTGCTGCCGGGGACCGCGCCGTGAAGGTGATCCTCGGCGTATCCGGTGGCGTGGATTCCTCCGTCGCTGCCCTCCTGCTCCAGCAGGCCGACCACGAGGTGGAAGGCATGTTCATGCAGAACTGGGAAGAGGACGACCGCTCCGGCCCCTGCACCACCGACGAGGACCGCAAGGACGCCGTCGCCGTCTGCGGCCGCCTGGGCATCCCCTTCCACGCCCGCAACTTCGCCGGCGAATACTGGGATGGCGTGTTCGCCTACTTCCTGGCCGAGTACGCGGCGGGCCGGACACCCAACCCGGACGTCCTCTGCAACCGCGAGATCAAGTTCAAGACCTTCCTCGACCACGCCCAGGCGCTGGGCGCCGAGAAGATCGCCACGGGCCACTACGCCCGCGTGGATTTCCGCGACGGCCGCTACCGGCTGCTCCGCGCCGTGGATGCGAGCAAGGATCAGAGCTACTTCCTGCATGCCCTCGGCCAGAAGCAGCTCGCCGCCACGCTGTTCCCCGTGGGCGAGATCGAAAAATCGCTGGTGCGCGAACTGGCCCGCGAGGCCGGACTCGCCACGCACGCGAAGAAGGACTCCACCGGCATCTGCTTCATCGGCGAGCGCGATTTCCGCGCGTTCCTCGCCCAGTACCTCCCGGCGAAGCCCGGCGCGATGGTCGACCCCGACGGCAAGGTCATCGGCGAGCACCAGGGTGTCATGTACTACACGCTGGGCCAGCGCAATGGCCTAGGCATCGGCGGCCGCGTCGGCGCCTCGAACGACCCGTGGTACGTGGTGGGCAAGGATGTCGCCAGCAACACGCTGATCGTCGCACAGGGTGGTGAGAACCAGTGGCTGCAATCCACCCACCTACAGGCCACCGACGCCACCTGGGTAGCTGGGGAAGCGCCAGGGCTGTCCTTCCGCTGCACCGCGAAGACCCGCTATCGCCAGTCCGACCAGGCCTGCACCGTCGAGGTCCGGGCCGATACCCTGCGCGTCGTCTTCGACGAGCCGCAGCGCGCCGTGACTCCGGGCCAGTCGGTCGTCCTCTACGACGGCGAAGCCTGCCTGGGCGGCGCGGTAATCTCCGCCACCGATGCCGTCTACGGTGGCCTCGCATGACCTGTAGGAGCGCGCTTGCGCGCGATGGCCTTTCGCGAAAGGCCACCACGAATCGATTTTCCGAGTCTGACGAATGAATGAAGAACGCATCCTAGCCCTCGCCGGTGTTTTCCAGGGGGCCGCCCTCGCCCAGCAGCTCGCCACCGAAGGCCGCTGCGACGACGTGGCGTTCGAGGCCAGCATGGGCAGCGTGTTCCGGATCGACGCGGATTCCGTGGCGGCCGTTTATGGCGGCGTCGCCGGCGTGCGGCGCGGCCTGCGCACGCTCGTGGCCCAGTTCGAAGACCAGACCCGCGATATCGCCGTGATGCGCATGGCCGTGACCGTGCTGCGCCTGGAGCGCTCGCTGTCGCGCAACCACGCCCTGCTGGAACGCCTGCGCGAAGGCATCGTAGCCACCCAACGCCAGGTGGAACATTTCGGCCTCGACCACCCGAACGTGGAGGCCCGACTGGCCGAGGTCTACGCGACCACGCTGTCCACGTTGAAGCCCCGCGTGATGGTCACCGGTACGCCGGCCTATCTCCAGCAGAAGGGTAACGTCGAGCGTGTTCGTGCCGCCCTGCTCGCCGCCGTGCGTTCGGCGGTGCTGTGGCGCCAGATCGGCGGTCGGCAGTGGCACATCCTGTTCTATCGGAAGCAGTGCGCGATGCTGGCCCGTGGCCTGCTGACCGGCTCAACCCTGGACAACGGCCTGTAGGAGCGCACCTGCGCGCGACCCGCGGCAGCGGCAATCTGGCCCGCTGCCGCGGGTCGCGCGCAAGCGCGCTCCTACAAGGACGGGGCGGTGTCCAGGCCGGGGATGGTCCCGGCTAGCGTTCTCAGCAGATCACCGAAGCCGACGAGGTCGTCACGCCACGGCGAGGCGCTGCGCCAGAACAGCGCGATATGCCGCCCCGGGCGGGCGCCCTCGACCGCCGCCAGTACTACGTTCGGAATGGACCCCAGCCGCTCGTGGGCCAGGATCGGCACCAGCGAGTATCCACCACGCAACGCCACCAGGGTCGCCAGGCTCTCGATGCTGAGATCCTGGATGCGTTCGGGTCGCGCCGCGCCAGGCATGCCCAGGTCGGATACGCCGTTACCATGGCTTTCCGCCATCAAGGTGGCGTCGGCCGCATCCAGCTCCGTGAGGGCGATGGATTCGCGCCCTGCCAGCGGGTGACCTTTTTGCAGCAGCAGCTCGTAGGGCTCGAAGAACAGCACCACCGACTCCAGGCCTGTGACCGTCGCGCTCGGCGGTGCCAGCACGGCGTCCAGTTCGCCCTCGCTCAACCGGCGGAGCAAACCACGCGGCTTGCCCTCGGAGATGGTCAGGCGCGCATCGGGAAAGCGCTCGGGAAACGGCTCGATAACATGGGGCAGCAGGTACGGCCCCAGCGTGGAGGGCACGCCCAGCCGCAGCTCGCCGCCAAAGGCGATGTCGCCGGCCCGCGCCGCGTGCTCCAGGTGTTCGGCCGCCGACAGCACGCTGTCGATATAACCCAACAGACGCTGACCGCTGGCCGTGGGCGCCACGCGTCGGCCGCCGCGCTCGAAGAGCGGCATGCCGAGCGCCTGCTCGACCTTCTGGACCTGGTGGGAAAGCCCCGACGGGCTGATGTACATGGCTCGGGCGGCGCTGTTGAAGCTGCCTTCACGCGCAACGGCCTGGACCAGGGCGAGGTCGCGCAGCGACACCGATGACAGGGCCATCGAAATCATCGAACGCTGCATGCCATCAAATGCGTTTGCGCCCATTCGCCGCCGCCCTCATCCTTTTGCCGCCGAAATTCGCGTGGCCTATGCCACGGACCGGCCATTGTAGCCGGCCACGGGTCTCACGGCGGTCGCATACCAACGCCAGACTGCGCGATAATCGACGCTTTGATGGGCCCGACCGGGTCCGCCAGGCCTCCCCAGCTAAAGAACGTCACGCCAGGAGTACAGCATGAAAGACTCGTTCTCGGTACGAGACAGCATCGAAGTCAACGGCAAGCGCCACACCATCGCCAGCCTGGCCAAGTTGGGCGAGAAGTTCGACCTCAAGCGCCTGCCCTACTCCATGAAGATCCTGCTGGAGAACCTCCTCCGCCAGGAAGACGGCGAAAACGTCACCTCGAAGGAAATCAAGGCCGTCGCCAAGTGGGACGCCAAGGCCGAGCCGGACACCGAAATCTCCTTCATGCCCGCCCGCGTGGTCCTCCAGGACTTCACCGGCGTGCCCTGCGTGGTCGACCTCGCCGCCATGCGCGACGCCGTGGTGAAGCTCGGCGGCGACGCCAAGCGTATCAACCCGCTGGTGCCGGCCGAGCTGGTCATCGATCACTCCGTGCAGGTCGACGCCTTCGGTGCCGAATCGGCGCTGGAAAAGAACGTCGAAATCGAATTCGAGCGCAACCAGGAGCGCTACTCCTTCCTGCGCTGGGGCCAGAAGGCCTTCAACAACTTCGCCGTCGTGCCGCCGCGCACCGGCATCGTCCACCAGGTGAACCTGGAGAACCTCGCCCGCGTCGTGTTCACCAGCGACGTGGACGGCGAGTCGTTCGCCTACCCGGATAGCGTGTTCGGCACCGACTCGCACACCACCATGATCAACGGCATCGGCGTGCTGGGCTGGGGCGTGGGCGGTATCGAGGCCGAGGCCGCGATGCTCGGCCAGGCGTCGTCCATGCTGATCCCGCAGGTCGTCGGCTTCCGCCTCACCGGCAAGCTGTCCGAAGGCGTCACCGCCACCGACCTCGTGCTCACCGTCACCCAAATGCTGCGCAAGCTCGGCGTCGTGGGCAAGTTTGTCGAGTTCTTCGGCAACGGCCTGCAGAACCTGCCGCTGGCCGACCGCGCCACCATCGCCAACATGGCCCCGGAATACGGCGCCACCTGCGGCATCTTCCCGATCGACCAGGAAGCCCTGAACTACCTGCACCTGTCGGGTCGCGACGACGCCCAGATCAAGCTGGTGGAAACCTACGCCAAGGCCCAGGGCCTGTGGCACGACGCCAACACCCCGGAAGCCGAGTTCACCACGGTGCTCGAGCTGGACATGGCCACGGTCAAGCCCTCGCTGGCCGGCCCGAAGCGCCCGCAGGATCGCGTGCTGCTCGAAGGCGTGAAGCAGAGCTTCCTCGACGTCGTCAGCCCGCTCACCGCCAACCGCAAGACCAAGAACGGCGACACCTCGCGCTTCAGCAATGAAGGCGGCGGCACCGCCATCGGCAACGAAGCCAACGGCATCAACGAAGAAGGCGTGCTCGTCCACAAGGACGGCCAGAACTTCCGCATCAACGACGGCTC
This sequence comes from Luteibacter sp., assembly GCF_009912395.1. Taxonomy (GTDB): domain Bacteria; phylum Pseudomonadota; class Gammaproteobacteria; order Xanthomonadales; family Rhodanobacteraceae; genus Luteibacter. The sequence continues at coordinate 28,524 of NZ_WNDO01000010.1, read as the reverse complement.
CGTCGTGATCGCCGCCATCACCTCGTGCACCAACACCTCCAACCCGGCCGTGATGCTCGCCGCCGGCCTGGTGGCGAAGAAGGCCGCCGCGCGTGGCCTCACCTCCAAGCCGTGGGTGAAGCCCTCGCTCGGCCCGGGTTCGCTCGTGGTCACCGAGTACCTGAAGAAGACCGGCCTGCTCGCCGAGCTGGAGAAGGTCAACTTCTACGTGGTCGGCTACGGCTGCACCACCTGCATCGGCAACTCGGGTCCGCTGCCGGCCGAAATCAGCAAGGGCATCGCCGAGGGCGACCTCGCCGTGGCGTCGGTGCTCTCGGGCAACCGCAACTTCGAAGGCCGCGTGCATCCGGAAGTGAAGATGAACTACCTGGCCTCGCCGCCGCTGGTGGTCGCCTACGCCCTGGCCGGTACGCTCAACATCGACCTCACGAAGGACGCGATCGGCACGGGCAGTGATGGCCAGCCGGTGTACCTGAAGGACATCTGGCCGAGCAACCAGGAAATCAGCGACCTCATCGCCGGCGCCATCAGCCCGGAGATGTTCAAGGCCAGCTACGCCGACGTCTTCAAGGGCGACAGCCGCTGGAACCAGATCGCCTCGCCGGACGGCCAGACCTACGCGTGGGACGACTCCACGTACATCAAGAACCCGCCGTACTTCGACGGCATGTCCGCCGAAGCCGGCACCATCGAGGACATCCACGGCGCCCGCGCCATGGGCATCTTCGGTGACTCGATCACCACCGACCACATCTCGCCGGCCGGCTCGATCAAGAAGGACAGCCCGGCGGGCCGCTTCCTGATCTCCAAGGGCGTGGAGCCGAAGGACTTCAACTCCTACGGTTCGCGTCGCGGCAACGACGACGTGATGGTGCGCGGTACCTTCGCCAACATCCGCATCAAGAACCTGATGCTCGACGGCGTCGAGGGTGGCTACACCAAGTACATCCCGAACGGCGAACAGATGGCCATCTACGATGCCGCCATGAAGTACAAGGCCGACGGCACCCCGCTGGTCGTCCTCGCCGGCAAGGAATACGGCACCGGCTCGTCGCGTGACTGGGCGGCCAAGGGCACGCTGCTGCTGGGCGTCAAGGCCGTGATCACCGAGAGCTTCGAGCGCATCCACCGCTCCAACCTGGTCGGCATGGGCGTGCTGCCCTGCCAGTTCCAGGACGGCGAGAACGCACAGTCGCTGGGCCTGACGGGCGACGAAGTGTTCGACATCACTGGCCTCAACGGCGGCGAGTCGAAGACGGCGAAGGTCAAGGCCACGCGTCCGGACGGCTCGGTCAAGGAGTTCACCGTGAAGGTGCTGCTGCTGACCCCGAAGGAGCGCGAGTTCTTCCGCCACGGCGGCATCCTGCAGTACGTGCTTCGCTCGCTCGCCAAGGCCTGATAGCGTCACAGGTCGAGTGAATGAAAAGCCCCGGGGAAACCCGGGGCTTTTTTTATGTTCGTCACGGCGGCTTTTGCGCCTTGTAGGAGCGCGCTTGCGCGCGATGGGTGCTCGCGATATCCCGAATCGCGCGCAAGCGCGCTCCTACAACCGCTCGGCTCGGGAAAAACCCCACACGAAAATTCGCAGTGCCGGAGCCGCGGTTTTCCCCTATAAATGACGCTGCAATGCGGCTTGCCGCTATACGCGCGCGTATGCTCCAATGCCGCGATCGTACGATGCGTCGCCGTTGCGACTGTCACCACTGGAGTCCATTCCATCCATGAGCACCGAGCGTCCGTGGCTTGAACACTATCCCGAAGGCGTACCGGCGGATGTCGACGTCGGCGCGTTCCGCTCCGTCGCCGCGCTTTGCGAAGACTCCTTCGCCAAGTTTGCCGACCGCCCCGCCTTCCGCAACTTCGGCCACACCCTGACCTATCGCCAGGTGGACGAACTCTCGAAGGCCTTCGCCGCCTTCCTGTCCGGCGAACTGGGCATGCGCAAGGGCGATCGCCTCGCGATCATGCTGCCGAACCTGCTGCAGTACCCCATCGCGCTGTTCGGCGCCCTGCGTCTCGGCCTCACTGTGGTCAACACCAATCCGCTGTACACCGCGCGCGAACTGCACCACCAGCTCGAAGACTCCGGCGCCAAGGCGCTGCTCGTGCTCGACAACTTCGCCCACACCGCCCAGCAAGCGCTGGACGGCACCAAGGTGCAGCACGTCATCACCACCGCCGTGGGCGACATGATCGGCTTCCCCAAGGGCGCCATCATCAACTTCGTGGTGAAGAACATCCGCAAGGAAGTTCCGGCGTTCAACATCCCCAAGGCGATCCGCTTCAAGGATGCCCTGGAGCGCGGCCGCAAGCATGCGCTGCCGAAGGTCGAGGTCAATCCTGAGGATCTGGCTTTCCTCCAGTACACCGGTGGCACCACCGGCGTGGCCAAGGGCGCGATGCTCACCCACGCGAACATGGTCGCCAACATGCTGCAGACCCGCCCGTGGGTGGCGCACCATGCCACGCCGGGCGAAGAGACCGTCATCACAGCGCTGCCGCTGTACCACATCTTCTCGCTCACGGTGAACGGCCTCATCTTCACCAGCCTCGGCGGCCTCAACGTGCTGATCACCAATCCGCGCGACATGCCCGGCTTCGTGAAGGAACTGCGCAAGACCAGCTTCACCGCCATCACCGGCGTCAACACGCTGTTCAACGGCCTGCTCAACACGCCGGGCTTCGACCAGGTCGACTTCTCGCGCCTGCACCTGGCGATGGCCGGCGGCATGGCGCTGCAGCGTGCCGTGGCCGAACGTTGGAAGAAAGTCACCGGCCGCGCGATCATCGAAGGCTACGGCCTGACCGAAACCTCGCCGGTCGCTTTCGCCAACCGCGTGGACGTCACCGAATATACGGGTGCCATCGGCTATCCCATTCCGAACACCTACGCCGAAATTCGCGACGACGAGGGCCACCCGCTGCCGCTCGGCGAGGCGGGCGAACTGTGCATCCGCGGCCCGCAGGTGATGAAGGGCTACTGGGCGCAGCCGGAGGAAACTGCCAAGGTGCTGTCCGCCGATGGCTGGCTGCGCACGGGCGACATCGCGAAGATGGACGACAAGGGCCAGGCCTATATCGTCGACCGCAAGAAGGACATGATCCTCGTCTCGGGCTTCAACGTGTATCCGAACGAGATCGAGGACACCGTGATGCATCATCCGGGTGTTGCCGAAGTGGCGGCCGTCGGCATCGACGACGAGCATTCGGGCGAGATCGTCAAGATCTACGTGGTACGCAAGGACCCTTCCCTCACCGAGGAAGCCCTGCGCGAGTACTGCCGCGAGAACCTTACGGGCTACAAGCGCCCGAAGCAGATCGAGTTCCGTGATTCACTGCCCAAGAGCAACGTGGGCAAGATTCTCCGCCGCGAACTGCGCGACGAGGAACGCCGGAAGAAGGCCGCCAAGGCCTAAGCACCGCTGTAGGAGCGCGCTTGCGCGCGATGCCAGGCCGCGATGCGCCTGGTATCGCGCGAGATCGCAAGCACCCATCGCGCGCAAGCGCGCTCCTACAGGGTTAGGTCAATCCTGGTGCCAGGCCTCTAGGGTGTCGGCGTAGCCGCCCAGCAGCTCCCACAGCGGGGCCTGCTTGTCCTCGGGAATGAGGGAATACTTCAGCCCGATCTGGCGGGCGGAGGCACGAGCGACCTCGGCCTCCATGTTGATGTGCAAGTCGTGCGCGAACACGATGTCGAGCACCCAGACCTGGCCCACGACGCCACTCCAGCGCTGCGGCCGCTTCAGCAGCACACCTGTGGCGGAGATATCGATCAGATCGGTGGAGAAGGCTTCGTGCCCGCGGCTCATGAGGACGGCCGCCGGTACCTTCATGCGCGCGTGGCGTTCGTGCGCCTGTGCGCCAGCCTTGTCAGGAGCCATCAGTTCTTCCACCCATCCCGGTGCCTTGCCATTGTCAGTCGCGATCGGCATGACCGCACCTCGCAAAACTTACGTTCCGTGTCACTTATCGACACATTAGCGCAGTCCGGGGTTCCGTTCACCGTCTTTCGCGTCACTCCTTACCGCGCGTTTTCAGTACGCCCGCCCGGACCAGCGCACCGGCGCCGAAGCGCTCGTTGATCCGGTCCTGGACGCCGTCGGAGCGTTTTTGCACGGCCGGGGCGGCAAACATGTCCTGCTGCTCGTCACCGTGCCGGGCATCGAACCCCGACAGCCCCACCCCGAGGAGGCGAAGCCTCGGTCGCGGATGCTGGTTCCACCAGACCTGAAGCAAGCGACGTGCCACGGCATAGATCTCCGGCGTGGCGTTGCCGGGAACGGGCAATTGCGCCTGGCGGCTATGGGTAACGAAGGGCGGTTCGCGCAGCTTCACGGATACCGTGCGTCCCTCCAGGCCCCGGGCACGCGCCCTGGCCCCGACCCGTTCGCACTGGCGAAGCAGCCAGGCCTCCGCGATAGACAGCGCATCGAGATCGATTTCGAAGGTCCATTCGGCGCTGATCGAGACCTCGGCCGCGTCGGCCACCACCGGCCGGGTATCCTCGCCCCGGCACAGCGCCCGCAGCTGCGCACCGTGGCGTGGACCCACCGCCTTGTGAAGGCGCCAGTCGTCGGCCCGCAGGAGGTCGCCGATGGTACGGATACCGACCTGTTGCAGGGCCTCCTCGGCCACCTTGCCCACCGTCCACATGCGGCCGATCGGCAGGGGGTCCAGGTAACCCCGGATCTCGTCCGGGTGGATCGACAGGAATCCGTCGGGCTTGGACAGCTCGCTGGCCAGCTTGGCCAGCAACTTGTTGTGCGCCATGCCTACGGAGGCATTCAGGCCGGTCCTGGCCTTGATGTCGTCCTTGATCCGCCGGCCGATCGCGTCGATCGACGAGAAAAGGCGCAGGCTGGCCGTGACGTCAAGAAATGCCTCATCCAGCGACAGCCCTTCGATCGTGGGCGTGAACTGGCCGAATACCTCGAAGACGATGTCCGAAATGGCCTGGTAGCGGGCATGACGAGGGAAGATGTACACGCCCTGGGGACAGCGCCGACGGGCCTCGGCGGTGGGCATCGCCGAACGGACCCCGTACTTCCGGGCCTCGTAGTTGGCCGTCGAAACGACGCCGCGGCGGCCCAATCCGGCCACGATGACCGGTTTTCCCTTGAGCGACGGGTCGTCCAGTTCCTCCACCGACGCGTAGAACGCGTCCATGTCGACGTGGATAATGGCGCGCTGGACCGGCTGCATGGTTCCTATTGTGCCGGATCGACAGGGCGCCCGGCGGTGCCCCCGCTGGACTTGGCCGCCCGCAGGCGATACCCTGTCTCTCCATCGGGTGTATTTATTGCGGGCGTCTCGCCCTCGTCGGCTGTCAGGATGCCGCCGGCCGTAGTCCACCCCCGACGTTCCTTCAGAGGTAGTGACCCTTTCCAGGGTGTCCAACGGTGATGCCTTTCGCTCGTCGGCGACGATGCGGGGCGTGCCGGACGACTGGCGGTAATCCGCCGGACGGCATCGATGGTTGCTTGCGTTCCCGGTCGCTCATGCGGCCCTTCTGACGTGTGCCGATGACTAACGAGACAACCGAAGTCCAGGTGGTCGAAACAACCCGTGACGCCTTCGCCGGCGTTCCGCAGCAACAGGAAATGCCCCTGGCGCTCGTGCGCGGGCAACCGGTGCTGCAGATGCCGCAGGACCTGTACATCCCGCCGGACGCGCTGGAAGTCATCCTGGAGTCGTTCGAAGGTCCGCTCGACCTGCTGCTTTACCTGATCCGCCGGCAGAACCTCGACATCCTCGATATCCCGGTCGCCGAGATCACCCGGCAGTACATGGACTACATCGGGATGATGCGCGAGGTGATGCGACTGGAGCTCGCGGCGGAATACCTGCTGATGGCCGCGATCCTCGCGGAGATCAAATCCAGGTTGCTGCTGCCGCGACCACCCGCGGAAGAAGGCGTCGAGGAGGATCCCCGCGCCGAGCTGGTGCGACGCCTGCAGGAGTACGAACGTTTCAAGAGGGCCGCGCAGGACATCGACGAACTGCCGCGCTTGGAACGCGATACCACCGTGGTGCACGCCTTCGTCGGCGAACACACCGTGGTTCGGGTCCCGCCCCCGCTGGAACTCAGGGAGTTGCTGCTCGCGCTCAAGGACGTGCTCAATCGCGCCGAACTGTTCACGCACCATGCAATCCAGCGCGAACCGCTCAGCGTCCGCCAGCGCATGGGCGAAGTGCTCGGCTCGCTGGGAGGCGGCGCGTTCCACCGGTTCGAAACGCTGTTCGACATCAGCGAAGGCCGGCTCGGCGTGGTGGTGACCTTCCTCGCCATGCTTGAGCTTGCGAAGGAAATGCTCGTCGAGATCGTCCAGGAAGAAGCCCTGGGGCCGATCTACCTGAGGACGAAGGTGCAGACGGAGGACGAGCACGCCGAAGCGCTCACCTGAAGGCCCCCACGGGCCAGACTTCGAATCCGCCGCTCCACGGCGCGTTCGCGAAACCCCACCCGCGCCACGGCGCGGTACACCGAAGGCCTATGCAACCGGAACAACTCAAACCCATCGTGGAAGCGGCGCTGCTGGCGTCGACCCAGCCGATGACGATTCCGCAGCTGAAGGCGATCTTCGGCGAGGATGAGGAGATCGGCACCGACGAACTCACGGCGACGCTCCAGGCGCTGGCGTCGGATTGCGAAGGACGCGGCGTCGAACTGCTGGAGGTCGCCTCCGGCTGGCGCTACCAGGTACGTCGCGAGGTCCATGGCTGGGTCTCCCGGATGTGGGCCGAGAAGCCGAGCCGCTACTCGCGCGCCCTGCTCGAAACGCTCGCACTGATCGCCTACCGGCAGCCGATCACCCGCCCCGAGATCGAACAGATCCGCGGCGTGGTCGTCTCCTCGAACATCATCAAGACCATGGAAGAACGCGAGTGGATCCGCGTGGTCGGCTACCGTGACGTCCCGGGCCGCCCTGCCCTGTTCGGCACTACCCGCACCTTCCTCGACTACTTCAACCTCAAGTCGCTGGACGCGCTGCCACCGCTGTCCGAGATTCGCGACCTCGAGGAGTTCAATCCGCAGATGCGCCTCGATGGCGACGCGGAACCGCCCCCGGCCCGCGTGGCGATGCCCGACGAGGCCGAAGGCGACACAGCCCCATCCCCTGCCGAGGCCGACCAGGCCCCGGTCCCACACTCCGGTGAAGCCGACCGCGTCGATGACGCCGAGGCCGAAGCCACGAACGAACAGCCTGCCGGCGACGACGTCGCCGCGGCATCCCCCACTGCCGACGAGGCAGAGAACCCCGCAAGCGCCGACGACCAAGACGACGACGGCGCCGAGAAAGACATCGAGGAGTCACGCGCATGAATGCGCCCCAGCGATCCCTGCTTACCCTCAAGCGCGGCGGCAGCCGCCCTGAAGAAACCACCCAGCTCGAAGAGCGCCTGCACAAGGTGCTCGCCAACGCCGGTCTCGGCTCGCGCCGGATGCTCGAACAGCGCATCCAGGCCGGCGAGGTCGAGGTCAACGGCAACGTCGCCACCATCGGCGAGAGCGTCCACGCGGGCGACCGCGTCGCGCTCGACGGCAAGCAGTTCATCGTCGCCACCGATACCCGCAGCGACGCCGAAGTGCTGGTCTACCACAAGCCCGAAGGCGTGGTGACCACCCGCGACGACACCGAAGGCCGTCCCACCGTGTTCGAACAGCTGCCGCGCCTGAAGGGTGCGCGCTGGGTCGCCGTGGGTCGCCTCGACATCAACACCACCGGCCTGCTCCTGCTCACCACCGACGGCGAGCTCGCCAACGCGCTGATGCACCCGAAGAGCGGTCTCGAGCGCGAGTACCTCTGCCGCGTCCATGGCGAAGTGCCCGACGAGATCATCGAGCGCCTCAAGGCCGGCGTGGAACTGGAAGACGGCCCGGCACGCTTCGACGAGATCGGCGTCATCAGCCGCGGCGGTAGCCACAGCTGGTTCCGCGTCACCATCCGCGAGGGCCGCAACCGCGAAGTCCGTTGCCTGTGGGATTCCCAGGGCTTCCTCGTCAGCCGCCTGAAGCGCATCCGCTACGGCAGCGTCGAGCTGCCCCGCGCCCTGCGTCGCGGCGACTGCGAGTCGCTGGACGAGGCCGCCATCAAGGAACTGCGTGAGCGTTCCGGCCTGGGCGCCCCCGATCCGGTGCTGACCCTCAACGCCGTGGTGCACCAGCGCCGCGCACCGCGCAACGTCACCGAATACCGCCCGGACAAGGGTGGCAGCACCGGTGGCTGGAGCTCGGCCAAGCATGACGAGGCCCGCGAACTCACCGCCTTCGACCGCATCCGCGACGACAATCCGCGCGGTGGCAAGGGTGGACGTGGCGGTGCCGGCGGCAACGCGGGCGGTCGCCGTCGCGAAGTGAACGGCAACGTCGCTCGTCCGGAGCGTCCGGCCGGTGGTCAGCGCAAGTCGTCGCGCCGCGTGGCTCCCGGTCAGGAACTGCCGGCCCTGCGCACCTGGTTTGCCGGCGACAGCCGCACTGGTGGCGGCAATGCCAATGGCAACGTGGCGGGTAACCCGGGTGGCGGCAATCGCGGCCCCCGTGGCGGCCAGGGCGGTGGTGGCAACCGCGCCCAAGGCGGCGGCATGGGCCAGGGTGGCCCGGGCCGCTCCGGCGGCAACCGTGCGTCGGGTGGTAACGCTCGTGGTCCTGGTGGCGGTAATAGCCGCGGTCCCGGTGGTGGTAACTCCCGGGGTCCCGGCGGCGGCAACAGCCGTGGCCCGTCCGGCGGTGGCAATCGCGGCGGTCGCCCGGGTGGCGGCGGTAACCGTGGCGGTCGTCCCGGTGGCGGTGGCGGTGGCAATCGTGGCGGCAACTTCTGAGCATGCTCACGATCTGGCATAACCCGCGCTGTTCCAAGTCGCGGGAGACCCTGGCCCTTCTTCAAGAGAAGGGTCTCGAGCCAACGATCGTGGAATACCTGAAGACGCCGCCTTCGGCGGCGCAGATCGATGCCGTGCTCAAGGGGCTCGGCATCGAACCCCGCGACCTGATGCGCAAAGGCGAGGCGGAGTACGCCGATGTCCCTGCGGATGCGTCGCGCCAGCAACTGATCGAGGCGATGGTCGCCACGCCGAAGCTCATCGAGCGTCCCGTGGTAATCCACGGGAAGAAGGTGGCGATCGGTCGTCCGCCCGAAGCGGTACTGGCGATTATCTAAATCTGTTGTAGGAGCGCGCTTGCGCGCGATCGCGCGCAAGCGCGCTCCTACAGATCAGCGATGACGCGAGGCGAGCTTCTGCACCACCCGCTCGAACCCAAGCCCACGCGCTCGCAACACCACCATCAGGTGGAACACCAGGTCAGCCGCCTCGCCAAGCAGGGCCTCGTCGTCCTCGGCCACTGCGGCCAGCGCGGTCTCGACGCCCTCCTCGCCCACCTTCTGCGCGATGCGACGAATACCGCCGTCAAACAGTTTCGTGGTGTAGCTTCCCTCCGGTCGATCCGCATGGCGTGACGCCACCAGCGCGTCGAGCTCTGCCAGGAAACCCAGCGCGGGAGCCACGTCGTTACCGAAGCAACTCGTCGTGCCGGTGTGACACGTCGGGCCGGCCGGAAGCGCCTTGACCAGGAAGGTGTCCGCGTCGCAATCGATCGTCAGCTCGACCAGCTTTAGCACGTCGCCGGAGGTCTCGCCCTTCGTCCACAGCCGCTGCTTGCTGCGGCTGAAGAAAGTGACCAAGCCGCTGTCACGGGTCTTCGCCAGCGCTGCCTCGTCCATATAGCCCAGCATCAGCACTTCGCCCGTAAGCGCATGCTGCACGATCGCCGGCAGCAGGCCATCGCCCTTGGCGAAATCGGGAAGCTTGTCGTTCATGCACGCACCTCGATGCCCCGCGCGCGCAGTTCGCGCTTCAGGACGGGAATGGCGATCTCGCCGGAATGGAACACACTGGCCGCGAGGGCCGCATCGACATCGGCTTCGCGGAAAACCTCGAAGAAATGGTGCGAAGTGCCCGCGCCGCCCGAAGCGACCAGCGGCACCCGGCAGCGCTGGCGTGCTTCGCGAAGCTGTTCGATGTCGTAGCCGCGACGCACGCCATCGGTACCCATGCAGTTGAGCACGATCTCGCCCGCGCCCAAGGCCTGCACCTCGTCGATCCAATCGAGCGTGCGCTTGCGCAGCGCCTTCGTCTTCGACGGATCGCCGGTGTACTGGCGCACGCGCCATTCGCCATCGTCGTCGCGCAAGCTGTCGATGCCCACCACCACGCACTGCACGCCGAAGGCATCGGCGATCTCGCCGACCAGTGCGGGTCGCTCCAATGCGGGCGAATTGATGGAGACCTTGTCGGCGCCGGCATGAAGCACCTCGCGCGCGTCTCCCACGCTGCGTATGCCACCCGCAACACAGAACGGGATATCGATCTCGCGGGCGACGCGCTCCACCCAGTCACGATCCACGCGACGCCCTTCTGGGCTGGCCGTGATGTCATAGAACACGAGTTCGTCGGCGCCTTCGTCGCGGTAGCGAAGCGCCAGCTCGACGATGCCACCGACCACCACGTGATCGCGGAAACGCACGCCTTTCACCACTTGCCCGTCGCGAACGTCCAGGCAAGGCACGATGCGCCGGTTCAGCATGTGGCACCCGCCTTCGCGGCCACGTCGAACGCTTCTTCGAGAGTGAATTCGCCTTGCAGCAAGGCACGACCCAGAATCACGCCGGACACACCTTGCAGGGTCAGCGCCACCACGTCGTCGAGCGAACGCACGCCGCCCGACGCCTGCACCTCCAAAGTGGGCGCGAGCCCGGCGAGGTGACGATAGAGCGCCCGGTTCGGCCCCGTCATCGTGCCGTCGCGGTCGATATCGGTGCATAGCAGGTGCTTCGCACCGGCCCGGGCGTAGAACGGCACCAGGTCGTCCAGCGTGCGCGCCTCGTCGGCCGTCCAGCCGGCGCTCGGCAGTTTCCATTCGCCATCGCGGAAGCGGGTGTCCAGCGCGAGGACGATCCGCTCGGCGCCATGCGTCGCCAGCCAGCCGGCGACGGTCTCGGGTTCGCGGATGGCGATGCTGCCCACGACCACGCGGGAGACGCCCGCGTCGAGCAGGCGCTTCACGCCATCCTCGTCGCGCACGCCACCGCCTGCCTGCACGTGCAGGCGCCCCGCAGCGGCGATGGCTGTCAATGTAGGCAGGTTCTCGAAGTGTCCGGAGCGCGCGCCGTCAAGGTCCACGACGTGCAGCCACGAGGCGCCTGCGTCCGCGTAGCGGCCGGCGAGCACCAGGGGATCCACGTCGAACGTGGTCTGCTGCGCGTAGTCACCCTTGTACAGGCGCACCACCTTGCCGTCGCGCAGATCGATGGCAGGAATCGGGAGAGTCATAAAGAAAGGAAATTCCGCAGGAGTCGGGCACCCACGCCGGCCGAACGCTCAGGGTGGAACTGCATGCCCATGAAATTGCCGGAGGCGACCATCGCGGAGAACAGTACACCGTGGTCGCTGGACGCCAGCGTGTAGTCGCCGCTGGGCACCATGTAGCTGTGGACGAAGTACGCGGTGTCGCCCTCGTCCAATCCTGTCGTGAGCGGGTGCTCCCGTTCGCGGCTTAGACCGTTCCAGCCCATGTGCGGCACGCGAAGGCCCGGCATGTCGTCGAAACGACGGACCGTCGCGGGAACGACACCGAGGCATTCGGTATCGCCCTCTTCCGAACGCTCGCATAGCAACTGCATGCCGAGGCACACGCCGAGCACCGGCTGGGTAAGGCCGCGCAGCACGTCCACGAGACCCGCCTCGCGCAGTCGACGCATGCCCGGCGCGGCAGCGCCGACACCGGGCAAAATCACGTGCGTCGCGGCGCGGATGCGCGCGGCATCCGAGGTCAGCTCCGCGTCGGTGCCGAGCCGCTGCAACGCGTAACGTACCGAGCCGATATTGGTGCCGCCGGCGTCGACGAGGACCACCCGCATCACAGGCTCCCCTTCGTGCTCGGCAGCTCGGCACCTTCGCGACGGATCGCCTGGCGCAAGGTACGGGCGACGACCTTGAAGCAGCCTTCCACCATGTGGTGGGCGTTCTCACCCTCCACCGTCAGGTGCAGGTTCGCGCCCAACGTTTCGCAGAGGGAACGGAAGAAATGCGGCACCAGTTCGGTGGGCACGTCACCCACGCGGTCGCGCGGGAACGTGCCGGAGAAGACGAAGTAAGGCCGTCCCGACAGGTCCAGTTCGGCGCGTGCGGCGCTCTCGTCCATCGGCAGCGCGAACCCGTAGCGACCAATGCCTCGCTTATCGCCCAGCGCCTGGCGCAGAGCCTGGCCGAGCGCCAGCGCCGAGTCCTCGATGGTGTGGTGCTCGTCCACCTGCGTGTCGCCATCGCAGCGCAGGGTCAGCGCGAAGCCGCCGTGCTTGCCAATCTGTTCGAGCATGTGGTCGAAGAAGCCGAGGCCCGTGTGGATGGACGGCTCGGCCACACGATCGAGGTTCACCGAGACGCGGATGGAGGTTTCCTTGGTCCGCCGGATCACCTCGGCCACGCGCGGCGCGTCGAGTAGTTCGTGCGCCACCGTCGCCCAATCCATGCCCTCGGGTCCGACGCGGAAACCACGCACGCCCATGTTCGCGGCGAATTGCAGGTCGGTCTCGCGATCGCCCACCATCGCCGACTGCGCACGGCTCCAGCCGTCGTCGGCAAGCCAGTGGCGCGCCAGGCCGGTGCCCGGCTTGCGGGTGTCGCGGTTCTCGTGCGGAAAACTGCGGTCGATCAGCTGTTCGCGGAAGACGATGCCCTGGGATGACAGGATGCGCAGCATGAGGTCATGCGGGCCGTCGAAGGTATCCTGCGGGAACGACGACGTGCCCAGGCCGTCCTGGTTGGTCACCATCACCAGTTCGTAGCCTGCCGCGACGCAACGCTGCAAGGCAGCGACGACGCCTGGCATCAGGGCGAGTTTTTCGTAGCTGTCGATCTGCTGGTCGGCCGGCTCCTCGATGAGGCAACCGTCGCGATCGACGAATAGGATCTTGCGGCTCATGCGGCGTCTCCCGCACGAAGCACCGCGAGTACGCGGTCGTTCTCATTGCCCGTGCCGACGGTGATGCGCAACGCGTCGCCCAGGCCCGGATAACGCGTGATGTCGCGCACCACGATGCCGGCGGTCAGCAGGTGGCGGTAGGTTCCCGCCGGATCGTCGAAGCGCACGGCGATGAAGTTGGCATGCGACGGAAGTACCTCGCTCACACCCGGTACGGTCGCGAGGGCCTTGGTCATGCGGGTGCGCTCGGCGAGCGTTTCCGTGACATGGTGGCGCTGCACGCGACGCCCTTCGTAGGACAACGCGGCAAGCGCCGCTTCCACGCAGGGCGAAGGCAAGGGATATGGCGGGATGATCCGGCGCAACAACCCGATCACTTCCTCCCTGGCCATGACGGTACCGACGCGCGCGCCGGCCAGCGCCCAGGCCTTGGACAGCGTGCGCAATACGGCGACGTTGTCGAATTCATCGAGCAGGTTCGCCGCGCTCGGCGCACCACTGAATTCCGCATAGGCCTCATCGACCACCAGCACCGCGCGCCCCGCCAATGCGGTGGCGAGGCGACGCAGCGTCGCCAGCTCCACGAGGTTGCCGGTTGGATTGTTGGGCGAACATACGAAGACCAGGCGGGTACGCTCCGTAACATCCGCCAGCAAGCGGTCGACATCCAGCCCGCCGGAGGCCCCGAGCGGCGACTCGATCACCGCGGCATCCTGGATGCGCGCGCAGATGGCGTACATGCCGAAGGTCGGTGGCGAGATCAGTACGGCATCACGCCCGGCTCGGCAGAAGGCGCGGACCAGCAGGTCAATCGCTTCGTCGCTGCCACGCGTGACCAACAGTTCCGATGGAGCGCGGCCATATAGCTCGGCCAGGGCCTCGACGAGGCCACGCGGCTGCGGATCGGGATAGCGATTCAGGCCTTCACCACCCGGAATATCCGCCGGACGGGAGGATTCGTTGGCGTTCAGCAGCACCGTGCCGCCGGATGCTTCCATGCGGGCGCTGGAATACGGTGCGAGGGCGCGGATTTCCTCACGAGCGAGATCGAGGACGCTCATGCGACGGCATCCATCGCCGCGAGACGCAGCGTCACGGCACGACGGTGGGCCTCCAGTTGCTCGGCCTCGGCCAGCGTCGCGGCGCAGGGACCGATGTTGCGCAGCCCCTCGGCACTCACTTCCTGCACGGTGACCTGCTTCTGGAAACTGGCCACGGAAACGCCGCTGTAGCTGCGCGCATAACCATAGGTGGGCAGCACGTGGTTGCTGCCGCTGCAATAGTCGCCCACCGACTCGGGCGTCCATTCGCCGAGAAAGACCGAGCCCGCCGACTCGACGTCGTCGAGCAAGGCACGCGGATCGGCCGTCTGGATGATCAGGTGTTCCGGCGCGTAGCGGTTGCTGACTTCTACCGCCTCGGCAAGATCGCGTACCTGCACGAGCCGGCTTTCGCCGAGCGCCTTCGCGGCCACCTCGGCACGCGGCAGTTCGCGACGCTGCCGCTCCACCTCGTCGGCGACACGATCGAGCAGATCGCTGGACGGACTGACCAGCAGCACCTGCGAATCCGGGCCGTGTTCCGCCTGCGAGAGCAGGTCGGCGGCGACGAAGCGAGGGTCGGCGGCGCCATCGGCGATCACCAGCACTTCGGACGGCCCGGCCGGCATATCGATGGCGGCGCCCGCCGGGTCGCCGGCCACCTGCAACTTCGCCTCGGTGACCCAGGCGTTGCCGGGACCGAACAGCTTGTCGCAACGAGGAACGCTGTCGGTGCCGTACGCCATCGCAGCGATCGCCTGCGCGCCACCGAGCTTGAAGACGCGATGCACGCCCGTGACCTTGGCGGCAAATAGCACGGCGTCGTCGCAGCGACCGTTCGCCTGCACCGGCGTGCACAGCACCACCTCGCGGCATCCGGCGATGGCGGCCGGTACGCCGAGCATGATCGCCGTGGACGGTAGCGGCGCACCGCCCGCCGGCACATAAAGACCCACGCGGCGGATGGGACGCAACACGCGCTCTACGCGCACACCGGGCGCGGTGTCGACCGCCACCGGCATCGGCTGTGCCGCGCGGTGGAAAGTGTCGATACGCGCCGCCGCCTCGCGGACGGCCGCCTTGAGTTCCGGCGCGAGGCGCGCTTCCGCGGCGGTGAACTCTTCGTCGCTCACCGCGAGTTCGTCGAGCGACGTACCGTCATAGCGCTGGGTGAACTCACGCAAGGCGGCGTCGCCGCGCGCGCGAACGTCAGCGACGATCGCCTCGACACCCTCGCGGAGTTGGGTCGCCCGCGATTGGGCCGGTCGCGCCAGGGCCGCTTCGCGGCCGGCATAATCCAGCGTGTTCCAGTCGATCCGTTTCATGCCAGCATCTTCTCCACCGGCAGCACCAGCATGTCGCGGGCACCGGCACGTTTCATGTCTTCGAGCTGCCGCCAGCTCACCGAACCGGCGCACAGCGCCTGCACCACCACCTGGTCGGGGGCACCATCCACAGCTGTCAGGGTCGGCACAGGCAGGCCCGGCAACAGGCTGGTGATCTCGGCTAGCGCATCGCGCGGTGCCTGCAGGAGGATCAAGCGCGAGTCACGCACCTGGATCACGCCGTCGAGTCGGCGCAGCAGCAGCTCGGCGATTTCGCCGCGCTCATCCGTCGGCAGTTCGCTGCGACCGGCCAGCACGGCCTCGCTTTCCACGAGAATGGCAGTTTCGCGCAGCTGATTCGCCACGAGCGTGGCACCGCTGGAGACGAGATCGCAGATCGCATCGGCGGTGCCCAGGCGCGGGGCGATTTCCACCGAACCGGCGAGATAAACCACCTTCGCGCCCACCCCGTTGCTACGCAGCCATTCGCCGAGCAGGCCCGGATAGGAGGTGGCGATGCGCTGGCCGTTCAACTGGCTCGGGCTGTCGTAGGCCTCGTCCTGGGGCAGCGCGATGGACAGCCGGCAGCGACCGAACCCGAGCGGGCGCAGTTCGTCGAGCGCCACGCCCTCCTCCGGGTGCGAGTACTGGTACTCGCGGAGCACGTTGCGGCCCACGATGCCCATGTCGCACACGCCCTCGGCGATCAGGCCGGGAATGTCGTCGTCGCGGACCAGGAGCAGGTCCACCGGTTCGCCTTCACCGAAGCAGAACAGCTTGTCGCGGCTCTGGCGGAATTTCAGCCCGCAGCGGGCGAGCAGTTCCTGAGCGGGGTCGGTCAACCGCCCCGACTTCTGCATGGCGATACGCAAACGGTCGCGCGGCTTCATGCGTCGCCTCCAAGGTTGCGGCGGGCGGCGGCGGCCATGTAGCCGCCGTTGCCCTGGTTGAGGTAACGGGCCACGCGGCCGATCGTGGTGATGCTCACCGCCGTCCGCTCGTGGATCTCCCGGTAGGACCGCCCCTCCAGCAGGTGAGGCACGACACGCCAGCGATCGACCATCACCTCGATCTCGGCCGGGGTGCAGAGGTCGTGGAGGAACGCCCGCATCTCCTCCACGGAGGACAGGCCCAGCAAGGCCTCGCAGAGGCTGGTTTCAGCCGAGTCGGACGGGGTTTCGGGATCGAGGGATCGACGCTTCATAATGTACTAACGCGTTAATACGATAACTCATCGTAACGCGGACAACCGAGCCGTGGCAAGCACCGACATGCGATTGCGCTTTTCTTCCATATCCGAGGCGGCGGGGGCTCGCCACCATGGCGGGAATATCGCTCAGGGAGCCCCTTTTCATGTCCAGCACCGTGATCATCGCGGACGACCACCCCGTCGTCGTGGCCGGCGTCGAGGCCATCCTCACGTCCCACCGCTACGTCGTGACCGCTCGCGCCTACGACACCGACGCCCTTCTCCGGGTGGTGACCGACGCCCCCTGCGACGTCGTCGTGACGGATTTCTCCATGCCCGAGGGTAGCCACCCCGATGGCATGCCCATGATCCGGCGCATCCGCAGCCTGCGGCCCGATGTCGGCGTCGTGGTACTCACCATGCTCAACAATCCGGCCATCCTGCGCACTCTGCTCGACATGGGCGTGGCGGCCATCTTCGACAAGCGGACCAACCTGAGGGACATCCCCGTGGCGGTGCACGCCGCGGACGTGGGGCGCTCCTATCTCAGCCCCGCCGTGCGCCGCCTGTTCCACGAGGCCGATTGCGCGGACCAGCGCGACGACCTGGAGGCACGGCTGTCCCCACGCGAAGTGGAGGTGCTTCGCGCGTTCGCGCAGGGCTTTTCGCTATTGGATATCGCGGCCGCCATGGGCCGCAGCTTCAAGACGATCAGCCGGCAGAAACGCTCGGCCATGGGCAAGCTGGGCATCTCCAACGATGCCCAGCTCTACCAGTTCCTGGCCGGCGTACCCGGCCGGCTCGGCATCCGGACGCCCCTGGTCGAGGCGACCGTCGGGGCGTACATGCCGTCCTGACGATCGTCAGGCGACCAGCTTTCCGGAGGCCACCAGCTCGCAGACGAGGCGAACATCGCCATCCATCGCGCGATCGCGCTGCATGAAGGCCACATGCTCTCGCAACGCGACCAGCGCCTTGCGCACCGCGTGACCGGCATGGAAGTCGTCCGCACTGGCAAGGGCCTGCATCAGGGCGCGCACTTCTTCCTCGAAGCGGGCGTAATGCGGCGAATCGCTGCGCGGCGCACCGGAGATCTTCGCGGCCAGCGCCTGCCAGTCGCCCCGATGGGCGAGCGTGCGGGCGGCGTTGAGCATGTCCTGACGGTATTCCAACGCCTGGGCCGCGGTGTACAGCTCCATGGCCAGCACGTGACCCAGGTCCTCGGTCATTTCGAGAACATGGCGGGCCTCGTTGGCACCCATGGACACATGGTCTTCGGCATTGGCGCTGGTCGGCACCGAGTACACGGAGGCCGGATGCGCACGGGTGGCGAGGTCGTTCACCAGCGCGGCGGCGGTGTACTGGACGATCATGAAGCCGGAGTCGGTCGCATCCTCATTGCCGATGAGGAAGGCCGGCAGGCCATCGTTGTTGGCCGGATCCACCAGCTTGGCCGTGCGACGCTCCGAGATGGACGCCAGCACCGGGATCGCCGCCTTCACGTAGCTCATGGCGAGCGCGAGCGGCATGCCGTGGAAGTGGCCGGCCGAGATCACCTGGTCCTCGATCACCTCGGCGTTCTCGGCATCCGGGAACACCAGCGGGTTGTCGGTGACCGCATTCAGCTCGATGTCGTACACGCGGCAGGCTTGTTCCCAGGCGTCGCGCACCGCGCCATGCACCTGCGGGGCGCAGCGCAGGCAGTAGGCGTCCTGCGGCTGGTGCTTCTTGCCGCCCTTGAACGGCAGGAAGCGCGCATAGAACGCTTCCTTGCCATGACGCTGGGTGGCCGGAACCCAATCCCAGCCGATATCGAAACGATGGGCCTGGTCCGCCGGCTCCGACCACGAATCGGACAGCCAGGAACGGAAGCGCGGCACCAGGTGGTAGGCGATATCGGCGAGCGTGGAGCCCTCGAGCAGGCCGCGGATGTTGCGTGCGGCCTCGACCTGACCCGGATGCGGGCGCAGGCCGTGCACTTCTTCCGCGTAGGCGCCGGTACGGCCGGCGAACGCGTCCAGGGTCATCGCCGCCGCGAGATCGGCCGTGCGAATCAGCATGCCCATGGTGTCCAGGGCCAGCACACCGGTCGCGAGCATCTGGGTGGTGCCGTTGTTGAGGGCCAGACCCTCCTTGAACGACAGGCGCACGGGCTCAAGGCCGGCCTTGGCCAGCGCCTGGGCGCCGGTCATGCGCTCGCCGTGATAGAAGGCTTCGCCACCACCCAGCAGCACGATGGCCAGATGGGACAGCGGCGCGAGATCGCCACTGGCGCCCACCGAGCCCTTCTCGGGGATCACGGGGATGACATCGCGATTGAGCAGTTCGGCCAGCGCCCGCAGGGTTTCCACGCGGATACCCGAATGACCGCGCATCAACGTGTTGACGCGGATCGCCAGCATCGCGCGGACCACGTCCACGCCGAACGGCTTACCCACGCAGACCGCGTGGGTGATGATGAGGTTTCGCTGAAGTTCTTCGAGCAGCGTGCCCTCGGTGGCCTCCGGGTTGCCGCCCGGCAGCTCGTCGCGCACGCGATGCGCGCCGAGCAGCTTGTCGGCATTGCTGCCGAAGCCCGTGGTCACACCGTAGATCGGCTCGCCGCCACCCACCTTCTCGGCAAGGAAGTCCGCCGCGCGCTTGACCTTGATCAGCTGCGCGTCGTCGAGCCGGATCGAAGCGCCCTGGCGGGCGATGGCGACAACCTGGGCGCGCGTGAGGCTACGACCGTCGAGGAGGATGCTGTTCGTCATGGAGAATCCCGTGGGGAATGGGGGCGAAAGGGAAAGTCAGCGACCGACTTCGGCCTGGGCCAGTTCGACGCGGAGCGTCTTCACCAGATCGGCGCGCGACACCTCGAACTGGTCCTCGCGGCGCAGGTCCTTGACCGTGACCACGCCCTTGGCAACCTCGTCCTCGCCAATGACGACGACGAAACGGATGCCGGCGCGGTCGGCGTACTTGAACTGCTTGCCCAGCTTGCCGCTTTCCATCACCACTTCGGTGGCGATGCCGGCGCCGCGCAAGTCGCTGGCGACGGCTAGGTAAGTCGGCAGAAGGGCCGGATCCATCTGCGTCACCAGTACTTCGACCGTGCTCTGCGCCGTGGAGATCAGACCGGCGTCGCGCAGCTGCCAATACAGGCGGGTGAGGCCGATGGAGATGCCCACGCCCGGCAGGTGCGACTTGGTGTACTGGCCGGCGAGATTTTCGTAGCGACCGCCGGAGCAGATGGAACCGATGCTCGGATGATCGTTGAGCGTGGTCTCGTAAACCGTGCCCGTGTAGTAGTCGAGGCCGCGCGCGATGGACAGGTTGAGCGCGAAGTGGGTTTCCGGCACGCCGAAATCACGGATCAGCGCCAGCACTTCCTTCAGCTCCGCCCTGCCCTGCTCGAAAACCTCTGAACCGCTGCCGAGCGCATCGAGCTTGGCGAAGGCGTCGTCGACGGAGGTGGAACGCACCTGCACGAACTCGAGGATTTTCGCCGCCGCCTCGGCCGAGAGACCAAAGGCCTCGCCCGTGAGCGTGTCACGCACGTAGTCGGCCCCGCGCTTGTCGAGCTTGTCGACCTCGCGCAGCACCAGCATCTGCCGCTCCGGATCGGTCACGCCGAGGTTCTCGAAGTAACCACGCATCAGCTTGCGGTTGTTGAGCTGGATGGTGAAGGCACCAATGTCCAGCTCGCGGAACACGCTGTAGATCACCGCCGGGATTTCGGCGTCGTAACGCACCGAGAGCGAGTCCTTGCCGATGACGTCGATGTCGCACTGATAGAACTCGCGGAAACGACCGCGCTGCGCACGCTCGCCACGATAGACGCGCTGCATCTGGTAGCGACGGAACGGGAAACTGAGATCGTGTTCGTGTTCGGCGACGTAACGCGCCAGGGGCACCGTGAGGTCGAAACGCAGCGCCAGTTCGGGCACGCCGTTCTTCGTTTCCGCATTGAGCGAACCGGTGGACTGCACGAAGTAGACCTGGCGTTCGGTCTCGCCACCCGTCTTGGTCAGCAACACGTCGCTATGCTCGATCACCGGCGTCTCGACCGGCAGGAAGCCGAATCGCTCGTAGTTGCGGCGGATCGTGTCCAGCATGCGCTGGAAGGCGATCTGGTCGAGCGGAAGAAGCTCGAGGACACCAGGCATGGTGCGGGCCGGGGTGAGTGCCATGCAATTCCTCTTCGGACAGGCTGTACGGGAGCCGCCAGGCGGCAGCCCGTTAGAGTAACAGATGGCGTCCGGGCGCTCTGGCGGCCTCGCGTAAAAAAGATGCGAAGACCTGTTGCCAACCACCCACATCATGGCTAATATACGCGGCTCCCGTCGGGGTGTAGCTCAGCCTGGTAGAGCGCTACGTTCGGGACGTAGAAGTCGCAGGTTCGAATCCTGTCTCCCCGACCAATGAATCAACGAAAACACCGGCCACTGGCCGGTGTTTTTGTATGTGCGTCCGGCATCGTCGCGCTCAGTAGGCCGCGACGAAAACCTCCACCACGACTCCCATCGCCTCGCGCCAGCGACGCTCCAGCTGCGGCGTCAGTTGCTCGTCGCGTTCGCTCACCGCGAGCATCAGGCTTTCCAGCCAATGCTGGTGGAACACAGGCGACACCGGTGCCCTGCCCGTTCGCGCATGCACGCGCACCATCTCTTCCATCGGGCGTTTCGCCATGCCATCGCCCGCTGCCCAGCAGATGGCCAGACTGATGCCTCGACGCAGGGCCATATGCTGCTTCTGGAAATCGGTGCGCTCGAAGAGCGGCGGAATGGCCGGATCGCGCGCCAGGAGGATTTCGTAGAAGCGCTCGATGAAACCGCGCGAACGAAGACAGCGGCCATAGCTGGCCTGGAGATCGTCGTATCCCGTCGACATGGGTGGTGCCCGCCAGAAAACGACCAGACTAGGACGATTGACGCGCGGCACCCCTGACCGAAATCAATTTCCATGCACGTGCCAAAAGCACGAACGCAGAAAAGCAAAACGCCCCACAAGGGGGCGCTTTGCTTGAACTGGCGGAGAGTGAGGGATTCGAACCCTCGATAAGGCTTTTGACCCTATACTCCCTTAGCAGGGGAGCCCCTTCGGCCTCTCGGGCAACTCTCCGGATTGTTTCGCCGATCCAACCGACTCAACGAGCCAGCAAGGATACTTGGCCTTGCCCGGCTCGTAAAGCCTTATTGGTCGTTACCGGAATGGTCCCCGGTGTCGCCTTCGTTCTTGATGCGCTGGTAAATCTCTTCGCGGTGAACCGCAACATTCTTCGGCGCATTGATACCGATGCGGACCTGGTTACCCTTCACACCCAGGACGGTGACGGTCACCTCGTCGCCGATCATCAGGGTTTCACCGACCCGGCGGGTCAGAATCAGCATGATTGATACTCCATAAAATCAGGTATTGGCTTCCCCACCAACGACAACTCACCCCGAGTGCTTGTCGCCGATGGATCGACGTTTCGACCATCGAAGGCCGAACCGCCTTCCCCGGCTTATAAGTTGTGTTTGTCGCTGACCAGCTGTCCTGCCTGTCGACCCTTTGCCGGATCGATGCCGAAGGATGCTCTCGACATTCGGCTGATACTAGCTGAGCCGAAGCGGCTGGCGCAACGCACGCGACCGTGATGACCGGTGCCGGTCGTCACATGGACAACCAGCGTCCGACGGGGTTCACGATTCAGCGAAGCTTGCCCTCCACCCAAGCCGGAATGGCGCCCAGGATGCCCGGGAGGGCCGGGGCGTCCAAGCCGCCGCCCTGGGCCATGTCCGGGCGGCCGCCGCCCTTGCCGTCAATCTTGGAGGCCACCTCGGCGACCAGGTCGCCAGCCTTGATCCGCCCCAAGGCCGAACCACCGACACCGGCCACCAGCGAGACACGACCATCGGCCGCGCCAGCGAGGATCACGGCGCAATCGCCGAGCTGCTGCTTGAGCGCGTCGAGGCTGTCGCGCAACGACTTGGCGTCGAGCCCTTCCAGGCGCGCGGCGACCACCTTGATACCGGCCACGTCGACGGCCGAAGTCGCGAGATCGGCGGACGCCGAACTGGCCGCCTTGGCCTTGAAGGATTCGATCTCGCGCTCGAGCTTCTTCTGCCGATCGAACAGCTGGCGAAGCTTCTCGACCACTTCGTCGCCAGTGGCCGCGAGCAAGCCGGACACTTCGTTGAGGATGCGCTCTTCATCGGCCACGCGTGCCATCGCACCCGCACCAGTGACCGCTTCGATACGGCGCACGCCGGCAGCGACGCCCGACTCCGAAACAATTTTGAACAGGCCGATGTCGCCCGTGCGCGACACGTGCGTACCGCCGCACAATTCGGTGGAGAAGTCGCCCATCTTCAGCACGCGCACTTCCGAACCGTACTTTTCGCCGAACAGCGCAATCGCACCGAATTCGATCGCGTCGTCGTAGCCCATGTTGTGAATTTCCGCCTGATCGTTACGACGGATCTCATCGTTGACCATGCGCTCGATCTGCGCGAGCTCTTCGGCCGACAAGGCCTTGAAGTGCGAAAAATCGAAACGCAGGCGCTCAGGCGCCACCAGCGAGCCCTTCTGGGCGACATGCTCGCCGAGCACCGTACGCAGCGCGGCATGAAGCAGGTGCGTCGCCGAATGGTTCAGCACAGTGGACTGGCGCTGTGCGGCATCCACCGACGCGGTGACGATGTCACCCTTCTTCAGCGCGGCGGAACCCTGCCAGGCACCGAAGTGCGCGAAGAACACGCCACCGACCTTCTGGGTGTCCTGCACGGCCAGCGCGCCCGACGGGTTACGGAGCATGCCCGTATCGCCAACCTGTCCACCCGACTCCGCATAGAACGGCGTGCGATCAAGCAGAAGGAAACCTTCCTCGCCATCGGCAAGGCTATCCACCGCCTTGCCCTCGCGCACGATCGCGACAACGCGTGCATCGGCGAGGTCCAGCGCGTCGTAACCGGTGAAAATGGTGGGTGCGAGCACGCTCGCCACCTCGGCGGGCAACTGCGCCTTGGTGGCAAAATTGCTGGCGGCGCGCGCACGGGCACGCTGCTCGCCCATCGACTGCTCGAAGCCCGCCATGTCGACCGTCATGCCACGCTCGTGGGCGATGTCGGCAGTGAGGTCCACGGGAAAGCCGTAGGTGTCGTAGAGACGGAACGCATCGGCACCGGGAATGACCTGCCCCGACTTCGAGGCGATATCGTCGAACAGGCGCATACCGTGCTCCAGCGTCTCGCCGAAACGCTCTTCTTCCGTCTTGAGCGCCTGCTCAACGAGGGCACGCTTGGCGACCAGTTCCGGATAGGCCTCGCCCATCTCCTCGACAAGCGGCGCCACCATTTTCCAGAAGAAATCGCCACGCACG
Organism: Luteibacter sp.; assembly: GCF_009912395.1. Lineage (GTDB taxonomy): Bacteria > Pseudomonadota > Gammaproteobacteria > Xanthomonadales > Rhodanobacteraceae > Luteibacter. The sequence continues at coordinate 4,646 of NZ_WNDO01000010.1, read as the reverse complement.
CCGAGCATCCAGCCATGGCGCAGCGCGCGACGGATGATGCGACGGAGCACATAGCCACGCCCTTCATTGGACGGCAGCACGCCGTCGACGATGAGGAAGGACGTCGCACGGATGTGGTCGGCAATGACGCGCAGCGACTTGTTGGACAGGTCGGGCGTGCCGGTCAGGCGCGAGGCCTCGCCAATGAGGTGCGCGAACAGGTCGATCTCGTAGTTGGAATGCACGTGCTGCAGCACAGCGGCCAGGCGCTCCAGGCCCATGCCCGTGTCGACGCACGGCGCCGGCAGCGGCGAGAGCGTGCCGTCGGGCGCGCGATCGAACTGCATGAACACGAGGTTCCAGATCTCGATGTAGCGATCGCCGTCTTCGTCCGGCGAGCCCGGGGGACCGCCAGCCACGTCCGCGCCGTGGTCGTAGAAGATTTCCGTGCAGGGACCGCACGGACCGGTATCGGCCATCTGCCAGAAATTGTCGGAGGCGAACGGGGCGCCCTTGTTATCGCCAATGCGGATGATGCGCTCGGCCGGGACACCGACCTGCTTGTTCCAGATGTCGAAGGCCTCGTCGTCCGTGTGGTACACGGTGACCCAGAGGCGCTCCGAGGGCAGCTTGTAGACCTTGGTGAGCAGTTCCCAGGCGTAGGCGATGGCATCGCGCTTGAAGTAGTCGCCGAACGACCAGTTGCCCAGCATCTCGAAGAAGGTGTGGTGGCGGGCGGTGTAGCCCACCTGGTCGAGATCGTTGTGCTTGCCGCCCGCCCGCAGGCAGCGCTGCACGTCGGCGGCGCGGACGTAACCTGGCTTTTCGCTGCCCAGGAACACGTTCTTGAACGGGACCATGCCCGAGTTCGTGAACAGCAGCGTGGGGTCGTTCGATGGCACCAGCGATGCCGACGGCACGATGGTGTGGTCCTTGGAACGGAAGAATTCGAGGAAGGTCGAACGAATGTCGGCGGTTTTCATGAGCGATCGTGGCTGGCAGCTGCGTGTCACGGAGACGCTCCGGCCGGAATCAAGGCTCGTTGCCTTCAGTCGTCGTCGGGGTCTTCCGCATCGGCGTGGGTAAGAACACGTACTGTGGCGGCCGCGAAGCCTCGACGCAAGAGGAATTGCGCCCGACGGGCCCGCTCGGACAGGTCGGAGGTGCCCGCGCCGTAGCGTCGGCGAAGCTGGTCGGCAGCCAGTTCCTGCCAATCCACGTCCGCGTTTTCCAGTAATTCGCGGACCTCCCGGTCGGCGATGCCCTGGCTGCGCAATTCGGCCCGGATGCGGGCCGGCCCGTAGCCCTGCCCCACCCGACTCCTCAGCAGGGACTCCGCGAAACGACTGTCGTCCTGGTAGCCCTGACCCTCGAGCTTCTCCACGGTGTCAGTGCTTTCGTCACGCGCAAAACCGCCCCGCTCCAGCTTCTGCCGGAGTTCGCGGCGGGAGTGTTCACGGCGGGCCAACAGGCCCAGCGCCTTGTCGTAGGCGCTGCGGGAGGGGCGATCGGCCTTGCCGGCATCGCCCGCCCCGCCGTTACGGTCAGGCTTCCTCGGCCTCATCCTGCTCGGTGTCGTTCGAGGCGTTGTTGCCGTTACCAGGCTTCACGAGCAGGCGAGCGCGCAACTCGGCATCGACTTCGTTGGCGATGGCCGGGTTGTCGCGAAGGAACTGGCGAACGTTTTCCTTGCCCTGGCCGATGCGGTCACCCTTGTAGCTGTACCAGGCGCCCGACTTGTCGATGAGGTTCTCCCGCACGCCCAGTTCGATGATCTCGCCTTCGCGCGAGGTGCCCTCGCCATAGAGGATCTCGAACTCGGTCTGGCGGAACGGCGGCGCCACCTTGTTCTTGACGACCTTCACGCGAGTTTCGGAACCGATGACCTCTTCACCCTTCTTCACCGCGCCAATGCGGCGGATATCCAGGCGCACCGAGGCGTAGAACTTCAGCGCGTTGCCGCCGGTGGTGGTTTCCGGGCTGCCGAACATCACGCCGATCTTCATGCGGATCTGGTTGATGAAGATGACCAGGCAGTTCGACTTCTTGATGTTGGCCGTGAGCTTGCGCAGGGCCTGGCTCATCAGGCGGGCATGCAGGCCTACGTGCGAGTCGCCCATTTCACCCTCGATTTCCGCCTTGGGCGTCAGGGCGGCGACCGAGTCGACCACCACCATGTCGACTGCGCCGGAGCGCACGAGCATGTCGGCGATTTCCAGGGCCTGCTCACCGGTGTCCGGCTGGCTGACCAGCAGGTCGGCGACGTTCACGCCCAGCTTTTCGGCGTACGAAGGATCCAGCGCGTGCTCGGCGTCGACGAACGCGGCCGTGCCACCCGAACGCTGGCAGGAGGCGATGGCCTGCAGGGTGAGCGTGGTCTTGCCGGACGATTCCGGGCCGTAGATCTCGACGATACGGCCGCGCGGCAGGCCGCCGATGCCAAGGGCGATATCGAGGCCGAGCGAGCCGGTGGAGACGGTGTCGATCTGGTCGTCCACGCGGTCGCCGAGGCGCATGACGGCGCCCTTACCGAACTGCTTCTCGATCTGGCCAAGGGCACTGGCCAGCGCCTTGCGCTTGTTGTCGTCCATCGTGGTTCCGGTCTCGTCTAGTAGTGTTGGTATGTTGCCCGACCGTGGTCTCAGGGACTGCGATCCGCAATCCCCAAGTGTGCCATAGCGGTCAAGCCTTCTTCAGTTCCTCGACCATTCCAGCAAGCGCGGCGGCCACGGTCTGCCGCCGCACCGCCTCGCGGTCGCCCGCGAAATGGTGAAGGGTGGCGTGGGCATAGCCCCCGCGGCGCTTCCAGCCGATCCAGACCGTACCCACGGGCTTGTCCGTCGTGCCGCCCGACGGCCCGGCAATGCCGGTCACCGCCACGGCCACACCCGCGCCATACCGGGCCACCGCGCCCGAGACCATCTCCAGCACGGTCTCCTCGCTTACCGCGCCGGTGCGCTCCAGGGTTCGGGGATTCACGCCGAGCAGCGATTCCTTGGCGCTATAGCTATAGGTAACGACGCCGGCCTCGAACCAGGCCGAGCTGCCCGCCAGGTCAGTCAGCGACTTGGCGATCCAGCCGCCCGTGCAGGACTCCGCCGTGGCGACCATCACCCGGTGCTCCAGGGCAGCCCGAGCCACCTCCTCGGCAAGGCTCATGAGCTCGGAATCGGACGGGGCGAGCGTAGCGGACATGAATTGGCACCTTCGAATGCAAAGCGGAATCGGCACGTTCTACACCCCTCCAAGGGGGTGCGCCAAGCCGATATGCGGCCCCTCCCTGCCCATTCCAGTGCCGCCGCGCCAAGCAGCCCTATCCATCTCCAGGGGTATCCTCGCCGGGACGGTTCCGGCCACATCCTCCGACGATCGTCGTGACGCGGCCTACACGCGCCGCCCTGTTTCATTCACGCAACAGGGGGAACACGGTCACAGACCGCCAAAGGGCGACACCGACTAACGCAACCATGCCGTGACGGCCAGACTTACCTGGACACGTTACGAAAGCCATGCGCAAGCGTATGTTCGGCACCCGAAAAATCCCCCTCGAACAGGAGGGATTTCTATCATGGAACACGCGGGACGCCACGCATCGATCTACTGGGCAACGCTGCGCAGGCACCGCGCAAAAAGGCGTTTAGACGTCTATTTGAACATCCATGGCGATGCTGCTGAACACCGGGTGGATACGCGGTCGGCGAGGCAATGCTCATCGCAGCGCGTGCCCTATCCGTCGTCTATCGCGGCACTGTCATCGTGGGAAAACGCGACTGTCAAAGTTCCGTCTTTCGACAGGTGGTCCAATGTGCAAGCGTTTGCTGTCATATAAATGACGAGGCATGTTTCACGTCTTTATTCTGTGAAATCAATCACGAACATGGAAAATTTCCGCTCTAGCCAAATCATGAATGATGAGTTATTTTTTTGGCGCGGATTGAGTCCGCTGGGGGAATTGCGCCACCGATCGTCGGGTTTTTCGACGAGCCACTGTCCTCGACAGGCCGGCTCCCCGGATCGGCGGCCCCTCCGATGACACCAAGTGGAGAAGAGCGACCAGGGTCGCCAGGAGTTGGAAGTTGTATGGATAGCAAGCGGATGGGACGGGTCATGGTGGCCCGTGAACATCATCGAAGGGCCGCGCCCTGCCTGACCGCAGGCGCGTGCCCGTTTTATGTTTTCGACAGCGTTCGCTGCGCGCCCATTCGCGTGCGTGAACGTTTTCGTGCCGGATAGCAGTCGAGCCGTACCGGGTGGAAACCGGTGTCCGTCGATGGACCGACGCCGCAACCCGTAATCAGAAAGACCTTGTCTTTCAGCGAATTACGAGCCAAAAGTGAAAACAAACCTTCCTGCCCTGCGCAAAATTGGCACTGCCTTGGTGCTATGCCTCGCTCTTGTCGGTTGCGGAACGCCGCCTGCCAAGGATTTCGGTGGTTCGTGGAAACCGGTGAACCGGTATGACGACAAGGCCACGGAGATTCCGCTGGCCGTCCCGTACAGCTACTACGCCGCCCCCATGGACGGCACGCTCAAGGTCATGTGATCTTGCCCCCGTTTCACGGACACCCCTATAAGCGATTAACTATCGCAATAGGAGGTGGACGATGACCAAGAGCAAGGCAGGCAGAAAGGGGCAGGAGTTCAGCCTGGAGTTCAGGCAGCAGGCA
>NZ_WNDO01000001.1 GCF_009912395.1 Luteibacter sp. | reverse complement strand
GGATTTCCTTGATCGCCTTTATCGTCGCGGCCTTCGCGTTAGGCAGTTTCGCCGGTCGCTATGATCTACGTCCCCACCAATACGAATGGCCGGATAACTGGCTGGAATTCTCCGGCGCCTTGCTGATCGGCTCGACGCTGGGCGCGATCTGGATGTGGTTCATTTCTCGGGAACCCGAACTGTAGGAGCGCGCTTGCGCGCGATGCCAGGTTGCCGCGAGCACCCATCGCGCGCAAGCGCGCTCCTACAGAAGAACGGCGGGTTGCGACGACGAGTGGGTAACGCGAGAGCCCGTGTAGGAGCGTGCTTGCACGCGATCCCGCGTAGCGGGCCAGATTGCCGCTGCCGCGGATCGCGCGCTAGCGCGCTCCTACAGTGGTTCCGCGATAGCGGGCCAGGGTGCCGCACCGTCCGGAGAGCCGTCGGGCCGCCGCCGGGGCGCGACTTGAGGAGCCGAGGGTAGGTGGGCGAAAAAGGCCGCGCAGCGGTGGCGGTCAGGAAGACCGCCATTCCTCGCCGAGGCAGGATGCCGAGTCGAGGAACCTCGACCACCTGCCCGAGCCCGAAGGGGCGAAGCCATAAAACACGGGCCGCGCAGCGGCCAACCTTTCCCGAGGGACGGCGGAGCCGGCGCGCCCCGGCGGCGGCCCGACGGCTCCCCCGCCACGCCCGAGCGCCGCGCGCGATGCCGAAGGCGAGCCAAACCTACGAAGCGGCTGTACGGCGCAAGCCGTAAAAAACACGAACCGCAACGCGGTTAACCGATCCCAAAGCGCAGAGCGAACCTCACCCCCGCCCCACCACCTGGCTATCCGGACACCCATCCTGCCCCTGCACCACCTCAAGCAACCGCGCCTCCACGTCATCACGCGTATACGCACGGAACAGTCTCGGTGCCGCACGACGCAACGCCTTGCAGTCGAGCGAGGCAAGGCGGTCGCGCACCTGGAGCAACTGCCCCGGATGCATGCTGAATTCCTCCAGGCCCATGGCCAGGAGGAGGGCGGTGAACTGCGTATCGCCCGCAATTTCGCCACACAGGCTCACCGGCTTCTTCGCCCGGCGACCTGCGGCGATCACATGCGCGATAAGACGCAGGAACGCCGGCTGCAACGGATCGTAGATGCCTTCCAGCGCGTCGTTGTTGCGGTCGGCGGCCAGCACGTACTGTGCGAGATCGTTGGTGCCGATGGCGAGGAAGTCAGCCTTTTCGAGAATCGGGCCAATGCCGATCGCCGCGGCGGGTACTTCGATCATCGCGCCGATGTCGAGGCGCTCCGGCAGCTCCTGGCCCTGCGTCGCCAGCGTTTCGCGCGCCTTCTTGATCAGCGTGCGCACGGCGATCAGTTCGCCGACGTGCGTGACCATCGGAATGAGCACGCGCACCGGGCCGTAACAGGCCGCACGCAGGATCGCGCGCAACTGCACGCTGAAGATGTCGGCATAACGCAGCGACAGGCGGATACCACGCACGCCCAGCGCCGGGTTGTCCTCACCACGGATGGCGAGGCCCGCCGCGTCGGCCTTGTCGGCGCCGAGGTCGAGCGTGCGGATGGTGACCGGCTGGCCGCCCATGCCGAGGACCAGGTCGCGGTAGGCCACGAACTGTTCTTCTTCGGAAGGCAGGCCGCGCTGGCGGAGGAACAGAAATTCGGAACGGTACAGGCCCACGCCATCGGCGCCGCGCGCACGGGCTAGCGTGATGTCGCTCGGCAGTTCGGCGTTTGCGTAAAGGCGGATATGTGCGCCGTCGCGGGTGAGCGTGGACGCGGAAGCGAGGGCGGCCAGTCGACGGCCCTCGGCGGCGGCCTGACGCTGCCACTGGCGGTAACGGGTGAGGTCCTGCGCCGTCGGATGGACGATGACTTCGCCGTGCTCGCCATCGATCAGTACGAGGTCGTCGTCGTTGATCGTGGCCAGGGCGTCCTTCGTGCCGACGAGCATCGGCAGGTTGAAGCTGCGGGCGAGGATGGCGCTGTGCGAATAGACACTGCCGGCACTGCCGATGACGCCGAGCAGGCCCTGTCCGGCCATGCTGGCAAGGTCGGCGGGGGCGACGGTGTCGCTCACCACGATCTCGCCGACGCGCGAGGCGATCTTGCGTTCCTCGCGACTGGACTGTTGCTGCAAGGCGGACATGACGCGACCGATGACCTGATCGATGTCCTCGCCGCGACTCTTCAGGTAGGGATCGTTCATCGCGTCGAAGACGGCGGCGAGGCGATCACGCTGCATCTTCAAGGCCGCGCTGGCGGTGTAGTGGCCTACCGCAACCAGTTCGTCGAGGCCGCGAAGCAATTCCTCATCATTGAGCAGCAGGCTGTGCGCGTCGATGAAGTCGCCCACTTCGCGGGCGAGGGCGCCGTGCAATTTGCCGCGTAGTTCATGCAGCTCGGTGCGGGCGGTGTCGATGGCCTTGTGCAGGCGTTCGATCTCGGGGCCGACCTCGGCCTCGTCGAGCATCCTCGTGTCGACCGCGAAGATGCTCGGCTGGACCAGACGCGCCCGTCCGAGGGCCATGCCTCGTGCGGCTTGCGTACCGGTCAGCACATGTCTCATGAAGGCCTCTCGGGAATGGCGTGGTGCATGGTCACTGGCCTTCGTCGAACTTGTCGTTGAACAGCTTCACGACGGCGGCGAGGGCGGCTTCTTCATCCGCCCCCTCGGCACGGATGACCAGCGGGGTGCCGAGTCCGGCGGCCAGCATCATGACGCCCATGATGCTCTGCGCGTTGACTTCGCGTCCCTTGCTGATGAGGTGCACCGTCGACTTGAAGCCGGAGACGAGCTGGACGAGCTTGGCGGAGGCGCGGGCGTGGAGGCCCAGGCGGTTGGAAACCGTGATGTCCTGTTCAAGCATGATCGATGAAGATCCCCCCGCGACCGCCGGTGGCCGCGATCTCGGCCAGTTCGGGCAGCGATTTTTCCGAATAGTTGAGGACGCGCAGCAGCATGGGCAGGTTGAGCCCGGAGACGCAGCGCAGGCGAACCCCCAGTTCGCCAAGGGAAAGGCCGATGTTGCAGGGCGTGGCGCCGTAGAGGTCGGCCAGCACCAGCACACCTTCGCCGGTGTCCAGATCGCGAGCGTGCTTGGCGGTGAGACCGCGCATCACGTCCGGATCGGCACTGGGCGGCACCTCGACGGCGTCGACCGAGAGGGGCAGTTTGGGCATGACGTGGTGGGCGGCCGAAATCAGGGCCTTGCCGACCGCTTCATGGGTCATGAGGAGGACGCCGACGCTCATCGCCCGGATGCTCGCTGTAACTGGGGCTGGGTCATGGTCACTCTAGCTCGCGATGGAAAGTCAGTACGTTGCCGCGTTCGGAACGGAAATGCCGGGCCAGCCGCTCCACCAGGTACACCGAGCGGTGGCGCCCGCCCGTACATCCGATCGAGACCGTGACGTAACTGCGGTCGTCGCCCTCGAAGCGCGGCAACCAGGTGTCCAGCCAGCGGGCGACGTCGTCATAGTACTCGCCTACCAGCGGATTGGCGTCGAGGAATTCGCGCACTGGCAGGTCCTTGCCCGAGAACGGCCGCAGGCGCGGGTCCCAGTGGGGATTGGGCAGGCAGCGGGCGTCGAAGACGAAGTCGGCATCCGGCGGCAGGCCGCGGCGGTAGGCAAAGGATTCGAACAGCAGGGTGGTGCCGTCGCTGGCGGCGGCGTAGCCGGTGGCGAACAGGCGGCGCAACTGGTGCACGTTGAGGTCACTGGAGTCGATCACCTTTTCGGCGATGGAGACCAGTGGGCGCAGCAGGCGGCGCTCCTCGGCGATGGAGTCGGCCAGCGACAGGCGCTCGGCGGCCAGCGGATGGCGGCGCCGGGTTTCCGAGTAGCGCTTGATCAGCACGTCGTCGCGGCTGTCGAGGAAGATCAGGTGCACGTGCACGCCAAGCGTGGACAGCTCGGACAGCACGTGGGGCATGCGTTGCAGGTCGACGCGACGGTTGCGCACGTCCACGCCCACGGCGATGCGCCGGCGCGGGCCATGTTCGCCCTGGCTGACGGCAGCCACCAGCTGGGGAATCAGCTCGGCGGGCATGTTGTCGACGCAGTAGAACTCGAGGTCTTCCAGCGCGCGCAGGGCGACGGTCTTGCCGCCCCCGGACATGCCGGTGAGCACCACGAGGTGGATGGCGTCGGGTTCGACGATAGGTTGCATCACGACATCATTCACGTCAGGTCACCAGGGCGAGAAGCGGCGCATCTGGTGCGCCTGCCTGTCGATAAAGGTTTGTGCCGGGTCGATGCCCTTGCTCTTGAGCACATGGTTGCGGACGGCGGCCTCGACCAGCACCGCGAGGTTGCGGCCGGGGGCGACGGGGATGGTGATCTTGGACACGTCCACATCGAGGACGTTACGCCGGCTGACATCGCCGGTGAGGCGGGTCATGGCGTCGGTTTCTTCGCCGTTGCGCAGCGGCTTCAGGTGGATCACCAGGCGCAGGTACTTCGATGGCTTGACCGCCGTGTGGCCGAACATCTCGCGGATGTTGAGCACGCCCAGGCCGCGTACTTCGAGCAAGTCTTGCAACAGCTCGGGGCAGGCGCCGTCGATGACGTCGGGGGCGATCAGAGTGAATTCGGTGGCGTCGTCGGCGACCAGGCGATGGCCGCGGCTGATCAGTTCCAGCGCCAGTTCGCTCTTGCCCGAACCCGGCTCGCCGGTGATGAGCACGCCGATGGAGAACACCTCGAGGAACATGCCGTGCAGCGTGATGCGCGGGGCGAGCGTGCGGGCGAGGTGGTATTGCAGGTAGGTCAGCAGCTCATGGCCGCGCTTGGTGCTCTGCCACAACGGAGTGTCGGTTTCCTCGGCGACCTCGCGCAGGTCGGAAGGAACGGACTGGTCCTTCGTGACGATGAGCGCGGCGGGCTGGTAGGCGGCGATCTTGTGGATGGCTTCCCAGCGCTGGCGGGAGTCCAGGCTGTCGAGGTAGTTCAGCTCCTCGGTACCGATGATCTGCACCTTGTTGGGGTAGATCACGTTGAGGTAGCCGACCAGCGACGGACGCCGGCTCTGCTTGGCGTTGGGCTCCAGGACGCGCGACTCGCCGCGCATGCCGGCGGCCCAGCGCAGCGCCATGCGCTCGTGTACTCCGTCGAAGAGTTGTCTGGCGGTGAGCCGTTCCACGCGATGGTTCCATCAGGAAGACGAAGCCGGCGCATGGGCGCCGGCCTGCCTATTGTGCCATCAAGCGTGCTGCGGGTCCGCCCGGGGGTACCGCGGGCGGGCCCGGAAGGGGCCGATCAGCCGGCCGCGCTGGCCTCGCGGGCCTCGCGACCCTCGGCGTTGTGGTGATCCTTGAGCTTTTCCTTATGCTTTTTCAGCTGTTCGGCGAGCTTGGTGATCATCTCGTCGATGGCGGCGTACATGCGATCGCTGATCGTGCCGTCCTGGAGGCGGGCGTGACCCTCGGCATGCAGCCGGGTGCCCGAACAGTGCAGGGTGCCACCGGCCTTGTGCTCGGCCTTGTCCACGGAGAGGACGACGTCTAGTCCGGTGATGTTGTCGAAAAGGCGTTCGAAGCGGCCGATTTGCTGCTCCACGCGTTCGCGGAGGGCGGGGGTGACCTGGATGTGCTGGCCGCTGATCTGGATTTGCATGACGCCTCCTTCTTGCTGAGGTTGCCGCCCCTGGGGCAGCGAGATCGGAATGGCGGAGTGCCATCCCTTGAAAGCATCTTTTCGGTAGGACCTGTTACCTCTCTGGGGGTTCCCCGCGCCGGTTCAACCCGCGCGGACGCGTTCGCTTGAGCTGGGAATGCGAAGCGCCTCACGGTACTTGGCAACGGTGCGCCGCGCGACCTGGATGCCGCGGCGCTGCAGTTCCTCGGCCAGGGACTGGTCGGACAAGGGCTTACGTGGGTCCTCCCCACCGATGAGCTTGCGCAGCATGGCCTGGATGGCCGTGGCGGACGCGCTGCCGCCGTCCTCCGTGGCCACGCCGCTGGAGAAGAAATGCTTCAGTTCGAATGTGCCGCGCGGCGTATGCATGTACTTGCGCGTGGTGACGCGCGAGATGGTGGATTCATGCATGCCCACTTCCTCGGCCACCTCGCGCAGCACCAGCGGGTGCATGGCCTCGGGGCCGTAGTCGAGGAAGGCGCTCTGCCGGCGGACGATGACCTCGGCGACCTTGGTGAGCGTTTCGGCGCGCGATTGCAGGCTCTTCAGCAGCCAGCGGGCTTCCTGCAACTGGCCTTTCATCCACGTGGCGTCGTCGCCGCGTGCACGCGCGATGAGGTCGCAGTAATGCTGGTTGAGGCCCAGGCGCGGCTGCGCGTCGGCATTGAGGCTGACCTGCCAGCGACCGTTCTCACGGCGGGCGTAGACATCGGGCGCCACGTACTCGACCGGCGTGGCATCGAGCGCGGCGCCGGGGCGCGGATCGAGCGAGCGGATCAATGCGGCGGCAGTGGCAGCCTCGTCTTCCGTGGCCTTGAGCTTGCGGGCGATCTTCGTGATGTCGTTGCGCGCCAGTAGCTCAAGCTCTTCGTTGACGATGCGCATGGCGAGATCGCGATGCGGGGTATCGTCGCTGAACTGTGACAGCTGGCAGAACAGGCAGTCGCGCAGGTCGAGGCTGGCGATACCGGTGGGATCGAAGCGCTGCACACGCTGGCGTGCGGCTTCGATTTCCTCGGCGTTCGCGCCCAGTTCGGCGGGAAGGGCGGCCTGCACGGCGTCGACGCCATCACGCAGGTAGCCGTCTTCGTCGAGCGCGTGGATGATCGCGGTCGCGATCGCGTGCTCACGCGGTGAGAACTGCGACAGATTCAGCTGCCATGACAGGTGTTGCTGGAGGCTTTCCGGTGCCGCGTTCTGCGGTTCGAAGCCATCCTCGTCGCCGCCGCTGGCACGCGACGAGGCGCCAGCGTAGTCGCTGGCTTCGCCATGGAAGCGGTCGTCGTCGCCCCATTCGGGGGTGTGTTCGTCCGAGGGCGGGGCGGCAGAATCGTCGTCCTTCGCGGCCTTGGCGGGCGCCTCGTCGCGATGGGTGAATTCGTTCGCCTGGAAACCTTCCTCGGCGGCGGGTTCGGGTTCGGGCTCGGCGTCCTCGGCGAACTCGAGCAGGGGGTTGCCTTCCGCGATCTGGCGGAGTTCGGCCTCGAGCTCAAGCTGCGACAGTTGCAGCAGGCGGATGGCCTGTTGCAACTGCGGTGTCAGCGTGAGCTGCTGATGGAGGCGAAACTGAAGTCCGGGTTTCATGCCTTGCGTTGATCAGGGTGCCGGAACCATCGTAACCCCTTGCGTGCCCCCCGGCCAGCATTCGGCAAGAACGGGCATTCCGGCCGGAAACGCGTCGGATCAGATGCGGAATTCACGTCCCAGGTACACCTCGCGAACCTTTTCGTCGGCAAGGATGTGTTGGGGCGTACCGCGCGACAGCACCACGCCGTCGTTGAGGATGTAGGCACGGTCGCAGATGCCCAGCGTCTCGCGCACGTTGTGATCGGTGATGAGCACGCCGATGCCACGCTCCTTGAGGTGGCGCACGATGCGCTGGATCTCGCCGACGGAGATGGGGTCGACGCCCGCGAAGGGTTCGTCGAGCAGCATGTAGCGCGGACGCGCGGCCAGCGCACGGGCGATCTCGACACGACGGCGCTCGCCACCGGAAAGGCTGATGCCCTTCTGTTCGGCGATGTGCGTGATCTTGAGTTCGTCGAGCAGGCTTTCCAGTTCGTCTTCGCGCTGCTTCTGCGTCATGCCTTCGCGCAGTTCGAGCACCGCCAGGATGTTGTCGGCGACGCTCAGGCGACGGAACACCGAGGCTTCCTGCGGCAGGTAACCAATGCCGAGCTTGGCGCGCGCGTGCATGGGCAGGCCCGTGATGTCCTGTTGGTCGAGCTTGATTTCGCCACCGTCCGCCTGGATCAGGCCTACCACCATGTAGAAGCAGGTGGTCTTGCCCGCGCCGTTGGGGCCGAGCAGGCCCACCACTTCGCCTTCGCGGATGGAGAAGGCGAAATCGCGGACCACCTGGCGCGCACGGAAGCGCTTTTGCAGGCCTTGGGCTGAAAGCATCGTGTCAGGGCTTCTTCGTCTGGGGCGCCGGCGCGGCCGGCGGCGTGGCGGGCTTGGCGGGAGCGGCGCCAGGGGCGGCGGCCGGCTGCTGCTTCGGCTGGAAGATCATGTGCACGGGAGCCGAGCCGTTGCTTTCGCCGGTCATCGTGCTGGAGGTGGTGTTGTACGTGAGCTTGTCGCCGTTGCTCTGGTTGAGCTTCTTGCGATCGGCCGGATCGACTTCCTTTTCGACGTGGGCGTGGCCCGTGAGCACGGCAACGCCGCTGGAGCTGTTCTTCGCATCGCCGTTGTCGGGCGTGTAGTCGATGTTGTCGGCGTTGCCGCGCATCCACAGGTTTTGTTCGTCCTGCTGCTTCATGGTGGCGTTGCCGTCCACGACCACGCGGGTGAGCTGGTTGTCACCGTCGAGGTAGCCGGTGGCCTTGTTGCCGGTGACCGTCAGGGTGCCCTGCGTGAGCACGACCTTGCCGGTCCAGATCACGTGGCCGGGCGTCTTGCCGTTGGGCTGCTGCTGCGTGCCGTCGAACGAGGTCGAGGTGACGTTGATCGGCTGCTGGCGGTCGGACTGCTTGGCGACGACGGTGCCGCTCGCCAGGAGCGCCACGCCGAGCGTCGCGAGGACAACCTTAGCGCTTGCGCGGCATGTAGACGGTGTGGACTGCATCGAGTAGCTCCAAATGCTTGGTATCGAGGTTGGCGCGCATGCCGACGCCGTCCATTGTAGAGGTTCCCTGCACGATACGCGCCGCCTCGGCGGTTTCCAGGCGGTTCTCCTTCGGCCACGCGGTGACCTCGGAGGTGTCGATGCTGGCGGGCGGGTTGGTCTCGAAGGCGATGCGGTCCATGTGGACCTTGCCCTGCAACTTGAGCAGGGTGCCGTCCTTGTTGACCCAGCCGTATTCGGAATGGCCCTTCCACGGCGGCGCGGTCGGTTCCTTGACCGACGGCAGCACGAAGTCCGGCGCATTGATGTAGAGCGAATCGTCGCCTTCGCGGCGCTCCAGGTGGGGCGCGATCAGGGTGAAGGCGTTCTTGCCTTCCTCGTTGAAGGAGTCGAGGTGGAAGTTGGTGAGGACATACCCCGAGCGCGGCGGCCCGATGAAATCCTGCACTTTCTTCTCGGGGGCGACCCAGTAATACAGCAGGACACTCGCGCCGAGGGCGACGGCCAGGATGCCGGCCATGCCTGCAGTGCTGCGGTCCTTGAAGAAATTGAGCACGCTCACAGCCAGCGATCCCGCTCGGCTTCGGCCTTGCCCTGCGCGGCGAGGATCATGTCGGCCACCTCGCGGGCGGCGCCGTAGCCGCCGGACAGGCGCGTACGCCAGTGGGCGCGCTCGGCCACCCAGGGGTGGGCGTTGGCGGTGGCGACCGCCAGGCCGGCGATGCCCATGGCGGGCAGGTCGGGCAGGTCGTCGCCCACGAAGGCGGCCTGCTCGGGCGTCAGCCGCAGGGCGTCGAGCAGTTCCTTGAGGCAGGCGCGCTTGTCCTTTTGCCCCTGGTAGACGTGCTGGATGCCGAGTTCCTCGGCACGCAGCGACACCGGGTGGCTGATCCGGGCGGTGATGATGGCGACCTTGACCCCATTTTCCTGGAGGCGCTTCAGGCCGAGGCCGTCATGGACGTGGAAGACCTTCGTCTCGCGGCCGTCCTCGGCGTACCAGAGGCGGCCGTCGGTGAGGGTGCCGTCCACGTCGAAGACCGCCACGCGCACACGGGCGGCGCGTTCGGCGACATCGGCGGGAATCGGGGTGTAGTGGGTATAGGCCATGGTCGGAAGAATAAGGGGACGGGGAGCCGGCGCCGCGAGGGCGTCAGACGACGCGGGCGCGCAGCAGGTCGTGGATGTTCAGGGCGCCGACCACGCGGCCGTCATCGTCGGCGACAAGCAGCGAGTGGATGCCATGGCGCTCCATGACCTGGGCGGCTTCGCCGGCGAGCTTGTCGGGACCGATGGTCTTCGGGCCGCGGGTCATGAGCTGGGCCACCGTGGCACCGCGCAGGTCCACGCCTTCGTCGTCGAGGGCGCGACGCAGGTCGCCGTCGGTGAACACACCCAGCAGGCGGTCCTCGGCATCCACCACGGCGGTCATGCCCAGGTGCTTGCGGGTCATTTCGACCAGCGCCTCGCTCAGCGAGGCACCCAGCGATACGCGCGGCACGTCGGCGCCCGAGTGCATGACGTCGGAGATGCGCAGGAGCAGGCGGCGACCGAGGCTGCCGGCCGGGTGCGAGCGGGCGAAGTCGTCGGAGGTGAAGCCCCGGGCTTCCAGCAGCGCCACGGCCAGGGCATCGCCCATGACCAGCGCGGCGGTGGTGCTCGCCGTGGGCGCGAGGCCGTGCGGGCAGGCCTCGCAGGTCACGTTGGCGTCGAGGTTCACCTCGGCCTGGTTGGCCAGGGAGGACTTCGGGTTGCCGGTGATGGAGATCAGCGGAATGCCCTGGCGCTTGATAGCGGGCAGGATGAAGAGCAGTTCGTCGGTTTCGCCCGAATAGGAAATGGCCAGCAGGATGTCGTCCGGCTGGATCATGCCCAGGTCGCCGTGGCTGGCTTCTCCCGGGTGCACGAAGAACGACGGCGTGCCGGTGGAGGCGAGGGTGGCGGCCACCTTGCGGGCGATATGGCCCGACTTGCCCATGCCGGACACGACTACGCGACCCTTGCATTGCAGGATCATCTGGCAGGCGGTGACGAACGCGGCGTCCACGCGGGCCTCGAGCGCCCGAATGGCCGCGGCCTCGGTGGCGATGACGGTGCGTGCGCTGCGGACGACGGTATCGGCGTTCACGAGGGGCTGATCGGCGTGCGGAGCGGTACGGGCGTTCATGCGGCCTCTGGGGTCCGGGTCGGGGCGGCGAACCCGGGATGTCCATTTCTGCGACACCGGATTTCCATTACCATTACATATTCTCATTTTATCGTCGCTGCCATCGACCGGCGATTCAGGCTCCGTTTCGGAACCTCCGCCCGGCCGCAGCGACCCCCTTACCGGAGAACCCATGGACGCTGCCCGCATCCAGGCATTGATCGAAGCCGGCTTGCCCGGCGCCCGGGTGGACGTGCGCGGTGACGACGGCGTCCACTTCGAAGCCGAAGTCATCTCGGACCAGTTCGCCGGCAAGCTGCCCCTGGCACGCCACCGTCTCGTCTACGCCACGCTTGGCGACCTCATGGGCGGCGCCATCCACGCCCTGGGCCTGAAGACCCTCACCCCGGAAGAAGCCGCCGGCCGCCGCTGAGCGCGCCCCCGACTTCCGTCACGTCTTTCCTTTCAAGGCAACCCATTCCATGGCCAAGATCCTTATCAGCGGCGGTCAGCCGCTCCAGGGTGAGGTCGGCATTTCTGGCGCGAAGAACGCCGTCCTGCCGATCCTCGCTTCCTGCCTGCTTGCCGACGAGCCGGTCAGCATCGGCAACGTCCCGCACCTGCACGACGTCACCACCTTCATCGAGCTGCTTGGCCGCATGGGCGTCAGCGTGGTCCTCGACGACCGCATGAAGATGCACATCGACCCGCGTCCGGAAAACTCCTGCATCGCCCCGTACGAGCTGGTCCGCACCATGCGTGCGTCGATCCTCGTGCTCGGCCCGCTGGTGGCCCGCTACGGCAAGGCTGAGGTCTCGCTGCCCGGTGGCTGTGCCATCGGATCGCGTCCGGTCGACCAGCACATCCGCGGTCTCCAGGCGCTGGGCGCCGAGGTGGTCGTGGAGAACGGCTACATCAAGGCGAAGGCCGGCCGCCTGAAGGGCGCCCGCATCGTCATGGACATGGTCACCGTCACCGGTACCGAGAACATCCTGATGGCCGCCACGCTGGCCGAAGGCACCACCATCATCGAGAACGCGGCGCAGGAACCTGAAGTGGTCGACCTGGCGCACTGCCTCATGGCGATGGGCGCGAAGATCGACGGCATCGGCACCTCCACGCTGGTGATCGAAGGTGTCGAGCGCCTGCATGGCGCGCATTACGAAGTGCTGCCCGACCGCATCGAGACGGGCACCTTCCTCGTGGGCGCCGCGATGACCGGCGGCAAGGTTCGTGCGCGCGGCGCGCGTGCCGATACGCTCGACGCCGTGCTGCAGAAGCTGGAAGAAGCCGGCGCGCACATCAGCACGGGCAAAGACTGGATCGAACTCGACATGCAGGGTCGTCGTCCGAAGGCGGTGAACCTCGTGACTGCGCCGTATCCGGCGTTCCCCACCGACATGCAGGCGCAGTTCACCGCGCTCAACTGCGTGGCCGAAGGCGTGGGCGTCATCACCGAGACGGTGTTCGAGAACCGCTTCATGCATGCGCTGGAACTGCAGCGCCTGGGCGCGGACATCCGCCTGGAAGGCAATACCGCCATCATCACCGGCGTGCCGAAGATGAGCGGCGCACCGATCATGGCGACCGACCTGCGCGCCTCTGCGTGCCTGGTGCTCGCGGGTCTGGTCGCCGAAGGCGACACCACGGTCGATCGCGTGTACCACATCGATCGCGGCTACGAGAACATCGAAGAAAAGCTCGGCGTGCTCGGCGCCCGCATCCGCCGTTTGCCGGGTTGACGGTTCGTTTTTCGAACTCGTGATTCGCCTGCCTGGCTGACGATGTGTCTTCCAGGCTGACGATTCGCTTGTCGGCTCGGCGATTTGTCTTCCGGATTGGCGAATCGTCTATCGGGTTGGCGATTCACCTGTAGGAGCGCGCTTGCGCGCGATCGCGCGCAAGCGCGCTCCTACAGCGCCTGACTTATCGGCCTTCGAACTTGACCAGTTCCAGGGTCAGGTCGCCGCCGTCGCTCTGCGCGAGCTTCACCGGCACCGGATACTTCGTCGGCGCGTACCACGCGCTGAAACCCGCATCGCCATCGGCGCGCGCCACGCGCACGGCGTCGAACGTGCCGGCTGGCACCGTCACCTTCTCGTTGCCGGCGACCTTGAACGCCTGCTGCTCCACCGCCTGTTTCACGGCGACCGGGAAGCTGGCTTCCTTCGCACCACCACGCAGCGCCACGCCAAGGGCGAGCGGCAGGGTGTTGCGCTCGACCATGCCGGGTTGGGCGGGATAGCTATACGATTTCTTGTTGTCCTGCACCTGCACGTTGCCGCCCTCGATCGTCAGCGAACGGCTTTTCGGCTTCAGTGCCGAGGCCATTTCGTAGCGATAAGACACGGCCTGCGGGACCTTGCCCGACCAGGTGAACACCGACGTCTCCGACACGCTGGCCCCGAGCGCTGCGGCGAGGCCGGACGTGCCCTGGGCCTTGTTGGTGTATTCGAACTGGCCGTTGGCGGTCGGCTTCAGGGTGAGCGTGGCATCGCCCATCGGGCTGCCGCCCTGGAGCACGTGATAGGTGGCGGTGAAGGACTGCGGCACATCGGCGGCAAACGCGGCGACGGGCAGGGCGAGAGCCAGCGCGAGGCCGGCACGGAGGAGGGTGGGCGTCTTCATGGGCTCAATATAGCCACATCGTCTGAACGCCGGTCGACGCTTCCCTCGCCGGGGTCGTGTAGGAGCGCGCTTGCGCGCGATCCCAGTTCGCGATGCCGTCTGATTCGGGCGTTGTCGCCAGCACCCATCGCGCGCAAGCGCGCTCCTACAACAGCGTGCGCAGCGACAGGGGGCTGGATAGGGATTGATTGTCGAAGGTGGGGCCGTTCGACCAGCCCAGTCGGCCCGAAGCGATGGCCTTCACGACGGCAGGAAGCAATCGGTGCTCTTCGACCAGGAGCCGCTCGGCCAGGGCGTCCTCGGTATCCCCTGGCATCACCGGAATACGCGCCTGCGCGATCACCGGGCCGCCGTCCAGCTCGGCGGTGACGAAATGCACGCTGGCGCCATGTTCCGTGTCGCCAGCGTCGAGGCATTGGCGATGGGTATGCAGACCCCGGTACTTCGGCAGCAGCGACGGGTGGATATTGATCGCCCGGCCTTCCCAGTCGGCCACCACGCTCGCGTCGATGATGCGCATGTAGCCCGCCAGCACGAGCAGGTCGGGCTTCGCCTCGGCGACCTTGCCGAACAAGGCGCGATCGAAGCTGACGCGATCCGCGAAATCGCGGGGGCTCACATGCACGGTCGGGATGCCGGCCTCGGCGGCGACGGTCAGCGCGCCGGCCTTGGCCTTGTCGCTGCCGACCAGCACGAACTCGACCGGCAACCGCGCGGCGATGAGCGCGGCGAGGTTGCTGCCGCGCCCGGAGGCGAGCGCGGCGACGCGCAGGGGACGATCCACGTGCGGACTCAGGCGATATGGACGCGCTCGTCGCCCGAGGCGGCGACGACCGTGCCGATGACCCGCGAGGCAAGGCCATGGCCGTTCAGCACGGCCTGCGTTGCTTCGACCTGGTCGGCCGAGATGAGCACGGTGAAGCCGATGCCGCAGTTGAAGGTGCGCCACATCTCGTCGCGGGCGACGTTGCCTTCGCGCTGCAGCCACTGGAACACGGGCGGCAGTTCCCACGAGCTGGCGTCGATGGACAGGCCGAGGCCGTCCGGCACCACGCGGATGATGTTTTCCTTCAGGCCGCCACCGGTGATGTGGGCCATGCCGTGGACGTCGACCTTCGACAGCAGGTCGAGGATCGGCTTCACGTAGATGGTGGTCGGGGCCATCAGGGCATCGACCAGCTTCACGCCGCCGATATCGCTGTCCAGCGGCGAACCGGCACGCTCGAGGATGCGGCGGATGAGCGAGTAGCCGTTGGAGTGCGGGCCGGAGGAATCCACGCCCAGGATGACGTCGCCGGCGACGATCTTCGAACCGTCGTTCATGGCCGACTTCTCGACCGCGCCGACGGTGAAGCCGGCCAGGTCGTACTCGCCCGGCGGGTACATGTCCGGCATTTCGGCCGTTTCGCCACCGATGAGGGCGCAGCCGGCCAGTTCGCAGCCACGGGCGATGCCCGAGACAACGGCGGCGGCCGTATCGACGTGCAGCTTGCCGGTGGCGAAGTAGTCGAGGAAGAACAGCGGCTCGGCGCCCTGGACCAGGACATCGTTGACGCACATGCCGACCAGGTCGATGCCAATGGTGTCGTGGCGGTCGAGCTGGTGGGCCAGCTTGAGCTTGGTGCCGACGCCGTCGGTGCCCGAGACCAGCACGGGTTCCTTATAACGGCCGGAGAGGTCGAACAGGCCGCCGAAGCCGCCCAGCCCGCCCATGACTTCGGGACGGAAGGTGCGCTTGACCATCGGCTTGATGCGCTCGACGAGCGCGTTGCCCGCGTCGATATCGACGCCCGCGTCGCGGTAGGTGAGGGAGCCCTGATCGGAGGACATGGACGGTTCCGGCACGTATTGGAAACCGTGCATGATAGCAGCAAGCGGCCCGGCCTCCGGGGTTCTCACGCGCCCTGGATGGACGCCATGACACGCTTTGGGCAGACTTCCCGCCTTCATAGAGCAGACGTCACGACCATGCGCCCAGTCCGCCTCTTCGCCCTCCTGCTGATCGTCCTGTCCCTGTTCGTGGGCACGGCGATGGCCCAGGCCCCCCTCTACACGGTGACCGTGCCGGTGGCGGACACCAGCGCGGCCGTGCGCGACCAGGCCTTCGCCAACGGCCTCACCCAGGTGCTCGCCCGCGCCAGCAACGGGGCGGACCCGCGCAGCAAGCCGGGCTACGCCGATGCCATCAAGCAGCCGGGTGGCCTGGTCCAGCAGTACCAGTACGCCCGTACCGGGGGAGCCAACGGCGCGCCCCTGAGCCTGGAGATTGTCTTCGACCCCGGCGCCATCCGCCGCGTGCTGGCGGTGGGCGATGCCTCCGTCACCGCGCCGAAGCCACCGGTGCTGGTGGTGGTCCGCGACAGTTCCGGCAAGGCGCTCGGCACCCAGGACATCACCCCGCTGGCCCAGATGGCCGATACCCGCGGCTACCAGACGGCAACCCCCCGCGCCGACGCGGCGGTGGATGTCGACGCGCTGGGCAAGGGCGACGCGGCCGCGCTGGCCAGCGTGGCCCGCCAGTACAACACCGGCACCGTGCTGCTCGGCCACCTCAATGCCGACCAGAGCATCGACTGGACCCTGCTGGCCAATGGCCGTTCGAGCAGTTGGACCGACAGCGGCGAAGCCCGTGCTTCCCTGCTCACCAATGGCGCCAATGCCATGGCCGACAAGCTGGACCGCCAGTTCGCGGCGGCCCAGGGCGGCAGCTCCAGCGGCAAGATCTGGGTGTCGGGCCTGCGCTCGGCGACCGACTACGCGGGCCTGTTGTCCACCTTCCAGAACGACCCGGCCGTGCGCTCGATCGCTCCCCTGGCGGCGTCGCCCGATGGCGTCCTGATGAGCGTGAGTGCCAGTGCGCCTCTGGCCCGGATCGTCGCGGGCTATGCCTCCGGCGGTCATGTCCTGGAGGCCGGCGCGCACGACGGCGCCGACCTCGCCGTACGCTGGGTTCCCTGACGCGGCAGGATTCGCCCGTAAGGGGCATGATCCGCGACAGTGCCGTCACTTCCGCCTACGGATGATGGCGGATTGCCCCTCATGCCTCTGAAGGAATCGCATGACCCACGATAATTCCCGCCGCTGGCAGTTGCTGGGCCTCACCGCCGTCGTCGTGTTCGTGATCTGGCTGCTGGCGCCGGTGCTCATGCCGTTCGCCATCGCGGCGATGCTGGCCTACCTGGGCGATCCGCTGGCCGACCGCCTCCAACGCCTGGGCATGGGGCGCGCGTGGGCGGTAAGCATCGTGTTCACCGTGATCGCGGTGGTCTTCATCGGGGTGCTGCTCCTGCTGGTGCCGTTGATCTCGCACCAGGTCGAAAACCTTTCCGAGAACCTGCCGCACTACGTCGAGTGGGCACGCGGCACGGCCTTGCCATGGGTCCAGCAGCGCCTGCACCTGGAGCCGGATACCTTCAACGCCGACAAGGTGCTGGCGGCGATCCGCGAGCACATGGGCTCGATCGGCAGCATCGCCGCGCGTACCGTCGCCAAGGTGACCCAGTCGGGCATGGGCGTCATCACCTGGCTGACCAACCTGGTGCTGATCCCCGTCGTGGCCTTCTACCTGCTGCGCGACTGGGACACGATGATCGCTCACATTCAGCGACTGCTGCCGCGCTCGATCGAGCCGACCGTGGTGCGCCTGTCGCGTGAGTCCGACCAGGTGCTGGGCGCCTTCGTCCGCGGCCAGTTGCTGGTGATGCTGGCGCTGGGCGTTTTCTACGGCATCGCCTTGACCGCCGTCGGTATTTCCATCGGTCCGCTGATCGGCATGATCGCCGGCCTGCTGAGCTTCGTGCCTTACCTCGGCTTCATGATCGGCTTCGTCGCCGCGATGATCGCCGCGCTGGTCCAGTATGGCGACTGGATGCACATCATCCTGGTCTGCGTCGTGTTCACCGTCGGCCAGCTGCTGGAAGGCTACGTGCTGGTGCCCCGACTGGTCGGCGGCAAGATCGGCCTGCATCCGGTGGCGGTGATCTTCGCCGTGCTGGCGGGGGGTCACCTGTTCGGTTTCCTCGGCGTGCTGCTGGCCCTGCCTGCGGCCTCGGTCGTAGTGGTATTGTTGCGTTACGTCTTCGCTCGTTACCGGGAGAGCGATCTCTACACGGAGCCGGCCGCAAGGCCCGATCCGGATCCGGCGAAGGTGGATGTCGATGTGGACGTCGACGTCAAGGTGAATACCCGGGGGCCACGTCCGATGCTCCCCGACGACGGAAATACATGACGAGTCAGCAACTCCCGCTCGCCCTGCGCTGGCCGCGTCGCCAGCGCTTCGAGCATTTCCATGCCGCTGGCAATGCCGCCGCGGTCGAAGCGTTGCGCGCGGCGGCGGCGTCCGCCGATGCGCCGTGGGTGTTCATGGCCGGTCCGCTGGGCAGCGGCCGTACGCACCTGCTCATCGCCGCCTGCCAGGCGGCGATCGATGCCGGTCGCACGGCGCAGTACCTTCCCCTGGCCGTCTTGCGTGGTCCGCGCGCGGAAGCGATCCGCGGCATGGCCGGCAGCGACGTGCTGGCGATTGACGACCTGGATTCCGTGGCGGGCGAGGCCGATGCAGAGCACGCCCTGTTCGACACCTTCAACCGCTATCGCGCGGAAGGGTGCACGTTGCTGTTTGCCGCGAGCGCGGCACCTTCGTCGGTGGGCATCGCCTTGCCCGACCTGCGTTCGCGCCTGGGTTCGCTGACCCAGGTGCTGCTCAAGCCCATGGACGATGCCGAGCGCCGCCATGTGCTGCGTGAGCATGCGAAGGGCCGCAGCATCGAGCTGGACGACACCGTCCTCGACTGGCTCTTCGCCCACCACGCGCGCGACCTGGGCGCGCTGCTCGACCTGCTCGACACCCTCGATCGCGCGACGCTGGCCGCACAACGGCGCGTCACCGTGCCGTTCCTGCGCAACCTCCTAAAGCAAATGTAGCGATCCCGCGACAGCGGGCCAGATAGGCGGCCGCCGCGGGATAAGCGTTCGTTACTCCGACACGCCCAGCAAACGCGGCGTCGCATTGGCCCCGATCACCTCGGTCATCGCCGCCGCCACCTTATGGTTACCGGCGATGAGGTTGCCGCTTTCCGGCAGGCCTTCGCGACCGGCGAAGTCGTTGTAGACGCCGCCCGCCTCGCGCACCAGTAGCGCGCCCGCACCGATATCCCACACGTTCAGGCCCGGCTCGAAGTAGCCGTCCAGGCGACCGGCGGCCACGTAGGCCAGGTCGAGGGCGGCCGAACCCATGCGGCGGATGTCCTCGGCTTCGCGCAGCAGCGCGCTGGTCATGGCCAGCTGCGATTCGAGGTGGTTGCGCGCGCGGTACGGGTAGCCCGTGCCGAGCAGGGCGCCGGCGATGCCGTCACGACGGCCGACGCGGATGCGGCGGTCGTTGAGGTAGGCGCCATCACCCTTGCTGGCAGTGAACAGCTCGTCGCGCAGCGGATCGAAGACCACGCCGTACACCGGTTCGCCCTTGTCGAGCAGTGCGATGGATACGGAGAAGTGGGGAATGCCGCGCAGGTAATTGTGCGTGCCGTCCAGCGGATCGATGACCCAGGTCAGCGGACCCTTGCCGATCTGACCCGATTCCTCGGCCAGGATGGCGTGGGTGGGGTAGGCGCGACGGAGTTCCTTGACGATCTCGGCTTCGGCGAGGCGATCGACCTCGGAGGCGAAGTCCATACGCTGCTTCTCGACGACCGAGAGGCCCTCGATGCGATTCATATAGCGCAGGATGATGTTTCCTGCGGAGCGCGCGGCGCGCGCCGCGACGTTGACGGCGGGTCTTGGCATGGGGATCGGCTTGGCAAAAGAACGGGGGTGCGGTCAGGGCCGCAACGACCGGGAAGTCTACCACCGGGGACGGTGAGGCCCAAGCCGAGGGGCGGTGTAGACTTTCCGGTTCGCCCCACAGCCCCTTTGATCCGCATGGCCCTGTCCGAGCTGCACGACCGTCTCCGCTTCGTCCTCGTCCGAACCTCCCATTCGGGAAACATCGGCTCGGCCGCCCGCGCCATCCGCACGATGGGCTTCGACCGGATGACCCTGGTGGCCCCGCATCGCTTCCCCGACCCCGAGGCGACCGCGCTGGCGGCGGGGGCCGACGACGTGCTGGCCAACGCGGCCATCCATGAGGACCTGGTCTCGGGACTGGCCGGCACGACCTTCGCGCTGGGCCTGTCCGCCCGCCGCCGCGGTGTGAACCTGCCGGAGCTGGACCCGCGCGAGGGCGCCGCCCAGGCCATCGCCGCCGCCCGGCGTGGCGAGCAGGTGGCCCTGGTCTTCGGCAACGAGCGTACGGGCCTGGAGAACGACGAGCTGTCGCGCTGCCACGCGATGGTGCGCATCCCCAGTGTGGACGATTTCAGCTCGTTGAACCTTTCGCAGGCCGTGCAGGTGGTGGCCTACGAGATCCGCATGGCCCTGGTGGCCGAGCAGGCGAAGGAGCCCGAGGCCCCGGCCGACCCGGACGAGGTGCCGGCCGATGCCGAGCAGGTGGAGCGTTTCTTCACCCATCTGGCCGAAACCCTCGACGATATCGAGTTCCATAAGGGCCGCTCGCCCACCACCATCATGCTGAAACTGCGCAAGCTGTTCCTGCGTGCGCGTCCCGAACTGCGCGAGCTGCGCATCCTGCACGGCATCCTTGCCGATGCGCAGCGCATGGCGGGGATGGCGAAGAAGGGCGATTGACTCGCTCGTCGTTCCTGTGAAAACAGGAACCCAGCGCCTCGGTTTGCCAGTAGGGCGAGGGCGCCGCATCGGCTTTTGCGTAGGGGACCTCGACGCGACAACCGATCGCATCGCGCTGGGTTCCAGCGTTCGCTGGAACGACGGATCGCGTGCTCGTCGTTCCTGTGAAAACAGGAACCCAGCGCCTCGGTTCGCCAGCATGGCGAGGGCGTCGCATCGGCTTTTGCGTAGGAAGCCGCGACGCGACAACCGACCGCCCCGCGCTGGGTTCCAGCGTTCGCTGGAACGACGGTCTCCCAGCCCCGTCGTTCCTGTGAAAACAGGAACCCAGCGCCTCGGTTGACCAGTAAGGCGAGAGCGCTGCATCGGCTTTTGCGTGGGAACGACGGTGGAGTCGCGCGCAAGCGAGCTCCTACAATGGATCGGGCTCGTGTGCCGATGGCGTCGGGCTGACCATCACCTTGTCGATCCGCGCGCCGTCCATGTCCACCACCTCGAAGCGATGGCCCTGCCAGTCGAAGGCTTCGCCGGCATGGGGGATATGGCCGAACTGGGTAGTGACCATGCCTGCCACCGTGCGGAAATCGTGTTCTTCCTCGTTGGGTAGGCGGTCGAGCTGGAGCAGCTCGCGCAAGTCGTCGGCGGGCAGGGAACCGTCGATCAGCCAGCTGCCGTCCTCGCGACGGATGATGGGGCCGTCCTGGTCGATGTCGTCCGCCCCCGGCGCAGTGGCGCCGACCACGGCGGAGAGCAGGTCGTTGAGCGTCACGAGGCCTTCGATATCGCCATATTCGTCCACGGCCAGGGCCAACTGGGTATCGGCGTCGCGAAACGCCTCCAGCAGGTCGAGGGCGCGGGCGGTGGCGGGCACGAAGAGCGGACGGGCGATGTGGGCGAAGATGTCCACCTCGCCGCCTTCCAGCGAGCGGATGAGTGATTTCACCTCGACCGTGCCCACCACCTCGCTTTCGTCGCGGCGGTACACCGGATAGCGCGAATACGGGGTGGCGCGCAGCACCTCGAGGTTGTCCTCGCGGGAGGCGGCGATATCCAGCCAGGCGATTTTCATGCGCGGGGTCATCACCGAGCCGACGGCGCGGTCGCCCAGGCGCAGCACGCGGTTGACCATGTTTCGCTCGTCGCTGTCGAGGATGCCCTGCTCGGCGCTCTCGGCCACCAGCAGGCGGATCTCCTCTTCCGTCGCCGCCGAGGAACCGCGCCGATGCAGGCGCAGCAGCCGCAGGATGCCGGTGGAAAGGTGGTTGAGCAGCCAGACCATGGGCAGCACGATCCGCGAGATCACCAGCATCGGCATGGCGATCTGGCAGGCGATGCGCTCGGGCGCGGTGAGGGCCGCCCGCTTGGGCACCAGCTCGCCGATCACGATCTGCACCAGCGACATCAACAGGAAGCCGGCCAGCCAGCCCAGCACCCGCATGTACGGCTCTAGCCAGGCCGGGCCGTCGCCGTGGATCAACTCGGCGAAGTGCTCCGCCAGGCGATCGCCGGCCAAGGCGCCCGTGACCAGGATGATCAGGGTCATGCCGATCTGGACGGTGGACAGGAAGCGTTCCGGGGATTCGGCAAGTTGCAGGGCCGTGCGGGCACGGCGGCTGTCCCGTGCCATCTGCTTCAGGCGGCTCTTGCGCGAGGCGACCACGGACATCTCGGACAGGGCGAAGAAGCCGTTGCCGAGGGAAAGGAGCAGGACCAGCAGGAGTTCGGTGAACATGCGCGGGCCTTATACCAGACCCGGCGTGCCGGGGGGATGCTGCGGTCGCACGAAGGTGTCCGGTAACATATCGGTCATATTATTCACGGTCCCCCCAGGCAACCCCATGTTTTCACTCCAGACGATCTTCGGTAAGGGCGACAAGTTCTATGGCCTGCTCGAGGCCAGCGCCGAAGCCGCCCGCGAGAGCGCGAAGGCCATGCGGGAACTGGTCACCCAGCCCGACCGCACGCCCGTGATGGCGGCCTTCAGCACCGCCCGCGCCCGCGAGAAGGCCCTGCACGGCCAGATCGGCGAAGAGCTGGTCAACACCTTCGTGACCGCGCTGGATCGCGAGGACATCGAGGCCCTGAACTCGGCCCTGTACAAGATTCCCAAGACCATCGAGAAGTTCGCCGAACGCTACATCATCGTCGCCGAGCGCCTCCAGGGTATCGACTTCAGCCAGCGCGCCGTCCTGCTGGAGCGCTCCGCCGATGTCGTGGTGGCCATGATCGGCCAGCTCCGCCACGGCCTGAAGATCGACCCGGTGAAGAAGCTCCGCGACCAGCTCCAGGCGCTGGAATCCGAGGCCGACCGCCTGCTGCTCGAACCCTACCGCACCCTCTACGCCGAAGGCTCCGACCCGATCCGCGCCGTGCTGGCGAAGGATCTCTTCGAGCTGGTCGAGAAGGCGGTCGACAAGTGTCGCGACGTCGGCAACGTCGTCTATTCCATCGTGCTCAAGAACTCCTGACGGCGGCCGTCCCATGAGCATGGTTCTCGCGGTCGTCCTGATCGCCCTCGCGTTCACGTACATCAATGGCTTCCACGACACGGCGAATTCCATCGCCACCGTGGTCGCCACCAAGGTACTCACGCCCGGTCAGGCCGTCCTGCTGGCGGCCGTCACCAATCTCGCCGGCGCCCTGTGGGGCACGGCCGTGGCCGCCACCATCGCCTCGGGCCTGATCGACACCGGCGTGGTCGATGTCGGCTCGCACCTGCTGATCAGCGCGCTTTTGGGTGCGACCATCTGGAACCTCATCACCTGGTGGCTGGGTCTGCCGTCCAGCTCCAGCCACGCGCTGGTCGGTGGCCTGTGCGGTGCCGCCCTGGCGGCGTCCGATGGAAACTTCCATTCGATCATCTGGTGGCAGGGCGGGGAGCACTGGTGGCTCGGCAAGGGCGTGCTACCCAAGGTGATCGTGCCGATGATCGTCTCGCCCTTCCTGGGCTTCGTGATCGGTTTCCTCATCATGGGCGGGCTCTACGCGTTGCTGGGCTTCTTCTCCAGCCGCAAGGGCTTCCTGCATCGCCTGGGTCGCACGCCGTTCGTGAACAGCTTCTTTGGCAAGGCGCAGATCCTCTCCGCCAGCGCCATGGGCCTGTCGCACGGCATGAACGACGCGCAGAAGAGCATGGGCATCATCGCGCTGGCCCTCGCCGGTGCGACGGCGGCCGGGCAGTTCGACCACCTGCCGGTCTTTCTCGACTTCCTGCGCATCCCGCACGACCCCAACGCGGCCGGCGGCTTCCCGATCCCGGTGTGGGTGAAGGTGGTCTGCGCGCTGACCATGGCGGCCGGCACGGCCGGTGGCGGCTGGCGGATCATCAAGACCCTGGGCCACAAGATGGTCAAGCTGCACCCGATCAACGGCTTCGCGGCCGAGGGCAGCTCGGCGGCCGTGATCCTCACGGCCTCGATGCTGGGCGTGCCGGTCTCCACCACGCACAACGTGTCCGCCTCGATCATGGGCGTGGGCGCCGCCAAGCGTCTCAATGCCATCCGCTGGTCGGTGGTGGAGCGCATGGTCTGGGCCTGGATCCTTACGCTGCCGATCACGGCGGGTATCGGCTATGGGCTGGTGAAGCTGGGGCGCCTGTTCTTCTGATACGGGTCGATGCCTTGGGGGAATCACGCGCAAGCGCGCTCCTACAGGGCATCGCTGATCGCCGGGTTACACCGGATACCCGGCGGGGCATCGCCGATCGGTGGGTTGCGCGATACGTGGCGGGGCCTCGCTGATCGCCAGGTTGCAGGATGCATCGACGATTGCGGGATGTTGTAGGAGCGCGCTTGCGCGCGATCCCTACAGGGCGTCAGCCTCGCCGTTGACGACCTGCTCCAACTGGTCGCCCGTGACCCCCAGCACATCGATCAACCGCGCCAGTTCGCGTTCGTCCAGCGAGTCGTAGGGCCGGTTCTCGCACAGGTGCAGATAGGGCGACCCATCCAGGTCGGCCTCGGCCAGGTAGCCGGTGCGCTGCTCCCAGTTGAAACGCAGGCAGCGCCGGGCGTCCAGTCCGGCCAGCGGGCCGATGGGCGTGGACAGGCGCAGGTAACGCCGGCCGTCGTCGTCCTCCAGTTCGGCCAGGTAGATGCCCTGGTGCCGACCGCCGCGCAGGGCCACGTCGAAACTGATGACGTAGGGCTCGTTCTGGCGGAGCTTGTGGATGCCGCCCAGGTGGGAGCGGATTGCCTCGAAGTGACGCATGGCCGTCGGGTCCGTCTTTCGGGACCCCGATGGTACGCTCACGTTCGTTTCCCTCGCATGCACGTCCCGCCCATGATCGATGAACTCGACGACGACGAGGCCCGCGAGCTGCGGGCGAGCCGCATCCTCCAGGCCGTGGCCGCCATTCCCCGTGGGCGTGTCGCCAGCTACGGCGCCATCGCCGCCCGCGCCGGCTACCCCGGTCGCGCCCGATTGATCGGCCGGGTGCTGGGCGAGGCGCCCAACCGTCCCGACCTGCCATGGCATCGCGTGCTGCGCTCCGACGGAAAGATCGGTATCCCTGCCGGGACACGCGGTTACCGCGAGCAATGCAAGCGACTGAAAGCCGAGGGCGTCACCGTGAAGGACGGTCGCGTGCCGATGAGCGCGTTCGGCCTCGACCACGACCTCGATCGCGCGATCTGGGGCTGGCCGGGCGGCTGAGACCGGGCGTGGTTTGCTAGCATTCGCGGATGCAGTCCCAGGCTCTCGACCTCCTCCACTCCGTATTCGGTTATCCCGCGTTCCGCGGCCAGCAACAGGCGATCGTCGACGAGGTGGCCGGCGGCGGCGACGCCCTCGTGCTGATGCCTACCGGTGGCGGCAAGTCGCTGTGCTATCAGATTCCCGCGCTCATGCGTTACGGCACCGGCATCGTCGTGTCGCCGCTGATCGCGTTGATGCAGGACCAGGTCGACGCCCTGCTCGAAGCGGGCGTGAAGGCGCGCTACCTCAACTCCAGCCTGGACGCCGTCACCCAGCGCGAGATCGAGGACCTCCTCGTCGCCGGTGAGCTCGACATGCTCTATGTCGCGCCCGAGCGCCTGCTTACCGGTCGCTTTCTGGCCTTGCTCGATCGCATCCCCATCGCGCTGTTCGCCATCGACGAGGCGCACTGCGTCTCGCAATGGGGCCACGACTTCCGCCCGGAATACCGCGAGCTCACCATCCTGCACGAGCGCTTCCCCGAAGTGCCGCGCATCGCGCTCACGGCCACCGCCGACGAGCGCACCCGCGAGGAGATCGTGGAACGGCTCGGCCTCCAGGAGGCCCGACGCTTCGTCTCCAGCTTCGACCGCCCGAACATCCGCTACCGCGTGGCACCGCGCGAGAACGGCCGCCGCCAGTTGCTCGACTTCCTCGATGCGCATCGTGGCGAGGCCGGCATCATCTACTGCCTCAGCCGCCGCAAGGTGGATGAGACCGCCGCCTGGCTTTCGGAGGCGGGCGTGGAAGCCTTGCCGTATCACGCGGGCCTCGACGGCGACACGCGCATGCGTCACCAGCAGCGCTTCCTGCGCGAGGACGCCATCGTGATGGTGGCGACCGTGGCCTTCGGCATGGGCATCGACAAGCCCGACGTGCGCTTCGTCGCCCACCTCGACCTGCCGCGCAGCATGGAAGGCTATTACCAGGAGACCGGCCGAGCGGGGCGCGATGGCCTCGCCGCCGAAGCCTGGATGGTCTACGGCCTGGGCGACGTCGTGACGATGAGCCAGATGATCTCGCAGTCCGAATCCGGCGACGACCGCAAGCGCATCGAGCGCCTGAAGCTCGACGCCCTGCTCGGTTACGCGGAAGCCACACGCTGCCGCCGCCAGCTCCTGCTGGAAGCTTTCGGCGAGGTCTATCCGCAGCCTTGCGGCAACTGCGACAACTGCCTCGTGCCGCCGAAGACCTGGGACGCCACGGTCGCTGCGCAGAAGGCGATGTCATGCATCTACCGCAGTGGCCAACGCTACGGCGCCGGCCATCTCATCGAGATCCTGCGTGGCGAAACCGGCGACCGCGTGCGTGACATGGGTCACGACCGCCTCACCGTATTCGGCGTCGGCACCGACATGGACGCCACGCAGTGGCGCTCGGTGTTCCGCCAGTTGCTGGCCGCCGGGCTCATCGAGGCCGATCCCGAGGGCTACGGCACGCTGCGGCTGTCGTCGCGCAGTGGCCCCGTGCTTAAGGGCGAAGTGAAGGTCTGGCTGCGCGAGGACGCCCGTCCCGCGCGCGGCCGTCGCACCACGAAATCCTCGCCCGCGGCGTCGGGTGCGTCCCTGGGCATCGAGGAGATCGAGATGCCGTTGTGGAACGAACTGCGCCGTGTGCGCGCCGAACTGGCACGCACCCACGGCGTGCCGGCCTACGTCATCTTCCACGACGCCACCTTGCTGGCGATGCTCCGCTCGCTGCCGCAGGACGAGGACGAACTCGGTGCGATCAGCGGCGTAGGTGAGAACAAGCTCAAGCGATACGGCAAGGACTTCCTGGCGGTGCTGACCCAGGCGGAGTAACGGCCTGCCGCCGATCCCGGTCCGTTTTTCGGTGGGAGCGGACCGTGTCCGCGATCCGGCGGCAGCCGGCATTTGGCATATGACGCGGGATACCCGCAGTATGCTGTGCATGGCCTCATTCGCGATAGCCGCGTCGAGGGTTCGCGGACACGGTCCGCTCCCACGGCAGCCGACCTCTTGCATCACATTACGAGCTTGAGGTTATTCTCAACCCCGCGCCACGCCTGAAAAAAATCGCCGACGACGCTTGCATCGAAGCGGGGCCGTCCCCAAACCTTCGGGGTTAGCCCCTATTCGATACGTTCGCCCGTTCGACGTGACGATGACGAGGGTGCATGCCGTGACCTCCCGGTGGCGGCCAACGACGACTCAGGGAGCCGCCCATGCACGACGCCACGCCACTCATCGCCACCATTGTCGGTGGCCTTGTACTCGCCTTCATCTTCGGTGCCATCGCCAACCGGCTGCGTCTGCCGGTGCTCGCGGGCTACCTGCTCGCCGGCGTGGTCGCCGGTCCCTTCACGCCCGGATATGTCGCCGACGCCCATATCGCGCAGGAACTGGCCGACCTCGGCGTGATCCTGCTCATGTTCGGCGTGGGCCTGCATTTCTCGCTGAAAGACCTGCTCTCCGTGAAAGCCATCTCCATCCCCGGCGCGGCCGTGCAGATGGGCGTGGCAACCGGCCTGGGCATGCTGCTGGGCTGGTCGCTTGGCTGGCCGATGGCGCAGGGTTTCGTCTTCGGCCTGGCCCTGTCGGTGGCCAGTACGGTCGTGCTGCTGCGGGCCATGGAAGAGCGTCGCCTGCTCGACAGCGACCGCGGCCGCATCGCCGTGGGCTGGCTGATCGTGGAAGACCTCGCCATGGTGCTGGCGCTGGTGCTCCTGCCGGCCATCGGGGGATTCCTTGGCGCGGAAAACGGTGGTGAGACGCCGACGACCGCCGCACTGCTGGGTACCGTTGCCTGGACGATCGGCAAGGTCGGCCTGTTCGTCGCGGTGATGCTCATCGTTGGCAAGCGCCTCATTCCGTGGACCTTGCAGGCGGTATCGGCCACCGGCTCGCGCGAACTGTTCCGCCTTGCCGTGCTCGCGATTGCCCTCGGCGTCGCCTTCGGTGCGGCGAAGCTGTTCGATGTGTCGTTCGAACTGGGTGCGTTCTTCGCCGGCATGATGATGGGCGAGTCCAAGCTCTCGCAGCAGGCCGCCGAGGAAACCCTGCCGCTGCGCGATGCGTTCGCCGTGTTGTTCTTCGTTTCCATCGGCATGCTGTTCAATCCGCATGTGCTGGTCGAGCATCCGTGGATCGTGCTCGCGGCCTGCTTCATCATCATCTTTGGCAAATCGGTGGCGGCCTATGCCATCGTGCGCGCCTTCGGTCGTCCGCCCAAGACCGCGCTCACCATTGCCACCAGCCTGGCGCAGATCGGCGAGTTCTCTTTCATCCTGGCCAGCCTCGGCGTGTCGCAGGGTCTGCTTAGCGAACAGGCCCGCGATGTCTTGCTCGCGGCAGCCATCGTCTCGATCCTCGTCAATCCGCTGTTGTTCCTTGCGCTCGACAAGTGGGTGGCGAAGAACGATGCCGACGCACCGGATGAGCATCCGGACGTGAAGGGCCATACGGTCCTGGTCGGTTTCGGCCGTGTCGGTCGCCGGGTGTTTTCCGAACTTGTTTCGGCGGGTGCCCCGATCCTGGTCATCGAAACGGACGAGGATGCCGTCCGCACCTTGCGCGACGACGCACGTGCGCAGGTGGTGATCGGCAACGCGGCCTCCGCGCCGGTGCTGGCCGAGGCGAACCTTGCCGGTGCCCGCGCCCTGATCGTGGCCGTTCCCGATCCTTTCGAAGGTGGCCAGATCGTGCGGGCCGCCCGGGCCCTCCGCCCCGACCTGCCCATCGTCGCCCGTGCCCATTCGCAGGAATGTGTGGCCCATCTGTCGGGCCTGGGTGCCAGCGAGGTGCTCTACGGCGAGGAAGAACTGGCGCACAGTATGTTCGAGGCGGCCCGGGGGCCGAAGACGGCCACGTCGTCCCATTGATCCATGTATCGCGGATCGCATCCGCGATAGGCGCCGACACGTCCTCCTAACGCCTCGCCCGCTAACGTGAAAGGGTTGGCGTTCGAAAAAATGAGGACACGATGGCTTCCCGGATCGAAGATTACGCGATGCTCGGCAATTGCCGGAGCGCGGCCCTGGTATCCCGTGACGGCTCGATCGACTGGCTCTGCCTGCCGCGCTTCGATTCCGCCGCCTGCTTCGCCGCCCTGCTTGGCGACAAAAGCAACGGTTACTGGCGACTCGCGCCCTCAGACCCCGAGGCGACCTCCACCCGCCAGTACATCGACGGCAGCCTGGTGCTCGAAACCGAATGGCGCACCGCCACTGGACGCGCCCGGGTGATCGACTTCATGCCCTTCGCGGGCGAGCAGGTCGGCGTGACACGCATCGTCGAGGGCCTCGAAGGTCGCGTGGATTTCCAGACGATATTCACCCTGCGCTTCGACTACGGCAACGCCGTACCTTGGGTGAGCCGCGTCGACGAGCAGACCCTGACCGCGGTGGCCGGTCCCGACCTCGTCGTGGTGCGCAGCCCGGTGGCCGTGGAAGGCGAGGGCATGCACAGCATCGCCCGCTTTGCCGTCTCGGCCGGGGAGACCGTGCCCTTCGTGCTGGCCTGGGGACCGTCGCACCTGCCGCCTCCCGACGCCATCGACCCGGTCGCAGCGCTGGAGAAATCCCTCGCGTACTGGGAAGACTGGTCCGGCCGTTGCATGGAGGTCGGCGAGTGGAACGATATCGTCCGCCGCTCGCTGGTGGTGCTGAAGGGCCTGAGCTACCTGCCCACCGGTGGCATCGTCGCGGCGCCCACCACGTCCTTGCCCGAACAGTTGGGCGGCGAACGCAACTGGGATTACCGCTACTGCTGGGCGCGCGACGCCACCTTCGTCCTTTCCGCGCTGGTCAATGCCGGCTACCACGAGGAAGCCAGCGCCTGGCGCGACTGGGTACGCCGCGCGGTGGCGGGCTCCCCAGATCAGTTGCAGGTGCTCTACGGCCTGGCGGGCGAGCGTCGCCTGGAGGAATACGAACTGCCCTGGCTGTCCGGTTACGAAGGGGCCCGGCCCGTTCGTGTCGGTAACGCGGCCTCGGCGCAGTTCCAGCTCGACATCTTCGGCGAACTCGTTGGCGCGTTCTCGCATGCCGTGAAGCACGGCGTGGAGTTGTCTTCGGATTCCGACGAGGTGCAGTCGGTCTTCCTCGACCATCTCGCCAGCATCTGGCGCAAGCCCGACGAGGGCATCTGGGAAATTCGTGGCGAATCGCAGCACTTCGTCCATTCGAAGGTCATGGCCTGGCTCGCTTTCCAGCGCGCGGCCGAGCAGGACTTCAGTGGCCGCGATCCGCACCTGGCCAAGCGCTGGCAGACTATCGCCGACGAGATCAAGGCCGACATCCTCGCCAAGGGCGTGGACCCGAAGCGTGGCTGCTTCACCCAGGCCTATGGTTCCACCGAGATGGATGCCAGCCTGCTGCTGGTCACCCTCACCGATTTCCTGCCGGCGGACGATCCGCGCATCGTCGCCACGGTGAAGGCCGTGGAAGAGGATCTGCTCGTCGATAGTTTCGTGCTTCGCTACGACACGCGCAGCGGGGTGGACGGCCTGCCGCCGGGCGAGGGTCAGTTCCTGCCGTGCAGCTTCTGGCTGGTGGAAAACTATGTGCAACAGGGGCGCATGGCCGATGCGCGCGAGCTGTTCTCGCGCCTGATCGGCCTCGCCAATGACCTCGGATTGCTCGCGGAGGAGTACGATCCGCATTCGAAGCGTCTGCTGGGTAACTTCCCGCAGGCCTTTTCGCATGTCGCGCTGGTCAACGCGGCCTATAGCCTGGCGCGTGGCAGCAGTGCGACGGCGGATGTCCACTCCACCCCCGAATCCTCTGTTCCCCAAGGAGTTAGTGCATGAGCCAAGCCCAACCGAAGCGAGCCAGCTCGCGGGCTCATCCGGCCGATCCGTGTACCGTCGTGATCTTCGGCGCCGCCGGCGACCTCACCAGCCGCCTCGTCGTGCCCGCGCTGTACAACATGCGCCGCACCGGCCTGTTGTCCGACAACTTCGCCGTCGTCGGTTTCAACCACGGCAAGATGAGTGATAACGCCTGGCGCAAGAACCTGCACACCGCGCTTGAGCGTTATGTCGCCAACGGTGGCGGCAAGCTCGACGAGGACGCCTGGGGCTGGCTCAGTTCGCAAATGAGTTACCACGCGGGCGACTTCGACGACACCTCCGCGTTCCAGAGCCTCGCCACCCGCCTGCGCGACATCGATCGCAAGCGTGGTACCCAGGGCAACGTGCTGTTCTACCTCGCCACGCCGGAACGTTTCTTCGGCGACGTGATCGAGAAGCTGCGCGACGCGGATCTCGTGGACGACGGCGGCCCCGAGGGCCGCTATTGGCGTCGCGTGATCATCGAGAAGCCGTTCGGCCACGATCTCGCCTCGGCCCACGCGCTCAACGAACGCATCCTCAAGGTGCTTCGCGAAGACCAGATCTACCGCATCGACCATTTCCTGGGTAAGGAAACGGTGCAGAACATCATGGCCTTCCGTTTCGCCAACGGCCTGTTCGAGCCGATCTGGAACCGCGACCGCATCGACCACGTGCAGATTACCGTCGCGGAGACGGTGGGCGTGGAGCGTCGCGGCTCGTTCTACGAACAGACCGGCGCGATGCGCGACATGGTGCCCAACCACCTGTTCCAGCTGCTGGCGATGGTAGCGATGGAGCCGCCGACCTCGTTCGACGCCGAAGCCGTGCGTACCCGCAAGGCGGAGACGATCGAAGCGATTCGCCCGATTCTTCCGGAAGATGCCGTGCGTGGTCAGTACGGCCCGGGCGCGGTGAACGGCGAGCTGGCGCGCGCCTATCGCGACGAGCCGGACGTGGCGCCGGACTCGGTCACCGAGACCTTCGTGGCGATGAAGCTCTCCATCGACACCTGGCGCTGGTCCGGCGTGCCGTTCTACCTGCGCACCGGCAAGCACATGGGTCGCCGCACCACTGAGATCGCGATCCGCTTCAAGTCCGCGCCGTTCGCCCCGTTCCGCGGCACGGGCATGGACGCGTTCGGTCCGGACTGGCTGGTGTTGCAGATCCAGCCGGATGAAGGCATCTCGTTGCAGTTCGACGTGAAGCGCCCCGGTCCGCGCGTGGAACTCGCGCCGGTACGCATGGACTTCAAGTATGCCGACTGGTTCCGCGCCGAACCGGCCGTGGGCTACGAAACGCTGCTCTACGATTGCATGACCGGCGACGCAACGCTGTTCCAGCGTGCCGACATGGTCGAAGCCTGCTGGCGCGCGGTGCAGCCGGTGCTCGACGACTGGGCGCAGCGCACGCCGGCCGACTTCCCCAACTATGCCTCCGGCAGTGCGGGTCCGGCCTCGTCCGATACGCTGCTCGCGATGGGCGGCCGTTCGTGGCGTCCGCTGCATTCGTCCAACGAGCCGGTCGGTCGCAAGACCTCGCGTTCGAAGACGGATGCATCGGCCCAGCCGGCGGCACCGGCGACGAAGAAGCGCGCCACGGCAAAGAAGACGGCGAAGAAGCGCGCGGCCGCCAAGAAGGTTGTCGCCGCGGTCGTGACGAAGAAGGCCCCGGCGCGCAAGGCTGCAGCGAAGAAAACGGCAGTCAAGAAGACCGCCGCCCGCAAACGTACGACGACGAGCCGCACACGCGGCAAGTAACGATATCCGTTATGCGATAACAAAAGAGGCCCCGCTCCGGCGGGGCCTCTTTCGTATGGCATCCCACAGTGCCCTGTAGGAGCGCGCTTGCGCGCGATCCCGCGTAGCGGGCCAGATTGCCGCTGCCGCGGATCGCGCGCAAGCGCGCTCCTACAGGTGAAACGGATCGCATCGGCGATTCCTACAAGGCGGCCTCAGCGTACGGCGCATCCGGGCGCCGCGAACGAGCCCGCCACGAAGCCATCCGCATCAATGGTCGTGCTTGTCCTGGTCCTTGTTCGAGTCGTGGTGCTCCTCGTGATGCGGTTCCGGGTGCTGCTGCGGGCGGGGTTCGGCGTGCTGGGGCTGAGGACGCTGCTCCATGCGCGGCTCGGGACGTGGCTGCTGCATGCGCGGTTCCGGACGCGGTTCCTCGCGAGGCTGCATGCGCGGCGGCGGCTCGTGGCGCGGCTGGGCCTGAGGTTCGAAGCGTTGCTGTGGCCTGGCTTCAGGCTGAGGCATGTTGTGTGGTGCCGGCGCCTGCTGGGGTTGCTGATGCGGGTGGTTGGCCATGTCCATGCGCGGCGCCATGTGCGGTGCTTCGCGTGGCGGTTGCGGCCCCTGCCCAGGCGCGTGTTCGTTGCGCGGCATCGCCGCGGCCGCCTCGGGCATATGCGATGTCGGGCCGGGCATCGGGCGCTGGTTGGGCATAGGGTGTGCGCCCGCCTGCGGACCTGCGATCTGTTGCGGGTGCGGTTCCGCGATCGCGTTGCGTAACGGCGACGCATTGGCCGCTGGCAACGCAGGACGGGCATTGGGCGCCGTGGCGTGCATCATCGCCGGGCTGAAGTTCGGACGCTGCATATGCGCGAAGTCGGCCCGAGGTGTCGCCGCTGGGCCGGGTCCCTGTCCGTTGTGGATCTCGTTACGGACGTTGCTTATGTTGTTGACCGGGTTGTTGTGGACGTTGTTGATGTTGTTGGTCACGTTGTTCGTGACGTTGTTGGTATTGCCGAAGTTATGGCGGTTGTCGATGTGCACCGACCGATTGATGTTCGTGTAGTTGTTGATCACCGTGTTGCGGTTAACGACGTAGGGATGATTGTCGTAGACCACGGCCGGCCGCGAGAACGGCGCGCCGCGCGGACCGCCCCATGAGGTGTTCCAGGCGTTCCAGCCCCAGGAGTGGTCATGGTGGCTGTGCGAGAACATCTCGCCGACCAGCACGCCGACGCCGAACGACACCAGCCCGGTCGCGACGAGGTCACCGCGGCTCACCGGCGGTTCGTACCAGCGTTCGGTGGTGTAGACGCGCGAATACACCGGCTCGCCGTAGACCACGTCGGGGTCGTATTGCGGCACGTAGACGACATTCGGTTCGGCGGGTTCGATCTCGATCGTCTGCGCGGGTGCCTCGACGATACGGCGCTCTTCCACGACAGTGGGCGGCGGCGCGGTCTCCACCACCTGGACCTTCTGTTGAGCGCTGTCCTTCAGCGAGCCGTGCGCCCGTGCACGCTGGCGCATCACCTGGATCGCGTTCATCACGTCCGTCGGTTCCGCGGCGTAGGCGGCACCGAGGGCGGCCGTCCAGTCGGCGTTGGTGGCCAGCTGGTCGACCACGCCCGGAAAAGCCACCAACGCCTTGACGCTCGGATCCCACGGTTGCGAATCGGCCGCGTCGATAAGAGCCGAGCCGGTCAGGTTGCGATTGCCTTCAAGGAAACCCCGCGCCCCGTTCACGTCATCGGGGTGCGTGGACGCTGCGAGCGTCAGCGCGACGAGCTTGTCGGGGAACAGCGCGATCGGCGAGACCAGCGCGTACAGCTGGTCCGCGGTCGGCGGCTGATAAGCCGGCGGCGGTGGCGTCTGTGCGCTGCTCTGGGCGGGCGCGGGAGGCGGCTGTTGCGCCGCGTCGTCGGGCGCCTGGCGCTGACAACCGGCGAGCAGGCCGATCGTCGCGACCGACAGCGCCGACATAAGGAAGACATCCCTGGTGCTTCGTTTCATGGTGGCCTCAGTCCCGGATCGGGGATCGATCCGACATGGCGCCAGATTCCGTTTCGCAGGGTGACTGCGCGCTGTCTGCCGCCGTAATCCCTTACGAACGTGCACAGGGCGTTTATCCGCGCGTTGGACTTCGTTGGAATCTGCGGACGGTAGGGGTCTCATGACGCGTCGCGTTGGATAGATCAGGTACGGATTGCCGGATCCACACATGTTTTTTCGCTGCATTGCAGCAAGCAGGCGCGTCCAAGGCGGTTTGTACCACTTTGAATCAAGTGCATCACTAAAATGGATATAAAAACAGTGAGTTGAACGCGCATATCGAGCGTCTTGATCAAAGATGGATCGATCCAAATCAACTCTAAGAATTTCCGCACTGCACTATTTTGGTATTTTCACGATTTATAGATAAATCAATGGCTTGATCACATTTGGTTATCCTTAGATCGAGTTAAAAAATTGGTTGACAACGTTGTCAGTGGCCCTAAAAATCCGCTGCGTAACAACGGTGCAATGGCACTGGGTTATCGCCGCCCGCCTCCTCCCCATGTCGAGGCGCGGCGAAGCGGAACAGGGCAGGCGACATTCAAGGAATCGAACGTCTTCGAACGCTGGCGCGAGCCAGCGCGGTGGCGTTCGCTTCGCGAAAACCAAATCAGCGGAGCAGGGGAACCGGTGCGCGCGAGCGACTTGTTCCGGCCATCCGATCCAATCCCCAGGAGATCGATGTGAACCACCGTATCAGCGCACTATCCATGGCCATCCTGGCCGGGCTGTTCGCCACGGGCAGCGTGATGGCGCAGGACTCGGCCACGACGAC
Source organism: Luteibacter sp. (assembly GCF_009912395.1). Taxonomy (GTDB): domain Bacteria; phylum Pseudomonadota; class Gammaproteobacteria; order Xanthomonadales; family Rhodanobacteraceae; genus Luteibacter. Next base: position 407,780 of record NZ_WNDO01000001.1, on the reverse strand, counting down.
CCCGCCCGCGAAGACCAGCGCCGCTGCCAAGAAGAAGGACGATCCCTCGGCCAACGCCCCGGGCGCCGCGTCCCCGCAGGACGCCGCCAACCTCAACGGCGTCACCGTCACCGGTATTCGCGCGAGCCTGCAGAAGTCGCTCGACCTCAAGCGCAACTCCGACTCCATCGTCGAAGCCATCTCGGCCGAAGACGTGGGCAAGTTCCCGGACACCAACGTGGCCGAGTCGCTGTCCCACCTGCCGGGTATCAGCGTCGACCGCAACTTCGGCGAAGGCGACAAGGTCAGCATCCTGGGCACCGACCCGGCCCTGAACCGCCTGCTGCTCAACGGCCAGACCTTGGCTTCCACGAACTGGACGTCCGATCCGAACAACCCGGATAGCCGCTCGTTCGACTACAGCCTGCTCACCTCGGAAATCATCGGTAACGCCCAGGTCTACAAGACCCCGCAGGCGAACATCGACGAGGGCAGCATCGGCGGCACGGTCATCGTCAACACTCGTCGCCCGTTGGACCTCAAGGCCAACACGCTGACTGGCACCGTCAGCTACAGCTACAACGACCGCGCCGACACCGGCAAGCCGAACGCCTCGGTCCTCTACAGCTGGAAGAACCAGGACAACACCTTCGGCGTGCTCGGTTCGATCATGCATTCGGACCGCATCATCGATCGCCAGGGCACCGAGGTCTTCGGTTACCAGCGCGTCAACGATCCGACCGATACGCATCCGGAGCTGCATACGTTCAATCCGGGCGTGGTTTCGCCGGACCAGAAGGGCGTCTACCCGACGGCCGTCAATACCGCCTGGTTCCAGCAGCAGCGCAAGCGTGACGGCGTGTCGACCGGCGTACAGTGGAAGCCGAACGAAGGCTTCGAGCTGAACTTCACCGGCTTGTACGTCACCGAGAAGTTCAACAACTTCAACCAGAGCCATTACGGCGAATGGTCGAACAATGCCAAGGACGCCACCGCGCTGGGCTTCGATAACGGCATCGCGACCTCCGGTACCTATGGTGCGGGCGCACCGACCTACCTCGACGGTTACGAGCGCGATTCCACAGTGAACACCGGCTCCGCGCAGCTGCGCGCCGACTGGTACGGCGATGGTTGGACCGCGTCGAGCCAGATCGGCTACACCGGTTCCACCGGCGGTTCGGAAGGCATCTGGAACGCCCAGTTCAAGAACAACAGCGGCTACGACTTCAACCTGGACGGTCAGCATCCGCAGATCAACTTCAACAACGGCGGAACCCCGTCGCTGATCAATGGCGGTGGCTACAGCCATGCGCCGACCTACGATCGCGAGCGTTACTTCCAGGCCGACTTCGCGCACGACGTGAGCTGGGGTCCGTTCAACCAGATCGAAACTGGCATCAAGGCAACCAACCACCTCGACGGCCAGGACGCCTACTCGTCCAACTTCGTCGACCTCGACAAGACCGGCTTTCCGCTGTCCGCCATCGCCGGTGGCGGCACGCCCAGCGGCTTCCTCGATGGTCTGTCGCCGTCGGGCAACATGACCGACTGGACGACGATCAACAAGCGCGGCCTCAAGGACTACGTGAACGCGCAGAAGGATCACTACGGTTACGCGCTTGATCCGAAGGCCACCTACAGCATCGCCAAGCAGAACCGTGCGTTCTACATCCAGGGCGACTTCTCGGGTGACGACTACCGCGGCAACCTCGGTGTGCGTTACTTCCGCACCCGCGACACGGTCAACGGCTACCAGAGCATCGGTAACAACCAGTACGCGGCAGTGAACAAGCGTACGAGCTACCACGACTGGCTGCCGTCGCTGAACATCGCCTACGACGCTGCCGAGAACGTCACCCTGCGCTTCGGCGCGGCCAAGACGATCGCTCGTCCGCGCTACCAGCAGATGACGCCGTACGTCGCCCTCGACGATACCCATTTCCAGGGTTCCGGTGGCAACGTGGACCTGAAGCCGTACAAGTCGACCAACTACGACTTCTCGGCCGAGTGGTACTTCGCCGAAAACAGCGTGCTGTCGGCCGAGCTGTTCTATCGCCGTATCTCGGGCTACATTCTCAACAGCGTGGTGCCGCAGACCCAGTTCGACGTGACCACGCAGAAGGACGCTGTCTACCAGATGACCGTGCCGTACAACGGCGGCCTGGCCAAGGTGAAGGGTGTGTCGCTGACCTACCAGCAGAACTTCAAGTACGGTTTCGGCATGCTCGCCAACTACACGTACTCGGATGCGGATACCAGCAACGACTTCCCGCTGCCGTACAACTCGAAGAACTCCTTCAACCTGTCGCCGTTCTTCGAGCAGGGTCCGTGGAGCGCTCGCGTGACCTACAGCTGGCGTTCGGCGTACTTCACCCAGATCGCGCAGTTGCAGTCGCAGCAGATCACGGGCATCTTCCGTGAACTGGATGCCTCCATCGGCTACCAGATCAACGACCATATGCGCGTGTCGCTGGAGGGTACCAATCTGCTCGACGAAACCTACTACCAGTACGACAACACGCCGAGCCAGCCGCTCAACGCGTACAAGAACGGTCGTACCTACACGGTGTCGCTGGGCTTGAAACTGTGATGCGCCGCGCGTCGTTGGCCCTGGTGCTCTGGCTTGCCGCTGGAGCGGCCAGTGCCACGCCGCCGACGGAGAGAGACCTCTCCGCCGGCTGGCGCTTCCGTCTCGCCCCTGGGGCGGAAGCCGACGCGCATGCGAACCTCAAGGACTGGCAACCGGCCCATGTGCCGGGGGCCGTCCAGACGGACCTGCTGGCGCTGGGACGGATCGAAGATCCGTTCTGGCGGGACAACGAGGCCGGCCTGCAATGGATCGGCCTCGCCAACTGGGATTACCGACTCGACTTCGACGTGGACGCGGCCAGCCTGGCACGCGGTCACGTCGATCTCGTTTTCGACGGTCTCGATACCTTCGCCGAGGTCACCCTCAACGGGAAGAAGCTCGTCGCAGCGGACAACATGTTCCGCCAGTGGCGCCTGCCCGTGAAGGACACCCTGCGCAAGAGTGGCAACACGCTGGAAGTCCATTTCCAGTCGCCCATCTCGCGCCTGCAGCCCTGGCTGATGAAGCAGCCGTATTCCTTGCCGGGCGAGTTCGACTCCGCCTTCGGCGACGAGCCCAAGGGCAAGCAGACCTCCAATTACGTGCGCAAGGCCAACTACCAGTACGGCTGGGATTGGGGTCCGCGCTATGTCACGGCCGGCATCTGGCAGCCGGTGCGCCTGGAAAGCTGGGACGCGATGCGCCTGGCCGACTTCCATGTCGCCCAGCAGCATGTCGACGCCGACAACGCCCAGCTCGAAGCGCAGTTCGACGTGCGCGCCGACAAGGGTGGCCCGGTGATGCTCAAGGTGGACTGGACGGCGCCCGATGGCAGCCACGGTCACGAAGAGCGCGGCGTCACGCTGGCCAAGGGCGAAAACCACGTGGCCCTGCCGGTGGCGATCGCCCATCCGCAGCGCTGGTGGCCGGTCGGTTATGGCGAACCGAACCTCTATACATTCCATGCCGAAGTCACCAGCGATGGCGCGACAGTAGCGAGCGCCGAGCGCGACACCGGCTTGCGCAGCGTCGAGCTGCGTCGCGAGAAGGATCAGTGGGGCCGTGGCTTCGCCTTCGTAGTCAACGGCGTGCCCATCTTCGCCAAGGGCGCCAACCTCATCCCGTTCGACAGCTTCCCCTCGCGCGTGACGCCCGAGCGGATGGAGGCGATCCTGCGTTCCGCGCACGACGCCAACATGAACATGCTGCGCATGTGGGGCGGCGGCACCTACCAGGACGACACTTTCTACGCCCTGGCCGACCGCATGGGCTTGATGATCTGGCAGGACTTCATGTTCGGCGGCGCGATTACGCCGTATGACGCCGCGTTCCGCGAGAGCACCCGCATCGAGGCGGTGGAGCAGGTCACGCGCCTGCGCGACCATCCGTCCATCGTGCTCTGGGCCGGCAACAACGAAGTGCAGACCGGTTGGGACGACTGGCCGGATCGCCAGGACTTCCGCAAGTTCGTGAACGCCGACGAGGTCAAGCGCATCGACGACGGCATGCGCGAGATCTTCGACAAGACCCTGCGCAAGGTCGTGAAGGACCTCTCGCCGCAGGTGCCGTACTGGGCCAGCTCGCCCAGCACCGACTACGAAGGCCCCGCCAACGTCGAGAACGACGGCGACTTCCACTACTGGAAGGTCTGGTCGGGCTCCGAGCCGATTTCGCATTACCTCGATATCACGCCGCGCTTCCAGTCCGAGTACGGTCTGCAGTCGTTCCCGGTGATGGCCACGATCAAGGCCTTCGCCAAGCCGGAAGACATGCAGCCGGAATCGAAGGTGATGCGTGCCCACCAAAAGTTCGCCAATGGTGACGGCAACCAGCGCCTGCTGCTGTACATCCGCCAGGAATACGGCGAGCCGAAGGACTTCCCGTCGTTCGTCTACCTGAGCCAGGTGATGCAGGCCGAAGGCATCGAGCTGGCCGCCGAGCACCTGCGCAGCGCGCGTCCGCGCAGCATGGGTTCGCTCTACTGGCAGCTCAACGACGTCTGGCCGGGCGCGTCCTGGGCCAGCGTGGACTACTTCAACCGCTGGAAGGCGCTGCAATTCCATGCGAAGCGTTTCTACGCCCCGGTGGACGTGGTGCCGCTGCGCCGTCAGGGCGTGACCGACGTGTTCGCGGTGTCCGATCGCACTGCCGCGTTCGACGCCTCGTTGCGCCTGCGGGTCTACGACATGGGTGGCAAGTTGCTGCGCGAGTCCAGCCAGCCGGTGCATGCCGCGGCGCTCGCCAGCACCCCGGTGCTGAAGCTCGACGACGCGGCCCTGCTCAAGGGCGCCGACCCGAAGCACACCGTGGTGTCCTTCGAACTGGTGGAGCAGGGCACGCCGGTCGCTCGCCACCTGCTTTATTTGGGCGCGGCGCGTGAACTGGCACTGCCCAAGCCCGAACTGCAATGGGACGTGCGCGAGTCCGGTCAGGGTCTGGTGGTGACGGTGAAGGCCAAGCGCCTGGCCCGTGCCGTATGGATCGACACCGGAGACCTCGACGTGCGCCTCGCCGACAACGCGTTCGACCTGCTGCCCGGCGAAAGCCGCGAGATCGCCGTGCAGGGCAAGGTCGACGCCGCCACGCTGCGCAAGGCCCTTTCGGCCATGTCGCTGGTCGATGCACTGAAGGAGAGCACGCCTTGAACCCGAGCCGCCGTAACCTGCTCAAATGGATGTCGCTGACCCCCGGCCTGGCCCTTGCCGGTGGCGTGGGTACCGCGTTCGCCGCCCAGCGTTTCGTCAGCAAGCGCCCGCCGGTCGAGCGTCGCAAGTTCACCAGCCCGGCGGTCGAGGCGCTGATCGCGTCCACCAAGAAGAAGATTGCGGATCCTGAGCTGGCGTGGCTGTTCGAGAACTGCTTCCCCAACACGCTCGACACCACGGTCGAGGTCGGTCGCCTCGACGGCTTCGAAGATACCTTCGTCGTCACCGGCGACATCGACGCCATGTGGCTGCGCGATTCCTCCGCCCAGGTCTGGCCCTACCTGCCGCTGGTCGCGAAGGACGCCGCGCTGCGCAAGCTCTTCCGTGGCCTGATCCGTCGCCAGGCGCGCTGCATCACGATCGATCCCTACGCCAACGCCTTCCTGCCCGACCCGAAGGCGAAGAGCACGCTGGAATGGGCGCAGTCCGACGACACCGACATGCGCCCTGGCGTCGCCGAGCGCAAATGGGAAATCGATTCGCTGTGCTATCCCGTGCGCCTGGCGCATGGCTACTGGCAGGCCACAGGCGACCGCGAGCCGTTCGACGACAGCTGGCGCGAAGCGTCGAAGCTGATCGTGCGCACCTTCCGCGAACAGCAGCGCAAGGACGGCCCCGGCCCCTACCATTTCGAATGCCCGTCGCCGCATCCGACCGAGAGCCAGTTCCTGCACGGCTACGGTAACCCGACGCGGCCGGTGGGCATGATCCACGCGATGTTCCGCCCGTCGGACGACGCGACGCTGTATCCGTTCAACATCCCCGGCAATCTATTCGCCGTGATTATCCTGCGCCGCCTCGCGCAGATGCACGGCACGCTCTACGGTGATACCGCGTTCGCCAGCGAGTGCAACGCGCTGGCCGACGAGGTCGCCGCCGCGATCGAACAGTACGGCGTGATCAAAGGCGAGCAGGGCGACTACTGGGCCTACGAGGTCGATGGCTACGGGCAGCAGCTGTTCATGGACGATGCCAACGTCCCCAGTCTGCTCGGGCTGCCGTACCTGGAATGCACGCCGCGCGACGCCCGCTACGAGCGCACCCGTGCGCAGGTGTGGAGCACGCACAATCCGTACTTCTTCAAGGGCACAGCCGGTGAAGGCGTCGGCGGCCCCCACGAAGGCCTGCGCATGATCTGGCCGATGTCGATCATGATGAAGGCCTTCACCACCGACGACGTGGCCGAGATCCGCCAGTGCCTGCACTGGCTCAAGACCACGCACGCCGGTACCGGCTTCATGCACGAAGCCTTCGACCAGGACGATCCGGCTAAGTACACGCGCAGCTGGTTCGCCTGGGCAAACACGTTGTTCGGCGAACTGGTCGTGCACCTCGCCGGTACGAACCCCGATTCACTGCGGCGCGTCTGACGCGCCGCCCATTGGAGCGATTCATGGTTACACGTCGACGTTTTCTCCAGGGCATGGCAGCGGCCACCGCCATCGGCCAGCTCGGCTCCCTCTCCGCGCTCGCCCATGGCGTGCAGCGTGCCGTGAATACGCCTTCCGCCGGCGGCGGCACCGCCGTGGAAGGTGTCCTGGGCTACGTCGACGTCTTTGTCGGCACGGGCGGTCACGGTCACACCTATCCGGGTGCGACGCGGCCGTTCGGCATGATGCAGCTGAGCCCCGATACCTATAACGCGGAGTGGGACGGTTCGTCCGGCTACCACCAGGGCGACGGCTCCATCATGGGCTTCTCGCACACGCACCTGTCCGGTACCGGTGCGGCCGACATGCTCGACTTCCTGGTGATGCCGACGATGGGTCCGGTGCTGCTCCAGCCGGGCGATCGCGATTTCGACGGCGTGAACTACGTGTCGCGCTTCGATGCCGCCAAGATCAGCGGCGAGAAGGCCCCCAAGGGCTACAAGACCGGCGTAAAGGGTTTCCGTTCGCACTACACGGGCGAGCAGGCGCACCCGGGCTACTACCGCGTGAAGCTGACCAAGCACGACATCCTGGCCGAGCTCACCGCCACGCTGCGCGCGGGCATCCATCGCTACACCTTCGGCAAGGAAGGTGACGCGCATCTGCTCCTGGACATGACCCATGGCTTCCAGGACAACCCGAAGGAAGCCACGCGCGTCAGCGACGTCGAACTGCGTGTGATCGGCAACGACACCCTGGTCGGCGGTCGCCGTGTGTACCAGTGGGCCTCGGGTCGCGTGATCTACTTCGCGATGAAGGTCTCGCGTCCGTTCAGCGCCGTCACCCTGTACGACGGCGAGAAGGCGCTGCCGAAGGGCACGAGCGAGGCCAAGAGCGACCTGCTCAAGGCCGCCATCCATTTCGACCACGCCTCGAAGGAGCCGCTGCTGGTCAAGGTGGGCATCTCGGGCGTGGACATCGACGGTGCCATGCGCAACCTCGACGGCGAGATCCCGGGTTGGGACTTCGACGGCGTGCGCGCGTCGGCCGAAGCCGAGTGGACCACCGAGCTGTCGAAGATCCACATCGACACCACCTCGGACAAGATCCGCAAGACGTTCTACAGCTCGCTCTACCACTCGATGCTCGCGCCGACCGTGTTCAGCGACATCGACGGCCGTTACCGCGGCATGGACAAGGCGGTGCATAACCTGCCGGAAGGCCGCCACAACTACAGCACCTACTCGCTGTGGGACACCTACCGCGCCGAGCATCCGCTGTTCACCCTGTACCAGGCCGACCGCGTGCCCGACCTCGTCGACGGCCTCGTCCGCCTCGCGGTGGAAAGCCCCAGCGGTGCGCCGGTGTGGCCGCTGCAGGGCGTGGAGACGGTCTGCATGATCGGCTACCACTCCGCCGTAGTGCTGGCCGAAGCGCAGGCCAAGGGCATCAAGGGCATCGACTATGCCAAGGCTTGGCCGGTGTTCCGTCGTCGCGCCATGCAGGACGACTACTTCGGTCTCACCTACTACCGCAAGATGGGCTACATCCCCAGCGATAAGGAAGGCGAGGCCGTCAGCAAGACGCTCGAATACGCCTATGACGACTGGGCCGTCGCGCACATGGCCGAGGCGCTCGGCCACACCGACGACGCCGAGCTGCTGCGCAAGCGTTCGCGCAACTACGCGAACGTGTTCGACAAGGACACCCAGTTCACCCGCCCGCGCGACGCCGACGGCAAGTGGATCGAACCGTTCGACCCGATCTCGATCGGCCACTCGAACCGCTGGCGCGACTTCACCGAGTCGAACGCCTGGCAGGCCACCTTCCTCAACCAGCACGACGTGTATCACTACATGACGCTGTTCGGCGGCGAGCAGGCCTTCGAGAAGAAGCTCGACGAGCTGTTCACGGCCGATCCGCGCCTGCCGGACAACGCGCCGCCGGATATCGCGGGCATGGTTGGCCAGTACGCGTTCGGCAACGAGCCGGGGCATCACATGCCCTATCTGTATGCCTACAGCGGTTCGCACCACAAGACGCAGGCGCGCGTGCGCATGCTGCTCGACACGATGTACCTGCCGGAGCCGGACGGCCTGCCGGGCAACGAAGACTGCGGCCAGATGAGCGCGTGGTACATCATGAGCGCGATGGGCATCTACTCGGTGGATCCGGTGAGCACGAACTACGTGTTCGGCAGCCCGGTGATCGACCGCGCGCAGATCCAGCTTGGCGGTGGCAAGACGCTGACCATCGAGGCGAAGGAGAACGGCGCGGATCGTCCGTACATCCAGTCCGTCACCTGGAACGGCCAGCCGTGGACGAAGACCTGGATCTCGCACGCCGAGCTCGTGGCCGGCGGCACGCTGACCTTCGTGATGGGCGACAAGCCCAACGAGAGCTTCGGCAAGGCCCTCGCCGACCGCCCGCCGTCGTACGGCTCGGCGGCCGACAAGCAGGCCTGATGGCGTCGTCCCCACGCATGATATGCGTGGGGACGATCTCTGTAGGAGCGCGCTTGCGCGCGATCGCGCGCAAGCGCGCTCCTACATTTTCCAGCCGCCGCCCAGCGCCTGTACCAGCGCCGCCGAATCCGATAGCCGTTCCGCTTGCGCCTGGATGCGTGCGATACGCGCCTGCTGCCACGCCTGCCGCGCGTTGATCGCCGCGAGCACCCCGACATAACCCAGCTTCTGCTGTTCGCCCGTGAGCGTCATGGTGCGTTCGGCCGCGCGCTCCGCGTCGTTCGCCGCGGCATAGGCATGGGCATCCTCTTCCAGGGCGTACAAGGTATCCGCTACGTCCTGGAATGCCGCCAGCACCACGCCGCGATACTGCGCCGCGGATTGCCTCAGTCCCGCCTCGGCCGCGCGCTGCTTGTGCTTGAGCGCACCAAAGTCGAACACGCTTTGCGTCACGCTGCCGGCCAGCGACCAGAACACGTTGTCATCGGTGAACATCCGCGAAAACGTCGTGGCGCTGCTGCCGTAGCTCGCGGTGAGGTTCAGCTGCGGCAGGCGGCTGGCCAGCGCGACGCCGACCTCCGCACTCGCCGCATGCACGTCCGCTTCGGCGGCGCGCACGTCGGGGCGGTGATCCACCAATGCCGCGGGCACGACCTCGGGCAGGCTCTCCGGCAGATGGAGCCCGTCCAGCGTGAACTCCGGCGCGCCCGCATCGCTGGGCGCGTCACCGCACAGCACGGCGAGCAGGTCGCGATTCTGCGCCAGTTGCTTGCGTAGCCCGGGCAGGCCCTGGCGCGCCTGCGCCAGGGCGCTTTCCTGCGCGGCCACGTCCATCGCTGAGGCATAACCGAGGCGAGCCTGGTCGCGCAGGATCGCCAGCGCATGCTCGCCATCCGCGATGACGGCCTGGGTCGCTTCGATCTGCGACTGCAACGAGGCCTCGGTGATCGCGGCGCCGACCACGTTGGTGGCGATGCTGAGCTTCGCGGCTTCCAGCTGGTAGCGCTGTCCGTCTGCCTGGGCGGTGAGGGATTCCACGGTACGCCGGTTCAGGCCGAAGACGTCCGGTGCGTAGCTGACGTCCAGGCGCGCCGTGTGGAGGCTGTAATAGGTCGCGTTGTTCGAAAGCGTGGGCGACAGGGTACCCACGGCATCGCGTTGCCGCGAGGGTGCATAGCTGAGCTGCGCGGAAGGGAAATAGGTGGCGCGTTGCGCCGCCACATTCTCCCTAGCGGCATCCAGCGCGGCCTTGGCGGCGTCTAGCGACGCGTTGTGGGCAAGGGCCTGGCGGACACGTGCGTCGAGGGCGGCGGAGCCGAACATCGTCCACCAGTCGTCCTGGATCGGCGCGGCGCTGAATCGCTGCGTCGTGCCGGTATCGGCGCCGATCGAGGCGGGTGTGTCACCCCGGGTGTACGTGGACGGCGAAGGCAGGGACGGGCGCGTGTAGTCAGGGCCGGCCGCGCAGCCAGCGCATAGCGCGGCGATGGCCGAGGCGAGCATGAGACGGCGCATCATGATGCGTCTCCCGTGCGGCGACGCCGGCGTTTCTGCGACCACTCCACCACCATCACCTGGAGCGCAGGCGCCACGACCAGCAGCATCACCGGGCCGATCAACATGCCGCCCACCACCACGGTGGCCAGCGGGCGCTGCACCTGGCTGCCGATGCCATGCGACAACGCGGCCGGAAGCAGGCCGATGCACGCGGACAGGGCGGTCATCAGCATCGGGCGCATGCGCTGCTCCGCCGCCCGGTACATCGCCTCTAGCGGTGTAAGGCCTTCGAAGACGAGATGGTTGAAGTAGGTGATGACGAGAATGCCGTTCATGACCGAGACGCCGAACAGCGAGACGAAGCCAATAGCCGCCGAGACGCTGAGGTCCAGCCCCGTGACATAGAGCGCCACGATGCCGCCCGCGATGGAGAACGGAATTGCCGCCAGGGTGAGCAGGCTATCTCGCAGCGAATTGAACAGCGCGAACAGCAGCGCAAGGATCAGTCCCATCGCGATCGGGAGCACGATCGCCAGGCGATGCTTCGCCTGCTGAAGATCCTCGAACTCGCCAGCCCACACGAGGTGGTAACCCGGCGGCATCGCGACATGCTGCGCGATCCGCTCCTGCGCCTCGGTCACCGTACCGCCGAGGTCGCGGCCACGCACGCTGAACTTCACGGGCACGAACCGTTCGTTGCGCTCGTGATAGATGTACGAGGCACCGGTATCGAGGGTGATATCCGCGATATCGCGCAGCGGTACGTAGCCCGTGCCGCCGTCAGTCCGGGTGTAATTGACCTGGATGTTGCCGATGTCGCGCAGGCTCTTTCGGTATTCCGGCGCGAGACGCACCACCAGCGGGAACTGCCGGTCGCCTTCCTGCACCACGGTAGCCTCGGTGCCGGCGGCCGCGGCCTGCACCACGGTATTGACGTCGCCGGTGTTCAGGCCAAAGCGCGCGGCCTTCTTGCGATCCACCGTGATGTTGAGGTTCGGCTGACCCAGCACATGGAACACGCCCAGGTTCTCCACGCCGCGGACTTGCTTCATCTGGTTCTGGACCTGGTCGGCGAGGTTTTCCAGCACGTTGAGGTCCGGACCGACGATCTTCACCGAGTTGGCGCCCTTCACGCCGGACAGGCCTTCCTCGATGTTGTCCTGGATGTACTGCGAGAAATTGAAGTCCACGCCGGGCAGCGCATCCTCGAACTCATGGGTGAGTTCCGCGACGAGCTTGTCCTTGGTGTGGCCGGCCGGCCATTGATCCTGCGGCTTCAGCGGTACGAACAGCTCCACGTTGTAGAACCCGGAGGCGTCACTGCCGTCGTCAGGGCGACCGTGCTGCGAGACGACGGTGACGACCTCGGGATGCTTCAGCAGAATCTCGCGCAGCACGTGCACCTTGTCCTCGCCGCCCTCGAGCGAGATCGTCGTGGGCATCGTCGCGCGGATCCACAGGTTGCCTTCTTCCAGCGCCGGCAGGAATTCGGTGCCGACCCGCGTGGAGAGCAGGGCGGCCAGACCGAGGAACACCACACCCAGGGTCACGGTGGTGCGGCGGCGTTCCAGGGCCCAGCGCAGCGCCGGCGAATAGACGCGGCGGATGGCGCGGACGAACCAGGTCTCCACTTCCTCGATGTGGCGCGGCAGTAGCAACGAAGCCAGCACGGGCGAGATGGTGAAGGTCACCAGCAGCGCGCCGGACAAGGCATAGGCGTAGGTGCGCGCCATCGGGTTGAAGATCTGGCCTTCTACGCCTTGCATGGTGAACAGCGGAATAAAGGCCGCGACCGTGATCGCCGAGGAGAACAGCACGGCGCGGTCCACCTGCAAGGTGCTGATGAAGAGCAGGCGCAAGCGATCTGTCCAGCCCCGGGCGGCGGGGCCATGCAGGTACTCGCGCAGTTCGCCCTGGGCGCTGTCGTGCAACAGGGTTTTCCGCTCGTCCGCCGATTTCTGGAAATTGCGGAACACGTTCTCGATGAGGATCACCGCCGAGTCGACGATGATGCCGAAGTCCACCGCGCCCAGCGAAAGCAGGTTCGCCGAGTCGCCCATCAACACGAGGATGATGATGCTGAAGAACAGCGCCACGGGGATGTTGGCGCTGACGATCACGGCGCTGCGCAGGTCGCCCAGGAAAACCCACTGGATGAGGAACACCAGCACGCAGCCGAAGATGAGGTTGTGTAGCACCGTATGGGTGGTGACGCCGACCAGGGTGGAGCGGTCGTAGAACGGTTGCAGGGTGACGCCATGGGGCAGCGTGCCGTCGCTGTTGAGCTTGTCGACTTCATCCTTCACCGCGGCGACGACGTCGTTGGTCTGCATCGTCCGGTTCATCACGACGATGCCGGTGACCACGTCGTCCTGGTGGTCGCGACCGGCCTTGCCCAGGCGGGGCACCGCGCCGATCTTCACCGTGGCGACGTCTTTCACGCGGACGGGATTGCCGTTGTTCTGGCTGAGCACGACCTCGCCGATGTCCTCGACATCGCGAACCAGGCCGATGCCGCGGATGTTCACCGACTGCTGGCCGATGTTGACCGTACGACCGCCGACGTTGGTATTGGCATTGCTGATGGCGGCGACCAGCTGGGGCAGCGTCACGCCATACCCTTGCAGTCGATGCAGGTCGGCTTCGACGTCGTATTCCTTCGTCGTGCCGCCCCAGGTCACCACCTGCGCGATGCCCGGCACCGAAAGCAGGCGGCGGGTCACCACCCAGTCCTGCAAGGTGCGCAGTTCGGTCAGACTCATGCCCTTCGGACCGACGAGCTGGTAGCGCATGATCTCGCCGACCAGGCTGGATGCCTGGATCTGCGGTTGCACGTTGTTCGGCAGGCTGACGTTCTGCTGCAGGGCGAGCGCGGCCTGCGTGTAGTCGAAGTAATAGTCCGTGCCGTAGCGGAAGGTCACGCGGACGAACGACAGGCCGTAGAACGACGTGGAGCGGATGCTCTGCACGCCGGGCACGGTCGCCAGCCCAAGTTCCATCGGGCGCGTGAAGCTGCGTTCCATCTCCTCGGCGGACAGGCCCGGCGACTGCGCGGTGATCTCCAGGATCACGGGCGCGGGATTGGGGTAGGCCTCGATGTTGAGCCGGGCATAGGCGGCCAGGCCGGCCACGGCGAAAGCGGCCAGCGCCATCAGGACGATGGCGCGGCGAGTCAGCGCGAAAGCGACGATACCTCTGAGCACGAGCGTTCCTGTGACTAGCGGGCGCGAAGCGTGAGGGCGTTGCTCAGGAAGAGCGCGCCTTCGGCGGCGATACGACCATGACCGGGCAGGCCGGACAGGACGGGGTAGTAACCGTCACGCGGTTCACCCAGGTGCACCGGGCGGCGGGTGAAGGTCAGGCCGTCATCGGTGGTGAACACCACCATACCGCCGTCGGATTCGCGGACTACGGCGTCCTCCGGTACGGCGATATGCCGCTCCGGCGTCGCGGTACGGATGGAGACGTCGGCGAGCATCTGTGCGCGCACGCCCTCTGGATGCGCGTCGAGGACGCCACGGACGGTTACGCGATGCGTGTTCGCATCCGAGCTGTCGGCCACGTAGCTGACGGTGGCGTCGAGCGCCTTGCCCGCGACGTTGGCATGCAGCGGCTGGCCGACACGGACCTGCATGGCGTCGGTCTCCGCCACATCGGCCACCAGCCAGAGAGAGTCGTGCACCGCGATGGAGAACGGCACGCCGGTGCCGGGCTGCACGAGGTCGCCGGGGGCGATGTTGCGCTGGGACACCACGCCGGCGATGGGGCTGTCGATGCGCAGCACGCCATCCACCGTGCGCTGGCTGGCGATGCGATCGATCTCGGCATCGTTTTTGCCGAACAGGTGCAAGGCGCGGCGTGCCGCCTGGTAGTTGCCTTCCGCCGTCTGCTCGTCGGCGGTGGCCTGTTCGAGATCGCGAGGCGCATTGGCCTGCACGGCCGCCATGTCCTTCGCGCGCTTCAAGGCGACGCGCGCCTGCTCGCGGGCGCCCGTCGTGCCGACCAGGCTGCCTTCGGCCTGGGCGAGGTCCGGGCTGTCCACAGAGAACAGCGGCTGGCCGCGCGTCACGCTGGCACCGGCGCGCACGAACACGTCGCGCACCCGACCCGCATAGGGCGAGGTGACCTGGGCGAGTCGGTCCTGGTCGAAGTCGACGCGACCCGTGGCCTCCACGCTTGGCGCGAAGTCGCGCTCGCTGGTCGTGGTGACATGGACTTGTTTCGCCTGCTCGGCGTCGATCGTCACGGTTTGCAGATCGCTGGCCGGCATGCTCGCCGTAGCGGAGGCCGTGGCGATGCCGCCGTGGCGAAAACCGATGGCCAGCGCGAGTGCAGTGAGCAGGCACGCGGCCGTGACGAGCCTTCCGCCCGTGTTCTTCATATCGACATCATCCGGGTGGTTAGCCGGTGCGGAGGCCGGCGAAAGAAGGTGTCACCCGCGTCATATCGGCAGGGGGGCGTCGATGGGGAAAGTCAGACGCGGGGACACGCGAACCACCTTAAAGGCGCTCCGCAGGCGTGCACAGTTACGATTCGGAAAGGTTTGCGATCGGCAACAGCAGGCAGACCTCGAGCCCCGGCGAGGTGTTGCGCAGGACCAGGCGGCCGCGGTGCAGGGCCACCACGGCGGCGACGATACTGAGGCCGAGGCCGTTGCCCGGTCGATGGCGGCTGGCGTCGACGCGAAAGAAGCGTTCGGTGGCCCGGGCGAGGGCATCCTCAGGCATGCCGGGGCCGTCGTCACGGATGCTGAGGGCCACCATGTCCTGGTCGCGGGCGGCCGTTACCCTGACCCGTGCGCCATCGCCGGCATACTTCAGGGCATTGTCCAGCAGATTGGCGAGCATGCCGGCCACGAGGTGGTGGTCGGCCATCGCCACCGGCTCGCCGACCACCTCGGCGTCGATCGCGATGTCCCGGGCCTCGGCGGCGGGGCGGTACAGGTCCACCATGTCCTCGACCAGCTCCCGCATCGGCACCGGGGCGAAACTTTGCAGGCGGACGCCCGATTCCGCCTCGGCGATCTGCAACAGCTTGTCGAGCAGGGTGATGAGGTTGTCGATCTCGGCGATCGCGCCCTCGGCTCCCGAGGTCAGGCGGTCTTCCTTATGGGGCGAGCGCAGGGCTTGTTCGAGCGAGCTGCGGATACGCCCCAGCGGGGTGCGCAGGTCGTGCGCGATGGCGTTGGAGACGTTGCGCGCGCTGTCCATGAGTCGCTCGATCTGGTCGAGCATGTCGTTCACGTCGCCGGCGACGCGGGCGAATTCGTCGCGTGATTCACCGATGGCGATGCGCCGGTCGAGGCGTCCGCCGGACACTTCGGTGGTAACGCGGTGGATGGCGTTGAGCTGGCGTTGCAACTGGGCGCGGAAGAGCAGGGCGCCCGCCGTCGCGAGCAGGATCACCAGGCCGCCGCCGAGCGCAAGGGCTTCGATCACCATGCGTTCGAGCTCGCGCACGTCGTGCATGTCGCGCCCCACCAGCAGGCGGCTGCCATCGGCAAAGCGATAGGCGAGCAGGCGGCTCGACGCGTCGCGGCCAAGGCGTTGTACCTGGATAGTCCGCAGGCCGTCGGGTTGGGTAGCGGCGCTGGGCCATGCGGTGAGGTTGCCGATGGTCTTGCGCCCTTGCGTGTCGGTCAGCAGGTAGATCTCGGTGTCGATGTCGCGATCATCGCTGAGCAGGGCGTGGATCTGGCGCACCAGCGCATCGGCACCGTGCTGCTGGCGTGTATCCACCAGCTGGCGAAGCGTGCCACGCAGTTGGGTATCGATGTTGCGACCTAGCAGACCCGCAGTGCCCACGTAGAACACGGCGGAGATCAAGGCGACGGAGAGCAGGAGTACCACGCCGTAGCTGGCCGACATGCGGAACACTACGGAGTGGCGGAACTCAGCCATCGTCGTCGGAGCCGTCCGGCGTGCCGATGGTGAAGCCCGCGCCGCGCACGGTCCGGATGATCGGCGGCACGCCTTCGCGTTCGAGCTTGCTGCGCAGCCGGCTCATCTGCACGTCGATGATATTGGTTTCCGGATCGAAGTGGTAACCCCAGACCGCGGTCAACAACATCTTGCGGGTCACCACCTCGCCGCGGTGGCGGATCAGGTATTCCAGCAACATGTATTCACGGGGTTGCAGGGCCAGCTGACGTTCGCCGAGATAGATGCGGCGCATGCGCGGATGCAGGACAAGGTCGCCGACGGCAAGACGCTCGCTTTCGCCCTGCGGATTCGCACGTCGCGCCAGCGCATCGACGCGCGCCAGAAGTTCGTCGAGGGAAAAAGGCTTGGTGAGGTAATCGTCGCCGCCGGCGCGCAGTCCGCGAATGCGTTCGTCGAGGCTGCTCAGCGCGCTGAGCACCAGCACGGGAGTGCGGTCGTCGCGCGAGCGCAGCGCGGCCACGATATCAAGGCCGTCATATTCACCCGGCAACATGCGGTCGAGCACGATCAGGTCCCAGGGTTCGCCGCAGGCGCGAACCATCCCGTCGATGCCGTCGTGCGACAACTCGACCCGATGCCCGCTTCCACGAGACCTTCCCGTACCAGGAAGGCGGTGGGCATATCGTCCTCGATCAGCAGGCAGCGCATCGTCATGATTAGGGTGTGGGTGGTGAGGGCTTGTAATCCAGTACCGACCAGTTTGGCAACCCCCTGTCTGGGAGGTGTTGTCCGCGGACATGTACGGAGACGGTCCGCGGACCCCCGAATGGAACCGCGAGAGGGCGGTGGTGGCCGGGCATGCATGGCATGCTTGTTGCTGCCGCACCGGGAATCGTCACGGATTTTGTTCCCATGCGCTCTTCGTTTGCCTCCTTCCTTTTCGCTCTCGGTACGCTGACCTCGTTGCCTTGCATCGCCATGGCCGACCTGTCGGCGGCGGAGGCGGCGAAAGCCGCCTTCGCGCCCACGCGTACGCGCCCCGATGTGAGTACGCGCTGCGTCGTGAGCGACCATGTGCTCGATGTCGGTGGGCGCCGGATCGCTTATCGGGCCACCGTGGCCGAGTATCCCGTAGACGGTGCCGACGGTAAGCCGGCGGGCGTGGCGGTGACGTATGCCTACGTCGTCAAGGGCGACAAGGCCGCTCGGCGGCCGGTCACCTTCGTCTTCAATGGGGGGCCCGGCGCGTCGTCATGGCCGTTACACATGGAAGGCCTGGGCCCGAAGGTCTACGACGCCACCCGCGGTACGCTGCGCGACAACCCGGCCAGCCTGCTGGACGTCACGGATCTGGTCTTCATCGACCCGCTCGGTACGGGCGCGAGCTTTCCCGTCGAGGGTGGCGATGCCGACGGCTTTTGGACCATGGAAGGGGACGCACGATTCTTCGTCGGCCTGATCGCGCACTGGTTGCGCGAGAACGGTCGCGACGACTCGCCGCAGTACGTGATCGGCGAAAGCTACGGCACCACGCGTGCGCTGGCGATGCTGCACGAGGACCAGCCGTACCCAAGGTTGCACCTGTCCGGCGTGGTGCTGCTGTCGCTCTTCGTCGGCGGTATCGACAACGATGACGTGGAGGCGATGGCCGTGTTGCCCAGCTACGCGGCCACGGCCTGGTTCCACGGCCGGCAGGACGAGCGGGCACCCTCGGCGAAGGACGCTTACGACCAGGCGCTTGGTTTTGCAAGGACACGCTACATGGGCGCGTTGCTCGAAGGCGATCGCCTGACGCCCGACGAACTGCACGAGGTGGCGGTCGAGACGGGTCGTCGCATCGGGGTGTCGGCGTCACGGCTGGAAGCCGCGCACCTGCGACTGTCCGCCGATGCCTTCCGCGATGCGGTATTGGCAGAGCCGGGCAAGCACGTAGGGCGCCTGGACACACGGATGGCCGTCGATGGTTCACTGGACGGGTTGCCGGTCCCGTACGACGATCCGGGCATGAGCCTGGGGCGTCGGTCGTCCGTGGTGATGGACGACTATCTGCGCAGCCTCGGCTATGCACCCGTGGCGCTGTATCGCGCGCTGAACCTCACGATCAACAGGCAATGGCGCTATGGCAGCGACGCCACGCATCCGACTTCGACGGTGGCCTATATCGCTGCCGCGATGCAGGCGGATCCACGATTGCGGCTGTTCACGGCGGGCGGCTACTTCGACACCAACACACCATGGGAAGCGGGGCAGTATGCGCTGTCGCATGCGGGTGTCGATCCTGCGCGCTGGACGACACACGCCTATCCGGCAGGCCATACGATCGGTGACGATCCGACACAGCGTGCGGCGCTTGCCGCCGATCTGCGGCGCTTCATCCATTGATGGCCGCAAGTGTGACGAAGGTGGCGAAACGCGTGGATGATGACATCCATCATGCGACGACCATCCACGCAGGAGTATCCACCATGCAGCATGCCAAGCGTTTCGTGGTACCGGTCGTCCTCGCATTGTCCCTGTCCGTCGCCGCCACGGCGTCGGCCGATACGACGAAGACCTACCAGCGAGGCGGCTACACGCTCGTCGTGACCGACAAGAATTCGGGCGTGGCGCAGTCCACCGTCGATACGATGGTGAGCACCTTCTTCACGATCTATCCCGAGGAGGCGCGCGACTTCAACCCGGATACCTCGAAGACCGTCACCTTCGTGCTCGACCCGTCGTACGACGGGGTGGCCGCCACGGCGAACGCGACGGAAACCTACAGTGCGAAGTACATGATTTCGCACCCGAAGGACACCGATACGGTCACCCACGAGTCCATGCACATCGTGCAGGACTATGGCCAGCAGAACATTCCCGGCTGGTTGGTGGAGGGCATCGCCGACTACGCCCGCTATCGTTACGGAGTGAACAACGCGGCGGCGGGCTGGTCGCTGCCGGCCTACCAGGCCGGCCAGAAGTACACGGACAGCTACCGGGTGACCGCGCGATTCCTGGTCTGGGTGGAGCAGCATTTCCCGGGTGCCGTGCAGCGTTTCGACGCCGCCTTGCGCGGTCGTCGCTACACCGCCAACACCTGGGTACAGATCACGGGCGCCAGCGTGGATACCCTGTGGGACCGCTATACGCGCTCCCCTGGCATCTGAGGCCCTGGAGCCGCACGGGAAGCCTCCCGTGCGGTTCGTTCACGATCGCTAGACCCCGGCGCCCACATGCTGGCCCCGACCGGGCATACCGGGAAGGGGAATCCAATGTCTCACGTGGGCCGCATGTATTTCCGGATGTGTCTGCCCAGCGCGCTTGCGCTGGCCACGGGCGCCGTGACGGCCCTGGCGGCGCACGCCGCGCAGGAATGGCCGGGCGATTTCGGCATCACGTCACTGTATTCGCAGCTGCCGCGCTGGCTGTTCGCCGGTGGCGTGACGTTGGCGGCCGCCCTGGCGGCGATGCAGGCGATGCGCGTGCGTCAGTGGGAGCGGGGCGCCGTCGCCGCCTGCTATGTGTGCGGCTGCGTGCTGGGTGCGGCCCGTCCGACCCGCGAGGGCCTGGGGAAAACCCGGCGCTGCCTGGGCTGCGGCCGGGTGCACGGCGTGAACCACCGGCTTTCGCCGCACCTTCGGCCGTTGGCGGTGGCCGTGGCGGACACCGCGAAGGCTCCGGTCAGGAGCGTACGTTCGTTACCGTGATGCGGTGACCGATCCGCTCGAGCAGCGCGCGCAGCGCTTCGGCGTCCTCGGCCGTGGCCGATTCCTCCAGCGACAGCCACAGCGTGTCGCCGGAAAGGCCGTGGACCTTTTCGTTGAATTCGATCTCGAGGGCGGCCTTGCCGCCCGGCTGTACGACGGATACTGCGAAATTACGTGACTGCACGCGCCCGATTCCCCTGTGGATCTCCATGGACCATGCCATGTTAGCCGCCCGGGGGGAACAAGTGCGGATCCGTTATCGCCTGGCGTGACCGGGACCACGTTCGGTCTTCACGTGGAGCCTGGGGAAGGGGGTGTGTCCATTGGCGCCCAAGGGTTTGGCACTGTCAGCGAGGGCCGGAGCGCCGTTGGTTGCCACCGTGGTCCCTTGTTCATTCTTGCCGGAGCCGCCTCTACCCGCATGGCGAAAAGGCGCATCATGGTCCCCGCCACAGGGGGCTAAAGCCGGTGCATCCGCCGGTCGATAACCGTTTTCGTAATCACGATGACGTGTGGGGCAGTGCATGGGAATGTTCGATTGGTTCGGCCGACGCGCCCGCCCGGAGCGAGCGATCCTCGGCTGCCTGTCGCGTTGCCAGGCCGTGGTGGAGTTCGGCCCCGATGGCGTCATCCGCTCGGCCAACGAGCGATTCCTTGCCGCGCTGGGGTGCCGCGCGGAGGCCGTGCTGGGCCTGCCGCACGCCCGTTTCATCCAGAACGACGACGAGGAGCGCCTGTGGCGCGGCGTCGGTCGGGGCGAGCCGATGACCGGCACCTTTCGTGCCGTGGGTCCTTCCGGGCAGGTGGCCTGGTTGCACGGGTCCTATCTTCCGCTCGGCGACGGGCACGGTGGCGTATCGAGCGTGATGATGTACGCGGTCGACGTGACCGCCGAGCACCTGCGCTCCCTCGACCTTGCCCAGCGACTCGCCGATACCGGTCGCGGGCAGGCTGTCGTGGAGTTCTCGCTCGACGGGATGCTGCTGTCGGCGAACGACACGTTCCTCGAACTCATGGGCTATCGCAGTGACGAGTTGCTGGGACGCCACCACAGCATGTTCGTGGACGAAGCCGAAAGCCGCTCCGACGCCTACATCACCTTCTGGCGACGGCTACGTTCCGGCCTGCACGACGCGGCGCTCTATCGCCGCCTCGGACGCAACGGCAAGGTCGTCTGGTTGCAGGCGACTTACAACCCGGTCTTCGATGCCCACGGCCGTCCCGTGAAGATCGTGAAGTACGCGATCGCCATCGATGCCGATGCCGCCAATCGATCGGGCGACGACCTCGACGAGGTCATGGACCTCGGCGATCATCCCGACACCCTGTCCATGGACGCCGCGATCGAGGCGGCGCTGGCTGCGCGGCGTCGACAGGGCGTGGCTGGCGGTTCGGACTAGGCCAACTGGCGAGCTACCGGGCTGTTCGGCCCGGTGTCACATTGCGCTCCGCAGGGCTTGCCATTCCGGCATCGTGCCCCGCGTCGGGGGTGGCAATGGACGGTGGGAGCAAGGGAAGGGTTCCGGCGATCGTGATGGGGCGTGGGCCGACCGCGCTCGGCGTGCTGCGCAGCCTGCGCATGGCCAACATCCCCGTATATGTCGCCGCACCGGCGGACGACCTGGTGACCCGTTCCCGCTGGTACCGCCCGACGCCGGGCGATACGCCATGGGATGGTCGCCCGGGTCCCCAGGCCTATGCGGCGCTGGATGCGATGCCGATCGAGAAGGCGGTGATCGTGCCCGGCGCGGACGATGCCGCCCTGTGGGCCAGCGAACTTGCCGAATCGCTGCTGGGGCATCGCTTTCTGGTGAGCACGTCCACCCGGGGGGTACAGGCACTGCTCCAGGACAAGGCGGCGTTCGCCGCCCATCTTGCGGATAAGGGCATCTCGCATCCGCGCACCTACCGGCTCGCTTCGCTCGATGATGTCGAGCGGATTCCTTTCGGTGAATTGGATCGCGTGTTCGTCAAACCGGTCAATTCGCAGCGCTTTAGCGACGTGATCGGCGTGAAGGGGCTATGGGTGACGCGGCGCGACGAGCTGCGCGAGACCTGGCTGCGGCTGCATGCGCAGGGTTTCGAGGTGATGGCGCAGGAGTACGTCCCCGGGCCGGCGACCGAACATTTCTTTATCGACGGTTTCCGCGACCTGCACGGCGACTACGTGGGGGTGTTCGCGCGCCAGCGCCTGCACATGTCGCCGCCGGACTTCGGCAACAGTTCCTGCTGCGTTTCGGTGCCGCTGTCCGATGTCCCCGAAGCATTGCGCCACCTGCGCCATTTGCTGGACGGACTGCATTACCGGGGCATCTTCAGCGCGGAGTTCAAGCGCGATCCACGCGACGGCGAGTTCCGCATTCTCGAGGTGAACACACGCGCGTGGACGTACGTAGAATTCGCCGCGCGCAACGGCGTGAACGTCTGCGAGATGGCATGGCAGGATGCGCTGGGCATGCCCGTGACGCGTGCCCTGCGGCATTACCCGGAAGCGAAGCGTTGCGTGGACCTGTACCACGACCTCGCCTCCGTACGGGCGCTGCGCAAGCGCCAGTCGCTGCCCTGGTCGCAGGTGCTGGCGCAGTGGAGTGGCGCCTGCCTGCATACCTTTCGCCTGGACGATCCGCGGCCCGCGTTGCGATTCGTGACGGACATGGCCAAGCGCCACCTGCGCGATTCAGCGCGCCCGTCCGAGGGGGCGGCGACGTCCTCGAGGGATCGCCGCTCGGCTGCGATTCCAAGTAGCCACGCCGCGAGCGCACCGATCAGCATGAGGGATGCGCCCAACGCGTATCCCCAGCCGATGGAGGTGCGTTCGCCGCTGCCGATCAGCGTGCCGAACAACCAGGGGCCGCCCACGCCACCGAGCGCGGTGCCGAACGCATAGAACAGCGCGATTGCCAGCGCGCGTAGTTCGAGCGGGAAACTCTCGCTGACCGTGAGGTAGGCGGAACTCGCCGCCGCCGAGGCGAAGAAGAACACGATGCTCCACGCGATGGTCTGCGTGCGCGCGTCGAGCCAGCCATGGACGAACAGCCACGCGGTCGCGAAGAGCAGCAGGCCGGAAAGCGCATAGGTCGTGACGATCATGGGCCGGCGTCCCCATGTATCGAACAGCCGTCCCAGCAGCAGTGGGCCGAGGAAATTGCCGGCGGCGAACGGCAGCAGGTAGAGACCGACGCTGGCATCGGATACGCCATAGAAGCGGCCGAGTACCAGGGCGTAGGTGAAGAAGATTGCGTTGTAGAAGAAGGCCTGGGTTGCCATCAACACCACGCCGAGCACGGTGCGCCGCGGGTACCCGCGAAAGAGCGTGCGTGCGACATCGGCAAGCGTGAGCGAATGCGGATGCAGGCGGAGCACCGGCAAGGCCTCGGTCGGCGGGGCCACGCCGAGCCGTCGCTCGATATCGGCGACTACCGCGTTTGCCTCGGCAATGCGTCCGTGCAACATCAGCCAGCGTGGGCTTTCCGGTATCCACCGGCGTAGCAGCAGGATGCCCAGGCCGAGCACGGCCCCGATGCCGAAGGTCAGGCGCCAGCCGATCTCGGCGGACACCCAGCCGGTGTCGAGCAGGCCAACGGCGCCGAGCGCGCCCAGCGCCGCGCCGATCCAGAAACTGCCGTTGATGACCAGATCGGTATGGCCGCGGTACCGCGCCGGGATCAGTTCCTGGATGGCGGAATTGATCGCCGCGTACTCGCCGCCGATACCGGCGCCCGTGAGCAGGCGGAAGATCACGAAAGTGGTGAAGTCCGGCGACAGCGCGGTCGCGGCCGTGGCCGTGAGGTACAGGCCCAGGGTGATAGTGAAGAGCTTCTTGCGCCCCAGGCGGTCGGTCAGCCAGCCAAAGAACAGCGCGCCGAGCACCGCGCCGACCAGATACAGGCTGCCGGCGAGGCCGACCTGTTCGTCCGTGAGGTGGAGGACCGGGCTGGATTTCAGCGCACCGGCGATCGATCCGGTGATGGTCACTTCCAGGCCATCGAGCACCCAGGTGATGCCCAGCGCCACGGCGACCAGGGTGTGGAAACGCCCCCAGCGCAGGCGGTCCAGCCGCGCGGGGACATCGCTCTCCATGATCGGTTCGCCGTGCTGTCCCGGTGTCTCGGCCATCGACGGACCCTACCGGGGCGAAAGTCGTCGTTATGTCTTCAGCGCGGCACGCGGTAGCCACCTCGGACGCCGTTCGGCGAGAGCGTCAGCTGCCAGAGCTGGTCGCGCCGGCTGCGGAACACGCCGGCCGAGCAGCCCAGGTAGAAATGCCACATGCGGCGGAAGCGCTCGTCGTAGCGGGTGCCCAGATCCGGCCACGCGCGGTCGATGTTCGCGAGCCAGGCCATCAGCGTACGGTCGTAGTCGGGACCGAAGTTGTGCCAGTCCTCCACGATGAAGAGATCTTCCAGCGCGGTCGCCACCTGGCTCATCGCGGGGATGACCGAGTTGGGGAAGATGTACTTCTCGATCCACGGGTCCGGGCGTCCCGGGTGGCCGTTGCTGCCGATGCAGTGGAGCAGGGCGAGGCCATCCGGTTTCAGGCAGCGACGCGTCACCTCGAACCAGCTACGGTAGTTCTTCTGGCCCACGTGTTCGAACATCCCTACGGACAGCACCGCGTCGAAGGGCTCGTCGAGCTGGTGGTAGTCCTGCAGGCGGATCTCGATGGGGAGGCCCTTGCAGAGCTCCCGTGCATAGTCGGCCTGTTCCTTCGAGACGGTGACGCCAACGCCGCTCACGCCGTAGCGTTCGGCGGCGTATTTCAGTGCCTCGCCCCAGCCGCAGCCGATATCAAGCACATGCTGGCCTTCGCGGAGCTGGAGCTTGCGGCAGATCAGGTCGAGCTTTGCTTCCTGCGCATCGTCGAGGTTGTCCGCATCGGCCCAGTAGCCGCAGGAGTAGACCAGGCGCTGGCCGAGCATGGCCTCGAACAGGTCGTTACCCAGGTCGTAGTGCTGGCGGCCGACATCCCAGGCGTGGTCGCCGCGCTGCATGTTCATGAAGCGGGCGCGCAGGTGCATGAGCAAGGTGTCGAGCGTGCGTAGTGACTGGTCCAGATGCGAGGTCAGCACCCGGTTGAAGAAGCCGGGCAGGTCGGCGGTGTCCCACCAGCCGTCCATGTAGGCCTCGCCGAGTCCGAGCGAGCCGTGGGCGAAGACGCGCGCATAGGTGCGTTCATCGTGGACGACGATGTCGGTGGGACGTTTCCCCCCGATCGTGACGCCGGCCTGTTCGAGGAGGGATTGAGCGCGTGCCTTGAGAGACGAATCGTTGTGCATGTCCTGATTCCCGTCTGACCCTCGTGCCGCCCCGCGCGGCCTGACGCTAGCTGAAGTGCCTGAGTACCCCGCGTGTGATCATGAGGCCGCCGATCGTCATGATCAGCGAGCCGAACAGGTTCAGCGCCACGTGGCCGACGAACCAGGCGTACTGCGCACGCAGCAGCAGGCCGGTAGCCTCCGCGGAAAAGGTGGAGAAGGTGGTTAGGCCGCCGAGGAACCCTGTAGCCACCAGCAGTCGGGCCTCGGTGGGCAGCGACTGGAAATGGTCGAACACGCCGAGTGCGACACCCATCAACAGGCCGCCGACCAGGTTGGCCGCGAGCGTCCCCAGCGGTACGTTGGGTGAGATCGGGTTGAGCACGATGGCCAGCCACCAGCGAAGCCAGCAGCCCAGGACGCCGCCGATGCCGACGGCCAGGAATCCGGTGTAACCCACGTTACCCCCGAGATGGATCGATGTCCCCGATTATCTGCCTTTCCGGTCGGTCCGGCGAGGGCGGCCGGCCGCCCGTCGTTCCAGCGAACGCTGGAACCCAGCGCGGGGCGATCGGTTATCGCGTCGAGGCCTCCTACGCAAAAGCCGATGCAGCGCCCTCTCCGTGCTGGCGAACCGGGGCGCTGGGTTCCTGTTTTCACAGGAACGACGAGGTCTGGGAGACCGTCGTTCCAGCGAACGCTGGAACCCAGCGCCCCGGTCCGTCAGCATCACGACACGGGCACATCGGCTTGCCCGCTGCGAAGACGTGAGGGGCCGGTGGAATTGCCTATATACTGATTTCCTATCCCCGTATAGAAATCCAGTCGCATGACTCTCGCGCCCCGCGATTCGCGGCGCTATCTGCCGTTCCTGCTCGCGGCCCTGACCATGATCGGGCCGTTCTCCATCGACGCCATCTTTCCGGGCTTCCCGGATATCGGGACATCGTTCTCCGTGGGCGAGGTCGCGCTGCAGCAGCTGCTCAGCGTCTATCTCATGGCCTACGGCGTGATGAGCCTGTTCCATGGGGCGATCTCGGACGCTTATGGCCGCAAGCCCGTGATCGTGATCGCCATGGCGGTCTACGCGGTGGCGTCGCTGGGCGCCGCGTTGGCGACGAGCTTCGGCTTCCTGGTCGCCTGCCGCATCCTCCAGGGTATCTGCGGTGGCGCCGGCATCGTCGTGGGGCGGGCGGTGGTCCGCGACACGATGAACGGCGAAGACGCGCAGCGCATGATGTCGAAGGTGATGATGATCTTCGGTATCGCGCTGGCCATCGCGCCCATCGTCGGCGCGTGGCTGCTGGGTATCGACGGATGGCGTGGCATGTTCTGGGCGCTGTGCGGGTTCACCGTGCTGCTGGTGGCCGCGACCTGGCGCTACCTGGACGAATCCCACCCGGTGGAAAAGCGCACGGTGTTCCGGCCGCGCCCGCTGATGCGCGGTTACCTGCAGATCCTCGGCGACCGGCCGTTCTGGCCCCTGGCGATCGCCGGCTCGATCAACTTCTCGGGGCTGTTCCTCTACATCGCCTCGGCTCCGCATCTGATCCGCGACGTGCTGCACCTGGGAGCCGACGGCTTTCCCTGGCTGTTTGTTCCGGTGGTGGTGGGCATGGTCAGCGGTGCCTTCATTTCCGGCCGTGTCGCCGGCCGGGTGAGTGCGATCCGCACGGTGGGTTGGGGCTACGTGGCGATGCTGTCCTCGTGCGCGCTCAACATCATCCTGGCGCTGGCGCTCGACCATCCGCGTGTGCCGTGGTCCACGCTGCCGCTGGCCCTCTATGGTTGCGGCGTGCAGATTGCCTTCCCGACGCTGGCCATCTTGTTGCTCGACCGGTTTCCCGAGCAGCGCGGCAACGCCTCGTCGATGCAGACCTTCGGCAGCCTGATGATGACGGCCTTCGTTGCGGGCGTGCTCTCGCCGATGCTTTCCAGCGACATGCTGGTACTAGCCTTGGGTGGGACCGCCCTGTGTCTGCTCGGTCTGTCGGGGTGGGTGTGGTACGTGGCGATGGAACGACGTCGCGTCGCCCAGGCCAAGGCAGCGGCCGCCGCCGAGGTGGCGGCCGAGATCGAGGCTGACGAGCCGATGTGAGCTTGTTGCGATGCTGGCGAACCGGGGCGCTGGGTTCCAGCGTTCGCTGGAACGACGGTTCGCGAGCTCGTCGTTCCTGTGAAAACAGGAACCCAGCGCCTCGGTTTGCCAGTAGGGCGAGGGCGCCGCATCGGCTTTACGTAGGAGGCCGCGACGCGATAACCGATCGCTTCGCGCTGGGTTCCAGCGTTCGCTGGAACGACGGTAGGTGGGCTTTTAGCGCGTCATTTGATCAGGCGACGGGGAGGCCGCGAGCGAGCAGGAAGGCCTTCGCTTCCTCGGCGTCCTGTTCGAACCACGCCTTCGTGGAGCCGAGCCGGTACGTGTAACCCCAGCGATCCATGTCGTCCATGACGCGCGTCGAGCCCACGGATGGCAGATGCCCGCCGAGCACGATCTGCAGGTAGCAGGTGGCGTCCTCTTCCTCGATGGAATCGGTGGCGTCGGTATGCACCAGCGCGCGCCGGTCGTCCGGCAGCACGATGAGATGGCAGGCTTCGTGGAGCAGCGAATGCACCGGGGTGTCCGCCCGCGCATAGACCGTGGTGCCGATGATGCCGGCCTCGGTGTCGCCCCAGTAGCTGCCGGGAATGGTGTCGCCATCGCCCACGGCCACGAGGTCGAGGCCATGGGTGGCGAGCAGGGTGCGCGGTTCGTCGAAGCCGATGTCGCCGACGCGGAGCACCGCGTCGGCGGGATCGGGGACGTTCATGCGCCGGTCTTGCCTTCCGGCAGGGCGACCGAAAGTTCGAGCACTTCGTGACCGCTGTCGCGTTCGAGGTTGATGTTCACGGCCTCGACGTCGACGTTGACGTACTTGCGGATCACTTCCAGCAGCTCGTTGCGCAGCAGCGGCAGGTAGTCGGGACCGCCGCGCGTCGAGCGCTCCTGGGCGACGATGATGCGCAGTCGCTCTCTGGCGACGCCTGCGCTCGGTTCGGGTTTGCGCTTCAGGAAATCGAGGATGCCCATGCTTAGCCTCCGAACACGCGCTGGAAGAAGCCCTTCTTGACCGGGTCGAGGAAGCGCAGCGGACGTTCGTTGCCGAGGATACGGGCGACCGTGTCCTTGTACGCGTGTCCAGCCTGGGAATTGTCGTCGAGGATCACCGGCACGCCGGCGTTCGACGCGGCCAGCACGTTCTCCGATTCCGGGATGACGCCGACCACGGAGATGCCGAGGATTTCCTCGACGTCCTTCACGCTGAGCATCTCGCCGGCTTCGACGCGGTTCGGGTTGTAGCGGGTCAGCAGCAGGTGCTGCTTGATCGGCGCTTCGCCCTTTTCAGCGCGGCGGGTCTTGCTGGAGAGCAGGCCCAGGATGCGATCCGAATCGCGGACCGAGGAAACTTCCGGATTCACCACGACCACGGCGTGGTCGGCGAAATACATCGCCAGGTGCGCCCCCTTCTCGATACCGGCGGGAGAGTCGCAGACGACGAAGTCGAAGTTTTCCTTGGCCAGTTCCTCGAGGACCTTCTCGACGCCTTCCTGGGTCAGTGCGTCCTTGTCGCGGGTTTGCGACGCGGCGAGCACATAGAGAGTCTCGTAGCGCTTGTCCTTGATCAGGGCCTGCTTGAGCGTGGCCTCGCCATGCACGACGTTGACGAAGTCGTACACCACACGGCGCTCGCAGCCCATGATGAGGTCGAGGTTGCGCAGGCCGACGTCGAAGTCGATGACGGCGACCTTCTTGCCTTCGATGGCGAGGCCGGTGGCGAGGGAGGCGCTGGTGGTGGTCTTGCCGACTCCGCCCTTGCCGGAGGTGACGACGATGATTTCAGTCAAAGGATGTCTCCGCGAAAATAAGGTAAGGACCGGCGTCAGAGGCGCGCGATCATGAGTTTTCCATTATCGAGCCAGCATTGCACCGCCTGGCCCTCGAGTTCCTTGGGGATGTCCTCGAACACGCGGTAATGCCCGGCGATCGCGACCAGCTCGGCGCGGAAGTCGGTGCAGAAGATGCGTGCCGTCTCGTCCCCCTGGGCTCCCGCCATGGCGCGGCCGCGTAGCGGTCCGTACACATGGATGGAGCCGTCGGCGATGACTTCGGCGCCATTGGCCACCGGGGTCATCACCACGAGATCGCGATCGCGCGCGTAGACCTGCTGGCCTGAGCGCACGGTGTTGCCGACGTGCTGCTGCGCCGTGGACGGCGCAGCGGGCTCGAAGGCGGCCGACGGCGGCGGGGCCGACGCGGCGGATTCACGGATCGGTGCCGGTGCGGGCACCGGCATGGCACCGGCCTGAGCCGGTTCGTATTGGGCGCGGAACTTGGCGATCAGCGGCAGATCCATGCGCTCGGCGAGCGCTTCGGTCTCGCTGGTGCCGTAGGCCAGGCCCACCGGCAACATGCCGGCGCTGCGGATCGCTTCGAGCAGTGCGTCGACCATGCCGTCGTCCGGCAGGCGCGGCAGGTGCGAGAGATCGAGCACCACGGCCGTGCGCTGGAACATCTGCGGCGACGTGCGCACGCGGCGTTCCAGTTCCTCCGCCAGTGCGGCGGCATCGACGCGGCGCAGGCGCACGCAGGCGATGCCGACCTGGCCAAAGCGCAGGTCGCAGATGGCTTCGAGGGATTCGGCGCGGGCGCTCATGCATGGCCTCCCTTGCGGTCGACCGGACGCTCGCGTCCGCGCAGCCAGGCCACATCGGGCAGGCCGCCGTGTTCCAGGTAACGCTCGCGCACGAAGGGGAAGCTGGGCAGCTCGCGGGCGAGCAGGCTCACCTTCGGGCCGGTTTCGCCCATGTTCTGCTGGCCGACTTCCTGGAAGCCCATGGTGCCGTGGAACAGCACGGTCTGGTCGTTGCGGGGTTCAAGGAAGACTTCGCAGGTCAGGAGTGGCACACGTACCTCGGCATAACTCTGTACATCGCAGTAAAAAATGCGGCCCAGCCCATGGCCACGCGACTCGTGGGCAATCACGATGCGATCGATGTACACGAAGCTGTCGTAATGGGACTGGAACCAGCGGTAGTTCGGACTGTTGTAGGCGGCTTTTTCGCGCAGGGCGATGAGAAAGCCGAGAAGGCGGCCTTCCTGTTCGGCCACGCGGAAATAATCGGCGATGTCGTACAGGTGGCGTAGCCGGGTGGCATCCATGGCGAGGATGCTGGTGTCGCCCGCGTTGTTCATTGCCAACACGGCGTCCAGATCGTGCTCGCGCACGTCGCGGATGGCAGGGGCCATTCAGTGCTCCGCAGGTGGTTCCGGGAATGGCGGCCCCCGGGCCGCCGCATGCGCGTCATTATGCCATGCCGGCCGGGGTGGTGGCGTGCCGGTAAAGATGTAAAACCGTTGTAAAGCCAACGCTTGCCAGCCGCCGTCCCGTGCCATCCGTCAGGTGGCGGTGCCGCGTCAAAGCCCTATGATGCCCGGCATGTCCAAGGTGCAGCTCAACCACGTCCGCCTGCTGAGGTACGCCACGTACTTCGTGTTCCTCTGCGTCGGCCTCCCGCTTTCCATGCAGCGTGCCGGCACCGGCCCGGGGCAGATCGGCGATGTCGCCCTGCTCATGTGGACCGCGTGCTACCTCGTGTTCGGCCTGGTCTACTGGCTGTTCACCCGCGATCTGGGCCTGCGCGTCGACGGCCTGACACGCATGGCGGTGCTGCTGATCCTCACCGGCTCCGCGCTGGCGATCGGCGTGCTCAGCAAGAGCGGCCTCGCGGCCCTGTTGCTCACCATCGTGGCCTCGGTGGTGCCGTGGCTGGTCAGCGTGCCCGTCGGCATGGCCTGGATGGTGTTCGCCCATCTGGCGCTGATTCCCGTGTTCATGGGCTTCCCGGTGCCGTTCCTGGCGGCCTTGATGCAGTCCTGCCTGTATTTCGGCTTTTCCGCGCTGATGTTCATCACCTCGATGGTGGCGAACCAGCAGGCCGAGGAGCGCGAGGAACTGCGTCGGCTCAATTCGGAGCTACGCGCCACGCGTGCGCTGCTGGCGGAATCCACCCGCATCGCTGAGCGCATGCGCATCGCCCGCGACCTGCACGACCTCGTCGGCCATCACCTGACCGCGCTCAGCCTCAACCTCGAAGTGGCCAGCCACCTCACCAACGACACGGCCCGCGGGCACGTGCTGAAGGCCCAGAGCACGGCGAAGCAGCTGCTTGCCGACGTGCGCGAGGTGGTGAGCGAGCTGCGCCAGGACGATGCCATCGATCTCACTCAGGCCCTGCGCAGCCTCACCGAGGGCGTGCCGGGGCTGGCCGTGCATCTGGGCATTCCCCAGCGTTTCGGTGTCGAGGATCCGCGTCGGGCGCAGATGCTGCTGCGCTGCGTGCAGGAGATCCTGACCAATACCGTGCGCCACGCCAACGCGCGCAACCTCTGGTTGACCTTCCGCCACACGGGGCCGGACGAGCTCTGCCTCGACGCCCGGGACGACGGTGTCAGCGGCGGCCAGCTGCAACCGGGCAACGGCCTGAACGGCATGCGCGAGCGGCTGGCCGAGTTTGGCGGCAGCCTCGATTTCCGGCTGGGGCCCACCGGCGGTTTCGCCCTGACGGCTCGCCTGCCGTTGGGCGTGGAACCGACGCTGGCCCATGCCCCTTTCCGTTCGTCGTCCGATAACGGGCTGGCGGATGACCATGACCCGGCGCCCCATGCCAAACTCTCATCCCCTGCCGAGGGCCAATCATGATTTCCGTCTGTCTCGTCGATGACCAGAACCTGGTTCGCCAGGGCATCCGCTCGCTGCTCGACCTCGCTGGCGACATCCGCGTCGTGGCCGAATGCGCCGACGGCGCCCAGGCCGTGCAGACGATCCCGCAGGTGCGCCCCGACGTCGTTCTCCTCGACCTGCGCATGCCCAACATGAGCGGCCTGGAAGTCCTCCAGGCGCTCGGTGGCCGCAACGAGCTGCCGCCGACCATCATCCTCACCACCTTCGACGACGACCAGCTCGTGCTGTCGGGCCTGAAGGCCGGTGCCCGCGGCTACCTGCTCAAGGACGTCTCGCTCGATCAGCTGGTGGAGGCCGTGCGCACCGTGGCCGCCGGCGGTTCCCTGGTAGCCCCGATGGTGACCCAGCGCCTGCTCGCCGGGGTGGGGCGCATCCAGAACCAGTTCACCAGCCTCGAGCAGCCCGATCCGCTCACCGAGCGCGAAACCGAGATCCTGCGCCTGCTGTCGGGTGGCTACAGCAACAAGGAAATCGCCAATTCGCTGCGGGTGGCCGAGGGCACGGTGAAGAACCACGTGTCCAATATCCTCTCCAAACTGGGCGTCCGCGACCGCACCCGGGCCGTCCTGAAGGCCCTGGAACTGGGCATTGTCTAGTAGAAGCTGACCGAAGCGTGACCCCCTTCACCCCGCCGGCCGAAAATCGACTTGTGTCGGCTTGGAAAAAAGGGCAGGGGACCCAATGGCGTTCCCCGTCGCGAGCAAGTACCATCAGTCCTTTCGGCGCGGGCGAACCCCTGCCACGGGCCGATTCGCCAGGGGTGACCGCCGGTGTCCACAACCGCGCGTGGAGCCTGTTCAAAGACGTTCGGAGAACCGTGGAATGACGCGTCTGTTAGAATTTATTGTCGCCATCCTCATCGTCGCCGTCCTCGGCGTCGTAGTCGGCGTCGCGATGCCCTCGACCGGACACGTCGAGCGCGAAATGCTCATCAGCAAGGACTTGCGCCAGGTTTACGACGTTTTCAGTAACTTCCGTCGCTTCCCGGACTACACCGTCCTGCGTACCTTCGATCCGAAGATGCAGTTCGAGCTGTCCGGCAAGGCCTACGGCCCGGGTTCGAAGATTGCCTGGAAGGCCACCGATCCGAAGATCGGCGACGGCGCCCTCGAAATCGCTTCCATCGACCCCTCCTTCGCCCAGATCAGCGACGCCGGCAAGGGCGTCATCGTCTGGAACCTGGAGAACGGCTGGCGCGGTCACGACAAGAAGTTCACCATCAAGCTCGAGCGCACTGGCCGCAGCCAGAAGCTCGTGAAGGTGAACTGGGCCTATGACGTCAGCTATGGCTTCAACCTGGTCGACCGCTTCTCCAACCTCTACATCCATGGCGACCCCGACGCGCTGATCCAGTTCAGCCTGTCGAACCTCCAGAACGTCATGGCTGCCATCCCGAACATCGACTACAGCAAGCTGGTGCCGTCGATCGCCGAGCAGCCGGCCAAGCCGATCCTGTTCGTGTCGACCACCGCCCCGCGTACGCTCGATGACGTGGACACCGCGTCGGACAAGGCCATGGCCGAAATCCAGGCGGCCGCCAAGAAGCTCGGCGTGAACATCGTCAGCCCGCGCATCACGTTCACCACGAACTGGGGCGACCAGAACTACACGTTCGACGTGGCCGCCGAGATCGATGCCACCACGCTGAAGATCAACGGCCAGGATGTCGAGCTGACCGCCGCCCAGCGTGCGTCCGTCGACGCCGCCCCGGCCGAGGCCTCGACCGCCGGTGCCGCGCCGGCCGCCGATGGCGCCACCCCGGGTAGCAAGGACAAGCTCGGTCGCGTGATCGTCGACGGCAACGTCAAGGCCGTCCTCGCCTTCGGTGGCAAGGCCCTCAAGGCCGAATGGAACGGCACCGGCGCCGGTCTCCCGCAGACCCGCCAGATGCTCGCCGCCTACTCGCAGACCCATGGTTACAAGTTCGACGACGTCACCTACCGTCCGTACGACATCCAGGTGAAGGCGCCGACGAACAACCACGGCACCATCGAGGGTTACGAGGACCAGAAGTTCGAGATCTACCTGCCGCTGCAGGGCGACAACCTCCCGGACCAGACCCCGGAACAGGAAGCCGGCATCAAGCAGGAAGACGCGGCCCCGGCCGCTGCCTCCTCGGCTCCGGCCGCCGCCGGTACCGCTCCGGCGCCGGCAAGCACCGCCGCGAAGTAATCCTGGCCTCAGCCAGTCAAAAAGCCCGCCGGAAACGGCGGGCTTTTTTTATGCCCGTAGGAGCGCGCTTGCGCGCGATGAGGCGTGCCGCGAGCCCCCATCGCGCGCAAGCGCGCTCCTACGGAGCACCGATCGGTAGGTCGATGAGGTTGGGGTGGCCCGAGCGGATGCCGTCCTCGATCGCCCCTGCGATATCGCTTGCCCGCTCGATCCGTCGACTGGGAATGCCCAGCGAGGTGGCAAGGGCGAGGAAGTCTATGGTGGGATCGGCGATATCCATGCCGATGAAGCGGTTCGTGCCCGCGTTGCGGTAATGCGACTGTCCCCGGGCGTAGTTCTTGAGAATGTTGTACTCGCCGTTGTTCATCACGACGAAGGTGACCGGCAGTCGTTCATGGGCCGCGGTCCACAGGGCCTGCGGCGAATACATCGCCGACCCGTCGCCCACCAGGCAGACGACCGGACTGCGATCGAGCCCCAGCGAGGTGCCGACCGCCGCGGGCATCCCCCATCCCAGGATTGCGCTGCGCGTGAAGCGGTATTGCCGGGCGGAGTGAGAGTCGAGGCAGGTGCGGACATGGGGGATCGTGACGGGTGCCTCGTCGACGATCCAGATATCCGGACCGATGGCCCTGATCGCTTCATGGGCAGCGACGAAGGGCGTGGTCACCGGTGCGTCGAACTCACGCCGCGCACGGTCGGCCACCTGGACACGCCGTTGATTCCTGTCGCGTACAGCCGCGTCGCGTAGCGTACCGATCACCTCCGCCATGGGCGCGATGGCCTCGCGCAATCGGGGCAGCAGGGACTGCAATGAAGAGCGTATGTCGCCCACCAGGCCCAATGCCGTGCCATGGACGCGGCCCAACTGATGGCCGTCGCTGGTGAGCTGCAGGAGGCGGCAGCCCGGCGGCAGGGCAGGCCCTGGCGAATAGAGATAGCCGATCAGCGCATGGCCGCCGATGAGGAACACGGCCTCGAACCCCAAAAGCGCCTCGCGCATATCGGAGGCCTTCGGGGGCAGTGTCCCCCGCCACTGGGGATGGGCGGTCGGAAAGGGGATATGGCCGGGCCAGGACGGACCGAAGACCGGGGCGCCGAGGACCTCGGCCAGCTCAACGGCCTCGGCGTCCGCGCCCGATGGCACCACCTCGTCGCCGACGACGATGGCTAGTCGCCCGGGTTCGATCGACGCGAGGATCGCGGTCATTTCTTCGAGGGAGCCGGCTATTATCCGCCTCTCGATCCGCGCCTTTTGACCACTCGCCGCTTCTGTGGGGCGCTCCATCGTATCGATCGGCAACGACAGGAAGACAGGGCCGGCGGGTCCGGTGCGGCAGTCCTGCATCGCACGACGCAGCAGCATGGGTATGTGTTCGTCATGTTGGATTTCCTCCGCCCATTTGACGTTCGGGCGGGCCATGGCGACCAAGTCGCCGTGCAGTAGCGGATCGGTCACCCCGTGCCGGGTGTCCTGCTGGCCGGCCGTGATGACCAGCGGGGTGTTCGCCATCCGGGCGTTGAGGATGGCTCCCATGGCGTGACCGAGACCGCCCGCCGTATGCAGGTTGACGATGCCCGGGCGGCCGGACGCCTGTGCATAACCGTCGGCCATCGCCACCACCGAGGTTTCCTGCAGGCCAAGGACGTAGTCGATGCCGGCGGTGCTGGCCAGGGCGTCCAGCAGGGGCAGCTCCGTCGTTCCGGGATTGCCGAAGACATGTCGCACGCCTTCGCTTTGCAGCACCTCCACGAAGAGATCGGCACCGCGTCGAAGCCCGGCGCTGGCGGAAGAGGGGAGGCCTGTCGACATGGTGAATCTCTTTGAAGGGGATGAAATAATTTACCCTTCAAGTGCCGAAATGCGATTGCTATTAATCCATGAATTCCGATATGAGTAGCATCCTATGCTGTTGATATCGATTTTGGAGAAATCTCATGCCCATCACGTTTGATGCCACCGATCTGGCGATCCTCCGTGCCTTGCAGCACGACGGTCGGCTACAGAACCTCCAGCTCGCCGAGACGGTGGGCCTGTCGCCCTCGCCGTGTCTGCGCAGGGTCCGACGACTGGAGGACGACGGCGTCATCGAACGCTACGTGGCGCTTCTGGATCCCGCGCGGATCGGCTTCGGCATGACGATGTTCGCGAGGATCTCGCTCGTGGCCCAGGATGCGGAGACGGTCGAGCATTTCGCCGAGGCGATGCGTCGTCTGCCCCAGGTGATGGAGTGCTACATCATGGCGGGGGAATGCGATGCCCTGCTGCGCGTCGTGGCGGCGGATATCGACGCCTATCGGCGGTTCCAGAGCACGCATCTGACGCGCGCCAACGGAGTGCAGACGGTGAAGACGGACATCCCCATGCAGAAGGTCAAGCTGTCCACGGAGCTGCCTTTGTAAGTGGAACAGCCAGGGCTACACTGCGGGTAATGATCGAGACCGAACGACTCACCCGTTGCTATGGCCCGCTGACCGCGGTCGACTCCCTGACGCTGCGTGCCGAGCCCGGGCAAGTAGTGGGTCTGCTGGGCCCCAATGGCGCCGGCAAGTCCACCGCGATGCGCATGATCGCCGGATTCCTCACGCCCACTTCGGGCACGGCGCGGGTCTGCGGTCACGATGTGCGCAAGGAGCCCCTGGCCGCCAAGCGGGCGCTGGGTTACCTGCCGGAAGGCGCGCCCAGCTACGGTGAAATGACCGTGCGCGAATTCCTCGACTTCATGGTGCGTGTCCGCGGCCTCGATAGCGATGTCGCCTATCGTCGTTTCGACGAAGTGGTGATGCGGCTGGAATTGGAGGAGGTGCTGGAACAGACCATCGGCACGCTGTCCAAGGGATTGCGCCGTCGCGTGGGCCTGGCGCAGGCGATCCTGCACGATCCGCCGGTGCTGATGCTCGACGAGCCGACCGACGGTCTCGATCCCAACCAGAAACACTCGGTGCGCATGCTCATCGACGCCATGGCGCGTGAGCGCACGATCCTGATCTCCACGCACCTGCTCGAAGAGGTGCATGCCTTGTGCAATCGGGTGGCGATCATCGCCAACGGCAAGCTGCTGGCCGATGCTACGCCCGCCGAGCTGGAAGCACGCTCCCGCTACCATGGCGCCGTGTCATTCAGTGCCCAGGGCAGTGGCGTGTCGCGCGAGATGCTGGCACGTATTCCCGGTGTGTCGATGGTGGAGGTCGATCCGCTGGACGGTCGCGTGACCGTGTTTCCGAAGCCCGGGCAGCCCATCCTGGAAGACGTGCAGACCCTGCTGCGCACGCAGAACCTGGAGATCTCGGAAATCCAGCTGGAGCGGGGCCGCCTCGACGAGGTGTTCCGGCAGATCACGACGCTGCCGCGGGGTGGTCACGCATGAGTCCGGTGCTCGCCATTACCCGCCGCGAACTGTCCGGCTACTTCGTCACGCCCGTCGCGTATGTCTTCATGGTGATCTTCCTGGTCATGGCCGGGTTCCTCACGTTTTACACCGGTGATTTCTACGATCGCGGCCTGGCCGACCTGCAACCGTTCTTCGACATGCATCCCTGGCTTTACCTGGTGCTGGTGCCGGCCGTGACCATGCCCATGTGGGCCGAGGAACGCGCGTCTGGCACGCTGGAGCTGCTGTTCTCCCTGCCCGTGTCGATCTCCCAGGCGGTGCTCGGCAAGTTCCTCGCGGCCTGGGGCTTCATCGGCATCTGCCTCGTGCTGACGCTTCCTATCTGGATCACGGTGAATTACCTCGGCGACCCCGACAACGGGGTGATCCTCGCGGGCTACGTGGGCAGTTGGCTGATGGCCGGTGCCTTCATCGCCATCGGCACCTGCATGTCGACGTTGACCCGCAGCCAGATCGTGGCCTTCATCCTCACCGCCAGCGTGTGCTTCGTACTGTTGCTGGTGGGCCAGCCCCAGGTGCTGGATTTCCTCCAGGACACGGTGCCACCGAAGCTGATCGGCGCGATGGGACAGGTGAGCCTGTTCCGCCATGCGAACGCGATCGCGCGCGGCGTGCTGGACTTGCGCGACCTGGTCTACTTCTTCGCCACCATCGTGGCGTGGCTGGGGGCCAGCGTGGTCGTCCTCGACCTGAAGAGGACGCGCTGAGACATGCCACCGATTCGTATCTCCCGCGCGTTCCTCCTTCGTCTTTCGCTGCTGGGCATTGCGGCGTTGTTCCTGCTGGTCATTGGTGTCAGCTCGCTGTCGTTGCGCACCGAGCGCGTCGACCTCACGGCCGACCGTATCTACACGCTGAC
Source organism: Luteibacter sp. (assembly GCF_009912395.1). Lineage (GTDB taxonomy): Bacteria > Pseudomonadota > Gammaproteobacteria > Xanthomonadales > Rhodanobacteraceae > Luteibacter. The sequence continues at coordinate 369,167 of NZ_WNDO01000001.1, read as the reverse complement.
GCCCGGCACCCTGAAGATCGTCGACGAGCTGGCCCAGCCGGTCACTGTCACCTTGTATTTCTCCGAGCATGCCACCCGCGATTTGCCCCAGCTGCGCAGCTACGAGCAGCGCGTGCAGGAAATGCTGCGCGAGATGGCGGTGCGTGCGCACGGCCGCATCCGCTTCAAGATGATCGATCCGGTGCCGTATTCCGATGACGAGGATGCTGCGGAAAGCTATGGCCTGACCCCGGCCAGTGGCGGCAGCAATGGCGAACGCGTGTTTTTCGGCCTGGTCGGCACGGGCGGGCAAGGCGAGGTGCCGCCGCAATCGATCCCGTTCTTCGACCCGGCGCGCGAGGCCTTCGTCGAGTACGACATCGCGAAGCTGCTCTACGAGCTGGGCATGCCGAAGAAGCCGCGCCTGGGGGTGATCAGTTCGCTTCCGGTGGAGGGCAATCTCGTGATCGGCGAACAGGCGTGGACGGTCCTGCGCCAGCTCGACCAGCTCGCCGACGTGACCTCGATCGATGCCTCCTCGCTGAAGCACATCGACGAGGGTATCAAGGTGCTGCTGTTGATCCATCCGAAGAAGCTCTCGGACGACGCGCAGTACGCGATCGACCAGTTCGTGCTGCGCGGCGGCAGGCTGGTGGTGTTCGTGGACCCCGATTCGGAGATGGACAACGCGCCGCTGGTGGATTCGCATGGCATCGTCGACGATCACAATTCCGACTTGCATCGTCTGTTCACCACATGGGGCGTCGTCTACGACCCGACCAAGGTGGTGCTCGACCGGTCGCAGGCGCTTACGATCGAACTGAACGGCAACAACGTGATTCATCCCGCGATGCTCGGCCTGAGCGCGCAGGACCTGAACCACGACGACGTGGTCACGGCGAGCCTGCAGCGCGTCAACGTGTCCACGGCGGGCTTCTTCGAACTGGCCCAGGATACGCACGCACGCCTGCTGCCCCTGGTACAGACCTCCGACGATGCCACCGTCGTCCCGTCCCAGCGGGTTCGCGATGCCGCCGCCGACCCGTCGGTACTGCTGGAAAATTACGAACCCACGCACGAGCGCTACGTGCTCGCGGCACGGCTTCGCGACACCTTCCGTACCGCCTTCCCCGAACGCAACGAACCGGGCCACTTGTCCGAGGCCAAGGGGCCGGGCGAGGTGGTGCTGGTGGGCGATACCGATATGTTGTCCGACCGCCTGTGGATCGACGTGCAGCCGCTGCTCGGCCAACAACAGTTGACGCCATTCGCCAACAACGGCGACCTGGTCGCCAATATCGTCGACAACCTCGGCGGTTCGAGCGCGCTGCTGTCGATCCGTGGTCGGGCGAACCTGCAGCGGCCGTTCACTCGCGTGAAGGCCTTGCAGGCCGCCGCTGACCGGAAGTTCCTGGTCAAGAAACGGGAGTTGGAAAACGAGCTGTACGAGACCCAGCGTCGCCTCGTGGAACTGCAGCCGGCCAAGGGCAGCGGCGGTGCCACGGCGACGGCCGAACAGCGCCGCGAGGTCGAGCAGTACCTCCACCGCAAGCTGGCCATCGGCAAGGAGTTGCGTGACGTGCAGCACCAGCTCAACGCCGAGATCGATGCATTGGGCCTACGGTTGAAGTTCATCAATATCGTGCTGGTGCCGGGCCTGGTCGCTCTCGCGGGCCTGATCTACGGCTGGCGCCGTTCCCGGCGCGGACGGCGGACGGTATAGCGATGACGGGTAGCGGCCTCATGAAGTGGATCGTGCCCTGGGAGTTCTCCTGGGTGTTCCTGCTCTGCTTCCTGGTCGCCGCGATCCTGTATGCCATCGGCTCGCGTCGCCTGCGTGTGTCTCCAGGACGCCAGGCAGCGTTCTGGATCGGCATGGCGATGGTCTATGTCTCGCTGCACACGTACTTCGATTACTACGCGGAGCATGAGTTCTTCATGCACCGTATCCAGCAGGTGCTGTTGCATCATCTCGCGCCGCTGTTCATCGTGGCGGCCTATCCCGACACCGTCCTGCGTGCAGGGCTGCCCCTGCCGCTGCGCGTCCGCCTGCGTCGAATGGGGCGTTCGCTGCCTATCCGCATCGTGGCGGCCATCCTGCTGAATCCCGCCTTCGTCACGCTGTCGTTCGTGGCGTTGATCCTGGTCTGGCTGATTCCCGACGCGCAGACGCTGGCGATGCTGGACTGGCGCATCTATCGCGCGATGAACTGGTCGATGATCGTGTCTGGCCTGGCGTACTGGTGGCTGGTGCTCGACCATCGCCCGAAGCCGCCGGGGCGCATGTCGCCTGGCTGGCGCGTGCTGTCGCCGGCGATCACGATGACGCCGCAGATCGTCGCCGGTGCCATCGTCACCTTCTCACGTTCCGATCTCTACCCGATCTTCGAAATCTGCGGGCGCGCCTTCACCATGAACGTGCTGACCGGCCAGCTGATCGGCGGCGTCATCATGTGGGTGCCGGCGGCGATGATCGAGACGGCGGGCGGCCTGCTGGCCATGCGCCAGTGGCTACGCCTGTCGCGACTGGGGCGGTTGCCGAAGCGGCCGCCACCCCGCCGCGTGGTGGTCGCGCGTCAGTAGACCTGCGGCACCTTCACCGCCTTGACCTTCACCTTGTCGCGCTTGGGTTTGCTGTCCAGCGGTGGCAGGTCCACCTCGGGTTGCGGGCACAGGGTGTCGGGCAACTGGTCGAGCAGGTGGCGGATGAGGTTCAGCCGGCCGACCTTCTGGTCGTTGTAGTCGGCGATGAACCAGGGCGCGTGCTTGCTGTGCGTGCGCTCGATCATGGCGTCGCGCAGGTCGCTCATCTCGCCATACTTCTCGCGACCCTTGAGGTCCACGGGTGAGAGCTTCCAGCGCTTGAGCGGATCCTCCGCACGTGCGGCGAAGCGTTCTTCCTGGATGCCCTGGTCGACGGTGAGGTAGCACTTGAACAGCAGGATGCCGTCGTCGGTAAGCAGTTTCTCGAAGGCGGGGCAGGCCTTCATGAAGGCCTCGTACTGGTCCGGCGTGCAAAAGCCCATGGCGGGCTCGATCACGGCACGGTTGTACCAGCTGCGGTCGAACAGCACGAGCTCGCCGGCGGCGGGCAGGTGCGGCACGTAGCGCTGGAAATACCACTGGCTTTCCTCGGTCTGCGAGGGTTTGCCCAGGGCGACCACGCGCGCGGCGCGGGTGTCGAGCTTGTCGGTGATGGCCTTGATGGTGCCGCCCTTGCCGGCGGCGTCACGGCCTTCGAAGATCACCACCATGCGCTTGCCGGTGTTGCGCAGCCAGCGGGTGAGGCCGACCAGTTCGATCTGGAGGTCCTCGAGGGCGTGATCGTAGGCCTTCTTCTTCTTGCCCATGTGACGGGTTCCTGTGTGGGTCACCCTCACCATGCCACACCCGACGTCATCGGTTCGTGGGCTCACCCCTCGTAGGAGCGCGCTTGCGCGCGATGCCGTCAGCTACCCGCGGTCAGCGTCTGCAACTCATCCGCCTGGTGCTCGCGGGTCAGGGTGTCGACCAGTTCGTCCAGGTCGCCCTGCATCACCTCGGTGAGGCGATACAGAGTGAGGTTGATCCGGTGGTCGGTGATCCGGCCCTGCGGGAAGTTGTAGGTACGGATGCGCTGGCTGCGGTCGCCGGAGCCGACCTGGAGCCGGCGGGACTCGGCCTGCGCTGCACTCTGCTTGCTGCGCTCGGCGTCGAGCAGGCGGGCCTTGAGCAGGCTCATCGCCCGGGCGCGGTTCTTGTGCTGGCTGCGCTCGTCCTGGCATTCCACCACGGTGCCCGTGGGCAGGTGGGTGATGCGGATGGCGGAGTCGGTCTTGTTCACATGCTGGCCACCGGCACCGGAAGCGCGGAAGGTATCCACCTTCAGGTCGGCGTCGCGGATCTCGATGTCGTCCACCTCGTCCTGCTCGGGCAGGATCGCCACCGTGGCGGCCGAGGTGTGGATGCGGCCCTGGGATTCGGTCTCCGGCACGCGCTGCACGCGGTGCGTACCCGATTCGAACTTGAGCCGCGAATAGGCGCCGCGGCCCTCCACGCGGGCGACGATTTCCTTGTAGCCACCATGCTCGCCATCGTTGGCGTTGAGGATTTCGACGTGCCAGCGCTGGCGCTCGGCGTAGCGCGCGTACATCCGGAAGAGGTCGCCGGCGAAGATCGCCGCCTCGTCGCCACCCGTGCCGGCGCGTACTTCCAGGAACAGATTGCCCTCGTCGCGCGGGTCCTTTGGCAGCAGGAGGATCTGCAACTCGCCGTCCAGCTCGACCAGCCGGGCTTCCAGTCGATCGATGTCGTCCGCGGCCATCTCGCGCATATCCGGGTCGTCGAGCATGGCGCGCGTGTCGGCCAGCTCGCGTTCGGCGGCATCGTGCTCCTTGAGGGAGAGGGTCACCGGTTCGAGCTGGGCGTACTCGCGCGACAGTTCGCGGAAGCGATGGCCGTCGGACAGCACGTCGGGCTGGGCCAGCAGCAGGCCCACTTCTTCGTGGCGTTCGGCGAGGGCTTCGAGTTTGCGGCGGATCGACGGGGTCATTCAGGGCACGAGGTTCGGCGGTAGCCGTACATCATGCGGAAACCTCATCGTCCGGGTCCAGTCCATAAAGGCGGCCGGCGGCGTGGAGCAGGTCGAGATCGCCGGACAGCGCGGCGTCGCGGAGGCGGGCGCTGGGGGTATGCAGGAGCTTGTTGGTGAGGGTGTTGGCGAGAAAGGCGAGGGCTTCCTCCGCCGGACGCCCCTTGGCCAGCATGGCCTGGGCCTTGGCCAGCACTTCGTCGCGATGGCTTTCGGCGGCCGTACGCATGTCGACGGCCGGGTTGCGCAGGGTGAGGGCGCGACGCCAGGCCATGTAACGCTCGACCTGGAGGTCGATGATGGCATCGGCCTCGCGGGCGGCCAGCTCGCGCGAGCGACGGTTCTCGTCGATGACCTGCTTCAGGTCGTCGATGCCGTAAAGGTATACGTCGTCGAGCTGGGCGACCTCGGCCTCGATGTCGCGGGGCACGGCGATGTCCACCATGAACATCGGGCGCCGGCGGCGCTGGACGATGGCATCGGCGACCATGCCGCGCGTCACCACGGGCAGGCGCGAGGCAGTGGAGCTGATGACGATGTCCGCTTCCGCCAGGTGGCGGGGCAGGTCGGCCAGGGCGATGGCATAGGCGCCGTGGCGACCGGCCAGCTCCTGGGCGTTCTCCAGCGTGCGGTTGGCGACGATCAGCCGCCGGACCTTCTTGTCGGCCAGGTGCTTCGCGGCCAGCTCGATCGTCTCGCCCGCGCCGATCAGCAGCACGCAGGCCTGGCGCAGGTCGGTGAACACCTGCTCGGCAAGGCGCACCGCCGTATAGGCGACGGAAACCGTATGAGCACCGATGCGGGTATCCGTGCGTACGCGCTTGGCCACGGCGAAGGTGTGCTGGAGCAGGCGCTCCATCGGGGCTTTCAGGGTCTGCGCGCTGCGCGCCTGCTGGTAGGCGTCCTTCACCTGGCCGAGGATCTGCGGTTCGCCAAGCACCATCGAGTCCAGCCCGGTCGCTACGCGGAACATGTGACGCACGGCGTCCTGCTCGTCGTGCCGGTAGAGGAACTCATCGAGCCGTTGCGGGGTCAACCGGTGCTGATGCGACAGCCATTGGCCCGGCACGCCTTCGAAGCCTTCGGTCACGCTCACGTACAACTCGGTACGGTTGCAGGTGGAGAGGATCATCGCCTCTTCCACGCCCGGCTGGCGGGTGAGATCGCCCAACGCCTCGGGCGTCACCGAGGTGTCGAAGGCCACCTGCTCACGCAGGCTGACCGGCGCGGTGAGGTGATTGAGCCCGAGGGCGATGAGTGGCATGACGGGCTTGGTTCGGTGTCGGTGGCGTCGGCTAAGCTAAGGGCGCATTGTGCGCTCACGAGGCATCCGCATGTAGGCGGGGCCTGAGGAAAACGACGGAGACTAGTGTGCTGAGCGGTCGGTCCAAGTTCAAGCGAGTGCGGCATTTTGTGGCCCTTTCCGCGTTGGCCGCGGCCCTGGCGGGCTGCGCTGCCACGGGGACCCGGCCGGAGGCCCCCAAGGCGGTGCGGACGGGCGTGCAGCCCCTGGACCGCCTGCAGGTGGCCATCGTGCCGCCCGAGCGCGATCTCCAGGCGCAGCTGATGGCGGGCGATTTCGCCATTGCCAACAACGATCTCAAGACAGCTGCGACGGCCTACGGCAACGCGGCCATGATCAGCGACGACGCCAATGTGGCCGCCCGGGCCACCGAGCTCGCGCTCGCCATCCACGACCAGGCGGCGTCCGTGAAGGCGCTCGACCGTTGGGCCGCCCTTGGCGCCAAGCCGCTCGACCTGGCCGAGGGTCGGGCCCGCATCGCTCTCGACCGCGGCGACACGGCGGAAGCGGAGCGTCAGCTCAACGCCATGATCGCCACCGGCGACCACGATGCCTGGCGCGAGTTCGGCCGCACCCTGGCGATGGGGCGCGACCAGGCCCAGGCTGGCCAGCTGCTGGAGCGGATCGCCACGCCGGAACGGCTGCCCAACGACTCGGCCGCCTGGATGGCCATGAGCGAGCTGGGCGAAAGCTTCGGCCGGCACGAGTACGCCCAGCGCATCGGCGAGATGGCCCAGGCACGTTTCCACGATGGCTCGACTCTGGCCTGGGCCGCGCAGCAGAAGTACCGGGCGGGCGACCGCGAAGGGGCGAAGAAGCTGTTCGCCAAGGCGGTTGCGAAGGAGCCGAAGAACACCCGCCTGCGCATGGCCTACGCCACGATCCTTGCCCAGGGCGGCGACGAGAAGGGCGCGGCGAAACTGCTTTCGTCCGGTGCGCAAGACAGTGACACCTACACCATGCGCATGACCCTCGCCGCGCGCGCCGCGGACAAGGGGGGGCTGAAGCGTCTCTATGACGAGATTCGTCGCCAGTCCGACGACGTGCAGGCCGACAACGCCTTCACCCTCGGCCAGCTCGCCGAGATCCTCGATCAGAAAGAGGACGCCCTCGACTGGTATGCCGCCGTCGCGGACGACGATCCGCGCGCCTTCGATGCCTCGGTGCGCAGCGCCGTGATCCTGCATCAGCAAGGCAAGGATGACGACGCCCACGAGGTGGTCGCCGACTTGCAGACGACCTACGCGGACCGCCCTGAAGCGCTGCGCAAGGCCTTCGCGCTGGATGCGGAGCTGTATATGGACGCAGGCAACTACGCCGCGGCGGCGGCGTCCTACGACAAGGCGCTGCGGGTGAAGCCCGACGATCCGGAGATCCTCTACGGTCGCGGCATGGCCTACGCCGAGGCGGGCAAGATCGACCTTGCTGTGGCCGATTTCCGCAAGGTGCTGGAGATCAAGCCGGGCGATATCGAGACCAGCAACGCTTTGGGCTACACGCTGGCCGACAACGACCGCGACCTGGGCGAGGCGCAGTCGCTGATCGAGGCCGCGCGCAGCGCGCGCCCCGACGATCCGTCGGTGGCCGATTCCTGGGGCTGGCTGAAGTTTCGCCAGGGCCAGCTCGATCAGGCGGAGTCGGCGCTGCGTGGTGCCTGGTCCAAGCGCAAGGACGCCGACATTGGTGTCCATCTGGCCGAGGTGCTGTGGACGCGCGGCGAGCACGACGAGGCCCGCAAGGTGCTTAACGAAGTGCGCCGTATCGACCCGAAAAACGCCTCGCTCCAGAAGACCGAGAAGAAACTCAGCCCCTGAGGGGGGACGGGCTCTGTAGGAGCGCGCTTGCGCGCGATCGCGCGCAAGCGCGCTCCTACAGGGTCATCCACGTTGGAATTCGCATGACCTTTGTTCGCCCTCTCCGCATCGCCTCGGTGCTGCTTTCGGTGCTCCTCGCCGCCTGCGCCACCACCCGGCCTGCCGTCCACCAGCCCGGCGACGCCGTCACTCTGGGCATGCAGGAGGAGCGCGAACGCGCCCTGGCCGACACCGATCACTGGACGCTGCAAGGCCGCCTCTCGGTCTCCGACGGTAACGACTCAGGCTCGGGCAGCCTTACCTGGCGACAGGATGGCGATCGCTACGAATTCACTGTCCGCGCGCCGGTGACCGGCCGCAGCTTTCGACTGACCGGCGGCCCGGAAGGCGCCCAGCTCGATGGCCTCGACGGCGGTCCCCGCCAGGGGCCCGATGCGGAGACCCTGATGGCCAAGGCCGTCGGCTGGCAGATCCCGATGGTGGAATTGAAGCGTTGGGTGCTCGGCCTGCGCGCCGATGGTGGTCCGGCGGATATTGCCTTCGGCGCCGACCGCCTGCCGTCTCGCCTCGTGCAGGATGGCTGGACCGTGGACTACAAACAGTGGGACGCCACTCGCCAGCCCGCGATGCCGACCAAGGTCTTTGCAGAAAAAGCCCCCTTCAAGGTCCGCCTCTCCATCGAAGACTGGAAACTCGGCCCCTAGAAGCGGGCTTGCATAGGTCTGTAGGAGCGCGCTTGCGCGCGATAGAGGCTAGCGACAACGTGACATCCCAGCCTGGCATCGTGCGCAAGCGCGCTCCTACAATGCCGGGTTTATGCGGCCTGGAGACGCCATGCACTTCACCATCGCCCGCGCCCATGCCGACGACGTCGAGCGTATCTGCGCGATCGAGCGGGCCGCCGTTGAGCTTTTTCGCGGTCATGAAGCCTGGCCGGCCTATTCGGCGGTCTCCTTGCCGTCCGATGTGGTCCATGACCTGATCACGCGGGGACTGGTCTGGGTGGCGCTGGTCGACGACGAGGTGGTGGGCTTCGTCTGCCTCGATACCGAAAGCAGCACGGACGCGATCGGCATCGCAGAGATCGACGTGCTGCCATCGCATGGAGGCAAGGGCATCGGCGCGGCCCTGCTCGAACACGCCTGCACGTGGGCCCGCGAGGCGGGCTACCGGCAGGTGGATCTGGGCACGCTGGCCGACGTACCTTGGAACGCGCCGTTCTACGCCAAGCATGGCTTTGTCGAGGTGGACAAGCACGCGCCCGAATTCGCCGACGCCCTGGCCCGCGACCGCGAGAATGGCTTTCCCGACCATCTGCGCGTCTTCATGAGTCGTCAGCTGACGCCCCTGGCGCGCGGCGACTGGACCGTCTGGCCCGCGCCGGCCAAGCTGAACCTGTTCCTGCGCATCGTGGGGCGCCTGCCCAACGGCTACCACGAACTCCAGACCGTCTTCCGCCTGCTGGACTGGGGCGACGAAGTCCGTCTTCGCATCCGCGACGACGGCACGATCACCCGCCCTGTCGCCATCCCCGGCGTTCCCGAGGACACCGACCTTACCGTTCGGGCCGCCCGCCTGCTGGCGGAGACCACGGGCACCCGCCTGGGCGCCGAGATCGGTGTGGTCAAGCGCATCCCCATGGGGGGCGGCCTGGGGGGGGGCAGTTCGGACGCCGCGACGGTCCTGGTTGGCCTGAACGCCCTGTGGGGTACCGGGCTCGATGAGGACGCCCTGGCCGAATTGGGCCTGCGCCTGGGGGCGGACGTGCCGGTCTTCGTGCGCGGCCGCTCGGCCTGGGCCGAGGGGGTGGGCGAGGCGCTCAGTCCGATCCGCCTGCCGCGTCGCTGGTACGTGGTGCTCGATCCCCATGAGCACGTGCCCACGGCGGCCCTGTTCGCTGACCCCGAATTGACACGAAACGCCCCTCGGGCGACAATTTCGGCCTTTGTTTCCGGGGAAACGGCGGATAACGCCTTCGAACCCGTGGTCCGTGCGCGTCACCCGCGGGTGGCGACAGCGCTGGACTGGCTGGCGGGCTTCGGCCATGCCCGGCTGTCCGGTAGCGGCGGCTGCGTTTTCTTGGAAACGAGAACCCACGAGGCGGCGCTTGCTATCGCCTCGCGCTGTCCCAAGGGCTTCACGGCCCATGTGGCGGCGGGTGTCGATCCTTCGCCGCTGCAGGTCGCGCGGAGCCGGATCGTCGCCGGGGACATCGTGACGTAAGTGACGGGAAGGGCCGCGGGCAGCGGCAAGCCATGGTGGGCCGCCGGCTCGCCGGAAGAATTGTTGGGGCGTCGCCAAGCTGGTTAAGGCACGGGATTTTGATTCCCGCATACGCAGGTTCGAATCCTGCCGCCCCAGCCACCGTCCGCGGTGGCAAAGCCGATCCAACCCATCTCACGCCAGGAGTTCCCCGTGGATACGTCCACCCCGATGCTGTTCACCGGCAACGCGCACCGCGCGCTCGCCGACGATGTCGCCGCCCGCCTGGGCATCCCGCTGGGCAAGGCCCTTGTGGGTCGCTTCAGCGATGGCGAAGCGCAGATCGAGATCGAGGAAAACGTACGCAAGCAGGAAGTCTTCGTCATCCAGCCGACGGGCGCTCCCAGCGCGGAGAACCTGTTCGACCTGCTGGTGCTGGTAGACGCGCTCAAGCGCGCCTCGGCCGGTAGCGTCACGGCGGTGATGCCGTACTTCGGCTACGCCCGCCAGGATCGTCGCCCGCGTTCGGCCCGCGTGCCGATTACGGCGAAGCTGGCCGCCAAGATGATCGCCACGGCCGGCGCCGATCGCGTGCTCACGATCGATCTGCACGCCGACCAGATCCAGGGCTTCTTCGACATCCCGGTCGACAACGTGTACGCCTCGCCGGTGCTGTTGGCCGACATCTGGCGCCACCACAGCATGGACGACCTGATCGTGGTCAGCCCGGACGTGGGCGGCGTGGTGCGCGCCCGCGCACTTGCCAAGCGCCTGGACGACGCCGACCTGGCCATCATCGACAAGCGCCGCCCCCGGGCGAACGTCGCGACGGTGATGAACATCATCGGCGACGTGGAAGGCAAGACCTGCGTCCTCGTGGACGACATCGTGGACACCGCCGGCACGCTGTGCGCCGCGGCGGCCGCGCTGAAGGAAAAGGGCGCCCGCAAGGTCGTCGCCTACTGCGTGCATCCGGTGCTCTCGGGCGCCGCGATCACCAACCTGGAGAACTCCCAGCTCGACCAGCTGGTGGTCACCAATACGCTGCCGTTGCGCGACAACGCCCGTAACTGTGCGAAAATTCGCCAGTTGTCGGTCGCGGAACTGCTCGCGGAGACGATCCGCCGCATCGCCTTCGGCGAGTCGGTGAGCTCGCTCTACATCGACTGATCCACCGTTTTTCGGGCTCCCCTGGTCGCGGGGGAGTCCTTTACAAGCCGCCGCGAGGCGGTTTCACTTGAGGCAACACCAATGTCTACCAACCACAAGCTCACGGCCACGAGCCGCAAGATCGAAGGGAAGGGTGCGAGCCGCCGCCTTCGTATTGCGGGCCACGTGCCGGCGATCGTTTACGGTGCGGGCGAAGCCCCCCAGGCGATCCAGGTCCTTCACAACGACATCCTGCTCGGCTCGCGCTTTGAGTCGTTCTACTCGTCGGTGATCGACCTGACCGTCGACGGCAAGCTGCAGAAGGTCCTGATCAAGGACTGGCAGAAGCACCCGTTCAAGCAGCTCATGCTGCACATGGACTTCCTGCGCATCAACGAGAACGAAGCCGTTCGCGTCGCCGTGCCGGTCCACTTCCTGAACCAGGAAAAGAGCCCGGCCGGTAAGACCGCCGGTCTGGTCATCTCGCACAACCTGACGGAAATCACCGTCTCGTGCCTGCCGAAGGACCTCCCGGAGTTCATCGCGCTCGACCTCGTCGACCTGAAGGCTGGCGACATCGTCCACCTGTCCGACCTCAAGCTGCCGGCCGGTGTGGAAATTCCTGAGCTGGGCCTGGGCAAGGAACACGACGTTGCCGTCGTGACCGTGGCCGCCATCCAGGAAGAAGTCGATCCGGCCGCCGAAGGCGGCGACGCTCCGGCCGAAGAGAAGAAGTAATCGGCGGCGGCCCGCGCATGGCGCGGGCCGCTTCCGCTTCATCTCATGGCGTCCATACGTCTCATCGTCGGCCTCGGCAACCCCGGGGCCGAATACGTCAGGACCCGGCACAATGCCGGGTTCTGGTGTGTCGATGCCCTGGCCATGGATCAGGGCGAACGCTGGGCCTTCGATGGCAAGTTGCACGGTGAAACCTGCAAGCTGCGCATCGCCGGCGAGAACGTCTGGCTGCTGAAGCCGGCCACGTTCATGAACAAGAGCGGCATCGCCGTCGCCTCGGCGCTGCGCTACTACAAGATCGCGCCGGAAGAGTGCCTCGTCGCCCACGACGAACTGGACCTCTCGCCCGGCACCGTCCGCATGAAGTTCGATGGCGGCCACGGCGGCCAGAACGGATTGCGCGACATCATGGCCCACCTGGGCCACGGCAAATTCCATCGCCTGCGGGTCGGCATCGGCCACCCGGGGCACAAGGACAAGGTCTCCCCGTGGGTGCTCGGTCGCCCGAGCGCAGCCGACGAGGACGCCATCATGATCGGTATCGGACGTGCCTTCGACGTGCTGCCTTTGGCGCTGTCGGGCAAGTTCGAGGAAGCCATGAAAAGACTGCATACGGCCGCCTAGCGGCCGGGTTACAGGGCCGACGGCCCGACTTACAGGGCCACGCTCCGTAAGCCAACGACTATTGCGAAGAATCGAGAGCATCGCCCCATGGGTATCAAATGCGGCATCGTCGGCCTGCCTAATGTCGGCAAGTCCACCCTGTTCAACGCGCTGACCAAGGCGGGCATCGCAGCGGCCAACTTCCCGTTCTGCACGATCGAGCCGAACACCGGCATCGTGCCCGTGCCCGATCCGCGCCTGGACGAACTCGCGGCGATCGTGAAGCCCGAGAAGATCATCCCCACCACCATGGAATTCGTCGACATCGCAGGCCTCGTGGCCGGCGCGTCGAAGGGCGAAGGCCTGGGCAACAAGTTCCTCGCGCACATCCGCGAGACGGACGCCATCGCCCACGTGGTGCGCTGCTTCGAAGACGGCAACGTCATCCACGTGGCGAACAAGGTCGACCCGATCGCCGACATCGAGACCATCGACACCGAGCTGGCGCTGGCCGATCTCGAGTCCGTGCTGAAGGCCCTTGATCGCGCCACCCGCGCGGCCAAGGCCAACGACAAGGACGCGCTCGCCCGCAAGCCGGTGCTCGAGAAGCTCGCCGCGGTGCTCGACCAAGGCAAGTCCGCGCGCACCGCCGGCCTCGACGCCGACGAGAAGGCGCTCATCCGCGACATGTTCCTCATCACGCTCAAGCCGCTGATGTACATCGCCAACGTGGCGGAAGACGGCTTCGAGAACAACCCGCATTTGGATGCCGTGCGCGCCCGCGCAGTGGAAGAGGGCGCCGAGGTGGTGCCGGTGTGCGCCGCCATCGAGGAAGAACTCTCACAGCTCGAAGACGCCGACCGCGACGAATTCCTCAAGGACCTCGGTCTTGAAGAACCGGGCCTCAACCGCGTGATCCGCGCCGGCTACAAGCTGCTCGGCCTGCAGACCTACTTCACCGCCGGCGTGAAGGAAGTCCGCGCCTGGCAGCTCCGCGCCGGTTCCACGGCCCCCCAGGCCGCCGGTGTCATCCACACCGACTTCGAGCGAGGCTTCATCCGCGCCGAAACCATCGCCTACGACGACTACATCAAGCTCAAGGGCGAGCAGGGCGCCAAGGAAGCCGGCCGCCTGCGCCTGGAAGGCAAGGAATACATCGTCAAGGAAGGCGACGTGCTGCACTTCCGCTTCAACGTCTGACCCGCTGGCAAGCTCGCTGGTACCCCAAGGCCGCGCATTTGCGCGGCCTTGTCGTATCCGCCACCGCTTTGTAGGAGCGCGCTTGCGCGCGACCCGCGGCAGCGGGCCAGGTTGCCGCTGCCGCGAATCGCGCGCAAGCGCGCTCCTACAGACGCGTTTCGTCGCGACAAGCGTGGACGAGAGTCCCTGTCCGGTCCTCCTTTATGGCCTGCCAATGCGTGAAAAAACCTCGCTCCATGGGAAAAATTAAGTATTCTTGAAATCGAATTTTGTCGACTCAAGTATTCTCAAGGGGAGAATGACGGTATGCAGCTATCCCAGCTCCGCGCCTTTTGCGCGGTGGCCGAGACCGGATCGGTCATCGGGGCGTCGCGGGTCCTGAACCGGGTGCCGTCGAGTATCACCGTCAGGATCCAGCAGCTCGAGGAAGATCTGGGCTGCGAGCTGTTCGTTCGCGAACGGCAGAAAATGAGCCTCTCGCATGAGGGCCGCAAGCTGCTGGAGCACGCCCAGCGCTTGGTCGGGCTGGCCGATGGCACCCGCGCCTTCATGCGTGAGGAGGACGCCGAAGGGCATCTTGTCCTGGGTGCCCTTGGGGTCACGCAGGTCGGATTTCTGCCCCGTCTCATTGCTCGGTACCGTTCACGGCATCGGGCGGTGACGCTGGATGTGCGCAGCGAGGCGTCCGAGGTGCTTGTCGAGCAGGTGGCGGACGGTGTGCTGGATATCGCTCTTGTGGATGGCCCCGTGAGCACGGCGGCGCTGGAGAGCCGGCTGGCTTATACCGACGACATGCTCCTGGTTACGGAGTTCGGCCATCCCGTCGTGGAATCGCCTCGCGATCTGCGTGGTATGCAACTGTTCGGGTCTCGTCACGATGGCTCGTTTCGCTATCGTATCGATGCATGGCTCGAAGCGGCAGGTCGTCAGCTGCTTCCCGTCGTAGAAGTCGAGTCGTACCACGCGATGCTCTCCCGCGTGGTCGCGGGCATGGGGGCTGCGTGGATTCCGCGTTCCGTGCTTCCGACGTTGGCCGCCCACGCGCATGTGCGAGCGCATGCGCTGGGTGACGTTGGCCGGACTGAAATCCATTTTCTATGGCGAATCGGGCAGTTGACGCGTCATGCGGAGCGCCTGATGGAAGTACATCGCGATACGTGCATGGAAGATGCGTTCTAATCCTTGAAATAAGGGTTTTTCGCATGCATGCTGCAAGATACGTCAGGGGGCGCATCCATGGAATTTCTTCAGATTTCGCATTTTTCCGGTCGCGTCAATGAGGCGTTCTCGGTGGATGTCGATGGCCATAGCGTCGTCTTTACGTTGCTCGAAGTGTTGCCGATGCCGGCGCACGCCGTGCCGGACGGTGTGCGTGAACCGTTCGCCCTCTTGTTCCGTAATGAGGCAGCTGTGGTCTTTCCGCAGCGCATTTATGCGATGACGAACGCATCGATGGGCGAGGTCGGCATCTTTCTTGTGCCGGTGGCCCGGGATCGCGACGGGTTTCTCTATCAGGCCGTATTCAACTGATCCAGCGCATGGCGGTATGCGTGTCGCTGGTCCCGGTGACCATGAAACCCAGACGCTCGTAGAGCGCCTGAGCGCGGGGATTGAATCGGCTTACATGCAGGGTTACGCCGAATCCGCGGCTAACCGCCGTCGCCTGCAATGAGGCGAGCACGTCGGTTCCGATGCCTTTTCCTTGCATGGACACCAACAGGCTGATGTCGATGACGTGGAGGTTGCCGTCACGATCGTCGACGTACAGGCGGCCCATGGGATGGCCGTCGCGCTCCAGGATGAAGAAATCCGCGTCCGGATAATGCGAGAGATAGTGCGTGTGCTGCAGTTCGAACTGCGAGTCCAGAAAACGATGCTTCGCTGCTTCGGGCCAGGGTACGCCCTTCATTTCTTCGGCGCGCGAGTGAGCGTAGAGCTGCCGCAGGAACGGAAGATCGTCCGTTCCTGCGGCCCTCAGGTGAAAACCAGTCCCTCCGATATCCTCGTAAAGGGTCTTGCGGATGGGAAAGGGGCGCAAGGTCGGCATCAGTCGAACGGCGGGAAGTCGCCTTGAACGCAAATGCAGAAGTTCAATGCCAGGTAGGGTTGACGATTTTCGTGCGCCAAGCCGCCGCCATACATGCCGATCGTCGTCAGGCTGAGCTGGCTATCCACCGGCTGGGGGTTTGTGAAGAAGCTGCCGTCCTTGGTCGACGTGCCCATGCCATAGCCTGCTTGCGGCTGGGCGTGGCGTTTGGCGGTCGTGGCCTGCTGGTAGACCGTGAACTGATGTGTGTGAGACGGTATCTGCTGGGTGGCCAGCGTGACGCCTTCCGTGCCGAACGACTGGCCGATCGTGCGCGGCGTCAGGCCGGGGGCCGTGCCCTGGTTGACCGGTACGCGCCCCCGAAAGTCAGGAATACCGAACGTGTTGACGCCGTCGCCGCCATAGTTCACGCCGAGCAGGGAGTAGAGGGCCGCATACTGGCGGACCTGTAGCAACGCGCCGTTGCATAGGAGCCATCCCTGGGGGGCAAAATTGAATCCGAACAGTCGGATCTCACCGATATAGGGGTCTGCCATGATGGAGTCTCTCTGGATACGGGGCCGATGGGTTACTGCTGGCTAGGGAAGATGCCTTGCGCACAGATGCAGAAGTTGGCCGTCAGCGTCGGCATCAGGTTGGCATGCGGCTGGTTGCCTCCCACGGAATCGACGCAGTGCGTATTCATCGATATGGCCGTCGCGCCGGCGACGTCGACGTAGAAGGTGTCGTCATTACCGATCGTGGCTGGCATGAAGCCTGCGCCGGGCGATTGCGATGTCGACGCTCCGGTCAAGGCATTGAGCGTATGGGAGTGCTGTGGAATCTGGCCACTGGTCAGCGTCACGTTTTCCGTGCCGCCGGTGGAGCCAAGGGGATGAGGGCTGAGGCCGTTGCCCGTGCCCTGGTGGATAGGGACCTGGCCGCGGAGATCGGGCACACCGAAGGTATTCACGCCATCGCCGCCGTAGGTGGTGCCGATCAACGTATACAAGGTCTGGTACTGCGCGATCGACTTGAGGCTGCCATCGCAAGCCAGCCAGCCAATGGGGATTTTGTAGAAAGCGTAGAGACGGATTTCACCGACGTACTGGTCGCTCATCATTCGTCTCCTGATCAGGGGCGCGGCGGAAAGATGCCGGTCAACGCAATCGCAAAATTGATCGTGCGAAACGGCTGCATGTTCGTGTGGGGTTGGCCGCCAGGGGGGGAAAGGCCGATCGATCCGGGTGCGAGCACGGCCGTCGCGCCGCCAGGTGCCGCGTAAAGATTTTCGGTCGGGTTCTTGGTCAGGTATCCGCCCGTTGGATTCTTGACCGCGGGCTGTTGCGTGGTCGCCCGCAGCGTATGCGTATGGGTCGGGGTTTCCGCCATGCCGATCGTGACGTTTTCGGCCCCTCCGAAGCCTGCCAGCGGATAATTCGTGCCGCCGGTGAGCTGTCCCATGCCGAGCGGCGCGCGTCCCCTCAGGTCGGGAAGTACGAAATTGGTGGTGCCGTTGCCTCCGAACTGGGTTCCCAGCAGCGCGAATAGCGCCTGGTTCTGCTGGATGGACATCGTCTGTCCATTGCACAGCGCGTAGCCTCTCGGCGCGAAGTTGAAACCGGCCATCATGATCTGGCCAACGAAGGGCTCGCTCATTAGTTCTCCCCTTTGAGCAGCGTGGGCGGGCTGGACGTGCGACAGACTCTCGCCTGCCCTTTCGGACAAGTGCAAGTGTCGGCGTGGATCGCATGCTCTGCCGGTCCGCGGATGGCGTATACCCCCGAAATCGGTGATACCTGCCCGGGCTTTGGCTTGGTCCAATACGGTTGGCGGCCCGTGTGTCGCATGTCGATATTGCCGAATACGGCTGTCGTATGCGGCATATGCGTAAAAGCCCCGGAGTAGCATCGCTACAGGGGAATGCGTCGTCGCTATAGAAGAGCGGGTCAACAGGCTCGCCATGTCACCGCGGGGACCAGCAGGGGAAAACCATGTCGCAGATGTCACGGGGCGGGAGCGGCGCATGCGCGTCGCGCCAGGGTAGGGGTGTGGCACGCTGGCTCATGCTGGTCTTGTTGCTGTGGCTCGCGGGAGCGGGAAGCGCCTGGGCGGCATGTACATCGCCACAGACGGCGCATATCGCTCCTGGCGGCACGGCGACATTCACTTGCTCGGCCTTTGGCTTCACCGTGGTCTCCGGACCTCAATTCGGATCGGTCAGCACGGCAGGCACGCCAGATGACGCCTTTGCTCTGACCTATACCAATACGGGCATCACGCAGACGGATTCGTTCACGGCCAATGACGATAGCAATACCCTGATCCAGTTCAATATCACGATCGGTCCGGTCCTGACGGTCACGCCGTCTACCCTGCCCGCGATGGCGTACGGCCAGGCCATTACGGCGGTGCAAATGCAGACCACCGGCGGTACGGCGCCCTACCATTACACTTTCACGGGAACGCCGCCCACCGGTTTGTCGATCTCCGACGGTGGCATCATTTCGGGCACGCCATCCAAGGCCGGCTCATTCTCATTTTCGGTGCACGTGATCGACGCCGGCAACAATGCGGTGGACAAGGCCTATACCGTCGCGGTCGCCTTCCCCACGGTGAGCCTGACGCCGGCGACGCTGCCCGCGGCGACGCAGGGGCGCCCGTATTCCGTCACGCTGATCGGTTCCGGCGGCACGCCGTCTTACGCCTATAGCCTGGCCAGCGGTCCGCTGCCCGTTGGCATCAGCTTCAATCCGGCGACGGGCGTGCTCAGCGGTACGCCCACCGGGGCGGCGCAGAACTATCCGGTCAGCTTCACGGTGACCGACAGCACGCCCAGCGTCGACGGGTCGCATGCGACCGCGACACAGGGATACACCTTGCAGGTCGTCGCGCCGCCGACTATCGCCGTCAATCCGCCGACCCTGCCGAATGCGACGCATGGCACCGCTTATTCGCAAACCCTGAGCGCCTCCGGCGGCACCGCGCCTTATACCTTCAGCGCCACGGCGCTGCCTGCGGGCCTGGTCCTGGATCCCAACGCCGGCACGCTCAGCGGTACGCCGACGTCGGGTGGCCCGGCCACCTTCACGGCCACCGCGACCGATGCGAACGGTTTCACCGGTTCACGCTTCTATTCGATGAATATCGATGCCGTCGTGCCGGGCGCTCCCTCGGTGGGGAGCGTCACTTCGGCGGCGGGCGGCCCGTCGACACTGGCCTCCGCCGACGTGAATTTCACGGCGCCGACGGATAACGGCGGTTCGACGATCACCGGCTACACCGTCACCTCCAGTCCCGGCGGGCTGACCGCTTCGGGCTCGGGCAGTCCGATCACCGTCAACGGTCTCCAGCGAGGCACGGCGTATACGTTCACCGTGGTCGCCACCAATGGCGTGGGTACCGGAGCGGCGTCGTCGCCCTCCGGCTCGATCACTCCGCAGATCAGCCAGACGATCGTCTTCACCAATCCGGGCACACAGAACTACGGTACGACGCCCACCCTCACGGCGTCGGTCGATACGAACAGGCCGCTGACGTTTTCATCGACCACGACGGACATTTGCACCATCAACCCCTCGACGGGCCAACTCGCCTTCGTGTCGGGCGGTAATTGTTCGATCACGGTGACTCAGGCGGGCGACGCGACCTATCTACCCGCCTCGAAGACGGTGCAGTTCGTGGTGAATTCGGTCGCGCCAGGTGCGCCGACGGTCGGTTTGGTCGTCGCGCCGGATTCACCGGCAGGGCAGAACACGGGCAGCGCGCAAGTGCCGTTCTCTCCGCCCGCCAACACCGGTGGCTCGCAGATCACGGGTTATACCGTGACGGCCAGCCCCGGCAACATCACGGCGAGCGGTGCCACCTCGCCGATCACCGTGACCGGGCTGACGCTCGGCCAGGCCTATACGTTCTCGATCGTCGCCACCAACGGCTCCGGTCCGGGGTCGTCGTCGGGACAGAGCAACGCCGTGACGCCGGTCGGCGCACAGACGATCGCCTTCAACAACCCGGGTAACGTGAACTTCGGGGCGACGGTGACGATGAGCGCCACCGCCACCTCGGGGCTGCCTGTGCAGTTCGCGACGACCACGCCGAACGTGTGCGAGGTGCGTAACTCCAACCAGGTATTCGGCAAGGCGCCTGGCAATTGCGCCATGCAGGCGTCCCAGGATGGGACCCCTGCCTATCGCGCCGCAGCGAACGTCACGCAGAACTTCCAGATCATCGTGCCCGGTGGCGCGGTGACGATCGACACCACCTCGCTTCCCTCGCCGACCCGCGGTACGCAGTACGCGCAGAACATCGTCGCCAGCAACGGCGCGCCGCCGTACACCTTCACGGTCGTGAGCGGCTCGCTGCCGGGTAACCTGACGCTGAACCCTTCCGATGGCGGGGTCACGGGCCTGGTGACGCAGTCGGGCACTTTCAATTTCCGCGTGCGCGTGACCGACCAGGCACAGCAGTTCGCCGAGCAGAACTACAGCGTCAGCGTCGTCTCGCCGACCCTGGTGTTCACGCCGTCGTCGCTGCCGAACGGCAAGGCCGCCGTGCCGTACCAGACCACGACGGTCAGCGCGAGCGGCGGTATCGCCCCGTACACCTATGCGATCACCTCCGGCAACCTGCCCGCGGGTCTGGTGATGACCCAGGCGGGCACCATCAGCGGTACGCCGACGGCCGCCGGATCCTTCAACCTCACCATTACGGCCACGGATAACTTCGGTTACACCGGCTCGCAGTCCTATACCGTCACGATGGCCGAGCCGACGCCGATCGCCGTGGACGACACAGCGACCGTGGGGGCGAACAACCCGGTCACCATCCCGGTGACGAGTAACGACAGCGGCCCCATCACCAGCATCGCGGTCACCCAGGCGCCGGCCCACGGTGCGGCGGTGGTCAATGGCGTGAACGTGGTCTATACCCCGGCGCAGAACTACTTCGGTACCGACACGTTCAAGTACACGGCGACGGGGCCCGGCGGGACATCCAACGCCGCCAACGTGAACGTCACGGTCGCCGCCGGACCGGTGCCCACGGTGACGGCGCAGAAGGCCACAGTGCTCGGCGGCCAGTCGGTGACGATCCATGGTGCGGCGGGCGCCGGCAACGGTCCGTTTACCGCGGCCAGCGTCGTCGCGCAGCCATCCACCGGCAACGTGCAGGTGCAGGGTACGGACCTGGTCTATACCGCGCCGGCAGAGGCCTCCGGTGACATCACGTTCGACTACACCCTCAGCAATGTCTTCGGTACGTCGCAGCCCGCGCACGTGACGGTGACGGTCAATCCCGCGCCGATCGCGCCGCCCGTCGCGGCCGAGGCGATCGCCGGTCGCGTCGTCCAGGTGAACCTCACCAGCGCAGCGCATGGCGGTCCGTTCACCGGTGCCAACGTGGTCTCCGTGTCGCCGTCCAACGCCGGTGCGACGAGCATCCAGGCCTCGGCCAACGGCTACGTGTTGACCTTCACGGCGGCGCCGACATTCGGCGGCACGGCGCAGATCGGCTACACGCTGACCAACGCGTATGCCACGTCGGCACCGGGTTACATCACCGTCACAGTGACACCGCGCAGCGATCCGTCGAAGGATCCCGAAGTGCTGGGCGTGCTCTCGGCGCAGGCCGATGCCACCCGCCGCATGGCCGTGGGTCAGATCAGCAACTTCCAGCGTCGCCTGGAAATGCTGCACAGCGGTGGCGCGAGCGGCTTCACCAACGGCATCACCCTGGCCTCGGCCGGCATGTCGCGTGGAGGCGACGCGTATGCCGACTTGCGTCGGACCCAGGACGAGAACAGCCGCCGTTATCTCGTGCAGCCGAACGGCGATTCGCCTGAATCGCTGACGGCGGCCAGCTCACAGCACGGCAATCTCCCGGGCGACGTGTCGGTGTGGACCGGCGGCGCGATCAACTTCGGCAAGAGCCAGGTGGGCACCAGCGACAACGGAACCGACTTCACCACTTCGGGCCTGAGCTTCGGTGTCGACAAGCAGTTCAGCGAGAAGCTGGCCGTGGGTGCCGGCGTGGGCTACGGCCACGACAACACGGACGTCGGCAACAAGGGCAGCCGCAGCGCGGTGGACAGCTACAACGTGGCGCTCTACGCGAGCTACCGTCCGACCACGTCGTTCTATACGGATGCATTGATCGGCTACCAGTGGCTGTCGTTCGACTCGAAGCGCTATGTCACTGACAACGGTAACCGCGTCAATGGCAGCCGCGACGGCACGCAGTGGTTCGCGTCGATCTCGGCGGGTTATCAGATGGTGGGCGACAACTCGCAGTTCACGCCGTACGGTCGCCTGGATGTCGCCCGCGCGCGTCTCGACGGTTACACGGAGCATGGCGACGACGTGTATTCCCTGAAGTACCAGGGTCAGACGGTGAAGACGACCACGGCGACCGTGGGCGTGCTCGCCCAGTGGGCGGTGAAGCGCGATTACGGCGTGTGGGCTCCGCAACTGCGTGCCGAGTTCGGTCACGACATGCAGGGTTCCGGCCAGGCCGTGATGCGCTACGCCGACCTGCTCGATGGTCCCCTGTATCGGGCCACCCTGTACCGGCAGTCGCGCAACCACACGCTGCTGGGCGCCGGCATCGTCCTGCAGACCCGGGGTGGCTGGATGATCCGCGCCGAGTACCAGAACCAGTTGGACAACACGACGCGCGACAACCAGTCGATCCTGTTGGGCATCGAGAAGAAGTTCGGGCCCTAAAAGCCCATGTAGGAGCGCGCTTGCGCGCGATGGGGGTTATCCGCCCGCCCCATCGCGCGCAAGCGCGCTCCTACAGGTTGCGCAATTGAATCGCTTGCAAACCAATACCCCGGTCCCTACATTCCGGGGCATGAGCAAGAAGTCCCTCCCACCCGGCGTCGATGCCCCGCGTACCCTCGACGGGCAGCTGTGTTTCGCCCTGTATTCGGCGAACCTGGCGATGGGCAAGGTCTACCGTCAGTTGCTGGCGAAGCTGGACCTCACCTACCCGCAATACCTGGCCATGCTGGTGCTGTGGGAGCGCGACGGCATCACCGTGTCGGAGCTGGGCGAGCGCCTGTTCCTGGATTCGGCCACGCTGACGCCCTTGCTCAAGCGCCTTCAGGTCGCCGGTCTGGTGCAGCGGGCGCGCGGTACGCGCGACGAACGGCAGGTCATCGTCACACTTACGGACGAGGGCCGGGCGCTACGTGCGAAGGCCGGTGACATCCCGGTGGATGTCTTCTGCGCCATGGACTGCGAAATCGACCAGCTACGTGGCCTGAAGAGCCAGCTGGAAACGTTGCGGGCGAATCTCATCGAGCACAACGACCGCTAAGGGCGTCAGCTCTCAGGTGAGCTGACCTGTCGCTGCATGTGATCGAGGTAGAGGTCGAGTTCGGCCACGCTGGCGAAGACCTCGGCGACCGGTACGGCCTTCACGATGTCGAAGACCTTCTTCACCTGCGGCTGCGGGTTGACCAGCAGCGTGCGACCGGCACGATCGTGCATCTGCTTGCGCAGCACGGCGAGGCTACGCAGGCCAGCGCTGCTGATGTATTCCAGGGCCGAGAGGTCGATCACCAGCGTGCCGTGATTGTCCACGAGCGGCACGATGTCGCGCATGGCTACATCGAATTCCACGTAGGTCGAGGCGTCCAGCCGGCCTTCCAGCCAGACGGTACTGCGCTCGGGAACGGGGCTTTCGCTGCGGACGATCAGGGTCATGGGGTGGACTCGTCGGACGGGGTGGGGCGGAAATGCACGATGACTTGATTGATGTGCGCGTGGCGTTCATAGCGCAGTTCGTCGGCGATGCTGCGGGCGATGTGCAGGCCGAGGCCGCCGATGGCCCGGTCCGCCAGGTCGCCCGGCAGGTCTGGAGGTTCGTGCAGCATCGGGTCGAAAGGCCGCGCGTCGTCGCGCAGCTCGAGCCGTACCGCGTCGTCGCGGATCTCCAGGTCGATGTCGATATAGCCGTCGCGCCCGTCCGGATAGCCATGGCGCACGGTGTTGACCAGCAACTCTTCGAGCACGAGGCGGACATCGGCGCAGCAGGCCTCGTCCACGCGACTGCGCTGGAGGGCGGTCGCCGCCTGGTCCAGCGCGAGGAACACGTCTTCCAGGCGGTTAGGAATGCGCAACCGCATCGAGCCGGGCTCCTTCCACGCCGAGGTCGTGCCAGGTGAGCGCGAGCAGGGCGATATCGTCGTAAGCGGGCGCGCCGTCGACGTAGGCTTCCACGTCGCCAAGGATGCGTTCGACATAGGTTTCCGGCGCGGCGCCCTCGGGCACGCCGGAGACGCTGCGCAGCAGGCCGTGCGTGCCGAAAAGGCGCTGGTTTCCCGTATGGGCTTCGCTGACGCCGTCGGTGTACATGAGCAAGGTATCGCCCCCCAGCAACGAAAGTACGCGTACAGGGTAGCGCGCTTCCGGGTCGAGTCCGAGCGCGGGGCCGGTTTCCACGTCCACCAGAGTGACGCTTCCACCGGCATGGAGCACCGGTTGCTCGTGGCCCGCGCTGGCGAGGGTGAGCAGACCGGTCTCCGTTTCCACGACGCCGCAGAGCAGGGTCACGAACATGCAGGTGTCGTTACCCTTGCACAGCTCCCGGTTCAGCGCCGCAAGAATGTCGCTGGGGGAGCGCGCGTGCGTGGCCAGGGTGCGCGCGAGCGTCACCGTTCGTGCCATGAACAGCGCGGCGGGGATGCCCTTGTCGGAGACGTCGCCGACCATGATGCAGATGTGGCGGGCGCCCAGCGCGAAGTAGGTGTACAGGTCGCCGCCGACCGCCGAAGCGGGACGCAGCGCGGCATGTACTTCGATTCGCCCGTCGCTGGCAAGCCAGTGGGGGGAGGGGATAAGCGCGAGCTGGATCTGCCGAGCGATGTCGAGTTCGCTCGCAATGCGCTCCTGCTCGCGTGCCACGCGCTTGGCCGAATCGATATGGCCGGCAAGCTGGTGGCGCATCTGGTCGAACGCGCGGGTCAGGCGGCCCACCTCGTCATTGCGACGAACATTGGGCAGCTCGAAATCGAGTTCGCCGCGGGAGACGTCTTCCGCGCGGTCGGCCAGCACGGTCAGTGGCGCCATCAGCCGTCGCGTGATGAGCAGGGCGATGAGGGAGACGCCAGCCAGCGCGAGCAGGCCGAGCACGATGTCCACCATGTAGGTCTGCCGCAGATCGGCCATGACGGCCTGCTCGGGCATGGACAGGCCGAAGGTCCAGTGGGTGCCCTTGATCGGTACGAAGTAGACCCAGACCGGCTCGCTGACCCGGCCGCCTTCTTCCGGGGTGATCCGTACCGGGTTGTGGCCCTGGGCCACCGCGGTAAGAAGCGGCCGGCTGCCGCGGGTGCCGATGTACGAAACCCAGTCGTGGGCAAGAAACTCCCCGCTTGCGTCGAGGACGAAGGCGGAGGCGTGTGCCGGCTTGGCCAGGGACCCCAGGACACGCTGGAGCCAGCCCAGGCTGATCGTCGCATCGGCGACGCCCTGGACGGTCACGGAGCGGCCTGGAATCGTCGTGGAGTAGCCCACCAGCATGTCCGTCCGGGCCGATGAGTGAAAAGGTGCCTGCCAGCAGCCCGCATCGCAGTTGAGGCCGTGGACGAACCAGGGGGCTGTCCAGTAGGTGTCCGGATCGTCGCGTCGACTGCCCGCGGTGATCCGACCGTCGGCGGCGCGGCGGGCGACCGGGGCATCGTCGGCCTTCACGTTGGCGGTATCGCGGGGAATGAACGCGGCGCTGATGTCCACGATCTCGGGATTCACCACCAGGGCGTCGTGCACCAGCGCCGCCGCCTGATCGCGACGGGTGGCGAGCTGGCCGGCGAGGACTCGGGCCACACGGGCCACGCCGTCGATATGGCCCTGGATGCGGCTGGATGCGGAGTCGGCGATGGCAGCCGCCTCGCGCTCGGTCTGTTCGAGGCTCTGCTCCCGGGTATGCGAGAGCATCAGGCCGCCGGTGACGACCAGGACGATCGCCGAGCCCAGGAGGACGCCCAGGGAGAGCCGCGAGGCGACACTGCGCAGGACCATCGGGTGCTCCAGGGGGTGATAGGCGCAATCTATGCCCGGCAGGGCGGCGCGACAAGCCGCCACGCCGCATAATGGCGACTTTTCCCAGCAAGGTAGGCCCATGTCCGGCACCCAGCGAGAAGTCGAATTCCGCTTCCTGGCCCAACCCACCGATGTGAACTTCGGTGGAAAGGTCCACGGTGGCATGGCCATGAAATGGCTCGACCAGGCGGGGTACGCCTGCGCGGTGGGTTGGAGCGGGGCCTACTGCGTCACGGTCTCGGTCTCGGGCATCCAGTTCCTGGCGCCGATCCTCATCGGTGACCTGGTCACCGTTCGCGCCCGTCTCATCCACACCGGCACCTCCAGCATGCACCTGGCTGTGGACGTGCTGGCGCGCGATCTTCGTAGCGGTGAGCAGCGCCTGGCGACCAGTTGCGTCATGGTCTTCGTGGCCATGGACAAGGCCGACGGCGGCAAGCCCACCCCGGTGCCGCCTTGGAAACCGGTGGAAGAGAAGGATCTTCGCCTGCAGGAATACGCCATGAAACTCATGGAGATGTCCCGCGCGATGGAGCCCCTGGTCCTGGCCACCCGCGACGCCTGACCCTACCCATGTAGGAGCGCGCTTGCGCGCGATGGCCCCCAAGGGCGCGCGATCGATAAAAAATCGCCCGACCCAGCTTCACAACCCGATAACACCCCTGTACACTTCGCGGCCCACCCGCCGACCACCCGTATCGGCGGGGTTGTCAGGCATCCCGGGTCGGCAACGCACCGTCATCGAAACGTGCGGAAGTTGTTGACAGTATCTGGGGCGCTCGCGACAATAGGCGTTCTTTGTTGGAGGAATACCCAAGCGGCCAACGGGGGCAGACTGTAAATCTGCTGGCTTACGCCTTCGGTGGTTCGAATCCACCTTCCTCCACCAGTACGAGTTCCGCGTAGTGCGGGAGTAGTTCAATGGTAGAACTTCAGCCTTCCAAGCTGATTGTGCGGGTTCGATTCCCGTCTCCCGCTCCATTGTTTCTACACGCGTTGCGTTTCGTGCTCATGTAGCTCAGTCGGTAGAGCACTTCCTTGGTAAGGAAGAGGTCGCTGGTTCGATTCCAGTCATGAGCACCATCTTCGTCGCCTGCGGCGGTTCCTTTTTTCTCTATCTCATTGGCTCCAGCGGAGTTTAGCGCTCATGGCAAAGGGTAAGTTCGAACGCACCAAGCCGCACGTCAACGTCGGCACCATCGGCCACGTCGACCACGGCAAGACCACGCTGACGGCTGCCCTGACCAAGGTCGGCGCCGAGCGTTTCGGTGGTGAATTCAAGGATTACGGCTCGATCGACGCCGCTCCTGAAGAAAAGGCTCGTGGCATCACGATTTCGACCGCGCACGTCGAATACGAATCGCCGACCCGTCACTACGGTCACGTCGATTGCCCGGGACATGCTGACTACGTCAAGAACATGATCACCGGTGCCGCCCAGATGGACGGCGCGATCCTCGTTTGCTCGGCCGCTGACGGCCCGATGCCGCAGACCCGTGAGCACATCCTGCTCTCGCGTCAGGTCGGCGTGCCGTACATCGTCGTGTTCCTGAACAAGGCCGACATGGTCGACGACGCCGAGCTCCTCGAGCTCGTCGAAATGGAAGTCCGCGAACTGCTGTCGAAGTACGAGTTCCCGGGCGACGACACCCCGATCATCTCGGGTTCGGCCCGTCTCGCCCTCGACGGCGACCAGTCCGAGATTGGCGTGCCGGCGATCATCAAGCTCGTCGACGCCCTCGACACCTGGATCCCGGAGCCGGTTCGCGAAATCGACAAGCCGTACCTGCTGCCGGTCGAAGACGTGTTCTCGATCTCGGGTCGCGGTACCGTGCTGACCGGTCGTATCGAGCGTGGCGTGGTCAAGGTGGGTGACGCGGCGGAAGTCGTGGGCCTGAAGGACACGCAGAACACGACGATCACCGGCGTGGAAATGTTCCGCAAGCTTCTCGACCAGGGTCAGGCAGGCGACAACGTCGGTCTGCTGGTCCGTGGCCTGAAGCGTGAAGACGTCGAGCGTGGCCAGGTCGTGGCCAAGCCGGGCACCGTGACCCCGCACACCGAGTTCGAGGGTGAGGTCTACATCCTGTCGAAGGATGAAGGCGGTCGTCATACCCCGTTCTTCAACAACTATCGTTCGCAGTTCTACTTCCGCACCACCGACGTCACCGGCGCCTGCAAGCTGCCGGAAGGCGTGGAAATGGTGATGCCGGGCGACAACGTGAAGATGGCTGTCACCCTGCTGAAGCCGATCGCGATGGAAGATGGTCTGCGCTTCGCTATCCGTGAAGGCGGTCGTACCGTCGGTGCGGGCGTGGTCGCCAAGATCACCAAGTAATCACCTGGTCGCCGGCCCGTAAGGGTCGGCTTCCGGCTTGAAGGGCGGAATGATCTTGTATCATCCACCCTTCGATTCACTCCGTTTCATCTGTACGCCAGTAGCTCAATTGGCAGAGCAGCGGTCTCCAAAACCGCAGGTTGGGGGTTCGAGTCCCTCCTGGCGTGCCACTTTCGAGCGCGCATGAACACGAAGGCACAAGAAGCAGCCAAGGGTATGGGCCCGGCCGATTTCGGCAAGCTGGCGCTTGCGCTGGTCGTGCTCGCCGCCGGCATCGCCGGTTTCTACTATTTCGCCGATAACCAGAGCGTGCCGTCTTTTGTGCGCGTCGTGGGCGTTATCGTCGCAGTCGCCGCCGCCCTGGCGATCGGCTCTTTCACGGCTCCGGGCCGTAAGCTGCGCGGCTTCATTGCCGAGTCGCAGTTCGAGTTGCGCAAGGTCGTCTGGCCGTCGCGCGACGAAACGCTGAAGACCACCGGTATCATCATCGTGGTCGTCATCATTCTTTCGCTGCTGATGGGGCTCATCGACTGGCTGTTGAAGTCGATCGTGCTCGATTGGCTGCTCAAGCTCGGACATTGAGGTAAGGCATGAGCAAACGTTGGTACGTCGTTCACGCCTATTCGGGGTTCGAACAGCAGGTTCGCAAGGCGCTCACCGAGCGCGTTGTGCGTGAAGGCATGGAAGAAAAGTTCGGTGAAATCCTGGTTCCGACCGAGGAAGTCATCGAAATGCGTGGCGGCCAGAAGCGTCGTAGCGAGCGCAAGTTCTTCCCGGGCTATGTCCTGGTGCAGATCGAGACCGATACCAACGGCAAGACGCCGCGTATCGACGACGAATGCTGGCATCTGGTCAAGGAAACCCCGAAGGTTATGGGTTTCATCGGCGGCACCGCCGATCGTCCGCACCCGATCCGCGATTCCGAGGCCGACAACATCCTGAGTCGCGTGCGCGAGGGTGTCGAGAAGCCCCGTCCCAAGGTTCTTTTCGAGCCGGGCGAAATGGTCCGCGTCACGGACGGTCCGTTCAACGACTTCAACGGCGTCGTCGAGGAAGTCAATTACGAGAAGAGCCGCCTGCGCGTCGCGGTGCTCATCTTCGGTCGCTCCACCCCGGTCGAGCTCGAGTTCGGCCAGGTCGAAAAGGCCTGATCCAAGGCCCCGGCACGGGCGTTGCTTAATTTTTGCTCAGTGCCTATAATTCTCGGTCCACGCTGGAGTTTTTACTCCGGCGTGGCCGTGTTTCAGGGGTTCGCCACGTCGAGCCCATCACCCCAGGGATGGCCAACAGCGAGGAGCCGCAAGGCGCCAGCACTCGCGAGGTTAAAGAGAAATGGCAAAGAAAGTCATTGGTTACATCAAGTTGCAGGTGAAGGCCGGCCAGGCTAACCCGTCGCCGCCCGTCGGTCCGGCGCTCGGTCAGCGCGGCCTGAACATCATGGAGTTCTGCAAGGCCTTCAACGCCGCCACGCAGAAGCTCGAGCCGGGTCTTCCGATCCCGGTCGTGATCACGGCCTACTCGGACCGTACCTTCACCTTCATCACGAAGACCCCGCCGGCCTCGATCCTCCTCAAGAAGATCACGGGCGTGGCCAAGGGCTCGCAGAAGCCGAACACCGACAAGGTGGGCAAGGTCACCCGCGCCCAGCTCGAGGAAATCGCGAAGCAGAAGGAGCCGGATCTCACGGCTGCCGATCTCGATGCCGCCGTGCGTACCATCGCCGGCAGCGCGCGTTCCATGGGTCTGGTGGTAGAGGGTTAAGACATGGCAAAGCTCACCAAGCGTATGAAGGCCGCTACGGCCGCTGTCCAGCCGGGCAAGACCTACGGTCTCGATGAAGCCATCAAGATCGTCAAGGACAACGCCAAGGCCAAGTTCGCCGAGTCCGTGGACGTCGCCGTCCGCCTCGGTATCGACGCCAAGAAGTCCGACCAGGGCGTTCGCGGTTCCTCGCTCCTGCCGCACGGCACCGGCAAGACCATCAAGGTCGCCGTGTTCGTGCCGCCGGGTGAAAAGGCCGACGCGGCCCTCGCCGCCGGCGCCGACGCCGTCGGTATGGACGACCTCGCCGAGAAGATGCAGGCGGGTGACCTCGACTACGGTCGTGTCATTGCCACGCCGGACGCCATGCGCGTCGTCGGTAAGCTCGGCCAGGTGCTCGGTCCCCGCGGCCTGATGCCGAACCCGAAGGACGGCTCGGTCACCGCCGACGTCGCCACCGCCGTGAAGAACGCCAAGGCCGGTCAGGTCAAGTTCCGTAACGACAAGGGCGGCATCATCCACGCCACCATCGGCAAGGCCAGCTTCGACGCTGCCCAGCTCGCCGACAACCTGAACACGCTGCTCGGCGACCTGCTCAAGGCCAAGCCGGCAGCTGCCAAGGGTCAGTACATCCAGAAGGTGGCGCTGTCGAGCACCATGGGCGTTGGCGTGCCGGTCGATACCTCGACCGTGACGACCTCGGCCAAGTAAGAGTTAGGACGACCCTCGCCAGTTCGCTGGCGAGGGCACGTTTTTGAGGGCGGCCCGACTGCAACGTCGCGGCAGCCGTCAAAGACCGCAGGCGCGATCAGCGCACGACGGCGACGAGCATGGAGCTCGTGTTGGCATGGACACGCCGTCGTCGACAGCGGGATCGCTTAATCGGATGCCTCCACGGATCCAGCCGGCGTAGATGGTGCAGCCCCTTCTGGTATTCGTTTCGAATCTGGAAAGGCCACCACCCGGGACGTTCCCGTCCCCGACGTCACGGAGGATGTCGCCCAGGACCGCAAGCGGCAGGAGTCGCAAGCGGAGTTCAATTGGAGGAGTGCAATGGCTCTCAATCTGTCTCAGAAGCAAGAAGTAGTCGCCGAGCTGGCAGAAGTCGCCGCGAAGGCTCACTCCTTGGTCGCCGCCGAATACGCGGGCACCACGGTCTCTCAGATGACCGCGATGCGCAAGAAGGCCCGTGAATCGGGTGTGTTCCTCAAAGTTGTGAAGAACACCCTCGCCGCACGCGCCGTGGCTGGTACCGAGTTCGAGGTCGTCGCCGACGCCCTGACCGGTCCGCTGCTCTATGCGTTCTCGACTGAGGAACCGGGCGCCGCTGGCCGCCTGATCAAGGAATTCGCGAAGACCAACGACAAGCTCAAGCCGAAGGTCGTCTCCATCGAGGGCAAGGTGTTCGGTGCTACGCACGTCGACGTGCTGGCCTCGCTGCCGACCCGCGAAGAGGCCCTGGCCATGCTGGCCCGTGTCCTCGTCGAGCCGATCACGATGTTCGCCCGCGCGGTCAACGCCGTGGCGGAGAAGCAGGGTGGTGGCGAAGTCGCCGCCGAAGCCCCGGCTGAAGCCTGATCTCGCTGACTTATTTCATCGAAACCCATTTCAGAAGGTAAGAAACAATGTCCACCCTGACCACCGAACAGATCGTTGAAGCCATCAAGGCCAAGTCCCTGACGGAAATCATGGAACTGGTGAAGTCGATCGAAGACACCTTCGGCGTCTCCGCTGCCGCCCCGGTCGCTGTCGCCGCTGCTGCCGGTCCGGCCGCCGCTGTCGAAGAGCAGACCGAGTTCGACGTGATCCTGAAGTCCGCCGGCGACAAGAAGGTCGACGTGATCAAGGCCGTCCGTGCCATCACTGGCCTGGGCCTCAAGGAAGCCAAGGACCTCACCGAAGCCGGTGGCGTCGTGAAGGAAGCTGCTTCGAAGGAAGACGCTGCGAAGTTCAAGAAGGACCTCGAAGCTGCCGGCGCCACGGTCGAACTCAAGTAATTGGCGCCTTGCGCGCAACGAGTTTGATCTAGCGTCAAGCCAGGCCTGGGGGCGTAAGCCCCCGGGCTTTGGCCGTTCCAGAGCATGTATCCGTGTTCCATCCGTCGGAAATGGGACATCGCGATTCGAGAGCCGCCCGCATGGGGCTCCGCGGTTCGAATCCCGATCTCCGATTTTCGATTCACCTTAAGCCGTCGCGATGAACGACGGCATTACTGAGACCGAGGCGGTAACCACCATGACCTACTCGTTTACCGAGAAGAAGCGCATCCGTAAGGACTTCGGCAAGCGCCCGCCCGTGCTGGGCGTGCCCAACCTGCTGACGATCCAGACCGACTCGTACAAGGAATTCCTCCAGGAGAACACCACCGCCAAGGCGCGTGAGGAAAAGGGCCTGCATGCGGCCCTGAAATCGGTGTTCCCGATCTCCAGCTACTCCGGCAACGCCGCCCTCGAATACGTCGACTATCGCCTCGGCGAGCCGGCCTTCGACGAGCGCGAGTGCCGCAACCGTGGCATGACCTTCGGTGCGCCGCTGCGCGCCACCGTGCGCCTGGTCATCTATGACAAGGACAGCCCGGCCTCGAAGAAGGCCGTGAAGTACGTGAAGGAGCAGGAGGTCTACATGGGCGAGATTCCGCTCATGACCGACACCGGCACCTTCATCATCAACGGCACCGAGCGCGTCATCGTCTCGCAGCTGCACCGTTCGCCGGGCGTGTTCTTCGATCACGACCGCGGCAAGACGCACAGCTCGGGCAAGCTCCTGTTCTCCGCTCGCGTGATTCCTTACCGTGGTTCGTGGCTCGACTTCGAGTTCGACCCGAAGGACGCGCTGTTCACCCGTATCGACCGTCGCCGCAAGCTGCCGGTGACCGTGCTGCTGCGCGCGCTCGGCTACGTCAACGAAGAAATGCTCAGCATCTTCTTCGAGCACAACGTGTTCCACCTGGGCAAGAAGGGCGGTGTCACGCTCGACCTCGTCGCCGAGCGCCTGCGCGGTGAAACCCTGAGCTTCGACCTCGTCGTCGACGGCAAGGTGCTGGTCGAGGCCGGCAAGCGCATCACCGCGCGCCACGTCCGCCAGCTCGCCAACGAGAAGATCACTACGCTCGAAGTGCCGGACGACTACCCGGTCGGCCGTATCGTCGCGATCGACATGATCGACAAGGACACCGGCGAGATCATCGCCGCGGCCAACGACGAACTGACCGCCGACCATCTCGAGCGCTTCCGCAAGGGCGGTATCGAGACGGTGCCGACGCTGTACGTGAACGATCTCGATCGCGGCGCGTACATCTCGAACACCCTGCGCATCGACAACACGCGCACGCAGCTCGAAGCCCTGGTCGAAATCTACCGGATGATGCGTCCGGGCGAGCCGCCGACCAAGGACGCCGCGCAGAACCTGTTCTTCAACCTGTTCTTCACCTTCGACCGCTACGACCTGTCGGCCGTGGGTCGCATGAAGTTCAACCGTCGCGTGGGCCGTAAGGACATCGTCGGTCCGGGCGTGCTGTACGACTACAAGTACTTCAGCGATCGCAAGGAAGAAGAGTCCCAGCGCCTGCTCGGCGAGCTTGGCGAGACGTCGGACATCCTCGACGTGCTGCGCGTGCTCATCGACATCCGCAACGGTACCGGCACGGTCGACGATATCGATCACCTCGGTAACCGTCGCGTGCGTTCGGTCGGCGAAATGGCCGAGAACACCTTCCGCATCGGCCTGGTCCGCGTCGAGCGCGCCGTGCGCGAGCGTCTGTCCCTGGCCGAGTCCGAGGGCCTGACCCCGCAGGAGCTCATCAACGCCAAGCCGGTCGCGGCGGCGGTGAAGGAGTTCTTCGGTTCGTCGCAGCTCTCGCAGTTCATGGACCAGAACAACCCGCTGTCCGAAGTGACCCACAAGCGCCGCGTCTCGGCGCTCGGACCGGGCGGCCTGACCCGTGAGCGCGCTGGCTTCGAAGTGCGCGACGTGCATCCGACCCATTACGGCCGCGTCTGCACCATCGAAACGCCGGAAGGCCCGAACATCGGCCTGATCAACTCGCTCGCCGTGTACGCTCGCACCAACACCTACGGCTTCCTCGAGACGCCGTACCGCAAGGTCGAGAACGGCAAGGTGACCGACAAGGTCGACTACCTCTCCGCGATCGAAGAGGGCGACCACGTCATCGCGCAGGCGAACTCGCCGCTGTCGAAGGAAGGCAAGTTCCTCGAAGACTTCGTCTCCTGTCGCTTCCGTGGTGAATCGGAGCTTCGTCCGTCGTCCGAGATCAACTACATGGACGTCTCGCCCATGCAGACGGTGTCGGTCGCGGCGGCGCTCGTGCCGTTCCTCGAGCACGATGACGCGAACCGCGCTCTCATGGGCGCGAACATGCAGCGCCAGGCCGTTCCGACCCTGCGCAGCCAGAAGCCGCTCGTCGGCACGGGCATCGAGCGCGCCGTGGCGCGTGACTCGGGCGTCACCGTGTCCGCCAAGCGTGGCGGTGTCATCGACCAGGTCGATGCTGCCCGTATCGTCGTGCGCGTCAACGAAGCCGAAGTGGGCGACGACGATGCCGGCGTCGATATCTACACGCTGACCAAGTACACCCGCTCCAACCAGAACACCAACCTCAACCAGCGTCCGCTGGTGAACGTGGGTGACGTGGTGGCCGTGGGCGACACGCTGGCCGACGGTTCGTCGACCGACCTGGGCGAGCTCGCGCTCGGTCAGAACATGCTCGTCGCCTTCATGCCGTGGAACGGCTACAACTTCGAAGACTCGATCCTCATCTCCGAGCGCGTCGTGCAGGAAGATCGCTACACCTCGATCCACATCGAGGAGCTGACCTGCATCGCCCGTGACACGAAGCTGGGCGCTGAGGAAATCACCGCGGACATCCCGAACGTCGGCGAGCAGGCCCTGGCCCGTCTCGACGAGTCCGGCATCGTCTACATCGGTGCGGAAGTGAAGGCCGGCGACATCCTCGTGGGCAAGGTCACGCCGAAGGGCGAAAGCCAGCTCACGCCGGAAGAAAAGCTGCTCCGCGCGATCTTCGGCGAGAAGGCGTCCGACGTGAAGGACAGCTCGCTCCGCGTGCCGCCGGGTATGGACGGCAACGTCATCGACGTGCAGGTCTTCACCCGCGACGGCATCGAGAAGGACAAGCGTGCCAAGCAGATCGAAGAAACCGAACTGAAGCGTATCCGCAAGGATCTCGACGACCAGTTCCGCATCCTCGAGGGCGCCATCTACGCCCGTATGCGCGCGCAGCTCAACGGCAAGACCGCGATGAGCGGTCCGGGTGGCCTCAAGCGCGGCACCCTGATCGACAATGCCTACCTCGATACGCTCAAGAAGGACGACTGGTTCAAGATCAACGTCAAGGAAGAGGACGTCTCGGAATTCCTCGAGCGCGCGGCCGAGCAGGTCAAGCGCCACAAGGAAGCTTTCGAGAAGCGCTTCAAGGAGAAGCAGGGCAAGATCACCCAGGGTGACGACCTCGCTCCGGGCGTGCTCAAGATGGTCAAGGTTTACCTCGCCGTTAAGCGCCGCATCCAGCCGGGCGACAAGATGGCAGGCCGTCACGGCAACAAGGGTGTTGTGTCGATGATCGTGCCGGTCGAGGACATGCCGTTCTCGGCGGACGGTCGTCCGGTCGACATCTGCCTGAACCCGCTGGGCGTGCCTTCGCGTATGAACATCGGTCAGATTCTCGAAGTCCACCTGGGCTGGGCCGCCAAGGGCCTGGGCCACAAGATCTCGGCCATGCTCGAGGCCAACGAGAAGCCGACCAAGCTGCGCGAGTTCCTCAACGAGGTCTACAACCACGGCAACGCCGGTGCGGAAGGCGCGGTTCGTCGCGTCGACCTGCCGTCGATGAGCGACGACGAGATCATGAATCTCGCCGACAACCTGCGTGACGGCGTGCCGATGGCGACCCCGGTGTTCGACGGTGCCGAAGAGCACGAGATCAAGCACATGCTGAAGCTCGCTGACCTGCCGGAATCCGGTCAGACCATCCTCTTCGACGGTCGTACCGGCGAAGCGTTCGATCGTCCGGTCACCGTCGGCTACATGCACATGCTGAAGCTGAACCACCTGGTCGACGACAAGATGCACGCGCGTTCGACCGGTCCGTACTCGCTCGTCACCCAGCAGCCGCTGGGCGGTAAGGCGCAGTTCGGCGGCCAGCGCTTCGGCGAAATGGAAGTCTGGGCACTCGAGGCTTACGGCGCGGCTTACACGCTGCAGGAAATGCTCACCGTCAAGTCTGACGACGTGCAGGGCCGTAACCAGATGTACAAGAACATTGTCGACGGCAACCACGAGATGGCGGCGGGCATGCCGGAATCCTTCAACGTGCTCGTGAAGGAAATCCGTTCGCTCGCTATCGACATCGAGCTGGAAGAGATCAACAAGTGATCGTCGCGGCTACCGGAGATTACGCATGAAAGACCTGCTCAATCTGTTCAACCAGCAGCGACAGACGCTGGACTTCGACGCGATCAAGATCGCCCTGGCTTCGCCGGAGCTGATCCGTTCGTGGTCGTACGGCGAAGTGAAGAAGCCGGAAACCATCAACTACCGCACGTTCAAGCCTGAGCGTGACGGTCTGTTCTGCGCGGCCATCTTTGGCCCGATCAAGGACTACGAGTGCCTGTGCGGCAAGTACAAGCGCATGAAGCACCGTGGCGTGGTCTGCGAGAAGTGCGGCACCGAGGTCACCCTGGCCAAGGTCCGTCGCGAGCGCATGGGCCACATCGAGCTGGCCAGCCCGACCGCGCACATCTGGTTCCTGAAGTCGCTGCCGTCGCGCATCGGCCTCATGCTCGACATGACGCTGCGCGACATCGAGCGCATCCTGTACTTCGAAGCCTTCGTCGTGATCGATCCGGGCCTGACCGCGCTTGAGCGCGGCCAGCTGCTCAGCGAAGACCAGTACCTGGAAGCCACCGAAGAGCACGGTGACGAGTTCGACGCCCGCATGGGTGCCGAGGCCGTCTACGAGCTACTGAAGAGCCTCGACCTGCCGGGCGAAGTCATCCGCCTCAAGGAAGAAATCTCGTCCACGAACTCCGAGACCAAGCTCAAGCGCCTCACCAAGCGCGTGAAGTTGATCGAGGCGTTCCTCGAGTCCGGCAACAAGCCGGAGTGGATGGTCATGACCGTGCTGCCGGTGCTCCCGCCGGACCTGCGCCCGCTCGTCCCGCTGGATGGTGGTCGCTTCGCCACGTCGGACCTCAACGACCTCTACCGTCGCGTCATCAACCGTAACAACCGCCTCAAGCGCCTGCTCGAGCTCGCGGCGCCCGACATCATCGTGCGCAACGAGAAGCGCATGCTGCAGGAGTCGGTCGATGCGCTGCTCGACAACGGCCGTCGCGGTCGTGCCATCACCGGCACGAACAAGCGCGCGCTGAAGTCGCTCGCGGACATGATCAAGGGCAAGCAGGGCCGCTTCCGCCAGAACCTGCTCGGCAAGCGCGTCGACTACTCGGGCCGTTCGGTCATCGTGGTCGGCCCGACCCTGCGCCTGCACCAGTGCGGCCTGCCGAAGAAGATGGCGCTCGAGTTGTTCAAGCCCTTCATCTTCGCCAAGCTCCAGGCCCGTGGCGAAGCCACCACGATCAAGGCCGCCAAGAAGCTCGTCGAGCGCGAAGAGCCGCAGGTGTGGGACATCCTCGAAGAGGTGATCCGCGAACATCCGGTCATGCTGAACCGTGCGCCCACGCTGCACCGTCTCGGCATCCAGGCGTTCGAGCCGGTGCTCATCGAAGGCAAGGCGATCCAGCTGCATCCGCTCGTCTGTACCGCGTTCAACGCGGACTTCGACGGTGACCAGATGGCCGTGCACGTGCCGCTGTCGATCGAGGCGCAGCTCGAAGCCCGCGCCCTGATGATGTCGTCGAACAACATCCTGTCGCCCGCCAACGGCGAGCCGATCATCGTGCCGTCGCAGGACGTGGTGCTGGGTCTGTACTACATGACCCGTGAGCTGGTCGGCGCCAAGGGCACCGGCATGGTCTTCGCCAACATTGGCGAAGTCCGTCGCGCCTACGACAACCGTGCCGTCGAGCTGCACGCGAAGGTCAAGGTTCGCGTGCGCGTGTTCGAGCGCGACGAGACCGGCGAGAACGTCGCCCGTACCCGGGTGGTGGACACCACCGTGGGTCGTTCGCTGCTGGCCGAGATCATCCCGGAAGGCCTGCCGTTCGCGCTGGTCAACACCGAGCTGACCAAGAAGAACATCTCGCGCCTGATCAACCAGACCTACCGTCTGCTGGGCCTGAAGGAATCGGTCGTCTTCGCCGACAAGCTGATGTACACCGGCTTCCGTTTCGCGACGCGCGCCGGTATCTCGATCGGCATCGACGATATGAAAATCCCGGCTGAGAAGAAGGGCATCCTCGAGGAAGCCGAGAAGGAAGTCGTCGAGATCCAGGAGCAGTACCAGTCGGGCCTGGTCACCGCCGGCGAGCGCTACAACAAGGTGGTCGACATCTGGTCGCGCACCAACGAACTGGTCGCCAAGGCCATGATCGACGGTATCGGTACCGAGAAGGTCGCCGATACCGAAGGTAACCTGGTCAACCAGAAGTCGATGAACTCGCTGTACATCATGGCCGACTCGGGCGCGCGTGGTAGCGTGGCCCAGATTCGCCAGCTTGCCGGTATGCGCGGCCTGATGGCTCGCCCGGACGGCTCGATCATCGAGACGCCCATCAAGGCGAACTTCCGCGAAGGCCTGAACGTCCTCCAGTACTTCAACTCCACCCACGGTGCTCGTAAGGGCCTCGCGGATACGGCGCTGAAGACGGCGAACTCGGGTTACCTGACCCGTCGTCTCGTCGACGTGGCCCAGGACGTGGTCATCACCGAGCACGACTGCGGCACGGAAGACGGCGTCATGATGTCGCCGATCGTGGAAGGCGGCGACGTGGTCGAGCCGCTGCGCGAGCGCGTGCTGGGTCGCGTGGTGGTGGAAGACGTCTACGCCCCTGGCGACGACGACGAACCCATCGTCACCCGCGACACGCTGCTCGACGAGTTCCTGGTCGACAAGCTCGACAAGGCCGGTGTGCAGCTGATCAAGGTGCGTTCGCCGATCACCTGCCGTGCCAGCCACGGCGTGTGCGCCCTGTGCTACGGCCGCGACCTTGCTCGCGGTCACCTGGTCAACATGGGCGAGGCCGTGGGTGTGGTCGCCGCGCAGTCGATCGGTGAGCCGGGCACGCAGCTGACGATGCGTACGTTCCATATCGGTGGTGCCGCGTCGCGAGCTGCTGCCGTGGACAACGTCACCGTCCGCACCACTGGCGCGCTGAAGTTCAACAACCTGAAGTCGGTCGAGCACTCGGCCGGTCACCTGGTGGTCGTGTCGCGTTCGGGCGAAGTCAGCGTCATCGACGCCAACGGTCGCGAGCGCGAGCGTTATAAGGTGCCTTACGGCGCCACGATCTCCGTGAAGGACGGCGACCCGGTCAAGGCCGGCCAGACCGTCGCGAACTGGGATCCGCATACCCACCCGATCGTCACGGAAGTGGCCGGTGTGGTCCGCTTCATCGACTTCATCGATGGCGTGACCGTCCAGTCGCAGACCGACGAACTGACCGGCCTCGAGTCGGCGGTGGTGACGGATCCGAAGCGTCGCGGTACCGCCGCGAAGGACCTGCGTCCGATCGTCCGTCTGGAAGACAGCAAGGGCCGCGAGCTCAAGCTGCCGGGCACGGACATCGCCGCGCAGTACTTCCTGCCGGCCGGTGCGATCGTGTCGATCCAGAATGGCGCCGAAGTGGGCGTGGGTGACGTCGTCGCCCGTATCCCGCAGGAAACCTCGAAGACCCGCGACATCACGGGTGGTCTGCCCCGCGTGGCCGATCTGTTCGAAGCCCGCAAGCCCAAGGAGCCGGCGATCCTCGCCGAGCGCTCGGGCATCATCAGCTTCGGCAAGGACACCAAGGGCAAGCAGCGTCTCATCATCAAGGATGCGGACGGCAACGAGCACGAAGAGCTGATTCCGAAGTGGCGTCAGGTCATCGTGTTCGAAGGCGAGCACGTGGAGAAGGGCGAAACCGTCGTGGACGGCGAGCCGAATCCGCACGATATCCTGCGCCTGCTGGGTGTCGAGCCACTGGCCTCCTACCTGGTCAAGGAAATCCAGGACGTCTACCGTCTCCAGGGCGTGAAGATCAACGACAAGCACATCGAAGCGATCATTCGCCAGATGCTCCGCAAGGTCGAGATCACGGAGGCGGGCGACAGCACCTACCTGCGCGGTGAGCAGGTCGAGCGCATCCGCATCAACGAAGAGAACGACCGCGCCGAGGCTCGTGGCGAGCGTCGCGCCGAGTTCGAATCGGTGCTCCTCGGCATCACCAAGGCCTCGCTGGCGACCGAGTCGTTCATCTCGGCGGCCTCGTTCCAGGAGACCACCCGCGTCCTCACCGAGGCCGCGGTCCGTGGCACCCGGGATACGTTGCGTGGCCTGAAGGAAAATGTTATTGTTGGGCGGCTAATCCCTGCGGGTACGGGTCTGGCTTACCACGCTTCGCGTCGTAGCCAGGGCGGCCTGACGGCCTCGGAGCTCGAAACCCTCTCGGGTTCGGCACCGGCCGTCACGTTCGAAGAAGCTCCCGCTGGGTCCAACGATAGCGCCGAGTGAGGCCCCGTACGGGCTTCGCCCGTACATACGAAATGAGGCGCATGGATGCGCCTCGTGTTCGGATTCAGGGACGATGGGTGCCGGCCGCTCCAAGCGGCGGCGCACGTTAAAATCGCTTATACGGCGGGCCGATCTTTCGGTCTGCCTTTATGTTTCTCAGGAATAGCTTCGCATGACGACAGTCAACCAGTTGGTGCGCAAATCCCGCAGCCCGAAGGCGTACAAGAGCGCCTCGCCGGCCCTGCAGAGCAGCCCGCAGCGCCGCGGTGTTTGCACGCGCGTTTATACGACCACCCCGAAGAAGCCGAACTCGGCGCTGCGTAAGGTTGCCAAGGTGCGCCTCACCAACGGTTTCGAAGTCATCAGCTACATCGGTGGCGAAGGTCACAACCTCCAGGAGCACTCGGTGGTCCTGATCCGTGGCGGTCGCGTCAAGGATCTCCCGGGTGTGCGTTATCACACCGTTCGCGGCAGCCTCGACTGCGCGGGCGTGACCAAGCGTCGCAAGTCGCGCTCGAAGTACGGCGCCAAGCGCCCGAAGGGCTGAGAGTAAAGGACAAGAATTATGTCGCGTAAAGGTTCCCATCCCGCCCGTGTCGTCCTCCCGGACCCGAAGCACGGAAGCCAGCTGATTGCCCGTTTCATCAACATGGTGATGAAGTCCGGCAAGAAGTCCGTCGCCGAAGCGATCGTCTACGGCGCCCTCGAGCACATCGGCGAGAAGAATGCCGAGCCGGTGCAGCTCGTCGAGAAGGCCCTGGGCAACATCGCCCCGGCCGTCGAAGTGAAGTCCCGTCGTGTCGGCGGCGCCACCTACCAGGTGCCGGTCGAAGTCCGTCCGGGTCGTCGTATGGCTCTCGCCATGCGCTGGGTGATCGAAGCCGCTCGCAAGCGCGGTGAGACGTCCATGCCGCGCAAGCTGGCTGCCGAACTCCTCGAGGCTTCCGAGTCCCGTGGCGGCGCCGTCAAGAAGCGCGAAGAAACGCACCGTATGGCGGAGGCCAACAAGGCCTTCTCGCATTACCGCTGGTAATCCCTTCCAGCTACCCGATCTGAGGAAAGACCGTGGCACGCACCACTCCCATCGAGCGCTACCGCAACTTCGGCATCATGGCCCACATCGATGCCGGCAAGACCACCACGACGGAGCGCATCCTGTTCTACACCGGTGTCAGTCATAAGATTGGCGAGGTGCATGACGGCGCTGCGACGATGGACTGGATGGAGCAGGAGCAGGAACGCGGTATCACCATCACTTCCGCCGCCACCACGGCGTTCTGGAAGGGCATGGACCGTTCGCTGCCCGAGCACCGTTTCAACATCATCGACACCCCGGGACACGTTGACTTCACCATCGAAGTGGAGCGTTCGCTCCGCGTGCTCGATGGCGCGGTGTTCGTGCTCTGCGCGGTGGGTGGTGTGCAGCCGCAGTCCGAGACCGTGTGGCGTCAGGCCAACCGGTACAAGGTGCCGCGTCTCGCGTTCGTCAACAAGATGGACCGTACCGGCGCCAACTTCTACAAGGTCGTCGAGCAGCTGAAGGCTCGTCTGGGCGCCAACCCGATCGAAATGCAGGTTCCGATCGGTGCCGAAGACAACTTCGAAGGCGTCGTCGATCTCCTGAAGATGAAGGCGATCATCTGGGACATGGAGTCCCAGGGCATGAAGTTCGAATACCAGGACATCCCGGCTAACCTCCAGGAAAAGGCCGAATCGGCCCGTACCGCCATGATCGAAGCCGCGGCGGAAGCCACGGAAGAGATGATGGACAAGTACCTGGGTGGCGACGAGCTGACCGAGGCCGAGATCATCGAAGGTCTGCGTCTGCGCACCCTGCGCAGCGAGATCATCCCGGTGTTCTGCGGCACGGCGTTCAAGAACAAGGGCGTTCAGGCCATGCTTGACGCCGTCGTCAACCTGCTCCCGTCGCCGATCGACCGTCCGCCGGTCGAGGGCATCAACGAAGACGAGCAGCCGGATACCCGTCCGGCCAAGGACGACGCACCGTTCTCGGCGCTCGCGTTCAAGATTATGACGGATCCGTTCGTCGGCGCCCTGACGTTCTTCCGTGTCTACTCGGGCACGCTGAACGCCGGTGACCAGGTGTACAACCCGGTCAAGTCGAAGAAGGAGCGCATCGGCCGCATCCTGCAGATGCACGCCAACGAGCGTCACGAACTGAAGGAAGTCCGCGCTGGCGATATCGCCGCTGCCGTCGGCCTGAAGGACGTCACGACCGGTGACACGCTCTGCGCGCAGGACAGCATCATCACCCTGGAGCGTATGACGTTCCCGGAGCCGGTGATCTCGATGGCGGTGGAGCCGAAGACCAAGTCGGACCAGGAAAAGATGGGTATCGCTCTCGGCCGTCTGGCTGCGGAAGATCCGTCGTTCCGCGTCAAGACCGACGAAGAGTCGGGCCAGACGATCATCTCGGGCATGGGCGAGCTTCACCTGGACATCCTGGTGGACCGCATGCGTCGCGAGTTCAACGTCGAAGCCAACGTCGGCAAGCCGCAGGTGGCTTATCGCGAAACGATTCAGGCCGCTGACGTCAAGTCGGACTACAAGCACGCCAAGCAGTCGGGTGGTAAGGGTCAGTACGGTCACGTCGTGATCGAGCTGTCGCCGATCACCGCTGAAGACCGTGCCGATCCGAAGCTGACGATCAAGGACGACTTCCTCTTCATCAACGACATCACCGGTGGCGTGATCCCGAAGGAATTCATCCCGTCGGTTGAAAAGGGTCTGCGCGAAACGATCACCAGTGGTCCGCTCGCCGGCTTCCCGGTGGTCGATGTCAAGGTCAAGCTCGTCTTCGGTTCGTACCACGACGTCGACTCGTCCGAAATGGCGTTCAAGCTCGCCGCTTCCATGGCGTTCAAGCAGGGCTTCGCCAAGGCGCAGCCGGTGCTGCTCGAGCCGATCATGAAGGTCGAGGTCGTGACGCCGGAAGACTACGTCGGTGACGTGATGGGCGATATCTCGCGTCGTCGCGGCATGCTGACCGGTCAGGAAGAAACGCCGTCGGGCAAGACCGTCAACGCGATGATTCCGCTGGGCGAAATGTTCGGTTATGCCACGTCGCTGCGTTCGCAGACCCAGGGTCGCGCAACCTTCACGATGGAATTCGACCATTACGAGCCGGCGCCGAAGAATATCGCCGACGAGGTCATGAAGAAGTCCTGATAAGGGCTTCTTCTTCAAACATACAACGTTCTTTTAGAGGTTTAGAGTCATGGCAAAGGGTAAGTTCGAGCGCAATAAGCCGCACGTCAACGTCGGCACCATCGGTCACGTCGACCACGGCAAGACCACGCTGACCGCCGCACTGACCAAGATCGGCGCCGAGCGTTTCGGCGGCGAGTTCAAGGATTACAGCGCGATCGACGCTGCTCCGGAAGAAAAGGCTCGTGGTATCACGATCTCGACCGCGCACGTCGAGTACGAATCGGCCACGCGTCACTACGCCCACGTCGATTGCCCGGGACATGCTGACTACGTCAAGAACATGATCACCGGTGCCGCCCAGATGGACGGCGCGATCCTCGTCTGCTCGGCCGCTGACGGTCCGATGCCGCAGACCCGCGAGCACATCCTGCTCTCGCGTCAGGTCGGCGTGCCGT
Organism: Luteibacter sp.; assembly: GCF_009912395.1. GTDB lineage: Bacteria > Pseudomonadota > Gammaproteobacteria > Xanthomonadales > Rhodanobacteraceae > Luteibacter. Next base: position 325,167 of record NZ_WNDO01000001.1, on the reverse strand, counting down.
ACATTGTCGTGTTTCTGAACAAGGCCGACATGGTCGACGACGCCGAGCTCATGGAGCTCGTCGAGATGGAAGTCCGCGAACTGCTCTCGAAGTACGAGTTCCCGGGCGACGACACCCCGATCGTCAAGGGCTCGGCTCGTCTCGCCCTCGACGGCGACCAGTCCGAAATCGGCGTGCCGGCGATCATCAGCCTCGTCGACGCCCTCGATACCTGGATCCCGACGCCGGAGCGCGACGTCGACAAGACCTTCCTGATGCCGGTCGAAGACGTGTTCTCGATCTCGGGTCGTGGCACGGTCGTGACCGGTCGTATCGAGCGCGGCATCATCAAGGTGGGTGACGCGATCGAAGTCGTGGGCCTGAAGGACACGCAGAACAGCACCGTCACCGGTGTGGAAATGTTCCGCAAGCTCCTCGACCAGGGTCAGGCAGGCGACAACGCCGGTCTGCTGCTCCGCGGCCTCAAGCGTGAAGACGTTGAGCGCGGCCAGGTTCTGGCCAAGCCGGGCACGATCAAGCCGCACACCCAGTTCGAAGCCGAGGTGTACGTGCTGTCGAAGGATGAGGGTGGTCGTCATACCCCGTTCTTCAACAACTACCGTCCGCAGTTCTACTTCCGCACCACCGACGTCACTGGCGCCTGCAAGCTGCCGGAAGGCACCGAGATGGTGATGCCGGGTGACAACGTGAAGATGGAAGTCACGCTGCTGAAGCCGATCGCCATGGACGAAGGCCTGCGCTTCGCCATCCGCGAAGGCGGCCGCACCGTCGGCGCCGGCGTGGTTGCCAAGATCACGGCGTAATCAACGATCCCGCAAGGGTGTCGTAAGAAGCGGGGGCGAAAGCCCCCGCTTTTTTTATGCCCGCTTATCCCTTGTAGGAGCGCGCTTGCGCGCGATCCCGCGCATCGGGCCAGATTGCCGCTGCCGCGGATCGCGCGCAAGCGCGCTCCTACAAGGGCATTGGCCGGCTTGAAGTCTTTCTGAAATCACCTGGTCAAAAAGCTTCCAATCCGCTCAAAGATAGGCTATAGTCGTCGGGCTATATCTCCCGAACCTCTTTCTTGAGGGGTTTGGACACCGCGAAATGAGGTGCAAGGACAGCGCTTCGAGTTCGCAGGCATGGAAGCCGGGTAGAGTGCCGGCAAGGTCATCGGGCGCAAGCTCGGTTGACCTAATGGTTTGTGCATTCTATAATTTTTTGTCTGGGCGGGCCGTTTTTCGGCCTGTCTGGCTTTTTCGGGTCGTTTTGGACGGTTTCTTGGCCGTTCCTTGCGGCCCGTTGCAGTACCCGTAGTAGTAATAGGGTTGTGCGAGGTGGCGAGAAGCCACTTCGAATCACAAGAACGTTCTTTCGATAACAGGACACGGTTTTATGGCGAACCAAAAAATTCGCATCCGGCTCAAGGCGTTCGATCATCGTCTGATCGACCGTTCGGCCAGCGAAATCGTCGAGACGGCCAAGCGCACTGGCGCTACGGTCCTCGGCCCGATCCCGCTGCCGACCAAGATCGAGCGCTACACCATTCTGGTGTCGCCGCACGTCGACAAAGATGCCCGCGACCAGTACGAGACTCGTACCCACAAGCGCGTTCTGGACATCGTCGACCCCAACGACAAAACCGTGGACGCGCTCATGAAGCTCGATCTTGCGGCTGGCGTTGACGTCCAGATCAAGCTCGGCTGAGCGGATATAAGGATACGAAGATGAGTATCGGACTGGTTGGCCGCAAGTGCGGCATGAGCCGGCTCTTCACCGAAGACGGCCGTTCGATTCCGGTGACGCTGATTGAAGCGACCCCGAATCGTGTGACCCAGGTGAAGACCGAAGAAGTCGACGGCTACAGCGCCGTCCAGGTCACGGCTGGCGCCAAGCGCGCTTCGCTGCTGACGAACCCTGCCAAGGGTCACTACGCCAAGGCCAAGGTTGAGCCGGGTCGTGGCCTGTGGGAATTCCGCCTCAACGCGGATGACGCTGGCAAGTACGAAGTTGGCGCCGAGCTGACCGCTGAAGCCGTGTTCACCGTCGGTCAGACGGTCGACGTCGCTGGCGTGTCGAAGGGCAAGGGCTTCCAGGGCACCATCAAGCGTCACAACTTCAAGATGGGTGACGCCACGCACGGTAACTCGCTGTCGCATCGCGCCCCGGGCTCGATCGGCCAGCGCCAGACGCCGGGCCGCGTGTTCCCTGGTAAGAAGATGTCGGGCCACATGGGTGCGGTCAATCGCACCGTGCAGGGCCTGGAAGTGGTCAAGGTCGATGCCGAGCGTCACCTCATCGCGGTCAAGGGCGCAGTCCCGGGCGCGACCGGTGGCGACGTCGTGATCCGTCCGACGACCAAAGGTTGAGGAGACACGCCATGGAACTTAACGTTATTGGCGCCCAGTCGCTCACCGTCTCGGACGAAGTGTTCGGCGGCGAGTACAAGAAGGCCCTCGTGCACCAGGTCGTGACTGCCTACCAGGCAGGCGGCCGTGCCGGCACCAAGGCGCAGCTGTCGCGCGGTGAGCTGTCCGGTACCACGAAGAAGTTCAAGAAGCAGAAGGGCGGCGGCGCCCGTCACGGTGACTACCGCGCTCCGATCTTCGTCGGTGGTGGTGTCACGTTTGCCGCCAAGCCGCGTAGCTTCGAGCAGAAGGTCAACCGCAAGGCCTACCGCGTCGCCATCCGTTCGATCATCGCCGAGCTGACCCGCCAGGGTCGCCTGAAGGTGGTCCCGGAGCTGTCGATCGAGAAGCCGAGCACCAAGGGCATGATCGCCAAGCTCGCCGAGCTCGAAGTCAAGGGTCGCGTGCTGCTGGTGTCGGAAGACTCCACCGAAGCGCTGTACCTGTCCGCCCGCAACATTCCGTACATCCACGTCGTCGACGTGCTGGCCCTGAATCCGGTCAGCCTGGTCGGTAGCGACTTCGTCGTCATGACGGTGGACGCGGTCAAGAAGGTCGAGGAGTGGCTCGCATGAGCACCGAACGCACGCTCAACACGCTTCGCGCGCCGCACATCTCCGAGAAGTCGGCCCGTCTTGCGGAAAACAACCAGTACGTGTTCGTCGTGGCGCCCGAAGCGACCAAGGCCGACGTGCGCGCTGCGGTGGAACACCTCTTCGACGTCAAGGTCGTGGACGTGAACCTCGTGAACACGAAAGGCAAGGTCAAGTCGTTCCGCTTCCGCCAGGGCAATCGCCAGGGCAAGCGCAAGGCTTACGTGCGCCTCGCCGACGGCCACACGATCGACGTGTCGGCCAAGGCCTGAGCCAGGAGTTGAATTGAGATGGCACTGATCACTCACAAGCCGACCTCCCCGGGCCGGCGCGACGCAGTCAGCGTTCGGACCGAGGGTCTGCACAAGGGCGCGCCTTACGCTCCCCTGACCGAATCGCAGTCGAAGACGGGTGGCCACAACCACTACGGTCGCATCACCACGCGTCATCGCGGCGGCGGTCACAAGCAGGCATACCGCATCATCGATTTCAAGCGCGACAAAGAAGGCATCGCCGCCGTTGTCGAGCGTCTGGAATACGACCCGAACCGCACCGCGCACATCGCGCTGCTGTGCTACGCCGATGGCGAGCGCCGCTACATCATCGCCCCGAAGGGCGTTGCCGTTGGCGACCGTCTGGTGTCGGGTTCCGACTCCCCGATCAAGGCTGGCAACTGCCTGCCGCTTCGTTCGATTCCGGTGGGTTCCACGATCCACTGCATCGAAATGAAGCCGGGCAAGGGCGCCCAGATCGCTCGCTCTGCCGGTGCTTCCGTGCAGCTCGTTGCTCGCGAACAGGGTTACGCCACGCTGCGTCTTCGCTCCGGCGAAATGCGTCGCGTACCGGTCGAATGCCGCGCCACCATCGGTGAAGTCGGCAACTCGGAGCACTCCCTCCGCAAGCTCGGCAAGGCCGGTGCGAAGCGTTGGAAGGGCATCCGTCCGACCGTCCGCGGTGTTGTCATGAACCCGGTCGACCATCCGCATGGTGGTGGTGAAGGCAAGACCTCCGGTGGCCGTCATCCGGTCAGCCCGTGGGGCACGCCGACCAAGGGTTACAAGACGCGCAGCAACAAGCGCACCCAGCAGTTCATCGTGCGTCGTCGCAAGTAATAGGAAACGATTATGCCGCGCTCTCTAAAGAAAGGTCCGTTCGTTGACCTGCACCTCGTAAAGAAGGTGGAAGCCGCCGTTTCCGCCAACAACAAGCGTCCGATCAAGACCTGGTCGCGTCGCTCGATGATCCTGCCGGAAATGGTCGGTCTGACCATCGCCATCCACAACGGCCGCCAGCACGTGCCGGTGCTTATCAACGAGAACATGGTCGGGCACAAGCTCGGCGAGTTCGCGGTGACCCGCACCTACAAGGGCCACGCCGGCGATAAGAAGGGCAAGTGATGAGCACTGAAGCCAAAGCGATCCTGCGCAGCGCCCGCATCTCGGCGCAGAAGGCACGCCTGGTGGCCGACCTGGTCCGGGGTCTCCCGGTGGGTCGGGCGAGCGACGTGCTAGCCTACACCAACAAGAAGGCCGCCCACCTTGTCCGCAAGGTGCTGCTGTCCGCCGTCGCCAACGCCGAGAACAACCTCGGTGCCGACGTCGACGACCTGAAGGTCTCGCGCATCTTTGTCGACGAAGGTCCGGCGATGAAGCGCATGTACGCCCGCGCCAAAGGCCGCGGTTCGCGCATCCTGAAGCGCACCAGCCACATCACTGTGGTTGTGGGCAACTGACTGGGGTAAGAAACCATGGGTCATAAAGTTCATCCCACCGGTATCCGCCTCGGCATTGCCAAGGACTGGAACTCGAAGTGGTACGCCAACAAGGGTGAGTACGCCCAGTACCTCGCTGCCGACCTAAAGGTCCGCGAGATGCTGCGCAAGAAGCTCGCCGCCGCCGGTATCTCGATGATCCAGATCGAGCGTCCGGCCAAGACCGCCCGCGTGACGATCCACACCGCCCGTCCGGGCGTGGTGATCGGCAAGAAGGGCGAGGACATCGAGAAGCTTCGTAAGGAAGTCACCGACCTGATGGGCGTTCCGACGCACATCAACGTCAGCGAAGTCCGCAAGCCGGAACTCGACGCCCAGCTCGTTGCCGAGTCGATCGCGCAGCAGCTCGAGCGCCGCATCATGTTCCGTCGCGCGATGAAGCGCTCGGTTGGCAACGCCATGCGCCTCGGCGCCCTGGGCATCAAGATCAACGTCTCCGGCCGTCTGAACGGCGCCGAGATCGCGCGCTCCGAGTGGGCTCGTGAAGGTCGCGTGCCGCTCCACACCCTCCGCGCTGACATCGACTACGGCACCGCCGAAGCGAAGACCCAGTACGGCATCATCGGTGTGAAGGTGTGGGTCTACAAGGGCGAGATCTTCGACCTCGCGGCCGCCACGGCCGAGGCGTCGAAGGAAGATCAGCAGCCGCAGCAGTCGTCGCGTCGCGACGGTGGTGAAAACCGCCGTGAGCGTGGCGAGCGCTCTGCCAAGTAAGGAGCGTTGCCATGTTGCAACCGAAGCGTACCAAGTACCGCAAGATGTTTAAGGGTCGCAATGACGGCCTGGCGTTCACCTCGAATCTCGTGAGCTTTGGCGAGTACGGCCTCAAGGCGACGACGCACGGTCAGCTGACCGCGCGTCAGATCGAAGCGGCCCGTCGCTGCATCACGCGCTACGTGAAGCGTGGCGGCAAGCTCTGGATCCGCGTGTTCCCGGACAAGCCGATCACCCGCAAGCCCATCGAAGTCCGAATGGGTGCTGGTAAGGGTGGCGTCGAGTTCTGGGTCGCCGAGATCCAGCCGGGTCGCATGCTTTATGAAATCGAAGGTGTCGACGAGGCAACCGCACGTGAGGCCATGCGCCTTGCCGCTGCCAAGCTCTCGGTCCAGACCCAGTTCGTGTCCAGGGCGGTGATGTAATGGCCATCAAAGAAATCAAAGAGAAGTCGGCGGAAGAGCTGAAGCAGCATCTGCTGGACCTTCGCAAGGAGCAGTTCAATCTGCGCATGCAGAAGGGCTCCGGTCAGCTCACTCAGCCGCACCAGCTGCGCCGCGTTCGGCGCGACATCGCCCGCACGAAGTTCGTGCTCGGCGATAAGAAGTAAGGGACGGCTGATATGAGCGATAACCAGAAAACGGCGCGTACCCTCGAAGGTCGCGTCATCAGCAACAAGATGGCCAACACGGTCACGGTTCTGATCGAGCGCCAGGTGCAGCACCCGCTGCTCGGCAAGATCATCCGCCGCTCCACGAAGCTCCACGCACACGAGGAAACCGGTGCGAACGAGGGCGACGTGGTCCGCATTGCGGAATGCCGTCCGCTGTCGAAGACCAAGCATCACCGCGTGGTCGCCATCGTCACGCGCGCTGAAGTCTAAGGAGAGCTGCGATGATTCAGATGCAAAGCACGCTTTCCGCGGCGGACAACAGCGGTGCGAAGGAACTGATGTGCATCAAGGTGCTGGGCGGCTCCAAGCGTCGCTATGCCGGCATCGGCGATGTCATCAAGGTGACCGTCAAGGACGCCATTCCGCGCGGCAAGGTGAAGAAGGGCGAGGTGTACAACGCCGTTGTGGTCCGTACCGCCAAGGGCGTGCGCCGCAACGACGGCTCGCTGATCCGTTTCGACGGTAACGCTGCCGTGCTCCTCAACAACAAGCTCGAGCCGATCGGTACCCGTATTTTCGGGCCGGTCACCCGCGAGCTGCGCAGCGAGAAGTTCATGAAGATCGTCTCGCTCGCGCCCGAAGTGCTCTGAGCGGAGGCCAGAACATGAACCGTATCCGCAAGGGTGACCACGTCGTCGTGATCACCGGCAAGAACAAGGGTCAGCGCGGTGATGTCCTGCGCGTCGACGGCGACCGCGTGGTCGTTGCCAACGTCAACATCATCAAGCGCCACACCAAGCCGAACCCCCAGGCCAACCAGCCTGGCGGTATCGTCGAGCGTGAGGCCTCGATCCATATCTCCAATGTCCAGCTCTTCAACTCTGCCTCGAACAAGGGCGAGCGCGTTGGCATCAAGACGCTCGAGGATGGGCGTAAGGTGCGCGTGTTCGCTTCGGGCGAAGTGGTCGACGCGTAAGGAATCGAAGTCATGACCCGTCTTGAAACGTTTTACAAAGAGTCGGTAATGAAGAAGCTCACTGAGCGCTTCGGTTACCAGAACGTCATGCAGGTCCCGCGCATCACGAAGATCACGCTCAACATGGGCGTCGGCGAAGCCGCCGGTAACAAGAAGATCCTCGAGAACGCCGTGGCCGACATGACCAAGATTGCCGGCCAGAAGCCGATCACGACGAAGGCCCGCGTGTCGGTCGCTTCGTTCAAGATCCGCGACGGTTGGCCGATCGGTTGCAAGGTCACGCTGCGTCGTGCCCAGATGTGGGAATTCCTGGACCGCCTGATCAACATCTCGCTGCCGCGTACGCGCGACTTCCGTGGTGTCTCGGGCCGTGCCTTCGATGGCCGTGGTAACTACAACTTCGGTATCAAGGAACAGATCATCTTCCCGGAAATCGACTTCGACCAGGTCGACGCCCTGCGTGGTATGGATATCTCCATCACCACCACGGCCAAGTCTGACGAAGAAGCCAAGGCGCTGCTGGAAGCCTTCAGCTTCCCGTTCCGCAACTGATCGCCAGAGAGAACACATGGCAAAGACCTCGATGATCGAGCGCGACCTCAAGCGCGCCAAGCTCGCCAAGAAGTACGCCGCCAAGCGCGCCGAACTGAAGGCGATCGTCCTGAGCGCTTCGGCCTCGTACGACGAGAAGATGGAAGCTCAGACCAAGCTGCAGAAGCTGCCGCGTGACGCGAGCCCCTCGCGCCAGCGCAACCGCTGCGCCCTGACCGGTCGTCCGCGTGGCGTCTACAGCAAGTTCGGCCTCGGCCGCAACAAGCTGCGTGAAGCCACCATGCGCGGCGACGTTCCGGGCCTGCGCAAGGCTAGCTGGTAAGCAATACCCGCCCCGTCTTCGGGCGGGGCAGGGGCCGGTTGGGCAAAACTTGTCCAGACGGTCCTGGCCTGATATAGTCGTCGGTCTGCGCAATGCAGACCGACGATTTGTCGGCTTTACAATTTAAAGATCTCCGGTCATTCGGATATCGGTGCACTCTCAAGGGTTTTAACTATGAGCATGACTGATCCCATCGCCGATCTGTTTACGCGCATCCGCAACGCCCAGGCCACTGGCAAAGCGGTTGTTCGTATTCCGTCGTCGAAAGTGAAGCTGGCCCTGGCCAAGCTTCTGCAGAACGAGGGCTATGTCCTCGACGCCCGCGTTGGCGATGAAGACGGCAAGCCCGTCCTCGAAATCAAGCTGAAGTATTTCGAAGGCCGTCCGGCCATCGAATCCATTTCCCGTGTCAGCCGTTCCGGTCTCCGCGTCTATCGCGGCAAGGACGAGCTGCCGAAGGTCCTCGGTGGCCTGGGTATCTCGATCATCTCCACCTCCGCCGGTCTCCTGACCGACGCGCAGGCCCGTGCCAAGGGTCTCGGTGGCGAAGTCATCGGCCAGGTGGCGTAAGGAGTCCCGACATGTCACGTGTAGCCAAGAAGCCCATCACGCTCCCCAAGGGCGTTGAACTCACCGTCTCGAACGGCACCGTCACCGTCAAGGGCCCGAAGGGCACCCTGACCACGCACGAACTGCCGGGCGTTTCGTTCCAGCAGGAAAACGGCGTCGCCACGATCGTCCTCGCCGAAGGCGCTGACGACAAGTTCGGTGGCACCGCCCGTGCGATCGTCGCCAACATGGTGACCGGCGTCGCGAACGGCTTCGAGAAGAAGCTCGAGCTGGTCGGCGTGGGTTACCGCGCGCAGCTGCAGGGCAAGGCCGTAAACCTTTCCCTCGGTTTCTCGCACCCGGTCGTCTTCGACGCGCCGGAAGGCATCACCATCGAAGTCCCGACGCAGACGGAAATCCTTGTAAAGGGTGCCGATAAGCAGCTCGTGGGCCAGGTGGCAGCCAAGATCCGCGCGTTCCGTTCGCCGGAGCCCTACAAGGGCAAGGGCGTCCGTTATGCCGGCGAGACGATCATCCTGAAGGAAGCCAAGAAGGCCTAATCGGCCTATCCGCTTTCTGGAGACGAGACGATGAACAAGAACGAATCCCGCCTGCGCCGCGCCAAGTCGACCCGCGCCCACATCCGTGAGCTCGCCGTCGCCCGCCTGAGCGTGCACCGCACCGGTCAGCACATCTACGCCCTGGTCTTCGCGCCGAACGGCACCGTCGTGGCAGCCGCCTCGACCGTGCAGAAGTCGGTCGCCGAAGGCCTCAAGAGCAAGAAGAACGTCGAGGCCGCCACCACGGTGGGCCGCATCGTTGCCGAGCGCGCCAAGGCCGCCGGTATCGAGTCCGTCGCCTTCGACCGCTCGGGCTTCCGTTATCACGGTCGCATCAAGGCTCTGGCCGATGCGGCTCGTGAGGCCGGCCTCAAGTTCTAAGAGGCGTCAGGCCACGACATCGGCCCTTCGGGGCCGGTGTCGCCCGATGTAACTACAACTCCAAGCGGCGACCAAGCCGTAAACAGAAGTCCCGGAACACCCGGGCTATCCAGGAAAAGAGATGTCCTCGACAGATCGCGAAAATTCGGACGGCATGCTTGAAAAGCTGATCGCCGTCAACCGCGTGGCCAAGACCGTCAAGGGTGGCCGCCAGATGAGCTTCACCGCGCTGACGGTTGTCGGCGATGGCGAGGGGCGCGTCGGTTTTGGTTATGGCAAGGCGCGTGAAGTGCCGGTTGCCATCTCCAAGGCCATGGAGCGCGCCCGCCGCAACATGGTGTCCATCGAACTCAACAACGGCACGCTCTGGTACGCCATCAAGGCCAACCACGGCGCCGCCCGCGTCTACATGCAGCCTGCCTCGCAGGGTACTGGCGTCATCGCCGGTGGCGCCATGCGCGCTGTCCTCGAAGTGGTCGGCGTGAAGGACGTGCTTGCGAAGGCCGTCGGCTCGCGCAACCCGATCAACCTCGTCCGCGCGACGATCAAGGGTCTGCAGGCCGTCGCCTCGCCGAAGCGCATCGCCGCCAAGCGTGGCAAGACGATCGAAGAGGTGCTGGGCAATGGCTAAGAACAATGAAACCGCCGGCACGGTCCGCGTGCGCCTGGTCAAGGGCCTGCGCGGCGTGCAGAGCCGTCATCGTCTGAGCGTGAAGGCCCTTGGCCTCAACAAGCTCAACGATGTGCGCGAACTGAAGGATTCCCCGCAGGTCCGTGGCCTCATCAACACGGTCTATTACCTGGTTCGGGTCGAGGAGTAAGCAATCATGCGTCTTAACGACATCAAGCCCGGCAAGGGCGCCCGCAAGACCCGCACCCGCGTCGCTCGCGGTATCGGTTCCGGCCTCGGCAAGACTGCCGGCCGCGGTCACAAGGGTCAGCACGCCCGTGCTGGTAACACCCACCGCGTCGGTTTCGAAGGCGGTCAGATGCCGCTGCAGCGTCGTCTTCCGAAGGTGGGCTTCCGCTCGCTGAAGAAGGCCGACACCGAGCAGGTCATGCTCTACCAGCTGGCTTCGGTCCAGGCCGACACCATCGACCTGATCGCCCTCCACGCCGCTGGCCTCGTGACCAGCCGCGCGAAGAAGGTGAAGATCGTGCTGAAGGGCGAGATCTCTCGCGCCATCAAGCTCCAGGGTGTGCTCGCGACGGCCGGTGCCAAGGCCGCCATCGAAGCCGCCGGCGGCAGCGTGGAGTAATCCAGTGGCCGGAGCGCAGGGCAAAAAGCTCGGCGGCTCGCTGGGCAAACTGACGGAACTGCGTCAGCGCATCTTGTTCCTTATTGGTGCGCTGATCGTCTTTCGCCTCGGTTCGTTCATTCCCGTTCCGGGCGTGAATCCCGATGCGATGACGAGCCTCGTCGAAGGTGGTGGTGGCCTCCTGAACATGGTCAACATGTTCTCGGGCGGTTCGCTCTCCCGCTTCTCGGTGTTCGCTCTTGGTGTGGTGCCCTACATCTCGGCATCGATCGTGGTGCAGATGATGGGTTCGGTGGTGCCGTCGCTCATGGCGCTCCGTAAGGAAGGCGAGTCGGGTCGTCGCAAGATGACCATGTATACGCGCTTCGGTACGGTGGCGTTGGCGGCCTTCCAGGCCTTCGGCATCGCGGTAGCACTGCAGAAGCAGACGGCGCTTGGCGGCGCCCCGGTGGTGTACATGCCGGGTCCGGGCTTCATCATGGCGTCGGTGGTCGGCCTTACGGCGGGCACCATGTTCCTGATGTGGCTGGGCGAGCAGATCACCGAGCGCGGTATCGGCAATGGTATTTCCATGCTGATCTTCGCCGGTATCGTGGCAGGTCTCCCGGGTGCCATCGCGCACACGCTGACCATGGCGAACAACGGCGAGCTGTCGGTCCTGAAGCTGCTGATGGTCACCGCTGCGATCCTCGCGGTCACTGCCTTCGTGGTGTTCATGGAACGCGCCCAGCGGCGCATTACCGTGAACTACGCGAAGCAGGGCGGGCAGCGCCAGTTCCAGCAGCGCCAGGTCTCGCACCTGCCGTTGAAGATCAACATGGCGGGCGTCATTCCGCCGATCTTCGCGACCAGCCTCCTGCTCTTCCCGGCCACCGCGGCGACCTGGTTTGGTTCTGCCAACCAGTCCCGCTGGCTGCAATGGCTGACCACGGCGCTGAGCCCGGGTGAGCCGGTCCACGACATCGTGTTTGCGGTGCTGGTGATCGGATTCGCCTTCTTCTACACGGCGATCGTGTTCAACTCCCAAGAAACGGCCGATAACCTCAAGCGTTCGGGTGCGTTGATTCCGGGTATTCGCCCGGGTCGCTCCACGGCTGACTATATCGATGGCGTCATGACCCGGCTTACCGGTGTTGGCGCGCTCTACATCGTCCTGGTCTGCCTGGTGCCCACGTTCATGCAGAACGCCTGGCACGTCCCGTTCTATTTCGGCGGCACTTCGCTGCTGATCGTGGTGGTGGTGGTGATGGATTTCATCGCCCAGGTTCAGGCCCATCTGATGAGCCACCAGTACGAGAGTCTGCTCAAGAAGTCGAATCTCCGCCGTAGCTGAGATTTGACGGAAGTCCCCAAGTAGGGGAGGCCGCGGCGCCCAGCGCCGCAGGACTTCCCGTTTAGGTTAATTCAGGTTAGAATTGCGCGTTTACCGCGCACGAAGCACATCGGAGACAGTACATCATGGCGCGCATCGCGGGTGTCAATTTGCCGGTCCAGAAGCATGTCTGGGTTGGCCTGCAGAGCATTTATGGAATCGGCCGTTCGCGGGCGAAGAAGGTCTGTGCCGACGCTGGTGTGGTTCCCACCACCCAGATCAAGTCGCTGAGCGAAGGCGAGGTCGAGAAGATCCGCGCCGAAATCGCTAAGTACACGGTTGAGGGTGACCTCCGTCGTGAAATCGGCATGGCGGTCAAGCGCCTCATGGACCTGGGTTGCTATCGTGGCCTGCGCCATCGTCGCGGCCTGCCGGTGCGCGGCCAGCGCACGCGTACCAACGCCCGTACCCGCAAGGGTCCGCGTCGTCCGATCAAGAAGTAACGGATACCGAATATGGCTAAGCCGGTTAAGACCAAGAAGAAGATCAAGCGCGTTGTCACGGATGCCGTGGCCCACGTGCAGGCTTCTTTCAACAACACCATCGTCACGATCACCGATCGCCAGGGCAACGCCCTGTCGTGGGCGACGGCGGGCGGCGCGGGCTTCCGCGGTTCCCGTAAGTCGACCCCGTTCGCTGCCCAGGTTGCCGCCGAAAAGGCTGGCCGCGCTGCCGGCGACTACGGTGTGAAGACCGTGGAAGTTCGCATCAAGGGCCCCGGCCCGGGCCGTGAGTCGGCCGTGCGTTCCCTGAATGCGTTGGGCTACAAGGTGCTCAACATCATCGACGTCACGCCGATTCCGCATAACGGCTGCCGTCCCCCCAAGAAGCGTCGCGTCTAAGGAGCATAACCATGGCCCGTTATCGTGGAGCTACCTGCAAGCTGGCGCGTCGTGAGGGTGCAGACCTCGGTCTGAAGAGCCCGGCTCGCGCGCTTGATTCCAAGTGCAAGCTCGAAAACAAGCCCGGTCAGCATGGCGCCAACAAGCGTGCCCGTCTGTCCGACTACGCCGTCCAGTTGCGTGAGAAGCAGAAGGTCAAGCGCATCTACGGCGTGCTTGAGCGTCAGTTCAGCAACTACTACACCAAGGCTTCGACCCAGAAGGGCAACACGGGTGAAAACCTGCTTCGCCTCCTGGAAAGCCGTCTCGACAACGTCGTCTATCGCATGGGCTTTGCGGTCACCCGCGCCCAGGCTCGTCAGCTCGTGGCCCACAAGGCCGTGACGGTCAACGGCAAGAAGGTCAACGTTCCTTCGTACCACGTCCGTCCGGGCGACGAAGTTTCGCTGACCGAAAAGGCCCGCAGCCAGCTGCGCGTGCAGGAAGCGGCGACGATCTACGACACGATGGATCTGCGTCCGTCGTGGGTCGAGGTCGACAGCAAGAAGTTCGCGGGCACGTTCAAGGCCGTTCCGGATCGTGGCGATCTGCCGGCCGATATCAACGAAGCCCTGATTGTCGAGCTTTACTCGAAGTAATCCACCGGAGCCTTGCATGGCAGTATCGTCTACTAGTGTGCTGCGGCCCCGTGGCCTCAGCGTCGAGCAGCTTGGAGCGAACCGCGCGAAGGTGGTGGTCGAGCCGCTCGAGCGTGGCTTCGGTCACACCCTGGGCAATGCGCTGCGTCGCGTGCTGCTCTCTTCGATTCCGGGCAGCGCGATCGTCGAAGTCGAAATCGACGGCGTGCTGCACGAGTACACCACCCTTGAGGGTCTTCAGGAAGACGTTATCGAAGTCCTCCTGAACCTCAAGGACGTTGCCATCCGCCAGCACAGCGGTGACGAAGTCACCCTGACGCTGTCAAAGAAGGGCAAGGGCGTGGTCACCGCCGGCGACATCGCGGTTGACCATTCCGTCGAAATCGTCAACCCGGAGCATGTGATCTGCCACCTCACCAAGGATGTGGCCCTGAACATGCGTCTGAAGGTGCGTAAGGGCGTCGGCTACCAGCCGGCCAGCGCACGTCAGCATCCGGATGACGAGACGCGGCCGATCGGCCGTCTGCAGCTCGACGCGTCGTTCGCGCCGGTCCTGCGCGTGGCTTACGAAGTGGACGCGGCTCGTGTCGAGCAGCGCACCAACCTCGACAAGCTCGTGCTCGACATCGAAACGAACGGCACGATCGGTGCTGAAGACGCTGTCCGTAAGGCGGCCGAGATCATCAACGACCAGCTGTCGGTCTTTGGTGACTTCTCGCGTCGCGAGAGCGATTCGACCAAGGCGGAGAAGGGCGGTTTCGATCCGCTGCTGCTGCGCCCGATCGACGACCTCGAGCTGACGGTCCGTTCGGCGAACTGCCTCAAGGCGGAGAGCATCTACTACATCGGCGATCTGGTTCAGAAGACCGAAGTTGAGCTGCTCAAGACCCCGAACCTTGGCAAGAAGTCACTCACCGAAATCAAGGATGTCCTGGGCGGACGTGGTCTCGCCCTCGGCATGAAGCTTGAAAACTGGCCGCCGCCGGGTCTTTCCCACGGCATGCAGCTGGGCTGATGTACCTCGGGGCGATCGGTTTTCGATCGCCCCGATCCTTTGCTGGATCCAGCGGATGCGTCCTGCATTTCCCCTGGAGAATCATAGCGGTCCATAGAGGCTGCGCTCTTATAACGAGGCGTTTTGACAGCCTCGAATAGCGGGTAACCGCGGGAAGTCGCTCATCCTGACCGGCTTTTCATAACAACAGACCTTAGAGAGTAAACGCCATGCGCCACCAGAAATCCGGTCGCAAGCTCAACCGTACGAGCAGCCACCGCGAAGCCATGTTCAAGAACATGGCCTCGTCGCTGATCAAGCACGAGCTGATCCGCACCACCCTGCCGAAGGCCAAGGAACTCCGTCGCGTCGCCGAGCCGCTCATCACGCTCGCCAAGACCGATGGCGTCGCCAACCGTCGTCTCGCTTTCTCGCGCCTGCGCGACAAGCAGGCGGTCGGCAAGCTCTTCGTTGAGCTTGGCCCGCGTTACCGCGAGCGTCCCGGCGGCTACCTGCGCATCCTGAAGTGCGGCTTCCGTCCGGGCGACAACGCCCCGATGGCCTACGTCGAACTCGTGGACCGTCCGCAGCAGACCGAAGCCGTCGACGCCGAGTAAGCGTCAGGCTCATGATTCAAGCGAAACCCCGGCAGGGCAACCTGCCGGGGTTTTTGCTTTCTGGGTGCGGCGTAGTGTCGCGGCACTACACCGATTTGCCCGCTCAATCGATGGATGGCGTTTGATGGGGTAGCGTAAATCGGTGATTTGCTTCGACATGCAGGAGTCGCATGACGCATTTCCTTTCAAATCATTGACATGGTTGCAGACGAAACTTCGATCGCCTACTGACAACGGCATGCACAAAGCGTTAACGTGGGGGTCCTGCAACGCAACAAGCCCCTTCATGAATCCTCGTACCTGGTCGTTCCGTACGCGCTACCTCGCCGCCTTCCTCGTATGCGTGGCGCTGATGGGCTTCGCCCTGTATGCGCAGTACGGCATGCACCTGGACCCGTGCCCGCTGTGCATCTTCCAGCGCATCGCGGTGTGCGTCATGGGGCTGTTCTTCCTGATCGGCGGCCTTCATGCCCCTCGTAAGACCGGCACCCGTGCCATCTACGGCGTCCTGATCACCCTGGGTGGTCTCTGGGGCATCGCCACGGCCGGACGTCACCTCTGGCTGCAAAGCCTGCCGGCCGACCATGTCCCCGCCTGCGGGCCGGGCCTGGGCTACCTGTTCGATGCGTTCCCCTTCATGAAGATGCTCAAGCTCGCCTTCACCGGCTCCGGTGAGTGCGCGAAGATCGAGCCGATCCTCGGTATCCCGATGCCGGGCTGGACCTTGCTCTGGTTCGTCGTCCTCGTCGTATGGGCCCTGGTGGCCATCCGTCGTTCCGTCCGTTGACTTTCCGCGCCCTGTCCGGCGCATTACGTAGGCACAGCCGTCATGCAGCACTCCCTCAAAACCGTAACTTCCCCGTCCCCTGACTGGGTTCCGGGTTCGTGGCGGTCGAGGACCGCCCTCCAGCAGCCGACCTACGAGGATGCCGACGAGCTGAATGGTGCGCTGGCCCAACTTGGCGAGCTTCCGCCACTGGTCACGTCCTGGGAAATCCTGGCGCTGAAGAAAGCCATCGCCGAGGCCCAGGTGGGCGAGCGTTTCCTGCTCCAGGGTGGCGATTGCGCCGAGAGCTTCGCCGACTGCACCAGCCCGATCATCTCCAATCGCCTCAAGGTGCTGCTGCAGATGAGCCTGGTGCTCGTCCACGGCCTGAAGAAGCCGGTGCTGCGCGTCGGGCGCTTCGCGGGTCAGTATGCCAAGCCCCGTTCCGCCGATTCGGAGACACGCGATGGCGTGACCTTGCCGGCGTTCCGTGGCGACCTGGTCAACAGCCCCGAGTTCACGCCGGAGGCGCGCCGCGCCGATCCGCGTCGCCTGATCAAGGCGCATGCCCGCTCCGCGATGACGATGAATTTTGTCCGTGCGTTGATCGACGGCGGTTTCGCCGACCTGCATCACCCGGAATACTGGGACCTCGCCTGGGTGGATCATTCGCCGCTGGCCGGCGAGTACAAGCGCATGGTCGCCAACATCGGCGATTCGCTGCGCTTCATGGAAACCCTGGGCGGCGAGTCCATCTCGTACTCGCGCGTCGACTTCTACACCTCGCATGAAGCCCTGCTGCTTCACTACGAAGAAGCGCTCACCCGTCGCGTCCCGCGTCAGGACGGCTGGTTCAACCTGTCCACCCACTTCCCGTGGATCGGCATGCGCACCGCGGCGCTCGATGGGGCGCACACGGAATACTTCCGTGGCATCCGCAATCCCATCGCGGTGAAGGTCGGTCCGACGGTGCAGCCAGACGATCTGCTGCGCCTGATCGACGTGCTGAATCCGGAGGAAGAGCCGGGCCGCCTGACACTTATCCATCGCATGGGTAATGACAAGATCGGCACCCAGCTGCAGCCGCTGCTCGAAGCCGTGAAGCGGGAAGGTCGCCGCGTACTGTGGGTGGCCGATCCGATGCACGGCAATACCGAGAGCACCAGCAACGGCTACAAGACGCGTCGCTTCGCCAATATCGCTGGCGAACTCGACCAGGCCTTCGATATCCACGCTGCGGTGGGTACTCGCCTGGGCGGTGTCCATCTGGAACTCACGGGCGAGAACGTCACCGAGTGCCTGGGTGGTGCGCGTGGTCTGGTGGAGCAGGATCTCGATCGCGCCTACAAGTCGATGGTCGATCCACGCCTCAACTACGAGCAGTCGCTTGAGCTGGCCATGCTCATCACGAGGAAATCGGCCGGCATGGTCTGATCCCGACAAAGCCCCGCTCCGCGGGGCTTTGTTTTTTTGTAGGAGCGCGCTTGCGCGCGATGGGGTTCGCGGCAACACCGAATCGCGCGCAAGCGCGCTCCTACAGTGGGTCAAGGTAGCGGACCGCGCGCCGCCTGCGACAACCATTCAACGATGGTCGCATGTCTGGGCTGGCGGGCCGGGGGCGATAATAGGCGTATCCCCAACCCCAGAGTCTTGCCCCATGTCTGCCGAGCGTATCCGCCACTCCTTGTTGCGTGACCGTGTCGTGTCCGCCGAAGCTGCCGCCGCGATGATCCAGCCGGGCGAAACGGTGGCGATGAGTGGCTTCACCGGTTCGGGGTATCCGAAGGCCGTTCCACTCGCGCTGGCGCGTCGCATCGAGGATGCGCATGTCGACGGCAGGGAGTTCAAGATCCGCCTGATGACCGGTGCTTCCACGGCGCCGGAACTTGACGGTGCGCTGGCCAAAGCCGATGGCATCGCCCTGCGCATGCCGTTCCAGACCGATCCGGATGCGCGCCAGCGGATCAATGCCGGTACGCTTGATTACATCGATATCCACCTGAGCCACGTCGCACAGCATGTCTGGTTCGGCTTCTACGGTGACATCGATACCGCGGTCGTCGAAGTGGCAGGCATCCGTGAGGACGGCAGCCTGATCCCTTCGACCTCGGTGGGCAACAACAAGACGTGGCTCGATCTGGCGAAGAAGGTCATCATCGAGGTCAACGACTGGCAGCCCGAAGGCATCGATGGCATGCACGATGTCTACTACGGCACCGCGTTGCCTCCGCATCGCAAGCCGATCCCGCTCGTGCACGCAGATGATCGCATCGGCGATACGTCGCTGCGTTGCGATCCCGACAAAATCGTCGCCGTGGTACGCACGCATGGTCCCGATCGCAACAGCCCGTTCACGCCGGCGGACGCGACCAGCGAGCGGATCGCGGAGCATCTCATTGACTTCCTGAAGCACGAAGTGGCGAAAGGACGCCTGCCGGCGAACCTGCTTCCACTGCAGTCGGGTGTCGGCAACATTCCCAATGCGGTGCTGAATGGCCTCGCCAGCAGTGGCTTCCGTGATCTGTCCGCGTTCACCGAAGTCATCCAGGACGGCATGCTCGACCTGCTGCGCAGCGGTGTGCTCAAGGTCGCCTCCTGTACTGGTTTCGCGTTAAGCCCGGAAGCGAACGAAGAATTCAAGCGCAACATCGCCTTCTATCGCGAGCGCATCATCATGCGTACGCAGGAAATCTCCAATCATCCTGAGTTGGTGCGTCGACTTGGCTGCATCGCCATGAACGGCATGATCGAGGCCGACCTCTACGGCAACGTCAATTCCACGCATGTCATGGGTAGCCGCATCATGAATGGCATCGGCGGTTCCGGCGACTTTGCGCGCAACAGTTTCCTGTCCATCTTCCTGAGCCCCAGTACCGCGAAGAAGGGCAGCATCTCGGCGATCGTGCCGATGGTCAGCCATGTGGATCACACGGAGCATGATGTCTCGATCATCGTTACCGAGCATGGCCTTGCCGATCTTCGCGGCCTGCCGCCGCGCCACCGCGCACGTCAGCTGATCGATCGCTGCGTCGATCCGGCGTATCGCGCGCAGATCGAGGACTACGTCGATCGCGCGTCGCGCGCCAGTTACGGCAAGCACACCCCGCACCTGCTGCCGGAAGCCTTGTCGTGGCATCAGCGCTGGCTGGATACGGGGACCATGCTCAAGGGTGCCTGACGCACTCAGGGCTGCCGTCGAAGATGCCCACGAGCGTGCCGCTCTTGAACGGTAGCCGCGCCACGCGATAGGGCGACATTCGCAGCCGCTCGGCGACCGGTGCAAGTTCCGCGCTGAACTGAGCGATGTTGTCGACGACGATGAGCGCGCCCTTCGCGAGCTTGGGCTCGACGATCTGCAGGATATCGGCGGCCAAGGATGGCCAGCCGTCAAGCAGGAGCAGGTCCACGCCGGGGGCGATGTGCTGGAGCGTTTCCCGCGCGTCGCCAACCCGGATGTCGGCATGATTCGCCAGTCCGGCTTGCGCCAGATGGGCGGTCGCCTTGGCGACCTTCGAGGGAACCAGCTCCGTTCCGGTCACCTTGCCGCCCGAGGCGTTGTCGCGGACTGCTGCAGCCAGGTAGATCGTGGATACGCCGAACGAGGTACCGAATTCGACGATGTGCCGCGCCTGTTTCGCGCGAGCGAGCAGGTAGAGCAGTTCGCCTTGCGCCGCATCGATGGGAAGCATCTTGTCGTCGAAATAGGCCATGTCTTTGGGTGGCCTTACCGGCCGCCCGAGCAGCATGCTGGGCAGGCGTGGCAGATAGTGGCCGAGCATGGACGTCAGTTGTCGTTTCGCCATGGCGTGGAGCTGGCTGACGGTAGCCTGTGCCCGGGGATCGAGCGGGGATACGGGTCGTGATGGATGCATGTGTTACCTCCTGGCGAACACGTTAGTGCGACCGCGTTCGTCCGAGATAAGCTATGGCCGTCAATGAATGCCTGAAATCCGTCATGGTCGAGTACGTCTCCACCTATTTTCCCTTGCCGCCCGGCCACCTGATCGTCGCTGGACGTGGCGTGGAGCCCGCCGGGCACCGCTCGGCACCGCATCGCCACCCCGAGGGGCAGCTTGTCGGGGCGGTGAAGGGGCTGCTAACGATAGGCACCGACGACAACGTCGGCGTGGTGCCGGCGATCCATGCCGTGTGGATTCCTCCGCATTGCGTGCACTGGACCCGCTCGCACGGCGCCATGGACGGATGGACCGTGTACGTGGACGAGCGCGCCTGCGCCACGCTGCCTCCCGTGGCGTGCCGCATTCGTACCTCGGCCTTGTTGCGCGAAGCGATCTTCCGTGCGGCGCGATGGTCGACCGGACCGAGAACTGCCGCCGACGACCGCGTCGCCGGCGTGATCCTGGATGAGATCGCCAGCTTGCCGACCGAGTCCTTCGGATTGCCGTTACCGGATGATCCACGCCTGCTTCGGGTAGCGAAGGCGCTTGTAGATGATCCGTCGGACCAGCGAAGTGTGAGTTACTGGGCGTCGGTGGCGGCGGTTAGCGAGCGGACCCTTGGGCGAGGTTTCGTTGCCGAAACGGGTTTCCATTTCAATGCATGGCGACAGCGCGCCCGATTGCTGAAAGCACTGGAGATGCTTGCGGACGATGTGCCGGTCAACGCGATCGCACTTGATCTCGGCTATGCGACGGCGAGTGCTTTCATTGCCTTGTTTCGTCGTGTGTTCGGTGAAACCCCGATGACATACAAGGCGAGACTGGCGTGTTCGTAGAGGGCGCTTACCGCGTGCCGTGACGATTAAGTGCCCATGCCACGTGTTCGCGCACGATGGCCGACGGATGCGTCGACCGTTGGCGCAACGCATCAAGTATGTCGGCTGTCGTGGGTGCGTTGCCGAGTCCGACGGCGAGATTGCGTAGCCAGCCCTCGTACCCCGTGCGACGGATCGCCATCCCTTCGGTACGGCTGAGAAAGGTCTCTTCGCTCCACCCGAACAGCTCGATGAGCTTGGCACCATCGAGGCTGTGGCGTGGCGCGAAATCCGGTTCCGTCGCTTCCTGCGCAAATTTGTTCCAGGGACAGATTAGTTGGCAATCATCGCAGCCGAAAACGCGGTTGCCCATCGGTGCGCGCAGTTCTTCCGGAATGCTGCCACGCAGTTCGATGGTGAGGTAGGAAATGCATTTGCGCGCGTCGAGTCGATACGGCGCGACGATGGCCTGCGTCGGGCATATGTCGATGCATCGCCGGCAACTGCCGCAATGCGCCGAGGCTGCTTCGTCGGCGGGAAGCGGCAGGTCGGTGTAAAGCTTGCCGAGAAAAAAGTACGAGCCGGCGCGCTTGTTGATGAGCACGGTGTGCTTGCCGATCCAGCCGAGCCCGGCATTGCGTGCGATCGCCTTCTCCAGCACGGGCGCGGAGTCCACATAGGCACGGTAGGAAAAATCGCCGACGCGTTCGGTGATCCGCGCTGCGAGCTTCTGCAGGCGGTTTCGCATCACCTTGTGATAATCCCGGCCGAGCGCGTAGCGCGCGACGTAGGCCTTCTCGCCATCGTGGATCACGTCCCATGCGTTCGCTGTTCCCGGCGGGATGTAGTCCATGCGGACGGACACCACGCGTAGCGTTCCAGGCTCCAGTTCGGCGGGCCGGCTGCGGCGTGTGCCGTGCCGGGCCATGTATTCCATGTCGCCGTGATGGCCATCCGCCAGCCAGCGCTCCAGGTAGGCCTCGTCGTGCCCCAGGTCGGTGCCGGCGATGCCTACGTCGGCGAAGCCCAGTTCGCGCGCCCATCGCTTGATGTCGAGGGCAAGGGCGGCGTAGTCGATGGCGGAAGGATCGTGCATGCGTCCATTCTACCGGGGGCTCCTATAATCGCCGGATGACCGCATCCTCCCTCGATTTCGCCCTCTACACGTCCGAGCAGTCGCGTCGCATCGATGCACGTGCCATCGCCGACGGCATCCCCGGCTTCGAGCTGATGAGCCGGGCTGCGGCTGCGGCTTTTGCCCTGCTGCGGCAGCGCTGGCCGAACGCGTCGCGGCTGGTCGTCGTCTGCGGCGCCGGCAATAACGGCGGCGATGGCTACCTCGTCGGTCGCGATGCCTTGCGCGCCGGGCTGGCGGTGGAGCTCATTGCCCTGGCCGAACCTCGGGCCGGCGGGGATGCCGCGACCGCGCGCGAGGCCTTTCTGGCGCAGGGCGGTGTCATTCATCCGTGGACGGGCGTCATCGGCGACGCCGACGTGTGGGTAGATGCCATCTATGGCACGGGACTGAACCGGGCGCCGGAAGGCGAGGGCAGGGCCGCCATCGAGGCGATCCTCGCATCGGGCCGTCCCGTGCTGGCGCTCGACGTCCCGTCGGGCCTGTCGGCTGACACCGGCGCCTGCCCCGGCGTGGCGGTGCGTGCGGATGCGACCGCCACCTTCATCGTGCACAAGCGTGGGCTGCATACCTATCGCTGCGAACTGGCCGGCGACATCGAACTGTTCGATCTAGGGGTGTCGGATGCATCGCGGGACGCGCCGGATGCCGTATTGCTGAAAGCCGCCGCCTTGCCGCGCCGACCGCGCGACTCGCACAAGGGAAACAACGGCCACGTGCTGGCGATCGGCGGCGACCACGGCACCGCTGGCGCGGTCCGGATGGCCGCCGAGGCGGCGTTACGCACCGGCGCGGGCCTGGTCAGCGTGGCGACCCGCGACGAGAACGTCGCGGCGATGAACGCCGCGCGACCTGAATTGATGGCGCATGGCGTCAACGGTCCCCAGGCCTTGACGCCGATGCTGGAGAAGGCCAGCGTCATCGCACTGGGTCCGGGTCTTGGCCAGGCGGCCTGGGGTCATGGACTGTGGGTCACCGCCCTCGACGCGGGCCTGCCCACGGTGCTCGACGCCGATGGCCTCAACCTGTTGCATGCCGAGCCGAGGCACCTGCCCAGCCAGGTGGTGCTGACGCCACATCCGGGCGAAGCCGGGCGCCTGCTGGGCGTGTCCACAGCGCAGGTGCAGGCCGATCGTTTCACGGCCGTCCGCGAACTGGCTCGACGCCATGCCGCGGTGGTGGTGATGAAAGGCAATGGCAGCCTTATCGCGGCGCCGGACGGGCGCGTTTCCGTCTGTCCCTGGGGCAACCCAGGCATGGCCAGCGGCGGCATGGGTGACACGCTCACCGGCATCGTCGCGGCGTTGCTGGCGCAGGGGTGCGACGCCTACGAGGCGGCCTGCCTGGGTGTCGGCCTGCATGCGCGGGCGGCGGACGTGGCGGCGCGCGAAGGCGAGCGTGGCCTCCTGGCGGGCGACCTGCTGGTACCGCTGCGGCGGCTGGTGAATGGAGTGGAGGCATGACGGTGGAGCGGATACTCGTCGACGAAGACGCCACCATCGCCCTTGGCCGCCAATTGGCCGCGGCGCTGCCCGATGGCCTGGTCGCCTTCCTGCACGGCGACCTGGGCGCGGGCAAGACCACCTTTGCCCGGGCCTTCCTGAAGGCCCTCGGCGTGGGCGAGCGGGTGAAGAGCCCGACCTACAGCTTAGTCGAAGGCTACGACCTCGGTGATCGACAGGCCTTCCATCTCGACCTGTACCGCATCGCCGATCCGGGCGAGCTGGAGTGGCTGGGGCTGGACAGCCTCGCCGAGCCCGGAGCCATCGTGCTCGTGGAATGGCCCGAGCGTGGCGCCGGCGCGCTGCCGCCGGTGGATCTGGAACTGCATTTCCGGCATGAGGGTACGGGCCGTGTCGTCCGCTTCGAACCCCGCTCCGACGCGGGTCGGCGGCTGGCCGACGCGCTGGGTAGCTGAGTTCTCCCGTGGGGTGTCTCCGTCGCGGGGCATTCCGCTTCCGCAAGCCGCGGATGGGTTCCCTGTCTCACTCGATCCAGTCAGGTTGCGGACCATTCCTGTACGGTCGTTGACGAAGTGTTTGCAGGTTATGGATTACCAAAGGAAATAATCTTGCATTCATCGGGCGCTTGCAGTTCAATCCGGGCCATATGAGGGGAATCACTAGCAAACTTGGACTGATGGCGTGCGTGACGGCAGTCGCGTCGCTGGCTCCCGTCGTCGGTTCGGCTGCCGACGTGAAGGCCGCCCGTGTCTGGGCCGGCCCTGAGTACACCCGCGTGGTGTTCGACCTGTCCGGTCCGGCCACCTACAAGATGTCCCCGGGCGATGTCCCCGGCACCGTGGTGCTGGATATCGCCGGTAGTTCCGTCTCGGGCGATTTCTCTGCGCCGGGCGCCCAGGGCCTCTTCAAGTCGATGGCGGCTGCCAAGCAGGGCGGTGGCGCCCGGATGACCGCGAAGGTCGATCCGCAGGCCAAGCCCAAGAGCTTTCTCCTCAAGCCGGCCGGCGATTACGGCTACCGGCTCGTGCTCGACCTTTATCCCGGCGGCCAGTCCGACCCCGGCGACAACGCCCCGGGTTCCGACGACGCGGGCGACGCTCCCGCCGTGGCCGACACGCCGGCACCGGTGACGAAGCCGACGCGGGGTTCGCGCGGTCGTGCCGCGTCCGCCAGCAAGGTGCCTCCGGCGCTCAGTGGCGAGCGCAAGGTCATCGTGGCCATCGATCCCGGCCACGGTGGCGAGGATCCGGGTGCCCGTGGCGCCACCGGCCTGCGCGAGAAGGACGTGACCCTGGCTGTGGGCAAGGAGCTGGCCGAGCAGATCAATCGCCAGCCGGGCATGCAGGCCTTCCTCACCCGCACCGGCGACTATTTCATCCCGCTGAAGCGCCGTTACGAGATCGCCCGCGAGCACAACGCGGACATGTTCGTCTCCATCCACGCGGACGCCTTCAAGAATAGCGACGCCAAGGGATCCTCCGTGTGGGTGTTGTCACCGCGCGGCAAGACCTCCGAAGCGGCGCGCTGGCTGGCCGATCGCGAAAACCGCGCCGACCTCGTGGGCGGCGTGTCGCTGGACGACAAGGACGACACCCTGGCCGCCGTACTGCTCGATCTGCAGCAGGGTTACGCGATGCAGGCCAGCGAATCCATCGCCAGCAACGTGTTGAAGGCGCTGGGCAAGCTCGGCCCCACGCACCGTGGCTACGTGGAGCGCGCCAACTTCGTGGTGCTGCGCTCGCCGGACGTGCCCTCGATCCTGGTCGAAACGGCCTTCATCACCAATCCGGCCGAAGAACGCCGCCTGCGTGACGACAGCCATCGTCGCGACCTGGCCTCGGCCGTGCTGGGCGGCGTGCGCAACTATTTCGAATCGATGCCCCCGCCGGGGACCTGGTTCGCCGCGCAGGCCGCGCGGCGCAATGGTACCTCGCTGGCCAGCACGGCCGCGTCCGCGCCGGCGGCGCCTGCGGTGGCTTCCGATGTGAACGCGGTGGCTTCCGACGCCGTGAAATCGGCCAGCCGGGCCGCCACGGCGGAGCCGAAGCCCTCGAAAAAGGATGTCGTGGCGAAGGCCGAGACGCCGAAATCGCGTGGCCGGGCGGACGACAACGTGCGCGACGTGCACCGCGTGTCCCGTGGCGAGACGCTGACCGGCATCGCCCAGCAGTACGGCGTGTCCGTGGGCGCGCTCAAGCTTGCCAACAAGATGACCGACAACAATGTGCGCATCGGCACGATCATGGTGATTCCGTCCGGCTGACGGCGCCGCGTGGGGCATTTGACGCGGTCCGGGGGCCGGGCGGGTATAATCCGCCCCGACACACCGGCATTCCCGCCGCACGAGGTTTTCCTATCTTGAGTTCTCCCGCCCCCCGCAAGGCCCGGTCCGCCAAAGGCAACGAATTGCTTCGCCAGCGCGTGGTCGCGGCCCTTGAAGACCTCAAGGCCAAGGACATCCGCGAAATCGATGTCCGCGGCAAGACCTCCATCGCCGACATCCTGTTCATCGCCTCGGGCACCTCGGCCCGCCACGTGAAGTCCATCGCCGACGAGGTGGTGAAGTTCGCGAAGGAAGCCGGCGTCATGCCGCTGGGCGTGGAAGGCCAGGCCGAAGCCGAATGGGTGCTGGTCGACCTGGGCGACATCATCGTCCACGTCATGCTGCCCCGCATCCGCGAATTCTACGGACTCGAACGCCTCTGGACCGTCGGTGACGACGGTGCAGAAGCCGCCAACGACTGAGCGCCCGCCATGCGGGCCCGCCTCATCGCCGTCGGCGAACGCATGCCGGCCTGGGTGGCCGAAGGGTTCGCCGAGTACCGCAAGCGGCTGTCCCATGAGCTTCCGCTGGATCTGGTCGAGATCAAACCTGGCGTACGCGGCAAGGGCCGCGACGATGCCAGGGCCACCCTCGCCGCGCTTCCGCGTGATATCCACGTTGTCGCCCTCGACGGGCGCGGCAAGACCTGGTCCAGCGAAGACCTCGGGCGTCAGCTCGAGCAATGGCGGATGGGCGGTCGCGATCTCGCCTTCCTCATCGGCGGACCCGACGGTCACGCGCCGGACGTGCTGGCGCGCGCTGACCAGAGCTGGTCGCTCGGCCCGCTGACGCTGCCGCACATGCTGGTCCGGCTCGTGCTTGCCGAGCAGCTCTATCGCGCCACCACGCTCGTGGCGGGGCATCCCTACCATCGCGCCTGAAGGAATCTCCCGTGCTCTACCTGGCTTCGCAGTCCCCGCGCCGTCGTGAACTCCTTGGCCAGATCGGTACGGTATTCCGAACGCTCGACGTCGATGTCGAAGAGATACGCCGCGCCGACGAATCGCCGGACGACTACGTCGTGCGCGTCGCGCTGGACAAGGTGCGCGCCGGTTATGAACAGGTACGCGGCGAGGCCGATGCCACGGTGCTTTCCGCCGATACCGAAGTGATCCTGGGCGACGAGGTCTTCGGCAAGCCGCGCGACGCGGCCGACGCCGCGGCGATGCTGGAGCGCCTTTCCGGGCGCGAGCACCGCGTGGTCTCCGCCGTGTGGGTGAAGGGCGAGCGGGGCGAGGTCGCGGTGTCCACCGTGCGGTTCGCGACGCTCGCCGCGGCGGATATCCAGGCCTACGTGGATACCGGGGAATGCTTCGGCAAGGCGGGCGCCTATGCCATCCAGGGCAGGGCCGCGGCTTTCATCGCGCATCTGTCCGGCACCTATTCCGGTGTGATGGGATTACCGCTCCACGAAACTTACCGGCTCCTGCGGGGTCAGTGATATATCGTCCGCGCGCGGGCTATAAAGCGCTTGAATTTAAGGAAAAGGGGCGGCGGTGAGCGAGGAGATCCTGATCAATGTCACACCGCGTGAGACGCGTGTGGCGATTGTCGAGAACGGCATGCTGCAAGAGGTCCACGTCGAGCGGGCGCAGAAGCGCGGCTACGTGGGCAATGTATACAAGGGCCGTGTGCAGCGCGTCATGCCGGGCATGCAGGCGGTCTTCGTGGAGATCGGCCTGGAGCGCGCGGCGTTCCTTCACGCCTCCGATATCGTGCGTGCGCCCATCCAGGCGACGGACGCCGATGGCAAGAGCAATGGCCATGGGCCCGTGCCGCCCATCAGCGAGCTGGTGCACGAAGGCCAGGAAATCGTGGTCCAGGTAGTGAAGGACCCCATCGGCAGCAAGGGCGCGCGCCTGTCCACGCACCTGTCGATCCCATCGCGCTACCTCGTGCTGCTGCCGCATTCGCGAACGCTGGGCGTGTCGGTGCGCATCGAGGACGAGGCCGAGCGCCAGCGCCTGAAGGATGTCATCACGCCCCTCATCGGCGAGAACCCGCTGGGCTACATCGTGCGCACCAACGCCGAAGGTCAGTCGGAGGAGTCGCTTGCGTTCGACGTGACCTACCTGGGCAAGGTCTGGCGCGTGGTGCAGGAGAACATCGCGAAGGCCAAGCTGGGCGAGCGCGTGTACGAGGAATTGTCGCTGCCCTTGCGTTCGCTGCGCGATTCGCTCAATGAAGACATCGAGAAGGTGCGCGTGGATTCACGCGAAACCTACGAGAAAACCGTCAAATTCGTGCAGAAGTTCATGCCGGCGCTGTCCGATCGGATCGAACACTACTCCGGTGAACGACCCATCTTCGACCTGTACGGGGTCGAGGACGAGATCCAGCGAGCGCTGCGCAAGGAAGTGCCCTTGAAATCCGGCGGTTACCTGATCGTCGACCAGACCGAAGCGATGACCACCGTCGACGTCAATACGGGCGGCTACCTCGGTAGCCGTAATCTCGAAGAGACCGTGTACCGCACCAACCTGGAGGCGGCGCAGGCGGCCGCGCGCCAGTTGCGGCTGCGCAACCTGGGCGGCATCGTCATCATCGACTTCATCGACATGGTCGACGACGAGCACAAGCGCCAGGTGCTGCGCATGCTGGAAAAGGGCCTCCAGCGCGACCACGCGAAGACCACGGTCTATCCGATGTCCGCGCTAGGCCTCGTGGAAATGACGCGCAAGCGCACCACGGAAAGCCTCGAGCGCCAGCTGTGCGAGCCGTGTCCGTCGTGCAGCGGTCGCGGCACGCTGAAGACGGCGGAAACCGTCATCTATGAGATTTTCCGGGAGATCACGCGCGCCGTACGTCAGTTCAACGCGCAGAAGCTCCTTGTCATGGCCAGCCCGAAAGTGGTGGGCCGCATCCTCGAAGAGGAGTCGGCCGCGGTGGCCGAACTGGAAGAGTTCATCGCCAAGAGCATACGCTTCCAGGCTGAAGAGCATTACTCGCAGGAACAGTTCGATGTCGTACTTCTCTAAGCCCGGCGAGCGCCGCCGGACCATGGGCCGGTGAGCCAGGTCTGGCGCCATCGCGCACGACGCCTGCGGTTCTTCCTTTTGGGGCTGGTCGCGAGCGCGCTGGTCGCGCTCGCCATCGTGATGGCCTTGGGGCAGTTGCTGCTGCCCCTGGCGGCGCGGTATCCGGATCGCGTGGCCGCATTGCTCAGCGAAAAGCTGCACAAGCCGGTGCGTTTCGCTTCGCTGGAAGGTTTCTGGCGCCCCTCGGGGCCCTTGTTCGTGATGCGCGACGTGACCGTCGCAGGCAACGAGGGCGGCGACACACTGCACCTGCCGCAGGCCGCCGTGAAGCTCGACTTCGGCGCCTTCGTACTGCCGTCGCGTCATCTGCTCAACCTGCGCCTGCGCGATTTGCGACTGGGACTTCGCCGTGCGCCCGATGGGCGCTGGAGCATCGATGGCTTCGGTGCCGGTGGCAGCACGCAGAAAGTGTCCTTCGGCAATCTCTCGGCCGACCTGTGGCTGGGTAACCTGCGCCTGGATATCGCGGACGAGACCACGGGACGCGACTACGCACTCATCGCCGACCAGCTTCGCATCAGCCTGCAGGGCCAGTCCGTGCGTGTGGGCGGTTCGCTGCGTCGACAGAACGGCGGCGGCCTGCTCACGGCGGCCGGCCGATTCGCCGTCGATGGCTCGGATGGCAAGGTCTACGTCAACGGCAGCGACGTGGATTTCGCGGCGCTCACCTCAGATTTCGATATCGCGGGCTATTCGCTGGCCAACGGTCGCGGTCGCTTCGAGACGTGGCTCGACTGGCGCGACGCGCATGTGATCCGTGCCACCTCGCGGATCGATCTCGACAACCTCAAGGTACGCGGCCCATCGCGCACCGTCGCCACAGAGGGCCTGCATGGCATCATCGACCTGCATCGCAGTGCCGATGGACAACGCATCGACTGGGCGGGGCGCGATGGCAGTGACCTCGCCCTGTTGCTGAAGAACGATGGTGATCGCCATAGCGGGACGCTCGTCGCGCGCAAGCTCGATCTCGCGCCGCTGGCGCCGTGGGCGGGCGTGCTGCCGCAATTGTCGCCGTCGATCGCGCAGTGGCTCGGCCAAGGTCGTCCGCGCGGCAGGTTCGACGATGTGCGTGCCGACTGGAACGCCGATGACGGCCTGAAGTTCGCCCATGCGACCTTCTCCGACCTGGGCATCGATGCCAGTGGCAAGCTGCCCGGCCTGTCGTCGCTGAAGGGCGAGATCTTCGGTGACGCTGAGGCGCTCACGCTGAGCATCCCGCAGCAAGCCACCACGATCGACGCCACTGGCGTGTTTCGCAAGCCATTCGTCATGTCGTCGCTCGCGGGCGATGTGACGGTCTACCGTGACGACGACGATTGGCATATCGGCGTGGATCCGCTCGATTTCCATGGCGAAGGGTATGCCGGGCAGGCGCGCGGCGAATTCGTCGTGCCGCACGATGACACCGGTCCCTTCATGGACATGTACGTCGCGCTAGGCGAGGGCGAGGTACCGGCAGCCAAGTTGTTCTGGCCGATCCACTCGATGTCCGAAGGCACGCAGAACTGGCTCAATCGAGGCCTTGTGTCAGGACATATCGTGGGTGGTTCGGCCTTGATTCGCGGCAACCTGCGCGAGTTTCCTTTCCATGAGCACCAGGGCCATTTCGAGGCACGGGCGCTCATCGACGATACGGTGCTCGACTACGGTAACGGCTGGCCGCGAGCCGAAGGCATCACCGCTGTCGCCAGCTTCATCGACAACGGCATGTACATCGACGCCAGCGAGGGCCATTCGCTGGGCAACGCCGTCAGCAGCGCTACGGCAACGATCGCCGATTTCGGCGAAGGCATGCTCGACCTGCGTGTCAGTGGCGCGGGCACCGGTGGCAGCTTCCTCGACTTCGTGAAGAACAGTCCCGTCGCGGCCAGCAGCCGTGAGGCGCTGGACAAGATGAAGCTCGGCGGTACCGGCGAGTTCGGCTTCAACCTGCTCATGCCGCTCAAGGATGCGAAGGATTTCACGCTCGACGGCAAGGCGAACATCAAGGACGCCGACCTCGTCGCCAACGAGTGGAAGCTCAAGCTCGACAAGATCACCGGTCCCATGGCTTTCGATGGCAAGGGCTTCAAGGCGACCGGTTTGAAGACGGCGTTTCGCGGGCAGCCTGCCAATCTCGACCTCGCCATCGCCGGCGGCACGGGCGATCCATCGAAGATCGTGGACGCCTCGGTGACGGGTGCCTTCACCGTCGACGAACTGGTGTCCGGTTTCGACACCCTCAAATGGCTGGGCGATATCGCTAAGGGGCGTGGAAATTTCCGTGTGGGCTTTGCGCTGGCGCGTGCCGGCCAGGACGCCACCTCGCAAACGTTGACCGTGGATTCCGACCTGCGCGGCGTGGAACTGTTGATGCCGACGCCGGTGAAGAAGCCTGCCGCGATCCCCCAGCCACTCTCCGTCCGCATTGGCCTGCCCGTCGACGGCGCACGCCTGGATCTTTCGCTGGGCGACATCGTGCGTGGACGACTGCGCCTTCCCGACGACAAGAACAAGCTGCCACTCGCCGCCGCGTTCAACCTGGGCAATGTCGTGCCCACGACCTTGCCGCCGGAGGGATACCTGATCGGTGGCAAGGCCGCGCACCTCGATGTGTCCGGCTGGGTGCAATACGTGGTGGGCACGGCGTCGCAAGGCAGCGGACCGGGCTTGAACAACCTCGACCTGTTCACCGACGACGGCGAAGTGTTCGGACAACATTTTTCGAACATGCACCTCGTCGCGAAGCCCGGGCCGCAGGAACTGTCATTGCGCGTGGACAGCGACGGCATGACCGGCCAGATGACGGTGCCCAACGAGGACCTGCGTCGCCGCGGCATCACGGCCCGTATGGACAAGCTCTGGTGGCCCGCGGCGGACGACGCTGCGGATGCCGCGAAGAAGGGGCGCGCCGCTGCCGGCGCGGCCACGACGACAGCCGCTACCGTGGCGAAAGCGGAAGATCGCGTCATCGCATCCGCCTCATCGGCATCGTCGGCAGCAAAGAAATCATCGGACACGAACGACGCCGGCGTGGCGCCGTCCAGCCTGCCTCCCGTGCATCTTCATGTCAGCGATCTGCGCCTGGGCAAGGCGAAGCTCGGTGAGGCACGCCTCGAAACCTGGCCGACCGACGAAGGCATGCACATCGACCAGTTGCGCGCACAGTCGCGCAACGTGCAGATCACGGCCACGGGAGACTGGAACGGTGACGAGTTCCATAGTCACTCCCACCTCGCGATGGACTTCGCCTCCGAGGATGTCGCCCGCATGCTCGACGCGCTCGGCTTCGTGGGCATCTTCCAGGGCGGTCGAACCGAGGCGCGCCTCGACGCCACGTGGCCCGGTGGTCCATCGCAGCTGGCGCTGGCCAACGTGGACGGTACGCTGAAGATCGACATCACCAACGGCCGCATCCTCGAAGTGCAGCCCGGCGTGGGGCGCCTGTTCGGCCTGGTGTCGGTGTCCGAATTGCCGCGTCGCCTCGGTCTGGATTTCGGCGATGTGCTCGGCAAGGGCTTCGGCTTCGACTCGATCACGGGCGATTTCCGTTTCTCGGACGGCAACGCCATCACGCAGAACCTGAAGATCCGCGGCCCGGCTGCCGAGATATCCATCACGGGGCGTGCCGGCCTGCGCGCCCGCGACTACGACCAGCAACTGCTCGTGGTGCCCCACGTCGGCAATAGCCTGCCGGTGGTGGGAGCCTTCGCGGGTGGTCCGGTCGGCGCCGCGGCGGGCCTTGCCGTACAAGGCCTGCTGGGACGTGGCCTCAACCAGGCCGCGCGCAAGCGCTACCACATCACCGGCACCTGGGATAAACCGGTCATGACGCCGATGGACAAGGGCGAGCCCTCGACGGCCACGCCGGCACACTGACGTCATCTGCCGCGTTTATGGGGGGCGTCGCGGCGATCGTCGCTGGCGGCGCGCTTGTTTCGTTGTCGATAGTATCGTTTAACGTTATTATCGAGGCGCGTTATTACCATGATCCTGTCGTTCGGAGACGAGGACACGCGTCGCTTCTTTGAAAAGTGCCCCGTTGCTCGCTGGGAGCGAATCGAAAAAGTCGCCATGCGCAAGCTCTACATGGTCGAGCTCGCGGTGACGCTCGACGATCTGCGCGTGCCGCCAGGAAACCGGCTCAAACCCCTGAAAGGCGACTATGCAGGGCATTACAGCATTCGCATCAACGATCAGTTCCGCGTCTGTTTCATCTGGCGTGACGGGCATGCCCATGCCGTCCGTATCGTCGACTATCACTGAGGATCCGGCCCATGCGCAGGCTTCCCGTTCCCCATCCTGGGGAGATGCTCCTCGAAGAGTTCCTCAAGCCGCTCGGCATCAGTCAGTATCGATTGGCCAAGGCGATTGGCGTGCCCGCCCCGCGTATCGGCGAGATCATCGCCGGGCGTCGATCTGTGACGGCTGATACGGGTTTGCGGCTGTCCCGGTTCTTCGGCATGTCCGATGGCTTCTGGACGGGGCTGCAGCAGCACTACGATCAAGAGACCCTGAAACCGCAAATGGCCGAGGTCCTCGCCGCCATCGTGCCGTGGGCGGAGTTGTCGCGTACCTCGGCCTCGTCGAGGCCAAAGGGTGGCCCAGGGACTGCGAAACGCCGCCCGAAGGTTTAATCTGGCGGCTCATGGCCCCATGTAGGGCCTCTACCGTTCCCTTGCCGGCTGCCTTTGATGGATTCCCTGATCACCCTCGCCGAACGTCGCCTGCTCACCCCCGGTGGCCTCGCCGCCAACGACCTCGATCGTGTGTTCTCCCAGTTGATGGGGCCTTCGATCGACGTGGCCGACCTCTACTTCCAGCATTCGCGCAGCGAATCCTGGGTGTTGGAGGAGGGCATCGTGAAGGACGGCAACCACTCCATCGAACAGGGCGTGGGCGTGCGGGCCATCTCGGGCGAGAAGACCGGTTTCTCCTATTCCGACGAGATCGTGCTCCCGCAGCTGCTGGAGGCCTCGAAGGCGGCCCGGGCCATCGCCCAGGGCGGTGCCGGTGCCGGCAAGCCGCTGGCGCTCGCCACGGGCCGTGGGCTGTATCCGGCCATCGACCCGGTCGAAAGCCTGCCCAACGAGGAAAAGATCGCGCTGCTGCGCGAGGTCGACGCCTATGCCCGCTCGCGCGATCCGCGCGTGAAGCAGGTGGTCGTCAGCCTCGCGGCCACGCTGGATACCATCCTGGTCGCCGCGTCGGACGGCACGCTGGCGGCGGACGTTCGTCCGCTGGTCCGCCTCAACGTGCAGGTGATCGCGGAGCAGGGCGGCCGTCGCGAACAAGGCCATTCGGGTGGCGGCGGTCGTTATGGATATCGCGAACTCATCGAAAACGGACGCGCTCACGCGTTCGCCGAGGAAGCCGTGCGCCAGGCGCTGGTGAACCTCGAGGCCGTGGATGCGCCGGCCGGCAGCATGACCGTCGTGCTTGGCCCGGGCTGGCCCGGCGTGCTGTTGCACGAAGCGATCGGCCACGGCCTCGAAGGCGATTTCAACCGCAAGGGCAGCTCGGCGTTCGCGGGTCGTATCGGCCAGCGTGTGGCCGCCGAAGGCGTGACGGTCGTGGACGACGGCACCCTGCCGGGACGTCGTGGCTCGCTGAGCATCGACGACGAAGGCACGCCGACGGAGTGCACCACGCTGATCGAGAACGGTATCCTCAAGGGCTACATGCAGGACAAGCTCAACGCGCGACTGATGGGCGTGAAGTCCACGGGTAACGGCCGCCGCGAATCCTTCGCGCAGTTGCCGATGCCGCGCATGACCAACACCTACATGCTGGCCGGCAACCGCGAGCCGGAAGAAATCATCCGTTCGGTGAAGCGTGGTCTGTACGCGGTGAACTTCGGTGGCGGCCAGGTGGACATCACCAACGGCAAGTTCGTGTTCTCCGCCAGCGAGGCCTATCTCATCGAGGACGGCAAGGTCACGCGTCCGGTGAAGGGTGCGACGCTCGTCGGCTCGGGCCCGGAAGTGCTCACGCGCGTCTCGATGATCGGCAACGATCTCGCCCTCGACGAAGGCGTGGGCGTATGTGGCAAGGATGGTCAGAGTGTGCCGGTGGGCGTCGGTCAACCGACGCTGCGCGTCGATGGCATGACAGTCGGCGGTACGGCCGCCTGACGTCTTGACCAAAACTATCGATCCCTGCGCAATCACGAATCCCGTCACGAATTGCGAAACGAATCGCAAGATTCGTCGCAACTCCCTCCATTTAGTATTGTGACGATCATTTCGGGCGAGGATGATCCGGCGCGAAGACAGCGTACGGACGTCCAAACCTGTAGCGATGCAGGGCTCGTAAAGGCCGATGGCCAGGGCTTTGGCTGTTCCGCTCATGCGTTAGATGAAACATGCCAGTGACCCCGGTCACTGGCTGATGTCGTCTCCTGCCTGGGATGCGCTGTCCGACAGCGATCTTCAAACAGGGGACACATCCAATGAAGCGTTACCCCGAGTCACCTCAAGGCGTGAGGCGACGGAGGTTATCCTCCCTCGTCACGCTGACCCTGGTGGGCTTCACGATGTCGGCAAGCGCCGTCACCGTGGCACCATCGGATCGTCAGGACATCAACCTCGGCGCCCAGCCTTGGAAGTACACCAAGCAATCGATCGTCAATCCGAACGATCCCACCGTCTACGCACCGCTTCCCAATGGGGATGAAGGTGCTGCCGTCAATTTCGACGACAGCAAGTGGCTGACCGTCGGTCTGCCGCACGCGGCCAACGACTTCACCACCTTCATCAACCAGGAATCCGGCGGCGGCCAGGGTAGCCTGGACGGCGAGACGAGCTGGTATCGCACCAAGCTCGCCGATTCCGCGTCCTATCGCGGCAAGAAGGTGATGGTGGAATTCGAAGGCGCGCACACGGGCGACCGCGTGTACGTCAACGGGCGTTTCATTCCGGGTACCGGAGTGCTGAACCAGCCGGGCCAGCCGGATGCACAGGCCACGCACGTGATCGGCTTCCTGCCGCACATCGTGGACCTCACGCCGTATCTGAACTTCGACGGCAAGGATGTCCTCGCCGTGCAGGTCAGCCGTAGCGGCGGTGGTTTCTTCGAAGACCCCGGCTTCTCCGGCGCGTTCCGTTTCGGCCAGTCGGAAGCGGGTATCTTCCGTCCGGTAAAGCTGCACGTGACCAACCTCGTGCACATTCCCGAGAACGTGTACGCGGGCCAGAACACCTGGGGTACCTACGTCGCGACGCAGGCGCTGAGTCCCGATCATGCCTCGGCGACCATCCGCGTCCAGACCAACGTTGCCAACGAATCCGGCGTGGCGAAGACGGTGACCTTGATCACCCAGATCGTCGACGCCAACGGCAAGGAAGTCGCACGCGACCAGCAGGACAAGACGCTCGCACCGACCCAGCCGCAGAACGACAACGCCACGCCGATCTTCGATCAGACGCTGACGGTGTCCAACCCCACGCTGTGGTTCCCCAACGGCAGCCCCGACGGCAAGCCGTACCTCTACCGCGTGATCCACACCGTCAGCATTGACGGCCAGGTGGTCGATGCCAAGCAGAGCACGCTCGGTATCCGCGTCATCACGTGGGACAAGGACTTCCCGTACGTCAACGGCAAGAAGCAGTACCTCGTGGGCGGCTCCGGTCGCTACGACTATCCCGCGCTGGGATCGTCGGTGCCCGAGGAACAGCAGTGGCGCGATCTCAAGGACATGGCCGCGATGGGCGGCAACCTGTGGCGTCCCGGTCATTCGCCGTCGAGCCCGGAATTCGTCGAGGCCGCTGACGCGCTCGGCGTGTTCATCGTACAGCCCAGCGGCGACGGCGAAAACGGCTTTGCCAACCAGTGCAATCCTTCGGACAAGGATTACCAGCAGTGCAAGGACATGTGGACGATCAAGCGCGAGGTCCATCGTGACATCGTGATCCGCGATCGCAGCCACCCGTCCATCGTGGCGTGGGAACACGACAACGGCCAGATGGACACGCCGTTCGCACAGGAACTGCGTAACCTTGCCCGCAAGTGGGACAACGTCAGCCCCCGCGCTGCCGCGGATCGCACGCCGAACGACCAGAACGGCGACATCCTCAGCTGCTCGAAGGCCGGTTGCGAAACCCATCTGCACCAGGTCGACTATCCGAACAAGCCCGCCTGGGGCGCGGAGTACTGGGGTCCGGGCGGTTCGCGCAGCGCGTACGACACCGAGCTGGCATTCGCCCTGAACTATCTCGTGCCGTTCTCTCAGGCACGTGCGGTCAACACCTTCGGCATGGCGCAGTGGTATTACGCCGACACGCCGGGTGAAGTCATCGAGCAGGTCGATGGCCTCGAAGACGCGACGCACTGGGCCTACGGTCGCAATCCGGACGGCAGCATCGCGACGCATCCGGATGGCACCCCGGTCAAGGGCTTCCGCCACAACTCGCGCGGCAACAACGCGTCGATGACCGACGCGAACCGCTTCCCGCGCATGCTGTACTACATCTACGAATCGGTGTGGATGCCGTACACCGTGAAGCCGATGGTCAAGCTGGCCAACACCTGGAATCGCACCGGCGATATCAAGGTCGACGCGTTCAGCAACTGCCCGGCCGTTTGCCTCCTGATCAACGGTGTGCCGCAGGGCTCCGACCAGGTGCCGAACCGCTGGGATTCCATCGATACCGCTTCGTACGATGCCGAAAACGGCCCCGTGGACGAGAAGACCGGCAAGATCGTGGGTGTCGACAAGGCACAGCAGACCACGAAGCTTCCGGGCCAGGTCCACTGGAATGTGACCTGGCAGGCCGGTTCGGCTGTCGCCCAGTGCATTGACGGTGGCGTGGTCCGCACCGACGCCAACGGCAACCCGGTGCAGGACACCCTCTACACCGCCGGCCCCGCCGACCATATCGACCTGCAGGTCGTGAACACCAGCGACCCCATCCGCAAGCCGGACGGTACGGTGTTCCAGGTGACCGCCAACGGTTCCGACGCGGCGTTCATCGTCGCCCGCGTTCTCGATGCGCAGAACCACCTGGTGCCCGATGCCACGCAGAAGGTGAACTTCGATGTCACCAGTGGTGACTCGCTGGTGACCTACCAGGGCGGCACGCAGGCCTACGTCGACTACAGCGCGGGCGAGGTTCCCGATCCGAATGGTGGCATCGCCGAGCCGATGCATTACTACCATGCGCCGGGTTCGCACGAGCTTCAGTTCGAAGGCGGCTTGCAGAAGATCGCGTTGCGTACGAAGTTCGCTACCGGTGCCGTGCAGGTGACCGCCACCGCCAACGGCCTCAAGCCGGGCTCGGTGTCGTTCAACATCGCGCCCGTGCCGCAGGCCCCCACGGTCTCCGGTCCGCCGTCGATCATCGCCCAGCCCAACGACGATAGCGTCACCGTCGGCGATGTGGGCCACTTCTCCGTGACGGCCTCCGGCGCTCCGCCGCTGACCTTCACCTGGAAGAAGAACGGCGTTGAAATCCAGGGTGCCAACCAGGCGAGCTACACGACGCCTGCGACCATCCTCGACGACAACAACGCGAAGTACACCGTCGTCGTCCATGGCCAGGGTCCCGACCAGGAATCGACGCCGGCCACGTTGTCGGTCGCGGCGTTCCAGCAGGTGAACATCACGCAGGACCCGGTGTCGATCAATGTCGACCAGGGCCAGGTGGCGCACTTCACGGTGCGTGCATCGGGTTCGCCGACGCTGAAGTACCAGTGGATGAAGAACGGCCAGCCGATCGCGGATGCCAACGGCACCACGTACGACACGGCCGCGCTCAACGTCTCCGACAGCGGTAGCACCTACGCGGTCGTCGTCAGCAACTTCGGCAGCCAGATGGGCTCGAAGTCGGCACAGCTCACGGTCAACCCGGCACGTCCGCCGGCATTCACCGGCACGCTGCCCGACGTCCGCGCCAATCCGGGCCAGCCGGCCACGTTCGATGTCTCGACGCTGGTGGCCGGCACCTCGCCGTTCCACTACAAGTGGTCGCACAACGGCCAGGCCATCGGCGACGATCTGCCGACGCTGACGATCAACGGTGTCACCCAGAACGATGTCGGCACCTACTCGGTGTCCGTCACCAACGTCCTGGGCGATGGCGCTGTCGCGACGACCTCGGCCAAGCTGACGCTGGCTCCGCCGGGTGCGAACCTGGCCCGCCAGAAGCCGACCCAGTCCACGGCCGTCGAAAACCCCAACGGCACCGCCTCCTGGCAGGCCGTCGACGGTGACGAGACGACCCGCTGGGGCTCGAAGATCGGTGACAACGATGCCGCCCTCACGGTCGACCTCGGTGCGTCGCGCGTCTTCAACCGTGTCGTGATCAAGTGGGAAAACGCCCACGCGTCCGACTACAAGGTGCAGTACTCCGACTCCCCGGACACGGGCTTCCAGGATGCCATGCCGGAAGTCACCAACAGCCAGGGCGGTGTGGAGGACATGACGTTCCCGCATCCGGTCAAGGGCCGTTACGTCCGCATGCAGGGCGTCAAGCGCGCGACCGACTACGGTTACTCGATCTACGAGTTCGAGGTGTACAACTCGGTCACCACCGGCGACAACGGCGATCGTTACCAGCTCGTGCCGGGCACGATCGACGGCAAGCCGACCACCGACGTGCGCGACACGCTCAGTGGCCTGCAGTGGGATCGCATCCAGCGCGGCTTCACCGACCAGGGTGCGCAGTTCACGCAGTCGGTCGCGGTAGGTGAGTGCGCCAAGGACAACATGCGTCTGCCGACCCGTGACGAAGCGCTGGCCATCAGTGGCCAGAATGCCTCGACCTCGGCGTTCCCCGGTGCATGGACAACCTGGACCGATGGCCAGGACCCGACCGATGCCACGTTCGCCTACCAGGTGACGTCGCAGGGTGTGGTCAACCGCGTGGTCGCTGAAAACAACCCGAGCCATGTGCTCTGCGTGGCCGGTGCCAAGACGGTCGCTCCGGGTATCAGTGCCCAGCCGGCCAGCCAGACGGTCGGTGCGACGCGTGCGGCCAAGTTCGCGGTGACGGCCACGGGCGTGGCTCCGTTCACCTACGACTGGTACCGCGTGACCCAGGATGCCAACGGCCACGACGTCGAAACGTTCCAGTCCAGCACCTCGGACGGCACGTACACGACCAAGGCGCTGACGGCTGCCGACAACGGTGCACGTTTCCGCGTCAAGGTGACCAGCGCCCAGGGCCTGATCTCGGTCAGCAGCGATGCGATCGTCACGGTCGACAACTCGACCAACGGCGTGGATCCGATCTTCGGCACCACCCCGGACCAGCCGAACCAGCCCAACAACCCGAACCAGCCAGGCACCGGTACGCCGGGCGATGGCCAGGGCGGCACCAACATCGCCGTGCATGCGAAGGCCACCTCCAACGGCAACGAGAACGATGGTTATCTCGCGCCGGCCGGAGCGGTCGACGGTGACTTCACGACGCGTTGGGGTTCGAAGTTCCAGCCGGAAAGCTGGATCGAGCTCGACCTGGGTTCGCAGCAGATCTTCGACCACGTGATCCTGCGTTGGGAGAATGCCTACTCGACCCAGTACACGATCGAAGTGTCCAACGACGAAGCCACCTGGCAGTCGGTCAGCCCCCAGCCGTATGCCGGCCTCGGTGGCGTGGAGCGTCGTGACTTCGCCGCCCAGACGGCACGTTACGTCCGCATGCACAGCACCGCGCGCGCTACGAATTACGGCGTATCGTTGTGGGAGTTCGAGGTCTACGCAGCACCGCTGCCGAAGATCATCGGCGAACCGCAGTCGGCCGTCGTCACGGCCGGCCAGACGGCGACCTTCACGGTCGGTGTCCAGGCCAACGGCACGGTGGGTTACCAGTGGCGTCGCAACGCGGCTCCGATCCAGGGTGCAACGCAGGCGACCTTCAGCCTCACGGCAGGTACCGCCGATGCCGGTAGCTACGATGTCGTGGTGACCGACAACGCCGGTCGCTCCGTGACCAGCACCCCGGTCACGCTGACCGTAAACCCGGTCAAGCAGCCGCAGGGCACGCCGCCGGTGAGCAGCAACACCAACCTCGCCCTGCACCAGCCGATCACCGCGTCGGACGTCGAAAACCCGGTCGCCTTCAAGGCTGCCAACGCCAACGACGGCGACACCGGTACCCGTTGGTCCTCGGGCTTCACGAACGACCAGTGGATCAGCGTCGACCTCGGTGCGGTCAAGACCGTCAACAAGGTCGTGCTCACCTGGGAAAACGCCCACGCCACCGACTACCTGATCGAAGTCTCGATCGACGGTCAGAAGTGGAATACGGTGGACGAGAACCCGGCCAGCACCGGCGGTGTGGAAACGCGCAGCTTCGCGGCGGTGTCCGCTCGCTACGTGCGCATGCACGGCGTCAAGCGCAGCACGCAGTACGGTTACTCGTTGTGGGAAATGGAAGTCTATGGTCCGGATGACGGCAGCACCACGCCGCCTCCGCCGCCGCCCCCGCCGCAAGGTGGCAACGACCCGTCGCAGGGCTTCAACTACGACGTGTACCCGGGCTTCATCGGTGCTTCGCTGCTCAACAAGACCAACGGCAAGTGGCGTGACGACCAGATCTTCGTGGAAGTCATCGCCAAGGACGCGGCCAACAACGGCGTGTTCTCGTGGGTCAAGCCGGACGGCACCATCGTTGCGATGAACATCGCGGACAACACCGGTCCGGGCCACCTGACCAAGAACGGCGATACGTTCCCGAACTACGCGTTCACGCTTGCGCAGGCCAAACTGCTCAAGCTGCCGCCGCTGTTCTCGGGCCGCATCTTCGTCTCGGTCGGCGAACCGCTTTACATGAAGAATGTGCTGGGTGCCGACGGCGTCCTGGGCTTCGCGGGTCCCAACCCGCTAAACGGCACGGACCCCAACCTCAACATCCAGTACGACTGGTACGAGTTCACGTGGGGCGATAACGGCATCTGGATCAACACGACCCAGGTCGACCAGTTCTCCATCCCGCTGACCCTCGACCTGTACGGCGATGGCAAGACGAACCACCAGAAGGCCGGTATCACGGAAACCCGTGACCAGATCTTCACCGAGTACAACAAGGAAGTGCCCGCGGAGTTCCAGATCGCCAACCTCGGTCCGGACACCGTGCGCATCCTCGCCCCCGGCAAGGACGCGTTCGACGCAGGCAAGCCGCAGGCGCATTACTACGATGCGTACATCGACCAGATGTGGCAGTACTACGAAAACCACACGCTGAAGATGACCATTGGCCAGAAGGAGTTCGAAGGCGTGGTCGTGGATGGCGTGCTGACCTTCCAGCACACCAACTGGTCGACCTTCCACGAGCAGGACGAACCGGAAGGCATGCTGTTCAACGTAAGCAAGCCCTCCACCCAGGACGTGCTCGAAGGCAAGGGTAACCTCGCCAACTCCCACGATCCGTGGGGTGTGGAAGGCCAGCTCGAAGCCCAGCTGTGTGGCGCGTTCAACCGCCACGTGGTGGACGACGTGAGCAAGTGGAAGGACGACAGCCAGTACTATCTGCAGGCTCCGTCGAACTACTACTCGCGCTTCTGGCACGCGCACAGCATCGACGGCAAGGCCTATGGCTTCTCGTACGACGATGTCTCCGATCACAGCTCCTCGCTGATCGACGGACACCCGGAGCACCTGGAGTTCGGTATCGGCTGGTAAGTTGGTGATGTAGTGAAAACGAAAGAGGCGGTGGAGTAATCCACCGCCTCTTTTTTATGCGGATAGTCGCTGCGCGACTCGTGTGTTGAGCGGCGTTTGCCGCCTTGCGCTCGGACGTTGCGTTGAGCCCCGGGCGGGCAGGGTGCGAAACAGCAACGCAACCTGCAACTCCCCTCACGTCGTTCCAGCGCACGCTGAAACCAAGCGCGATGCGATGGGTTGTCGCGAGTGCGTTCCCTACGTAAAAGCCGATGCAGTGTCGTCGTGTTGCTGCTGAACCGAGGCGGTGGGTTCCGGCCTACGCCGGAACGACGAAGCGCGTCGTCGCACCGGCGCAGGCCGGTGCCCACGGCGATGCATCCGGTTATCGCATCCCGTTTTTTTTGTAGGAACGCGCTTGCGCGCGATCCCGCGCAGCGGGCCAGGTCATCGTCACCGTCTGATTGCGCCCTCACGTCGTTCCAGCGAACGCTGGAACCCAGCGCGATGCGATGGATTATCGCGACGACGCTACCTACGCAAAAGCCGATGCAGCGTCGTCGTGTTGCTGGTGAACCGAGGCGCTGGGTTCCTGCGTGCGCAGGAACGACGGTGAGGTAATTGGCGAGGTACGCGACCTGTAGGAGCGCGCTTGCGCGCGATGCCAGGTTGCCGCGAGCACCCATCGCGCGCAAGCGCGCTCCTACAAGGTCACCGTAACGTACGGAGAGCCGGCGCGCCCCGGCGGCGGCCCGACGGCTCCCCCAGCCACGCCCGAGCGCCGCGCGAGGCCGAAGGCGAGCCCAACCTACGAAGCGGCTGTACGGCGCAAGCCGTTAAAAACATGGGCTGCAAAGCAGCCAACCTTTTCAACAGCGACCGCGGATCACTCCGCCGCTTCCAGATCCTTCAAGATGCGATAGATCTCGCGAAACGCATGCAGCGGCTTGTTGGCCTCGCGCTCGGCCCGCGCCTGGCGCACCAGCGAGCGCAAATGCTGGCGGTCCAGATCGGGGTGACGATCGAACAGCTCGCCCAGCGCGGCATCGCCACCGTCCATCAGGCGCTCGCGAGCGGCCTCCAGACGATGCATGTGCGCGGCTTCCTGGCGCTGGCGGTCGCGATCCTCACCGAGAGCCGCACGAGCGTCCACGAAGGCCTCGTCGCCATGCTTGCGCATCTGCTTGGCGAGGTATGCCATCTGCCGCTTCCGCGCAATGTGTGCCGTGATCTTACGGGTACGGCCGATCTCGTCGATGATGTCTTCCGGCAGGTTCAGCTTGGGAATGCGGCTGGGCGGGAGGTCCATCAGCTGATGGGCCAGCTTCAGCACGTCCAGCGCGTTGCGCCGGCGCTCGCTACGGCTGGGACCGTAGTCTTCCTCGTCGTCCTGCGGCGGGCGTTCGTCGAAAGGCCTCATGCCTGCGTCTCCTGGTCGGCGTTGCGTTCGAAGGCGAAGCGCGGCTGCACGCGGCCTTCGTGCTCCACGGTTTCGGCGAACATCGCCGCGGGTCGCACCCACAGGCCATGCTCGCCATAAAGCGCCTGGTACACGACGTGCTCTTCCATTGTTTCGCTATGGCGGGCGACGCCAAGCACGCGATAGGGCATGCCCTTGAAGTGACGGTAATAGCCGACACGGATGCTCATACGGATTCCATGGCACCATGGGCGGTGCATTGCTTTTGATCGGGCGGCGCGCCCCCATCTGATTGGGTTGGGGCCGCGCAGGACCCGATATTGTAACCATGAGCCCCCGGGAAGCCCACGTGAGCCACGTTTCCACCCTCGACAACAGCCACCACGACCTCGACCGCCTCGCCAACCTGGCCGAGGACACCATCCGCCGGGCCAGGGCCGCGGGCGCCAGCCAGGCGGAAGTTTCCGCCAGCATCGATGTCGGCCTGAACGTGAACGTACGGCTGGGCGAGGTGGAGACGGTCGAGCACACTCGCGACCGCGGATTCTCGCTGACCGTC
Organism: Luteibacter sp.; assembly: GCF_009912395.1. GTDB lineage: Bacteria > Pseudomonadota > Gammaproteobacteria > Xanthomonadales > Rhodanobacteraceae > Luteibacter. Next base: position 281,027 of record NZ_WNDO01000001.1, on the reverse strand, counting down.
TATTTCGGCCAGCGCAAGGGCTCGGCCAGCACGGCCGACCTCAACCCGGACTCCATTCAGGCCACGATCGAGCAGGCCTGCGCCATCGCCCGCTTCACCGAGGAAGACCCCGCCGCCGGTCTGGCGGACGCCGACCGCATGGCCACGAGCTTCCCCGACCTGGATCTGTGGCACCCCTGGGACATCGACGTGGACGGCGCCATCGCGCTGGGCCGTGAGATCGAGGACGGTGGCCGGGCTATCGCGGGCATCACCAATTCCGACGGGTCCAGCGTCAACGCGGGCCAGAGCCTTTCGGTCTACGCCAATTCCCACGGGTTCGTCGGCCGTGAGCGTGGCACCCGGCACTCGCTGTCGGTAGCCCTGATCGCCGGCGAAGACGACGCGATGCAGCGCGACTACTGGTACGACACGGTACGCGACGCCAGCCGGTTCATGGATGCCGCGACGCTGGGCCGCAAGGCCGCGGAGCGGACCCTGTCGCGCCTGGATGCCCGTCGCCTGGGCACCCGCCAGTCGCCCGTCCTGTTCGCTCCCGAGGTCGCCCGCGGCCTGGTCGGGCACCTGCTCGGCGCCGTCAGCGGCGGCTCGCTGTATCGCCGTTCCAGCTTCCTGCTGGACCATGTCGGCAAGCAGATCCTGCCGTCGTGGTTCCGTATCGACGAGCGGCCGCTCATTCCGCGCGGCATGGGCTCGTCGGTATTCGACGCCGAGGGCGTGGCCACGGCGGATTCGTCGCTGGTGGTGGATGGCGTGCTCGAACGCTACGTGCTCGGCAGCTACTCCGCGCGCAAGCTCGGCCTGAAGAGCACCGGCAACGCCGGCGGCATCCACAACCTGATCCTCAAGACCGGCGACGACGATTTCGCGGGCATGCTGCGCCGCCTGGGCACGGGCCTGCTGGTGACCGAGGTGATGGGGCAGGGCGTATCCATTGTCACGGGCGACTATTCCCGCGGCGCGTCCGGTTTCTGGGTGGAAAACGGCGAAATCGCCTATCCGGTGGAAGAGATCACCATCGCGGCCAACCTGCGGGACATGTTCGCGAACCTGGTGGCGATCGGCGCCGACGTGGATCACCGCTCGCACGTGCTGACCGGGTCCTGGCTGGTCGAGAAGATGACCATCGCCGGCGAGTGACCTTCGGCCGGGTGCCGTAAGTCGCCTTGACAGGGGCCGTGGGCGCGACCGACATTACTTGCGAATGTCGCCCACGGAGTTCCCTGTCATGAGCACGCCGTCCGATCAGTACCCGCCGTCGCCGCCCCCGTCGCCCCCGCCCTACGAGACACCGCCGCCGGTGGGCCACAGCAACGACGACAAGAACCTTGCCATGCTGACGCATCTGTCGGGGATCATCCTCAGCGTGCTCGTGCCGTTGATCGTCTGGCTGATCCACAAGGATCGCAGCGACAAGGCCTACCTCGTCGCCGAGGCCAAGGAAGCCCTGAATTTCCAGATCACCGTGCTCATCGGCTACGTGATCTGCTGGGTGCTGACCATTATCGTCATCGGCGCATTCCTGTCGCCGTTGCTGTGGCTGGTCAACTTGGTGCTGTGCATCGTCGCGGCAGTGAAGGTCAGCTCCGACGGTACCTACCGCTATCCGTTCGCCCTGCGCCTGGTGAACTGATCGGCCGGGGGCCGGGGACGTTAGTGTCCCCGGCTCGCCGTGTAACGTGCCAGGGCGGCGAGCCATTCGCCGCGTTCGCCCAGTGGGGCGATGGCCTCGAGGGCCGTGTCGATCAGTTCGCGGAGCCGGGCGCGTGATGCGTCCATGCCGATGATCGACGGGAAGGTCGGCTTGTCCGCTGCCGCATCTTTGCCGGCAGTCTTGCCGATGACGGCGGATTCGCCCTCGATATCGAGGATGTCGTCGCGGACCTGGAACGCCAGGCCCACCGCGTGACCGTAGCGCTCCAGGCGCTCCAGGATCGCGTCGTCCTTGCAGCCCGCCGCCAGCGCGCCGAGCTTGATGGAGGCCCGGATCAGCGCGCCTGTCTTGTAGGCGTGCATGCGCTCCAGATCCGCCAGTTCGAGCTTGCGGCCCACGGCCGACAGATCAAATGCCTGGCCACCGGCCATGCCCTCGGCGCCGCAGGCGGTGCCCAGCACGCGCAGCATCGCGACTCGGGCCTGGGCGTCGTCGCCTTCGGGCGAGCAGGCCAGGATCTCGAAGGCGAGCGCCTGGAGGGCGTCGCCGGCGAGGATCGCCATGGCTTCGCCGAAGACGATGTGGCAGGTGGGGCGCCCACGACGCAGGTCGTCGTCGTCCATTGCCGGCAGGTCGTCATGCACGAGCGAATAGGCGTGGATGATTTCGACGGCGCAGGCAGGCGCATCGAGGATGGGACCGTCGCAGCCCAGCGCGTGGCCTGCGGCGTACACCAGCAACGGGCGCAGGCGCTTGCCCGGGCCAAGACCGGCATACCGCATGGCGCGGTGGAGTTCGACGGGAGGGATGTCTTCGCCGGGGAGGGCGCGCGCTAGCGCGTCGTCGGCCCTGGCGACCAGCGCCTTCAGGGGCGCCGGCAGCTCATTCGGTGCGGGAGTCAAAGGGCGTGGCGCTGTCGGGGGATGCGGGGTCGAGCAGCAGGCGTACGCGCAGTTCGGCCTGTTCCAGCGCCGTCTGGCATTGCCGGTAGAGCCCGATGCCACGCTCGAACGACTTCAGCGACTCGTCGAGGCTGAGGTCTCCGCCCTCCATGCGCGTGACCAGTTGCTCGAGCTCGTCGAGCGAATGCTCGAACTCGGCGATGGACGAGGTGGGCGCAGGGGTGTCGGATGACTTCGGCATAGCGGCAAAATTAGCTCACATGGCGTTTCCGATCAATCGCCACCACCTTGCATGGGTGCCTGTTTTGCGGCGTATCTCACTGATGGCGATGGGATCTTTCCCTTCTTCGACCATCACGGGGCAAACGTCCTAGCGACCCTCGCCGGGGCGGTCCTATCCTCGGATAGCGTTTCCCCACACGACGGTGACCCATGCGCCTGAAAAAGATCCTGCCGATCCTGCTGTTATTGCCTGTCGCGTCCATGGCGTACGGCGAGACCACGAATTCCGCGAAGGTCGATGTGCTGGTGAAAAGCGATCATTCGTGGAATGGCATTCCCTACCAGGCCTATCCCTCGGGGCGGCCCGAGCTGACCGTCCTGAAGTTCCATATTCCGGCGCATACGGCGTTGCCGTGGCATACGCATCCGATCCCCAATGCCGGCTATGTGCTGTCCGGCGAAATCACGGTCGAGGACCAAGCCACGGGCAAGAAGCAGACCTATACCGCGGGTCAGGCGTTCACCGAGTCCGTGGGCTCCGTACATCGCGGCGTGACCGGCGACCAGCCGGTGGAGTTGATCGTCACGTATTCGGGAACGGCGGGTACACCGACCTTCGTCGCCGAGAAGGGCCAGAAGCCCGAGTACTGATCGCTCAGCCCGGCTGGTCGTACCGTCGCCAGACTGGGCGGCCACCTGCGACGTCGAACAATGCCAGGGCCTCATCCGTGAGCCAGCGGTCGGCGACGGCGAGGACGCGGTCGTCCGCATCGACCACGATGGGCATGCACGGCCGCTCCCACGGTGGCACGCCGTCGCGCTGGAACAGGTCGCGCAGTTCGCGGGTGTGCCGGTCGCCGACTGGGCGGAGGGTTTCGCCGCCGTGTCGATAGCGGACCGTCAGCGCATGAGGGAGGCGCCCGTGGGTAAGCGCAAGACGCCCGCCACCGGGAAGATCCAGCGCCTCACCTCGCCATGGCGCGGTCCAGGCCTGGGAGAAAGAGCGCGGGCGTCGTAGCGCCCACAGCCGCCCACGCCACATCCGCACCTCGGTGCCCTGCCAGCCGACGATGGGCAGGCGGCCGATCGAGGCTTCGCCGACCTGTCGTTCCAACGCGTCGCGTTGCGCGGTGGTGGGCGCTTCGAGCCCGGCGTCGTGCAGCCAGCGATCCAGGGCCGGTGCGCGTCGGGCGGGAGGCAGGGCCAGCCAGGCGGCCGCGTCGAGACTGCCATCGGCTGCCTTCAGCGAGGCGAGATCGACGGCCCAGGCCTCTTCGAGGGTGTCCGCCGCCTCACGGCAGAGTCGTGCGCTGTGCACGATGCTGCGCGCGGCCTGTGGCCAGAGCGAAGCCAGCGCGGGCATCACGCTGGACCGCAGGTAGGCGCGGGCGACACGCGGATCGTCATTGGAGGGGTCGTGCACGGTGTCCAGCGCATGGCTGGCGACGTGGGCGAGCAGCGCCTGCCTGGGCAGGTCCAGCAGCGGGCGCCACTGTTCCCCCGCACCGAGCGGGCGTAACTCGCGCATACCGCCCAGCCCTTCCGGGCCCGCACCACGCAGCAGCTTGAGCAGCACAGTTTCGACCTGGTCGTCGCGGTGATGGGCCAGCACAAGGCGTTCGCCGGGTGCCAGTTCGGCGACGAACGCGGCGCGGCGCGCGTGACGCGCGGCAGCCTCCATGCCTTCGCCCGTGGTGAGATCCACGGCGACACGGCGCACCGCGAGCGGCACGCCCAGCGATTCGCAGAATCGGCGGCAATGCATTGCCCACAGTCCGCTCTCGGCATGCAGGCCGTGATCGATATGGATCGCGCGCAGCGTCGGTCGCGACGGTAGCGTCGCCAGGGCGTGGAGCAACGCCGTGGAATCGGGACCGCCGCTGTAGGCCACCACCAGCGGAATGGCCGCCACGCCGTCGAGCCGGGCGATGAGATGGGCGGATAACGTACGACTCATTTGCCCTTGGCGCGCTGGCGGATGTAAAGGTGCTTGGCATTGCCGAACTGGCGCTCTTCCACGTCGAACAGGCCGATGCCGCTGATCAGGCCACTGAGCTTGGCATAGCCGTAGTTGCGCGAATCGAAATCAGGCGAGCGCTTGCTGAGGATGCTGCCGACGCCGCCGAGCGCCGCCCAGCCGTGCTCATCCGAGGCGGCGCCGATCGCGTTGCGCAGCAGGTTCATCAGGCGGGAATCGCCACGCAGTTCGTTCGCCGTGCGTGGCGCCGGCATCGCCTCGTCTTCATCCTCCTCCGTGCCAACGAGCACTTCGGTGTAGATGAACTTGTCGCAAGCAGAAACGAAGGGCTTGGGTGTCTTGGTCTCGCCGAAGCCGTAGACCATCAATCCGGCTTCGCGAATGCGCGAGGCGAGGCGCGTGAAGTCGCTGTCGCTGGAGACGATGCAGAAGCCGTCGAAGCGTTCCGAATACAGCAGGTCCATCGCGTCGATGATCATCGCCGAATCGGTGGCGTTCTTGCCCGAGGTATAGGCGAACTGCTGGATCGGCTGGATGGAATGGTTGAGCAGCGCGCTCTTCCAGCCATTGAGATTGGGTCCGGTCCAGTCGCCATAGATGCGCTTGACGTGGGCGGTGCCGTACTTGGCGATTTCGGCGAGAAGTCCATCGACGATCGCGGGACGCGCGTTGTCGGCATCGATCAGCACGGCGAGCTTGTCGGTGACGTCGGTGGCCATGGCCGGCTCCACAGGATGGGATGCGGCGATGGTACAGGCAGAGGCGTCACGTCCGCGTGGGGCCGTTGGCGTACCCGTGAAACGCATCCGCCCCGATGAACGGGGCGGATGTGATCAAGCGGAGGCGGCTTACTCGGTGAAGGCGCCGTAGCGGCGCAGGCGCTGGTAGCGCTGCTCCAGCAGGGCGTCGACCGACAGGGCTTCCAGCTCGTCGAGCTGGTTGAGCAGCACCGCCTTGAGGCGGACCGCCATGGCCTGCGGATTGCGGTGGGCACCACCCAGCGGCTCGCGCACGATCTTGTCGATGAGCCCGTTCTCGAGCAGGCGAGGCGCCGTGAGGCCCATGACCTCGGCGGCGTCCTTGGCTTTGTCGGCGCTCTTCCAGAGGATCGAGGCGCAGCCTTCGGGCGTGATGACCGAATAGGTGGAGTACTGGAGCATCAGGGTGCGATCGCCCACGCCGATGGCGAGCGCGCCACCGGAGCCGCCTTCGCCCGTCACGGTGCAGACGATGGGCACGCGCAGTTCGGCCATTTCGAGCAGGTTGCGCGCGATGGCTTCCGACTGGCCGCGTTCCTCGGCATTGATGCCGGGCCACGCACCCGCGGTGTCGATGAAGGTGAAGACGGGGATGTTGAAGCGTTCCGCCATCTTGAACAGGCGCAGCGCCTTGCGATAACCCTCGGGACGGGGCATGCCGAAGTTGCGCTTGACCTTCGACTTGGTGTCGCGGCCCTTCTGGTGGCCGACGATCATGATCGAGCGGCCATTGATGCGGGCGAGGCCACCGACGATGGCCTGGTCGTCCGCGAACATGCGGTCGCCCTTGAGCTCGTGGAATTCCTCGCACATGCCCTGGATGTAGTCGAGCGTGTAGGGCCGCCCAGGGTGGCGCGACACCTGGCTGACTTGCCAGGGTGCGAGATTGCGGAAGATCTCGGCCGTCTTCAGCTTGAGCTTTTCGCGCAGCCGGGACACTTCCTCATCGATGTTGAACGCCTGGCCGCTGCTGGCATGGCGGAGTTCTTCGATCTTCGCTTCCAGTTCGGCGATGGGTTGTTCGAAATCGAGGAAGTTGGGATTCATGGAATACGGAGCATCCGGGCAAGACCGGTCATTATAGCCGCCCTGCGACCGGGGTGGTGTGCGCGGCAGTATGGTCGGCCATGCGTTCGCAAGTCAATGAACCTGTTGAGATTATTCATGGTCGGCCAGACTCCGGGCCGGTCGGGGAGCATCGGGCGGGGCCTATTACGTCTTTGCGTGTAGTCCTTTTTCCTGCAATGGGTAGTCCGCGCCCAAAAGGCTGACGTCGCCTGTTTCAATGCATTCCGCGGACGCCTTCCGCATGCCATGGCCGTATCCCCAGCGCGCCGTGGTCATCTCCCCTACGAAAGGAATCGATCCCAATGAAAAGGACAGGGCGGCGAGCCCTCCTGAGCGGCCTGTGCGTGGCCGGTATCTCCTGTGCGGCCGTCGCGGCGGACGTGCCGGGTCATGCGCGGCTGTCCGCGTTGCCCTCGTGCGCAGGAGCGACCTGGACGGATACCTGTATCGTCGACGTCGCCAATGGCGATTTCGCTGGCCCCGCTGGCGACCCTTACAACCATGGTGAATTCTCATGGTGGTCGGTCCATCCGGGCACGCACTCGATCCGGGCGCATCTGGCTCCATGGCACTACGCCACGTCGTCGAATGCGGCCTGGCTCGATGGTCCGGCAAGCGGAACCTCGCTCATGCTTCGTTCGCCGGGTGATCGCGTGAGCCAGCGTTATGCGTTGAAGGACATCCTGCCAGCCGGTACGCGAGGCGACGTGCGCTACACCTTGCATGCCCATGCACGAGGAGACATCGACATCGCCGACGCCGCGATCGGCCTGTTCCTGACCGACGGCACATCGACAGTGGATCGAAGCATCCGCTATGAGGCGGTATCGCGGGGTGTCGGTGCACCGCGACAGGAAGTGCTTGCCTCGTTGATCGTTCCCGCGACCCAGGCAAGGACGGGGGTGTTGTACATCGCCGCAGGTGCCGCGAAGGGCGGACGAGCCCCCGTCGTCGTGGACGACGTTTTCCTGGTTCGCTCGCCGGCGGACGCCATGCTGGCTGAATTGAATCCTGACGGATGAGGGGCGAGACGATGATGAAAAGAACGACTCTCTCGATCCTATTCGGCCTATGTGGCACCACCGGCCTCCATGCGGCGTCCAACGACGTGCCCTGGCATCCCGGCGTGGGGCGCTTGCCCACCTGCGAGAGCGTATCGGTTGAACGAACCTGTCGCATCGCGGTACCCAACGGCGACTTCGAAGGGCCGGAAGACGATGGCGTGTACACCCATGGATACGAACCGCTGAAGTTCTGGCGATGGCCGCACAGTGTCGCGGAGCACATCTCGCCATGGGTGTACCTCGACCATGCCGGTACGGGATACGCCTTGGCCGAAGCCGCCGACGATATCGTTCTCAAGAGCGTCGGCGACGCCATCACCCAGTCGATCGCGTTGCCGCCCGCACGCGGTACCGTCGGTTACACCGTGCATGCGCATGTCGGCGCCTGGAGCGGCGCCAACGACGTACGCATGGAGCTGACGTTGCTCGACACCGATCGCGCTGTGGCATCCACTAATCGGACGGTGCAACTGCGATCGCCGTCAAGCACGGCGTCGCGTGAGCTGGTGGGCTGGGTGGAAGCGCCGGTAGGCGTCATGGCGACCGACCTGCGCATTTCCATCGCCGTCCAGGCGGGTTGGGGCGCGACATCGATCGATGACGTGTTCATCGTTCGCGCTCATCCCGACGCCTATGTACCCGAACTGCAACCTGATCCCACGGCGTCACGCATCAGACGCTGGTCTCCCTGACCCTCTCATCTGTCGAAGGAACGACATCATGAAAAAGAACATGCACATCACTCGCGTAGTCTGCTACGCGGCCATCGCCCTTTCCGTCGGCACGGCGCAAGCCGCCGCGATCGACCGTTTGCCATCGTGCGAGGGCGCGGCATGGAGCGACACGTGTCGCGTCGATGTTCCCAATGGCTCGTTGGCCGGACCGTTCGACGATGCACTCTTCCACAGGGCGTCGTGGGGTGGTGCCTGGGAGCCGGAGCCGCTTCGACACAGCGTGGCCGAGCATGTCGCGCCGTGGCACTACGTGGATGGCAGCGGTCATCGCTACCAGCACGGTACGGCCGAAACGTCCTTCGCCATCGGGCACCCCGGTGACGGCCTCTCGCAGGTGATTCCCCTGCCGGCGCAGGACCTGCCGCCGATGCACGACGTGGTGTATGCCGTCCGTGCTCATGTGGATCCGGTCCGTGGCGCAGCCCGTGTCGGTTTGAAGGCGAGCGTGCAGCGTCGTGGCGTGTCGCTGGACGCATCGGAAGGGGGCGCGACCATCGGACGGCCGACGCCGGGCGGTATCGGCAGGACCGTGCTCACCTGGGTGCTCGTTCCCGCCGGAGAGACGGCCGACGCGATCCAGGTCGAGGTGAACGTGGAGGCGGCCGATGGCCCGGTCGCGGTGAAAGGTGTGGAGATCGTACGTGCCGACGAGGCGGCGGATAGGTCGTGGCTGACCTCGTTTCACTGAACAGGAAGATCGACATGCAAAGACATGACCTCGTGGCGGCCATGCTGGTCGCTCCCCTGGCGCTGATGTCCTTCTCCGGCCATGCCGTGGGCGGCATTCCATATCAACAGACGTACGTCGTTGCCGTGCCTAACGGTAATTTCGGCGGCCCGGCGGGCGATGTGCACAAACACGACGATGCGCTGCTCAAGTTCAATCTCTCGCCGACACATACCATCGAGGATCACATCGAACCGTGGACCTACCGCGAGCGGATGGGCGGCAGCCATGCGAAGCGTCACTTTGTGCGACCTTTCGAGTTGGACAAGCCCGGTGACCTAGTTTTCCAGACCCTCGACCTGGGCACACCCGAGGTGGTCTACGCACGCGCGCCGAAGGGCGTCGTCTATACGGTTCGTGCCTCCTACGGATTACCTGATGACGCCTCATCACTGAAGTTACGTGTCTTGCTGAGAGACGAGAACCGCCATGTTCTCGCGAGTTCCCAGGTCGTGGCGAATGGTTCAGCGGAGATGGAGCAAAAGGGCGAAATGAAGCTGGAGGTGAACGCCACGCCTTTTCCCGCCGCGAAGTCGATGACGATCGTGCTGGAGAACCTGTCCGGGCGACAATTCGCCCTGCATGGCGTGACGCTCCATCGCACGGTATTGACTCAGCCAGTCGTCGATTTCGATTTCGGTGACTGACCGTATGGCATGCATGACTAACGAGATGGCACGAGTAGGGAGCATGGGTATGACAAGGATCAGGACGCGCCGGTATCGGGCGTGGTGCATGGCGAGTTTTTTCGCCCTGGGTTGCAGCGGCGTCATAGCGACGCCTTGCCCGCCGCATGCGGAGGAGACGTTCAGAGGGGAGTGCAGCCTTCTCCTGAAAAATGGGGATTTCACGGAACTTCGGAACGTCGGTACGCGCGCGTTGCGATGGAGTCACCTTGCTTACTGGAGTGCGACCGATCGCTACAACAACCTCGGCATCGAGCACGATGGGCGCTGGGGCTCCGTCTTGCCGGCGAATGGGCACGCCATCTGGCAGGAGCTGAGTGCGATGGATATCGGACCCCAGCAGCGGGGTAATTTCGCACTGCGATTCGCCGTGGCGAATCTCGATGCCCCCGGAGGCACCCTCTCGGTTGGTTTACTACTGTTTGCCCCGAACGGTGACCTTCTGGAGTCCCGAGGAATGACCGTGGTGCCCGATGGCTCGCCATGGCGAGACTATGCACTGGGCATGAGAGTTTCGTCGGTGCCCGAAGGAGCCCGCCTGAAAGTCGTCTTCAGGCGGGATGGAAACAAAGGGGGCAAAAGACTCGCGGTGTCTTCCGTGAGTCTGCACCAGCTAGTGGGAGACAACCTAGTCCGACGGGCGGACCAGGCGCAGTTCCGTGCCAAGCACCCCAGGCAGGGTCCGTAGCGTGCGTACGAGGTCGGGCAGGGCACGGACGCGCCAGGCGTCGCCCAGCTCCATGCTGGCCTGGCCGACCTCGTTGCGGTAGCCAGCCAGCAGCAGTGGCGTGCGTCCGCCGCGATACCCCATGAGCGCCTGCTTCAGGTGTTTCGGGAAATCGGGGTCGACGCCGTTGAGTTTCAGCGTCAGCAGGCGGCCGAAGTGCTCCATCGCATCGGAGAGCGAGTAGGCCTTGCGAGCGCGCAGTTGGTAGCCGCCCGCGAAATCGTCGATGCGCAGGCCACCTTCGATCACGATCATGTTGCCGCGCGTGAGCAGCGGCGCCGCGTCGGTGAAGACTTCACGGAAGAAGCTGGTTTCCAGCAGGCCCGTTGAATCCTCGATCTGCACGAAGGCGTCGCTGTCACCACGCTTGCGCATGCCGACGACCATGCCCGCCACCGTCCACGGTGTTTCCGGGCCACGGCGGAAGCGGCTGGCGCCTTCGTCGTCATCGTTACGACGAGGGCGGGGCGGCTGGTAACGCTGGGGAATCTCGCCGATGGGGCAGCTAGAAAGCTGGCCGAGTTCGGCCTTCCATGGATCGGTGGGATGACCGGAAAGGTAATGTCCCAGCGTGGTGTGCTCGCCTTGCAGGAGCTGTTCGAGCGGCCATTCGGGCATCGAGCCCGACAGCTCGATGATGCTGGGCGCCTCGGCGTCGCCGAAGGCGCTACCGAAGATGTCGACCTGGCCCGACACACGGTTCTTGGCTTCCTGGTCGGCCGCACGCATCGCCTCGGGGATGTGCATCACGAGCGTAGCGCGGTTCTCGCCAAGCGCATCGAGCGCGCCGGACTGTACCAGCGCTTCCATCACGCGTTTGTTGAGCTTGTTCGAACCGATGCGCTGGCAGAAGTCGACCAGGCCCTTGAAGGGACCACGCGCCTTGCGCTCGGCGGCGATCTCCTCGCAGATGCCCTGGCCCACACCCTTGATCGCGCCCAGGCCGTAGCGGACCACGCGCGATTCCACCGCTTCGAACATCCACTCGGACGCGTTGACGTCCGGCGGCAGCACCTTGATGCCGATGGCGCGCGTCTCGTCGAGGAAGGTCACCACCTTTTCGGTGTTGTCCATGTCCGAGGAGATCGTTGCCGCCATGAATTCGGCGGGGTAATGCGCCTTCAGCCAGGCGGTCTGGTAGGAAACCAGTGCGTAGGCGGCCGCGTGCGACTTGTTGAAGCCGTAGCCCGCGAACTTCTCCATGAGGTCGAAGATCGCATCGGCTTTCTCGCCGTCGATGCCATCCTTCGCGGCACCTTCGCGGAAGGTGGCGCGATGCTTGACCATCTCCTCGGCTTTCTTCTTACCCATGGCACGGCGAAGCAGGTCGGCGCCACCGAGGGTGTAGCCACCCACGATCTGCGCCATCTGCATCACCTGCTCCTGGTAGACCATGATGCCGTAGGTCTCTTTCAGGATGGGTTCGACGCGCGGATCGGGGTATTCCACCGCTTCCTTGCCGTGTTTACGGGCGCAGAAGCTGGGGATGAGGTCCATGGGGCCGGGGCGGTACAACGCCACCAGCGCGATGATGTCCTCGAAACGGTCGGCCTGGGCGTCCTTGAGCATGCCCTGCATGCCGCGCGATTCGAGCTGGAAGACAGCGACGGTCTGCGCCTTCTTCAGCAGATCGTAGACCTTGGGGTCGTCGAGCGGCAGCGTCTCGATCACCAGCGGTTCTTCGCCCGTGGTCTCGCGGCGACGATTGATGGCCTTCACGGCCCAGTCGATGATGGTGAGCGTGCGCAGGCCGAGGAAGTCGAACTTCACCAGGCCCACGGCTTCCACGTCGTCCTTGTCGTACTGCGTCACCACGCCTTCGCCGCTGGGTTCGCAATAGAGCGGGGCGAAGTCGGTCAGCGGCGTCGGCGCGATCACCACGCCACCGGCGTGCTTGCCGGCGTTTCGGGTGAGGCCTTCCAGGCTCAGCGCCAGGTCGATCAGGGTGCGCGACTCTTCTTCGTTTTCGTAGAGGTCGCAGAAATCCTTGACGATGCGCTCGGGTTCTTTCTTCGCTTTTTCCGAACGACCCAACGCGCACGACAGCGTGAGGTCGAGCGGGCGCGCGGGGATCAGCTTGGCGATGCGGTCGACCTGGCCGTAGCCCATGCCGAGCACGCGGCCGGAATCGCGTAGCACCGCTTTCGCGGCCATCGAACCGTAGGTGATGATCTGGCTGACGTGGTCGCGGCCGTACTTGCGCGACACGTAGTCGATCACCTCATCGCGGCGATCCATGCAGAAGTCGATGTCGAAGTCGGGCATCGACACGCGTTCAGGGTTGAGGAATCGCTCGAACAGCAGCTCGAACTGGAGCGGATCCAGGTCGGTGATCTTGAGCACCCAGGCGACGAGCGAACCCGCACCCGAACCGCGGCCGGGGCCGACGGGGATGCCATTTTGCTTACCCCAGTTGATGAAGTCCGCCACGATAAGGAAGTAGCCGGGGAAGCCCATCCGGATGATGACGTCCACTTCGCGGTCCAGACGCGCCTGGTAGTCCTCGCGCGTCTTGCCAGCCGCCAGTGGATTGGCCTCCAGGCGCTCCTCGAGACCCTTCTGGGCCTGTTCGCGGATGAAGGTGTCGAGGTTGTGGCCTTCGGGCACCGGGAAGTTCGGCAGGTAGTACGTGCCAAATTCCAGTTCCAGGTTGCAGCGCTTGGCCAGCTCGATGGTGTTCTCGAGCGCCTCGGGAATATCGGCGAACAGGGCCTCCATGTCCTCGGAGGACTTGAAGTACTGCTCTTCGCTGTAGTCGCGCGGCCGCTTGGGGTCGGCGAGCACGCGTCCCTGGTTGATGCAGGTACGCGCCTCGTGCGATTCGAAGCCGGCGCGTTCGATAAAGCGGACGTCGTTGCTGGCGATCACGGGCAGCATGTGTTCGCCAGCCAGCGCCATCGCCGCACGGATCCAGTTTTCCTCGTTGTCGCGGCCCGTGCGGGTCAGCTCCAGGTAGAGGCGTTCCGGAAACAGGCGGCGCAGGAAGGATAGTCGGGCCGACGCGGCTTGAAGCCCGGCGCCCAGGGCGGCACGACCTACCTCGCTTTCGCGACCGGCGATGGCGATCAGGCCATGCACGCTGTCCGGAGTGATCCAGGCGGCGTCGACGAGCGCGCGGCCGGTACCCTGGCCTTCACGCCAGGCACGGGAGACCAGGCGAGAGAGATTCAGGTAACCGTCGCGGTTCTGGCAGATCAGCGTGAGCCGCCAGGGGCGCGGATCGTCGGGGCTGGAGACCCAGATATCGCAGCCACCGATCGGCTTGATGCCCGCCGCCGCGCACTGCTTGTAGAACTTCACCAAGCCGAACATGTTGCTCTCGTCCGTGAGCGCGACCGCCGGCATACCGGCGCGCACGCACGCGGCGATCAGCTGCTTGATGCGGATCGTCGAGTCGACCAGCGAGTATTCGCTGTGAAGGTGAAGATGGGCGAAGCGGACGGACATGAACGGCGCCGGTGTAGGCCATTGGAAAGGCTAACCGGGGGACGGGGACGGGGCAAGAATTGACAGGACCGAAAAACGGCCCCGCCCGGGTTTTCTGGGCGGGGTGGGCGAGCCGATTCGGCGTCTCAGCGAGTATGCGCCTCGGGGTGGTCGATGAACCAGAGGCCCGCGAAGAGCTTGGCATCGATCGAGAAACCCTCGGCGGCGCGGTCGAACAGCCACTTGCCTGCCTCGGTGCGGGGCACTTCGTGGACGATGATGTTCTCGGTCTCGTCGCCGCCGCCCGCACCGACCTTGACGAGGTCCCAGGCGCGAGCGAAGGCGATCATTTCGGTGCTCATGCCGGACGAGGACGGGCCTTCATGGACGAACTCGATGTGGCCGCAGGCGTAGCCGGTTTCTTCCTCCAGCTCCCGCTTGGCGGCCACCAGGACATCTTCGTCTTCCGCCCCGGCCAGATCGCCGACCAGGCCGGCCGGCATCTCGATGGTGTTCTTCAGGATCGACACGCGGTATTGCTCGACGAAGATGACTTTATCTTCGGGCGTCACCGCCAGGATGATCACGGCCCCGCCGGGGTTGTTGCGCTCGACGTACTCCCAGCGACCGCGCTTCTTCAGCGTGAGCCACTTGGCCTTGTGCAGGGTTTCCTCCGGCAGGTTGGCATCGTCGGGGATCGGCGAGGCGTGGGGCAGGGGACTGTGCTGCATGGGCGGCTCCGGATGGGGTCGATCCTGACAAGGGTAGCGCGTCCATGTGACGCCCGCCTATCGGTAGGGGCGCGCAGGCGCGCGATCCAGGCGTGTCGCACATCCCATCGCGCGCCAGCGCGCTCCTACAGGAGGGCGCGCAGGCGGGTGCGGGTCAGGGGGCCGAAGCGAAGACGCTCGCAGAGGGCGTCGATCGTCGCGACGTCGCCTTGGCGGCGGCTCAGGGCGTCCGCCGTTTCGGCGACGGCGATGTCCAGCGCGATGCGTGTCAGGCGACGGCAGAGCAAGGCCTGGTCCGCATGTTCGCGCAGTCGTGCCGCACAAGCCGCGGCGCCACGGATGCGCAGGTAAGGCACCTCGTCGATGCGTTCGAGCACGGCGTCGAGGCTGCCGAAGTGACCGAGCAGGGCGGCGGCGGTCTTCGCACCGATACCGGGTACGCCGGGGATGTTGTCCACGGCGTCACCGCACAAGGCGAGGTAGTCGGCCACCTGGTGAGGATGCACGCCCAGGCGTTCGAACACCCCGGCGGGGCCCCACCTCACGTTCTTGGCGAAATCCCATTGCTCGTCGTGTTCGCCGAGGAGTTGGCCGAAGTCCTTGTCCGCCGAGACGATGACGCCACGGAAACCGTGCACGCGCAGGCCCCACAAGGCACTGCCGATCAGATCGTCGGCCTCGTACTGGTGGTCGTTCAGGACGGTGAGGCCGAGCGCGGCGGCGATCTCCCGGCACACCCCGAACTGGCGTTCGAGATCAGGCGGCGGCAGTTCGCGGTTCGCCTTGTAGGCGGGGTAGATCGCGTTGCGGAACGAGGTGGTGAGCGACGCGTCGAAAGCCACCGCGATATGCTCCGCCCGGCTGCGTTCCAACAGTTCGCAAAGGAACCGCGTGAAGCCGTGGACGGCGTTGACCGGATGACCTTCGTGGTCGTGAAACTCGTCCGGCATCGAATGCCAGGCGCGAAACACATAGAGGCTGCCGTCCACCAGGTGGACGAGGGAATCGCCGCTCACGGAGTCCATTCGCTGACGATGTCGTCGTAGCGCGGGCGCTCGCGTTCGGGTGCCACCATCGACGGCGTGCCGATGTGCAAAAAGCCCACGACATGCTCACTCTTCTTCATGTCGAGCAGCTTGGCGACCTCACGATCGTAGGCGGCCCACCCGGTGAGCCACTGCGCGCCGAAATCCAGGGCCTGCACGCCGAGCATGAGGTTGTAGGCTACGCACCCGGCCGTGATCTGCTGCTCCAGCTCGGGCACCTTGCTGTCGCCGTCGATCTTCGCCGTGACGACGAGGACCAGGGGCGCGTGCTCGTAGCGGTTGCGCTCCTTGTCGCGCTTGGCGTCGGAGAGGTCCGGATTGGCCTCTACGGCGCGCCTGGCGAGCCGTCGGCCGAACTCGCGCTTGGCGTCGCCGCGCAGGATGCGGATGCGGAAGGGATCGAGCTTGCCGTGGTCGGGCACACGGATCGCGGCATCGATGAGACGACGCAGCTGCGCGTCGTCCGGGGCCGGTTCGGTGAGCTGGCGCGAGGGGACCGAGCGGCGCTCGAGGAGGAAGTCGAGGGGAGATGTGCTCATCCACCCATCTTACCGCCTGGAGCGCATCGCCGCTGGGCCGGTGCCTGCCCGTGGGCCGGGCTCAGCGGGCCGAGGGAGGCGGGGCCGGCGGATAACCGCCATGCGGTGGGGGTTGCCCACCCGGGGGCGGCGGAGGCGGCGGCAGGGCATCGTTGGGGCCGAGGTTGTCGACCCACTGGTGACGCTGTTCCGGCGTCTGGTTGCGCCACTTTTCCTCGATCGCCTGGCGCTGCGTCGGCGAGAGGTGGTTGAAGCGTTCGAAGGCGTCGTGCAGCTTCTGGCGCTGCTCGGGCGTCAGTTCCTTGAACTTCTCATGGTTTGCCCGGGCCTGGGCCCGCTCTTCCGGTGTCATCTTCTGCCAGTGGTCGATGCGGTCGCGGATCTCGGCGCGCCGGTCGGACGGCAACGAGCGCCATTGCAGGGCCTTACCCAGGAAGCGCGACTGCTTTTCGGGCTTGAAGCCGTCCCAGTCGTGCTCGAGCGGTTTGAGGATGTCCTGATCCTGCGGCGAGAGGTCCTTCCACGCGCGCGGCGACGGCAACGGACCCGCAGGTGGCTGCATCTCGCCATGTGACGGCGGGGGCGGCCGGTCCTGCGCGTCTGCCGCCAGGGGCGCGGCGAAGACGAGCAGCACGGTGAGCGGTAGAGCGAGGCGACGCATGGCTATCACTTGTGCGAAGACGACGACGGGGCGTCGTTGTAGGCCAGCCAGCTGTAGAACTGCAGGTTCTGGTACAGGCTCGGATCGGCGCTGTCGGCATCGGGCGGGAGGTCGCTCGGCGACTCGCTTTCCATCACTTGGCCGATGGCCGAGGATTCCACGGCGTTGCCGCCACCACCCGGCTGCCAGACCATGAGGGTGGCAAGGGCGACCATGGCAAAGGCGCTGGCCGGAATCAGCAGGCGTCGGGCCATGGATTCGCGGGGGCCGGCCATGGCGGTGCGGCGGGCGGCGCGCAGGCGCCCAGCCGTCGCCGGATCCACGTCCCGGCTGGCCCGCAGGTAAAGCTCCCGGGCGCGACGTTCGATGTTTCGATCGTACTGGCTCATCGCCATGCCTCCAGTTGATCGCGCAGCGCATGCATCGCGCGCGAAAGGTGTGTCTTCACGCTGCCATCCGAGCAGCCCATCGCGGCGGCCGTTTCCGCCACGTCGAGACCTTCCATCACGCGGAAGGTTAAGGCCTCTCGCTTGCTCCTGGGCAGCCTGCGCAGGGCACCGACAATGTCGGAGTAGGCCTGCGAGTCCTGCAATCGCGCCGAGGGGTCGGGCGCGTCGTCGGCCGGATCCCAGCTGGGCAGTTCGTCGCCTTCGTCGTCCCGGCCACCGCCGATCCAGCCGACCACGATCGAGCGGACCTTCCGACGGCGCTGCAAATCGACGATGCGGCGGCGGAGGATGCCCCAGAACAATGGAGTCCACTCGCCAGCGGGCTTTTCGCCGTAGTGCCTGACGAGGCGGAGCATGGCGTCCTGGACGGCATCCATCGCGTCGTCACGGTTGCCCAGGTGGATTTCCGCCATGCGCCATGCCCGACGCTCGATGCCCGCCAGGAAAGCGTTCATGTTCGCGGGAACGTCGCGGATGTCCTCGAGCGAGGCGGTGTCGAGCGCGAGCGAGCCGTTCACGGCGTCGTCCGTTTCGTCAGTCTTGCCATCCTCGTGCTCCATAACGCCTTGGTTCACTCCGCTAAACGCGATCGGCCAGCGCCGGTTGACGGGATTTCTTGCGTTTATCCTGATCGAGGCGGCATTTACCGGTCATGAAGTCAGGCGCGGGAGCGTTTGATGGGCAGGGCGGTGATGGCGGCCAGCAGTGCGCCAGCCACGTAGAGTCCCAGTTCCGAGGGGCCCTGTGCGATCCGCGCCAGCCCCAGCAGCATGCCCGGGCCGGCGTCGGCGATGGCCTGGACGAAGCCGACGCCCATCATGCCGGAAATGGTGGCGGCCACGACGAGGCAGGCCGTATAAGCGGCGGCCACCAGGGTGGCCAGGGCCGCCAGCGTCGCGCCCAGGACACCATCGAAGCGCAGCCAGCGGCGCACCACCAACCCGAGCAACCACCCGGCCGGGAGCACCAGGGAGGGTAGGGCACGCCCGAACATCATGCAGGGGACCATCCAGACGACACCGGCCGCGAAGCCGAACACCACGGCGCAGACAGCGCCAAACAGCACGCTGGCGAGGCGGCGGGCGGGATCAACCGCCATGGATCGGGCTCGGGATGGGCATGGATGGGGAATCCGGGCAAAGCGCGCATCATAGCCGCTGTGGGCGGATCGTGCCCTTGAGCGGCGAGGCCCTCGCCCCGACCTGTAGGAAAACGCTTACGGCAGGCCACCTGCCAGCGCATAATTGTCGACTTCGCGGCCGCGGCGCGGCCCCCCACAGGATTTTCATGAGCGGTTTCAGCCTCAGCAGCGAACCCTTCACCCTAGAGCGCGACTGCCAGGCGGTCATGGTGCCCCAGGGAGAGACGGTCACGCTCCCGGCCGGGCAGATCGGCTACATCACCCAGGCCCTGGGCGGCAGCTTTACCGTCTACGTGGAAGGCAACCTGTTCCGCATCGCCGGCAACGACGCTGATGCGCTGGGCAAGGAGCCGCCGCGCCCGATCGAGCTGCCTGACGACGCCTCCGACGAGGACGTGGAAAAGCTCGTGTGGCAGCAGTTGCGCACCTGCTTCGACCCTGAGATTCCCATCAACGTGGTGGAGCTGGGACTGGTCTACGACGTCAGCCTGGAAACCAGCGAAGAAGGCGGCCGCAAGGCCTACGTGAAGATGACCTTGACCGCGCCCGGTTGCGGCATGGGCGATATCCTCGTGGACGATGTGCGGACCAAGCTGGAGATGATTCCCACCGTGATCGAGGCGGATGTCGATCTCGTGTTCGACCCGCCCTGGAATCACGCCATGATGTCGGATGCCGCCAAGCTCGAAACCGGCATGCTCTGATCCACCCGCCGTTCCGACGGTGCGTCGAAAAGCTGCGCATGCAGCGATGCGCCGTAGGCGGCCACGCCACGGATGTTTCCTTCCGACCAGAAACAGGCGGGAAGGTGGCCCGGGTGTACGTCCACCTCGAGGTGGAAGTGCGCGTCCAGTTCCAGGGCGCGTATGGCCGCGACGATGGCGTCCTGGCGCGGGCGCAACGCGTCGAGCAGTTCACGCAACGCCGTGTCGGTAGAGTAAGTGGCGCATTCGGGCATGGGCAGGCACCAGCCGTGGGCGCGTCGCTGGTTGATGCGCGTGTCGTCCAGGTCGCCCTTTTGCCAGGTGCGCGCCGCGTCGAAACCGAACTCGTCCTTGAGGTGATCGACAAGATGGCGCTCCGACGTCAGTCGGAACGAGGCGCGTACGCGCGGCGCACGATCGTGAAGATCGTCGGCCGCTGTCGTCGTGTCGATCATGGACCTTTCCCCTTTAACGGCAAGTTCGTGCGACGGCGATGTGTCTAGCATCGCTTTTTTCCCATGACTAGGGAAATCCCTAGGTAGTCGTCCGCGATAACTTGCGCTAGGTTGACAAGGACTGCTGGCGGGGAGGCCAGCGGTCGGCTCCGTGGGGCATCGACGCGACGCATCGCCGATGTGCCCTTGTTCCGGTTCCGCTCCGCTCTTGCGAGGGACTACAGGAAAAAGGCGGCGCATCGGATCAGCACGGGGTTTGCTGCATCTGTACGGGCTTCGCGCCATCCGGCGCGACTTTCATATCGTTTCGGAATGTGGTCCGCCGACCGCAATGGTTTCGTGCGGCCCTTTCCTGGAGGAGGAACGTAATGGCACGTCATGTTCGCTTGAAACTCCTTGTCGCCTCGCTGGCGATCGCGGGTACGTCAATCGCCTCGGCGGCATCGGAGCAGGCGCTCCAGGCACAGAGCCTGGGCGCCGCACCGGTATCGCAGCTGGCCGTGAAACTGGGTCTGTCGTCGGACAACGGTTTCGTCGCCAAGGCGTCGGCACCCACCGTCCGGGGAACCCAGACCGTCCGCATGCAGCAGACCTTCAAGGGTGTGCCGGTCTTCGGCCACACCATCGCCGTGGAACAGGATGCCCAGGGCAATGCCCTCGTCGCCAACGGCGTGGTCTCGTCCGACCTGCAGGTCGATATCGCTTCGGTGTCGCCGAAGCTCGACCAGACCCGCGCCATCGCTACGCTGGCCCGCAACGCCACCGCCTTGAGCGCCGCCAAGCCGGAAAACGCGAAGGCCGATCTCTACGTCTATCCGCAGGACGGCGCGCCCGCCCGTCTGGTCTACCTCACCTCGTTCTTCGTCGGCGGTGACCATCCGTCGCGTCCGACGGCCTTCGTCGATGCCAACACCGGCGAGATCATCTCGCAGTGGGACGGCCTGACCTACGCGAACGCCACCGGCCCGGGCGGCAACCAGAAGACCGGCCAGTACACCTGGGGCGCCAACGGACTGGCCTACCTCGACGTGACCCAGTCGGGTACGAGCTGTACGGCGCAGAACGCGAACGTGCGTTCGTACAACATGAACCACGCCACGTCGGGCTCCGGCACGCTGTGGACCTTCACCTGCCCGAACTCCAGCGGTGACGCCATCAACGGTGCCTACGGCCCGATCAATGATGCGCACCACTTCGGTGGCGTGGTCCACGACATGTACCAGGCTTACAACGGCGCGCCGCCGTTGAACATGGTGCTGGTCATGAAGGTGCACTACGGCACCAGCTACGAGAATGCCTTCTGGGACGGCAGCTCGATGACCTTCGGCGACGGTGCCAGCACGTTCTATCCGCTGGTGGCGCTCGACGTGACCGGCCATGAAATCAGCCATGGCTACACCGAGCAGAACTCGAACCTGACCTACAGCGGCCAGTCCGGTGGCATGAACGAAGCCTTCTCGGACATGGCCGGCGAGACGGTCGAGTACTACGACCGCAACGGTGTGAACGACTGGCTGGTGGGTGCCGAGATCTTCAAGGGCAACGGTGCGCTGCGCTACATGTGCAACCCGACCCAGGACGGTCGCTCGATCGACAACGCCGCCAACTACACCAGCAGCCTCGATGTGCACTACTCCTCGGGTGTGTACAACAAGGCGTTCTGCCTGCTGGCCAAGAAGACTGGTTGGAACACCAAGACCGCCTTCCAGGCCATGGCTCGCGCCAACAAGCTCTACTGGCAGGCCAACAGCACCTTCAACAGCGGCGCTTGCGGTGTCGAAACCGCCGCGCAGGACCTTGGCTTCACCAAGGCCGACGTGACCTCCGCCTTCGCGGCGGTGGGCGTGAGCTGCTCGGGTGGCACCGGTGGTACCGTGCTGCTGAACCAGACCGGCCTGGCCGGTAGCGCTAACCAGGAGCTGAGCTACTCGGTGAACGCGGCGGCGGGTACCCTCGTCGTGTCGATCGCCGGTGGCACCGGCGACGCCGACCTGTACGTGCGTCGTGGCGCCGCCCCGACCACGACGACCTACGACTGCCGTCCGTACGTCGCCGGCAACAACGAGACCTGCACCCTGACCGTGTCGACCCCCGGCACGTACTACATCAAGGTGCGTGGCTACTCGGCGTTCACGGGCGTCACGCTGAAGGCTGTCCAGTAAATCGTACGCAAGCACGATAAAAAGCCCGGGCGGCTGACGCCCGGGCTTTTTTGTGTCTGTAGGAGCGCGCTTGCGCGCGATGGGGCTCGCGGTAACCCTGAATCGCGCGCAAGCGCGCTCCTACAACCGCGGGGGTGAGGCGCTTTTGTTGAGCCCGGCTCATCGTTGCCTTGAATGGCCGGCCGGTACGCAGGTGAGCGGCGTTGCTACGATGGCGGCCTTGTCTACGGGAGTTTCTCCATGTCCTACCGCGCCGCCTCCGATCGCTACGACGACATCATGCCCTACCGCCGTTGCGGCAGGAGCGGCATCGACCTGCCGGCGATCTCCCTTGGCCTTTGGCAGAACTTCGGTGGCACCGATGTATTCGAGACCGGTCGTGCCATCCTGCGCCGCGCGTTCGACCGCGGTGTCACGCATTTCGACCTTGCCAACAACTACGGTCCGCCGGCAGGTTCGGCCGAAGAGAACTTCGGCCGCGTACTGGCGAGCGATTTCGCGCCGTATCGCGACGAGCTGATCATTTCCACCAAGGCCGGCTGGGACATGTGGCCCGGTCCGTATGGCGGCATCGGTGGCAGCCGCAAGTACCTCGTCGCCAGTCTCGATCAGTCCCTGCGTCGCATGGGGCTGGACTATGTGGACATCTTCTATTCGCACCGTGTCGATCCCGACACGCCGCTGGAAGAGACCATGCGCGCGCTCACCCATATCCATCGCCAGGGCAAGGCTCTTTATGTCGGCATTTCGAGCTATTCGCCCGAACTGACCCGCAAGGCCGCCGCGATTCTCGCCGAAGAAAAGGTGCCGCTCTTCATCCACCAGCCGAACTACTCGATGTTCAACCGCTGGATCGAGAACGGCCTGCTCGACACACTGGAAGAACTGGGCACGGGATGCATCGCCTTCTCGCCGCTGGCGCAGGGTCTGCTGACATCGAAGTACCTCGGTGGCGTGCCGTCGGATGCGCGCGTCACGCGTGACGGCTCGTTCCGAAAGAACATGCTCAGCGGCGAGAACCTCGACCGCATCCGCGCGCTCAACGCCATCGCCGAACGCCGCGGCCAGACGCTGGCCCAGATGGCAATCGCCTGGGTGCTGCGCGATCCGCGCGTGATGTCGGCCCTCATCGGTGCGCGCACCGTCGAGCAGCTCGACAACTCCCTTGGTGCGCTGTCGAAGCTGTCGTTCTCGACGGAGGAACTGGTCGAGATCGACCGTTACGCGGTCGACGGCGGCACCGACCTCTGGCGTGAGTCTGCCGTGCTTTGATATTTCTGGACCGGTCGCGCGTAGGGCGCGCTCCTAAAAGAGCAGCCTCGCTCCCTTGTAGGAGCGCGCCTTGCGCGCGACAGCCCACGAAGTATGGAAGCCGCCCACTACCCCGCCAAATAACCCACCGACACGACCCCTCAGGCGAAGACGATCCCCCAGGATAGAAGCCATAACTAACGTGTGACGTCCGTTTCCCTCAAGGACACCTCACATGCGCCGCTTCGTATCGACACTCGCCATCGCCTTGACCGTGTCATGCACCACCGACACGTTCGCGACGACCCGCTTCATCGTGCGTTTTGCCCCGGACTACATGCCACCGGCCACGACGTCGCTTCACGGACGCGCCCGTCGTTCTGCCGCCCTGATGCGAGAGCCCGTGCAACCGATACGTCGCCTGGCCACAGGTGACGCCCTCTACGAACAGGACTCGGCCGACCCGTCCGCGCTGGCGGCGATGCCGGGCGTCGTCTCCATCGAAGAAGACCGCTTGCTACAGCTGACCGCGATGCCCGATCCGCTATGGCGTCGCCAGTGGTACATGCACGATCCTCGCTACGGGACGGATGTCGAGGTGGCCTGGCGCCACACGCGCGGTGTGGGTGCCGTCGTGGCCGTGATCGATTCGGGCATCGTGCCGCATGCCGAGTTCGCCGGACGCCTGCTGCCGGGATACGACTTCCTGTCCGACGCCGATGAGGCGCGGGACGGCGATGGACGTGATGCCGATCCGACCGACGAAGGCGATTGGCGCGATTCCGGCGACTGTGGTTCGTCGCTGGCGCGTCCGTCGTCGTGGCATGGCACACATGTGGCCGGGCTGGCGATGGCGCGTGGCGGCAACCGCTACGGCATGGTTGGCGTGGCGCCGGAGGCGATGCTGCTTCCCGTTCGGGTCGCCGGCATGTGCGGTGCCTGGACATCGGACATCGTGGACGCGATCACCTGGGCGTCAGGTGGCGATGTCGAAGGCGTTCCTCCTGTCGAACGTCGAGCCGATGTGATCAACCTGAGTCTCGGCGGTCAGGGTGCGTGTGGTGAAGCGCTGGCGACGGCGATCACTGCGGCGCGTGAACGGGGCAGCGTGGTCGTGGTGGCGGCGGGCAACGACGGAGTAAAAGCGTCCGCCTTCGCTCCCGCCAACTGTCCGGGTGTCGTCTCGGTGGGCGCGCTGGGGCGTGACGGCGCCCAGGCCTGGTATTCCAATCACGGCGACGGCCTGACGCTGTCCGCCCCGGGCGGCTCGAAGTCGGGCGTTCGCGGTGACGACATCGTGTCCGCGCTGGATCTGGGACGAACCGTGGCAACCCGTCCGGTGTTCGGTTACCTGGCGGGTACGTCGATGGCCGCGCCGCAGGTGGCGGGGCTGGTCGCGCTGATGCGCTCGGCCGACCCGGCGATAGGTGTCGACGAGGTGGGGCAGCAGCTCGTCGACAACGCGCGCCCCGTGCAGGGGCGGTGCCCGAAAGGCTGTGGCGCCGGTGTCATGGACGCAGGCGCGACGGTGGATGCGGTGGTGGAGGATCGAGAGCGTCGCGGCGCGACGCCCTGAGCTCAGACCGCTTCGAAGCGGTTGGCTTCGCGATTCTTGCGGACCGTCTTCGGGTCCCACACGCGACCGTTCATGGCGATGTACACGCCTTCGGCCAGCGTCTGCACCGCGCCCACGGCGCAGCCGATGTTGAACACGGCGTCCGACCCCTGGAAGCGGGCCGGATTGAGCGCACCGGTGAGCACGATGACCTTGCCCGGGATGCCTTCGAGCACCTTGGCCGTCTCCACCATCGTGTCGGTGCCATGCGTGACCAGCACGTGGCGATGCGGCTGAGCCTCGATGGTGCTGCGCATGAGGGCGCGATCCTCATCGGTGACGTGGAGGCTGTCCTTGCGCAGGATGGGGATCACGTCGAAACGGAACGCCACGCCGAGCTGGGTAAGGATGTCGCCGATCTGGGGCGAACCGATCTGGTAGTCCGACTTGTCGTCGAAGTAGACCTTGTCGATGGTGCCGCCGGTGGTGACGATGGTGAGGTGCTGCATGGGCGTGACCTGGAGCTGGCGTGGAGCGGGGCGGCCATTCTACATGGCCGCCCACACCTTCCGGGCAGTCGGCTCGCTAGGGCGGTCCTGGGCGAGCATGGCGTCGTCCTCGCCCTCGGGCAGGAACAGGCGGTCCAGCCCCCGGGCGATGAAGCGTCGGCAGGCGGCCATGGGGCGTCCGTCGCCGGCCGCCTCACCCCAGCCCGCCGAGCGGACGAGCAGCGCGGCTGCCATGGTCCGGGCCAGCGTGAAGGCGATGCCGCGAGCCGAGGCTTCCAAGGCGCTTCGGTCAGCGGCGACGTCGCCGAGCAGGGCCTCCGTGGCGTCGAGGGCCGCATGGATGGGGCGCAAAGCGTCCGATCCCGCAGGCACCAGCGTGCCGATGGTTTCGCGTAGCGGGGCCAGGCCGCCCGCGCCGAGGGCGCGCAGCATGTCGAGGGAGAGGACGTTGGTGGTGCCCTCCCAGATCGCATAGACCTGGGCGTCGCGAAGCAACTGGGGCAGGCCGGTGTCCTCGATGTAGCCCGCACCACCGAAGCATTCCAGCGCCTCGGACACCACGGCGATGGACGCCTTGGCCGTCCACAGCTTGGCCAGGGGCGTCAGCAGGCGCAGCAGGGCGGTGTCGCGTGGCGAGGCGGCGCCCTGTTCCGTACGTCCCAAGAGTTCGGCGACATAAAAGGCGAGCGAGAACGCCCCTTCGAACTCCGCCTGCATGTCGGCCAGGGTGCGGGCATGCAGCGGCTGGTCGATGAGGTGGGCGCCGAAGGCCTGGCGTCGGTAGGCGTAGTCGCGGGCCAGCGCGATCGCGCGCGACATGCTGGAGATCGCGCAGATGGCGTTCCATGTGCGCGTGATATTGAGCATGGGCGTGACTTGCCTTACGCCGTGCTCCAGCGGTCCGACTGGCGTCGCCGGGAGGCCGTCGAGGTGGATCTTGGCGGTCGGCAGTTCGTGGGTGCCCAGCTTCTTCTTGAGGCGGTCGATCGTGATGCCTTGCCAGGCGCCGTGTTCGTCCTTGGTTTCCACATAGAACAGCGCGAGCGCCGAGGTTCCCGCACCCGCGCCTTCGGGGCGCGCCAGCGCAAGGGCGGCTTCGCCGACCACGGCCGAGCTGAACCACTTGCGGCCGTAAAGCCGCCACTGTCCGGTGGCGTCGCGGCGCGCGACGGTTTCCGTGCGGCCCACGTCCGAGCCGCCCCGTGTTTCGGTCATCCATTGGCCAGAGAGCCAGAACGAGGACGCTTCGCGGCTGAGGAAATGCGGCAGGGCGCGGTCGACAAGCGCCTGGTTGCCTGAAGCTCGGATCGCGGTGGCGGCACCGTCGGTCATGGCGAGCGGGCAGCAATAGAACTCGCTGGCCGGATGGTAGAGGTAGACCCGGGCGAATTGCTCAGTGCGCGCCCATGGCGTCGTTTCGTGGCCCGCTGCAAGCACACCGTGTCGGGTGGTGATGCCTGGGCCTTCCTCCCACGCAGGGGTCAGGGCGATGCGGTCGACTCGCTCGCCCCAGGCATCCCAGTTCGTGAGGACGGGTTCCGTGCGCGGCGTGCGCTGGCGCCGGTCCCACGCCGCGACGGCGTAGTCGCCCAGTGCGACGAGGTCGGGTGTGGTCGCCGAGAAGCGTTCATCGGGCAACGTGTGGGCGAGCCAGGCGCCTAGCAGGCGATCGTTGCGGAACGGGTGGGCCAGTCGCGGCGAGTCCTGAAGGAATCCCATCGTGCGGTCCTCTGTCGTCGATAGTCACAGCCTAGCCTGCACCGGCGACCGGTGGAGGTCGAGACGCTGCGCAACATCGCCGCAGGAAGCGTACCGGCGGTATGCCGAACGATCAGCGGCGTCGACGGACGCCGGCCCCGAGCGTGCCGATAAGGAGCAGGGCGAACGCGATCTCCAGGATGCCCAGCCAGCGATCGGCGCTGGAACTCCACGTCTCCGACACGCCATGGCAGAAGTAGAACAACGACAGGATGCCGACCCACAGCAACGCCCGCGTGACGTTGGGCAGTGCCAGCAGCGGCAGCAGCAGCGGTGGCACGGCGAGCGCGAAAGCCACCCAGCGCGGAATCGAGACGGGCACGTACAGCGAGTACCACAGCACCTGCACCGCCAGCAGCCCCGCCCAGGCGACAAGGCCGGTCTTCTGCGTGACGGTCGCGGTTGCCATCATGCAGGCGTACCGAGGCGGCGAGCGATGTCGGCCAGGCGCTTACCCAGGGCGCGCGCGAGTTCGCGCTCCACCTCGGTGATGGCCTGGTCGCCACGGTGACCGGCAACGTGGCTCGCGCCATAAGGCGTGCCACCGCTGGTGGTGGTGCTCAGTGCAGGTTCCGTGAAGGGAATGCCCACGAGCAGCATGCCGTGATGGAGCAGGGGCAGGGCCATCGTCAGCAGCGTGGATTCCTGGCCGCCGTGCATGGTGCTGGTGGAGGTGAACAGCGCCGCCGGCTTGCCGGCCAGGGCGCCGGACGCCCATTCCGCGCCCGTGGTATCGAGGAAATGCTTCAGCGGCGCGGCCATGTTGCCGAACCGGGTCGGGCTGCCCATCGCCACGCCTACGCATTCCACCAGATCGGCCCGGGTTACGTAGGGCGCGCCCTCCTCGGGCTCGGGCGGCATGGCGATCTCGGTGACCGGCGCCACCGGCGGTACCTGGCGCAGGCGGGCACGCATGCCCGGTACTTCCTCGATGCCGCGCGCCACGAGGCGGGCGAGCTGGGCCGTGTGGCCCGTACGGCTGTAGTAGAGTACGAGAACGTCGTGGGACATGGATGGTCGCCTTTTCGAAGGCGCTAGTCTCGCAGAACTGCCACACGTTCCCAATCGTTCGGGAAAATAAGGATGGACATGCCGTTGCGCTTCGATCGGGAACGCACCCTCAGCTTCACCCGTTTCACGTGGTCGCGTTTCCTCGACGACAAATGCTTCGAGACCGCCGGCGCGCTTTCCTACACCACGCTGGTCTCGCTCGTTCCCCTGACGGTGGCGGTGTTCGCCATCTTGTCGGCGTTTCCCGTGTTCGCGGAATGGCGCGGCAGCATCGCCGACTACGCCTTCCGCAATTTCGTGCCCGCTACGGGCGCGAAGATCCAGGAATACATGCTCGCCTTCGCGGACAAGGCCAGCCAGCTCACGGGCATTTCCGTGTTGGTGATGCTGTTCAGCGCGGTGTCGATGATGATCAGCATCGAGGATCGCCTCAACCGCATCTGGCGGGTTCGCAAGTCACGCGGCTGGACGTCGCGCCTGCTGCTCTACTGGGCGGCGCTGACACTGGGTCCGGTGCTGGTGGTGGGTGGCCTCGTGCTGTCGTCGTACCTCACGGCGTTGCCCATGCTGCACGCGGCCGCGGATCAGCTCGCCACGCAGGGCGGTCTGCTCAATGCGCTGCCGTTCGGCATCACCTTCGTCACCCTGGTGCTGATGTATACGATGGTGCCGAACCGTCGCGTCTCGTGGCGTCACGCAGCCATCGGCGCGTTGCTGGGCGCGGTCCTGTTCGAGATCGCGCGCTGGGGCTTCACGCTGTTCATCCGCCGATCGCCCAACTACGAGGAAATCTACGGCGCGCTCGCGGCGATTCCCATTTTCCTGCTGTGGATCTACCTGTCGTGGATCATCGTGATCCTCGGGGCGTCGATCGCCGCGTCCATCTCGGCGTTCGAATACACGGTGCCGCACGAGTCGCTGCCGGACGGTGCGGAGTTCATCGGCCTGCTGGTGGTATTGCAGCATTTCGTCGCGGCGCAGCGCCTGGGCGAAAGCGTCGATCCCGCCACGATCCGCCTGCGCGAGCCCTATCTTTCGTCCGGCGCCATCACCTGCTATTTCGATGACCTGCAGAAGGCAGACATGATCCAGCGCGGCGAAGCGGGCGGCTGGTTGCTCAGCCGTTCGCTCGACGCCACGGAACTCATGCGGGTCTATCGCTGCGCGCAGTACCGGTTGCCGCTGCATCCGCGCGAACAGGTGGAGCGGCTGGGTATCCGCCTTCCGGCCGAACTGCTGGTATTGCTGGACAACCTCGCGCTGGCGCTGGACGCCACCTTGGGGGCGCGGCTGGATACACTCTTCCCTCCCCATGCCGTCCCATCCCCCGCCGAGGACACCATCGAATGATCCTGCGCTTCGCCGCCGCCCTGGCCCTTGCCGTCGCCACGCCGGCCATGGCCACCGCCGTCACGCCTACCCTCAAGGTCACCACGATCGACGGCACCTCGTTCGATCTCGCCGCGCAGCGCGGCAAGTGGGTGATCGTGAACTACTGGGCCACCTGGTGCGTGCCGTGCATCAAGGAGATGCCGGACATTTCCGGCTTCGTGAAGGATCACAAGAACGTCACGGCCATCGGCCTCGCCTTTGAGGACACCGACGTGAAGGACATCAAGGCCTTCGTGGCGAAGCATCCGGTCAGCTACCCGATCGCCCAGGTCGATGTCACCGAACCGCCGAAGGATTTCGATCCGCCGCAGGGATTGCCCACCACGTACCTAATTGCGCCCGATGGCCATGTCGCCAAGCGGTTTGTCGGTCCCGTGGATGCGAAGAAGCTCAACGAGGCGATGGTCGGAGGAAAATGAGATGAAGGCCGTGCGCTTCATCGTCAGGGGCCGGGTGCAGGGCGTGTTCTTTCGTGCGTCCACGCGTGAGCAGGCGGTGGCGCTCCGGCTCGCAGGGCATGCACGCAATCTGCTGGATGGCAGCGTCGAAGTCGTGGCGCTCGGCGATACCGTGGCCATCGATCAGCTGGATGCCTGGCTGCATCACGGGCCGGATACCGCGAGAGTCGATGAGCTTTATCGGGAAGACATCGAGGTACACGAACCGTTGACGACGTTCGTCGTCAGGTAGGAGCGCGCTTGCGCGCGATGGGGTTTGCCGCAAGCACCCATCGCGCGCAAGCGCGCTCCTACGGTCGAATTCAGCTTTAGTCTTTCGGGCCCGTCGCGTTCGCTGGGCGTGCCAGCATCTTCACGGGCAACGTCTCGCCGTCGGACAGCTTGAACGTTACGGTGAGCGTATCGCCCGGTTTGATGGGGTGTTTGGCGTCCATCAGCATCACGTGATAGCCGCCCGGCGAGAATGCCGTGGTCTGCTTCGCCGGCAGCGGTACGCTGTCGACCATTTCCATGCGCCCCATGCCACCTTCGGTACTGCTGCGATGGATCATCGCGTCGCCGTAGTCGGTGCTCGTCGCCGAGACGATCGACAGCGCGCGATCCGAGGTGTTCTCGAAGGTGACAAAGCCGCCGGCGGGGAGCGCGCCTGGCAACACACGGATCCAGCCGCCCGAGGCCTTCACCGGCGATGTCGTGGCGACCGGTTTATCGGCGGCATGGACGATGCCGGCGGCAAGGACGAGCGCGAAAGCGAGCGGGCGAAGGATCACGGATGGTTCTCCAGCGAGGTGAGCAGCGTGAGGTCGTGGACGATATCGTCCTGCGACGCGGACGGTGTCGCGAGCAGGCGGGCCTTGCCCTGCGCATCGAAGATGAAGATCGCCGAGCTATGGCTGACGTCGTAGTTGCCGTCACCCCGGTCGGGTTCGCGCGAGAACGCGGAACGGTAGCGCTTGGCGAGTTTTTCCAGTTCCGGATCGGGACCGCTGAGGCCCACTGCGCGCTTGTCGAACGCCGTGACATAGCTGTGCATCACCGATGGCGTGTCGCGCTTGGGATCCACGCTGACGAACAGGATGCGCACGTTTT
The DNA here is from genome assembly GCF_009912395.1 of Luteibacter sp. Taxonomy (GTDB): domain Bacteria; phylum Pseudomonadota; class Gammaproteobacteria; order Xanthomonadales; family Rhodanobacteraceae; genus Luteibacter. The sequence goes on along the minus strand of NZ_WNDO01000001.1, from coordinate 250,170 downwards.
CGGCGGCCGGGCCGAGGCGATCGAGCACCACGTGGAGCTGGGTAAGCGTGAGCGGGCAGACATCCGGGCAATGGGTGTAGCCGAAATAAAGGATCGCGACCTTGCCCTTGTAGTCCGCACCGGTGACGTTACGGCCCTGGTCGTCCACCAGGCGGAAATCCAGGTCGGGCAGGTGACCCGAGACATCGTTCAGACGCCACTCGGGTTGCGGTTCGCGCTGGCAACCGGCGAGGCTGGCCAGGGCGACGAAGGCGAGCAGGGCCAGTACGACCCTGCGGAATGGGGACGACTTCATGCGACACTCCGCGAGATATCGTTCGAAGCATACGCCACACGTCCCGCCGTCACCGCTCCAGGAAACAGGAATTCCCCATGATGCGACATCGTGTCAACGGCGCCACGGCACTGGTCGTGGCCCTTTCCGGCGCCACCGCCGTCGTGTTCGGCGCCTTTGGCGCCCATGCCCTGCGGGGACTCCTCGACGGACAGGGCATGCAGACCTGGCATACCGGCGTGGAGTACCACTTCTGGCACACCCTGGCCTTGTTCGCCGCCGCGCTGGGCTTGCCGGCGGGTGGAGGACGCAAGGCCGCGATCGTCCTGTTCGCTGTGGGCATCGTGCTCTTTTCGGGCAGCCTCTACGCGCTGACCCTCGGCGCGCCGCGCTGGGTGGGCATCATCACGCCGGTGGGCGGCCTCGCCTTCATCGCCGGCTGGCTCGCGGCAGGCTGGTCGCTGGCCCGGGGCGCTTCGACGAACTGATCGCTCAGCGCCCCGAACCGGCCCCGACGTTACCGACGGCTCCCGTATCCGAGGGGCCGGGCAGGTCAATGATGTTGGACGAGGCGATGGCGCGATCAATGCGGATATCCCGCAGCGTGTTCATCGCGGCGAAGAATCGCCAGGGATCACCGTTGCCGGTACCCAGGGCGATGTGTGTCGCATCGAAGCGTCGCTCGGCGGAATCGAAGCTGATCCAGCGTCCATCGACATAGGCCTGCGTCCATGCGTGCGGCACGAAGACGCGGGATGCCCCTCCCATACGTTCGACGTAGACGATACCCGTCACCACGCGGGCAGGGATGCCGAGCGCGCGCGCCAGCGCAGTGAGAAGCACGGCGTGCTCGGTGCAATCCCCGCGCCGGCTGTCGATGGTTTCCAGCGCGGAGGCATAGCCGACGTCGAGTCCCTTTTGGTTGATGTAGTCCGACAGGTAGGCGCGCAGGCGTCGCATGCGCTGAAGATCGTTGCGGGCGTCACCGACGATCGAACGCGCCATGTCGATGACGCGGGGCGAATCCGATTGCACCCAGGCGCTGGACGAGGTGTCTTCGCTCGACGGGGTGCTTTCCTTCCCCTTGCGAGAGAATCCGATATCGACGTAGTAGACGCCGTCGCCGAGCGGCGATACATGCTGCTCGTCGGTTTCGACAAAGGGTTTGGGGTGGTCGCCGCGGACCGTGATCATGTAGCGCATCGGCGCGGCGCGAAGGTTCGGCGTGATGGCACGGGGCGCGTCGATCATCGATGCACGAAGCACGTCGACGTCCTGGTCGGGCGCGTTGGCGCATGCCTCGTCGCAGGAGGCCATTTCCAGGTGGAAGCCGAGCAGGGGAGAGATGGCGCGGCGGATGTATCCCTGGTCGTCCACCCACACGTCCACCGATCGTACCGAGGGCATCCCGGACAGCGACTGGCGTAGGTGGTGGAGGGTTTCGCGCTGGCCATCGGGCATCTCGACGACCTCGTCGCCGAGGACGGCGACATCGACCGTGGCGACCTGCTGCTTCGCCGAATCGAAGTTGCGTACCTGGTAGATGGTACCGGGGCGGAAGCCATGCGCCAGCGTGGCCAGGCGCTGCCCTTCGATCAGCGACGCGCCCGTCGGCCAGGTCAACAGGTCGACGCGCGACTCACCGCCGACCGTGTTGGCGACTTGGAAGGCGCCGTCCGGCCGTCGCGTGCCCTCCACCAGGTTTTCCCTCGCGGACATGTTGCTGCTGGCATAGAAAGCCAGGGGAGCACCGGCCGGCGACTCCACGGCTTTCACCGTCGAATGCAGCAGCAGCGGCGTATGGATACGGGTGAGTCGGAAATCGAGGGTCTGCGTGGTGGTGACCGTATCGGTGGTGATGTCACGGTCGATACGCAGGGCCCCCACCTTGCGGCCGTCCAGCAGGACGGTCATCCAGCGACGCTCGGCCAGGGCGGGCTGGATGGCGAGGCACGACAGTACGGCGAGAACGGCAAGGCAGCGTCTCATGGGCGTACGTCCGGATTGTGGGGACAACCGCATCACATCACGTCCAGTGCCGGAGTCAAGTGCCCCGGAAGGCATATCGGGTAGCCGCTACACTAGGGGCTTCCCGACCCCGGCAAGGCCCACGTTATGCATATCTTCGGCACCCCTCACTCCGACAACGCACTCAGGGTGCTGCTGCTGGGGTCCGGCGAACTGGGCAAGGAGGTCGCGATCGAGCTGCAGCGCTTCGCTGTCGAGGTGATCGCTGTGGACCGTTATGCGAACGCGCCGGCCATGCAGGTGGCCCATCGCAGCCACGTGATCGACATGCTGGACGGTGCTGCCCTGCGCGCGCTGATCGAGCAGGAGAAACCCCATCTCGTCGTGCCCGAGATCGAGGCCATCCACACGCCCACGCTGGTCGAGCTGGAAGCGCAGGGGCTCAAGGTCATTCCGACCGCGAAAGCGGCCTGGCTGACCATGGACCGCGAGGGCATCCGCCGCCTGGCCGCCGAGGAACTGGGTCTACCCACCTCGCCCTACCGGTTCTGCGACACCCATGAGGCGTTCCTTGCCGCCGTGAAGGCGCTGGGTACCCCCTGCGTGGTGAAGCCCGTGATGAGTTCGTCCGGCAAGGGACAGAGCGTGGTTCGTCGCCAGGAGGACGCCGACGCCGCATGGGAGTACGCCCAGTCAGGCGGTCGCGCCGGCAAGGGGCGCGTGATCGTCGAGGGTTTCATCGACTTCGACTACGAGATCACGCTGCTCACCGTGCGCCATCGCGACGGGGTGTCCTTCTGCGCGCCGATCGGCCATCGCCAGGAAGACGGCGACTATCGCGAATCCTGGCAGCCGCAGCCCATGAGCGACGCCGCGCTCATCGCGGCGCAGAAGCAGGCCGACGCGATCACCGCGGCGCTCGGTGGCTGGGGCGTGTTCGGCGTGGAGTTCTTCGTGCGCGGCAACGAGGTGATTTTCTCCGAGGTCAGCCCCCGTCCGCACGACACTGGGCTGGTCACGCTCATCTCGCAGGACCTCTCGGAATTCGCGCTGCATGCGCGGGCTATCCTCGGCCTGCCGGTGCCACAGATCCTTGCCTTCGGTCCGGCTGCATCCTGCGCGGTGCTGGTGGAGGGCGAAGGCCATGCACCGACCTACCACGGCATCGCCGAAGCGCTGGCCGAGACGGGCACCATGCTTCGCATCTTCGGCAAGCCGGAGGTCCGTGGCCGTCGTCGCATGGCCGTCACTCTGGCGCGTGCCGCCTCGGTCGACGAGGCCCTGGAAAAAGCCAAGCGCGCGGCGGCACGGATCAAGGTGCAGCTCTGACGCGGCATGCCGCATGAACGTGCCTACAACGTCCGTTCACGCGTGAATGTTAAGCTCGGCCGCTCGTCAGGACGATCCATTTCCATGAGCGGACGCAGAGATTCCCACGATTCCCACGGCCGGACCGAACCCACGCTGGGCCGGATCGACGACCTGGACAAGCCGACGCCGCCACCGGCGGACGACGGCTTGCCCCATATCGTCGTCGACGGGCCGCGTCGCCGTTCCGGCCGTGCGCCCACGCCGCCGCCGAAGGGTCCGCGTAAGCGGGGCTGGCTTATTCCTTTGCTGGTGCTCGTGCTCATCGGCGCGGTCACGGCGCTGTGGTTGCAGCAGGATCGCCTGCGTACCCTGGTGCCCCGCACCGAACTCAACGACCTGCTGACCCAGGCCAACCAGGCGCTCGACGCGGGGCGACTGGACGGCAGCAACGGCGACAGTGCCCGCGAACTCTTCGAAAAAGCGCGTGACCAGCAGCCCGACAGCGACCAGGCCCGCGATGGCCTGCGGCGTGTCGGGCAGGCCGAGATCGCTCGCGCGGACGCGGCACTCACCGCCGGTCACCTGGATGAAGCCGAGACCGCGCTCAACGTCGCCCGCGAATTGCTCGGCGGTGGCAGCGACATCGAGCAATTGAACCAGCGCCTCTCCACCGCACGTAACCCGCAGTCGCAGACCGAGTCGCTGATCGATCGCGCCCAGCAGGCCTTCGCCGCCGGCAAGCTCGACGGCGACGACGGTGCCGGCCCGCTTTATCGCCAGGTGCTCGACGCCGACAAGAACAACGCCGTGGCCGCGCGTGGCCTCGACAAGGTCGGCGAAGGCCTCGCGGCGCAGGCGCGCCAGGCGATCGCGGACAACGACAAGGCGAAGGCCAACGCGCTCGTCGATCGCATCGCGATCCTGGTGCCCAATTACGGCGATCTCCCGTCGTTGCGCGCGGCGCTGGCCGAAACCCGCAAACAGGACGACCAGGCCGTGGCCGCGCTCGTCCAGCAGGGCACCGACGCCATGCGCGCCGGCCGCTTTACGGGCGAGGGCGACGACAACGCCCTGGCCCGCTTCAAGGCCGCGCTCGCGCTCGACCCGGACAACGCCGACGCGAAGGCGGGGCTGGGGCAGGTCGCTCAGGCGCTCATTGTCCAGGCCAACGCGGCTATCGACAGCGAAGACGACGACCACGCTGCGAAGCTGCTCGACGATGCCGCGAAGCTGGCTCCCAAGTCGGCCGAGCTGGCCGCGGCGCGCGCTCGCATCGCGGGTGGCGACACGAAGGCGACGCCCCGTGCGACGCCCTCCGCCGGCAAGTTGCCGGTGGCGCAGGCCGCCGGGCAGCCGGGCGATACGGCGGAAGCTTCGCTGGCCGTCAGCCCGGAGCAGAAGGCAAGGGTCGCGGCGCTGGTGCGTCGCGCCCAGGCCGCCGCGTCGCGGGGCGATATCATGGATCCCCCGGGCGACAGCGCCTACGACCTCTATCGCAATGCGCTGGCTATCGACGGCAACGATCCGACGGCCCGTGCGGGTTTGCAGAGCCTGCCGTCCCAGGTCGAAAAGCTGATGCTCCAGGCCGTCTCCAACGGCAACGTGAATCGCGCGGAAGACCTCTACGCCACGATGTCCGACCTGGCCCCCGGCGACGCCTCCCAGGGCGAGCTACGCCACCGCCTGGGCAGTGCCTGGATCGACAACGCCTTGCAGCGCGCGTTGCAGGGCGACCGCCAAGGCGCTTTCACGGCACTGGATCGCGCGCGTCGCTACGTTCCGGACGATCCTCGCCTGCAAAGCGCCTACGAGCGCATCGCCACGGGACGTTGAGCGCCGCATGACGATTCTTGTCATCGGCGCGTCGAGCCAGATCGGTCACTTCCTCCTGCCGAGGCTGCACGCCCTGGGTGAAGAGGTGCTTTGCCTCAGCAGGCATGCTGACCCCGACGATCCCGCATGGCTTCGCGGAGGCCTTCCCGACACGATGCCGGCGACGCTTCCACCCCTTCGCGCGATCCTGTCGAGCGGGCCGCTGGACGGCCTGGCGACATGGCTGTCCTCGACGCATCTGAAAGGCATCCCCCATGTGATCGCCACCTCGTCGATGAGCGCCGAAAGCAAGCGGGAATCGGATGTACCCGCCGAGAGGGACCTGTCCCGTCGGCTGCGGGCCGCCGAAACCCTGCTCAGTGCCTCCTGCGCCTCGCGCGGCATGCCATGGACCCTGTTCCGGCCCACGCTCGTCTACGGCGCCGGCCTCGACAAGAGCCTCACGCCGATGGTCCGGCAGGCCGCGCGTCGCCGGGTTTTCCCCGTGCCCAGTGGCCGGGGGCAGCGACAGCCGGTGCATGCCGAGGATATCGCCGAGGCCATGGTGAGGGCGTTGCGTAACCCCCAGGCCCGCGGCAGGACATTCCCCATCGGTGGCGGCGAGCGACTCAGTGCCTCCGAGATGTTCCATCGCGTAAGGCGCAACGCGGGTGTCCTGGCGCTTCCCCTTCCCATTCCAGGATTCGCCTTGTCCCTGGCCAGCTGGCTTGTGCCACGTATCCGGGGTCCCATCCATCGGCTCGATAGCGACCTGATCGCCGACAATACGGACCTGGAGCGGCTGTTGGACATGCATCCGCGGCCGTTCCGCCCCGATCCGTCCATGTGGCAGCCCCCGGCGTGACCGTGTTGGTCATCGTTCCGCCAGCGTCCGTTCAGATGGGCGCCGGGGGGATGCCCCTATCATCCCCTTCCATACTCCTTTCCCCCAGGACCTTCCCGCGTTGGCTTTCCTGACCCGTATCGGTTCCTTCCTGCGTACCGCGTGGCCCTGGCTGCGCATTCCCTTCTGGCTCGTGATGGGCCTGACTTTCGGCTTCCTCCTGCCGTACACGCTGATCCTCAACTCGCGTCTGCAGGAGCGCTTCAACGATCTCGTCTTCGCGGTGCCCACCCGTGTCTACGCGCGACCGCTGTTGCTCGAGCCCGGCCGCGCCATGACGCCTGCCACGCTCGAACTGGAGCTGACGTTCGCGGGTTACACGCCCGACGGCGGTGGCAAGGTGCAGGGCAGCTTCTCGAAGAACGGCTCGCGCTTTCTCATCGCCTCCCGGGGCTATGCCGGCCCTGACGGAGGCGAGCTGCCGCATCGCATCCGGGTCCTGCTGGGCAACGGGCAGGTGACGTCACTGGTCGACGACACCAACGACAAGCCGATCAAGTCCATCCATCTCGACCCCGCCCGCATCGCGACGTTCTACGGCGCAGCGCAGGAAGAGCGTCGCATCGTCCGCCTCGAAAACGTGCCGCCGCTGCTGGTGCAGGGTCTGCAGGCCGTCGAGGATCGCGACTTCAAGAACCACATCGGCCTGGATTTCTCGGCGATCGCGCGCGCGTCGTTCGCCAACCTGCGTGCTGGCCACACGGTGCAGGGCGGTTCGACGCTGACCCAGCAGTTGGTGCGCAACCTGTTCCTCGACCGCAGCCAGAACATGCTGCGCAAGGTGAACGAGGCCATCCTTTCGCTGCTGATGGAGGCGCACTACTCGAAGGGGCGCATCCTGGAGGCCTATTTGAACGAGGTCTTCCTCGGCCAGCAGGGCAATCAGGCAGTACATGGTTTCGCCGCCGGCGCGGAGTTCTTCTTCGGCCGTCGCATGGAAGACCTGAAGCCGCAGGAGATCGCGTTGCTCGTCGGTCTGGTGAAAGGTCCGAGTTACTACGATCCGCGTCGCTATCCCGACCGCGCGTTGTCCCGTCGCAATCTGGTGCTCCAGCAGTTCCACGACACGGGTCTGATCGACGATGCGCAACTGAAGCTCGCGCAGGCGTCGCCGCTCGGCATCGCGGTCAACGCGCAGTTGCCGCACAATCGCTTCCCGGCCTTCATGCAGCTGGTGCGCGCGCAGATCACCGCCGACTTCGACGAAGCGGCCCTGCGTGACGGTAGCTTCAGCATCTTCACCACGCTCGATCCCGCGGCGCAGCTCTACACCGAGCAGGCGATCCTCACGACCGTGAAAAGCCTGGGCAAGCGCGGCGCCGCCGCGCAGGCCGCCGCCGTGGTCACCGATACCACTAACGGCAGCGTGCTGGCGGTGGTGGGCTCGCGCGATCCGGGCGAGCAGGGTTTCAACCGTGCGCTCGACGCGCGGCGCTCGATCGGTTCGCTGGTGAAGCCGTTGGTCTACCTGGTTGCGCTCGCGCAGCCGTCGAAGTGGTCGCTCGCGACCACCATCCACGATCAGCCGATCAACATGATGCAGCCCGACGGCACGCCGTGGACGCCGAAGAACGACGACCGCCAGATCCATGGCGACGTGCCGGTGCTCGAAGCGCTAGTGCATTCGTGGAATCTTGCGACCGTGGACCTGGGCATGCAGGTCGGCGTGCCGCGCATCAAGGGTTTCCTCGAATCCTTCGGCTTGCAGAACGTGAATCCGAGCCCGTCGTTACTGCTCGGTGCGATCGACATCTCGCCGTTGCAGGTCGCGCAGCTCTATACGTACATCGCGGCCGACGGGCACGCGTTGCCGCTGCTCGCGGTGCGCGGCGTGGTCGATGACAAGGGCCAGACGATCAAGCGATACGAAGTGAAGGCCGGTCCAGGCGAGTATCAGGAGGCTGCGCGTCTCATCAAGTGGGCCATGCAGCAGGTGGTGGCTCGCGGCACGGCGGCCGCCATCGGCAATTCGGCGCTGTCCTCGCTACATGCCGCGGGCAAGACCGGCACGAGCGACAGCCAGCGCGACAGCTGGTTCGCCGGTTTCACCGGTGAACACCTGGCGGTGATCTGGATGGGCCGCGACGACAACAAGCCCACGGGGCTGTATGGCGCCACGGGCAGCATGCGCGTGTGGCAGGAGCTGTTCCGCAAGCTGCCCACCCGACCGCTCTCCACAGAGCTCGGCGATGGCTTGGAGATGGCCTGGGTGAACACCCAGACCGGCAAGCGCACGGATCCTTCCTGCGAGGGCGCCCGGCAGTTCCCGTTCATCTCCGGCTACGTGCCGGAAAGCGAAGAGGGCTGTTTCTGGCAGCAATTCAAGGGTATGTTCGGCGGCGGCAACGCAGCAGAACCTGCGTCCGCCGTTCCCAGTAATCCTACGGATTGACCCATGCATCGCCTTCGTTTCTGCGCCATCGCCGCCGTCGCGCTCGCCGCCGCCTGCAGCCAGCCTGCCCCGCCGCAGGCTACCCGTCCCAGCAAGCCCAACTACGACATCGTGGCGCAGATCCGCGCGGCGGGTGAACGCGAGAAGTCGGCGATCGAAGTCGCGCCGCTGCACGATCCTGGCGTGCAGGGCCTCGAGAAGGCCGCGCTTGCCGACGAGCAGGCCGGCAAGTACGACGACGCCGACGCCAAGCTGGTGCAGGCGTTGAAGATGGCGCCTGAAGCGCCGGAACTGATTCAGGATCGTGCCGAAGTCGCCGTGCGCAAGCAGGACTTCGCCTCCGCCGAGAAACTGGCGAAGCAGTCGTTCGAAATGGGTCCGAAGTCCGGCAGCCTCTGCGCCCGCAACTGGCAGACCGTGTACGAGATGCGCATCCAGGCCGACGACCAGAACGGTGCGATGGCCGCGCGCGGCGAACTGGCCAAGTGCCATATCGCTGGGCCGAATCGCTTCTGAAGCCAGCCCGCACCCAACGGGCGGTGTATCGAAACCTTGTAGGAGCGTGCTTGCGCGCGATCCGGCGGCAGCCGGCCAGCCCGATCGCGCGCAAGCGCGCTCCTACAAAAGCGGTCAGCCCTGCCGAATGACTTTGCCGTGCGCGTGCACGGTATCCACCAGCACCTTCACGTTCTCCGGGTCCACTTCCGGCGTGATGCCGTGGCCCAGGTTGAATACGTGGCCCGGGTGGTTGCCGAAGGCGTCCAGCACGTTGCGCGCCTCGCGCATCACGATCTCCGGTGATGCGCGCAGCACGGCCGGATCGAGGTTGCCTTGCAGGGCGACGCGGTCGCCGATGCGGCGGCGTGCCTCACCGATGTCGATGGTCCAGTCCAGGCCCACGCCGGTGCAGCCGGTATCGGCGATGGCTTCCAGATGGCCGTTGGCACCCTTGGAGAACAGGATGATCGGCAACTCGCGCGCGACGGCGTCGGCCTTCACCGCGTCGACCACCTGGCCCATGTAGCGCAACGAGAACTCACGGAACGGCACCGGGCCCAGCAGGCCGCCCCAGGTATCGAACACCATCAGGGCCTGCGCGCCGGCATGCGCCTGCGCGATGAGGTAGGCGGCGACGGAGCGGGCGATTGTGTCGAGCAGGCGATGGGCGAGGGCGGGCTCGTTCCAGGCCATAGCCTTCACGCGTGCGAAATCGCGCGAGCCTTCGCCTTCGACCATGTAGCAGGCCAGCGTCCAAGGGCTGCCCGAGAAACCGATGAGCGGCACGCGGCCATCCAGTTCCTTACGGATGAGGCGCACGGCGTCCATCACGTAGCGAAGCTCGCCGTCCATGTCCGGCACGGACAGGCGCTCGATGGCGGCGGCGTCGCGCACGGGATGCGCGAACTGCGGGCCTTCGCCCTGGGCGAACGACAGGCCCAGGCCCATCGCGTCGGGAATGGTGAGGATGTCCGAGAACAGGATCGCCGCGTCGAGATCGAAGCGCTCCAGCGGCTGGAGCGTGACCTCGCAGGCGTACTCGGGATTCGTCGCCAAGCCCATGAAGCTGCCGGCCTTCGCGCGGGTGGCGCGGTACTCCGGCAGGTAGCGGCCGGCTTGGCGCATCACCCAGATCGGCGTGGTGTCGGTGGCTTCGCGACGCAGTGCGCGCAGGAAACGATCGTTACGAAGGACGTCAGCGGCCATGCGCGGACTCCTGACCCTGGCTGAACATGACCTTCAAACCCTTCTTCAGTTGCGCGTCGCGCGCGCGGACGAAGGCGGCGAGCGCCTTGTCGTATTCCAGATAGACGTCACGCTTGAGCGTGGCCTTGCCACCCTGCACGCCGCTTTCGCGATAGAGCGTCCAGCCGCCGAACAGATCCTGTTCGAGCGAGATCTGGACGTACCGGGGCGCTTCCGCTCCCGATTCGGGCAAGGTTTGCAGGTAGATCCGCATCGAACCATCCGAACAGCGCAAGGCCGACCATTGTAGGCGCTCCCCCCAGGGGGCGCACGCCGTGCGTCATTCCAGCACGGCGAGCACGTCGGCGTCGGGCACGCCCGAGACGATCTCGGCCTGGCCGATGCCGCGCCAGAGGATGAGGCGCAACGTTCCGGCGGTGTTCTTCTTGTCCAGCCGCATCAGGTCGAGCAGGCGGCTGGCCGCATGGGCCTTGGAGGGTTCCACGGGTAGGCCCAGGCGCTGGAGCAGCGCGACCAGGCGGTGGGTGTCCTCCGCCGACGCCATGCCCAGACGCTCGGACAAGCGAGCAGCGAGCACCATGCCGATGGCGACGCCTTCCCCGTGCAGGATCTCGCTGTAGTTGCCCGCGGTTTCCAGGGCGTGCCCGAAGGTGTGGCCGAGGTTGAGCAGGGCGCGCTCGCCTTGTTCGGTCTCGTCGCGGGCGACGACGCCAGCCTTGTAGCGACACTTGCGCGCGATGGCCTCGACCAGCACGTCGGCGTCGCGACGCGCGAGGGCGGCGGCGTTGGCTTCCAGCCAGGCGAAGAAGGGCAGGTCGCCGATGGCGGCGCCCTTGACCACTTCGGCGATGCCGGCGAGGTATTCGCGCTGTGGCAGCGTGCGCAGCAGCTCGGTGTCGGCCACCACGGCGCGTGGCTGGTGGAAGGCACCGGCGAGGTTCTTGCCCACGGGCAGGTTCACGCCGGTCTTGCCGCCCACGGACGAATCGACCATGGCCAACAGGGTGGTGGGCACCTGGATGAAATCGATGCCGCGCATCCAGCAGGCGGCGGCGAAGCCGGCCAGGTCGCCCACGACGCCACCGCCCAGCGCGATCACGCAGGCGTCGCGCGTGGCACCCAGCGCGCCCAGCGCGTCGAGCACGCGGCCGACGTTGGCGAAGGTCTTGTGGGTCTCGCCGTCGTCGAGCAGGAAGGACGACCAGGTGAGGCCTGCCAGGCCTCGCTCCAGTGCGCCGAGGTAGAGCGGCGCGACGGTGGTGTTGCTCACCACGAGCACATGGCGGCCGCGGATGCGCGCACGCCATCGGGCGCTGTCGGCCAGCAGGCCGGGACCAATCCAGACGGGGTAGCTGCGTCTGGCGAGGGCGACGTCGACGGTATCCATCAGGGGCGTTTCCAGTGGCGTTCGAGGAGGGCGATCGCGCGCGGCACCGCGTCGTCGACGCTTTCGTGGCGGCCGCGGAAGATCAGGTCCGCAATCTCCTCGTAAAGGTGGTTGCGCGCGTCGGCCAGCGCTTCGAGCCGGCCGCGACGGTCGTTGCCGGCGATCATCGGCCGGGCCGTGTCGTGCACGAGGCGATCGAGCTGTTCGTCCACCTCGACGCCGAGCATCAGCACCGTGCCGCGCGTCGCCAATGCCTCGCGATTGGCGGGGTCGAGCACCGCGCCGGCGCCGGTGGCGAGCACGATGCCATCGTGGCGACTAAACTCATCCAGGTGCGCGCTTTCGCGCGACCGGAAACCGGCCTCGCCTTCGCGTTCGAAGATCGTGGCCACCGTGGCGCCGTAATGCGACTCGATGGCCACGTCGAGATCGACGAACGGCAAACCGTAATGCGCCGCGAGGCGTTGTCCGATCGTGGTCTTGCCGGCGCCCGTGGGGCCGACCAGGAACAGGTTGGGCGAAGGATTCATCGCTCCCATGCTAGCAACAAGCCCGGCCCCCGGATATGAAACCCTTCTCGTCGCCGGTGCCGGCGATATCGGCATGCGGACCGCGCGAAGGCTGGCCGAGCGCGGTCATCGGGTGTTCGCCCTTCGTCGCCATCCGGTCGAGGGCGCAGGCGATCCGTGGACCTGGCTACGCGGCGACCTGACCGATCCCGCGTCGTTACAGGGCCTGCCGGCGGTCGATGCCGTGGTGTTCGCCCCCTCGCCGGATCGTCGTGACGAGGCGGCCTATCGGGCCGTTTTCGTGGACGGCCTGCGCCACCTTGTCGAGGCGCTTCCCACGCGGCCCCGGCGCACGGTGTTTGTGTCGTCCTCGGCGGTGTACGGCGAGCAGGGCGAGGGCTGGGTCGATGAAGACACCTCCCCCGCGCCGCCCGGCTTCAACGGGCAGGTGCTGCTGGAGGCCGAGCGTTGGCTTGCGGCGAGCGATATCGGTGGGGTGTCGGTGCGGTTCGCCGGCCTCTACGGTCCGGGGCGCACGCAATTGCTGGATCGGTTGCGCGAGGGCAAGGCGGTCGTTCCGCGTGGGCGGCAGGTGTTCGCCAACCGCATCCATGTCGACGATGCGGCGGCCGTGCTGGCGCACGTGCTGACGCTGGCGGAGCCCGCGCCGGTGTATGTCGGCGTGGACGACACGCCGCTACCGATCGATGTGCTGTATGACCGCTTGGCCGATCTCTTGGGCGTGCCACGCCCAGCCGATGGTCCGGGGCCGGCAGGTGTGGGCAGCAAGCGCTTGTCGAATGCGCGATTGCGCGAGAGCGGTTTTCGTTGCCAATGGCCGGATGCGCGTGAGGGTTATGCGGCCCTGCTCTTGTAGGAGCGCGCTTGCGCGCGATCGCGCGCAAGCGCGCTCCTACAGGGTAGGGTGGCGATCTTCGTCGAGGTGGATGACCCCATCGGCCTTCCATTCCAGCGTCCTCAGCGCATGCCGGCTCAACCGCTCGTAATGCGCCAGGAAACGCGCCAACGCGGCCGCATCCATCGCCCTGGGTTCATCGCGTTCGCGCAGCGGCCGTTCGGCCTCGTCGCGCCATCGCGCCACGACGTCCCATGACGGCGCCTGCAACACCACCAGGGCGTCCAGGCGCCGCCAGATCGCGGCATACCCTTCCAACTGGGCATTCACCCAGCGTCGCCAGCGACCGTCGGCATCCTCGTCGCGTTCCAACGCGTTGATCGGCGTGTCCAGCGCGGTGTCGTCCTCGGGATCGACACCAAGGCACCAACCTTCCAGTACCACCAGTCTCGGCGGCTCGGCGACAGTGGGCCACAGGTGCGGGTCGTAGCGGTCGTCGTGGCCTTTGTCGAAGCGCGGCACGGGCACCGGGTTTTCCGGCGAGGCGTTCGCCAGGGCATCGAGCGTGGTGCCCAGCAAGGCCAGGTCGTGCGTTCCCGGCACACCGCGCGTCCGCAGCAGCGGGTGCACTTCGCGAGCCAGCGACTGGCGTTCCGCGTGGGTCAGGTAGGCATCGTCCAGCGACAGCGCCACGGCACCCCATCCGAGGTGGCCTGCCGCTTCGACCAGCGCCGCCGCCAGCGTGCTCTTGCCGCTGCCCTGCAGGCCCGAGATACCCAGCACGAACGGCGGCCGCGCCGGCTCGATACCCGCGACGAAACGTCCAAGGATGGCCTGGGCCAGCGTGCTAGCATCGGGTGCTTCCATGGTCTGAAGCATAGTCCAACGTCATGCTTACCCCCGAGATTCTCGATACCTTCCGTGGCCTGCTCGACGAGGCCAAGGCCAGCGGCGACCGCGAACCCACGGCGATGAACCTCGCCACCGTCGACGGTACCGGTCGCGTGCACTCGCGCATCGTCCTGCTCAAGGCGATCGACGAACACGGCCTGCATTTCTTCACCAATTACGAAAGCGCCAAGGCCGGCGAGATCGCCGCGCACGGCCAGGTCGCCGTGTGCTTCCACTGGAAGCAGATCCGCGAAGGCATCCAGGTGCGTTTCGAAGGCCGGGCGTCCAAGGTCTCCGACGCCGAATCGGACGCCTATTTCGCCAGTCGTCCCCGTGGCAGCCAGATCGGCGCCTGGGCGTCGAAGCAGAGCCAGGAACTGCCCAACCGGCAGACCTTCGAGGATCGCGTCGCCCATTACGAGAAGGAATTCGACGGCCGTGACGTACCGCGTCCGGCGCATTGGGGCGGTTACCTCGTCGAGCCGGATCGCATCGAGTTCTGGTACGGCGCCACCTTCCGCCTCCACGAACGCATCGTGCACACGGATCACGGTACAAGCTGGACGAGTCGCCTGCTTTATCCCTGAGGTCGCCATGAGCCGAGCCCAGCCCGTCCAGCACGTCGCGCAGACCACCTTTACCGTGCATACGCGCGGCCGCTCGCTGGAAGAGGTGACCGATCGCGTGGCCGAGGCTGTCTCGGCCAGCGGCGTCACCACGGGGCTGGCGCAGGTCTTCGTGCAGCACACCAGCGCGTCGCTGCTGATCGGCGAAAACGCCGATCCCACCGTCGTGGCCGACCTGGAACGGTTCTTCTCCCGTCTCGTGCCCGACGGCGATTCGCTGTTCCGGCATCGCGACGAGGGGCCGGACGACATGCCGGCCCATGTGCGTTCCGTATTGACCGGCGTATCGCTGTCGATCCCGGTGCATGCAGGGCGTCCCCTGCTGGGCACCTGGCAGGGGGTGTTCCTCTACGAACATCGCCACGAGGCGCACCAGCGCAAGATCACCGTCACGGTGATCGGCCACTGATCAATCGTCGGGCATGGATATCCAACGCCCGTGCCGACGAACTTCCAGCGCATGGAAGCGGCGCTTGTAGTCCATCTTCGGATGGCCGGCGATCCAGAAGCCCAGGTACACATACGGAATGCCGCGACGCCGGGCCAGGGCGACCTGTTGCAGGATGCCGAAGGTGCCCAGGCTGCGCGCGGCTTCGTCCGGATCGTAAAACGTATAGACGGCCGAAAGACCTGCCAGCATTACGTCCGTGACCGCCACGCCTAGCAGGCGGTCGTTCTTGCGGAACTCCAGGAACAGCGTGGGGCTCCACGGCGCGCTCAGGAAGCGCTGGAAATCCTCGGCGTCCGCCGCGTCCATGCCGCCGCCACTGTGGCGAGCGTGCAGGTAGCGCTCGTAGAGGATGTGGCGCTCCTCGCTGTAGCCGGGCATGGCCTCGACCACGGTCAGGTCGGCATTGCGCTTGAGACCACGCCGCTGCGTGCGGTCGGGCTCGAAGCGCTCCACGTCGATGCGGCACGGCACGCAGGCCTGGCAGGCGGCGCACTGGGGCAGATACAAATGGCTGCCTGCGCGTCGGAAACCCTTGGACAGGGCCGGCCCGTAAAGGCGATCGAGATGGGGCGCGCCCGGATCGACCACGAGATTCTGCGCCGTCCGCTCGGCGTAGTAGCCGCAGGTATGCGGCAAGGTCTGGAAGAGGCGGACGCGGTCGGTCATGGCCCCATGTTATAGCGCTCCCCGCCCCCCGTTTGTAGGAGCGCGCTCGCGCGCGATCCGCCTAGACCAATGGGTGGTGCACCGACATCCAATGCGTGATGTTGCCCCCCTGGTCGGCCACGGCCTCCAGCTCCACCCGCCCGGGCAGCAGGCTTTCGTCGTTCCGGCGCAGTGGGATCTCAAGGCTGGCCGCCGCCCTGGCGTCCAGCGAGCGGGCCAGGGCTTCGGTATCGCCGCCCAGCAGGGACGACATCGGCAACCCCGCGACAGATTCGGCCGAGCGCCCCGTCAGCCGGGTATAGGCATCGTTGACGAAGACCACGACGCATTCGCGCCAGTCGCCGCTGGAGGCATCCGTGATGACCACGGCGTCCGGCAGGCGGCCAAGCGAGGCGCGCAGCAGGGCAAAGCTCTGCTGGTAGTGCTTGCGTTCCATCATCTCGATCAGCACGCGCAGGCCGCGCGCCGAATCCAGGTGCTGGCGCGACCAGGGGCGGGAACTGCCGCGCACGGTTTCCTGCCATGAGGCGAAACTCTGCCGGGGCGAGAGACGTGCACCGGGAATGTTCTCCAGCTTGGCCAATGCGGGATTGCCCGCCCAGCGCACGTGGCGAACCTGCTCCGTGCGGGTCCAGACCACGGCGTTGTGGGCATCGATCTGCAAGGGCATGAAGATGATGCCGGCGGCCAGTCCGGTCACTTCGGGAGCGGCCAGCGGTGGATAACGTCGGCCGATCTCGTCGGTATGCAGCACGCCGGCGATGCCGTCGTCGCCCGAAGGCTCGCCGGTGCCGACGACGTCGCGGATATGCAGCAACGTCGCTTCGTCCGGCAGTATGCCGTGACGCATCACGCGATTGCCCGCGAAGATGGCGACACCGTCGGCATCGACCACTTCGAGCAGCTCGGGTGCGAGCGAGGCCAGCAGGTCCGGATCGATGCGCTCGCTTTCGTTGAACGCGGTGATGAGCTTTTCGCGCACTGTTAGCAGGGTGCTTTCGACATCGATCTTTTCCAGTTCCTCGATCGCCGAGACACGCGTGGCGAACGAGCGCGCGACGGCGTCGGCCACTTCGCGCATCTGGTGGTCGGCGAAGAACGGACTGTAGTGATGGCAGGCGATCAGGCCCCACAACCGGCCATTGCTGACAATGGAGGCGACCAGGGTGCCGGTCACGCCCATGTAGCCCAGGTACTCCAGGTGCACGGGCGAGACGCTGCGCAACGAAACGTCGGACAGATCGGTGGGCGCGCCCGTTTGCGGATCGTTGGCGGGCAGGATGCGCGACGGTACGTACTTGCAATCGCTGATCTGGCGTACGCGATTGCGCAGGTACAGCGCGCGGGCCTGCACGGGAATGTCGGTGGCCGGGTAGTGCAGGCCGAGGTAGGCCTCCAGGTCGTCGCGACGGGCTTCGGCGACCACTTCGCCATGCCAGTCGTGATCGAAGCGATAGACCATGACACGGTCGTAGCCGAGCAGGTTGCGGATGGTCCGCGCGACACGCGACGCGGCGCGTTCCACGCTGGGATCGTTTTCCAGCTTGCGCGCCAGGTCGTAGGCGACGCGGATCGGATCGTCCTCGAAATAGGCCTCGCGCGGTTCGATCTCGATCATCCAGCGCGTGTCGTACGCATGCACCGCGGCATGCCACGTGCCCGCGTGATGGCCGTGGGGAAAGCGTACGGGCACCCAGGCGCTGTGCGCAGGGCGTTCGTCGTCGTCGAACAGGCCCAGCGGCAAGGTGAGCACATCGTCCAGCGGCGCGCCGGGCAGCGCGTCGAGGCCTACGCCGAGCAGGTCGCCTGCGTTTTCGCTGGCCTGAAGCACGCGATTCGTCGTGGCATCCACCACGAGCAGCACGCCATGGGGCTGGATCGAACCGGGGATATGGATCGGCTCGCGATCGCAGGCGGTCAGGTCGGGCAGCTCAGACATGGGCGACGGGATCCTCGAGGGTCTGCTGGAAGCGCGCGAACATGGCACAGGCACCATCAAGGGCCTGTCGTCGCGCGTTGTCGTCGGGAAGGGCGTTGTCCAGGGTGGCCTGGAAGCGACGCCAGTCGGTGGGCGAGGTTTCGCCCATCGCGTAGTAGTGGTGCGGATGGTCCGGGAACATCGCGCGAAGGCGCTTCACGATGACGCGTGCGCCAAGCGACGAGCCTTCGATGACATAAAGCTCACCCCAATACGACGGCTCGCTTCCGTTGTAGGAGCGCGCTTGCGCGCGATGGCCGCTGGTCGCAATCGTGGATCGCGCGCAAGACGCGCTCCTACAAAGATCGGTTTCGAGGGGCGTGGCCCGCGATGCGTAATGCCACCGATCGCGGATCGCCTCCAGCCACTCGCCGCGCTCGCCTTCCCAGCGCCGGAACAACGCCAACTGCGCACCGAGCAACGCCCGATACCCTTCGGCATCCAGTTGCCCATCCATCAGCCGCCGCATGCCGGTCGTGGCTTCGGCGGCCTCGTGGGCGTCGCGGGTCTGCTCGCGGAGAAAGCGGTGGGCGGGCGTGGCTTCAGCGACGCCTGGCATTCAGATGACCTGGATGGCCCTGAGCACCGAGACCAGCATCACGCCGGCGACGATCGCCAGCACCATCAGGCGGACGCGGGCGGCGGTGCGCTGGGCGGGCGGTCGGTAGTCCGGCTTGCGATGGATCTGCAGTTCTTCCTGGAAGCGCACTACCGGCTCGATGCCGATGTCCTTGAGCAAGGCGCGGGCACGCGGGAAGTCGTCCGCGTGCTTGACCCACACCTGCGGCCAGGCATCACGGTTGTCGTTGCGCTGCGAATAGCTGAAGCGCTGGTAGGTGGGCCGGTTCCAGTTCGACCGGTTCGTGACCGTGGTCGCGATCTCGTGTTCGTCGAGAAGGGCCACGATCCGGTCGATGTTGTCCTGGCGGGGAGAGGTATAGATCTGGCGCATCGTCCGATTCTACGGGATTGCGCCAGATCGCGCGTCAGTGGGCCAGCAGGCCCTTTACCTCGTCCAGGTGGCCGTCGTTCGGCAGCGGCTGCTGGTCGAGCAGGCGCATGATCAGCGGGTAGACGTCGACGTTCTGGAACGGTGCCACCGTGGCGCCCTTGCGGAAGCCAGGGCCATGGGCGATGAACAGGGCGCGCATGGTGGGATCGAGGTTGTCGTAGCCGTGCTCGCCCAGCGACATCGGGTCGGTGCGCTTGGCCAGGGCCTCGTGGCTGATGATCGCCCAGCCGGTGTCAGCGAGGCAGAGGATGGCCGGGACGCGGCGATGGGTGCCGTAGTCGAGGCGCTTGGGCAGGTCTTCGCGACGGTAGCAGCGCATGTGCTCGTGCGGACCGAGCAACCGGGCGATGGCCTTCGAGGCGTCATGGCCCGGCTTGGGGTTGAACGTGGCCATCACGCCGTACGAGACGGGATCGAGCGCATCCAGGTCGGTGGCTTCGTCGGCGAAGACCGTGTTGCCCTTGGGCACAGGCGCCATGCCATGGTCGGAGACCACGATGATGTTCATGCGCTCGTAAAGGCCTCGGCGACGCAGTTCCGCCACGAGATGGCCGAGCGCGCCGTCCACTTCACGAAGCGAATCGTCCAGTTCCTTCGAATCCGGACCATGCTCGTGACCGGCGTGGTCCACGGTGTCGAAGTACAGGGTGTCGAACAGCGGCTTCGGGCCAGCCTCGTCGATCCACGACAGCAGCTTGTCGACGCGCTGGATCGAGGTCAGGTTGCCGTCGTAGGGGATCCAGTGATCAGGGCGCACGCCGTGGATGGCGGCCTCCGTGCCGGGCCAGAACATCGTCGCCGTGCGCAGGCCGCGCTTTTGCAGGGTGACCCAGATCGGCTCGGCATCGGCCCACCAGCGACCGTCGCTGGTGGCATCACGGTTCGACAGGCTGAACTGGCCCAGCGCCGGATCGATCATCGTGTTGTTCACGATGCCGTGATGGTCGGGTACGAGGCCGGTGACGATCGTGTAGTGGTTGGGGAAGGTCAGCGACGGAAACGACGGCAGCATGTAAGGCGCGCGGACACCGTCCGCGGCGATCGCGGCAAGGTTCGGCGTCAGCCCGCGTTCCATGTAGTCGGGCCGGAAGGCGTCGATGGAGATCAGCAGGACCGGATCGGGAGAGGAGACGGCGGGCTTGGCAGGCTGCTCGGCGCAACCGGCCAGCGCCACCACGAGCAGCGCGAGGACACTGCGCCACGAGGTGGGCAACGAGACATTCATAAGGGACGGCGTAGGCTCTGGAACGAAACAGCCCCCTATGATGGACCAGTCGCATGACCAATTCATCTCGCAAATCCCTGCTTCTCGCTGGCCTGGTGCTTGTCCCGGCCTTGGCCTTCGCCCAGGTGCAGCCCAACGCGCCCGCCCGCCCCGTACCCCCGCCGCGCCCCGCGCCACCGGCGCCGACGGCCGCCCAGCACGACTGGCAGCGCGCCGTGGACCGTTCGGCCGTGGAGAGCCGCCAGCGCCAGGACGCCCTGCAAAGCCAGCTCCGTCAGGACAGCATGAACCGCCAGCTCAACGGCGTGACCGATCCGAACCAGCGCAACCAGCTGACCAACGCCAACCAGGCCCAGCAGCAACTGGACCGGGCGCGCCAGGAAGACAACGCACGGCGCTACCAGGAGCAGCACCCCAACCAGCCGCCGCCGGCGACCACCCGCTGATCCCACGGGCTATTGCTGCAACGCGTATGGCGAGGCGTCGAGGCGCGCGACCATAATCGGGGCTTCCCCAGGATGATGGAGCCCCCGATGAACGCCGTGACGCGCATCGACACCACCCGCACCATCCGCGCCCCTCGCGGTACGGAACTCAACTGCAAGAGCTGGCTCACCGAAGCCCCGTTCCGCATGTTGCAGAACAACCTCGATCCCGAGGTGGCCGAGAACCCGGCCGAACTGGTGGTCTACGGCGGCATCGGCCGCGCCGCGCGCAACTGGGAATGCTTCGACGCGATCCTGCGCGCGCTGCGCGAACTGCGCGACGACCAGACCCTGCTGGTGCAGTCCGGCAAGCCGGTCGGCGTGTTCCCGTCGCATGTCGACGCGCCGCGCGTGCTCATCGCCAACTCCAATCTCGTGCCGGCCTGGTCCAACTGGGAGCACTTCAACGAGCTCGATCGCAAGGGCCTCATGATGTACGGCCAGATGACGGCCGGCTCGTGGATCTACATCGGTTCCCAGGGCATCGTGCAGGGCACCTACGAGACCTTCGTGGAAATGGGGCGCCAGCATTACGGCGGCACGCTCGCGGGTCGCTGGATCCTCACCGCCGGCCTCGGCGGCATGGGCGGTGCGCAGCCGCTCGCGGCCAGCCTCGCGGGGGCGTCCTCGCTCACCATCGAATGCCAGCAGAGCCGCATCGATTTCCGCCTGAAGACGCGCTACGTCGACGAACAGGCCACCGACCTCGACGACGCCCTCGCGCGCATCGACCGCTACACCAAGGAAGGCCGCGCCGTTTCGGTGGCGTTGCTCGGTAATGCGGCCGACGTGCTGCCCGAGATGGTCCGCCGTGGCGTGCGTCCGGACGCGGTCACCGACCAGACCAGCGCGCACGACCCGGTTAATGGCTACCTGCCGTCGGGCTGGACGGTGGAGCAGTGGTTCGAGCGTCGCAAGAGCGACCCGACCGGTACCGCCCGCGAGGCCAAGCGTTCTATGCGTCGCCATGTGGAAGCCATGCTGGCCTTCCACGCCCAGGGCGTGCCGACCTTCGACTACGGCAATAACATCCGCCAGATGGCCAAGGACGAGGGCCTGGGCGAGGCCTTCGCCTTCCCCGGTTTCGTGCCGGCCTTCGTCCGTCCGTTGTTCTGTCGTGGCGTGGGTCCGTTCCGCTGGGTCGCGCTTTCGGGCGACCCGGAAGATATCTACAAGACCGACGCCAAGGTGAAGGAGCTGATCCCCGACGATCCGCACCTGCACCGCTGGCTCGACATGGCCCGCGAGCGCATCAACTTCCAGGGGCTGCCGGCACGCATCTGTTGGGTCGGTCTGGGCCAGCGCCACCGCCTTGGCCTGGCGTTCAACGAGATGGTCCGTAACGGCGAACTCAAGGCACCCGTGGTGATCGGCCGCGACCACCTGGATTCCGGCTCGGTCGCCAGCCCCAATCGCGAAACCGAGGCCATGCGCGACGGCAGCGACGCCGTGAGCGACTGGCCGCTGCTCAACGCCATGCTCAACGTGGCCGGTGGCGCCACCTGGGTCAGCCTGCACCACGGCGGCGGCGTAGGCATGGGTTACAGCCAGCACAGCGGTGTGGTCATCGTCTGCGACGGCAGCGAGGCCGCCGACAAGCGCATCGCCCGTGTGTTGTGGAACGACCCCGGCACGGGCGTGATGCGTCATGCCGACGCAGGCTATCCCGAAGCCATTGCCTGCGCGAAGGAGCAGGGCCTGGACCTGCCGATGCTCGGCTGATGTCCTGTTGTAGGAGCGCGCTTGCGCGCGATCGCGCGCAAGCGCGCTCCTACAGAGGGTATTACCGGCCGTTCGCCCACTGCGCCACGTACATCTGCGGGTAGATCCGCTCCAGGGCCAGCACCTTCGGCCGGTCGTTGATGGCGATGTACGGCGTATAGGGATTCAGTCGCATGTAGTCCTGATGCTCGCCTTCCGCCAGGTAGAACCCCTTGAGCGGGGTCACCTCGGTGACGATCGGCCGGGAGAAGGCATGGGCGGCCGTCAGCTGGGCGATGTAGGCCTCGGCCACCTTCTGCTGTTCCGGCGTCGCGTAGAAGACGGCGGAGCGGTACTGGGTGCCCTGGTCCGGTCCCTGGCGATTGAGCAGGGTCGGGTCCTGGGCCACGGAGAAGAACACCTGCAAGAGCTGCCCATAGCTGACCTGGGCGGGGTCGTAGGTCACCCGCACCGACTCGGCGTGGCCGGTGTCGCCGTCGCTCACGTCGTCGTAGTTGGCGTGGCGGGCGTCGCCACCGGAATAACCGGTCCGGACGCTCTTCACCCCACGGACGTGCTGGAAGACGCCTTCCACGCCCCAGAAGCAGCCGCCGGCGAACACGGCGGTGGCTTCACCCGTGGCGGGGGCGGCGTCTACGGCGGGGGCGGGCAGGTGCAGACCCTCCTCCCGCGCGGACGCGGTGGAGCAGGCGGCGAGGGTGAGGACGAACAGAGGGAGCAGGCGAGCCATGGAATCTCTCCGGGGGACAGGGGCTTACGGAAGGAGACCGGTCCAGGGAGTGTTTGCTGACAGTATCCCTCCTTCAGCTTCGGGGGAACTGGCCGATAAGACTCCGGTCAACCGTGGGTAGTCGTTCATGGCGCAAATTCGGCATTCTGTTCAGCTGGCATTGACGCCGGCCAGAGGGTGGCACGACCATGCGGCGCGCCGTACGGGGATGGAAGCCTCGTGGCTGGTGCACAGGCAGGTAGATCCGAAGGAGCAGTAGCAAGTGGCGTACGATCTGGTGGAGAGGCGTGTCTTCGTGTCCGACCTGGAGGTCGGCATGTTCGTCAGCCGTCTCGATTGCGAGTGGTCCGACACGCCGTTCCCGTGGCAGGGCGTGCCGATCACCTCACGCGAGGACATCGAGAAGCTCAGCCGGTTTTGCAAGTATGTCTTCGTCGACATGCAGCGCCGGGTGATGCCCGCGCGCGTGGTCGCCGCGCCGCCATCGCGGCCTGTGCTCAATACCCGGCTCCTCTCCCAGTGCAGCTATACCGATACCTCGTCGGTGCAGGAGGAACTACCGCGCGCCAGCGCGGCGTTCGCCACGATCAACACCTTCGCAGGCAGCGTGCTCGACGATCTCCACGCCGGCCGCTTCTTCGGTCAGGACGCCTTGCTGGCGGCGGTCGCGCCCATGGTGTCCAGCATGCTGCGTTGCCCTGACGCCTTCCTGTGGGTCGAGAGCATGCGCCGCTACGACAGCTACACGTACCGTCACGCCGTGGGCTGCGCGAGCTTGGCGGCGGTGTTCGGCCGGCACATGGGGATCGCCGAGGAGGCCATCGTCAGCCTGGCGGCCGGCGGCCTGTTGCTGGACGTGGGCAAGGCGCGCTGGCCCGACGAACTGCTTCACGGCGAAGGGCCGCTCAGCGAGACGGAGTGGACGATCGCCCGTCGCCACGTGGACGATGGGCTGAAGATCCTCGATGGTGCCGGGGTCACGGACAACGAAATTCGCGACATGGTACTTACGCACCATGAACGCTTCGACGGTAGCGGTTATCCTCACGGCCTGACCGGCACGGCCATCCCGCTGGCGGGCCGCATCGCGGCCATCGTGGACACCTACCACGCGATGTCCACCCCACGGCCCTATCGGGCGGCGGTGTCGCAACATAATGCGATCCGGCAGATCTACGCCGGTCGCGACCGCGAGTTCCAAGGGGAGCTCGTGGAACAATTCCAGGCCTGCATCGGTGTCTATCCCACAGGCTCGTTGGTGGAACTCAACACCGGGGAGGTCGCCGTGGTGACGATGCAGAACCAGACAAGACGACTGCAGCCGCATGTGGCGGTGCTCACCCGGACGGACAAGCAGCGGCTGGATCGCCCCGTCATCGTCGACCTGCTTAGCCAGGAGGGCGGGGTGAGGCGCGAGATCCAGCGCACGCTGGCGGCAGGCAGCCACGGTGTCGATCCCAGGGAGTCCCTGGCCTCATGAGCGAACGCAGTCACATCCTTCCCGCCGTCCAGGTGATGCTGGACCGCGCGTCGCCGGAGACGGGGCTGTGCGCCGTGCTGGTCGTGCGGATGAAGGGCATGCGCGAACTGCAGTTGCGCTTCGGCTACGGCTTCGGCAACGAAATCATGCTGGCCGCGCGCGAACGCATCGTCGACGCGCTGCGCCATATCGACAAGGTCTTCGTCGCCGGCGACGACAACTTCGTGATCGTGCTTCCCGCCGTGCGTAACCGCACGCACGCGATGCTCGCCGCCACCCGCATCGTCGGCGCGTTCGACACGCCGCTGCCGCATCCGGAGCGTCCATGGCACGGGCGCGTCGTCGTCGGTGTCGCGATGCATCCGGATCACGGCAACTCGGCGGAATGGCTTTACCGTCGCGCCGAGATGGCGCACGACGATGCCATGCGCCTGGGGGAGCCGTTCGCCATCTACGAGCCGGACGTGACGCCGGTGGAGATCCTCTACGGCGAGTTGCGCGAAGACATCGAAAGCAATCGCCTGCACGTGGCTTTCCAGCCCTTGCGCGACCTGCGCAGCGGCGACGTGGTTCGCGTGGAGTCGCTGGCGCGCTGGACCACGCCGATGCACGGGGATGTCGCGCCAGGCGATTTCATTCCCTTCGCCGAACGTAGCGACCTGATCGTGCCGCTGACCCGCTGGAGTCTCAATGCGTCGCTGCGTCATGTCGCGGCACTGCATCGTGGCCGCTGCCCGCTCGACGTGGCCATCAACCTTTCGCCCAAGGTGTTCGTGGAACATGGCTTTGCCGAGCACATCCTCGGTGCGCTGGAAATATGGGGCGTGCCGCCGGAATCGACCATCGTCGAGATCACCGAGACGGCCCTGCTCACCGACCTGGACATGAGCGTGCGCGGCTTGCGCCGCCTGCGCGACCGGGGTGTGCGCGTCGCCATCGACGACTTCGGCACGGGCTATGCCTCGTTCGCCTACCTGCGCCATTTCCCGGCGACGGAGCTGAAGATCGATCGCTCGTTCGTCAGCGCCATGACGACGGACGTCCGCACTGAACAGCTGGTGCGTGCGATGGTCGAAGTCGCGCATCGCCTCGGCATGGAGGCGGTTGCCGAGGGTGTGGAGAACGAGGAAACCCTGCTGCGTCTGGTCGAAATGGACTGCGACGTGGTGCAGGGGTACCACATCGGCCGCCCGATGCCAGCGGAAGCCTTCGTTGCGGAACGCCTTGCGGCCGCCTCGATGGTCTGAGGTTTCACGGTTCTCGCGAAACAGGCAACCCACCCTCACGTCGTTCCTGCGCACGCAGGAACCCAGTGCGATGAGGTCGATTCTCGCGACCGTCTCGCCTGCAAAAAGCCGATGTGATCGCATGGTGCTTCGTGTGGACCGGGGCGCTGGGTTCTTGCGTGCGCAGGAACGACGGGTTGTTAGTCCGTGGTCAGTGCCAGGTAGCGCTTATGCAACGCTTCAACCTTGAGGAGCAGCGATGCCTCGTCGCCGTCATTGACGATCACGTCGTCAGCGATCGCCAGGCGCTGCTCCCGCGACGCTTGCGCGTCGATCATTTTCCGCGCCAGCGCGTCGTCGATACCGTCCCGACGCACCAGTCGGGCGATGCGCGTGTCTTCCGGCGCATCCACCACCAGCACGCGATCGACCCATGCGTAATGCGCGTGGTTCTCTACGAGCAGCGGGATGGACAGGATGCAGTACGGACCGGTATCAGCCTCGACCGCGTCGCGTAGCCACTGGCGGATCCGCGGATGGAGAATGCCCTCCAGCGTCGTCCGGGCGCCGGGATCGGCAAAGACGCGCTGGCGCATCGCCGCGCGGTCGAGTCGCCCTTCAGCGTCCAGCGCACTGGCGCCGAAGACCCGGGCGACTTCGGCCAGCGCCTCGGAGCCCGGTTCCACCACGGCCCGTGCGGCGATGTCCGCATCGTAAGCGCGGACGCCCAGCGCTTCGAAACATCGCTCCACCGCGCTCTTGCCCGAGGCGATACCGCCCGTCAGCGCGACGACGAAACCGCTCATTCCAGCCCCGTCATCCGCATGTACGCGGAAAGTAGCTGGTCACCGACCAGCAGCCATACCCAGCCGGCCGCCGCGATATACGGGCCGAAAGGCATCGGAACGTCGCGCTGCTGCTTGCGCAAGGCCATCAGCGTGCCGCCGACGATGGCGCCGATCAGCGAGGACAGCAGCACGATCGGCAGCAGGGCCGACGGCCCCATCCAGGCACCGAGCGCGGCCAGCAGCTTGAAATCGCCATGGCCCATGCCTTCCTTGCCGGTCAGTAGCTTGAACAGCCAGTAGACGCTCCACAGGCTGAGATAACCGATCAACGCCGCGAGGATCGCCGACGACGGCGCCACGGACAACGGCTGCCATGCCGGGATCAGGGTCAGTCCCAGGCCGATCCAGAGCAGCGGATAGTTGAGCTCGTCCGGCAGTAGCTGGGTGCGGGCGTCGATGCCGGACAGGGCAATCAGCAGATAGGTGAACAGTAGCGCGGCCAGGGTGCCGGCCGTGATGCCGAATCGCCAGACGACCAGGGCGCTACCCAGGCCGGCAAGTAGTTCCACCAGCGGATACTGCGCCGAAATGCGCTCGCCGCAGTACCGGCAGCGACCACGCAGGAACAGCCAGCCGAACACCGGGATGTTGTCCTGGATGGCGAGCCGGTGCTTGCAGTGCGGGCAATGGGATGGCTCCAGCGCCACGCCGGGTGGCTTCGGCTCGTCCACGTCCGCCAGTTCGAGCACCTCGCGGGCCTGGCGCCGCCATTCCCACTGCATGCGCGCGGGCGTGCGCAGGATGACGACATTGAGGAAGCTGCCGACGATCAGGCCGAAGACGGTGGCGAAGGCGATCCAGAGGGGAAGCGGCAGGTCCGGCATGGGGTATCCGTGTAAAAGAAGGGCCCTCCCGCCGTGTCGGCGTAGGGCCCGGTATTGTGCCCGTGGAAGGGGCTCAGGTCGTACCGGCGATCTTGAAGATCGGCAGGTAGAGCGAAATGACCATGCCGCCGACCAGGGTGCCCAGGATCACCATGATGAAGGGTTCCAGCAAGCTGCTCAGCGTATCGACGGCGTTGTTGACCTCTTCCTCGTAGAACTCGGCCACCTTGAACAGCATGTTGTCGAGCGAGCCGGCCTCCTCGCCGATGGCGGTCATCTGCACCACCATGTTGGGAAACAGGTTGGTCTGGCGCATGGCCAGCTGAAGCTGATGACCCACGGAGACGTCGTCGCGCATGCGCAGCACGGCCTCGCCGTAGACGATGCTGCCGGTTGCGCCGGAGACGGCCTCAAGCGCCTCAACCAGGGGTACGCCGGCCTGAAAGGTTACGCCCAGGGTTCGCGCGAAACGCGCAAGCGCCGACTGTCGCAGGATGTTGCCGATGATCGGGATGCGCAGGGAGACGCGGTCGAGCAGGTGGGCGAATTTTACCGAACGTTTCTTCGCCATGATGAAGGCGACGATCGTACCGACAATCGAGCCGATCACCAGCCACCAGTACGACTGCATGAACTCCGAGGCCTTGACCACGACGAGGGTGGGCACGGGCAGGTCGGCACCCGCATCCTTGAAGGTCTGCTGGAATACCGGTACCACGAAGAGCAGCAGGATCATCGTGACCAGCAGCGCCACCACAAGCACCATGGTCGGGTAGAACAGCGCTTTCTTGATCTTGCCCTTGATCGCCTCGGTGCGTTCCTTGTACGTGGCGACCGTGTCGAGGATGGTGTCGAGCACGCCCGCCTGCTCGCCGGCGTGGACGAGGTTGCGGTAAAGCTCGTCGAACTGGATCGGATACTGGCCCAGTGCCTCATGCAGCGACGCGCCGCCTTCGATGTTGGTCTTGACGTCGGTCAGGATGGTCTTGAAACGGATGTTCTTCTGGCCGCCCGCGATGATGTCGAAGGCCTGCACCATGGGGACGCCGGAAGCCATCATCGTGGCGATCTGGCGGCTGAAAATGGCGACGTCGCGAGGCTTCACCTTGGAACCGGTGGAGCCGAACAGCGGCTTGGCCTTTTCGCGGACCTGTTGCGGGTTCATACCCTGCCGACGCAGTTCGGCCTTCACCAGGGCGGCGTTCTTGGCCTGCATTTCGCCGGTCATGCGCTTGCCGCGCTTGTCCAGGGCGCTCCACTCGTACATGGCCAGCTTGGAAACTTCCGCGCGGGCGGCACCGATGGCCTTGGTATTCTTGTTGGCGGTGGCGAGTGCCATGTCGCGGTGATCCCCCGGGGTCAAACTGTCGCGGAAACGCCCTCGGGCGCCCCACACCGACGGATAGTCTGAACGACTTTCCGCTTATTTTTCTGCCATATGGCGCACATCCTGACGCTACCGCCCACCTGTATCAATCCTTGGTGACGCGGTTGATCTCGGCCAGGCTGGTGACGCCGTTGCGGACCTTGAGCAGGGCGGAGGCGCGAAGGTCGTTGATGCCGGCCTTGCGGGCCACCTCGGCGATCTGGATGGCGTTGCCGCCCTCCAGGACGATCTTCTGGATGTCCTCGACCATCGGCATCACCTGATAGATGCCCACGCGACCCTTGTAGCCCTCGTTGCAGCCATCGCAGCCGACTGGCTCGTAGACGGTCATGCCCGCGTCGATTTCCTCTTGGGTGAAGCCTTCGGCGAGCAGCGCAGCGGCGGGAAGGTGTACCTCCCGCTTGCAATCGTGCAGGCGCCGGGCCAGGCGCTGGGCGATGATCAGGGTGACCGACGAGGTGATGTTGTAGGGCGCGATGCCCATGTTCATCAGGCGCGAGATGGTCTGCGGCGCGTCGTTGGTATGCAGCGTGGACAGCACCATGTGGCCGGTCTGCGCTGCCTTCACGGCAATCTCGGCGGTTTCCAGGTCGCGGATCTCGCCGACCATGATGACGTCCGGATCCTGGCGCAGGAACGAGCGCAGGGCGGCGGCGAAGGTCATGCCGCGCTTGGTGTTCTGCTGGACCTGGTTGATGCCCTCGACGCGGATTTCCACGGGGTCTTCCACCGTGGAGATGTTCCGGCCCTCGACGTTGAGGATGTTCAGCGCCGTATACAGTGACACTGTCTTGCCCGAGCCGGTCGGCCCGGTGACCAGCACCATGCCGTAGGGTTTTTCGATGGCGTCCAGGTAGAGTTTCTTCTGGGCTTCCTCGTAGCCGAGCTTGTCGATACCCAGCTTGGCCGACGAGCCATCGAGGATACGCAGCACGATCTTCTCGCCGAACAGCGTGGGCAGCGTGCTCACGCGGAAGTCGATGGCGCGCGTCTTGGTCAGGTTGAGTTTGATGCGTCCGTCCTGCGGGACGCGTCGTTCGGCGATGTCCAAGCCGCTCATCACCTTCAGGCGCGAGGCGATGCGGTTGCCGAGCTTGATCGGCGCGTTGGCCACGATGCGCAGGATGCCATCCATGCGCAGGCGTACGCGGTAGACCGATTCGAACGGTTCGAAATGGATATCCGAGGCGCCGCGCTTGATGGCGTCCACCAGGATCTTGTTGACGAACTTGACGACGGGCGCGTCGTCGTTGGCGTTGGCATCGATACCGGTGGAGCTGCCCTCGGCCTCATCGTCTCCGCTTTCCAGCGAGAGCTCTTCCAGGCCGCCCTCGTCGAACCCGGGGACGTTGCTGGTCATGGCCGACAGGGCGCCATCGATCACGCGACGCAGCTGGGACCGCTCGACCAGCACGGGTTCCACCATGTGATTGGAGTGGAACTTGATCTCGTCCAGCGCGTGGGACTGCATCGGATCGGCGATGCCCACGAACAGGCGCTTGCCGCGCTTGAATAGGGGAAGGGCTTGGTGCTTGGAGATCAGGGCCTCGGTCACCAGGTCCAGCGGCATGTTCGCGGGGACCATGGCCCCGAGGTCCATCAAGGGCATGCCAAATTCGGCCGACGCCACCTGCGACAGTCTGCCGCTGTCCACGAGATTGTGGTCGACGAGCCACGACGACAGCGACACCCGCTTGTCGGCGGCGTCCTGGACGGCCTTGCGGACGTCCGCCTCGGGCAATACGCCCTCGGTGACGAGCCGCCGCGCCATGCCCGTTAGTCCGGCGAGCATGGTTTGCTGCATGTTTGAAACCATGATGGCTTCCGTTTACCCCGAGATTCGGGGGCAATCTACTCCAGAACGTGTGACCGGTCACGTCGTGGCGGGCTGAAGACCGCGTGAGGGCGTGCGTTGGCTATCATCCCCGCGGTCGGCTTCGCGAGCTGGATGCCCGCTTGGGCAGCGCCGCCGTGCTGCATCGATGCCAGGGGGAAATGGGTGCTTTTCAATTCATTGAGTTTTCTGGTTTTTTTCTCAATCGTCTTTCCGGTGTACCTGTTGCTGCCAGGATGGGGCATCCGCAAGTCGTTCCTCCTGCTGGCCAGCTATGTGTTCTACGCGGCATGGAATCCCGCCTATGTGCTGATCCTGGCCTTTTCTACGTCACTGGACTGGTGGCTCGCGCGCCGGCTGGCCGTGACCGAGGGTGAAAGGCGGCGCAAGGGGCTGCTGATCCTGAGCCTGGTGGCCAACCTGGGCCTGCTCGGCTTCTTCAAGTACGGCGGTTTCGTGCTAGCCAATCTGCAGTCCGCGTTCGGTGCCCTGGGCGTGGCCTACCAGCCACCGGGCTGGGACATCGTGCTGCCGGTAGGCATCTCGTTCTACACGTTTGCCTCGCTGTCCTACACGATCGACGTATACCGCCGTGAGATCGACGGCCGGACGGGCTTGCGCGACTACGCGCTGTTCGTCGCCTTCTTTCCCCACCTGGTCGCCGGTCCGATCGTGCGGGCCAGGGCCTTGCTTCCCCAGTTGGCGGCGCCGCGGCTTCCTGCGATGGACCAGGCGGCCTACGGCATCGTGCTCGTGTTGATCGGCTTGTTCTGCAAGGCAGTGTTCGCGGATCAGGTGTTCGCACCCGTCGTGGACGATGTGTACACCAACGGCGGTCAGGACATCGTCGGTTCGTTCGCAGCGTTCTTCGGCTTCGCCGCGCAGATTTACTTCGATTTCGGTGGCTACTCCCTGTGCGCCATTGGCCTGGCGCTCTGCTTCGGCTTCGCTTTCCCCGACAACTTCCGATGCCCCTATGGCGCCCGCGGGTTCTCGGATTTCTGGCGCCGCTGGCATATCTCCCTCTCCACCTGGCTGCGCGATTACCTGTACATCCCGCTGGGCGGAAACCGGGGCGGCTCCTGGGCCACCTCGCGACATCTCATGCTGACCATGCTCCTGGGTGGGTTATGGCACGGCGCGTCGTGGATGTTCGTGGCGTGGGGCGGTCTGCATGGCACGTTCCTGATCGGGGAAAGGGCATGGCGCAAGCGTTGGCCGACGGTGTCCTGGCGAGGTGCGGACACCGTGCTGACCGTGACGACCTTCCTGCTGGTCTGCGTGGCATGGGTGCCTTTCCGGGCACCCTCGGCCGGTGCCGCCTGGACATTCCTACAGGGCTTCGCGCGGGTGGGTAGCGGCACCTCGGTGCAGTGGCTGGCGCTGCTTGCCGCGCTGGCGATGTTCGCCTGGCAGTGGCGCATGCGGGACACTTCGCTCGACCAATGGTTAGCGAGGATGCCCGAAGGGGGCCGGGTCGCTATCGGGACCCTGTGCCTGATCGGAATCTTCCTGGCCGCAGGGGGGGACGAACGTGCGTTCATCTATTTCCAATTCTGATATCCACCTCACAAGGCGCTTTGTACCGGAAGGGCGTTGGCTGAGGCCGTTAAGCACGGCCCTGGTGCTGGCGTGCCTGTTCGTGGCGGGCCTGGAAGCCCGCCTCGCATCCCGGGGATTCGAGGCGACCATCCTCGATTCTCCGACCCTATGGGCCGAGCAGCGGGCACGGGTGGATCGGTTGGGCGATCGAGCCCTGGTTCTGGTAGGTGCGTCGCGCATGCAACTGGATGTCGACCTCTCCACCCTTCGCGACATGACCGGGAGGGAGCCGGTACAACTGGCGATCGACGGAAGCTCTTTCGTTCCCGTGCTAGCCGACCTGGCCGCTGACGACAAGGTCACCGGAACGATCCTCGTCGACTACCAGGACCATGTCATGGCTGACTTGCACCGGTATGGCGCGCTGGTCTACGTCGCTCGTTGGCAACAGACGCGTGACCGTGATCCCTTCCCCGATTTCGCCCGGACGGAGGCGTGGCTTACCCGGTTCGTACACCATCATCTACGCAGCTTCGCCGACGGTGCCAGCCCGCTTGATTCCCTGGTGCTCCGCGCCCTGAGTGACGAGGTGACGCCCCAATACCTGGTGACGCTGCCTACCCGGGAGCGGATGGCCGACTACACACTCGTCCACATGCCGGACTTCTACTTCGAGCGCGTGATGCGCAATGCCGGCATATCCGAAGTCCGGAGAACCCAAGACGTGCGGATCTTTGGTGCCCAGCTGACTCGTCAGATCCAGGCACTCGCCCCGGTGTCGATGCCCGATTTCGCCACCAACAGCCAGGTCATCGCGGCGATGGTCCGGCGTATCGAAGCGCGTGGGGGCCACGTGGCCTTCATCATGCTGCCCCGCAGCGGCCTGGTCCGCACCGCCGACGAGCGTCTTTTCCCCCGCGAGGACTACTGGCGACCGTTCATCAACGCCGTGCAGGCGCCCTCGCTCCACTATGCCGATGTGCCGTCCATGAAAGCCCTGGTATGTCCGGACGGCTCCCATCTGGACCGCCGCGCGCGGGTGGCATTCACACGCGATTTGGTCCACGCTATGCCTCTTTTGAGCGGCGGCGCCGCCGGGAACGGGCGCAGGTCGCCGCGGGCCATGCCGCCGTCGCCGTCGGAGCATGGTTCGTGACACGATTGAGTGTGGTAATTCCCGCGAAGAACGAGGCCGCTGCCTTGGCAGCCCTGTTGCCACGCGTGCGCGAGGCGCTGCCGGACGCGGAGATCATCGTCGTCGACGACGGTTCCACCGACGCCACCCGCAGCACCTGCGAGGCCGCTGGGGTCATCTGCCTTTCGTCGCCCTACTCGATGGGCAACGGAGCGGCCATCAAGCGGGGTGCCCGCGCGGCGAAGGGAGATATCGTTGTCTTCATGGACGGCGACGGACAACACGATCCCTACGACGTACCACGCATGCTGGCCCGCCTCGAGCAGGGCTACGACATGGTCGTCGGCGCACGCGACTGGGAAAGCCAGGCCGGCGTGGGACGTGGCCTGGCGAACACGCTGTACAACTGGCTGGCATCGCAGATGACGGGGCAGCGTGTGTTCGACCTGACATCGGGTTTTCGCGTGGTTCGGGCCGAGCGTTTCCGTGAATTCATCCATCTGCTGCCCAATGGCTTCTCGTATCCGACCACCAGCACCATGGCGTTCTTCCGTAGTGCCTATGGCGTGGCCTACGAACCGATCAAGGCCTCGCAGCGGGTGGGGAAAAGCCACATCAAGCCGTTGAAAGATGGTGTGCGATTCTTGCTGATCATCTTCAAGATCGCCACCTTGTACTCGCCATTGAAGCTCTTTGTGCCGGTGAGTGCGATGTTCTTCCTGCTCGGCGTGCTGAACTATGCCTGGACGTATTGGCATATGGCACGCCTGACGAATGGCAGTACCTTGCTCTGGATCGCCTCGGTCATCATTTTTCTGATCGGCCTGGTTTCCGAGCAGATCACGTCCCTTACTTATCGACCCATCGACACCGCCAGGACACGCGATGACTGAGGGGGCGGGCCATCCTGCGAATTCCAGCATACGTCGCAGGGTGCTTCTCATATCTCGTAATTTCCCGCCGTTGAAAGGCGGCATGGAGCGCTTGAACTGCCGCATGGCAAGCGCGATCGCGAAGGTGGCCGAACTGAACATGGTCGGTCCTCGTGGCGCCGGTGCGGCACTGCAAGGCCTAGGCTCGATACGCGAAGTTCCGTTACGTCCCTTGTGGCGATTTTTTCTTGGGGCGTTCGGTGCGGCAGGGTGGAGCGCGATCACCGTACGCCCCGAACTGACGGTCGCCGGTAGTGGCTTATGCGCCCCGTTCGCCTGGATGGCGGCACGCCTCTCGCGAGGTCGATACGCGGTCTACGTGCACGGACTGGACGTGATCGCCCGGCATTGGGCCTATCGCGCCTTCTGGCTGCCATTCATCCGCAGGGCCGACATCTGCGTGGCCAACAGCCACAATACGGCTCGCCTGTGTCGTGAGGTCGGTGTGCCGGGGGAACGGACGGTCATCGTCCATCCCGGCGTCGAACTCGCCGACTCCGTCGCGGCCGACGACGTGGCCGCTTTCCGTCGACGCGAGCGATGGGAGGGAAGGCCGGTACTACTTTCGGTGGGACGTTTGACGGCGCGCAAGGGCATGCTCGAATTTGTCGACAAAGTGTTTCCCCGTGTTATCGCACGACATCCTCGGGTACTTCTTGTCGTGATGGGCAACGATGCCCCGGACGCCCTGACGGGCAAGGGTGTGCGTGACGCATTGCAGGCGCTCGTCGAAGAGCGGGGTCTTGGGGAGCATATCCGGATGCTTGGCGAGGTGGACGATGCGACGCTCGCCCTGGGTTATGCGGCGGCGGACGTTGCCGTTTTCCCTGTGAGGACGATTCCTGGCGATGTCGAGGGATTCGGCATGGTCGCCGTGGAAGCGGCGGCGCACGGTTTGCCGACGGTGGCCTATGCCACTGGCGGGGTACCCGATGCCGTGAAGGATGGCGTTTCCGGTTATCTCGTTCCCGCGGACGACACCGTAGCGTTTGCCGGCGCGATCGATCGAGTGCTTCAGCAGGGCAAATCCAGTATGTCGGCGTCTTCCAGGACGTTCGCTGCCGGATTCGACTGGTCGTCGTTCGATGGTGCTTTGCAGAAAGCGCTCGGTTTTTGAACTATCCGCGAACGCATCCGGATGGCACATGGGCATGGCGTAGGAATCCCTTGGTGACGGCGAGTGGAATGAATGCGATGGGGCACGTGTGGATGCCGACGATTCGCGCCCATAGCGGCGGCGACGTATTCGTCGAACGCCTGGCTTCCGGCCTGCGCGAGCGGGGTTGGACGGTCACGATCGATTGGTTCGATCAGCGGTATGAGTTTGTCCCCGGGGCGCTTTCGTCTCGCAGGCCACCTCAGGGCACGCAGATCATCCATGCGAATGCCCAATCGGGGTATGCCTTCGCCGGGCATGGGCTGCCTTTGATCGTCACCGAGCATCACTTCGTTCTGGACCCGGCGTATCGTTCCCACAAATCTGCTTTGCAGCATATGTATCATCGCCTCGTCACGGGGCGGGCGGCGTTGCGCTCGATGCGCGAAGCGTCCCTGGTGACCACCCATAGCCGTTTTGTCGCGCGCACGGTGATGGACGCCTGTCCGCGCGTGCGCCCTCGCATCATTCCCCTATGGGTCGATCTGGAACGTTTTTCGCCGTCACTTCCGGCACCTCGGGAAGGGCGTCCGCTGAGGCTGCTTTTCGTAGGCAATGTGTCTCGCCGAAAAGGTTTCGACATGGTGCTGGCGCTCGCCGGGCGGCTGGGAGCCGACGTCGAGATTCGATGCACCGGTGGTTTGCGAGGCGTCGATCATGGCGACTTGCCCACGAACGTCGTTGCCTTGGGGCGTCTATCGGACGACGAGCTTGTGCAGGCCTATCGTGATTGCGATGCGGCGCTCGTGCCCTCGCGTTACGAAGGTTTTGGTTACTCGGCGTTGGAAGCCATGGCATGCGGTCGTGCCGTGCTGGGCTTCGCTTGTGGTTCCGTGGAAGAGATCATCCTCGACGGGGAGCACGGATTTCTCGTGCCGGTCAACGATATCGATGGATTGGAACATCGTGCGAGACAGCTTCTCGCGGACGCTGCATTGCTGGCACGACTGGGTGCGGCAGGGCGATATCGCGCCGAAACATTGTTCACGGAACGACTGGGCGTCGATGCCTACATCGGCGCCTACGCCGACGTGCTAGCGTCGCACCGCCGCGCGTAGCTGCGCCGAAAGTCTGCGGGCACCGTCGAGCCGATCGCCTGCGGTGCGCTGGACGGCCGCGTCTTCCCGCGGTCGACGCAATACCTGTTCCAGCCCTCGGAAAATGGCATCGGGCGACGTGCCTACGAAGATGGCATCCGCTGCGGCGGCCTCGCGCAGCTCGGGGATATCCGTCGTGACGATGGGCGTTCCACACGTGGCCGCTTCGGCGACGGGAATACCATACCCTTCGTAGATCGATGGGAAGGCGAAAGCGCGCGCATCCGCATAGAGCGCGGGGAGGGCGTGGTCGGGTACATAGCCAAGCACGTGGCACCAGGGTGCGGAGAGCAGGCGAAGTCCTTCGGTGGATACGCTCTTGCCCCATCCCTTGCCACCAACGAGACGCAGTTCGATCGGTGACGCGCGCCCGGCGTTGATCCGTTCCATGGCCAGCAACAGAGCGGACAGGTTCTTTCGCGGTTCGCGGGTTGCGACGCTGAGGATGTAGTCGGTGTCGACATGGGTGTCGCGAGCGGGAGGGTGGTCAAATACCGGCCCCAGCGACGGTGCGATCACGTCGTCGCAACGGATGCCGTACATCTCCCAAACCCGCATGGCCGTACCTTGCGAGATGGCGATACGACGAGCGGCTTCCCGCAGGGACTTAGCGAACCACAGATGATGTCCCCAACGTGTGGCTACGGGCATGCTCGCGGGAAAAATACGATGGGTGAGGTCGAAGACCGTCATGACCGACGGCGTATCGATGGAGCGCGGCACGATGGCGGCAGCGGCCCAGAACACATCGAGCCGGTCGTCTCGAATGAGTCGAGGCAACGCCCAGCGAGACCATGCGGGACCCGGTAATCGCCTCCAGGGCGAGCGATCTATGCGAAACCGCCAGCGGGGAGACAGTGGCTCCATGCCGGGATCCCGCCGCAGGTAAAGCACGAAGTCCGCTTCCGGGCACATGGCGTCGAGTCCGCGCATCAGCTCGTGGACGTAGCGTCCGGTACCCCCCGGCTGTCCCGTGAACGCCCTTCCGTCGATACCGATCCTCATGCCGTGTCCTTGTTTCGGCCTCGTGATAGATGCCAGAGAGCGGCCAGCGACATGCAGGCATGGGTCGTGTACGTAGCGATCACAGCACCCTTCCAGCCCATGCCGGCCACCATGGCCAGCGTGGCGACGACGTTGAAGATCGCGCCTCCCAACTCGATGCTTCCGCTCATCGTCTGTTCGCCGCTGGTGGAAAGCAGCGTGCGAAAGATCCACCATAGTGCGCTGGTCAGGGGTAACAGGGCCAACCAGTGAGCCATGGTGACCACCTGGTCGTAGCCCGAACCAAGCACCAAGGGGAGCAGCAGGGCGAACGGGATCGACAGGCCGGCCATGAGCACGGCTCCCCCGCCAATCGCGGCGATGAAGGTCTTGTTGCTGCGGATCAGCTCAATGCCTCGATGGCTTCCTCCCGAGTGGAACAGGGAGGGCATTCGCCATTCGATGAAGGACAGGATCGGAAGCATCAAGACATCGAAAAGCCTGTAGGCCAACGAGTACTGGGCCGCATCGCCGAGCGACGACAACTTGGCTACCACGGCTTTGTCGGCATCCGCATGGACGCGTGTCGATCCGGCGGCCAATGCAAAGCCGAGTCCCTCCCGCCATTGAAACCCGTCGTGCCCCGTCACCGCTGTCTTGTGTCGTGCTCGCCAGGCGACCGTCAACGCGGGAAGCATGGCGGATGCGATGGCGATCACGGACCATCCGTGGATGCCGGGAGGTTGCCCAAGCAGCATCATGAGGGCGACCGCCGCGACGCGCGTAGCGGGTAGCAGGCACATGTATACGGCCATGCCGCCATAGCGCCTTTGACCCTGGAGGTTGCGTTGCATCAGGTCGGAAGCGGATACGCCGACGAGATCGGCACCGACGAGCAGGATGGCGGTCGTCGCGTCCGTCTGGCTTCCGTAAAGCAGCCAGACGGATGCGACGGCCATCATCATGAGTGGCACGAACGTGTAGAGGTTGCGTCGGACAGCGATGGCAAAGCTGTGTCTCGGCTCTGCTCGCTCCAATGACAGTTCGCGCAGGTGAAGCGCGTTGGCGCCGATGCCGGTGAAGAGGGCAAAAACACCCGTGACGCTGGTGATGGCAACCACCAGGCCATATTCGGTGGGCCCCAGCGTACGCGCGAGCAGGACCACCAGTAAGGCTTGTAATCCCGCGCGGGCGATCATCCCCACGCTGACCCATCCATAGCCTTCGCGTAATGTCCGGACGAAAGTGGTCAGTCTGGCTTTCATGGTCGAGTAGAGGTGGAGCGTGCCAGGGAGGCTTCGAGGCTGGCGATGTCGCTATCGAGGCGGCCGCCGATGTTCAGTGCGTTCAGTGCCGCGAGCTGTGCTTTCGCCAGCGGCGCATCGTGTCGCGCAATCGCCATGCGTGCCAGTGAAACGCGATAGGCCGGTTCGTTCGGCGATATCGCGACGACGCGTTTCTGCAGGTCCAGCGCGAGCCTGTCGTCATGCAGGCTATTTGACGCGAACGAGGCGTAGATCGCGAGGAAACGAGCGGTCGGAGCGGGATGATCGAGGCCG
Organism: Luteibacter sp.; assembly: GCF_009912395.1. GTDB lineage: Bacteria > Pseudomonadota > Gammaproteobacteria > Xanthomonadales > Rhodanobacteraceae > Luteibacter. The sequence continues at coordinate 211,263 of NZ_WNDO01000001.1, read as the reverse complement.
GCTTTGAAGGCTTCATGCAGGGCCGCCGTGTCGAAATGGCAGGCCTGATCGGCCAGGCAACGGCTCAATGCGTCCAGCGAGCTTTCGTCCTGGACGGACAGCGGACGCGCACGCAACTTCGTTTCGATGCTTGTCCACCAGGCCCCCTTTACCGGGCGATCGATCCGCGAGTTCATGAAGATCATCGCCTGTTCGGGAAGGATCGACGACCCCGGCAAGGATGCCGCTCGTTCCAGAGGCGGATACACCTGGGCCGTATAGGGCGAACTCGTGTCGTAGTGCGAATGAATGATATAGGCCCGGCCAAGTTCGTACTGGGCGCGAGGCGAATCGGGACCGCGCCTGGCCAGTTCCTGGGCGAGGCGCAGCGAATCGTTCCATGCATAGGCGGTGAGGGCCGTCAGACCGGTCCACCAGGCCAGCAACAGGGCAGCACACAATGCGCCCGGCACACGCGGCCAGCGCCGCAACGTATCGGCGATCACCAACAGCACGCCGATGCTGGCGAAGTAGTTCCGATGTTCGTAGATCAGTTCCAGCGGCAGGATCGTGCCCGTGAGGGCATGGCAACCGAGATACCAGGCGATGCCTAGCGACGTGAGCGGACGACGATGCCGCAGTGCCACCGCGATGCCTGCCAATGCGAGCAGTACGAGCGCCGACAGGGCGGTGGTGATCGGTTCGAACAGGCCTTGGCTTGCCACGAACTCGTCGTGATAGAAGCTCAGTGCCGATGGTGTGGGCGTGATGGTCCAGCCGATGTAATCCACCAGGATGCGCGCTTCGCTGAGCAGACGCGTTTCGAGCGTGAAGTCACGCGTGAGCCATGACTTCGGCTGGAGCACCGCAGGCAGCAGCCATGCGAGCCCCCCCACCAGCGGAAGCACCAGCACCAGGCCATGGAAGGCAAGCAGCCGGCGATCCACTCCCGTCGCGTCGCGACGCGCGAAGCGGTAGACAACGATCTCGACCAGCAAGGCATACAGCGGCAGCATGACCGCGGTTTCCTTCGCGAGCACACCCATGGCCGTGCAGACCAGCGGTGGCCATAGCGTGGCGATCAGGCTGCCTTGGCCATCCAGCATGCGGTCGCGCCCGCGCAGGTAGCCCAGCAACCCCAGCAGCACGAACAGGTTCGCGAGGCTCTCCATGCGTTGCACGACATAGAGGACGGCGGTGAGGTTGATCGGCAGCATCAGCCAGCCGAGGGCCAGCGCCGCGGCCACCATGTCGATGGCGGGCAGGGATGTTGCCCAGGTGCGCGTAAGTAGCCGTCGGGCCACGAAGAACAGCAGGAAGCCGTTGAGGAGGTGGATCACCACGTTGGTGGCCTTCATCGGCGCGGCGTCCAATCCGCCGACGAGGAAGTTGGCGGCGAACGTCAGCGACGACAGGGGCCGCTTCAACTCGCTGGATGGCGACGACAGGGCGGCGGCGACCAGCTCCGATGGCGAGGCGTGTTCGGGTTGGACGAGCGCGTTGTCGACGATGTTGGGGTAGTCGTCGAACACGAAGCCGCCCGAAAGGCCCGTGGCGTAGACCAGCCACGTCACCAGTGCCAGGATCGCCAGGCAGGCCAGGGTAAGCAGGGGCCGCTGAAGGAGGCGGGTATCCGCCATCCTGGGCGTCACGCCGGCCGGCCGGCCGGTCGGCGGGATGTCGCTGGAAGTCAAAGGGGCCTCGTGGGCGGTTTTACGCCCGGCATCCTAGCATTAATGCCGGACAGGGGCCTCCGTACCCCTTCCGCCCGTCAATGCCGGCAATTGGCCGGTACGTACTGTTTGTCCACGCCCGCGTTGCCGACGGCACAGTCCCATTGGAAGACCTGCGCGGCGGATCGCGTCGTCGGCGTGAAGGTGACGGTCTTGCCATCGATGGCGGGCGTGCCGGTGTTGCGATAGGTGATGGTGATGACGCCGCTGCCCGCCGAGTCGATCGCAATGGAGGTGACAAAGGTGCTGGAGCTCGTGGTGTATCCCGCTTCCGCGTTGCCTTTGGGGTACTTGCCGTTGCCCTGAAGCGATTCGGTCACGGCCAGCTTGGCGGCGTCGGCCAGCACCAGTCCCTCGGACACCTTGGCCCGCCTGACATAGGCCTGGTATTGCGGAATCGCGATGGCCGCGAGGATGGCGATGATCGCCACGACGATCATGAGTTCGATGAGCGTGAAGCCCTGCTGGCGCTGTTTCATGGATTCCCTGGTTGATATGTATCGGGCTTCATCGATCGAATGCCCCCTGTGCCGGTTTGAAAGCAGCTTGCGTGCCATGATGCGGGCCATACCAAAAGCGGCGTCACAAAATGACCGGATGAAGGGGTGGCCAAGGATCAGGGGCGTTTCGCGGGCGCCCCGATCTGTCCGTCGGCCAGCGCCTTGGAGAAGATGTTCACGGCCTCGACCAGGTCCGCATTGCCGGTGTTCAACTGTCGACGCAGGTCGGCGAGGATCGCCTCGCAAGCTTCCTTCCGACCCAGGGTGGCATTGACCTGAAACAGGAAGACGCCGATGCCGGTATTGCGGTCGCTGTCGTTCCAGGCCTGCCGGTCAGTAGCTTCGGCCAGGACGAGGTCGCCCGCCACGGCCTCGACGCGTGCGAGGTTGTAACGGGAGCGCCAGATCAGCTGGTCCCGGGGCGAGCGATGGTCCGCGGCGATCCATCGCTGCGCGGCTGCGGCCAGCCGCTTCGCATCGCCGCAGCCTTTCTCGGTGGAGGCCGCGACCTGCTCCCAGTAACGCATGGCGTTGAGCGTGATCGGCAACTCGGTGCGCTGTTCGAATTCGGCGTAGACCGATTCGGGAACAGGTTGGCCGGCCGAGCAATACGCGATGATGCGCCAGAGCGTGGCGGTCATGCGTTCGTTTGCCGGCCCGAATCGCTCGGACAGTTCGATGTGGGCGAGCGCGCCACGAGTATTCCCGCGTTCCACTTCACGCGCGCCGAGTATGGCTTGAAGGCGAGGAGACGTGGGGTTGTACGACTGCTGCAATTCAAAAAGCGTATCGGCGTCTCCCCAACTGCCGCTCTGTATCCAGGTACCGGCGGCGAAGATGGCCAGGATCAGGGGCGGGCAGGCCAGGACGATGCGCCTGAATCCAGCCGTAGGCGTCCGATGGCTTTGCCACAGGGCGAGCGCGATGCCGAGAACCGCAAGGAGGACACCCAGGTCCGGTAGATAGTTACGATGCTCGAAGTAGAGTTCCAGCGGAATGATTGACGATTCGAGGACGTGCCCGATCAGGAAGAAGCCGATGCCCAGCGAGATCAGGGGGTGCCGTCGGCGACAGACGAACGCAAGGACGATCGCACCCATCCAGGCCAGGATGGCGAGCGAGGTGGTCCAAGGCGACAGCAGGCCGGTCGAGATCGCGTAGTTGTCGTGGAATAGCCCCATGTCTTCGCCCACGGGAAACAGCGTGGTCTTGACGTAGGACCACAGGATCCGGGGTTCGGTGAGCAAGCGTTCGGCGAGGGTGAACGAGCGCGCCGCGTAACCGCCCTGGATCGCGTCGGCGTGGGTCACCAGCCAGCCGGTGGCGAGCAGGCCGGGCAACAGGACGGTGACGGCGAAGAGCCAGCTCACGGCTCGCGGGCGCGAGCGGCCTGGTGCTGGCGGAAAGCACAGCCATTCGATCAGCAGCGCGAGCGGCACGGCCAGCACGGCGTTTTCCTTGGCCAAGGCACCGATGCCCACGCTCAAGGGGAAGGCGACCCACAGGGCGACCCGTGGGACGAAGCTATCGTTGCGTTCCATCCATCCACGAATCGCCATGTAGGCGATGAGCGACACCAGCGTGAACAGGGCCCCCAGTTGCGCCATGCGCTGGACGATATAGAGCACGGTGCTGACGTGCATCGGAAGGAACAACCACCATGCCGCGACGAAGAGGGCGGTGGTCGAGGCGATATCGCGCGTCGCCGTGATTCTACGGAAAACCTGCCGGCACAGCAGGTAGACGAGCATTCCGCAAATGATATGGATGACCAGGTTGGTGGTCTTGAAGGCTTCGGCGTCCATGGCCTGGCGACGGGCTGCGTCCAGCAGGAAGGTCAGCATCGATACGGAGCGGCCCATCGGGCCCGAGCGATTGTCGATCGCCGATCGCCAGTTGAGCCGGCCCTCGACCCAGCGCTGGATGGTCTCCAGGTTCGGTGCGTCGTCGAGCAGGAATGGGCCGTGCAGCCCACTAGCATAGATCGCCAGGGTGACTGCCGCGGCGGCCAGGAGGGCCACGATGCGTGCGGCGCGTTTGTGCTCGAGCAGATCGATCATGGGATGCGTCAGCCTTGGTAAAAAAAAAGAGCCCCGCCTGGCGGGACTCTTTTTTCACGATGCGAGATGCGTTACTGGCGGCAAATGGCCGGCAGGAACTGCTTCGGCACGGTGCTGGCGTTGCACGACCACTTGATCACGCCGCCGGCGGTGTTTGGCGTCATGACGAGGGTCTTGGTATCGATGTCATTAGCGCTGATACCACGCAGCGTGGCGGTGATCGCGCCCGTGCCAGTGGAGTCGATCACGATGCTCGTGACATACGTCGAGCTCGTGGCGGTATAGCCGGCCGTCGCGTTGTTCTTCGGCATCTGGCCCGTTGACTGGAACGACTCGGCCACGGCGAGCTTGGCGCCGTCGAGCAGCACGAAGCCTTCCGAGACCTTGGCTCGCTTGACGTAGTTCTGGTACTGCGGGATGGCGATGGCCGCCAGGATGGCGATGATCGCGACGACGATCATCAGTTCGATGAGCGTAAAGCCCTTCTGCATGGTCTTCATGGAACTTCCTCGTTAATTTTGGTTGGCTAACCGCAAGTTTGTGATGCCCCTGAGCTGTAGTGCCGGATCTTTCCCTACTGGCTGATCCGGCCCCTCATCACGAGTACGAGGACTGACCAGGACGCTCATTATCCCTCGAAGCATGGACTATGCCAGCCCGTTTGGGACGGCCAGCCCACACGGTGGGCGAGCTGATTTGCATAGGGGCGCAGAATTGACAAGCCGCGACAATCCACAATTGACGAACCGATCACAGCAAAGGCGCGGCATTTGACCCCTGGCGTCACACTATGACGTAAAGCGTCCATTGGCAATCCTGCCGCGAAAAGCCCTTGAATCCAAAGGGTGAGACCTGGGTCACATCGATACTGTGACGAGCGTCGCCTGCCGTTTTACGGCGGAAACGGGGCATGAGCTTGCGCCTGCGCCCCTCGCCCCGTACCGTGCCGGGCTAGTTCCGTAAAGGGAGTCCCCCCACCCATGAAGCCCCTGCTCGCAGCGCTGGCCCTCGCGCTGGCGTCCGGCCCGGTCCTGGCCGCCGATGTCGATACCGGCGATACGTCGCCGCATCCGTTCTCTATCCGTGACCTCGTGATGCTGGATCGCGTCGGCGATCCGCAGCTCTCGCCCGATGGCCACTATGCGCTCTATACCGTGCGCACCACCGACTACGCGGCCAACAAGGGCTCGACGGCGATCTACCTGATCGACCTCGACAAGCCGCCGCAGCCGGTCAAGGTGGTGGAGAAGGGCTCGTCGCCGCGCTGGGCGCCGGATGGTCATGGCTTCTTCTACGTGGCACCGAAGGACGGCACCGCGCAGGTGTTCCACCGCGTGCTCGACGCCGGCACGAACGGCAAGGGCCTCGCGCTGACGCTGCGCAACGGTGACGCCGTCACCGACGCCCCGCTGGACGTCAACGCCTTCAAGCTCTCGCCGGATGGCGCCAAGCTGCTGCTCAGCTACGACGTCTTCACCGACTGCCCCGACCTGGCCTGCACCAAGGAGCGCCTCGACGGCCGCGAAAAGGACAAGGCCACCGGCACCGTCTACGACAAGCTGTTTGTCCGCCACTGGGATACCTGGGCCGACGGCCGCCGCTCGCAGCTCTTCATCGCCGACGCCAACGCGCCCTCGCAGCCGGTGCTGCTGAGCCGCGGCATCGACGGCGACGTGCCGAGCAAGCCCTTCGGCGGTGACGACGAGTTCTCGTTCTCGCACGATGGCAAGACGGTGTTCTTCGACGTACGTATCGCTGGCAAGACCGAGCCGTGGTCGACCAACTTCGACGTGTTCCGCGTGCCCGCCGACGGCTCCGCCGCGCCGGTGAACCTCACCGCCGACAACCTCGCCTGGGACGCGAACCCGCTCGTGTCGCCCGACGGCAAGACCCTGTTCTACACCGCGATGAAGGAGCCGGGCTCCGAAGCCGATCGCTTCGGCATCATGGCGCTCGACCTCGCCAGCGGCACCAAGCGCGAAGTGGCCCCGTCGTGGGACTTCACGGCCGGTGCTCTCCAGGTGTCCGCCGACGGCAAGACCCTCTACACCACCGCCGACGCCAACGGCCAGCATCCGCTGTTCGCCATCGACGTGGCCACGGGCAAGGCCACCACGCTGGTCACCGACGGTTCGGTGGCGGGCTTCTCGGTGGGCAAGTCGAAGATCCTGCTCACCCGCGACGACCTCAAGCGTCCCGCCGACCTCTACACGGCCGACGCGAAGGGCAAGAGCCTGAAGCAGATCACGCACTACAACGCCAAGCGCCTGAAGAACGCCCAGGTCGGCGATTTCGAGTTCTTCACCTTCAAGGGCTGGAACAACGAAAGCGTGCAGGGCTACGTGGTCAAGCCGGTGGGCTACAAGAAGGGCAAGACCTATCCGGTCGCCTTCATTATCCACGGCGGCCCGCAGGGCGCGATGACCAACAGCTGGAGCTACCGCTGGAACGCGCAGACGTACGCGGGCCAGGGCTTCGCCGTGGTCACCGTGAACTTCCACGGTTCCACCGGCTACGGCCAGGCCTTCACCGACGCCATCTCCGGCGACTGGGGCGGCAAGCCGCTGGAAGACCTGAAGCTCGGCTGGAGCGCCGCGCTGTCGAAGTACACCTTCCTCGACGGCAATCGCGCCTGCGCGCTGGGCGCCAGCTACGGCGGCTACATGGTCTACTGGATGGCCGGCAACTGGAACCAGCCGTGGAAGTGCCTGGTCGACCACGACGGCGTGTTCGACGCGCGCTCCATGTACTACGACACCGAAGAACTCTGGTTCGAGGAAAAAGAGAACGGCGGCACGCAGTTCGACCATCCGGAAAACTACGAGCGCTTCAACCCGGTCAACCACGTCAAGGACTGGCGCGTGCCGATGCTCATCATCCACAGCGGCAAGGACTTCCGAATCCCGGATACCCAGGGCCTGGGCGCATTCACCGCGCTGCAGCGTCGCGGCATCCCGAGCAAGCTCCTGCACTTCCCGGACGAAAACCACTGGGTGCTCAAGCCGCAGAACAGCGTGCAGTGGCACGAAACGGTCAACGCCTGGCTGAAGGAATGGACCGCTCCGCAGGGCAAGTAATCCAAGCTCCAGCGTAACCAAAAACGGCGACCCTCACGGGTCGCCGTTTTTCATGCTCGTCATTCCTGTGCACGCAGATAGAGCTATGGCTGGACCAGACGGTCGTCCGGCCGGTGCGACACACCACTCGCGATAGCCAGACGCTTCGCCGTGGGCACCGGCCTGCGCCGGTGCGACACGCCCCCGTCGTACCGGCGCAGGCCGGTACCCACCGCATCGGTTCACCCGCAACGCGATAACGCTTCATCGGATCGTGTCCGTGCAACGCATTCGCCGATTTGTCGTTCCTGCGAAAACAGGTACCCAGCTATCGCGACCACGCCCATGAGCTCGTCATTCCTGTGCACACAGGAATCCAGCGCCCCAGTATCCGGTTATCGCGACACACCGCACCGGCACCCATCACTGACGACCCATCACCCCCATCCAAACCGTCACCGCCACGGCCCCACCATCCGGCACCCCCGTTGCCCGATCTCCGAGATAGCTGGCTCGCCCCGCACGTGCCCGCATTCCCGCGGTATCCCGAGCACCTTTTACTGCGGCCTCCCGCATCGCAGTCAACGCATCGTCAAGCGACCGTCCCGCCTCCAAGGCCTGCCACAATGCCTCCGCCGCCGGATACAACGCATCCAGCATAGTGCGGTCCCCGGCCTTCGCACCGCCCAGCTCCGAAATCGCTTCCGTCGCCGCAACCAGCGCCGCATGCCATTCCTGCGGACGCGGATCATCCTTGCCGGCCAGTTCACGCGCCGCACGGGTCAAGCCCGTGGCGTAGAACGGCCCCGAACTCCCTCCGATGGCACGCCGCATCACATCCCCCATCGCACGCAACGCCACCTCCGGCGAACTCCACGCATGATCGCCAAGCGCCAGCACGGCTTCGGCCCCGCGCCGCATACTGCTCCCCAGATCGCCATCCCCCGCCTTGCGATCAAGCTCGGTCAGCTCGTCCTCGGCGTCGATCAGGGCATGTGCGGCGGCATGGGCGACGGCCTTGACGCGCAGACCAGCGGGCGAGGGCGGCGCCGATGACGTCCGTTCCGCCGCACGCTTCGGTGCCGGCATCACGGGCGTGTCGTTCAATCGACCGCCACCGGGCCATGCCGGCGCGTCGCCCGGCACATCGAGCAGGGCAAGCAGTTCGTCATCGACCTTCAGCAGAGACAACGAACAACCCGGCATATCCAATGCCGTAAGAAAATTGCCACTCCACGCACGCACCACGACGATGCCGCGCGCCGACAACCAACGCAGCGCATCATGCAACACCACGTCCAGCTCCATCGGCGGCGTGGCACCCAATCCATTCACAAGCAGTGCGACACGCTGCCCGTCACGCACGCCCAGATCGGCAACGATGCTTCCCAGCATGGTATCCACGAGACTCGCCGCATCCGTCATCGATCCACGACGCACCCCAGGCTCGCCATGGATGCCAAGCCCATACTCGATCTCGTCATCGCCCAGTTCAAAGCCGGGATGCCCCACGGCAGGCACCGTACACGACCCCAGCGCGATACCCATCGACCCCAATCCATCGATGGCACGGCGGGCAAGGGCGGCGACGTCCGCCAGCGGCTTGCCCGCCGCTGCGGCGGCACCGGCCACCTTGTGCACCAACACCGTTCCCGCGATACCGCGACGACGATCGGCCGGCACGGTATCCCGCAGCGCGACATCGTCCGCCACGGTCACCACCTCCACAGGAATGCCCTCGGAGCGTGCGATTTCTGCGGCCAGTCCGAAGTTGAGCCGGTCGCCCGTATAGTTCTTCACCACCAGCACCGCACCCGCCGAACCCGCCACACTGCGCAACGCGGCCAGAACGGCATCGACACTGGGCGAGGTGAAGACATCGCCTGCCACGGCAGCGGTCAACAACCCTTCACCGACATACCCGGCATGCGCAGGCTCATGCCCGCTACCGCCGCCGGAAATAATGGCGGCCTGGCGGGCGCCATCGGCGCCTCGTCTGACCACCACGTTCTCGGTATCAAGCAAGGCCAGTCCCGGCGAGCGTGCGACCGTACCTTCGAGCATGTCGCGGACCACATGACGCGGATCGTCGATGAGCTTCTTCATGGTGCCATTCACCTTGGCGCCTGGGGCGCGGTGGAGGGATGACAGAAGCTTAGCCCCTAGCCGATCAGGATGCAGACCCCCTTCTGTAGGAGCGCGCTTGCGCGCGATCCGGTCTGGCGATGACAGTTGGGTTTTGCGTTTTCGCGATCATGCATCGCGCGCAAGCGCGCTCCCAACCGACGGCGATGACTATGCCGCAGGACACGGGTCGTAGATGAGCTCATTTAACCTTGCGCCCGCCATAACAGCTCGAGGTCATTATTAGCATCCTTCATCCACTCCAGGCCTCCGTGTGATGATTCAACGAGAAATCCGTACTTCAGGTAAGCCCAGTCTTTTGAGCTGCAATTTTTTGAAAATAGACCCTTACCGATGATTGCCACAACTTGACCGAAGGTGCTTGCGTCAAGTCGTACAGTATCCATCAGCTCAATCGGCGCTCCACTTACATAGCACCCTTGATAGGCGGGGATAGATGACGCTGGAGGGTAGCGTTCAGCAAGTTGGGTACCTTGGGGGTTCAGTATTTTTTTTCGGACAATCAATGGCATGCCTAAAAGTGGGCGCCATTTCAGTGATCCGTCATCGAGCACGACAAGCAGTCCCGCGTCTCGCTTTGGGACAGTTGGGAACTTACAAAACGAGGCGTACTCTTCTGAATCAGATATTCCCACGACCACCGCATCACCGTCGCCACCGTCTATGACGTCGAATAAGCCAATTTCATCGCTTTTGTAGGACTGCATCGATACTTCCTCTGTTATCAAGGTATGACGAACTCTGCAGCCGGTACCAAGCCAGGGGGTGGTGGAGCACCTCCCGAGCCATCGATGACCTGAATTTCGACCCAAAAGCAACGGCAGTTGTTAGGATTTTGATGTGCTTGCTTGATGTGATAGTGCGATCCAGAAAAAGGCCAATGAGGTTTGGATGGGGGGACGCTGTCGAATCGAAACCCGATTGTTCCTACGGGAATAATGTCTCCATATATGGTCTTGCACGGAGGGCAATGTTTGTCTGGAGGGCACTGATCAGGCTTGGCGACGTCCTTTACATTGTCAGTAGACGTAGAAACAGTGTCCGTACCGGTCGAAGGAGCAGAACGAATGGTTGGCGGTACCGGGACGGGCCCCGGGAATCCAGGCAGTACGCCGTTGTGACAGGCAAGACATACAGCCTGAAGTCCGGAAGCATCACTGAAAGATAGTGGGTTGACGTTTGCGTAGCCATATGTACTGTTGCCCGCACTTAAGCCTAAAGGATCGCTCTGGACGAACCGGCCGGAAGTTGGGTCGTAAGTTCGGTTCAGGTTGTCGGCTAGCCCTGACTCTACATCGAAGTATTGTCCTGGGAATCGTAGGTTGAACTTGTAACCGGATGTTGATACGGGAGATGTTTCTCCGAAGGGATTGCTATTAAACACCCATCGCCACAACGTGGCGTTCCCATCGGTAATCGCCCTCGGAGAGTCGAGAGCGTCGGCATGAATGTACGATACGAGATTCGTGCTATGAACGGCTACCGGAATCGTGCCCATCCAAATGTATTCGAGGGAAGTAGAGCCGTATTCGGCTATCAGTTCGCTGTTGTCGCCATAAACGAATCGTGTGTTAACTTCGTTGATTGTCTTGGATATTCTTTCACCGAACGCGTCGTATATGTAGGTGGCTACTGCCTGTCCCCCTTGCTGTACCACACTCAAGCGTCCTCGGCTGTCATATCCATATCCCCACGTGGCTCCAGCCGATGCATTGCCTGTCATTGAGCCATTAGCGTCGTACACCCTAGATGTTGTGCCGATAGCGGTTAGCCAATGTGTTCCAGGCTGATACTGGTAGTTACCGGTAGCCGAACCGGGCGCCGTCTTGCTCAAACGGTCACCGGTCTTGTTATAGGTATAAGCTTCGACAGAGCCGGATGGATCATTGACCGAAGTCAGTCGATAAAGCGCATCGTACCGATACGTCTCACTGGCAGGATTCGCACCCGCCGCATCACCAAGCGCCACGATATTGCCAGCAGCATCCCGAGCAAAATGCAGGTTCAGTGCCGGGCTGACGACATCCGTGGCGCGGTAGTTCGCGTCATAGGTTCGCGTGATGGTCTGTCCATTGCCGAGCGTATAGGAGGCAATAGGCCCGAAGGGCAGGTAGGTGGCTGTGGTGACGACCGGGGTGGCCGTTCCTTGTGCCGGAGTGACGGTAACGGAGATGATCTGTCCGAGCGCATCGCGATTGTATTCGGTAACCGCTCCGCTGGGCGTGCCGATTGCCGCAAGGCGACCGGCGCGAGTGTGGACATAGCTCACCGTGTCCGTCACGGTCCCTTGGGTCTGGCGTTTCTCCGTGACCTGGCCCTGGAAGTCATAGCAGAAGGTCGTGGTCACCGCCGATTCGACGACGCGGGTCAAGCGGCCTTGAGGGTAGGAGGTGGCGCAGCCCGTGACGCTATTCGCTTCGTCGTAGTGATAGGCGGCGTTGGCGCGGGTGTCCGCATAGCTGGCCGACACCAGGCGGTTCAGGGCATCGTAGCTGTTGGTGACGGTGATGCCCTTGGCATCGACCTTGGTGAGCGTGTTGCCTGCGGTGTCGAAGGTTGCAGAGCTGCTGCCCGTGTCGGGACTCTGTAACGACGAGGAGTTGCCCAGCCCGTCGAAACCGTAGTGTGTTGTGAGGCCGTCGGGATCGGTTACGGCGGTCAGTCGATCCAGCGCATCGAAGACGTATTGATTGGTCGTGTTCTGGGTCGCAATATCCGCGCCGTTGGCGTTGTCGATCGATGTAACGACGCGATTCAAGGCATCGACCACGTCCTGATGTACCGCGCCAAGAGCGCCTCGGGATTGCACGAGGTTTCCATTGGCGTCGTAGCTGCCGTTGGCGCTAGCGTCGAACACGGTCTGGCCGAGTCCATCTTTCGTCGTGATCAGCTGACCAAGGTTGTTGTACGTGCGAGTGACGGAGCGACGAAGCGTATGGGCAGTGTCGAAGGTCTCTTCCCGAGTCCGATTTCCTGCCGCATCCAGCGTGTAGTGGATGCGGTTACCCTGACCATCGGTGATGTCAGTCAAGCGGTGGGCGTCGTCATAGCCATACGTCACCGTGACGTTGTCCGGGTCGGTCACGCTGTGCAGCGTTCCTGTCGGGTCGTACGCCATGATAGTGACGGCATCCGAGTTACTGGCGCTTCCGTCCGCGTTGGCGTGTACCGTTCGTCGGGTGAGCCAGCCTCGTGGGGTGTACGCCAGGTCGGTGATCACCCCATTGGCGTCCGATTGGCGTACGATCCGTCCCGCCTTGTCATAGGCCAGGACAGTCGCGGTGTGGCCAGCGGCGTCGACGGTCTGATAAAGGTCCCCAGCACGATGGCAGGCTCCACCGGACTGTCCGCAACCGCTTTCGTCGGTGGTGAGGTAGTAACGCATCCGGGTGATGTCGTTCTCGTCGGTGCGAGGACCATCGGTTGACAGAAGAAGGCCAATCAACGGGCATTGGGTGGTGTCGACCGCATCGCAGTACGTGTATCGGGTCTGGCGTATGCCCGAGGGGGCATTGGCTTGGCTGCCGCAGGTGTAACTGCTTGTCAGACCTGGATCGATGGTGCATTCGAAGGTGACTTGTCCCCGGGCGTTGTAGCTCCAGGAGGCGCTCTGGATCATGTCTCCCGCGTGGTTTTTCATGGTTTGCGTAAGGGGTACACGCAGGTCCGTGTTCCAGACTGTGTCCGTGGTGCGCTCATCGGCAGAGCTTTGCGCGTCCACGGACCGCGTCAGTAAACCATGGCTGTCATAGGTTGTCGCCCGAACGGCACCCCTGAAATCGGTATAGGTCGCAGGATACGAATTGGTGTCATAGGTGCGTGCCGCATAAGGCTGGCCGCAGCTTCCGCATGGTTTGTCGAGCGAGCCCAGGCGGAGCAGGCCCTGGACGGTCGTGTGTGTCCGATGAGTGATTTGTCCGAGCGGGTAGGTGACGTCGGCGGAACCATCGTCGTTGTACTTGATGGCGATACGGCCGGCTCCTCCTGCGCCTTCCGCCACGGCTGCCCTGGACGCCGAGTCATACGAGGTACTCTCGTACCGCGCACCGTTTTCATCGATGATGCCGGTCACGGCGGCGGGAAGATTTGCGCCGCCGTTGAATGCGGGCTCGTTGTATAGGTACTGCCGAGTCTTGCCGTCCGGATACGTCACCGACGCGACGTCGCCATAAGAGTCGTAGGCATAGGTCAGGGCTCGTCCATTCGGTAGTAGAACCTGGCGTACGTGCGCATTTCCATCGTAAGCGAACGACAGTTGGCGTCCTCCTGGAGCCGTGACGAACATCAGTAAGCCCGGCACTGGCGCGACGGAGCGATCAGAACTTGCGTCGCTATACGTAAGCGTGGCTGTCTGTCCTGTTCTGTCGCTGATGGAGAGGAGGAAACCCTGCGCCGAATACGTTTCAACGTGCCTAAGCGCGGCAATACGGAGGAGGTATCCCGTCGTATGTCCTTGAGCGTCTACGATTTCCGAGAGCGTATCGGCATTGTTCGGGTCGCCGTTCCACGTCCCTCCTTTGGGGCGACGGAACAATTCGCGCAGGCCATTGGGGCGAAAAGCCGTCAAGGTGGAGTTGCCCGTATCGTAATCGACGCGTGACAGCTTTCGTGTAAACGAATGGCCCCAATGCAGTCCCATCGCTGTGGTAGTGGCTGCGCTGTCGCTATTGTAGAAGCGTCGGAACGTCAGCCATGCATCGGCCGTGTAGTCTTCTTCTTCGATGTATTTGTTGCCAGTCGCCGTATTAACGGGGTCGCCATCCATGGGGGCGCCATTCGTGGGCGAAGGGCATCCACCTTCACCGCCGTCGCAACCACCGGCTGCGCCAGCATTTGCACCCGATGGATCGGTATCTATGTTGTAACATTCGCCACCCCATTCGCTATCCTCATTGGGTACCTGCTGACCTGGTACATCGGCGTGTCCCCAGGCCACAAAGCACCCAATAGCGTAGGGGTTGTCATCTACGGGATGCTCCTTGCATGTGAGAAACCAGTTCCATTGAGGGGTACCCTTTTCATGCCATGCGATCGTTCCCTGGCAAACCGCGAGCGCCTCGGATCGGGTCGTGTTCGCCTGGGTGGATGGTGAATAGGTGGCCGAAGCAAACAGAACGATAAGGCTCACGAGCCAAGCATGCGCCCACTTCATAGTGCCCCCTGCGGCAGTATCATTCGATGATGGTCGGAAGGGAGAGTATTCTCACTTCAGGATGGCGTATGTAAGGGAATTCCTACACGTTATGGAATGTGACCGGGTTCATGGATATCAACCATCTAGTGGCGCTTTCGTACATGGGTCGCGTCTTCGCTATGGATCGATATAGACGGCCAAGTTCGCGGCAAACGGGGCGGTGCCGCCAGATAGGACTGGCGGGACGGGGATCGTTGTCATCCACCACCTAGTGCCGCCTGAGCGTTCCATAGGTGGTGGACTTTGGCCTGGCAGACGCACTGCATGCCCATTCGGGTCAGCAGGATGCTGGCGCTTATGAGGCGGATGAGGTGACGTCGGTTCGGCAGATCCTGATCGGCGACGCTTTCGGCGACGACTTCGTTGATGCCTTCCGCATAGGCGAGCCATTCGCCGGCGTCGTCAAGCAAGGTATCGATGCTGGCCTCGGGATTGAGGGTGTAGCTGCCTTCGCCCAATCGGGCGGAATCGTCCGGTGTGTGCATATGCGTTCTCCCTATGATTGCCTCCGGTCCGAGGCGCGACACGTCGTCGACGTGCCTCGCCCCGGAGCACGCCTCTCGGCATGCTCCTCATCGCTCGGACAGTGAGGCGCTGTTTCCCATGCCTCCCGTTGACGGGTGGCTCACGGTTCGTAATACGGTGAATCGGCGTCGTTCGTTCCCATCCGCTCACATGGCAATGCGCCGGGTGTCACGGCAAGGCAACAGGCGTGGGATCGACGGACGCCGAAGCGCTTCAACCGCCTCCGGAAGAACTCCGGACTGCGTGCGTACCGTCGTGGGGCGTGCCGCGTCCAAGCGGTGGACGTGGGAATGCCGTATGCTTCGACATAGCTATACCTCTGGTCGTACAGGGGTTAGTTAGTGGAGGGGTTCGGGTTGCACCCCGGATCCCTCCGCGCTTCTCACTCATCGAGTGAGCGATGATCGCCAGTGCTGCGTCTTTGCATCCACTCCGCTGGCGATGCGAGCAAGCTATCAGATCGTTTACGGAATGTCTGTAGTCCCGTGCGTGGTTGGCTACCGGGAGTTGCGTATTCCGTCGTTCCTGCGTAAGCAGGAATCTTGCGCGATGCAGTGGGTTGTCGCGAGGATGTTACCTACGTAAAAGCCGATGAAGCGGTGTCGTGGTGCTGGTGAACTGGGGCGCTGGGTTCCTGCGTACGCAGGAACGACGAGCGGTGCACACGATCCGATGAAGTGTTATCGCGTTGCTGGTGAACCGATGCGGTGGGTACCGGCGACGGTCGGTGCCTACGGCGAAGCGTCTGGCTATCGCGAGTGGTGTGTCGCACCGGCCGATCGACCGCTTGGTCTAGTCATTGCGGTTGCCTGAGAAAGAATGACACGGTATCTGCGTTCCCAGGAACGACGGTGGGTGGCGTGTGGTTTGCGCAGGAACGACGAGGTGTTAGAACCAGCGGTTTTTCTTTAGTGCGACGAAGATGCCGGCCACGATGCAGGCGACCACGCAGATGATGGTGGGGTAGGCCCAGGGTTTTTCCAATTCGGGCATGTGCGAGAAGTTCATGCCGTACCAGCTCGTGATGAGCGTGGGGGCGGCGAGCATCGCGGCCCAGCCGGCGAGCTTCTTCATCACTTCGTTCTGGCCGAATGTGACTAGCGAAAGATTGACGCTGATGGCGGCGCCGAGCATTTCGCGCATGGCGGAAATGGATTCGTTGACGCGGAACACGTGGTCGTAGATGTCGCGGAAATACGCGCGAAGCTCGTCGTGGATCAGGTGCGGATGCAGGCGCACGAGCTGGGCCACGATGTCTTGTAGCGGCACCACCGCGAGGCGTAGCGTCATCAACTCGCGCTGCATGTCGTAGAGGCGTTTGATGGTGTTGCGGTTGTAGGTCTCGGCGAAGATGTCGTTTTCGAGTTCGTGCAGTTCTTGCCGGAAGTCGCGCACGATGGGTAGGAAATTGTCCACGATGAAATCGAGTACGGCGTAGAGCGCGTAGCTCGGGCCCAGGCTCAACAATTCGGGCGACTGCTCGCAGCTGCGGCGTGCCGGGGCGTAGGACAGGGAGGCGCCGTGGCGCACCGTCACGAAGTAGCGGCGGCCAACGAAGATCTGGGTTTCGCCGAAGGCGATGTTGCCGCCGACCAGCTGGGCGGTCTGAGCCACAATGAACAGGGAGTCGCCGTAGACCTCGATCTTGGTGCGCTGGTGAGCGTGCTGGGCATCCTCGATCGCAAGATCGTGCAGGTCGAATTCCTCCTGCAACTTCATCAGCAGCGCCTCGTCGGGCTCGTGCAGGCCGACCCAGACGAAGGTGTCCGGCTCCTTCAGCACGTCGCTGATCGCGTCCAGCGTGATGTCGCCGATGCGCTTGCCGTCGGCCTTGTAGGCCACGCAGTTGACGATCATGCCACCCTGCGCTTGGCTGGGTGAGGGTTCGGGAAGGAGCGGTAAGGGTGCCATGACGGCCATGATGCCGTGACGTACGTGACGCGGCAATGTACGGGGCGCCCAAGCGGCCCCGCCATCATCGCGTCACGCGTTCAGTCGTGGCGGCGGCAGAACGTGGCGAAGAGCGCGGTCCAGCACGGCAGGGCGAACAGGATCCAGGGCATGTTCCGTTGCGGAAAATCAGGCCACAGATGCAGCAACAGCGCGATGACGCACGCCGCGAAGGACACCCCGGCGATGCGTGGGGCGAAACGCCCCATCGGTCGACCGGCCCTGCGTAGCTTCCAGATGGCCGGAATCAGCAGGAAGGCCAGCGGCTGGTAGGCGAGGATGTTGAAGTTGCCCCATGCCGAGCGATGCAGCGTCAGCGTCCACAGGCCGATCATCATGAGGCCGGCAAGTCCGACGAACAGGGTGTAGAGCGTGCCGACGGCCACGAAGACGCCGCGCGCGACGCGATGCCGGCTGAACACGGGCAGCGCCAGCGGTAGGGCGAGCACGATACCGGCGAGCAGCAGCGGCCAGCGCAGGTCGGGCGCCTGTTCGGGAGGCGCGTCCAGCCGGCTCGGGGCCAGCGTGGATTCGTCGGCCACGAGCGGGCGCTCGTCGGCACCACTGCCGATCCGCACCTGGCGGATTTCCTCTTCTAGAACCATGGGCAGGAAGGCTTCCTTCCATGCGGTCATCGGCTGGTCGGCGAAAGGGCCCAGGCCCAGATCCATGCCGAGCATCAGCCAGGGCTGGTTGCTCATCAGTCGTGCGGTCTGCTCGCGGTAGGTCATGCCGCCGGGCCGCTCGCGAAGCTGCTTGCCCAATGCACCGTCGAGCGCATCGTCGAGCGCGTTGCGCACGCGGGTGGTGCAGTTGTCGAGGTAATAATCGTAGTTGTAGCCGGCGTTCTGCGGCTGCACGTTCCAGATGAGGAAGCGGCGCAGGCGGTCCTTCTGTTCGTCGCTCAGCGCGAGGTGTTGGCGACGCACGTAGCGACCTTCGCCGGAGTAGAACGACACATCGGATTCGGTGGGCTCGGCATCCATGCGATACGCCATGATGCCGCGCGCGAAATTGAGGATGAAGCCATCCTGGTCGAAATCGAACACGCCGTAGTTGAAGGCGATGGCCTGTCCGCTCACGCGGTCGCGCACTTCCAGTGCGTCGTGGCCGAAGCGCTCCCAGTAGATGTCGCCGGGACCGTAGGTCATCAGCGAGATGTCGATGTCGCTCGCCGGGGCGTCGACGACGCCGGCACGGGCGAGCGGCGCGATACACAGGGCGAGAAGCAGGATCAGGGCAAAGCGCATGGAGCGTGCGACGTCCGTTGTGGGGGCGCGCCATGTGCGCGACAGGGTCTCGGTTCGGGCCCTGTCGCGTAGCGCGAAAGGCAGGGCCCGAGGGTGTCGGTCAGGATACTTCGCCGACACGGGTGACGTGGAAGGCCTGCACGCGACGGTCGTCTGCCTGCGTGACGCGGAACAGGAAACCACCGACCGAGATTTCTTCGCCCGCCGTCGGCAGGTGGCCGAATTCGGAGGTGACCATGCCGCCAATCGTATCGAATTCCTCGTCGGAGAAATGCGAACCGGCGATCTCGTTGAAGTCGGCGATGGGCGTGAGCGCGCTGACCAAAAAAGCGCCTTCCTCGGCCAAGGCCTCGACCAGCACCGGATCTTCCTCGTCATCGTGCTCATCGTCGATCTCGCCGACGATCTGCTCCAGGACGTCCTCGATGGTGATCAGGCCGGCGACGCCGCCGTACTCGTCCACCACCAGCGCCATGTGGTTGCGCGTGAGGCGGAACTCCGCCAGCAGCACGTTCAGGCGCATGGATTCGGGGATCAGCACCGCCGGACGCAGCAGCCCGCGAAGGTCGAAGCCGTCGCTCTGGCCGAAGTACTTGAGCAGGTCCTTGGCGAGCAGGATGCCGAGGACTTCGTCCTTGTCTTCGCCGTGCACGGGGAAGCGCGAATGGCCGGATTCGACCACGGTGGCGAGGATGTCGGCGAGGGGCGCGTCGGCGGGAAGGCTGACGATCTGGGCCCGGGGCACCATGACATCGTCGACGCTGAGTTCGGTGACCTTGATCGCACCCTCGACCATGGTCAGGGTGTCGTTGGACATCAGGCCGTTGGCCTGGGCGGTACGCAGTTCCTCGATCAGTTCATCGCGGTTGCGCGGCTCGCCGGAAAACATGTGGCCCAGTCGATCCCACCACGATCGGTGGGCCGGGCCGTTGGTACTACCAGGGTCCTCGTTCATTACTCTTTGATGTTCGGCCCAGATGGGCGGAAGGGTCAGTCTACTGGAATTCGTGTGACGGTTCAGGGCCGAACCTGATGGGGACGGGGCTCGGCCTGGACCGGACTGTTGTAGGAGCGCGCTTGCGCGCGATGCCAGGTTGCGGCTAGCCCCCATCGCGCGCAAGCGCGCTCCTACAGGACCTCGTAGGGATCGGCGATGCCCAGGCCGGCCAGGATGCGGGTCTCCAGGGCTTCCATTTCCTCGGCCTCGGCGTCCTCGATGTGGTCGAAGCCCAGCAGGTGCAGGGTGCCGTGGATGGTGAGGTGGGCCCAGTGGTCGGCGGCCTTCTTGCCCTGCTCGGCGGCCTCGCGGGTGACCACGGGGGCGCAGATCACCAGGTCGCCCAGCAGGGGCAGGTCGACGCCGGGCGGCAGGTCGACGGGGAAGGAGAGCACGTTGGTGGCGTAGTCGCGGCCCCGGTACTGAAGGTTCAGCGCCTGGCCCTCGTCGGCCTCGACGATGCGGATGGACACCTCGCTGGCCTTGCGTCGCTTGGCCCCCTTGAGGGCCACCTCGACCCAGCGACGGAAGCTGGCCGGGGCCGGGATGCCCTTGCGGGAGACCACGGCATAGCCCAGGGCGACGTCGACCTTGCTCACGGGGCCTCGTCCTGCTTCTGCTCGAAGGCCTCGTAGGCGCGGACGATCTTCGCCACCAGCGGATGGCGGACCACGTCGCGGGAGGTGAAGAAGGTGAAGCTGATGCCGTCGACGCCGCGCAGCACCTCGATGGCGTGGCGCAGGCCCGACCGCACGTTGCGGGGCAGGTCGACCTGGGAGACGTCGCCGGTGATCACTGCCACCGAGCCGAAGCCGATGCGGGTCAGGAACATCTTCATCTGTTCGACCGTGGTGTTCTGCGCCTCGTCGAGGATCACGTACGAGTCGTTGAGCGTGCGGCCGCGCATGTAGGCCAGCGGCGCGATCTCGATCACGTTGCGCTCGATGAGCTTGGCCACCTTCTCGAAGCCGACCATCTCGTACAGCGCGTCGTACAGCGGGCGCAGGTAGGGGTCGATCTTCTGGCTGAGGTCGCCGGGCAGGAAGCCGAGTTTCTCGCCCGCTTCCACGGCCGGACGCACGAGCAGCACGCGCTGCACGCGGTTGGCTTCCAGCGCCTCGATGGCGCTGGCGACGGCGAGGTAGGTTTTGCCGGTGCCGGCCGGGCCCACGCCGAAGTTGATGTCGTGGCTGGTGATGGCGTGCAGGTAGCGGGCCTGATTGGGGCCGCGGCCCTTGATCACGCCACGCTTCACCTTGATGACGACTTCCTGCGCCGACTCGGCCGCCTGTTCGTTCAGGGCGTCGATGCCGGAGTCGGCCAGGCGCAGATTGATCGCCTGGCCGTTGAGGGTTTCGGTCTCGGTGGCCGCGTAGAGAGCCTGCAAGACGCGCTCGCCGGCCTTGGCCGAGGGCTCGTCGCCGATCACGCGGAACAGGTTGCCGCGATGGTCGATCTCGATGCCCAGGCGCAGCTCGATCTGGCGGATGTGCTCGTCGAGCGGTCCGCAGAGGTTGGCGAGGCGGGTGTTGTCCTCGGGATCGAGGGCGAAGTCACGCTGGGAAAGCTGGCTCATGGCATTCACGAGGCGAGCGCGACCTCGTCGTCGAGGCGGACGCGGCCGCGCAGGGAATTGGTCATCGCCTCGGTGATCACCACATCGACGAACTGGCCGATCATCCGTGGATGGCCGGGGAAATTCACGTAGCGCATGTTTTCGGTGCGTCCGGACATTTCGTTGGGATTCTTGCGACTGGGCTTTTCGACCAGCACGCGCTGCACGGTGCCGACCATGGCTTCGTTGATCTTGCGGGCGTTCTCGTTGATCGTGGCCTGCAGGCGCGACAGGCGCGCGTGCTTGACCTCGCTGGAGGTGTCATCCGGCAGGTTCGCGGCCGGCGTGCCGGGGCGCGAGGAGAAGATGAAGGAGAAGCTCTGGTCGAAGCCGATGTCGTTGATGAGCTTCATCGTCTTCTCGAAGTCGTCGTCCGTCTCGCCGGGGAAGCCGACGATGAAGTCAGACGAGATGCAGATATCCGGGCGCGCGGCGCGCAGCTTGCGAATCTTCTGCTTGAACTCGATGGCGGTGTAGCCGCGCTTCATGGCCGAGAGGATGCGATCGGAGCCGGCTTGCACGGGCAGGTGCAGGTAGTTCGCCAGCTGCGGCACGTTGGCATACGCCTCGATCAGCGAATCGGAGAACTCCAGCGGATGCGAGGTGGTAAAGCGGATGCGGCCGATGCCGTCGATCTGCGCGATGGCGTGGATCAGCACCGCGAGGTCGGCGATCTCGCCGTCGTGCATCGGGCCACGGTAGGCGTTGACGTTCTGGCCGAGCAGGTTCACCTCGCGTACGCCTTGTTCGGCGAGCTGGGCCACCTCGACGATCACGTCGTCGAACGGACGGCTGATTTCCTCGCCGCGGGTGTAGGGCACCACGCAGTACGAGCAGTACTTCGAGCAGCCTTCCATGATAGAAACGAAAGCGGTGGGGCCTTCGGCACGCGGTTCCGGCAGGCGGTCGAACTTCTCGATCTCGGGGAAGCTGATGTCCACCTGCGCCTTGCCGCTGGCGCGCTTGGCTTCGATCATGTCCGGCAGGCGATGCAGCGTCTGCGGGCCGAACACCAGGTCGACATAGGGCGCGCGCTTGAGGATGGCGTCGCCTTCCTGCGAGGCCACGCAACCGCCCACACCGATCAGCACGGCCTTGCCGTTCTTCTTGTGCTCGCGCCACTTGCCCAACTGGCTGAAGACCTTTTCCTGGGCCTTTTCGCGGATGGAGCAGGTGTTGACGAGGATGACGTCGGCCTCGTTCTCGTCCTGGGTCAGTTCCAGCCCGTGCGACGCGCGCAGCACGTCGGCCATCTTGGCCGAGTCGTACTCGTTCATCTGGCAACCGTGGGTCTTGATGAAAAGCTTGCCGCTCATGGGGCTGGATACCGTGTTTCGTGGGGGATTACCGAACCGCGTAGTTTACGCCGGAGGGCGACCCATCGCCAGATGGCGGCCATGGATCAATGACTTGCGTGAAGGTGGTCACGTTCCTGGCCCTTGGCGGGGGCAGGGGGCTCCGGCACACTTGCGGCCATGACCGAGGACGTGTCGCCAGGGGAATGCGCCGGCCGGGCCGGTGTTCGTTTCCGTGTCTCCCGCCCGGCCCTGCGAAGGGTCGCGGCCGTCTGCGTCCTCTTTTTGGCCTTGCTGCTGGCTGGTCCGGCGTCGGCTGGCGCCCTGTATCGCTGCATCGGTGCCACGGGCGAGACGGTGTTTTCCGGAAGCGCCGCGGGCTACCGGGAGTGCAAGAAGATCGGCAACACCGGGCCCTCGCGACCGGCGAAGCCCGCCAAGCCGGTGCTCGCCGCCGCCAGCGTGTCCTTGCCGCCGGCCGCGCCCGCACCGGTGGCCTCGCTGGCCGGCGTGACGGCTTCGGTGGTGTCCTATCCGGGCGACGGCAGCGAGAAGGCACCGGCCGTACCACCGGCGAAACGGGGCTGGTCGTACCAGGAATCCGCCTCCGCCGACCTCACCGCGGGGCCGGCGCCTGAGCCCGAGAAGGGCTCACGCGTGCTACGCGGCGCGGTGTATCGGATCACCCGCGCGGACGGCGGTGTCGAGTACACCAACATCCCGCCGGGTGGGGCGCCGAAGGGGCAGAGCATCAAGATGCTCTTCACCTATATCGCCACGTGCGTCGCCTGCGATATCCACTCGAAGATCGACTGGAACAGCGTGGGCCTCAACCTGACCGCCTATGGCGACGTGGTCCGCGCCGCCAGCATCGAATATGGCGTGGACGAAGCGCTGCTCCGGGCGGTGATTCACGCTGAGAGCGCCTTCAATCCCCGGGCGCTGTCGGTGGCCGGAGCACAGGGCCTGATGCAGCTGATCCCGGGTACGGCCCGCGACATGGGCGTACTCGATGCCTTCGACGCGAACCAGAACATCCGCGGTGGCGCGCGCTACCTCGCGCTACTGCTGCGCAACTTCAACGGCAACGAGCGCCTGGCCGCCGCCGCGTACAACGCCGGCCCGAAAGCCGTGGAGCGCTACAACGGCGTGCCGCCCTACGACGAAACCCAGGTCTACGTGGAGCGAGTGGGCATCCTGCGCCGCCGCTATGGCGAAAGCCTGAGGCACCTGGTGCCAACGCGCTCCCCGTAGGAGCGCGCTTGCGCGCGATGGATCTCGCGGATCAGCCCCGGATTACGGATTGGGCCGCAAGGCCTGCAGCGTCGAGCTGGGCGGCCGCTGCGATGGCGTGATCGTCACCGAGAACGGCGTGCCATAGCGCAATCCCGAAACTTCCACCGGCTTGCCCGGCTTGAGCGAGGCCTCATGGCGGCGCAGGTCGGAGGGATCGAGGATGTCCTCGTCGCCGATCTTCAGCAGCACGTCGCGCTGCTGGATGCCACCGATGGCGGCGGGGCCACCGGGCGACACCTCGTTGACCACCACGCCGCGCGCGGCGGAGGGCAGGCCGCTGTCGGCCGAGACGGGCACCGCGCCGTAGTCGGCGCCGATCCAGCCACGGACGACATGGCCGGTCTTCACGATCTGCTCCAGCACATCGCGTGCGCTCTGTACGGGAATGGCGAAGCCAATGCCCTCGGCCCCAACCGCCTGGCCGATCAGTGAGGTGTTGATGCCCACCAGTTCGCCGTGCGCATTGACCAGAGCGCCACCCGAGTTGCCGAAGTTGATCGCCGCGTCGGTCTGGATGAAGTTCTCCAGGCTCGACAGGTTGATCTGACGGCCGATGGCGCTGACGATGCCCATGGTCACCGTCTGGCCGATACCGAAGGGGTTGCCGATGGCCAGCACCACGTCGCCGACGCGGGGGCGGCTGCTGGCGTCGGTCATATGGATGGCGGGCAGGTTGCCGGCATCGACCTTGAGCACGGCCAGGTCGGTCTCGTCGTCGGAGCCGACCACGCGGGCCTTGGCCACGCGGCCGTCGTAGAGCAGCAGCTGGATGTCGTCGGCGTTGGCGATGACATGGTTGTTGGTCAATACGTAGCCATCGTCGCTGACGATCACGCCCGAGCCCAGGTTCTGCTGGCGTCGCGTACGCACCGGACCGGTGGGTACGCTGAAGATGCGCTGGAGGACGGGGTCTGAGTACAGCTCGCGCGGCTGCTCGGTCACCAGCTTGTTCGCGTAGATGTTGACCACCGAGGGCGCGGCCTTGGTGACGGCGTCGGCATACGAGGCCGGGGCGGCGGGCGCCTGCTCCGTGGTCTGGGTGGTTTCGGCGCCGGACAGGCGCTGGCGCAACAGCGAACCGGCACGCGGCCAGAGCAGGCCGACCACGAATGCGACGGCAAGGCCGAGCACGACGAAGCGGGCGACGAAGGCGAGCGTGCGGGCGGCGTGTTTCATCTAAGAACGGGGGATCCTGTCGTCGTCGCCTTGCCCGATGGCGAGGTGGCCGGTGGCGGGAGCGCACGTCGGGACGCACGGCCTCCGCCGATTTTCCGCATCCTGGCGGGTACTTGGCAGCCCCGTCCATGCAAATGGGCGAGGTACGGTTCAGTTTATTGTACGTCGCGGATGCTGCCGTTACACTGCCAGAATTTGCGGAAGCCGATTTCCAGAGTAAACCGGCGAACGGGGCCCGCATTCTCAATGGCAAAGTTCCGGAGAGCCTGATGGCGAACGAAGAAGTCGTCGATCACGGCCGCCGTCGCTTCCTGACCGTGACGACAGCTGTCGTGGGCGGTGCAGGGGTGATAGCGGCAGTCGTCCCCTTCATCAAGTCGTGGGAACCCAGTGCGAGGGCCAAGGCGGCGGGGGCGCCAGTCACGGTCGACATAAGTGCCATCGAAGCTGGCCAAAAGGTCACCTTCGCCTGGCGAAGCCTTCCAGTCTTCGTCGTCAACCGCACCAAGGACCAGCTGGCGCAACTGAAGGGCCTCGAGCCCCGCCTGCTCGATCCGCTATCGTCCGATGCGGCGCAACAGCCGAAATACGCGACCAACGAAACCCGTTCCATCAAGCCCGAGTGGCTGGTCGTCATTGGCCTGTGCACCCATCTGGGCTGCGTTCCGGACTTCGTTCCCGACATCAAGCCCGAGCCCTTCGACGCCAACTGGAAGGGCGGCTTCTACTGCCCCTGCCACAAGTCGCGCTACGACCTCTCCGGGCGCGTGTTCAGCGGCGTTCCTGCGCCGAAGAACCTCCCGGTCCCGCCGTATCACTTCATCGACGACACCCACATCCAGATCGGTGTCGATCCGCAGGAGGCCGGCTGATGGCAAACGTATTCTCCCGCATCGGCGACTGGGTCAACGAACGCGCACCGAACCTGGCGCCGACGTACCGGAAGCACATGACCGAGTACTACGCGCCGAAGAACTTCAATCTCTGGTACTACTTCGGTTCGCTGGCCCTACTGGTCCTGGTCAACCAGATCGTGACCGGCATCTTCCTCACCATGAACTACAAGACGAGTGCGGCGGAAGCCTTCAACTCGGTCGAGTACATCATGCGCGACGTGGAGTGGGGCTGGCTGATTCGCTACATGCACTCCACGGGTGCCTCGCTGTTCTTCGTCGTGGTCTTCCTGCACATGTTCCGCGGCATCATGTACGGCTCGTTCAAGAAGCCGCGTGAGCTGGTCTGGATTCTCGGCATGCTGATCTTCCTCGTGCTGATGGCCGAGGCCTTCATGGGCTACGTGCTGCCCTGGGGCAACATGTCGTTCTGGGGCGCGAAGGTGATCATCTCGCTGTTCGGCACGATTCCCTTCATCGGCGACTCGCTCGTGCAGTGGATCATGGGCGACTTCTTGCCCGCCGACGCCACGCTCAACCGCTTCTTCGCGCTGCACGTTATCGCGTTGCCGCTGGTGCTCCTGCTGCTGGTGGTGCTGCATCTGGCCGCGTTGCATGAAGTGGGCTCCAACAACCCCGACGGCGTCGACGTGAAGCACGGCCCCAAGGGCAATCGCTGGGACGCCAACAAGCCGAAGGACGCCATTCCCTTCCATCCGTACTACACGGTGAAGAACCTCTTCGGCACCGGCTTCTTCATCACTGTCGCGGCATTCATCATCTTCTTCGCGCCCACCTTCGGCGGCTGGTTCCTCGAACACGACAACTTCACCCCGGCGAACAACCTCGTCACGCCGAGCCACATCAAGCCCTCGTGGTACTTCACGCCGTTCTACGCGATCCTGCGCATGATCCCGTCCTACTTCGGCACGGCGATCTGGGGCGTGCTCGGCATGTTCGGCGCGATCCTGCTGCTGGCCCTGCTGCCCTGGATCGACAAGGGCGAGGTCCGCTCGGTGCGCTTCCGCGGCCTCGGTTTCCGCATTGCGCTCGGTGTGCTGGTGGTGTCCTTCCTGGCCCTGGGCCTGGTCGGCGCCGGCGTCACCGCCGAAGTGATTCCCGCCTGGTTCCCCGGCGTCGACGTCACGACCTGGGAAAACGCCTTCGGGCGACTGATGGTGCTCGGCTACTTCGGCTTCTTCGTGTTCGTATGGATCTACACGCGCTTTGGTTTCGAGAAGACCAAGCCGGTTCCGGAACGGGTGACGATGCATGATTAAGCGCTATCTTTCCTCCCTCGCCCTGGCGCTGGGGCTTGCCGCCGCCACCGTTCCCGCATTCGCCGCCGAAGGTGGAGAAGACCTGCCCTCGGCAGGCGCCAATGTCGCCGACAAGGCCTCGTTGCAGCGTGGCGCGAAGCTCTTCTTCAACTACTGCGTCGGTTGCCACTCGCTGAAGTACGTGCGCTATTCGCGCCTGGCCACGGACCTGGACCTCTCCGAAGACGAGGTGATGAACAACCTCAACTTCACGGGTGCCAAGTTCGGCGAGCCGGTCATTTCGCACATGCCTGCGGATTCGGCAAAGGCGTGGTTCGGCAAGGACCCGCCGGACCTCTCGCTCGAAGCGCGAGCCAAGGGCACCGATTTCATCTACAACTACCTCCTGTCGTTCTACCTCGACCCGAGTCGCCCGGTCGGCTGGAACAACACAGTGTTCCCGAACGCCTCCATGCCCAATCCCCTGTGGGAGCTGCAGGGCTTGCAGGTGGCCGTGCATGGCGCCGCCAAGCCGGGCGAGGAAGCCGCGGTGGAGAAGCTGGAGATCGCCCAGCCGGGTCGCATGTCGCCGGAAGAGTTCAAGGGTGCCGCCCGCGATCTCGCCACCTTCCTGGAGTACACCGCGGAGCCGGCCGCGCTCCAGCGTCAATCGATTGGCGTCTGGGTGATCCTGTTCTTGGTAGCCCTGACCTTCCTGCTGTACCTTCTGAAACATGAGTACTGGAAGGACGTCCACGAAAGTCACTGACGTCCCTGCGCGGGGCGGCCGGCTGGTCGCCCCGTTCGTATACCGGCCACACAGGGAGGGAGATAGCGAAGATGGTCCAGCATGCACGCTCGCGCACGGCGCTGACGCTCTATACCACCGCCGACGACATCCATTGCCACCGCACCCGGTTGGTGCTGGCGGCCAAAGGCGTGGCTTATGACCGGATCCTCCTCAAGCCCGAACAACCCACGCCGGACCTGCTCGAGCTGAACCCCTACGGTACCCTGCCGACGCTGGTGGATCGCGACCTCACCGTCTACGACCCGCTCGTGGTCGTCGAATACCTCGACGAGCGCTACCCGCACCCGCCGCTGATGCCGATCGATCCGCTGTCCCGGGCCCGGCTGCGCCTGGCCACTTGGCGCATCGAGAACGACTGGTTGCCGGAGATCGACCTGATCCGCGAGGGCGGTAAGGAAGCCACGGCCGCCCGCAAGCGGCTGCGTGAGCACCTGCTGGTCTCGGTGGAGCTGTTCAAGGCCTCCCGCTTCTTCCTCAACCCGGAAATGAGCCTGATCGACTGCCTCGTGGCGCCGATCGTCTGGCGTCTGCCTTCGCTGGGGGTGGAGCTGGGCGCCGCCGGCAAGCCCATCGTCGACTACGGCGAGCGGCTGTTTCACAGCCAGGGCTTCGAGCGCAGCCTCACCGCCGAGGAAAAGGCGATGCGGCCGGACTTCGATTTCGGCCGGGTGTGAGACGCCTGGGGTGGCCCGGGTGTCCCCGGTCGCCCGTATCCCTTAAACTGTCCACTGGCCTTGCCCTGCCGGGGCTTTGGTGATCCCCGACCGACCGGCGGGAAAGACGAGGACGGTTTCCCATGGATACGAACGAAAGCTCGGGCATGACTTCCAATCGGCCCTACCTGCTGCGCGCCATCTACGACTGGATCAGCGACAACGGCCTCACGCCCTACGTGCTGGTCGACGCCGCCCAGCCCGGCGTTCGCGTGCCGCCGCATGTCGTGAAGAACGGCCAGGTGGTGCTCAACCTGGCGATGCGTGCCGTCGCCAACCTCGACCTGGGTAACGACAAGATCTCCTTCCAGGCGCGTTTCTCGGGTGTCAGCCAGTCCATCGTGATCCCGGTGGCTGCCGTTCTGGCGCTTTACGCCCAGGAGAACGGCCAGGGCATGATGTTCCCGGCCGACGAGAACGAAGCCGCTCCGCAGCAGGGGCTTGAAGTGGTCGAGAACGAATCCGACGAGGCGCCCACGCCTCCCGCTGGCGGCGACGACGATCGCCCCAAGCGCGGTGCCCCGCACCTGCGCGTCGTGAAGTAATACACGCTCTTGTAGGAGCGCGCTTGCGCGCGATCGCCCCAAGCGCGCTCCTACAAGGCGGCAATCAGTGCAGGCGACGCCGCTCGGCAAGCGAAATCACATTGCCGGCATAAACACCGGGGTCGGTGGCGACAACGGTTTCCAGATCCGGATTGCCCGACATCGGCAGCGAGAAGCTCGCCACCTCGTTGCCGACCATCCACAGCCGGGCCGCCTGGCGCGACATGCCGTCGTCGCTTACCTCGAACGCATAGCAGCGTTCCAGGCGCCGGGCACCGTTCACGCCCTGCAGGCGGATGGCCCGAAGGCCGACCGACTGGTCGAGCAATTGCAGGCCATGGCGGCGACACAGCGCCGACGCGGCCTGTACCGCGATCTCGCGGGCACGGGTCAGCCGATACCAGGCGCCGATGACGGCTGCCAGGGCCATGAGCCAGAACAGGTCGGTGAACGAGGTCATGGTCCCGAGTGTGTGGCCGCAAGCCTCCGAGGACAAGTCCCCGGAGGTTCTTTCGATCGCCCTTAGAGATCCAGCCGCAGGGACAGGTCGATGGCGCGGACGTTCTTGGTGAGGGCGCCACTGGAGACGAAGTCCACGCCGGTCTCGGCGATGGCGCGCAGGGTGTCAATCTCGACGTTGCCGGAAACCTCCAGGGGAATCCGGCTGGCGGTCAGTTCCACGGCCTCGCGCATCATCGGCAGGGTGAAGTTGTCGATCAGCGCGCGATCGGCGCCGCCCTCGATGGCCTGCTTCAGTTCGTCGAGGTTTTCGACCTCGACGATAAGCGGCAACTCCGGATGGATGCGTCGCGCGGCGACGATCGCCTGCGGAATGCCGCCGGCTGCGATGATGTGGTTTTCCTTGAGCATCATCGCATCGAACAGCCCCATGCGATGGTTGGTGCCGCCGCCGCAGCGCACGGCGTACTTCTGCGCGCGACGCAGGCCGGGCAGGGTCTTGCGCGTGTCCAGCACGCGGGTGCGCGTGCCGGCGAGGGTGTCCATGTAGCGCGCCGTCATCGTGGCAGTGGAGGACAGCAACTGGAGGAAGTTGAGCGCTGAGCGTTCGGCGGTGACCAGGGCGCGCGCGTTGCCTTCCATCCGGCACACGACCGAACCGGGCGGCACGCGATCGCCATCGTGAAACGACCAGTCGATCCGAACCGAGGGATCCAGCCTGCGGAAGCAGGCGTCGAACCACGGTGCGCCGGCGAGCACGGCATCCTCGCGGCAGGTCAGCGTGGCGGTGATCCGCTTGGCAGGGTCGATCAGGTCGGCGGTGGCATCGCCGGGGCCGACGTCTTCGGCGAAGGAGCGCTCGACGGCGGCGAGGATCTCGTCGGCCGGCGGCAGCGCCTCGGCCAGGTGTCGCGGATCGGATGGGGTCATCGATACGGCGGTCGGTAGGAAGAGGGCGCCATCTTACGTGTAGGAGCGCGCTTGCGCGCGATATCGCCAGACGGGATCACTGCGGTGCGCGGAGCTTCTCGACGATCGAATCCAGGGCGCGGTCAAACAGTAGCGTGGAGTCCAGCACACGGGCTGTTTCGTTGGCGAAGGCCTGTGCGAGCGCGCCCAGGCTGTGATCGGCGACCTTGAGGCCACGACGATTCACGAAGAGGTAGCGGCCGCTGATCGGGCTGATCCACGAGAGCTTGGCGCGATCCGAGGTGCCATCTTCCGCGACGAATTCGAGCCACTGGCCGACCTTGAGTTCGCGGGCCTGCGACAGGTAGCGCTCGTCGAAAGCGTCGTCGGACAGGGTTTCCGATTCGTCGTCCGGCTCGGGCGGCACGGGCTCTTCGATGGCCTGGATCGCCTGCGGCAGCGGCATCTCACTGACCGGCGGCTCGGCGATCGCGGAGGCTTCGCCGAGTTGCTGGCGGTAATACGTGTGCAGCTGCGCGAGCAGCTGTTCGGTATCGGCTTCCTGGAAGGCCACCGACGCGAGGCCGCGACGTAGCGAGCGCTCGATGCCAGGCAGCAACGAACGCAACCTGCGACGGCTGTCGGTATCGTGGGTCGGCTGCGCGCTGGTCACGAACTCGTCGATGAAGCGGAGCGACTCGTGGAACTCCTGCGAGTCCTCGCCCTGTCGGAGCAGCGTCAGGACGACGTAGTTGGCCCATGCGCGGGTCAGCACGCCGTAGATGATCGGAGGCAGCGATTCGCCCCCGATGCGGCCGACGATTTCCTGGGCGGCGCGGCGACGCGCCTGCTCCAGCTTCTCGCGCCCGCGGGTGGATTCGGCGACGCGCTGCTCGGCGAGTTCGGCTCGCTTGCGGCTGATGTCGAGGAATTCCTGCAACTCGGCGGCGAGGCGCTGGAAGATGGCCACGTCGTCGTCGAAGTCGTGCAGCAGTCGCTCGACGATGGATTTGACCTTGTCGTACAGGCGGCCGTCGCGATCGCCTTCCACCGACCAGCCCTTGGCGGCATCGGCCAGGGCGTCCAGCAGCTGGCGCGCCGGATGGGTCTTGTGCGCGAACATCCGGCGGTCGATGAGACCGGCCTTCAAATAGGGAATCTGCAGGCGGGCGAGCAGGACCTGCATCTCGGCCGGCAGGTTGTGATCTTCGAGGATGAACTCGAAGAGCATGCCGACGAGGTCGATGGTGTCCTCGTCCATGCTCGACACATGGGTGGTCTGCTGGCCGCGAAGCTGGCCGATCTGCGTCAGCAGCTGGGCCTTGAGCTGGGCCACGTCGCGACTGACGTCCGCCTGCGTCGCCAGCGGGGAAGCGGCGTTGGGCAGGTGGGAGATCTGGCTTTGCAGGAGGGTGAGGGCGCCCAGCAGTTCGGTCGCGCTGGGCAGCGGGCCCGCGGCGACACCGGTCGCCATGTCGGGGCCGCGCCGCGCGCTGAAGAGCGCATGCAGCGACTGCATGAATTCGCTGGCGGCCGCGTCCGTGAGGTTGGACATGCCAGCCGCCGGGGCCGTGGCCGCCGGAGTCTCGCTCGTCGCGCCGGTCGAAGCCGGCGCATCGCTGTGACGGGTGGATATCTCGTGGCGCAGCTGCGGCAGGACGCCGGCCGTCGCCAATTCGTTGTTGATGTCGTCGTACAGGTCGTCGATGGCCGCCAGCACGTAGCGATCGAACAGCTTGTAGATGATGAGCTTGACCTTGACCTCGACCAGCAGCTCGCGCATCGCCTGGCGGAACGCGGCTGCGAGGGAGGATGGGCCGACCGGGTTGCTGGCGTCGTCCATGCGGGTGCCCCCACAGATCACGGACAGCCGCTGGTTCACGGCGAACAGGGCGCGCGCGAGGCGCTGCTCGTTCTTGCTCACCATGCCGGTGATGGCGAGGGATTCTTCCAGCTCGTTCTCGCCGACGAGGCTCAGCTCGATGTTGGCGAGGGGGCGGGCGTTGGTGTCGCTTTCCGGGGCACGTGCGCGACCGGAAGCGAAATCGGCGAGGTCGCGGGCCACCTGGCCCAGGAAGGTGCGCTCGACGATCGCGCGCTTCTTGCGAACCTCGCGCATGCCGTCGAAGAACTGCGTCTGCGCCGCGTTGTTCTCGGCCTTTTCAGCCAGGTCGAACAGGGCGTCGTCGATGTTCTCGAACATGTTGCTGGCGAGCGCGTGCAGGCGCTTGGTGGCCAGTCCACGGACGCTGACCAGCAGGGCGCCGACCCGATCGCTGCGCGGGTCGAGCCTCTGGCTCAGGTCGATCACGTTGGACGGCTCGCTCGCGTTGCTCATCGCGCTTCCTGGATTACTGCTGGCCCCCGCCTGAGGAGGCATTGTGAGGGAAGCAGGTTCTTATAGCGTGACTCTGGTCACGGATTTTGCGCGAGTCCCTGATCCGGCGTAAAGCCGCCCAGCTGCGTGGTGCCGATGCCGGCCTCGGGGAGCATGACGGGGATGCCGTCGTCTACCCGGTAGACCAGCTTGCCGTCGGTGGTGATCAGGCCCTCGGTGAGCGGGGCGGAGACCTTTTCGCCGGCCACGGTGTCGACCGAGCCGGCGCGGATGGCGCCATTGAGGCTGTCGCGTTCGGAGGCGGTGAGCGGGCGCACGGGGCGCTTGCTGACAGGGCAGCAGAGGATATCGATGAGGCGCTTGTCCATGGGATGTGGCCGGACGGCCAACCTGGGAATCGGGAATGCTCGTACAATAGCCGCTTTTGGAAGCTCCGGCCATGACTGTAGGCAACGAAGCGAGCGCTCCCCGCGTCGGCGTGGTGATGGGTTCGCGTTCGGACTGGGAAACGATGGAGCACGCCTCGGCGATGCTGAGCCGGCTGGGTGTGGTCCACGAGGTCCGCGTCGTCTCGGCCCACCGGACCCCCGACCTGCTGTTCGATTACGCCGCCACGGCGCGCGATCGCGGCATCCAGGTGGTCATCGCCGGTGCCGGTGGCGCGGCCCACCTTCCGGGCATGATCGCGGCCAAGACCCCGCTTCCCGTCTTCGGTGTCCCGGTGCAGTCCAAGGCCCTCAACGGCATGGATTCCCTGCTGTCCATTGCGCAGATGCCGGCCGGTATCCCGGTGGGCACCCTGGCGATCGGCAAGGCCGGCGCTACCAATGCCGCGCTGATGGCCGCTTCGGTGCTGGCCCTGCACGATCCTGCCGTGGCTGCGGCGCTCGATGCCTTCCGCGCCGAGCAGACCCAGACGGTCCTCGACAACCCGGATCCCCGCGCGTGAACCGCAAGCTTCCCTGCCTCGGCGTGCTGGGCGGCGGCCAGTTGGCCCGCATGCTCGCCCTCGCGGCCGCGCCGCTGGGCGTGCGCACCCTGGTGGTCGACGGTTCCGCCGATGCCTGTGCCGGCCAGGTGGCCGAGCTGGTCGTCGCGGACTGGAACGACGAGGCCGCCCTGGCCGAGTTCGCCCGCCGGGTCGATGTGGTCACCTTCGATTTCGAGAACGTGCCGGCGGCCACGGCCGAGAAGCTGGCGGGTCTGGTCGATGTCTTCCCCAATCCGCGCGCGCTGGCCATCGCCCAGGATCGTCTCGCGGAGAAGACCCTGTTCCGTGAGTCGGGTCTGAACACCCCCGAATTCGATCCGGTCGACACCCGTGACGACCTCGTCCGCGCGGTGGAGCGCATCGGCCTGCCGGCTGTGCTGAAAACCCGCAGGCTGGGCTATGACGGCAAGGGCCAGTTCCGCCTCAAGGTGCCGGCTGATATCGACGCCGCCTGGGCCGCCCTCGGCGAAGCCGCTGGTCGCGTCGGCCTGATCCTGGAAGCCTTCGTGCCGTTCGAGCGCGAGGTGTCGGTGGTGGCGGTGCGCGGACGCGACGGTTCGTTCCGTAGCTGGCCGCTGACCCGTAACTGGCACGTCGACGGCGTGCTTTCCCTCAGCCTGGCGCCCGCGCCGGGCTCCACGGATGAGCTGGAGCGCGCGGCCAATGCCCACGCCCGGACCATCGCGGAGAAGATGGACTATGTCGGCGTCTTCGCCCTCGAACTGTTCGTCCGTGACGGCGAGCTGTTGGGCAACGAAATGGCGCCCCGTGTGCACAATTCGGGGCACTGGACCATCGAAGGCGCGCATACCAGCCAGTTCGAGAACCACGTGCGCGCCGTGCTCGGCATGGCCCTGGGCGACACCGGCGTGCGTGGTTGCAGCGCCATGCTCAACTGGATCGGCGAGATGCCCGACCCGGCGACGGTGCTGTCGGTGGCCGACGGTCACTGGCATGACTACGGCAAGGAGGCGCGTGTCGGTCGCAAGGTGGGTCATGCCACCGTGTGCGCGCCGGATGCGGGCACCTTGCGCAAGCGCCTTGCCGAAGTGGGGCAGGGGCTGGGTCGCGAATCCCAGGTCACACCGGCCATCGAAACCTTAGGCTGACTGTAGGAGCGCGCTTGCGCGCGATCGCGCGCAAGCGCGCTCCTACAAAAAACGAAAGGCCGGGTCGCTAGACCCGGCCTTTCGCGTATTCCGATACCGAAGAATCAGGCCAGGTTCTTGGCCGCGAATTCCCAGTTCACGATGGCCCAGAAGTTCTCGAGGTACTTCGGGCGGGCGTTGCGGTAGTCGATGTAGTAGGCGTGTTCCCACACGTCGGCCGTGAACAGTGGCTTGTCGCTTCCGGTGATCGGGGTGGCGGCGTTGGAGGTGTTCACGATGGCCAGGGAGCCGTCCGGGCGCTGCACCAGCCAGGTCCAGCCCGAACCGAAGTTGCCGGCGGCCTGCTTGCTGAACTCTTCCTTGAACTTGTCGACCGAGCCGAAGGCCTTGGTCAGGGCATCGGCCAGCTTGGCCGGCGGTTCGGCCTGCTGGGAGGCCGGGCGCATCGAATGCCAGTAAAAGGTGTGGTTCCAGATCTGGGCCGCGTTGTTGAAGACGCCGCCGGACGAGGTCTTGACGATGTCTTCCAGGCTCTTGCCCTCGAACTCGGTACCCTTGACCAGGTTGTTGAGGTTCGTCACGTACGTCTGGTGGTGCTTGCCGTAGTGGAACTCGAGGGTCTCAGCCGAGATGTGCGGCTCCAGTGCATTCTTCTCATAGGGAAGCGGGGGAAGTTCGAACGCCATGGGCGGACTCCTTAGCGGTGGCTGGGGGAAGGAAAAGAGGAAGCAGGGGGCGCGGGCGCCACGCTGCTACACTACGCAACTGTCAGCATTCTAATGATGAAACCCGACCTATGGACGTCGTAGACGAGATCAAGGCCACCGTGGCGACGCATCCGATCGTGCTTTTCATGAAAGGCACGCCGGAATTCCCCACCTGTGGGTTCTCCGATCGTGCGGCCAAGGCGCTTGCCGCCGCCGAGGCCACGTTCCATTCGGTCAACGTTCTGGCCGATCCCGGCATGCGTGCGGGCCTGCCTCACTACTCCAACTGGCCCACGTTTCCGCAGCTGTTCCTCCAAGGAGAATTCATCGGCGGTTGCGACGTCGTGGAGGACTTGCATGCGGCGGGTGAACTCAAGCGCATGGTAGGTGACGTGGCTGGGGCCGGGACATGAGCGCGCTGCCGTCCACCCGTTTGCCCGAAGGCTGGAACCCCTCGCCGGGCCAGCTCGACGGACGCGTGATCGTGGTCACCGGAGCCACCGGTGGCCTCGGCGGTGAGACGGCCCGGGCAGCGATGCGGGCGGGTGCCACGGTGGTCATCACCGGGCGCAAGGTGCGTTCGCTTGAAAAACTCTACGACCAGCTCGTCGCCGATGGCGGTCCGCAGCCGGTGATCCATCCGCTCGATCTCGAGACCGCCACGCCTGCCGACTTCGCGGCACTGGCCGAAGGCCTCGAAAACGAATTCGGCCGTCTGGACGGCATCGTGCACGCGGCGGCGCATTTCAACGAGCTGACGCCCATCGCCATGCACAAACCGGACGACTGGCTTCGTGCGATGCAGGTCAACGTATCGGCGCCGTTCGCGCTCACCCAGGCCTGCATGCCGCTGCTTTCGCGTGCGGAAGACAGCGC
Source organism: Luteibacter sp. (assembly GCF_009912395.1). Classification (GTDB taxonomy): domain Bacteria; phylum Pseudomonadota; class Gammaproteobacteria; order Xanthomonadales; family Rhodanobacteraceae; genus Luteibacter. Next base: position 174,882 of record NZ_WNDO01000001.1, on the reverse strand, counting down.
GGTGGTGTTCGTGCTCGACGACCCGGAACTGCTTTCGCGCGCGCACTGGGGTGGCTACGGCGTATCCAAGGCGGCCGTGGAACGCATGACCGCGGTGCTGCACGCCGAGAACCACAAGGGTGCGATGCGCGTGCATGCGCTCCTGCCCGCGCCGATGCGTACGGCGCTACGTCGCGCGGCGTACTACGGAGAAAACACCCTCGACCGTCCGTTGCCCACGGCATCGGCCGAGGCCATCGTCTATCTGCTTTCGGGTGCCGGCGCCGATGCGCGCGGCACCGTGCTCGATATTCGCCACACCCACTAAGTTTTCGCACGGCCCTGCCTCGGGGCGCGACGTGCAAGGAGTCGTTTCATGGAAACGCAGATGACGACGTTGTCCGCGGGCATCCTGCTGTTCCTCATCATGGATCCGCTGGGCAACATTCCGTTGTTCCTTGCCCTGTTGAAGGACGTGCCGCCCCAGCGCCGGCGCAAGGTGATGATCCGCGAACTGCTGATCGCCCTGGGCGTGCTGGTCGCGTTCCTGCTGGGTGGCCAGGTTATTCTCAAGGTGCTTCAGCTTCGCCAGGAATCGGTGAGCATCGGCGGCGGCATCGTGCTGTTCCTGATCGGCATCCGCATGGTCTTCCCCCCGGTGGAGGGTGGCGTGTTCGGCAAGCCGGGAGAGGGCGAGCCCTTCATCGTGCCCATGGCCATCCCGGGCGTGGCGGGGCCTTCGGCCATGGCGGCCCTGTTGCTGCTGACCAATTCCCAGCCCGGCCGCACGGCGGAGTGGGGCATTGCCCTGTTCCTGGCCTGGTTCGCCACCTCGGTGATCCTGCTCAGCTCCACCTTCCTGTTCAAATGGCTGGGCGAGAGCGTCCTGACGGCCCTGGAACGCCTGATGGGCATGCTCCTGATCGCGCTTTCGGTACAGATGTTCCTGGGCGGCGTGTCGTCCTACCTGCATATCGCCGTCTGATCCAAACGGCACATTGCCGTAGGAACATACGTGACGGTAGGGTAGCTGTCATAATTGCCCGCGAGCATGGGCGGGGGCGGATGGTATTCGTCTCCGGGCATGGGTCGAGGCTCCCAGGGTGGGAGTCATAGAGGACGTTCGAAGGCACTATGAGAAATCACGACTCCGCACCGGCCACGTTCGGTTTCCACCGTTCGACGTCATGGGGAGCCTAAATCATGCTGAGCATCGATCAGACCCTGCTTGAGCGCCTGCCTTGGCTGGCCCAGCACCCGCGTCTGCGCAAGCCGCTTGTCGGCATGCTGGAGACGCTGGCCCACGAAGATCGCTTCAACCGCACCCTCGAGGTCGCCGGCACCGCGCTGGGCTTCGAGTTCTGCGAGAAGACCCTCGAACACCTGGGCGTCAGCTGCAGCGTCACCGAACGCGAGCGCGAGAACATCCCCGTCGAGGGCCCCCTGATCGTGGTCGCCAACCACCCGCTGGGCATGGTCGACGCGATCGCCCTGATCCAGCTCATTGGTTCGGTCCGCCGCGACGTCCGCATCCTGGGCAACGACGTGCTGAACGCGGTGCCGCAGCTGGGCAACCTGCTGCTGCCGGTCGATGTCTTCGGCAAGGGCGCTGCCTCGCGCATGCGCGCCATCTTCCGCTCCATCGAGGCGGGCGAGGTGCTGATCCTCTTCCCGGCCGGCGAAGTGTCCCGCGTGCGCCCCGGCGGCGTCCGCGACGGCAAGTGGTCCGATGGCTTCGCGCGCATCGCCACGCGCACGGGTGTCCCCGTGCTGCCGGTACATATCCACGCACGCAATTCCGTGGCCTTCTACGGCCTGTCGATGCTGGCCAAGCCCTTGAGCACGGCCATGCTTCCGCGCGAGGCCACCTCGGGCAAGCAGCGCATCGGCTTCCGCATCGGCAAGCTCGTCGACGCCGAGGAACTGAAGCAGGTCAGCGGCGATTCGACCGAGCAGGCCGCCAAGCTCATGCGTCGCCACGTCTACCGTGTCGGCGCCCAGCGCGGCCTGATCTTCGGTGGCCAGACGCCGCTGGCGCACCCCGAGCCGATAGAGCGCGTGGTCGCCGACCTGGACAAGGCCGAGTTACTGGCCGAACTGCCCGACGGCAAGAAGATCCTGCTGATGCAGGGGGCGACCGATAGCGCCGCATTGCGCGAGATCGGCCGCCTGCGCGAGCTGACTTTCCGTCGGGTGGGCGAGGGCACCGGCAAGCGTCGCGACCTCGATGCCTATGACCCTTACTACGAGCACCTGGTGTTGTGGGACGCCAAGGCCCTGCGCATCGTGGGCGCCTACCGTTTCGGGCACGGCGGCAAGCTGATCGCCGCGCACGGCATGTCCTCGCTCTACACGTCCAGCCTGTTCGACTATTCGCCGGCGCTGGAATCGCGTCTGGCCCAGGGCCTGGAACTGGGGTGCAGCTTCATCGCACCGGCCTACTGGCGCTCGCGCGCGCTCGATCAGCTCTGGCAGGGCATTGGCCTCTACCTCCAGCGCCATCGTGAACTGCGCTACCTGTTCGGCCCGGTGAGCATGTCGGTGAGCATGCCGCGCGAGGCGCGCGAATGGATCGCCGCCGCTCACCAGCATTTCTTCGGTGTGCAGGGCCTCGCTGCCGCTCGCCAGCCGTTCGTGATCCCGGAAGCCACCATCGACTCCGTGCGGGCCGAACTGGAAGGCCTGGACCCGGCCGCCGGCCTGGGCAAGCTTCGCCATCGCCTGGACGCCCTGGGTGTCACCTTGCCGGTGCTGTACCGCCAGTACGTGGACCTCGTGGAGCCCGAGGGTGTGCAATTCCTTGCGTTCGGCGAGGATCCGGACTTTTCCGGCTGCGTCGATGGCCTTGTCATGCTCGACCTGGCTTCTTTGAAGGCTGCCAAGCGGTCACGGTACCTAGGGAAGAACGCCTGATTTTTCATGGAGATGGGTGGGAAGGACCCCTCTCTAGGAAAAAGTGGTATTTATCAAAATGGCGTGAAAGCGTTACAAATCTGTCATACAATGCCGTTAAAGTGGGCTTAACAACTGTCGCCGCCGGGTCTACGGATGTGATGCCGGTCACGCAAGCGTAAAAGCCTGCGAAGCTCACGTAGAACGTACGAGCCCAAGAAGCACTCAGGGGACAAACCAGGACGAATGCACCAACCCGGCACGCCGCCGGGTGTCCCTTCGTCTGGCCAATTTTTCGTTGCAAGCCACAGGGTCGACCATTAAATGAATAGCCGAATCCGCGCCAAACTCTTGCCGCTTGCGATCGCATCGCTGTTTGCGGCACCTGCATTCGCGCAGGAAACCTCCGCTACGATGAGCGGTCGCGTCCTCGACGCTTCCGGCCAGCCGGTGTCCAACGCCACCGTCGTCATCGTTCACGAGCCGTCGGGCACCACCAAGACCGTCACCACCGACGCCTCCGGTCGCTACAACGCGCAGGGTCTGCGCACGGGCGGTCCGTTCGACGTGACCGTGAAGAAGGACGGCACCCCGTCGACCCGCCAGGACAACGTCTTCCTCGCCGTGGGTAACGACACCGCCGTCAACCTGACGGTCGGCGCCGGTGCCGCCAGCTCCGCCGACGCCACGGCGCTTTCCGCCGTGACCGTGTCGGCCGTGTCGGGCCAGTTCTCGTCGGAGAACAAGGGCCTGTCCACGTCGATCTCGCAGGAACAGCTGAAGAACACCCCGGCCCCGAGCCGCAACATCGCCGACATCGCGCGCCTTGATCCGCGCGTCACCGTCGACCACGGCACGGGCGCCATCTCGGCCAACGGCCAGAACACCCGCATGAACAGCATCAAGGTCGACGGCCTTGGCGTGGGCGACCCGTTCGGCCTGAACTCCACCGGCATGCCGACCGTCGGCTCCCCGGTCTCGATGGACACCATCGACTCGTTCAACATCTCGACCGCCAACTACGACGTCAGCTCCGACACGATCGGTGCTGAAATCAACGCCGTGACCAAGTCGGGTACCAACGACTACCACGGTTCGGTCTACTACGGCTTCAAGAACGCCAGCAGCATGGTCGGCGACGCCGGCTGGCTGAAGCAGAACCGCGACTACACCGAGTTCGACCGTAACTGGACGGCCGGTGCCACCGTCGGCGGCCCGATCATCAAGGACAAGCTGTTCTTCTTCGCGGGCTACGAAAAGGAAGAAGTGACCGGCCTGAGCTCGGGTGCTGTCAACGGCCTCGATCCGTCGTTGGTCAACTCGACCTCGAACAAGATCTCGCAGGGCGACCTGAATAGCGCCATCCGCAACGCCTCGAACATCGGCCTGAACCCGGGCTCGCTCGGTGCGAACGCCGGTACCCTGACCGACAAGCGCTACATCGGCAAGATCGACTGGAACATCACCGACGGTCACCGCATGAACTTCGCGTACTCGCGGACGAAGGAGACCAAGCCGAATCCGCAGGGTAACAGCGTCAACAGCATCGGCCTGTCCAGCTACTGGTACACCGTCAACTCCGACATCAAGAACTACACGCTGCAGTCGTTCGACGACTGGAACGACATCTTCTCGTCGGAAACCAAGGTCGGCTACAGCGACTACAACCTGAATCGCTCGGTGTCCACGCAGCAGCCGATGGTCACCGTGCGCGTCAACGGCGGTTCCAACGTCGGTACCTCGCCGACGATCAACCTCGGTGAAGATCAGTTCAGCCACTACAACGTGGCCTCGGTGAAGACCCTCAACGCCATGTGGGCCGGCACGCTGTACCTGGGCGACCACACCATCAAGGGTGGTGTCGAGTGGGAGCGCAACCGCGTCTATAACCTGTTCGGTCGTACCGAGTTCGGCGCCTACACCTTCGATGGCGTGAACCGTCTTGGTAATGCCGACTACACGCAGTACGTGCTGTACCAGCCGGCGAAGGGTTATTCGCTTTCCGACATCGCCGCGAAGCTGGAACTGCGTCGCCAGACCTGGTTCCTGCAGGATACCTGGCAGGCCAGCGACAACCTGTCGGTGCAGTTCGGCGTGCGTGTCAACAAGTACCTGACCGATGACCAGCCGCTCTACAACCCGACCTTCCAGCAGAAGTTCGGCTTCAGCAACGCCAACACCATCAATGGCAGCAAGCTGATCGAGCCGCGCCTGTCGTTCAACTACACCTTCGACAGCGAATACAAGACCCAGCTGCGCGGCGGCGTGGGCCTGTTCCAGTCGGATCCGCCGACCGTGTGGCTGGCGAACCCGTACCAGAACAACGGTATCAACATCGCCACCTACACCTACAACCGCCAGCAGGACGGTAGTTGCAGGCTTGGCAACAGCGGTCCCAACTTCGCGTGCCCGCAGTTCAGCCCGAATCCGTTCAAGCAGCCGACCACCGGCGACGGCACCATCCCGCAGATGGCCGTCGACACCGTCGACAAGAACTTCAAGCTGCCGAGCGTGTGGAAGTCCTCCATCGCGTTCGATCGCGAGCTGCCGTGGGATGGCATCATCGCCAGCCTCGAATGGCAGCATCTCGAGGTCAACAACGGCATCTTCTACCAGAACCTCAACATCGGTAACCCGACTGGCAAGCTGCCCGACGGTCGTTTCACCTACTACGGCTGCATCGGTGGCGCGACGTCGCTCGGCGGTCCGACGGGTGCTAACAACTGCGCGACCCTGCCCAACGGTCAGGCCAGCGTCCAGGTCGGCACCAACACGAACAACAACAATCGCTAGCGTTCGGACAACCGCTTCGCCCAGGCCGTCACCTATCTGACCAACACCAAGAAGGGCGGTGCGGACACGGTGACCCTGTCGTTCAGCAAGGCTCTGCAGAACGGTTGGGCCTGGAGCGTCGCCGCCACCGCCGGTCACTCGACCGAAGTGAACCCGGGTACCTCCAGCCAGGCTAGCTCGAACTACTCGAACAACGCCTGGTTGAACCCGAACGAGAACGTCGCGTCCACCGCCAACACCAACATCGGCAAGCGCCTCAACGCCTCGCTGACCTGGCAGCACAAGTTCTTCGGTGACTACAACACGACCATCAGCGCGTTCTACGACGGTCATGACGGCGTGCCGTACAGCTGGGTGTTCTCGAACGATGCGAACGGCGACAGCTACTCGCGCGACCTGGTCTACATCCCGAACCGCGGCGATGTGATCCTGCGCAACGCGAACGGCACCGCCCCGGCGTCGCAGCAGCTGCAGGACCAGTTCTACAACTTCATCCAGAGCGACAGCTACCTGCGCAAGCACCAGGGTGAAGTCGCCCGCCGCAACGCGACCCGTTCGGCGTGGGTGAACCAGCTCGACCTGAGCCTGAGCCAGGAAGTCCCGGGCATCTTCAAGGGCAACAAGGGCGAGATTCGTCTCGACATCTACAACGTCCTGAACCTGCTCAACAACAAGTGGGGCCAGCAGTCTTACGTCGGCTTCCCGTACACCCGCAACCTCGTCGCCTTTGGTGGCGTCGATGCCCAGGGTCACTACATCTACAACCTGCCGACGGACTCCAACGGCAACTACCAGCCGGGCCAGAAGGCGGTGTACGACTCGCCGTCGGACAACAGCGCGACCAAGGTGAACCCGGTCTCGCGTTGGTCGGCCCAGCTGACCCTGCGCTACACGTTCTAAGCGGACACCACGTCGCAATGGACGAAAGCCAGCCCCGAAAGGGGCTGGCTTTTTCTTTGGGCGGGCTTGACCCTCATGGGCGCGGCGCGTGATCCTAGGCGGTCCGCTCCAGAACCCGGGGCGGGGTTCGCCGCTAATTCGCGGTCAGAAGGACATGTAACTCCATGAATGCCAACCAGTTCGGAGAGCCGGTCTCCGGCAAGACGGTCAGCGCCCGCGTCTCGCCGGCCGGCGGTCTCGATATCCTCTCCCGCAATGAAGTCGCCCGCCTGCGCGACGCCAGCGGGTCCGGGCTGCACCAGTTGCTTCGCCGCTGCGCGCTGGCCGTGCTCACCTCGGGCAACCTGTCCGACGAGCCGGGTACCATCTTCGAGCAGTACCCCGATTTCGACATCCAGGTGCTGCAGGAAGACCGCGGCATCAAGATCGAGCTCAAGAACGCCCCGGAGCAGGCCTTCGTCGATGGCCGCATCATCCGCGGTATCAACGAGCTGCTGGTCGCCGTCGTGCGCGACATTGTCTACATCTCCACGCAGCTGGAGAGCGGTGGTTTCGATCTCGACGAGACCGTGGGCATCACCCACGCCGTCTTCGAAATCCTGCGTAATTCGCGCATCCTGCGCCCGCAGGTCGATCCCAACCTCGTCGTCTGCTGGGGTGGCCATTCGATCTCGCGCGACGAGTACGAATACACCAAGCGGGTGGGCTACCAGCTCGGCCTGCGCGGCATGGACATCTGCACGGGCTGCGGCCCGGGCGCGATGAAGGGCCCGATGAAGGGCGCGACCATCGCCCACGCCAAACAGCGTCGCAAGGGCAATCGCTACATCGGCGTGACCGAGCCGGGCATCATCGCCGCCGAGTCGCCGAACCCGATCGTGAACAACCTCGTGATCATGCCGGACATCGAGAAGCGCCTCGAAGCCTTCGTCCGCCTTGGCCACGGCATCATCGTGTTCCCGGGCGGCGTCGGTACGGCGGAAGAGATCCTGTACATGCTCGGCATCCTGCTGATGCCGCAGAACCAGGGCATTCCGTTCCCGCTGATCTTCTCCGGTCCGCAGGCGTCGGCGGCGTACTTCGAGCAGATCGACCGCTTCCTGCGCCTGTGCCTGGGCGAGAGCGTGGCCGAGCATTACCGCATCATCATTGACGATCCGGCGGCCGTGGCTCACGCCATGGTGGCGGGCATCGACAAGGTGCGTAACCATCGACTGGACAACAAGGACGCCTTCTTCTTCAACTGGGCGCTCGACATCCCGCTGCCGTTCCAGCAGCCGTTCCGTCCGACCCACGAAGCGATGGCGGGCCTCGCGCTCCATCGCGATCGTCCGCGCCATGAACTGGCCGCCGACCTGCGCCGCGCCTTCTCGGGCATCGTGGCCGGCAACGTGAAGGAAGACGGCGTGCGCGCCATCGCCCAGCACGGCCCGTTCGTGATCGACGGCGAGCCGGAGATCATGCACGCCCTCGACGACCTGCTGAAGGCCTTCGTGGTGCAGCACCGCATGAAGCTTCCCGGCGGCACGGCCTATGAGCCGTGCTACGTGGTTCGTACCTGAGTCGGCTATCCGCTGGCTGAACGTGACGTCGGAGCCAGGCTCCGGCGTCACGATGTCTAGACGGCTCTCCGGGCGAGGATGCGCGCCACACCGTCACGGTCGGAGTCGCCCATGCTGGTCACCATCCTCCTCGTCATCCTCCTTCTCGCCCTCGTCGGCGGCCTGCCCACCTGGGGTTACTCGCGTACCTGGGGCTACGGCCCGAGCGGCGGCATCGGCGTCATCCTCGCCATCATCCTGGTCTGCTGGCTCCTTGGCGTGTTCTGACCGTGTACGCGTTCGCGGCCATCTTCGTGCGACTGCGACGGGCGCACGGTCCGGGGCAAGCGAACGCGCGATCATGAGGTCATGGAGGCCTGCTACGAACTCATGCCGCCCTGGGCGGTGACTGGCGGCGCAAGGAGCGCGCTGCGCGCCCTGGGCATCGACGCCCGGGCGGCGCTAGGGGCGTATGGCGTGTTTCCACGCATCGAGCCGGGCAGCTATGCACCGGTCGTCTGCTGCGTCGACGGTCATCCTTCGTTGCACGGCAAGCGCTGGGGCATGCTTCCCGGCTGGTCCGATCGCCTGACGCTTGCCGCGCGCACGGCCTTCGTCGACGCGGAGGCCGCACCCGAGCGTCCGGCCTACCGTGAGGCCTTCGTCCACCGTCGATGCCTCGTTCCCGCGACGGGCTTTCTTGTCGCTCCCGGCGGGGAGGCGAGCGAGGGCTCGCTGCTGGCGCGCCCCGTCCGGGGGCGCCTGCTCTGCATGGCCGGGCTGTGGAATCGCTCAGGGGACGGCGTGCTGTCGTACTCACTGTTGGCGAGGGGAATCGACAACGACTGCGACCCGGTGTTCATCGCGCCCGATGCCTGGGCCTCGTGGCTTACGGGCGGCGCCGACGAGGCGTGGCAGGCGCTCGCCGGGCGCGCCACCGTCGAGCTCCGTTACTATCCCTCTCCACACCGCGCGTCGATGACGGCGCGCATGCGAACGGGAGGCGAGTACGCCTGACCCGTCGGAGGTCCGTCATGCCGCGTCCATTCCGTCCCGTGCCCGACACGGAACCCGCGTCGCCGGGTACCTCGCCGCCACCGCTCGACCATGAGCCGGTGGAGCGGCCGGGCCCCGATCCTGACACCGATGGCGAGCCCCTGGAGTACTGATGCCCCGTTCCTCCCCGCGCTGGCCGGGTCGGATCCTGCCGCGACGCTTTTTCCACCGTGACCCCCGCATCGTTGGCCCCCAACTGCTCAACAAGGTGCTCGCCTGCGCCGATGGCAGGGCGGGGTGCATCGTCGAGGTCGAGGCGTATTGCGGGGCGATCGATCCGGCCGCCCACACCTATCGGGGCAAGACACCGCGTAATGCGGTGATGTTCGGTCCGCCGGGCCACATGTATGTGTACTTCACCTATGGCATGCACTGGTGTTGCAACACCGTGTGTGGCGATGACGGTGAAGGGGCGGGTGTGCTCATCCGCGCGTTGGAACCCCTCGCCGGTATCGAGCGGATGCGCGAGGCCCGGCCTCGTGCCCGCAAGGATCGCGAGCTGTGCAGCGGCCCGGCCCGGTTGACCCAGGCGCTTGGCATCACAGGGGCACAGAACGGCATCGATCTGGTCCGGGCCCAAGACGGCTATACCGTCGTCGACGATGGCATGCCTGCCCCGGAGAATGTCCCCGGCTCCGCACGCATCGGCATTCGCGAGGGCACGGACCTGCTCTGGCGCTGGTATGTGGCGGGCAACCCGCATGTGTCCCGTGCCTGACCGGGGGTGGCCCTGGTGGGGGACTGGGTATAGGCTCCGCGAACCCTCGCTAAGGAAAGTCGCATGAAGCGCATCATCGCCGCTGTTCTCCTCGCCGCGTTCTCCGTCGCGGCCACCGCCTCGGATACGTACCGCAACGGTTCCCAGGTGATTTCCACGGGGCAGAGCGAAGGCCAACTGCGCCAGGTGATGGGCAAGCCGGACCGCGAGACGCCGATCGAAACCACCCGAGGTGGCCTCAAGGGCTATCGCCTTGAGTACTTCCGTGGCGGCAAGTCCGTGCAGTTCGAAGTGGTCGATGGCCGCGTCCAGTCGATCACGCAGATCGACAGCTGATCGTCGTTTCGGGGAGTGTGAAGACAGTGCTTGACAGCCCCCACCGACATCAACACAATACGTAGCTCCCCGCCCGAATAGCTCAGCCGGTTAGAGCACTTGACTGTTAATCAGGGGGTCGTTGGTTCGAGTCCAACTTCGGGCGCCAGATATATCGAGGGTCAGCAGAAATGCTGGCCCTTTTTATTTGTCCGTTTCGATGCTCGACCGGGGCGATTTTCCGGGACGCCGATGCGGATGAATCCGCTGTGTCAAATCAGGTAGAGTCCCGTCCTATGGCCCTTCTTTCCATTCCTGGTGGTCTACTCATCGCCATCGAAGGCATCGATGGTGCTGGCAAGACGACGCTTGCGAAGGTCATTGCGGATGAGCTGTCAGCGAACGGCGCCAAGGTCGCGCTGAGCAAAGAGCCCACCACGGGCCCTTGGGGCATGAAGATGCGCGAGTCCGCGGCGGCCGGTCGCCTGACGCCCGAAGAAGAGCTTCGCCTTCTGATCCTGGATCGCCGGCAGCACGTCGACGAGCTCATCGCGCCGGCTCTGGGCAGGGGCGAGGTTGTCATTCTCGATCGGTATTTCCCCTCGAATGTCGCTTACCAAGGGGCAGCGGGTATCGATATCCCCGACGTTCTGAAAGCGAACGAGTTTGCTCCTCGCCCCGACCTTTTGCTTTTGCTGGATCTCGAGCCCCCCGTCGGATTGGGCCGGATTCGTGCTCGTGGCGATGCACCGAACCACTTCGAGACCAGCGAGAACCTGAAGCGGTGCCGGGAGATCTTCTTGTCGTTGAATCTGCCCCGGACGGTGGTCATCGATGCATCGTCCCCGGCGGCGACAGTGGCGGCGCAGGCCATTCAGCACGTCCACGAGGCGCTTGCGCGAAAAACCGCCAAGGCGGATGGAGCAAGCCCCGCGACGGCGGAGTAACGGAGAGCTTCTTCTGCCTTGAATCCATGCTTGAAGGGCCACGCAGCGATGCGTGGCCTTTTCGTTGGCATCATCGAGCGCAGTCGTGTGCGTTCTGTACGTCGTCGGTGCTGGTTCGTACGCGCCCGGCGATCGAAACGACGACCTTGATCGCCGTCGCAGGCTTGCGCCTGACGCAGAACGTGATGGTCTGCGGCGGGTTGGCGGCGCCCAGTGAATCGAAATGGAGGCTGGGGGCTTGCCGGCGCGCCGTGCGCAGGCCCGTATCCAGCGCGGGATGTCCGAGGTTCTTGAGGGCGCGGCCGTGCTGCCACGCGGTCCATCCGCCTGCCCAGCCTCGACGGCCGTCTCCGGCGATCACCGTGACGGGGGCGTCGGTCGCCACGGCCAGTAGACGGGCACGATCCAGGTCGGCGCGCAGGGCCTCCGCCGCGAGGCGCAGCTGCCGGTGGAGCACCGCGTCATGGAAGGCGGGCAGGGCGACACCCGTGAGGAGGCCGACGATGGCCAGAACCGTGACCAGTTCGACCAGGGTGAAGCCGTGAGGGCGCTGTCGGGGCATCGGATGTCCTCGGGCGGGCGCTCGATCGTCGATTTGTCAGCAGTCATTCGCCGCCGGCCCGTTACCTCACGTCACGTAGGCGCCAGCGCTTTAAACTCGGGGTTCGCACCTGCATATCGTCAGCCATGACCGATCGCTTCCAGCTCGTATCCCCCTACCAGCCTTCCGGCGACCAGCCGGGAGCCATCCGCAAGCTCGTCGACGGCTTCGAGGCCGGTCTGGCGGCGCAGACGCTGCTCGGCGTCACCGGTTCGGGCAAGACCTTCACGATCGCCAACGTGATCGAGCAGGTGCAGAAGCCGACCATCGTGCTGGCCCCGAACAAGACTCTCGCGGCGCAGCTCTACGGCGAGTTCAAGGAGTTCTTCCCGCACAACGCGGTGGAGTACTTCGTCAGCTACTACGACTACTACCAGCCGGAAGCCTATGTGGTCGCCTCGGATACTTTCATCGAGAAGGATTCGAGCATCAATGACCATATCGAGCAGATGCGCCTGGCGGCGACGAAGGCGCTGCTGTCGCGGCGCGATTCGCTGATCGTGGCGACGGTTTCGGCGATCTACGGCCTGGGCGATCCGGAGGACTACATGAGCCTCCGCTTGATCCTGTCGCGTGGCGAACATATCGACCAGCGCGCGCTGATCCGCCAGCTGACCGAGCTTCAGTACATCCGCAACGAGATGGAACTGCGTCGCGGTACCTATCGCGTGCGCGGCGAGGTCATCGACGTGTTTCCGGCGGAATCGGAAAACGAGGCGTTGCGCATCGAGCTGTTCGACGGCGATGTGGAGAACCTGTCGCTGTTCGATCCGCTGACCGGCGAGACCATTCGTCGCGTGCCGCGCTACACCGTGTATCCGAAGACCCATTACGCCACCACGCGACAGAGCGTGCTCAACGCGATGGAGACGATCAAGGTCGAGCTGTCGGAGCGCCTGGAACAGCTGTATCGCGACAATAAGCTGGTGGAGGCGCAGCGCCTCGAACAGCGCACGCGCTTCGACCTGGAAATGATGGCCGAGGTTGGTTTCTGCCAGGGCATCGAGAACTACTCGCGGCACATGACCCGCCGTGGACCCGGCGAGCCGCCGCCGACCCTGTTCGACTACCTGCCGCCCGACGCCTTGATGGTGGTGGATGAATCGCACGTCACCGTCCCGCAGCTGGGCGCCATGTACAAGGGTGACCGCTCGCGTAAGGAAACCCTCGTGGAATTCGGGTTCCGCCTGCCGTCGGCGATGGACAATCGTCCGCTGCGTTTCGAGGAGTGGGAGCGGCGCAAGCCGCGCGCGATCTACGTCTCCGCCACGCCGGCCAAGTACGAGCTGGAACAGGCCGACGACAACATCGTCGAACTGGTGGTGCGCCCGACCGGCCTGATCGATCCGGAGGTGGAGGTGCGTCCCGTGCGCACCCAGGTCGACGATCTGCTCGGCGAGATTCGCCTGCGCGTGGGCATGGGCGATCGCGTGCTGGTCACAACGCTCACCAAACGCATGTCCGAGAACCTCACGGACTACCTGGCCGAGCACGACGTCAAAGTGCGCTACCTGCATTCGGACATCGAGACGGTGGAGCGCACCGAGATCATTCGTGATCTGCGTCTTGGCGAGTTCGACGTGCTGGTGGGCATCAACCTGCTGCGCGAGGGCCTGGACATGCCCGAGGTGTCCCTCGTGGCGATCCTGGACGCGGACAAGGAGGGCTTCCTGCGCTCCACGCGTTCGTTGATCCAGACGATCGGCCGCGCAGCGCGCAACGTCCGTGGCAAGGCGATCCTCTACGCCGACGAGATCACCGGATCGATGAAGGAGGCCATGGGCGAGACGGCCCGTCGCCGCGAGAAGCAGATGGAATACAACGCCGCCAACGGCATCACGCCGAAGACGGTGGTCCGCCGTATCGCGGACATCATGGAGGGCGCGCGCTCCGACTTCGGTTCCCGTGGCAAGGGCAAGAAGGGCAAGGACACGAAGAAGGTCGCCGAGGAAGCCGCCGACTATGCAGGCCTCAGCCCGGAACAGGTGGGCGCCGCGATCAAGAAGCTCGAGACCCGCATGTATAAGCACGCCCAGAACCTCGAGTTCGAGGAGGCGGGCAAGCTCCGCGATGAGATCCACCGCCTGCGGGAACGGGCCTTGCGATAATTTCGCACGGCCCCCTTGCACGCGGGGGCGGGTATCAGTAAACTGCGCAGCTCTTCCGGGCGGTTAGCTCAGCGGTAGAGCACTACCTTGACATGGTAGGGGTCACAAGTTCGATCCTTGTACCGCCCACCACTTTCCTCAGTCGGCAAGTGGCTTGAAGACAAAGATTTAGGAGCCCTCAAGGCTCCTTTTTTCTTGCCTTGCGGTCAGGCACGTATCCCGCGTCTAACACGCAACTAGCACGCAGGCCTTCCATGTATCCGTCGATCACGGCGACGGCCTGGCTGCGGAAATCGGGCCGGTACTTGGCGTAGACCTCGGTCACCCCACCATATGCCTTGTGGCCGAGGAAGCCGTCGATCTCCGCCTCCGGCACGTTCTTCGAGCGCATCTCCGTCGCCATCGTGTGGCGGATGTCCTTCGCAACGTAGTACGCCGGCAGTCTTGCCCGATCGCGCATCTTCCGCCACGCCGTCTTGAAGCTCTCGATCGGCTTCCCGCGCCAGGCCACCAGCGGGCCATCTGGCGCCTGCACGAGCCACGGCAGTAGGAATGCGCCCACGGGCACGACGGGCCGATACTTGCGCGTCTGGCGCCGCCCTGGCGGGTTGGTGTCGATGATGCGCCGATCGAAGTCCACGAAGCCCCGGCGCAGGTCGAGGATCGTCTCCGGCCGCGATGCGAGCCCGAAAGCGAGGGCCAGGTACATGCGCTCGTGCGGCAGTTCGGCAGCTCGCCACAGCGCGGCCGACTGGGCCACGGTCAGCACTGCGTCTCGCGGGGGGCCGTCCTGCCCGGGGATGACGTAGGGCACCGTGTCGACTTCTCCTTCCTTCCAGGCGCGATTCAGCGCCGCCTTTCCGACCGTCAGTATCCGCTTGACGTAGCCGTCGGAGAATCCCTTCCCCTTGAGCCATCCGATGAACTCGCGCTGGCGCTGCGGCGTCGCCTCGGCCACCATCGCGCCGGCGAAGAAGTCCGACCAGTAGCCAAGCGCCACACGTGCCATTTCAGCCGACTCGGTCAACTCGGCGTGCTGCTGGTAGTAGCGCACGAAGACCATTTCCAGGCTCGTTTCGTGGGCCTCCTGCTTGCCCACGCGGCCGTGCTTGGCGAACCACTCCCAAAGGATCAGCTTGGCCGCTTGAAGATCGTCTGTGCCAACCGATGCGCGTCGCGTTTGTCGAGTATCGGCGTCGAACCAGGTTCGGCACCACTGGTTTGAACCCGGCCTTTTGCTGAGCCAGAAGTCGCCGATTTGGCCGAGACATTCCTGCATGCTTCGCGGTACTCGTTGAGGATGCTTTCGGTGTAGCGGATCACGCGCTTACCGATCCGCATGGGATGAATCTTGCCGGCCGCGCGCTCGCGCATCAGGGTTGCCTTGCTGACGCCGAGGCGTCGCGCGGCCTCAGCTTCGTCGAACGGCGCGTGTAGGTCTTCAGCGGCGCCCATGCGGCACCTCCCCATCCCCCGCCGTGAGGGTGTCCGTCGGTTGGTCGATGTAGCGCAGTTTCCACGTCGGGTGGAACGGCATCGCATGCTTGACGCCGTCGAGCTGGATGTTCAGATTGCTGCCGGTTGCGGAGCGGATCGTGCCCATCTCCACTATGCCGCAGCCGGTGTATTCCACGCGACCGCCGCGCCGAGCAGGGACGCCGTAGTAACGCCTCACGTATTCCATGCTCATGACTGGGGCACCTCCTCAAGCGCCGCCGTGCGGGTGTCCATCGCGCATGCGTAGGCGATCGCTTCTTCCACCTCTTCGTAGAAGTGGTCCCCACCACCGAAGCCTTCGTCTACTTCGTCACCTTCCGGGGTGTAGAGGAGAACCGAGCCGGAGCCGCGCTCAACCTCGATGGTGATTTGCCAGCCTTCCGGGAGCGCCGCAGCCGCATGCTCTATGGCGCGCCCGAGGGCCACCAGATAGTGGGCGTCCTTGTTCTCAGCCACGGGGCACCTCCGGCGCGTCGGCGAGCAGTGCCTTACCCTTCGCCGTCAGCACGAAGTGCGTGCCTTCGATCAGGTTCGCAGACAGCAGCGCCGCCGTTGCCTCGCTGGTAAGGTCGAACTCGTCGCATGCCTCGGCTTCCTCGTGGAACTTGCGAAGATCGGCAAGCAGTACCTCCGGCACCGCCGCCCCGGCGCTGGGCGAGGCGGCGAGCAACGCGTCAAAGACTTTTTGGGGAAAGAACGGAGGTCCCTGTTGGGCCTCATCAAGATGCCATGCGATTACGTCGAGGATCGCCGCTGTGGGCTCAACCGGTACGAGCTTCCATCCCGGAGGCGCCGCCGCCTGGGCGCTGGACGAGGCGAGTTCAAGCAGGGAGCGACCGGCATCGGTCATTTCCCATCGAGCAGGGCTGCGTTGAACGCGACGCAGTAAACCGATGGTGGTCAACGCATCGAACCAGTCTCGGCCGATGTCCACGTCCTCGCCATCCTCCGCACATTCATCGAAGCGGCGGACAGCACTGACAACATCAGCCAAGGCGTGGGGCACGCGTGAGTAGTAGTCGATAGCATCGCGCCACGCAGCAAATTCCGGTGCGTAGACCATGAAGGCTTCCGTAACGTGCGCGGCACGCCAATCGAACCAGTTGCGCAGTTCGTTCAAAGACGCGTAATTTTTTGGCTTGCATGGCGTCAGGCGGCCGGAATCATCCAGCCCTTGGGTATCCTTGCGGACCTGACATTGAGAGGTGAGGGCGGCGCGAAGTGCATCCGCACGAACACGGCCTTGCCCCGGCTGAAACTCGCAGCACAGCCGTACTTCGTCGAGATACGTCGCCGGTGATACAAGCGGGTTTCGTTCGACGGTGACGGTAAAGCCTTCGAGCAAGCGGTGCAGGTCCGTCACCTCGGCAGGCGTGGCGACAGCCGGGCGCGCGGTGGTGATGGCTTGCTCGTATCGGAGCAGCGCCGCGTCAGCTATGTCCACGCAGCGCGAATGGCCGTCAGCATCGTAAGTTTCGCTGCTCGGGTCATCGTCGTATCGGGTGACAGTGATTTCGGCGAGCGCATCGGCGAGCATCTTCGCCGACTCCACCCCATCGCCCACCGCCTGCTCGGGCTTCGGCTGGGCGGATTCCCGCGAAAGATCGCCGATACGCAAGATCGCATCACACCCAGCCTTATGCAGCGAAAGGGCTTCTGCGTCGAGCGCGTTGGCGTCGAACAAAAGGTCTTTTAGGCCATCTATGGTCCGGCAAACCTGTCGTATATCCTGGCGATTCACCAACGGCTCGTCCCTCGGCTGCTCGGCAGGCTGGGAGGCGAGATGGGCGTCGATGGCCTTCCACCAGTCATCCATGAGCAGCACGTTCATTTCGACGTAGTAGTTCTTGCTCTCGCAGTCGCGAGGCTGGAGTTGCGCGAAGGCACGAATCTGGTCGCGCGTCCCCTCCAAGGTTTTCGTGTCAGCCATGTGCACTCTCCCCAGCCAGCCCGATGTAGGCCGCGCCGTCTTCGTAGTCGTCAGGAATGCCCGTGGGCGTGCAGCACGCGCGGGCCATTTTCAGGGTGGTCATGAACAGCCAGCCGTCGCGCTCGCTGAGCTGGTGGCCGGTCAGGGCGTTGAAGGCCGCCACGGTGTGGGCCATGCTGCGCTCGCCGCCGGGCTGGTCGCGCTGCGCCGCGCGGTCCTCGATGTGGCCGGCGGCGCGGCGGAGGATGTCTTGTGCGCTCAATGCACGCGCCTCGCGCTGGCTGATGGGCTTGGTGGTCATGCCTTGACGGCCTCCTGCTGCTTCGCCTGCTCGATGGCGGCGTTGGTCTTGAGAACGAGGGATTCGGCGGCGGCGATTGACAAGACCTGGTGGTAGCCGCCGACGAAGATGTGGACCGTGCCGGAGATGGCGCAGGCGTCCGGGCGCTCGGTGTTGGGCTTCACGGCACGTCCAGGATGGGCTGGTGGCCGTTGACCGCCATGGTCAATGCCTGAGCGGCGCGACCCGCAGCGCCGCGAGGCGCGCACACCACCGCCGTAGCGGGAGTCGGCATAGCCGTCACCGGCGCGGGATCCCGCCTGGCCGCCGAGCATCTGCAGTTCGTTGGCGATGACGTCGGTGGTGAAACGCTCGATGCCTTCGCGGTCGGTGTACTTGTCGTGGCGCAGGGAGCCCTCGACGTAGACCTGGCGACCTTTCTTCAGGTACTCGCCCGCGACCTCGGCCAGCTTCCCGAACAGCTTCACGCGGTGCCACTCGGTGCGCTCCTGCGGTTCCCCGGTCTGCTTGTCCGTCCATTTCTCGGACGTGGCGATGCTCATGGTGACCACCGCCGTGCCGGATCCCGTGTAACGCACATCCGGGTCCTGGCCGAGGTTGCCCACCAGGATCACCTTGTTGACGCCGCGTGCCATCAGACGCTCGCGGCTTCGACGGTGGTGGCGGTTTCGACGGCGATGCCGACGCCGAGCGCGTTGACGAGCTGGTCCTGACTCGCCACGTCGACGTCGTACTCATCGAGCGCGACGTGGCGCAGGGCCTGTGCCTGCGAGGTGGCGCGGACGAGCCGCGTGGTGCCGCTGGACTGGCGCTTCACGGCGTAGATTCGGGTCGGGGTCTTGCTCACGGGGATTCCTTTGCCGGCGAGCGCCGGCGCTGTTGAAGGTGGTCAGGCAGCTTTGTTCCGAAGCGCGTCTTCGTATTCATCGACGAGAAGCTTGAATGCCCACATGTCGGCCTCAAGGCTCTCGATGTAGTTGTCGTCGCGCTGGAACTCGCGCCACCAAAGCTGCTTGCCGGCGGGTCGCAGCGCGGGGCAGTAGAGGCCGATGTGCCAGGACCGGCGCCCGGTGATCCACATGCAGCCCTGCACTTGGGCGAAGATGTCGCTCGCGTCGCCGTCGATGTGGATGCTACGAAGCTTCTCCGGTGCGATGAAGCACTTGTACTCGGCGCCGCTATCCGAGCCGATCAGGCCATCGGCGCTGCATCCAAACATGCCGTCGTCGGTGGCCACGAAGCCCGCGCGCTGAACCACGAGCCCCGTTTGAATTTCGTGCTCCATGCGAGCCTCGGGCTCAAGCTCGTGCCCGCGCTGCATCTGCCACGTCTCATAGCCGTTATCCAGCGGCTCGCCGGAGATCCGCTCCACCGCCAGCCGGAACGCGTAATCCGCGGCTGCGCTCGTAGGCAGTCCCTTGTTGGGACCGGTCTTGAGCTTGGCGCGTGCCGTCTCGAACATGCTGGCGGTAATGACCCCGGCACGGGCGGCGTGCCATTCGGGCGAGCCCTGGGCGCAGGTGAAAATCTTCATGCGCTGGCCTTCTCGGCACGGGCCTTGATGGCGGCAAACTCGCGGCCCACGCGGGCACGGCTGGCCTCGGGCAGGGCGCGCCATGCCTTCATCAGTTCCTCCATGCCGTTGTCGGCGCAGGCGTAGAGGTCATCGACGATGCGGTCGCGCACCTCATCCGGCTGGCCATCATCGGCGGCAGCGGGACGTCCGCTGGCGCTGGAACCGCGCCCGTCGTCGTCCATGCCCTTCGTGGCAAGGCCCAGTGCAGCGAGCAGGGTGTAGCGCTGGAGGTAAGTAATGGTCGATCCAACCGCCTGAATGGAATTCTTGCCACCGCTGTCGTCGGCCTGCGCCGTCAGCATCGTGCGCTTGCTGTGCCCTTGGGCGTGGGTGACGACGCAGGTCACGGCGATCCAGCCGCCCTGGCGCTGCTCGGTTTCCCAAGCATGGCTCAGGCCGTGCTCGGCCATACCCGTGATTGCAGCATCGACGACATCGGCCAATTCCGCGTGGTTGTACTCGGTGACGCCCTTCGAAGTCTGGAAGCGGACACGCTTCCGCTTGTAGATGTCGATGGGCTTCGCCTTGAAGGCCGTCATCGCGGTGACGTAAGCCTTCTCGGCCTGGTTCGCCTCCCAGCGCTCCTGCAATGCCATGAGGCGTTCCAGTCGGTCGAGGTCGGCACCCTGAGCCATCGCCATGCCAAGGAGGTCGGCGGGCGTGGGCGTGGCGGAAAGGGCTTTCGTGGTCTGCTCAGCGCGTACCTCGCGTGGCTCCAGCCCGAGGGTGCCTTCGTGGATCGTGGTTGCGGTCATCGTACTCATGACGGCCTCAGTAGTTGATCGACACGGCCGGGATCGAGCCCGACGCGATCAGAGTGATGACGGCCTTGGCGACGTTCTCATCGATCCCGCCCTCAACCAGGGCAGCGAGCGCGGCGTTGTTGATCGCCTTGCGGTGTTCGCGGTCGGCGGCGCGGCGTGCGTTTTCGGCCTCGATCCGGTCGGCTTCAGCTTTGCGCTCGCGTTCGGCTCGCGCAGCTTCGTCAGCGGCGCGCTGCTCAGCTGCACGGATGGCCTCGACCCGCGCATGCTCCGCACGCTCGGCGGCGACCCGCTCGCGTTCAACGGCATCGGCACGTTCCCGGTCAGCACGCTCGCGGGCCTCCTTCGCCTCACGCTCAGCGCGGGCGATAGCTTCCTCGGCCTCCTTCTTCGCACGCTCGGCCGCTTCCTGACGGATACGCTCCTCCCGCTCGACGCGCTCGCGGGCTTCCCGCTCCGCCTTCTCGGCGGCGATCCTCTCGGCTTCGGCGCGAGCAATGGCGGCTTCGCGTTCACGGATTTCAGCCTCGCGGCGCTCGATCTCAGCCAAGCGTGCGGCTTCCGCCTCGGCACGGGCACGCGCTTCAGCTTCAGCGGCCTCGCGGGCAATGCGCTCTTGCTCCTCCTCCCAGTCGGTGAGGGGCTGTCGAATCTCACCCTTCAGCGCGTCCAAGGTGTCTCTGGCTTTCTTGCGCGCGGCATCGACCTCGGCGGACTTCGCCTTCCAGTCGGCGACGAGCGCCTTGCCGGCGTCGTCGATGACCGTCTTCGAGCGCGCGACCTTGTAAGCCAGCGACGCGATCTCCTTGCGACCCTTATCGGTGGTGACATCGGGGATGATTGTGATCGTCTCCTGACGGATGCGCGCAAGGAGGTCGTCGAGGTTGCCGGCGCCGGTGAACAGTTCGATGCCGTTGACAGATTCGACAGGGATGAGGGACGAGTCGGACATGGTGATGAATTCCTTTGCCGGGCACGCCCGGCGTGTTGTGATCGGGGCTCAGCGCGGGCAGAACGCGACGAGCAGGAGAAGGAAGGCAAGAGGGATGCCGATGCCTGCGCCCAGCGCGCGCCATTCGGCGGCGGTCATCGGGCGGCGACGGTTGGCAGAGGCGGACACCTCGGCTAGGTAGCGGTCGAAGGCGTTCATGCCTTGTCTCCTTCGCGGGCTGCGAGCATGGCGTCGGCTAATTCATAAGCCCATCTGGCTAGGTTAGGAAGATTGGTGATGCTCCAATCCTCGCGAGCGCATTCACCCTGCACTGCCTTAGCCGCGAAGTAGTCGCGGAGCGTCATGCCCTTCTTGAAATACGGTCCATCTTCGTAAGGAAACGCCGGACAATCATCGTTCTTGCTCATGCCGCTACACCCCCCGCGCGGCCCGACCGAGGCGCGCATCAGCATGTGCCAATCGCGCGACCAGCAATCGAACGGGCCGATGTAGGTCATGCGCTCGCCGTGGGCGTTCACGAGAACGCAGCGGAACATCGTGGGATTGCGTTTCACTGGTCGGTCTCCTTCGTGCCCATGGCTTCGCGACGGGCGATCTTGGAAAAGGCTTGTTCGAGGATGTGGCCTGCCTCGGCGCTGTCGCCTTCGGCAATGGCGGTCGCCACGGCGGCGTAGGTCTCGGCCGGGATGCTGGACCACTGATCGTCGATCCATGCAGCGTCGGCGGTGAGCGAGCCGATGCGCGTTTCGACGCGAGAGTGGTTGTCCACCATGGAGCGGAGAAGGGCGCTCATACCAGCCCCACCACCCGCCCAGCGGCGGCGAGAATCAGGAAGGCGGCGCAGATTAGGCGGGTCATTCGGCACCCCCTACGCGGGCGAGGGCGGCGCGAAGTCGGTACTCGGTAGCCGAGCCTGGCGCCTTCTCGCATAGGTATGCGTGAGCCTGCACCGCCGCCTCGATCAGCTCGGACACGGCGGCACGGGCTTCGATCGCGGCATTCGTTCGGCCAGCAAGTAGATGCAGATCGCCGCTGCTCGCGCCCGCATCTCGCCTTCGATTGAATTCGGACGAAGACAGCTCGATAAGTCGATCCATCACCGCCAACACATCCACCTTCTGCATCTCGGCGCTCATGCCACGCCGCCTTCGGCCTTAGCCGACTGCGCAGCGTTTTTCCGGCGAAGCGCGTCGATGCCTTCGGCGCAGATGGCGACCAGCTCGGCGTCGCCGGGCGTCAGGTCGAACTCCAGAGGTTCCGGAAGGTCGACGGGGCGGAAGTGGTCGTGGCCGGTGATGATCGGGGTGCGCATTGGGAACTCCTCAGGCCGGATAGGTGACGACGACCTGACCGCCCTCGAACGCATTTCGGCACTGCTCGCCGAGAACGCGGCGCTGGGCCGGGTCGTTATGGTTCATGTCGTATTCGCGGATCGGGGCTTCGTCGTAGACGAAAGCGTTAATCGATCCATAGACGAGGACACGGACATCCATGGCTCAGGCCTCGACCAGCGTGGCGCGCGTGCCATCGTGCAGGCGCATGCTCTGCCCGACGCGAAACAGCGTGGCCAGCGATTCAAATTCGAAGGGGGCGAAGGTCGGATGTTCGCTGGAGTGATCGGACACCACGGCTTCGTGGGCCCAGGACTCAGGGGCATTGCCGTTGAAGCTGATGGCGTAGGTGCGCATGGCTCTCTCCCTGCCGGGGTGCCCGGCGTTGGGAGTATTCAACCATGGTGTATTTCAATAGTCAAGCATGGTTGTTTAGCAAGATTGAAATTGGTTAGCGGGGCTGGTCGCGCCCGGTGAGACAAGCGGATAGGAGAATGCTCTCCAAAGGATGAGCCATGGAAACGATCTACATAGTTCAGGGGTTTGTGGCTGGTAAGCGCGGTGAGCTGACGCCAATGCAGCCGATTGCCTTCAAGACAGAGGCGGAGGCGCGATCAAGGGCCGCACGGCTTGGGCTAACGTGCGATGGGGTTATAGCTTTCGCTCAAGCCGCCGATATAGATGCTGGAGAATACAGCGATCCAATCATGATTGATTTAATCGGTACGGTGCCGAAATTGAGTTGAACAAACGCTGTGAAGTGCGTCGCGGGATTGAAAACAGCCATTTACATTGCGATATACTTCTCGCTAAGCGCACGCATGTGCAGCTCGCTAAGCACCTTCCGCAGGAGGGAGATATGAAGAACATCTTTGCAATGGTTGGCATGGTGATGCCGAAGCACTCTGAGTCAAAGAAGGGTGCCTCGCTTAGTCATAACAGCGACCCGGAGATCCTTGCCGATTTCCGTCGCTTCCATGCGAGCAAAGCCCCTACCGCCAAGGATGCGCACCGTGCTTTCGGTGGCATCAAGCTACACAAGTAAGCTTGGATGGGCCAAGCGCGCGTATTTGTCACCCATCAGTTGAAGAGTTACTGGGAATCTAAAGGCAACAAGCTAGCAACCCTAAGCAAGGCGTTTGCTGAGTGGGTTGAAAGTTCTCAGGAAGACAAAGCTAGGAGCGTGCTCTTCGGTAAGGATGGCGCATACGACGCTCCACTCATTGACGGTAAGCGCTTGCTCCGACACGTTCACTTGGTTCCACTTGTCGACAAGGACGCGGAGGCGAAGTGGTATGAGAGACTCAGGTTCGGTTCGCGGAAAACGAGCGACAGGGCTTTAGTCTATGCCAGTGATGGGTTTGGTTGCCACCTCCTAATTTACATACTCGAAGAACCAGACGCGCATCGCGTAGCAAAAATGCGTAGCCCTGAACATGTTCAGATCATGGAAGGATTTGCTGCTACGGCTGTGAATTTCTTCAATCATCACAAGTAAGCCCCGCCAAAGAGCGGGGCTTTTCTTAATACGCTTTCGAGCACTTTCCAGTTGCCGCCCAATAGAGGACGGGACCTGTAGGAGCGTCGCTGGTTTCGTCTGAAAGCGGAAATTCCTCACGCCTACGCACAAATTCTTCGATGAATGATTCATCTTTCGATGTTGGCCGAATGTTCGCGCATGGAACTTTACGAGTCATATGCCCTGCCATCGTGACGTCATAGCTAACGTCCCCCGCTCGGTCGCCATCAACAACACCGGGTTTAACTCGGTCGACAAAAACTGACTTGATGTGCAGGCCAATCGATCCAAGAACGACATCCAGCGGTCGTCCATCAAAAGTTTTGAATCCCTCGAATGCGCGATGCAAATCGTCATCGGATTCGTAGAACCCGGGTGCATATGCGTCCTGAACAGAGGGTTTCGTTGCGGTCGCTGGCGTCTCGGGTGTGGCCTGCGGCTCGGGGCCGTCACGCATTAGTAGCCATACGCCAAATATCCCCAGCACGATGCCGGCGAATGCTACCGGAGCGGAAACCTCTTTCTTAGTTTTGTGCGAAGTCATGAGTAAGCCACTTCGTTCGCGTTGCGCAGCTGAATGGTGCCAAGCACTCTGCCTGCGATGTGCACCGAGTCGAAGTGGTCGGGGTCAATGACATCCGGGTTGCCGGGTTCGGCGAGGCTGACGATATGGAATCCGTCTGAGCGAATGTCGAGCCGCTTCACGATAGCCTGCCCGTGCATGACAAAAACGAAGATACCGCCATCCATGATCGCAGTGTCCTGGATGTCTACGAATACAACGTCGCCATCTTTGATCCGAGGCGCCATCGAGTTTCCGCGTACGGTCAGCAGCTTCACCCGGTCAGGCGAGACAGTGCGGCCAAGGGCACTGCGAACGCTCCATTCTGCTACATCGATTTCCTGCAACACCTCTGGCCTGTCCGCATTGATCATGCCCGGTCCCGCGCCTCCCTCTCCCATGACCTGGAAGCGAAGGTATCCCTTGGTGGTCTCAAATCTCGCTACGGGTTGAGACGTTCCAGCCTCGCGTTCACCCTTCCCGGTGATGAGCCATTCTGGCGAAACCCCCAGTCTACGGGCCAGCGGGAACAGGGTCTCGGGCGTAGGGCTCTTGGTCAGCCCCTTTTCGAGCGCGGAAATAGCCGCCGCCGTTACACCTGCGGCGTCCGCCAAATCGCCCTGTCTTAGCTTTCGGCTCGTCCGCGCATCGCGGAGTCGATCGGCAATGGTCTCCATGCCAACCATTGTTGAATACACAGGCGAAACCATGGTTGACTTCATGAATACACCATGGTTGAATTCGTGCCATGAACCCATCCATGACCCCCGAGCAGATCCTCGAGGCCACAGGCCTTCCGACCATCCGTGAAGTAGTGCGTGTCACTGGCGTCACTGCGCAGGCTGTCTATAAGTGGCGCCGCATCCCGTCTGAGCATTGTCTCGCGATTGAGGCGGCGAACGAAGGGCGCCGCACGCGCTACCAGATGCGCCCGGATGTGTACGGTCGGGCGCCGCGCGGGACTAAGCCCCGCAAGAAGGCGGCCTGACATGGGCCGCCGGGAGCAGATCGAGGCGATGGGTAGGGCTATCTCTGGCCTGGATTCGCGCGTCGATATAGCGCCATTCCTTCCTCGAAGCCCCGACGATACGTCGGGTCTTTTTCGGCAGCGGCCTTCGATGCAAGTGAGAGCGCGACGTGCGCTTCGGTCCTTGCTTCGTCGGTTACGCCCGCGGCGAGGTGCGATATGACGATCTGCTGTGCATCCATCTGCCCCCGCATTTCGCTTACCCGTTCTGCAAGCTTCGTGAACCCGTTTACCAGATCGATCAACTCTTTGTCCGTGAAGCTCATGAAGTCCTCCGCGTTGGTGGTTGGTGTGGTCGCACACCCAGCTTACCGCGCGGAGGCCTTCGCCTAAGCCTTCCTGCCATTTCCCCACACGATTGTCCCTCAAAGGATTCACCGATGTACGCCGACCCGACGCACCTGCGGAACAAGGTCATCAAGGTTCGCTTGAACGACGACGAGCGAGATTTGGTCGACGCCTTGGCGCGTTTGAACAAAACCCAGCCCGCCGTTCTGCTGCGTGACCTTGTGCTCCAGGGCATCGCCCTGTTCGAACAGAGTACCGAGCAGAACCGCTGCGCCTGAAGTGCCCATTCGAGGCCCTGTGGAGGCCCTGTGCGTGAAAACGAATCGATCGACCTGACGCCGAAGCAATTCGCCAGCGTCGAAAGCTACGCCCGCAAGAAGGGGATCAGCGCCGAAGAGGCTGCGACCCAGCTCGCACGGCGCGCCATCGAGGCGCGCTACGTCCTACCGAAGAACCGGGCCAGCGTGGCCCCCATGAGGGCCCTCAATAGGGCGCGCCGTGATGATTGACACCATTCGACAATCGACCATGTTCGACCGCCCGCTACGTGTCATCGACACGCCGGCCGCGCGATCGACCGATCCCGAGACGTCTCACATCGCGGCGGCCGAGCATACGGCCAGCGGCAAGCGCGGCACGAACGTGGCGGCTGTCATCGACCTGGTTCGCCTGCATCCCGGCTGCACGAGCGCGGAGCTTGCGCGCTACTCGACCCTGACCCGTCACGAGGTCGCGCGCCGCTTGCCCGAGGCGGAGACGGCGGGCGCCGTGCAGAAGGGGCCGAAGCGCCGCTGCAACTGCAACGGCACGCTCGCCGTGGTCTGGATTCCCGCATGAGCCGCGCGCGCAATATCAAGCCGGGCTTCTTCAAGAACGACGTGCTCGCCGAGTGCGATCCTCTCGCACGCATCCTGTTCGCCGCCCTCTGGTGCGAAGCCGACCGGGCAGGGCGGCTGGAGGATCGGCCGAAGAAAATCAAGGCGGAGTGCCTGCCGTACGACGAATGCGACATCGAGGCGCTCCTCGGACAGCTCTCGGCGAACGGCTTCATCCTCCGGTACGAGGTTGGCGGCCTCCGGTTCATTCAGATACTTGCATTCGGCAAGCACCAGAACCCTCACAAGAACGAAGCTCCGAGTTCGATACCTGCACCGGAGTTGCACCGTACAAGCACGGTACAAGTTGCGTCGCCTGACGGAAGCCCTCCGGCTGATTCCTCTCTCCTGATTCCTGATTCCCTCAACCTTGATTCCCTCTCCTCTGATTCCCTCAACCCAGAGGAGAGAGATACGAGCGCGCACACCTGCGCAACGGACGCCGGGGAAGCTGCGCTCGCGATGCGCCGGGCTGGCTGCATCTCGATCAACCAGAGCTTGCCCGACTTCATCGAGGCGCTGGCCGAAGGCGTTACGCTCAAGGAATTCGAGGATGCCGTCATCGCCCACAAGGCGAAGGTCCAGAACTCCGGGCTGTTCGCCTATGCCGTGAAGGCGGCGCGGACCAACCACCAGCGGAAGGCGGAGGTGCTGGAGCTGCCGGGAAACCGCGGGCACCCCGCCAGGAGCGCGCCGAGTCGACAGCAGCAGCTCGAAGACCGAAACCAGCGCGCCGTTGACCAGTGGCTGGCGAACGGCTGACCCAGGGACCATCACGATGATCGATACCGAGAAAACCGAATTTGCCGCGCTGCTCAAGAGCGTCATGGATTACTACGGGAAGGACGTCACGCCTTTCCTCGTATCGATCTACTGGGACGGACTGAAGCGCTTCGAGTTTGAGGATGTGTCGCGTGCGCTAAGCGCCCATGCGCAGAACCCGGATAACGGGCAGTTCTGGCCGAAGCTGGCGGACATTGTCCGCATGCTCGAAGGCTCGACCGAATCGCAGGGCATGCGGGCGTGGTCGAAGGTGCGCTCGGCGATTACGTCGGTGGGCAAGATGCAGTCGGTGGTCTTCGACGATCCGCTGATCCACGTTTGCATCGCCGAGATGGGTGGGTGGTACGCGCTGGCCAGTTGCATGGAAGCGGAGCTGCCGTTCAAGGCCCGCGACTTCGAGAAGCGCTACCAGGCGTACCGCGCGCGGCGAGAGATCCCGGAGTTCCAGCCGATGCTTGTCGGCAGCCACGAGTCCGAAAACCGGCTCAACGGCTTCCCGAACCGGACGAAGCCCGTGCTGATCGGAAATCCCGAGCGTGCACAACTGGTGCTTGAACGTGGCAAGGGGCAAGGCGCCGTGCGCATCACGGATGGCAAGGTCGCTGCCGAGAAGGTTGCAGCGAGGCTTCAAGTTTCGACGCGAAGCGACAACGAACCCGAGCCGCCGAGGGCCGCGTGATGACCAAGCAACCACTGCAATCGCGAATCGTCGAAGCGCTCAAGCTGGAGCCGATGACCGCGCGCGAGGTGTCCACACGTCTTTCCGCTGGCTACGACAGCACGCGTCTCGTCATGGGTCGGCTGGAGCAGCTTGGCCGCATCCGCCGTATCGGCTTCGGCGAGCGCACGGCAAAGTCCGGCGCAACGCCTTACCTCTGGAGGGCAGCATGAGCAGGTTCTACGTGGGGCAGCGGGTGCGGATCAAATACGCCTATACCGCTGAAGGTGAGAAGTGCGTGGGAAGACAAGCGTCAATCCTAGGCCTTTTTGAGGATGGTCGGTTCTGGGTAGACGTTGAAAGTATCTGCTGCCCGAACGGGGGCAAATGGCGCGCCTACGGCGACCAGCTCGAACCCATCACCGACAGCTACGACAAGGTCGAGTGGAGCGAGTGCCTGTGGCGGCCGACGCAGGGCGAGGTGACGGCATGAAGGCTTTCGAGCAAGTCGATAAGCGCCCTGCCTTTGATGACTACGGCGAGATCCGGCACATGGTGACTTCCGGCGGCTATGTCATGGTCAGGAGGCCCAAATGCAGGCCTTTCGCGCTGACGTTGGAGGAATGGGCCCGGCTTCCCAAGGAGCCAAAGGCATGAACCAGCGCGCAACTACCAAGCCCAGCGAACCGTGGATGTACATGATGTCGGATGAGCAGCGCCGCTTGCTCAACGCGCTCGACTACAACCCGGAGACAGGTGAGTTTCGGTGGAAATCGAACGGTCGGGGGAGATCGCGTCGCGCTGGTGACGTGGCCGGGTCAGCGCACTCACGAGGATATGTCCGGGTGAAGGTGGATGGGAAAACCTACCTTGCGCATCGCCTTGCCTTCCTATTCATGACCGGCAGGTTCCCCGAATCGGAAGCTGACCATGTCAACGGGATTCGCACCGACAATCGCTGGTCGAATCTTCGTGCAGCTAACGCCAGTGAGAACAGGTGCAATAGCGCAGGTCAGCCGCGGCGTCGTATGTCACGGTTCAAGGGCGTCGTGCGGGAGCACCGAAGCCGACGATGGAAGGCACAGATCACCAAGGATGGAACGACCAAGGTTGTCGGTCATTTTGATACCGAAGAAGAAGCTGCAATCGCCTATCGTGATGCGGCGCGAACCGTTCATCGGGAGTTCGCGAAATGGTGAAAGAGCCGTAGGTCGACATGCTTTCCGATCAGCAGAGAAAGTTGTTGAACAGCGCGTGCGGAGATCTGGCTGATCAGATCGTTTGGCATGGAAATCGCTTATCGAAGGACGATTGGAGGCATCTTCTGGCCGGCACCGTGCTTGGCTGGCGCATGCTTCCGGGCATCGACATGGGCACCGGCGCGCCGGGCTTCGTCATGCTCGGCGGTTCGAGCCTCAACCTCCGCAAGGAGGAATGCACGGAGGCGATCACGATGGCGTTCCACATCGGTGACGACCCCGAAAGCCAGGGCCTCAAAAGTGCCCCTGTGCGCTGGTGCGAGGTCATCCAGCGTGCGCGCGGGATTTCCGACGCCGACGAAGATATCGCGCGGAGGTGGGCGGCATGACCTTCGAATTCAAGCCCTGCCCATTTTGCGGGACTTCGGACCGAGTCCACATACGTGTGGAAAATGCGAGTTCCTACTATTGGGTCGAGTGCGCGCATTGCGACAGCAGGACGACGTACAGCAAGGACAAGCTCCGCGCTGCCGCAGCATGGAACCGCCGTGCTGGAGATGGCCATCCGTGCATTTTAGACGACGAATGGGCTCAGAGCGCATGAAGACGTCTAAGTGCATCCAGCGCAGGGCGCCGATCCGGCAGCGAAAGGCCCTCGGCCGCGTGCCGAAGATGGCCCGCTCTGACGGCGCCGAGAAGGCGGTGGATGCGATGGCGTTCCCGAAGCGCAAGGCGGTGAAGCGGTCGCGGCCGAAGATGACCCCACTTCGGAAGTCGGCGAACGGGGAGGGCTGCACCTTCAACGTCGCCGGGGTCTGCAACTACGACCCGAAGACGGTCGTGCTCGTGCACATGCGGTGGCTGGGCGATTGCGGCGGCTCGCTGAAGCCGACCGATCTCCAAGCTGCCTATGGGTGTTCGGAGTGCAACCGCTGGACCGACTCCCCCTCGAAGGCGGAAACCGTAGACCGCAAGGCCTACGAGGATTTGCGCAACTTCTACGCCCTCCGGGCTCTCGTGCGCACGCAGCAGCGCATGGTCGCCAAGGGCATCATCACGGTAAAGGGGATCGCGGCATGACGCACGACGAGTTGGTAGAGCGCGCGGGCATCTGGCTACGCCGCGTCGCCGGATGCAAGGTCGTCATGACCGAAATATCGGCATTGTGCCGGTCCGGCGAGATACCGGATGCCATCGGCTGGCGCGAAGCCGGAACGGTGCTTGTCGAGGCGAAGGCAACCCGGGGCGACTTCCTGGCGGATCGCAATAAGGCTTTCCGGCGCGATCCGTCGCAGGGCATGGGCGCGCTTCGCTACTTCATGGCGCCCGAAGGTTTGATCAAGGTCGATGAGCTTCCCGAACGCTGGGGTCTCCTTGAAGTGCGCGGACGCCGCGTGGTCATGCTAGCTGGCCCTGATCCACGACGGGCGTACATACGACAAAGCGAGTTCTGGCACGAGCAGCGAGCCACGGATTGCGAGACGGCCATGCTGCTGTCGGGCCTGAACCGTATTCGTATCAGCATGGGCGACGGCGAGTTCCGGCGCGTGCTGCACATGCGGTTCCAGGATCGTCAGGCCGAGCTTCTGGCCGGGCGCCAGGAGGGCGCATGAGATACGCCGCCCGCGTCGACGACAACCACGCCGAGATCGTGCGCGCGCTCCAGCGCATCGGCGTGTACGTCGTGGACTGTTCCCACGTCGGCTCAGGCTTCCCAGACCTGCTTGTGGCGTTCCGCGGCGTCTGGACGCTGATCGAGATCAAGGACGGCGACAAGCCTCCCTCGCGCCGCAAGTTGACGCCCGCGCAGACCATCTTCCACGGCGAGGCGCTGGCCAAGGGCTGCAAGGTCCACGTCGTCGAGAACGTCGACCAGGCCATTCAGTTGCTGTCGAGCGTCGGTGTGCGGAGGGCAGCATGACCAAGGCCGAGACGATCCGTACGGTCCTGCGCGAGGCTCCCTCGACGAGTGCGGAGATCACCGCGCTAACCGGTATTACCGGGCATCTCGTTCGCGCCCACCTGACGGTGATGCGCCAGAGAGGCCACGTCGTCAAGGCTCCATACCACCATGCGCAGGCGCTATGGAGCATGCGGGAGGCGCCACGTGCATGACCGTTTACCAGCATCTGGGCTACGCCCTACGGATCATCCAGCAGGAGAGCGACTGGAGAAAGTGGGGACCGATGATCGACGCCCTGACCCCGGATCAGCAAGAGGAATGCCGCCCGTGGCTGCGCATGCAGGCAAAGCTCGCGCAAAGGCGAGAACGGGATTCGAGGGCATCCCAACCGACGGCCTTCCCGCCCTCCTCGAAATCGCGCGCGCCAGGCTCAAGGAAGCCCAGAGCCGGAAAGACATGATCGTGCGCGAGATCAGCCACCGAAATCGAAAGAACAAGAACCGCTCGCTGACCCAGAAGGGGGAATCATGAATAACGCAGCACAGAAAGACCGGGCCGGATTCCTCGAACGGCTTGGGCAGCTCGCCGGAACCACCGCGTGGCGCGAGCCGGGCAGGGTTGGCGGGGGCACGCCGTACGCGGCACGCGGGATGGCGACCGAGAACGCCCTCGTGTTGGCACTGGCCATGGCGCGACGTAATCCTCGGGACAAGGGGCCTGACATCGCCTACAGCCTCGCGACGCAGCAGCAATACAATGGCGCCGCAGTGGTCGAATGGTTGGCCGAGAAGCTGGCGGCGGGCACCGGGCCCATGGGCAGGAAGCACGCCGGTCGTCTGATGCCGGTGGCGATGCAGGCATATGAATGGATCGTCGATCCCGCGGCGGTTCTCGACCTCAGCGACATCGCCGAGAATATGCACGATGACTTCCGGTCGCTTTACAGCATCGCTCAGGGCTGGCTCTGGATGTCGATGGAAGCAGCGGTAGAACGCGCTGAGCGCGCCATGTATTCGAAGCGAGCCGCATGAGCCTTGAGTATTTCATCTACGCGATCTTCGTGGCGGCGCCGGACCGCACGCTCGTGAAGCTCGGACGAGCAGGGAGCGTCCGGCAGCGCCTCAGCGAGATCCAGACGGGTTGCCCCTACCCGGTGACCCAGGTTTATTCCTGCGATGTGGGCGACAAGCTGACCGCGTCGCAACGCGAGGCGATGATGCACGAAGCCTACGCGCACGCACGGCTTCGCGGGGAGTGGTTCGATCCCTGGGGGCGCGTCGCAACGGAAGCGGAGATTCATGGCTTAGAGGCGGACGTGTACGATATTGCCGCACACCAGATGTCGCATCCTCCAAGGCATGCGAGGCATACGCCGCAGCCCTATGGCGATGGGCGAATCAGCTTTCGCGAGCAGTTGCTTGACGGAGCAGAGAAGGTGTCGATATTGGATGCCGATGGGGACCCCATCGGTTCTTGCTACACGACGCCAGCTCCCGCGCAGGGGGTCACGATCACCGCGAAGCGTAAACGGCTCTTCGCGAGGTGTTGACTTTCCGGACACGTCGACGCATAGTTTCACTATGCGGGGTTCCCTGCAAAAAAAGCCCGGCCATGCGTCGGGCTTTTTCGTTTTGACCGCCAGCGTCTCCCGCTCTGCGAAAGCATCGGGCCGCTGCATGCCGGTGCACCAGCATGCAGCCCTTTCCCCCTTTGCGCTCACCCCTAGGGCGCAAACCGGCCGATCCCGTTTCCCCTGGCGGGATCGGCCAACCCTATTCTCGGAGCCTCATGGACGCCAACACCCTAAGCCGCGCAGCGGGCATCTCGCTGCCGCGCGCACAGCAGTGGGCGCTTCCGCTGACGGCTGCGATGGACGAGTTCGCCATCAACACCCCGGCGCGGCAGGCCGACTTCATCGCCCAGGTGGGCCACGAGTCGATGGGCTTTGCCCGCACGCGTGAGATCTGGAACCCGACTCAGGTGCCGGCGCAGGCTCGCTACGAGGGTCGTGCCGACCTAGGCAACACGCAGCCCGGGGACGGCATGCGCTTCATGGGTCGCGGCCTGATCATGGTCACCGGCCGCGCCAACTACGCCGCGCTTTCTAAGGCCGTGGGCGTCGACTTCGTGAAGAACTCCCAGCTGCTGGAGCGCGACGACTACGCCGCGATCGCCGCCGGCTGGTTCTGGAGCCTGAAGGGCCTGAATACCTACGCCGACAAGGGCGACTTCCTGACCGAGTCGATCCGCATCAACGGCAAGAACGCCAACGGCCTGCCGAACGGCTGGGATGACCGGCAGCGCCGCCGCACCGTGGCGCGCGCCGCGCTGGGGCTCCAGTGATCGAAGCCGATGACGATGCCGCCGAAGCCTCCGCCCGGGTTGACGAGACCTCCGCGCGCGCGATCGAGATCGCGTGTCGGCATATCGCGATCCACGAACCTTTCTCCAACGCCCCGCTCGACGTGGGCGACCGCGACCTCGCTGACTTCGCCCGAATCGGTGCTGCTCGCCTGGTCAGCCGCGAGGAGCTACTGAAGATGGCCGAGAGGAACCTTTCTCGCTTCGTGTCCGCACTGCGGTCACGGGCGGCGATCTACCCGCAGCTCGACGCGGTCCGCCTCTCTGTGCTGGCCCACGTGGCCCTCGCCATCCGCATCACCGCGCTTCTGGAGTGCAAGCCGTTGTGGACGGCGATTCACAACAGCCGGTGGGACGACGCCGCCGACGAGCTGATGCTCACGAAGTGGCCGGAGAAGGCCCGTAACGACGACGACCGCCGCCGCATGCTCGAGCTGGCGCGCATGATGCGCACCGGTGACGAGCCCGCCCAACTGGTATCCGCATGAATCTCGCCGGCCGTAGCGTGCGCGCCCTGAAGGGTGGCGTCGCCATCCTGATCGTGACCATGGTCGCGGTCGCCCTCGCGCTGCTGGTTAACGCCGCCGTGCCGGCGGAGAACCGCGAGATGGTCAGCCTGATCGTGGGCGCCCTGATCACGAACCTGACGACCATCGTCGCCAACCTGTTCCCGAACAACCCGGCGCGCGCGGCGCGGAGGACCGACACATGATCGTCTGGATCGTCATCGCCATCCTGGCCATCGCCGCGGGCGCGCTGTGGTGGTGGATCTCGCGCGGTGACCCGCAGCCGGAGGTCATCACCCGTCCGCGGGCGAAGCCCGAACCCGCTTTATCCACCGCGGCCGAGGCCGCCACTCCCGAGGAAGTACCCATGTCCCTGCTGTCCGGTGTCTCCGGCGCCCTGGCGAAGTTCCAGGTGGTCGCCAATCTCATTCCGCTCCTGACCGCGCTGGTGCAGGGCATCGAGGCCGCACTCCCCGCAGGCACCCCGGGTGCCGCGAAGCTGAAGGCCGTCGAGGACGCCCTCGCCAGCGCCTACGCCAAGGAGCAGAACGCCAGCGTCGCGTTCAGCGAGGTGTGGCCGGCCCTCTCCGGTATCGCGAGCAGCCTGGTCGCCACGTTCAAGGCTGCGGGCACGTTCCAGTCCAGCAAGCCGTCCGCGCCGGCACCGGTTGCCGCCGCGCCGATCGCCGCGCCCCCGGCCCAGCCCACCGCCTAACGGCGCCTGCGCCAGCAATCACGGGATACCCCTATGAACGACGAAACCACCCAGGCCCCGGCCGACAACGAAACCGCGGCGGCCGCGCCGCTCAGCGATGAGCATGCCGCCGCGCTGGATCTCGCCGCCTCGGCGCAGACCCCCGAAGACAAGGCGGCCGCCGATGCCCTGGTGCAGGAAGCGGTCGACCATGCCCAGACGGATGCCACCGAGCCGACCGTCGAGCCCGAGCCCGAAAGCCTCACGGACGAGGCCCGCGCGATCCTCACCACCATCGAGGACGAGGTCGAAAGCCTGCTCCACAGCCCCATCGCCCTGGTCAACTGGGTGAAGAGCAAGGTGGCGGAAGCCAAGGCGAAGCTCTGATGGCCCGGTTGACCGCACGCCTCAGCGTTTCGGTTGCATGGTGGGTCGATCCCTACCTCCGGTTCCGTCGGGGGTGGGCAAACCTCACGGGCCGTGTGCCCGATGTGCATGCGATCAGCCGACACATCGGCCGGGGCATTCGGGTCACGGTGAAATAGGCGGCGCCCTGATGGCGTCTCTACATGGAGAGGCGGCCTGATGCCGACCTACTGACCACATGGGCGCTCCCCGCAAGACCACAAAGGCGAAGAAGACCGCCAAGCCGCGTAACCCGGTGAAGAAGACCGGTCGCCCCACGAAGTACAAGGAGGAGTTCGTAGAGCAGGGCGCGAAGCTCACCCGCATGGGTGCGACCGATGCCCAGCTCGCCGACTTCTTCAAAGTGACCCTCTCGACACTGTACCTGTGGAAGGTCCAGCACCAAGCCTTTTCGGATGCCCTAAAGCGTGGGAAGGAAGAGATCGACGCCCAGGTCGAGCAGTCGCTGTTCCGCAGGGCGATGGGCTACACCCACGACAGCGAGAAGGTTTTCCAGTTCAAGGAAGGGGTGATCCGGGCGCCAACGCAGGAGCATTACCCGCCGGACGTCACCGCAATGATCTTCTGGCTCAAGAATCGGCAGCCGGAGAAGTGGCGCGACAGGCCTGACGTGGCTGGTGACGAGGCGCCGCCTACGCCGGTGAAGGTATCGATCGAGGTGCGTGATGCCAGGCGCGGAGGCGATTGAGGTCAACCCTAGCCTGAACGTGCCGCAGGCTCGATTCCTCTCGCTCCCGCATAAATTCCGAGCCTTCGTGGCCGGATTCGGTTCCGGCAAGACATGGGTTGGATGCGCTGGTCTCTGTGCGCACTTCTGGGAGTTCCCTGGGATCAACGCCGGGTACTTCGCGCCCACGTACCCGATGATCCGGGATATTTTCTTCCCGACCATGGACGAGGTGGCCTTCGACTGGGGCCTGCGCACCATCGCGCGCGAGGCGAACAAGGAAGTCCACGTATACGCCGGCCGGCAGTACCGCGGCACGGTGATTTGCCGGTCGATGGAGAAGCCGGAGACCATCGTGGGTTTCAAGATCGGCCGCGCACTGGTCGATGAGCTGGACGTGTTGACGCTGGTTAAGGCGCAAACGTCGTGGCGCAAGATCATCGCTCGCTTGCGCCAGGTGGCCGATGGCCTGCTCAACGGCATCGATGTCACCACTACGCCGGAGGGATTCAAGTTCGTTCACCAGCAGTGGGTGAAGGCCGTCCGAGACGACCCTAAGCTGGCGCCGCTCTACGGCATGGTCCAGGCCAGCACCTACGACAACGAGGCGAACCTCCCGGACGACTACATCAGTTCGCTCATGGCGAGCTACCCCGAGCAGCTGATCAAGGCCTACCTGCGCGGCGAGTTCGTCAACCTGCTGGCGGGCACGATCTACCACCAGTTCGACCGCGTGCTGAACCACACGCTCGACTCCATCGAGGAGGGCGAGGCGGCGCATATCGGCATGGACTTCAACGTCAGCAAGATGGCCGGCATCGTCCATGTGACCCGCGCGGGCCTCCCCTTGGCCGTCGACGAGATCACGGGCGGCTACGACACGCCGGACATGATCCGCCGGATCAAGGAGAGGTTCTGGCGATACGACGAGAGCGCCGGCCAGTACCTGAAGACGCGCGAGATCACCATTTACCCCGATGCGTCGGGCGGCTCCCGCCGCTCGGTAAACGCGTCGGAGACCGACATCAAACTGCTGCGTGACGCGGGCTTCCGCGTGTCCGCGCCCGAGGCCAACCCTCCGGTGAAGGACCGCATCAACGCGATGAACGCCATGTTCTGCAACGCTGCCGGCGAGCGCCGCTACAAGGTCAACACCCTCCGGTGCCCGACCTACGCGGACCACCTCGAGCAGCAGATATGGGACGAGAAAGGCGAGCCCGACAAGAAGTCGGGGAACGACCACACGAACGATGCGGGCGGCTACTTCATCCACCGCATGTTCCCGATCATCAAGCCGGTTACCGCCCGGTCGATCCACCTGCCACACATGGGCCGATAACCGCATGTTCGACACGCTCGCCAACCTGGTTCCCCGGGATAACGACCTGCCGCTGCGTGCGTGGCGCCTTGAGGTGTGGTCGCGCGTGCTGGACGGCTCGATCTACGACGTACTGACGTACCAGTTCCACGAGGAGAAGA
Organism: Luteibacter sp.; assembly: GCF_009912395.1. GTDB lineage: Bacteria > Pseudomonadota > Gammaproteobacteria > Xanthomonadales > Rhodanobacteraceae > Luteibacter. The sequence continues at coordinate 137,734 of NZ_WNDO01000001.1, read as the reverse complement.
ACGGTGCGGGTGAATACATCCCGGTGCGGGAGCGCAGGCCGAGCGTTCGCACGGGCCTGATCCGCACCGTGGTGGATGACAGCATCTCGCTGCTCTTCAGCGAGGGGCATTTCCCGTCCGTGGAGTGCAAGAACGAGGACACGAAGGCGGCGCTCGACGCTGTCACCAAGGACGCCAAGCTGAACCTCGCGATGATCGACGCCGCCACACGCGGCTCGGTCGGTAGCGTGGCCATCGCCGTGCGCTTCCTCTCGAAGCGCGTGTTCCTTCAGGTGATGGCGACGACCTACCTCACGCCGGTCTGGAGCGCGGAAGCGCCGGATACGCTGGATCGGGTTGGTGAACGCCGAAAGGTGGACGGCAAGACGCTTGTGGCGGCCGGGTACGACGTCAAGGACGACGCCACGCAATACTGGTTCGAGCGCGAGTGGACTGCCATCGCGGAAACCTGGTTCGTGCCGCGCAAGGTCGCCGACAAGGCTGCGGCGCGTACAGTGGACGAGGCCCGCTCGAATAATCACGGCCTGGGCTTCGTTCCCATCGTCTGGGTGAAGAACTTGCCCGGCGGCGATGACATCGACGGTGAGCCCACCTTCGGCGTCGAGCCCATCAACACGACCGTCGAGGCCGATTACCTGCTTTCGCAGGCTGGCCGAGGTCTGAAGTACAGCGCCGACCCCACGCTGCTCATCAAGGAGACGGCGGCCACCGACGATGGTCAGCCGATGGTCCGCTCGGCCGCCAACGCCATCGTGGTAGGCGAGAAGGGCGACGCGAAGATGCTGGAGATCAACGGCACAGCGTCGGAAGCGGTTCTGGAATACGTGGGCAGGCTTCGCGAGTTCGCGCTCGAGCGGATGCACGGCAACCGCAGCAACGCGGACAAGCTGAGCGCGGCCCAGTCGGGTCGAGCCCTTGAGCTGATGCACCAGGCGCTGATCTGGCTGGCGGACAAGCTGCGGGCCAGTTACGGCGAGGGCGCACTGCTCGACATCTACCGGATGATCGTGCGCGGCAGCGCCAAGTTCCCGCTGACGATCAACGGGCAGGAGTTCGGCAAGCTGGCGGACAACGAGCCGGTCACGCTTTCGTGGCCCGCATGGTTCCCGCCCACGGCAGACGACCGGCAGACGCTGGCCACGGCCCTCGCCACGCTTATCAAGGTGGGTTCGCTGAGCCGGGAGACCGCGGTGCGCATCATCGCCAGCGACTACGACATCACCGACGTCCAGGCCGAGATGGCCCTGATCGACGCCGAACGCAAACAGCTGATTGCTGAGCTGCCGACCGAGCAGACCAAGATCACCAGCAACGCTTAACCGCGAGGGTTGATCCCTCGCCACTGCGCCGGCGCGAGCCGGTGCCCACACGGAGAAGGCCCGATGCCTGACGAAAGCGCACTACCCCTCACCCTCAACACGGCCCCCAAGGCGATCTGCGATCAGATCGGCGTACCGGGCTGCATCGTCCTGATTGCCAACGTGGACGGGTCCATCGGCTTCAGCGCCCATGGTGTCTCGCCCATCAAGGCCAACGAGCTGCTGAGCGTCGGCATTCACATCAACCTGAGCCAGCACGACCAGATGGTCCGTGATGGCGCGGCAGGTGAGTATGCCCAGAGCGTTCAGGCGTCGATCGACGCCGAAGGCGGTGCCGCATGATTCGCTTCGGACGCAAGCGCCGTCGCCTGATGGAAGGTGAGGGCGGTGGCGAAGGTGGTGGTGGCGCGGGCGGTCCGCCCGTCCAGCAGCCGCCGGCACGCGACAAGGAAAGCTTCTCCCGCGAGTACGTGCAGGAGCTTCGCGCCGAGAGCAGCGGTTACCGGCTGAAGGCGAAGGAACAGCAGGACGCCCGCGAAGCCGCCGAGAAGCGCGCCCAGGAAGCCGAGGAAGCTGCCAATGCCCGCATCGCCGAGGCATCCAGCGCGGCAGACCAGCGGATCATCCGAGCCGAACTCAAGGCCATTGCCATCAAGGCCGGCATCGTTGACCTCGACGGCCTGAAGCTGGTCGATCTCAGCAAGGTGAAGCTCAACGACCAGGGCGAGGTCGAGGGCGCCGATGCGCTCATCGAAGAACTGAAGACCGCCAAGCCGTACCTCTTCGGCGCGGCCGGCAGCAGCAGCACGTCCACCCCGCCGGCCAACACGCCGCCGTCGGGCAAGAAGGCGTCCGAAATGACGCCGGAAGAGTACGCGGCAGCGCGGCGCGAAGCCGTTCGCCGACGCTGACCGTTCAGATACCCATCGGGGCCAGGCGCCCAGGGGAGAAGCCATTCCCAACCCCGATAGGAGCTACCCCGCATGGGTATCCAGAACTTCCCGGCTGCTCTCCAGCCGATGATCCAGCAGGGCTATCTCGAGCGTGAATTCCAGGACGGCATTCAGTCCGTCCTCGGCTTCCGCGAGATCGCCCGCCGCGAGACGTTCCCCAACAAGATCGGCGAGACGATCACCAAGACCCGCCCGGGCCTCAAGGCGCCGGTCACCACGCCGCTGAACCCGTCGACCAACACCAACCTCGACAACGGCCTGACGCCGGGCACCTGGACCATCGAGCAGTACACGCTCTCGATCAACCAGTACGGCGACACCATCGACCTGAACACGGTCACCAACCGCGTCGGCATCGTCGAGCAGTTCCTCCAGAACGCCAAGGTCAACGGCGTGCAGTCGGCCCAGTCGCTGGACCGCCTGGCGCGCAACACGATCTACAACGCCTACATGGGTGGTAACAGCCGTGTGCGCGTGACCCTCGGCTCGGCGGGCACCGCCGTGCAGGTCGACGACATCCGCGGCTTCCAGTTCGTGTTCGTGAACGGCATGATGATCCCGGTCAACGGCACGAACACCATGGCCGTGACCGTGGGTGGCAACGTCTACACCCTGGTCGGCGCCGCGGCGGACGGCAGCAACGTCTCCACCGCGCCCAACGGCGTCAGCGGCACGCTGACCTTCTCGGCCGCCGTCTCGGTGGCGGACGGCACCGCTGGCAACGACGTGACCGCCTACAACCTCGGCAGCGGCGTCGCCCCGTTCATCCTGCGTCCGAACGGCCGCGGCAACACGTCCAAGATCGTGGGCACGGACCTGCTCACCATGGGCGCGATGCTCGACGCCGTGGCCTACCTGCGTTCCAACGGCGTTCCGACGATCGGCGGCATGTACAACATGTACGTGGATCCGGTCAGCGCGCGTCAGCTCTTCGCGGATCCCGACTTCAAGCTGCTGTACCAGGGCGCGACGGGCATGAGCAAGGAGTTCCGCATGGGCCGCATCGTCGAGCTGGTGGATGTCCGCCTGATCCCGACGACCGAGGCCTACGTTCAGAACCTCAACGGCGTGCGCGTCCGCCGGGCGATCATCTGCGGCGAGGGCTCGCTCATCGAAGGCGACTTCGAGGGCATGGCCGCGCAGGACATCGCCGGCAACAACGCCCAGATCGACGTCGTGGATGACATCGTGCACGTCACCCGTGAGCCGCTGGATCGCCTCCAGCAGATCATCGCCCAGTCCTGGTACTGGATCGGTGGTTTCACCGCGCCCACGGACCAGACCGTTAACAGCACGATCGTTCCGACGGCGAGCGCGAGCTACTACAAGCGCGCCGTGGTGATCGAGCACGCCGGCTAAGCCGGTGCTTGCGTGCGGGGCCCTGCGCGGGCCTCGCACGTCTTCTGGGAGGACCGTATGCCCCTTGGCACCCCGTATATCCCCGACACCTCGCCGCACGCGGTGGGCAACGGGCAGATCCAGAACCTGACCGCAAGCCAGGTATCGACCAAGTACGGCGCCGGCAACGTCCGCACGCCGACCCGACATTTCACCCTGCGATTTCGTGGCGCGCTGATGCAGTTCACGGCCAATGTGCCGTTCGTCGTGACGCCCGAACTCGCCTCTGCTCTGGTTGCCGCCAATGCCCCCGTCGTCTAACCGGCAGCTCGCCGCAGCGGCCAATCTCGATCGCGACCGCGCCGCGGTTCAGCGCGATCGCGCGGCCGTCGATGAAGCGAAGAAGGCCTTGGCCGGCGAGCGCGCGGAGCTGGAAACGGCCAAGCGCGAGTTGGCGACTGCGGTCAAGGATTTGGCCGGCGTGGTACACGAACTGGTCGCGCCTGCCAAGGCGGCACCGGTCACGGCCCAGGGTGGCGAAAAGACTGCCCACGCGCTGCCGTCGACCATCTGCCTGACCGAATCCTTCGGCTTCGCCGTGAACGGGGTGCTGCGGCACTTCCCCGCTGGCCGGGCCATCACCAATGCCGAGGACATCGCGATGCTTTTCGACCGCGGTGCCAGCATCGAGGGTTACCCCAATGAGTGACGGCGTTTACGTCTCGCAGGGCAAAAATTCCGCGCTGAATATCAGTGCGGCGACCGTGCTCAATGGCGGCAATAGCCCCGGGCTCTACAGCACCGGGCCGAAGGCGCGGATCCAGCGAGTCATCGTGCTGACGGCTGGCACGACCGCCGGGGGCGCCTACGACAGCCCCACGGTGGCCGGTTCTGCCGCCGCCAACCAGCTTGCCGTCATCCCCAACACCGTCGGCTCGTACCTGATCGACATGCCTTGCTTCGCCGGCCTGACGGTCATCCCGGGCTCGGGTCAGGTGCTTGCCGTTTCCTACGACTGAGGTGTAGCCATGGCCTTGACCGATCAGGAGAGGGTCGACATCCGCCGCTTCTGCGGCTACCCGATGTTCGGCGGCACGCCTTCCAGCTTCCAGTCGTACCGCTTCTTCCAGGCCTACGGCACGCTCGAATACCGCATGTCGAACCTGTCGGCGGCGGAAGAGACCACGCTGCGCACGACGTACCTCACCGGCACGAACAACCTTTACCAACTGGAGCAGGCCGTCACCTCGGCAAGCGACAACCTCGACACCGACCAGGCGGCCGTCTGGACCCACAACCGCACCGAAGTGCGCGACCGCATGCGGCTCTACAACATGTGGCGACGCCAGCTATGCGGCTTTCTCGGCGTGCCCGCTGGACCGAGTATGTCGGGCTCATCGGGCGACGGCACGATCGATCTGGTGGTCTGATGGACGGCGTAAAGCTCCAAGGCAAGGTCTACGCGGGCTACGCGCAGGCGGCGAAGCGCATCGGCCTGCCGTTCCAGCAGTACCGGACGACCAGTACGTCAGGCGCGATCGTGCCGGCGGCGCTGATCGGTACGGTGGTGGCGAGCTTCAACGCCCAGGACATGAAATACGGGAAGCCGAACGCCTACGGCAAGCCGCTCTGGTATTGCCTGGCCGACGGCCGGGTGCTGTCCCCGGGCGACTATCTGGTCAACGCGGCCTCCACGTACTTCATCGCAGGCATGCAGCCGCTGCTCCCGATACTGGCGGTGGACTGCAACCGCATGCTGTCGTTCTACCGGCCGCAGCAGCAGCCCACGGTCGGAATCGGTGCCTACGGCGGCAACACGGCGGAAAACCAGCAGTTGATCGCCACCGGATTCCCCGCCTCGGTGCTCCAGGGCACGAAGGGTGAGCGCAACGAGGTGGGCCTGCCGGGCGACGTCAAGACGCCGTGGTGGGCCATCCTCCTGCCGGCGCTTCCAGGCAACGCGCAGCTTCGGGCCGACGACGTCGCCATCGACGAGAACGGCCGACGCTACGTGCTGGCCAGCGCCGAACAAACGGACCTGGGCTGGCGGCTTACCGCGGCCGAGGCGGGCACCTGACGCAGGAACGACCATGGCAGACCTCACCGACGCGCTGAACGCCGTCGTCGGCCTGCTCGCGCAGGCGATCTATCCGAACGGCACGGCGCAGCCATCGGCCACTGGCGACCCCGTGGTCATCTACCCGGGTTGGCCCCAGGCATCCCAGCTCGACAAGGACCTTGCCGGGTTCTCGAACGGGCAGGGCGGCCGTGTCCATATCACGGTCTTCCCCCTGACAGGGGAGACCCTGGTGCCAGCGTACTCAAACGCCTGGACCCCGCTGAGCCAGCAAGCGGCGACAGTGACACTGTCGGTCGCGGGGCAGAACGTGACGCTGGGAGGCGTGGCCGCCATCAACCAGGTGGTGGCCATCGTCCTTTCGACGCAGGCCTTCACCTACGCCGTGCAGGCCAGCGACACGCTGACCAGCATCGCAACGGCGCTGGCAGCGATCATTCCCGGTGCGACGAGCAGCGGACCCGTGCTGACGCTCCCTGCCGGCGCGAAAATCGTCGCGGCGCGTGCCGGCGGCATCGGCACCATGCAGCGAGAGGTGCAGCGCCGAAAGCGGCCGGTGCAGGTGACGATTTGGGCCGACACACCCGACCGGCGTAGCGCCATCGCGCGGTTGATCGACCCGATCCTCGCGGCGGCCGAACGCGTGGACCTGCCCGATCTCACCTCGGCGCGGCTGGTGTACCAGACAAGCCACGAGATCGACGCCACCCAGAAGTCGAACCTCTACCGCCGCGACATCATCTATACCGCCGAATACGCGGTGACCCAGACCAGCAACGCGACCCAGGTGGTCGTGGCGCAGGAAAACATCGCTGTCGCCGTCGCCGGAGCGACGTCGCCGGCAGGCATCAAGACCATCTTCCAGTGAGGACACCATGGCGAAGCACCTGATCGTTCGTGAGGCCTTCGGCGATTACGCCAAGGGCGACCGCATCACCGAGAAGGTCGAGGAGATTCTCGCCTCGCCCAACTCGGCCAACGTCCTCCCGATCAACGCCCCTGACGCCACGGCCCAGAGCCGCGGCAGTAACAGCTCCGGCGATCAGGGCTGATCCCCTCGCACTGAGCCCCGACAGACCCGCGAAAGCGGGTTTTTTTTCGCCCGGAGATACCCATGACCCAGATCGTCCAGCAGGGTGCGATCAACACGACCGCGCTCATCGTGCCCGACCTGTACGTCCAGATCGTGCCGCCCCAGACCTCGCAGCTCAATGGCGTGCCGACCAACGTGCTCGGCATCGTCGGCACCGCGACGTGGGGACCGGTCAATGCCCCCACCGTGTTCGGCAACATGGCGGACTTCGCGCGCCAGTTCGGCGCGTTGCAGAACCGCAAGTACGACCTCGGCACCGCGGTTGCGATCGCCGTCCAGCAGGGCGCGAACAACATCGTCGGCGTGCGCGTCACCGACGGCACCGACACTGCCGCCAGCGTCGCGCTTTCGACCAACATCACCTTCACCAGCAAGTACACCGGCACCTTGGGCAACAGCGCGAGCGTGCAGATCGCCACCGGTAGCGCGGCGAACAGCTGGAAAGCGATCGTCTCGATGCCCGGCCAGGTGGCCGAGGTGTTCGACAACATCACCGGCACGGGTGCCGCCTTCTGGTCGAACCTCGCCGCGGCGATCAACAACGGCCAGTACGGCTTGCGCGGCCCGTCGAACATGATCGTGGCCACGGCCGGCGCTGGCACGACGGCGCCCTCGGCGTCCACGAACGCGCTGACCGGTGGCACCGATGGCGCCACGACCATCAACGCCGCCGTGCTGGTGGGTGTGGACACGTCGCCCCGGAAGGGCATGTACGCCCTGCGCGGCGCGGGCGCCTCGGTCGCCATGCTGGCCGACGTGGACGATCTGACCACGTGGACGACGCAGGTCGCCTACGGGCTGTCCGAGGGCACCTACATGATCTGCACCGGACCGGCCGGCGACACCATCGCCAATGCCGTGACCACGCGCGCGGCCGTCGGCGTCGACAGCTACGCGTTCAAGCCGATCTTCGGTGACTACTGCTACTGGGCCGATCCGGTGAATGGCGTCACGCGCCTGGTATCGCCCCAGGCGTTCTGCGCCGGTCGTCTCGCGAACCTGGCGCCGCAGCACAGCTCGCTCAACAAGGCGCTGTACGGCATCGTCGGCACCCAGAAGACCAGCCAGAACCTCACCTATTCGGTGGCGGAGCTGCAAACGCTCATCTCGGCAGGCTGGGACGTCATCACCAACCCGGTGCCGGGCGGCAACTACTTCGGCATGCGCGTCGGCCACAACGGCAGTTCGAACCCCGCCACGCAGGGCGACAACTACACGCGGATGACGAACTACATTGCCAGCACGATCGGCGCCGCCATGGGTAAGTTCGTCGGCCGCCTCCAGACCACGGCTGCGAACGATCCGCTTCGTGCCGAGGTCAAGGCCACCCTCGACGCCACCTTCCAGGCGATGCAGGACGCCAAGCAGATCGACACCTTCAGCAACCAGTGCGATCAGAACAACAACCCGCCGGCACAGGTCGCGGCGGGCAACCTCCGCGATGACACCGCCGTCCGCTACCAGAGTGTCGCGGAGAAGTTCCTCGTGAACATGCAGGGCGGCCAGACGGTCGTCACGCGAGCCAACGCGCCGACCTAAGCGGGCGACGCAATTCATCCATCTCCGGGCGCCTAGGGCGCCCTTTCTCGTTTGGAGAGAACCATGCCCGCAAACAATTTCAGCATCGGCAAGGACATTTCTGTCGTCTTTGTCACGCCCACGGGCACGCTGAACCTGCCAGTCTCCGTCACGAGCTTTGAAGCGAAGCCGATCTACAACAAGATACGTAGCACCCATCTGGACAAGACCCGTGGCGCGAACACGCCGCAAGGATGGGATGGAAGCCTTCAGCTCGACCGTTTCAGCAGTGTCGTCGACGACTTCTTCGCACAGCAGGAGGCTGGCTACTACGCTGGCCTCAACACGCTCACGGGTTCGATCACGGAGACGATTCAGGAAGCGAACGGTTCGATCTCGCAGTACCGATACACCGACGTCGTCTTCTCGTTTGAGGAGGCTGGAAAGTACACTGGCGATCAGAAGGTCACCCAGACGATCGGGTTCTTCGCTTCCCAAAAACTCAAGGTTGCCTAACCCATGACCGAACCCACCGTTACCATCACCGAGGCCGGCGACGTGCCTCAGCCGACGGCGAGCGAGCAGTTGATCCGCCAAGCTTCGGCGGAGGTCGCCACCACCGACGCGAAGGGTCGTCGCATCGTGCTCCGTAAGCCTGGCGTGCTCGCCCAGTTTCGCTTGGTCGAGATGCTCGGCGCCTCTGCCTCGAACCAGACGTACATGGGCATGGTTCTGCCGCTCACGTTCGTCGGCAGCATCGACGGGGACGCCGTCTCGATCAGCACCAAGCGCGAGCTGGAGGCGCTGATCCAGCGTCTGGACGAGGGTGGCATCATGGCCGTTGCGGCGGCTGTCCAGGCAAACTTCGGCGAGCAGGACACGGAAGCCGATAAGGAAGCGGTAAAAAACTAGCGACGGCCCCGGCGATACGCGAATGCCTCTGGCTGGTAAAAAATGGCATTCCGTTCGACGTGGCCTTCGCCCTCAATGATGTGACTCGCGCCGCGTTCGCCATCTCCTTCAGCGAGATGGAGGGCAACGAGTTCGATTGGTCCACCATGAGCTTCAAGGAGCCGAAATGAGGTCCTTCGAAAGCTTCGGCGACTTCGCCGATCACCTTGTGCGCATCGCTGCCGCCGCGCCTGTCGCCCTTCACCGGGGCGTGCAGGACGCGGCGGACGTCGTTCTGGCGGATGCGCGCGACGAGATCGGCAAGTACCAAGACGCGATTGCCTCGGACCGCGGTGGCGTCGGGCTGATTCCTGCATGGGAGCAGCTCGCGCCGTCGACCGAGAAGCAGAAGGAGCGCGCGGGCTATCCGCTTGACGCGCCCCTTCTTGCCTCTGGAGGTTTCCGCGACACGATTACGAAAAGCGCGGTAGGACTGAAGGCGGTCGTCGGGACCAACGACGAGCGCAGAGTGTGGTTCGAAATGGGCACGCCACGCATGCCTCCACGCGCAGTGTTCGCGCCGGCCGCCATTCGAAATGAGGCAAAGGTGCTCCGCATCCTCGCCGAAGCCGCCATGGCTGGCCTTATCGGTGGTGACCTGATGTTTGTTCCGCTGTCGTCGGATTAACCGGCGCTTCCTTAACGATCTCGAGGTAGGCGATGGCAGCGATCAGCGTCAGGAACGCGATCTGCCACGCGGTGCGCTTGCGTCGGCGTGACGCTTCCTCCGTCACAGGAGCAGCACGATAACGGTGCCAGGTATCGCAGCCAGGACGGCGCCGAACAGCAGTAGGGCGACCGGCGGCCCACCGGCGCGCGGCGCCAGTGCTCTTGCCACCACGTGGATTGCGACGAGTAGGGCAGCGGCGCCGATGGCGAGGTCCCCCAGTTGCCGGCGCACCTTCAGCCAATCCAACCCCGGCTTTGCAGGCTGGACCCTTGGCACCGCGTACTGGATGAACGAGAAACGGTCAGCCAGCCAGTCTTGAAGCCTGATTCGTAAAGGTATTGGCATGTTCGAAGCATACAAGATCGGCGTGCGCATCGGCGTCGTCGATGCCACCGGCGGCGGCATCTTGAAGCTGGCTGCGCAGTTCGACAAGGCGCAGAAGTCGGCCAAGGGCCTCCTCGACACGATCATCAAGATCAACGAGGCCACGCGGCGCGGCTTCAGCTCGACATGGGCCGATTCGGCCGCCAGCGGTTTCGATCGCGCCCATCGCGCCGCCGATGGCTACGCCTCGTCTGCCGAGCGCGCCTCCCGTGCCTCGGGAGGCATGTCCGTCTACGGCGGTGGCGGGAGCGGTTTCGGCGGTGCTGGCGGTGGCGGGATGATGGCGATCGCTGCTTTCGCGGGTGCCCGCGGCGGCTCGGCCCCCATGCTGCTAGGTGGTCCCGGACAGCGCCTGCTCACCGGCACGGGGGGCGCCCTGGCTCTGGGTGGTCCGGCGGCCAATGGTCCGTTGCTCCTGACGGGTAGTGGGTCCGGTGGCGGCATGTCTGGCGGCGGCGTTGGCGGGGGCATGGGCATGCCAGGCATGGCCGCCGCTGGCTGGGCGGGTTGGCGCGGATGGCGCGGCGGCGGCGGTGGTGCGGGCGGCGGTGGATCCGGGTCTGGTGGCGGCTTCGGCGGCTTCGGCGGACTGATCGGTGGCGATGCGCTCGCCGGCACGGGGCGTGCCATGTTCGGCATGCTCGGCGGACCAATCGACAAGGCATCGGAGTACGAGCAGGCTCAGGCGAGGTTCCGCCTCTTCGGCATGAGCGACGCGGTCAATCGAGAAGCCGTGAAGTTCGCCGAGGGGATGCACATCATCGGCACGTCGATCATCGACGCGATGAACAACGTGACCGAGGCGCAGGGCGTCTTCCGCGAGTCGGGCCTCGACGGGAGCAAGGCGCTGGAGGGCGCCAAGCTCGCGGCTCCAGTCCTGGCGAAGATCGCCTACGCGACCCAGGGCCTTGACGGCGCTTCGCAGTCGCGCATGCACACGCAAAGCCTCGCCATGCTCCGCTTCATCGAGATGCGCGGCGGGTTGAAAGACGCGGCCACGTTCAACTCGATCGCGGATCAGGGATGGAAGGCAATACGCAGCTCTGGCGGCAACGTGGACTGGGAGCAGCTTCGCCAGTTCATCGCCCGAGGCGGCGTCGCGGCGCAGGGGCTCAACAACGAGGCGCTGTTCGGGAAGCTCGAGCCGGTCATCGGTGAGTTGAAGGGCAGCACCGCCGGCAACGCGTGGATGACATCCTACAACCGCCTTGTCGGCGGCGTGCGCATCCCGAACCAGGTCGCGCACCTGCTTGCGGACAACGGCATCTGGGACGCGTCGAAGATCCAGTGGAACTCGCAGGGCGGCATCAAGCAGTTCAAGGGCAACCCTCTTCGCGACATGGCGACGTTCGCCAGCGATCCAGTGGAGTTCTACGAGAAGAATATCCTCCCGATGTATGCCCGTATGGGTATCGCAACCACGGCGGAAAAGGCTCGCGAGAACACAATGATCTTTGGCCGCACTGGCGGCGCGATGTTCAGTCTGATCGATCGCCAGCTTGCGGCAATCCACCACTCCGACGAAGCGCAGAAGAAGGCGCTTGGTATTAATGCGTCGGTCGATGAGGAGAGCCAAACCTATCGCGGCCAGTACCTGCGAGCGCAGAAGGAGCTTGAGACGGCTTCGGTACGTCTTGGGGCGGTTGTGCTTCCAATGCTGGTTAAGGGGCTCCAGTTTGTCACCCCCCTGATCGAAAAGATCGCGACGTGGATCAATGACCACTCAACCCTCACGAAGGGCTTGGTCATCGTCTTCGGGGCGGTCGCTGCGTTAGCGGTAATTGGTGGATCGATTCTGGCTGTTGGGGGCGCACTGACGCTTATCGGAACGGCAGTAACGGCCGCTGGGGGGCTGGGCGGTCTACTTACTGGGGTTGGAGCTGGGCTTGGCGCCATCGCCTCGGCGGCCGGCGTCTTTATGGCCGCCTACATCGGATGGAAGACCGGCGGATGGCTCAACGACAACGCCATCAATCCGCTCGCGGCGAAGGTGACGGGCCAGAAGGACGACACGCTATCCGGCACTCTCTACGACCTGTGGAACCCGTTCAACAAGGCCACGGGCAAGCGGGAATTCAAGCCGTGGTCGTCGATCGGTCGGGTATTCAGTGACGACCCGCTGAGTCGTAAGGCCGAGACCGACTACATGAGCCGCTCGCCGTTCGTCGCGCCGAAGAAGCCCACGGCACAGGGCGGCGGCGCGGGCGACGTCTACCTCGACGGAAAGAAGGTCGGCAAATACCTCGCCCCGCACTTCGGCGACATGCTCAGCGCCCCACAGCGCGGCGGCAACGCCTTCGACTTCTCCGCAACGCCGGCGCCTGTCGGCATGAACCAAGCCCGCTGACGGGAGAGACATGGCTACGACGGTTGTCACGCTGGGCGATTTCCAGTTTCGGGACATGGAGGTCCCCGAGTCCATTCTGTTCGGCGGTGGGCAGGCGCTGGTTGTCCACAAGCTCGTTGGTGGCCAGCGGGTGGTCGATGCCATGGGACCGGACGACGCGCCGAAGGACTGGCGCGGCTGGTTCCGCGGCCAGGATGCGGTGTCGCGCGCCCGGTATATCGACACCCTTCGCAAGCAGGGGCGCGCGCTGACACTGACCTGGGATGCCTTCCGCTTCAACGTGGTGATCGCGACCTTCGAGGCGGACTTCCGTCGCGCCTACGAGATTCCCTACAGGATCAGCCTGGAGGTTGTCGAAGACCTGACGGCGCCCATTACCCAGGTGGCCGGCGGATCGATCGATGACGCCATGGGTGACGACATGTCGTCCGCCATCGGCCTCGGAGGGAGCATAGGTGACGGGGCGCTGTCGTCAGCGCTGGGAACGCTGAACTCGGCAGTGACCGGCGTGTCGAGCTTCGCGAATGCCTCGACCTCGGTCATCAACAGCGTGCTCGGCCCGATCGGGACGGTGCTTACGCGCACAAATCAGCTCATCGCCGGTGCAGGCAACAGCATCCAGAACATCGGAACGCTTGGCGGCGTGCTGCCCAACACGCCCATCGGCTTGTCGTCGCAATCGCTGGCGGCCCAGGTCGTGGCATTCAACCAGTTGCCCAACCTCTACGCGCTACAGAACGTAGTAGGCCGCATGCGCTCGAACCTGGGTTCAGTGGCGGGTGCTGGCCGCTCGGTTCCCGTGTCCGGCGGCAACCTCATGGACATGGCGGCCTCGCAGTACGGAGACGCCACGGCATGGACCGGCATCGCCAAGGCCAACGGCCTAAGCGACCCGATGCTGACCGGTCTGCAAACCATCTCGGTGCCGCTACGCGCCGACAACGCGGGAGGGTTGCTGGGTGACTGAAGTTCAAGACCTCTCGTCGGTCGCCGCGGTCATCGATCCATCGATGCAGGCTGCTCGCCAGCCGCGCGGGTTGGTGCGACTCAACGGTACGCCGTCTCCGGCGTGGATCGACTTCGCCGTGGATTCCAATGCCTACCACGAGGCCGACACCTTCGACGTGTTGCTCGCCGTTAAAGAACTGGTTGCACCGCAGGATAAAGCTTGGCTTTTGTCGCAGGATCAGATCAGCGTGGAGATTTTCGCTGGCTTCCCGTCGAACCCTGATGTGGTTAGTGCCGACGAACTGACGCTATTGATCAAGGGGAATGTGGACGTAATCGACTTCGATCCTGCCGCGCGCGAAATCCCGCTCAGCGGCCGCGATCTCACGTCCCTGCTGATCGACGCGAAGACCACGGAGAAGTGGCAGACCCAGACGGCAAGCCAGATCGCGACCACGTTGGCGCAGCGACACGGTCTCACACCGGTGGTTACGGACACCTCCACGCCGGTGGGGCGCTATTACCAGATAGACCATGTGTCGATGACATCGACGGACACCGAGTGGGAGCTACTGACCTGGCTCGCCATGCAGGAGGGCTTCGTCGTCTACGTGAAGGGAGACGAACTGCACTTCGAGCCCAAGCCGGACCCAGCCGACGCCGTTCCCCTCGAAATCTGGTGGGAAGAGCCGGATGACACCTATGGCTTTCATCGCTCCAACACCATCCGGCTCGGCTTCTCGCGCACGTTGACGGTGGGGAAGGGCGCCATCGTGCAGGTCCGATCCTGGAACCAGAAGCAGAAGAAGGGATTCACGGCTACGTACCCGACGAGCCACGCGAAGGGCATCAGGCCAGGGCAGGCCACGTCTCCCGCGCAGGTCTATTCCTACGTCATCGGCAACCTTACCCAGGAGCAGGCGCTTCAGCGGGCGCAGGCGCTCTACAACGAGCTGATCAAGCACGAGATGCGCTTCCGAGCATCAATGCCCGCGGATAGCGACACCACGGCGACCAGCATGGTGAAGGTCACGGGCACCGGGACCTCCTTCGACCAGACGTATTACGTGGACAGCGTAAACCGCTCCATGTCCAACGGAGGCGGCTACACGATGGACATCAGCGGCAAAAACCACTCGCAGGATACGAGCATCGTCCCATGACCGGTTCCAGGCTTCACAACGCCATGCGCGGCATTGCCACGGCCGCCGCGCAGGGGCGTGCGGGCCTGCGTGTCGGCCTGGTCAGCGCCTACGATCCGAACCGCTATGCGGTCAAGGTGAAGTTTCCGCCCGACGAGGTCGAGACGGGCTGGATTCCCTTGCAGGCCGTTCAGGTGGGCAATGGCTTCGGCATCTACGCGCCGCCGAACCTCGATGACCAGATCACGGTGGAGTTTCAGGATGGCGCGCAGGACGCGGGCGTCGCCGGTGGAGCCCTGTTCAATGACATCGACGTGCCGCTGGCCGTTCCGGCTGGCGAGGTCTGGATCGTCCATCGGTCCGGCGCGTTCTGGAAGCTCACGAACGACGGCAAGGCCACCTTCAGCGATGGGAACGGCGCGAGCATCGCGCTCAACGGCGACGGCACGCTTTCATCGGCAGGCACGTGGAATCACGCCGGCGACTTCAACGTGAACGGCAACCAGGCCCACACCGGCAGCATCACGTCGAATGGCAAGCATGTCGACAGCACGCTCCGCGTGACCGGGGTTCAAACGGGTTCGGGTACGTCCGGCCCAGTGGCTTAAGGAATTCGCGTGGCTGACCTGACCGACATCAACCATTACTGGGGCGCCGACGTGGGGGTGGGGCCATCTGGCGACCTCGGCCAGGCACAGGGATCGGCGCGCACGCAACAGCGCATCTTGCGCCGGCTCCTGACCAACCCCCGCGCGGTGCTTCCTGACGGGACCGTTTTGCCTCCAGATTACCCGTTCCATCCTAACTACGGCGCCGGCTTGCCACGGTATGTGGGACTAGCGGTCGATCTAGCCGAAATCGTTGCGCTGATCCGAGGGCAGATCCAGCTCGAGGATGCCGTCGCGTCGCTGCCGGAGCCGGTCATCAGCGTGAGCACGATCACGAACGGTCTCGCGGTCTCGATCCGCTACACCGATGCCGAGTCCGATTCGGCGGCCATCCTGTCTTTCAACGTCAACCAGTGAGCGGCCATGGCCAGCGTTAATTCGAAAAGCTTCTCCCAACTGGTTACCGACTTCGCTGTCAGCGTTCAGGCGCGGGCGTCGGCCCTGGTGGACTTCACGGTCGGTTCCATCCTGCGCGCGACAGCCGAGTCGCAGGCGTCGGTGGTGATCTGGCTTGAGGGCCTGATTCTCCTCTTGCTGGCGACAACGCGAGCGGCGACGAGTAACGGGCCCGACCTCGACTCGTGGATGGCGGATTTTCAGTTCTTCCGGCTCCAGGCAGCAACCGCGACGGGGCAGGTCGTATTCGCTCGGTTCACCCCTGGCATGCAGGCGGTCGTTCCCATTGGCGCCGTCGTGCAGACGGCCGATGGCACCCTTCGGTACTCGGTGGTGGTGGACGCCACGAACGCAGCGTACAGCGCGCAGCTTGGCGGCTACGTCATCCTACCTGCCGCGGCGAGCATGTCGGTGCCGGTGGTCGCTGCCTCGGCTGGTGCGGCTTACAACGTCGTCGCTGGCGCCATAAGCGTGCTTGCGCAGGCGGTTCCCTACGTGGATACCGTCACCAATCTGGTGCCGATCACTAATGGCGCCGATGCGGAGCAGGATGGCGCTTTCCGCGCTCGGTTCGTCGCCTACATCGCCAGCCTTTCGAGGGCGACTAAGCAAGCCATCCTCAACGCGATCACTTCACTAAAAATCGGAGCCACCGCATCGCTGGCCGAGAATCAGGACTACAACGGCAACTACCATCCAGGGTACTTCTACGCCGTCGTCGACGATGGCAGCGGCGTACCCGGATCGACGTTTCTCGCATCGGCGTACAACGCGATTGACGCCGTTCGGCCATTTACCGTTGCCTTCGGGGTCTTCGCGCCGATCACTACCCTCGCCAACGTGGCGATGGCCGCGGCGGTGGGTTCTGGATATGACCCGGTTGCTACCAAGGTCGCCATCAGGGCCGCGATTCAGGCTTACATCGCTGGACTGAGTCTGGGGCAGGGCCTTTCGTGGAGCCGTCTTCTTCAGGTGGCGTATGACGCGTCCCCGGGTATCACCAACATCACGGGACTGACGGTCAACGGCGGCACCACCGACATCGTCGTGTCCGGCCAGCAGCGCATCATCGTCGGAACGGTGACCGTATCGTGATCGGAGACTTCAACGACATTTTCGTGAGGCTAAAAGCAAAGCTGCCCACGCGGTGGTTTGGTGGTGTCTCGGACAGCATGCCTTTGCTGGATGGCGTGCTGTCCGGCATTGCGACGTTGCTTAGCTTCGTCTACACGATCTACGGCTATGCGAAGCTCCAGACGCGGATCATGACAGCCACCGATGGCTGGCTCGACATGATCGCCGCCGACTTCTTTGGGCCAACGGGACTCCTGCGCAAGGTCGGCCAGTCGGATACCTCCTATCGCCTCGTGATTCTCGCGAACCTGTTCCGCGAGAAGGCGACGCGTAACGCGATCGTCTCGATCCTCACCGCGCTGACGGGTAGGTCGCCGACGATCATCGAGCCCTTACGGCCCGCAGACACTGGTGCTTATGGGGCCCCGAACATTGGATACGGCGTGGCGGGCGCCTACGGCTCGATGCTGCTCCCCTACCAGGCATTCGTCATCGCCTATAGGCCGGTGAGCAATGTCGGCATTGCTAACGTCGCCGGCTATCGCATCCCAACCGGCGCGTATGGCACGCCATCGAGAGCCGAGTACGCATCTATAGGAATGGTGACCGGTGGTGTGACAGACGCCGACATCTTCGCGGCTATCGATGCGGTGAAGCCTGCTGGGACCATCGTTTGGACCCGAATTAGCAACTAGCCAATCCAACTAAGTCCATCCCCGAACCCGCCCTTGAGGCGGGTTTTTTTATGCCTGGAGAAATCTCTTGGATCGAAAAATCGTCTACCCGGGTCAGATCCCGCTCGAAACAGACCTGCTCGGCACGAACCAGTCGGTGATGGTGGCCCTCGGTAAGCTGATGGGCGCGATCTTCGGAACAGGGGGAGCCGTAAACGGCCTCACCGTGGGTCCGAATACCCCGGCTGCGCTGAACGTCGTCGTCGCCCCAGGCGAGATATATCAGCTGATGAACCTTGAGGCTACCGCGTACAGCTCGTTGCCGGCGGACAACGCGCACACGCTGGTGAAGCAAGGGATCTTGCTGGACCCCGTAACGCTGGCATGTGCGGCGCCTCCGACGGCTGGCTTCTCGGTCAATTATCTGATCGAAGCGACGTATTCGGACAGCGATACGAACAATACGACGCTTCCGTATTACAACGCGAGTAATCCGTCTCAGGCATACAGCGGACCGAACAACAGCGGTGCGCAGCAGGCAACGACGCGTGCCGGGATTGTGCAGTTGCAGGTTAAGTCGGGTGTCGCTGCGGCGACGGGCACACAGACGACGCCGGCGGTCGACAACGGATTTATTGCACTCGCTGTTGTGACGGTTGCTAACGGTCAGACGACAATTACCTCCGCAAATATCGTCGGGGCCAACACCAACCAGATCACGAGTTCGCCGATTTCCATCGGTAGGCTTATTACGACTCGTGTTTTCAGCACCCCAGGAACTTTTACTTACAACCCTTCGCCGGGAACCAGGCTAGTTCGTGCAAAGGTTCAAGGCTCGGGTGCAGCGGGCTCGGGTACGGTTGCGTGCGGCGCATCTCAAGTGGCTTTGGGCGGCGGTGGGAGCGCCGGGTCCTATTGTGAGAGCTGGATTACCTCTGGCTTTTCTGGCCTTTCGGTTGTTGTTGGTGCGCCGGGCGTGGCTGTGCTCGGTAGCTCTGGTGGAAATGGTGGCTCTTCGAGTTTCGGCGGACTTATGTTGGCTCCCGGGGGGATTGGGTCTACCGCCACCGGAACTCCGTTTACTGGCATCGCAATGGCTGGCGGCGTATTCGGGCCAGCGATTGCAACCGGTGGCACGGTGATAAATGGCCGCGGAGGGCAAGGCAATACCGGCATCGTGACTTTGGTCATTTCTAATGGCGGTGTTGCAGTTTCCGGGAGCGGCGGTGCCTCGGCGTTTGGACCCGGAGGTGATGGACGCATCAATAGTTCAACTGGCCCTGGATTCGCGGGAACATTCCCTGGTAGTGGTGGTGGCGGCAGCCTCACCATGCCGAATGGCGCTGCTCAGATTGGCGGAAACGGTGCACCTGGCATCGTGATCATCGAGGAATACGCATGAAGACGTATGCACTGATCGATAGCGGATACGTGACGCAAGTGGCAGACGATCCGAACGACATGACGGTAGAGGACTGGTCAGCACAATTCCCCGCGAGCTTCGTATGGATCGACGTGACGGATGTTGACCCAAGGCCCATCGTCGGATGGGCGGCAGCGCAGGTCGACGGGACGTGGGCATTTGGTCCCTATATTCCGCCGCCCCCGCCGCCGCCAACCGCCGATCAACTGCGTTCGGCGCGGAATTCCTTGCTCAACCTTGCGGATTTTGCGATCAACACGGTTGCAGATGCGTCGCAAGACGTGGCATCGCTCAGGACTTGGCGTCAGCAGCTGAGGGATGTCCCTCAGCAGTCAGGTTTCCCGGCGAGCTATCATTTCCCGGCCGTTCCGGCAGGGATTACACTGCCGGAGAGTCAGCAGCTTGCGATACAGGCTGTAATGTCTGCTGTGTGAGTGCGTTTTCTGCACCGGTTCGGCGACGGAATGGCATGAACAAGAAGTCGCGGACTGTCTTGGGTTCGGGCGTGCCAGGCACGCCCACATCCGGCCACTCTCCCTTCTTTGGGAAGATCGCAGTGCGGAACACGATGTCCCAGAAGGGCACGAAGGAGCCGAAGTTGTGGCCCCACTGTTCTCGATGCACCGAATGGTGAATTCGATGGTATCGGTTGTCCGCCACGATGTACCTCAGTGGGCCAAGGTTCCAACGCGTGCAGGAGTGCTCATACTGTCCCTGCATGCCGATGATGGTGAAAATCAAGGCGGGCACGAGTCCGGTGTCCAGCGCAAATAGCAGGGACATCGGTATCGTAATGAATGGAATTCGAAAAATTTCCTCGCTGAAGTGATGATTGCTATTCCATGCGCTCATCTCTTCAAGAGAGTGATGCACCTCATGGAAGCGCCACATGAACTTGAAGGTGTGCTGTGCCCGATGGAACCAATAGTAAAAGAACTCACCAATGATGCCCGCGAGCAATGGCGCGCCAAACCAGCTAATAGGGTGCAGCCACTTGTGTTCGGAATACGACAGCACGCCAAGGCGGAGGGTGAAGAGTGGCGTGATATGCAGCTGAGCCCATAGCGCGTTGAAGAACGCCAGAGAAGTCGCGGTGATAGCGATGTACACCGCCCAGTGCAGTCCTCCCCGCAGGCGGGACTTGACGGAGTACTTGCTCTTGGGCCAAAGCATCTCCAGCGCGAGGCAAATTGTCGACGCCAGAAGTACGCTCCAGGCATAGTTTCGCATGCCTGTCCAGGCAGAAATCAGTAAGTCGTGCATGACCAAGTCCAGTTTGTCAGTTTCAATACTATTGATGCGGTTGGCACGGGTGGCTCTTTGATAAGACCCTAACGATGTAGCTTGCGGCGCCCTGCACTGGAACCGGTGCGGGATCTCTTGCCTGCACGCTCAGTTCCTCAAGTATGGAGTCCTGCGACGAACCTTTGGGGACACAAAAGGCATGTCCGTCATTCGACGCAACAACCCCATCGACGTAGGGTCCTACAGCCGCGGCTATTTCCTCGTCCCCAGGCTGATACCAGCCGCCTACTTTAACGCGCCAACGGGCTTCCATCGCCATCTTGAGGTCCGCGCTTGTAGTAATCGAGGCGTTCGGCGGCGCAGTGCAAGCGACAAGGCCGGACATCATACAAATTAGCGTGGCTCTAAGCATTTCCATCCGCCTGAGTGGTTTAGCTAATTCTACGATACCCATCTCCACGGGTGAGACAGGCTCGGCGTAGGCTCGCCGGCATGTGGATCTACGAGCGCCATGGCCCCGACCTATACAAGTACCTGCACACAAGCGGGTCGATGCCGATCTGCGTCGTGCGCAGGGTCGGAGACGGCTGGGACCTTATGTTTGAGCGAGGCCCGCGCCACCGTGGCCCGTACCACTACGCGCGCTTTGAGACGGCCCACAAGCATCTACGGCGCTACTTGTCCATCCACGCCGACCGTCTGGTTGGGCCGCTGAGCGATCGGGCTAAGATCCTCCCTACCTGCTGCAACGCTTTGCCGCCGCCGACGGGGGATGCCATGGGGCGGCCGTACCCTGAGATAGTGGTCGACAAGCGCAGGCAGCGCCGTAGCAAGTGGTGAGCGTGATTCTCACATGCGGATCGCGCAAACGAAAAAGCCACCCGATGGGTGGCTTCTCCGGTAGAATTACGTCAGAACCTCTGTAAGCGTTGTGCCGCAATCCATATTGGTGCCCAGGAGAGGACTCGAACCTCCACGGTTTTACCCGCTAGTACCTGAAACTAGTGCGTCTACCAATTCCGCCACCTGGGCAGGTGACTCGGTGCAGTGTGTTGCATTGCTGCGCCGTGAGCCACGTAGATTAGGCAGGTCGGGTAAACTTGTCAACGATTTTTCACAACGGATGCAAAAAAATTTCGCATCCACTTTCCAAGGTCCCTCAGTGACGAAGAAAAAGAAAGGTTCCGGAGGCCACAAGGGCCCCCGTAAAGCCAAAGCCACGCGCCCGGGCAAGGCGCTGGCGAAGTTCCGTGACCAGCTGCCGGTGGCGGTCAAGGATCCCCATGCCGAGCGCGAAGCCCAGCGCTATGAGCAGCCCATTCCCAGCCGCGAGGCGATCCTCGCGTTGCTCGAGGAGCGTGGTGAGCTGGTGTCCGCCGAGGACATCGCCCGCGCCCTTCGCCTGTTCACCGATTACGAGATCAACGCCCTGGGCAAGCGCCTGGGCGCGATGATCCGCGACGGCCAGCTCCTGCGTAACCGTCGTGGCGGGTACGCCCCGGCGCAGAAGCTCAGCCTGATCCCGGGCCGCGTTATCGCCAACGCCGAAGGCTACGGCTTCCTGCGTCCGGACGAGGGCGGGGAAGACCTCTACCTCTCGCCCTCGCAGATGCGCAGCGTGCTGCACGGCGACCGGGTGCTCGCTAGCGTGGTCGGCATCGACCGCCGTGGACGCCGCCAGGGCGCCATCGTCGAGGTGCTTGAGCGTCGCTCGCCCCGACTGGTCGGCCGCATTGTCATCGAGAACGGCGTGACCCTGGTCGAGCCGGACGACCGTCGCCTGCACCAGAACATCATGATTCCCGCCGGCCGCGATGCCGGTGCCCGCTCGGGCGAGATCGTGGTCGCCGAGATCACCGATCCGCCGACTCCGCACCGCGGGCCGCTCGGCACCGTCCGCGCCGTCCTGGGCCAGCGCCTGCAACCGTCGCTGGTGGTGGAGATGGCGATCGCCAGCCACGACCTGCCGCACGAATGGCCGCCGCAGGTGGTCCGCCAGGCGGAAGAGGTCGAGCCGAAGGTGTCCGCCGCCGAGCGCAAGGGTCGCATCGACCTGCGCGACCTGCCGTTGGTCACCATCGACGGCGAGGACGCTCGCGACTTCGACGATGCCGTGTATGCCGAGCCGCTGAAGGGCGGTGGCTTCCGTCTTATCGTCGCCATCGCCGATGTCTCGCACTATGTGCCCGTGGGCACGCCGCTGGACACCGAGGCCTACGAGCGCAGCACGTCCACGTACTTCCCCGGCTTCGTCGTGCCGATGCTGCCGGAGACGCTGTCCAACGGTATCTGTTCGTTGAATCCCCGCGTCGACCGCCTGTGCATGGTCTGCGACATGGAAGTGGACGAGCAGGGCGAAGTACAGCAATCGAAGTTCTACGAGGCGGTGATGTTCTCGCATGCGCGCCTGACCTATACCAAGGTCTGGCAGGCCGTGGGTGAGCGCAACGAGGATGTCCGCCAGGAGATCGCCGACGTGCTGCCGCAGGTGGAAAACCTGCATCGCCTGTACAAGGCCATGTCGAAGGCGCGCAAGCGTCGCGGCGCGATCGATTTCGAGACGCCGGAAGTGAAGTTCCGCCTCGCGCCGTCGGGCGACGTGGTGTCCATGGGCACCACCGACCGCAACGATGCGCACAAGCTCATTGAGGAATGCATGATCGCCGCGAACGTGCAGGCGGCGAAATTCCTTTCGAAGCGCAAGATTCCGGCCCTGTATCGCGTGCACGCGCCGCCGCTGGCCGAAAAGTACGACGACCTGCTGCGCTTCCTGCGCGAGTTCAAGCTGAAGCTGCCGCCCGCCGACGAGGTGACGCCGGCCGACTTCTCCGCCTTGCTGAAGAAGGTGCAGGATCGTCCGGAGGCCGAGCTGATCCAGTCCGTGTTGTTGCGCGCGCAGAGCATGGCGGTGTACCACCCGGAAAACCAGGGCCACTTCGGCTTGGCGCTGGACGCGTACGCCCACTTCACCTCGCCGATCCGTCGCTATCCCGACCTGCTGGTCCATCGTGCGATCCGTTATGCGGTGACCCGTGGCAAGCCGGCGGACTACACCTATAGCGAAGCGCAGATGGCCGCGATGGCCGTGCATTGCTCGCAGCGCGAGCGTCGTGCGGAAGAGGCCGAGCGCGATGTGGACGAGCGCTTCAAGTGTGCCTGGATGGAAAAGCACGTGGGCGAGGAGTTCGCCGGCACCATCACGGGCGTCACTTCCTTCGGTTTGTTCGTCGAACTGGCAGCGTCGCGCGTGTCGGGCCTCATCCATGTGTCGCAGCTGCCGAACGATTACTACAAGTTCGATCCGGTCCGACATCTGCTTGCTGGCGAACGAACGGGTGCGAGTTATCGCCTGGGCGACTACGTGAGCGTGCAGGTGATGCGCGCGAGCCTGGAAGATCGCAAGATCGATTTCCGCCTCGTCGCCCGTCTCCAGTCGCTGCCGAAGCCGGCCGCACCCGCACCCGCACCGGCGCCGGTCGTCGCGCCCAAGCCCAAGCCCACCAGCGCCGTCGCCGAGGCTGGCAAGGCTCTGGGGCGCGTCGTGAAGAAGGTCGCCGAGAAGCTCGGCGCGAAGCGAAAGCCGAAGACTGGGGTTGTCGCCACGCCGACGGTTCGCGATGATGCGCGCCCCGTGGTCGCACCGACGCCGGCAGCGCCGGTACGCGCGACGCGTGCCAAGCCCGTTGCCGGGCCGGTCGTGAAGATGCCCGTGGCGAAGAAAGCCGTGGCCAAGAGCGCGCCTGTAAAGAAGGCGGCGGTCAAGAAGGTCGCGGTGAAGAAAGCCGTGGCGAAGAAGGTCGCGGTGACGAAGGCGCCGGTAGCGAAGCCCTCGACGCCGAAGCTGGCAGTTAAAAAGGCGGCCGCGAAGAAGGCTGCCACCAAGAAGGCCGCGGTGACCAAGACCGCGCCGCGCAAACCCAGGAGCAAGTCGTAAGTCATGAGCGAGACGTGGATCGTCGGCATCAATCCGGTCGAAGGCGCCCTCGCCAACGACCCGGAGCGAGTCCGTGAAGTATTGATCGAGCAGAACTCGAAGAACGCCCGCATCAACGAGATCACGGCGGCTGCGCGCAAGCGTGGCATCCAGGTGAAGTCGGTCGGCAAAGATCAGCTTGAGCGTATCGGTGGCGAGGCCCGTCACCAGGGTGTTATCGCCAAATATGAAACGCCGCCCCTGCGCGGCGATGCCGACCTGCCGGCGCTGATCGAGGCCGCCGGTCGCGATGCCTTGGTGCTAGTGCTGGACGGCGTGACCGATCCGCACAACCTCGGCGCCTGCCTGCGCAGTGCGGCGGCCGCGAACGTTACCGCTGTGATCGTACCCAAGGATCGCGCCGTGGGCATCACGCCGACGGTGCGTCGTGCGTCGGCTGGCGGTGCGGATCTTGTTCCCGTGCTGGCGGTGACCAATCTCGCGCGTGCCTTGCGTGCGCTGAAAGACGCGGGTGTGTGGATCACGGGCCTGGCGGGTGAGACCGAAACGTCCATCTACGACATCGACATGAAGGGCCCCGTGGCCCTGGTGATGGGCAGCGAGGGCGACGGCATGCGCCATCTCACCCGTGAAACCTGCGATTTCGTGGCGCGTATTCCGATGCCGGGTAACATGGAAAGCCTGAATGTATCCGTCGCGACCGGCGTGGTGCTGTTCGAGGCGTTGAGGCAACGAGGAGTCGCACGATGAGCAACATGCTTTGGCACGACTGGACCGGCCTGTTCGGCGTGGGCCTGGTGCTGATCGCCTATTTCCTGCTCCAGGCGCACAAGCTGTCGGGGCAGGGATACACGTACCAGGTGATGAACCTGCTGGGCGCGTTCGGCATTCTGTTGTCGCTGGTGTTCGGTACCTTCAACCTGGCAGCCTTCCTCCAGGAGCTGGCCTGGTTCCTGATCAGCGTGTACGGCATCGTGCGCGGCGTTCGGGCCAGGAGGGTTACCCCCATCGTGCCGTAATGCCCTTGTAGGAGCGCGCTTGCGCGCGATCGCGCGTAAGCGCGCTCCTACAGGGTTACACCCCGGTCAGGATGACCCGCTAGAATGCTCAACGGACCGGCGCAATGCCGGTCCGCCCATGGGGACGACCCCATGGCGCTCTTTCACTGCGGGGACGGCCCCGCCCTGGTGGAGCGAAACCATGTACTGGTTCATCCTTTTCCTCGCCGGCCTGTTCGAGATCTGCTGGGCCGTGGGACTCAAATACACCGAAGGTTTCACCAAGCTGGTGCCCAGCCTGCTGACGGGTGCGGCCATGGTGGTGAGTATCGTGTTGCTGGCCTTCGCGACCAAGAAGCTGCCCCTGGGCACGGCTTATGCCGTCTGGACCGGTATCGGAGCGGTGGGCGCCGTGACGCTCGGTATCGTGCTGTTCGGCGAGTCGGCGCAGCCGTTGCGGCTGCTGTGCGTGGGGTTGATCGTGGCCGGCATCATCGGCCTGAAGCTCACCGCTGTCTGAAGACGCCTGACCGCTGTTGTAGGAGCGCGCTAGCGCGCGATGGGTGCTTGCGGCAATCCCCATCGCGCGCAAGCGCGCTCCTACAGGACAGGGTCAGGGCTCCGGGTTCGACGTGGTGTCGCGCTTCGTGCGCGGGGCCACCAGCGGCTCGCCATGCACCACGAACCAGACGTTTTCGGCGATGTTGGTCGCGTGGTCGCCGATGCGCTCGATGTTCTTTGCCATGAACAGCAGGTGCGTGCACGGCGTGATGTTGCGCGGGTCTTCCATCATGTAGGTGAGCAGGGCGCGAAACACCATCGTATAGGCTTCGTCCAGCTCCGCATCGGCCTTCCACACTTCATAGGCCGCCTCGGCATCCTGCTCGTGATAGGCCTTGAGCACGTTACGCAGCTGCTCGGCGGCCAGTTCGGCTAGGTTTGCCAGGCCACCGGCGACGGGAATCGGTGCTACACGGCTGAGCGGAATGGAACGCTTGGCCACGTTCGCGGCGTAGTCGCCGATGCGTTCGATATCGGCGGCGATGCGCAGCGCGGCAAGCACGTTGCGCAGGTCGCCCGCGATGGGCGCGCGCAGGGCGAACAGGCGGACGACGTCCTGGCTGATGTCGTGTTCCAGCGCGTCGATGGCGTCGTCGTTGTCGACCACGCGCTGGGCGGCGCGTTCGTCGCGGCGTTCCACGACATCGATGGCTGCCTCGATCTGGGCCACGGCGATCTCGCCCATCTTGACGATTTCGCCGGTCAGGCGCTTCAGCTCTTCGTCGTAGCTCTTGATGATGTGCTGGTGCGTAGTGTTCATCGCGTCCCTCGTATCCTGGGGCTCAGCCGAAACGGCCGGTGATGTAGTCTTCGGTCTGCTTCTTGTCCGGCTTCGTGAAGATTTTCTCGGTCCGGTCGAATTCGATCAGCTCGCCCATGTACATGAAGGCGGTCATGTCGGAGCAACGGGCCGCCTGCTGCATGTTGTGCGTCACGATGACGATCGTGAAGTCCTTCTTGAGTTCTTCCACGAGCTGCTCGATGCGGCTGGTGGCGATCGGATCGAGCGCGGAGGTGGGCTCGTCGAGCAGCAACACCTCGGGCTTCAGGGCGATACCTCGCGCGATGCACAGGCGCTGCTGCTGGCCGCCGGAGAGACCGAGCGCGCTCTGGCGGAGCTTGTCCTTCACCTCGTCCCACAGGGCGGCGCCGCGCAGGGCCTGCTCGACGCGTTCTTCCATCTTCTGGCGCGAGAGCTTCTCGTGGTGACGGATACCGTAGGCCACGTTCTCGAAGATGGTCATCGGGAACGGCACGGGCTTCTGGAACACCATGCCTACCTTGCTGCGCAGGCGGTTCATCGAATACTTCGGGTCGAGGATGTTCTCGCCGTCGAGCACGATTTCGCCCTGCGCGCGCAGGCCGGGGTAGATCGCATAGATGCGGTTGAAGATGCGCAGCAGGGTGGACTTGCCGCAACCCGACGGGCCGATGATGGCGGTGACCTTCTTCTCCGGAACGTCCATGGCGATGTTCTTCAGCGCATGGAATTCGTTGTAGTAGAAGTTGAGGTCGCGCACCGTCATCTTCGCGGGGACCTGGCCGAGGTCGACGCCCGAGGCGTGAGGCGAGGTGCCAAAGCCTGGCTGGGAAACGACGTCGTTCATGTTAGTCATGGGACACCTTGGAACGCGAGAATACGAAGCGGGCGATCAGGCTGAGCGCCAGCACGAACATGGTCAGCACGAAGGCACCGGCCCAGGCGAGGACGTTGATGTCCGGGCTCGGGTCCTTGGTGTACTCGTAGATGATCTGCGGCAGGCTCGGCATTTTGTCCAGCGGGTTGAACGTCATGAAGTTGTTGCCGAACGCCGTGAACAGCAGCGGCGCGGTTTCGCCGCTGATGCGCGCCAGGGCGAGCAGCACGCCGGTGACGATACCCGAGCGGGCCGAGCGGACCAGGATCTGCAGGGTGAGCTTCCACTGCGGCACGCCGAGCGACAGCGCGGCCTCACGCAGCGTGCCCGGCACCAGGCGAAGCATTTCGTCGGTGGTGCGGACGATGACGGGCAGGGCGATCAGCGCGAGGGCGATGCCGCCAGCGACACCCGAGAAGGTGACCGCGCCGTCGGTGAGGTACTTCGACGGCAGCACCACGATCGTGTAGACGAACAGGCCCAGCACGATGGATGGCGCCGACAGCAGGATGTCGTTGAGGAAGCGGATGGTCGGGCCCAGGCGCGAGCGGCGCGAGTACTCGGCCAGCCAGGTACCGGCGGCCACACCGATGGGCGTGGCGATCAGGATGCCGAGCGTATTGAGGATCAGGCTGCCGACCATGGCGTTGGCCAGGCCGCCTTCCTCGCGATACGCGGTGATCTTGGTGAACAGCTGGGGCTTGAGCGCCGAGATGCCCTGGCTCAGGGTCTCCCAGAGGATCCAGGCCAGGAAGAGCAGGCCGATGCCCGTGGCGATGACGCTGAAGATCATCGCCAGCACGTTCTTGACGCGACGGCTGGTGTAGAGCGCGGAGGACATCAGCGACCCTCCTTGGTGGCCATCCGGCGGAGCATGAGGCGGGCGATCAGCAGCACGATGAAGGTCACCACGAAGAGCAGGAAGGCCAGCGCCATGAGGGCCGACTTCTGCAGGCCCTGGGCCTCGCCGAACTGGTTGGCGATGGTGGAGGCGATGGAGCTGCCCGTCTCCAGGAACGACCAGGAAAACTTGAAGGTGTTGCCGAGCACGAAGGCCACGGCCATGGTCTCGCCGAGCGCGCGGCCCAGGCCGAGAAAGACGCCGCCGATCACCGCGGTGCGGGTGTAGGGCACCACGATGTC
The DNA here is from genome assembly GCF_009912395.1 of Luteibacter sp. Taxonomy (GTDB): domain Bacteria; phylum Pseudomonadota; class Gammaproteobacteria; order Xanthomonadales; family Rhodanobacteraceae; genus Luteibacter. The sequence continues at coordinate 109,241 of NZ_WNDO01000001.1, read as the reverse complement.
CCACACCACTTCCCAAGTGCTGGAGCCCAGCGCATAGGCGGATTCCTTCAGGCGCGTCGGCACGGTCTGGAAGACTTCGCGCATCACCGAGGAGATGAAGGGGATGATCATCACCGCGAGCACGAGGCCCGCCGTGAGCACACCGGCGCCGAAGAAGGCGTATTCACTGGAGAAGAACTTCGCGATCCAGGGAAGCTTGACCACCAGCAGCGAGACCTTGCCGTCCGGCGGGTCGGCGCTGAAGTTGTTCATCAGCCACGGCTTGATGTGCTCCGCCACGAAGGGGGCGAAGATGAAGAGACCCCACATGCCGTAGATGATCGAGGGGATGCCGGCCAGCAATTCGATGGCCGAGCTGACCGGGCCGCGCAGCCACTGCGGCGCGATCTCGGTGAGGAAGAGGGCGATGCCGAAGCTGATCGGCACGGCGACCACGAGGGCGATCATCGCGGTGCCGACGGTACCCATGACGGGCACGAGGGCGCCGTACTGGTCGTTGCTCGGGTCCCACGTCGCGCTGGTCAGGAAGCCCCAGCCGAAGGTACGGAACGCGTCCTGGCCGAGCCAGAGCGTGGAGGCCGCGGCACCGACGAGCGCCAGGAGGACGAGCAGGGCGCAGGCCTTGAGTATCCACCCGAAGAGGACGTCGTTGCGCGAATCCTTCGCGTTGCGGGCCGCTTCGGCCGATTGCTCGGCGGACACGACGTTGCTGGCGGTGGCATGCATGGTGAGTGCTGTTTCCCGGGCCTATGCAAAGTTTTGGGCCGCCGCCCCTGACGGGACGGCGACCCCCTTGGACGATACTCTGGACCGGAAGTGTTTCATCCGGCCTGTCGGATCGCTTCGATTACTTGAACTCGGCCCAGTAGGCTTCGATCTGCTTGACCAGCTCCGGCGGCAGGGCCACGTAGGAGAGGGAGGCGGCCTGCGACTGGCCGTTCTCGAGCGACCACTTGAAGAAGTCGAACGCGACCTTGGTGTGCTCCGGGTTCTTCGACTTCTTGTACATGATGATCCAGGTGGTGGCGGTGATCGGCCACGCCTTGGCGCCCGGGGCGTTCGTCATGATGAGGTTGAAGTCCTTGGCCGACTTCCAGTCCGCGGTGGCGGCGGCGGCGGCGAAGGCGTCGGCGTTCGGCTCGACCCACTGGCCGGCGGCATTCTGCATCTGCGCCCAGGAGATCTTGTTCTTCTCGGCGTAGGCGTACTCGACGTAGCCGATGGAGCCCGGGATCTGGCGCACGTACTGCGACACGCCTTCGTTACCCTTGCCACCGACGCCGGCCGGCCATTCGACGGCCGTGCCGAACTTCACCTTCGAGGCCCACTCCGGGCTGACCTTGGACAGGTAGTTGGTGAAGTTGAACGAGGTGCCCGAACCGTCCGAGCGATGCACGACGGTGATCTGCGCGGCCTTGCCTTCCAGACCGGTGAGGGCCGTCTTCAGCTCGGGATTCAGCGCGAGGATCTCGGCGTTGTTCCATTCCTTGATTTCACCAAGGAAGATCTTGGCCAGGACCGGGCCGGTGAGCTTGAGCTTGCCGGCGTCGACGCCCTTGAGGTTGATGACCGGCACGATGCCGCCGACCACGCTGGGGAACTGGCCCAGGCCGAACTTCTGCAGGTCTTCGGCGCTCATCGGAGCGTCGGAGGCGCCAAAGTCGATGGTGCCTTCCTTGATCTGGGCGATACCCGCACCCGAACCGACGGACTGGTAGTTCAGCTTGTTGCCCGTCTTTTCGGCGTAAGCGGCCGACCACTTGGAGATCACGGGATAGACGAAGCTCGAGCCGGCACCGGTGATGTCGGTGGCCTGCACGGCCGACATGCCGAACAGCGAAGCGGCGACCAGCGCGGCGATGCGGAGTTTGCGTGTGAACACGGAGTAATCCTCGATGGATAGAGTGTCGGGCGAAGCCCGCCCGGGGGCGTATTGCAGCCCCGCCGTGTTGCAATGAAATGAGTTGAATGTTTCACGAATATGACACCCGTCTTTTTGGCGTCATATTCAGGAACTTACGAAAAGACTCAAACCGCCAGAGGCGTTGGCTTTTCCTGCTCCGAGAGCTCCAGGCGACGCCAGCGATTGACGATCTCGCAAAACAGTTCGGCCGTGCGTTCCGCGTCATAGATGGCGGAATGAGCCTCTCGGGTGTCGAACGGCACGCCGGCCGCGATGGCCGCACGGCTGAGCACCGTCTGGCCGTAGGCCAGGCCGCCAAGGGTGGCGGTGTCGAAGCAGCTGAAGGGGTGGAAGGGATTGCGCTTGTGGCCCACGCGACGCACCGCCGCGTTGAGGAAGCCCAGGTCGAAGGCGGCGTTATGGCCGACCAGGATGGCCCGCTGACACTCCGTTTCCTTCACCGCCTCGCGGACGGCCGCGAAGACGTGGTCCAGGGCCTGCCGTTCGGGCAGGGCGCCTCGGAAGGGGTGGTCGGGGTCGATGCCGGTGACTTCCAGCGAGCGCGGGTCGATGTTGGCGCCCGGGAAGGGCTCCACATTGGCCGCCACGGCCGGGCAGGGCACCAGAAGGCCCGAGGCGTCCATACGGACGGAAACGACCGCTATCTCGAGCAGGGCGTCGCGTTCGGCCTCGAACCCCCCTGTCTCGACGTCCACGATGACGGGCAGGAACCCGCGGAACCGCGCGGCCATCGTGGTGGCGGTGCTATTGCTCACTGTATCCATATGACAAGGATACCAGCCCGGGGCGGGGCCGGGCATTCGTTAAGCCGATGTACCGATGTCTTGGTTCTGTAACAAAAAAGGCATGTAACGGTAAAGGCCGGGTCCCATTCTTCGCGGCGTTTGCTTCTTTTGAGTTTTTTCTGACGGAAAAGGCTCAGCAGAAGCTCAGGGGCAATCACTCAAGCCATTCCATCAAGCGGAGACATCCCATGCGTTCCAAGTTGCTCACGGTGGCCATTGCCGCTGGCCTGGGCGTTACCAGCTTCCACGTCGCGGCCGACCCGGCCACGACCAAAAAGCAGACGGCGAGCCAGAGTGCGGAAGCGTCGCGGAACGCCGAGATCGAGGCCCTGAAGGCCCAGCTCCAGGCGTTGCAGGCGAAGGTCGTCGAACTGGAACAGCGCACCGACGCGCAGTCCGACATCAATGTCTCCACGGGCCAGAACATCGAGGCCGTGCAGAAGCAGCAGGTTGCCGTCGACACCCAGATCAAGAAGTCGGCCGACAAGCTCTCGTACAAGGGCGTGAACATCACGCTTGGCGGCTTCCTCGCCGCGGAAACGATCTACCGCACGCATAACGAAGGCGCGGACATCGCTTCGAACTTCAACGCGATCCCGTACCGCAACAGCTCGGTCGGCCGCACCTCGGAAACGCACTTCACCGCGCGCCAGAGCCGCATCTCGCTGCTCGCCCAGGGTGACATCGATCCGAACACCCACGTTGCCGGCTACATCGAGGCCGACTTCATCGGCGGCGCCCAGACCGCGAACCAGAACGAGAGCAACTCGTTCAATCCGCGCGAGCGCAACGTCTACATGACGGTCGACTGGGATAACCCGGGCCTGCACCTGCTGGCCGGCCAGAACTGGTCGCTGCTGACGCTCAACAGCAAGGGCATCACCCCGCGCCAGGAACTGACCCCGCCGCAGATCGACGCCCAGTACCTCCCGGGCTTCACCTGGGCACGTCAGACGCAGATCCGCCTGGTCAAGGACTTCGACAAGAAGTACTGGCTCGGTATCTCGCTGGAAAACCCGCAGACCACGTTCGGCATCAGCCCGAACCAGGCCAAGGCGCCGGTCCAGTCGATCTACAACACCCCGGCTGGCTCGGGCTATGACTCGGCCAACACGCTTTCGCTCAACCACATTCCCGACGTGGTCGTGAAGTTCGCGGCTGACCCGGGCTTCGGTCACTACGAAATCTTCGGTGTGGGCCGCGCGTTCTACAACCGCTACAACTCGGGCCAGGGCAACAGCAACCACAACGTCTACGGTGGCGGCTACGGCATCGGCGTGATCCTGCCGGTGGTGGAGAAGGTCCTCGACTTCCAGTTCTCGGGCATGCAGGGTCGCGGCATCGGCCGCTACGGCAGCGCCCAGCTGCCGGACGTGACCTTCCGTCCGAACGGCTCGATCGCCCCGATCAAGGAAAACATGCTCCTTGCCGGCCTGACCTACCACGCCACGCCGGATTGGGACATCTACGCCTTCGGCGGCCGCGAGCGTCAGGAGAAGGAAGCGTTCGATTACAACGGCGTCGCGCTGGGCTGGGGCAACCCCAAGTACAGCAACGCCGGTTGCGACGTCGAAGGCGGCGCCTGCGTGGGCCAGTCCAAGCAGGTGTGGCAGGGCACGCTGGGCTTCTGGTGGAAGTTCTACCAGGGCAAGTTCGGCCGCGCCCAGTTCGGTGCCCAGTACTCGCACACCGAGCGCGAAGCGTTCGAAGGCATCGGCGGCTCGCCGAAGGCCAAGGAAGACATGCTCTTCACCAGCTTCCGCTACTACCCGTTCTAATACCGGTATCGCAAGGGAGTTCGACCCAGGGACGGAGAAAACGGCGGGCATGGCCCGCCGTTTTCTTTTCTGCGTCACCGCGAACGGTTGGATGGGCGACGTATTTGTAGGAGCGCGCTTGCGGGCGATGGGAATTGCCGCAAGCACCCATCGCGCGCAAGCACCCATCGCGCGCAAGCACGCTCCTACATGGATGTGGCCTGGGTGACGTTCTCGCCGGCCGACCAGCCGCCGCCCAGTGCACGGATCAGATCTACGCTAGCCTGGAGCTGCCGTGTGCGTACCAGTTCCGCCGTGCGTTCGGCACGCAGCGCCGCCGTCTGTGCGGTCACCACGTCGAGATAGCTCACCACGCCTTCCTTATAGCGATTGGTCGCCAGCGTCTGCGATTCCTTCGCGGCGTCGGCGGCCGCGTTCTCCTGCGCGGCTTCGCGGCCCAGTTCCTCCAGCAGGGTGAGGTTGTCTTCCACCTCCTGGAAGGCGTGCAGCACCACGCTGCGGTACTGCGCCGAGGCGGCATCCAGCTCCGCACGCGCCTGTGCGACACGGGCCTTGCGCAGGCCGCCATCGAACAGCGGTAACGAGGCGAGGGGGCCGAGCGCCCAGAAACGGTTGCCCGTGCTGAGCAGGCTGCCGTGGCCGACATCCTGCCAGCCGAAGCCGGCGCCGAGGCTCACCGTCGGAAAGAAGGCAGCCCGTGCCACGCCGATGCCGGCGTTTGCAGCGAACGTGCGTCGTTCGGCGGCGGCGATGTCCGGGCGTCGTTCCAGCAGGGTGGATGGCACGCCCAGCGGAATCGCGGGAATCGCCAGCGCGGCGGTCTTCGCCGGCAGCGAGAAGCTGGATGCCGCCTTGCCCACCAATGCCGCGATGGCGTGTTCGGCGAGCGCCCGCTGCGCGCGCAGCTCGGTAGCCTGCGCCTGCGCATCGGAGTACTGGGCGTTCGCCCGCGCGACATCCAGGCCGGACGACACGCCGCCCTCCATGCGCTTCTGCGTCATCTGCCGGCCATCGGTGTAGGCCTGCAGGGAGTCCTGCACGATGCGCGATTCGACATCGAGGCCACGCAGTCGGATGTAGAGGTCCGCCAGGCGCGCCTCCAGGCTCAGGCGGGCGGAGGCGAGATCGGCTTGCGCCGCGTCGCTACGCGCTTTGCCCTCGGCGACCTCGTTGCGGATGCGCCCCCACAGGTCCAGCTCATAGCCCGCGCTGAACTGCACGGTGCGCGTGTCGTACTCGTTGGGCTGGTTCGAACCGCGCAGCGGACGATTGTCGGACTGGCGGTTGTTGGTCGGGCTGGCGTCGAGTCCGGCGTGGGGTAACTGGCTCGATCGCAGCTGTTGCTCGAACGCCCGCGACTCGTCGAAGCGGGCCAGGACGATGGCGAGGTCGGGATTGTCGGTGTCGAGCTGGCCTTCCAGTTGCTCCAATACGGGATCGCCATAAACCTTCCACCAGGGGCCGCGGGAGGTGTCGTCGCCGGGCTTGGCCTGGGTCCAGCCCTCGGGATTCGCTGCACCCTTGAACGCGTCCGGCAGCGGGCCGACCGTGGGTGCCTTGTACGTCGGCGCCAGGGAACAGCCGCCTAGCGCCAGGAGCAGGGCCACGCCGAGTAGGCGCGGGGTGAGGTCACGCTTGCTTGGCATGGGGAGCCTCTTGGGCGACGGGCGTGGCGATCTGGACGAGGTCACCCTGCGCGAGGGAGTCGGACGGGTGATCGACGATTCGGTCGCCCGGTTGCAGGCCGTGGTCGATCTCCAGCTTGTCGCCGAGGTCGAGCGCGATATGCACGTCACGCAGCACCACGTGATTGTCCTTGCCGACGACGGCGATCTGCGGGCCGGCCGCGCGGAACAGCAGCGTGGTGGCAGGCACGGTCACGGTGTTCGGGTCGGGGGTGAGCGAGAGCTGCACCTCGGCGAAGTCGCCGGGGAGCAGGTCGTGGCGCGGGTTTTCCACCTCGAATTGCGCGCGCAGGGTGCCGGACGAGCGATCGATCGCGCTGGAGCTGCCGATCAATGTGCCTTCGACCGTCTCGCCGCCATGACCGAGCACGAGCATCTTCACCTTCATGCCGGAGCGTACGGCCGCCGCGTAGCTCTGCGGCACCTCGGTATACAGGCGCATCTTGCTGGTGTCAGCGACCGCGAACAGTGGCCGACCGCTGTCGTTGTTGGCCGTGACCAGGTCGCCGATGTCGGTGTTGCGCGCCGTGACGGTGCCGTCGAACGGGGCGACGATCTGCTTGAAGGATTCGAGTGCGGCCAGGCGGTCGACGTCGGCCTTCGCGGCCAGCACGTTCGCGCGCGCGGTCTCCGCTTCGCTGGCCTTCTCGTCGGCTTCCTGCTTGGACACCGAGCGCGAATCCAGCAGGTTCTGCCAGCGCGAGGCGGTGGTTTCGGCAAGGCGGACGTTGGCCTGTGCACGCACCAGCTCCGCCTTGGCCTGTTCGAACTGCTGGTCGAGCTCCGGTGTGTCGATGATGGCGAGCACTTGGCCCGCCTTCACTTTGTCGCCGATGTCCACGTTCCATTTCTTGAGGTAGCCGCCCACGCGGGCATGGATCGGCGTACTGATCCATGCGTCGAGGTGGCCCGGCAGGGTGAGGCCCTGGCCGCCCGCAAGCTGCGACGCGGCAATGACGTCCACGGTGGGGGTCAGCTGCGCGTCGGTCCAGTGGGTCAGTTCATGCGATTCGACGGTGCGCAGGGACAGCCCGGCGACGACGGCGACGACGGCGAGGCCCAAGCCGATGGCAATGGCCAGCCGCAGGCGGGGCGGCCGTCCCGGCATCGCGTTGGTGGCTTCATGCGACATGAGGTTCGTCTCCGATAAGGCGTTGGTCAGAAGGGGCGGGCGCGGTGCGGCCGTGCACGATCGAGAAGATCACCGGCACGAAGAGCAGCGTGGCAAAGGTGGCGAAGATGAGGCCGCCGATCACGGCGCGACCGAGCGGGGAGTTCTGTTCCTGGCTGAGCGCCATCGGCAGCATGCCGATGACCATCGCCAGCGCAGTCATGCAGACGGGACGGAAACGGGTGAAACCGGCTTCGAGCGCCGCCTTCATGCCGTCGCCGTGTTCGGCGAGGCGTTCGCGGCAGAAGCTCACCACAAGGATCGAGTTCGCCGTCGCCACACCCATGCACATGATCGCGCCGGTCAACGCGGGCACCGACAGGCTCGTATGGGTGAGGAACAGCATCCAGACGATGCCGGCCAGCGCGGCGGGCAGTGCGGTGATGATCACGAACGGGTCCAGCCACGACTGGAAGTTCACGACGATCAGCAGGTAGATCAGCAACACGGCGCCGACCAGGCCGAACAGCAGGCCGCTGAAGGCTTCGTTCATCGTGCCGACCTGGCCGTGCAGGCTGACCAGGGTGCCCTTCGGGCGAGTGGCCTGGAAGTGATCCAGCACCGCCTGTACGTCGTGCGAAACGCCGCCGAGATCACGGCCCTGGATCGATGCGTAGATGTCGTAGGCCGGCATGATGTTGTAGTGCGAGACCACGGCGTCGCTGGGGCCGCGCTTGAACGAGGCGATGCCGCCAAGGATCTGCGTGGCACGGTCGCTGGACGAGGTGACCGGCAGCGCGCGCAGATCGGCCATCGAATCCATGAGGTATTGCGGTGTCGCTGCCACGATGGCGTACGAAACGCCGTTCTTCGGATTCAGCCAGAACGCGGGGGCCACCTGCGAGCTGCCGGCCAGCGACGCGACCATGCTGTTGGTGACATCGCGTTCCGTGATGCCCAGGCCGTCGGCGCGTACGCGGTTCACCGAGACGTTGAGCTGCGGATAGCTGGAGCTTTGCTGGAGACGCACGTCGACGATGCCGGGGATCTTGCGCATCTCCTTCATGATCGCCTCGGCGTAGGCTTCGTTGCCTGCGCGGTCGCGACCGGCGATGGAGACGTCCAGCGGCGCCGGCGCACCGAAGTTGAGGATCTGGCTGGTCATGTCCGCGGGCAGGAAGGCGAACTGCGTGCCGGGGAACTGGCGCGGCAAGGTCTCGCGCATCGTCTTGATGAAGTCGGCGCTGGGGCGATGGCCTTCCTTCAATGCGATCTGGATGTCGCCGTCCTGCGGACCGATGGTGCCGCTGCTGCTGTACACCAGGTTCACGCCGCTGAGCGGCAGGCCGATGTTGTCGATGATCGTCTCGAGCTGGTCGGGCGGGACGATCTTGCGGATGGCGGCCTCGATGCGGTCGAACTCGGCCGCCGTTTCCTCCACGCGGGTACCCATGGGGGCGCGTACATGCATGGAGATCGACTCGGAATCGATGGCCGGAAAGAAGTCGCGACCGAGTGCCGGCAGCAGGGCGAACGAGGCCAGCACGAAGGCGAGGAAGCCGACGATGAAGCTTTTGCGGTTCTCCAGGGCCACGCCGAGGATGGCGTAGTAACCGTCGCGGATACGGGTGAAGCGGTGCTCGAAACCGAGCTGGAACGCCACCAGCGCGCGGATCACCGCTGGCTTGCGGCGAGCGTGCTGGTCGCCTTCGTGATGGTTGATGTACGGATCTTCCGGATGGCCACCCGAGCCCTGTTCGACGTGGTGCGGCTTGAGCAGGAACATCGCCAGCGTCGGCACCAGGGTGCGCGATAGGATGAACGACGAGACCATCGCGAAGATCACGGCCAGCGCCATCGGGCGGAACAGGAAGCCGGCGATGCCGTTGAGCATGAACATCGGCACGAACACGATGCAGATGCACAGCAGCGAGACGAAGGCGGGCGTCACGATCTGCTTCGCGCCATCCATGATCGCGGTCATCACCGACTTGCCCTGTTCCAGGTGCCAGTTGATGTTCTCGATGGTCACCGTGGCATCGTCGACCAGGATGCCCACCGCGAGCGCCAGACCACCCAGCGTCATGACGTTCAACGTTTGCCCGAACACTGAGAGCAGGGCAATGGCGGACAGGATCGACAACGGAATCGACAGCGCGATGATCACCGTCGAACGCCAGCTGCCGAGGAACAGCAGGATCATCACCGAGGTGAGTGCCGCGGCGATGACACCCTCGCGGGCCACCGAGGCCACCGCCGACTTCACGAAGATGGACTGGTCGCTCAGCAGGTTCATCTTGAGCGATTTCGGCTGGGTTTCCTGGATCAGTGGCAACAGCTTCTTGATGCCGGCCACCACGTCGAGGGTGGAGGCATTGCCGTTCTTCAGGGCCGGCATGAGTACCGCGCGCTTGCCGTCCATGCGTACCACGTTGTTCTGCGGTGGCGCGCCGTCGCGCACGTGGGCCACGTCGCCGATGGTGATGGTGGCGCCGTTGACGGTCTTGATCGGCAGGTTGTTCAGCTCGTCGATCGCCGTGGGGCTGTTGTTGAGCTGGACGTGGTACTCGTAGGTGCCGATCTTCGCCGTGCCCACGGGAATGATCTGGTTCTGCGCGCTGAGCGCGTTGCCGACGTCCTGCGCGGACAAACCCTTGGCCGCAAGCGCGCGCGGGTTGAGGTCGAGCGTCACCTGCTTCTGCTTGCCGCCGTAGGGCGTCGGGATCGCGACGCCGGGCACGGAGATCAGCGTCGGGCGCATGAAGTTCTGCGCGATGTCGCGGATCGTCGCCTCGGACAGCTTGTTGCTCGACAGCGCCATCTGCAGCACGGGCACCGTGGAGGCGTTGTAGTTGAGGATCAGCGGCGGCGTGATGCCCGGCGGCATCTGCTTGACCACCGTCTGCGAGATCGAGGTGACCTGCGCGGTGGCCGTGCGGATGTCGACGCCGGGCTGGAAGAAGATCTTCACGATGCCCACGCCCGGCAGCGACTGCGACTCGATGTGCTCGATGTCGTTCACCGACGTGGTGAGCTGGCGCTCGTAGTAGTAGATCACGCGACCGGACATCTGGTCGGGCGGCAGGCCGTTGTAGGTCCACACGACGCTGATCACCGGGATGCCGATGTTGGGGAAGATATCGGTGGACGTGCGCAGGGCGGCCAGCGGTCCGGCGATGAGGATCAGCAGGGCCAGCACGATGAACGTGTACGGGCGCGAAAGCGCGATGCGGACGAGCGCTAGCATGGCAGGCGCTCCGGGGCGTTCAGGGCGGGGAATGTGACGTGCGGATGACGGTCGGCACGCCGTTCGGGCGCTTGGGGTTTCATCGACGGATAACGCTCGGCTTTGCCTCGGGCAGAAGCGCCCATGCGCATCATCGGCGTCGATGCTTGTGGAAATCTTTTGGGCGGGAAAAGCCTCCCGCCGCCTGCGTCAGGCGACCGTTCCCGGGCTGGGCGGGGGCAGGGCGTCCATCACGATATGCGCCTGCAAACCATGACCGCCGGGGGCTTCCAGCAGGTCGATACGCGCATCGTGGAGCTCCACTGCGCGCTGGACGATGCTCAGGCCCAGGCCGAATCCGGTGGCGCCGGCCTCCGTCTCGCGGTGGAAGCGACGAAAGGCCGCCTCGCGGCGCTCGGCAGGAATGCCGGGGCCATCGTCACGGACATCGATCACGGCCCTGCCGTCGACGCGTGCGATGTCGATGTCCACCTGCCCGCGTTCGGGGGTGTATCGCAAGGCGTTTTCGATGAGGTTGCGGAACATGGCGGTCAGCGCCACTTCGTGGCCCGCCACGCGCAGTTCGGGCTCGTCATGGTTGAGGCTGAGGGAGATGTCCTTTTCGGCGATCACTGGCGCTAGCTCTTCGACGACCTCCGTCGCGATGAGCACCAGGTCCAGGGGCATGCGGTGCTGCGAGGCCGCGCCGGCTTCAAGGCGGGCGATGGCCAGGATTTGCTCAATCCGCCGCCCCAGTCGTCCGAGGCTGCGGCGCGCGTTCTTCAGGGTGTACTGGACTTCGTCCGGATCGTCGGCGATCAGCGCGCTTTCCAGGTGGATCATGGTCGCCGCCAGGGGCGTGCGCAGCTCATGCGCCACATCGCTGGCGAAGCGGTGTTCGCGCTCGATCGCGTCTTCCAGTCGCTCAAGCTGCTGGTTCAGCGTCACGATGAGGGGCTTGATCTCGTCGGGGGTGCGATCCAGGGCGATGGGCTTTCGGCTGCCGGGCGTGCGCTTGGCGAGCAGGCGCGTGAGCAGGTCGAGGGGGTGCAAGCCCTGCTTGACCGCCAGGCTGACGAGGATCGCGAGCAGGGGCAGCCCGATGACGAGGGGCAGCGTGTGCTCCAGCACGAGGCCGCGCGTGATGTCCCGGCGGTTGTCGTAGCGCTCGCCGATGCGGATTACCAGGTTGTAGCGGTTCTTCAGCGTGAAGATGCGCCAGCGCGAACCGTCGTGGTCCAGGTCGCTGAAGCCGCGTTCCGCCGCGGTGGGCGGGGGCAGGTCGGCGAGGTTCGCGGTGGCGGCGATCATTCGGCCTTCGGGGTCGTAGGCCTGAAAGCCCACCTCGGGCTCGTAGTTGCGGGGGTGGACGGGCACGAGCACGCTGCCGCGCCGGGCCTCCTCGGGCAGGGCGATGTCCCGGGGTTGCTCCTGCGATACGTAGCCGTCCTGGCCGTGAGCGATCAGTGTGCCCAGTGTGCGGCCGGCCTGGGCGAGGCGTCCGTCGAGCAACTGGCCCATCTCCCGCTGCTCGCGCTGGTAGCTGATGGCGCCGAGGGGAATCAGCACCACCACCATGACGGCGATGATGAGCCAGGTCAGGCGCGAGCGCAGGCTCATCGTCTTCATTGGGGATCCCTCGGGATCATGTAGCCGATGCCACGTACGGTGTGGATCACTTCCGGGCTGAGCTTGCGGCGCAGCCAGTGCACCTGCACCTCGATGGCGTTGCGATCCACGATGGTGTCGAAGCCGTAGACCGAACCTTCCAGGCTTTCACGGCGGACGATGCGGCCGGCGCGCTCCATGAGGGTGCGCAACACGGCGAATTCGCGGCGGGTGAGGGTGACGCGCTGCTCGCGGAACTCCACTTCCATGGTGGCGAGGTCGAGCCGGAGGCCGCCGACTTCCACGCGATTGTCCACGAGACCCTGGGCGCGGCGGGTCAGCGAGCGGATGCGGGCTGCCAGCTCGCCCAGGTGGAAGGGCTTCACGAGGTAATCGTCCGCGCCCAGGTCGAGGCCGCGGATCCTCGCTTCCAGCGCGTCGCGGGCGGTCATCACCAGCACCGGCGTCTTCACGCCGCCCCGCCGGGCCTCTGCCAGCACCTCCAAGCCGTCCTTGCCGGGCAGGCCGAGGTCGAGAAGAACCAGGTCGATCGAGCCGTCCGCCAGGGCCGCCATGCCCTGGCGTCCGTCGGTCAGCCAGGTGACGGCATAGGACTGGTGCTCCAGCGCGTGCTTGATCGCTTCGCCCAGTTCAGTGTCGTCTTCCATCAGGAGGATATGCATGGAGGTGGCTCGATTCGGTGCGGGTGGAGGGATGGGCCGGCGTGCCGGGATGATGGTGGGGCCTGCTTTTGCCTGGCTTTTGTCCTCTGGCTGCGAATCGTCTCACCGCGTCAGGGGGCTTGCGAAGCCAGAATGTGAACGGATTCCCACTGTTTTTGCCGCCGGGTACCTGCGACAAACGGGCATTTATCACGGTTTGGCATGTGAAATGGCGCAAAACCTGAATCTGTTGCATCGCAGCGCTTGCAAGGTACCAGGGCGCTGGGTAGGTTCGGCCGTCATGGGTATCCCCTTCGCCACCGTTATGCGCCGTTTCCTCAGCACGATGTTCGTGCTGGTGGCGATGTTCGTCGCGTGCGGCGCGGTGCAGGCGAACCCTTGCGTCACGCACGACGATGTCGTCGTCATGGAGCATGTCTCCCATGACATGAGTGGCATGTTTGCTGCGGACGACGATTCATCGGGCCAGGTTCCCTCGCTCGAAGACAACAGCTACAACCTCGACGACACCTTCGACGTTCCGCCCGAGTACGTGATGAACGTGCCGCGCGGCGTCACCCCGCGTCCTGTCGACCTCGTGCCTCCGCCGCACGCGCATCATCCCCGCCAGGACCACCGTCCTCCGATCGTCTGATCGATCCGGTGCGTCGTCGCGTCCGCGACGGCCATTCCTTTCCCCGTGCCATCGATGCATGCGCGTGCCGGCTTGAGCCGGGGCGCTCGCGGGCCCGTGTGTCCGCATCCCCATCCTCCCCCAAAGAGAGAGAACCACAATGGAACGTCTTATCCAGGGTTTCAATCAGTTTCGCCGTGAAATGACCACCGAGCAGCGCGAGCTCTTCGCGCGCCTGGCTTCCGGACAGACCCCGCACACCATGTTCATCACCTGCGCCGACTCGCGTGTGATGCCTGAACTGATGTTCAGTGCGCAGCCGGGTGAGCTGTTCGTCTACCGCAACGTTGGCAATATCGTGCCGCCGTACGCGCAGCACGTCAGCGGCGTCGTCGCCGCCATCGAGTACGCGGTTACCGCGCTCAAGGTGCAGCACATCGTGATCTGCGGTCACTCCGATTGCGGTGCGATGAAGGCGCTGCAGAATCCGGCGGCGCTCAAGGGCAAGCCGTCGGTCGAGCAGTGGCTGAAGCATGCCGATGTCGCTCGCTACGTCGTTGCCGAGAACCGCCCGACGATCCACGGCGAGGAAGGCTTGCGTTACCTCACCGAGGAAAACGTGGTCGGCCAGCTTGAGCACATGCGCACGCTGCCTGCTGTCGCCGCCGCGATGGCCAATGGCAGCCTGCGCATCCACGGCTGGATCTACGACATCGCCAAGACCGAGATCACCGCCTTCGACCCCGCCGAGGGTCGCTTCCGTCCGCTGGAGGCGGATGCCACCAAAATCCCCGATGCCACGCCGCACGCACGGTTCTCCGTGCGCCTGCCGGTGGCTTCCGCCGCCTAAGGACTTACCCCGATGCGCACCTATTTCTCCCAGGGCCTCTTTGGCCGCGACCTCCTAGGTTCGGTGGTCGTTTTTCTTGTCGCTCTGCCGTTGTGCATGGGTATCGCGATCGCGTCGGGCATGCCGCCCAGCGCGGGCCTGATAACCGGTATCGTCGGCGGTCTCGTCGTTGGCGCCATCGCCGGATCGCCGCTGCAGGTCAGCGGCCCGGCGGCGGGCCTGGCGGTCCTGGTGTTCGAACTGGTGCGCGAGCACGGCGTGGCCGCCCTCGGTCCCGTCGTGCTCCTTGCCGGCCTGATCCAGATCGTGGCTGGCCTGTGCAAGGTCGGCGTGTGGTTCCGTATGACATCGCCGGCCGTCGTGGCCGGCATGCTCTCGGGTATCGGCATCCTCATCGTTGCTTCGCAGTCGCATGTGTTGCTCGATGCGATTCCCAAGGCTCGCGGTCTCGAGAACTTCGCGGCGCTCCCCGCCGCTGCGTGGGAATCGGTGACCGGTGCCGCCGAAGGGCAGGCGCCCGCCGCGTTGCTGATCGGTCTGGGCACCATCGGCATCATGCTCGGCTGGGAAAAGCTTCGCCCCGCGAAGCTGCGCTTCATCCCGGGTGCGTTGCTTGCGGTGGTCGCGATGACCCTCGTGGCGCAGTTGGGCGCACTCGACGTGAAGCGCGTGGACGTGCCGGCCAACCTGTTCTCGGCGGTAAGCCTGCCGAACATGGGCAGCCTGTTCGGCCTGTTCGATGCCACGCTGCTGGTGGCGGCCGCCACCTTCGCCTTCATCGCCAGCGCCGAAACGCTGCTTTCCGCCGCCGCGGTGGATCGCATGCACGACGGTGTGCGTACCAACTACGACCGCGAGCTGACCGCGCAGGGCGTGGGCAACCTCATCTGCGGCTTCCTCGGCGCGCTGCCGATGACCGGCGTGATCGTGCGCAGCGCCGCCAATGTGCAGGCAGGTTCCGCCACGCGCATGGCGACGATCTTCCAGGGTGCGTGGCTGCTCGCCTTCGTGATGCTGCTGCCGTGGCTGATGCGCATGACCCCGGTGTCGTGCCTGGCCGGCATCCTCGTGTTCACCGGCGTGAAGATGGTCAATCCGAAGCAGATCAAGGACCTCGCCGCCTACGGCAAGGGCACCGCCGCCGTCTACGTTGCGACCACCGTCGCCATCGTGGCGACCGACCTGCTCACCGGTGTGATCGTCGGCTTCGGTCTGTCGCTGTTCCGCCTGGCGCTGCTGTCCTCCAAGCTGAAGATGGACGTGAAGCACCACGACGAACCCGGTCAGGCCACGCTGCACCTGGAAGGCTCCGCTACGTTCCTCAAGGTGCCGAGCATGGCCCGCACTCTCGAAGCCGTGCCGCCGAATACCCGCCTGCGCGTCGTGATGGATCGCTTGCAGCATGTGGACCAGGCGTCGCTGGAGCTGCTGCGCGAATGGGGCCGTAACGCTTCCAAGCGCGGTTGCGAACTGATCGTCGACTGGCAAGAGCTGGGCCGACGCGTCGAGGGCGCACCCAAGGCCGCCTAGCAGTCCGATCGCCTGTAGGAGCGCGCTTGCGCGCGACCCCCGGTTACGACAACACGACGACCAAGGCGGCTACGCCGCCTTGGTCTTTTGCTTGAACGCGCAAAGATCCACGATCGGGCAGCCCGGACACTCCGGCTTGCGTGCCTTGCACACATAACGCCCGTGCAGGATCAGCCAATGATGGGCGTCCTGGATGAATTCCTTGGGGATCACTTTTTCCCGCTTGTCCTCCACCTTGCGCACGTCCGCTCCCGGGGCGAGGCCCGTGCGGTTGGAAACGCGGAAGATGTGCGTGTCCACCGCGATGGTGGGCTGGCCGAAGGCTGTGTTGAGCACGACATTTGCCGTCTTGCGGCCAACGCCCGGTAGTTCTTCAAGCGCTTCGCGAGACTGCGGCACCTCCCCATCGTAGCGATCCACGAGGATCTGGCTCATCGCGATGAGGTTCTTGGCCTTGTTGTTGTACAGGCCGATGGTGCTGATGTAGCTCTTGAGCTTGTCCAGGCCCAGGTCGAGGATGCCCTGCGCCGTATTGGCGACGGGGAACAGCTTCCGCGTGGCCTTGTTCACGCCCACGTCGGTGGCTTGCGCCGACAGGGCCACGGCCGAGAGCAACTCGAACGGAGTGGTGTATTCGAGTTCGGTTTTCGGATGCGGATTCAGTTCGCGCAGGCGGCTGAACATCTCGACGATGTCGGCTTTCTTCACGGGGTGTCCTTCTTTTTCGCCTTGGCACGGGCCAGGGCTTCCAGTACGGCATTGCGTGCCGCCGGCGCGCCGACATCGCGCTTGCTCGCGGCAAGCTGGCGTTCGCGCATGTCGCGGTCTCGGGCTACACGTGCCTCACGTCGTTGGAAACGGAGGCGCGCGGTGTCGGCGTGCGCACGGTCGTCGGCCTGGGCCTGTGGCATCGGGTCGAGCGTGATGCAATCCACGGGGCAGGCCGGTACGCATAACTCACAGCCCGTGCAGAGATCGCTGACCACCGTATGCATGAGCTTTGAGGCGCCAAGGATCGCATCGACGGGGCAGGCCTGGATGCATTTCGTACAGCCGATGCAGTCGGCTTCGACGATGCGTGCGAGCGTGCGCGGCTTTTCCTCGCCACGCGAGGTGTCGAGCGGAAGGATCGCGCGATCGAGCAGGGTGGCGAGCCGGGCGATGCCGATGGCACCGCCCGGCGGGCAGCGGTTGATCTCGGCCTCGTCGGCGGCGATGGCTTCCGCGTAGGGGCGGCAGCCATGGAAGCCGCACTGCTCGCACTGGGTCTGCGGCAGCAGGTCGTCGATGCGGTCGGCGAGCGTTGGCGTCATGGCTGGCGCACGGCCGGAGGAGCGATCAGCGAACGGTGGCGCCCGGCGCGGCACCCTGGTCGGCGTCGAGCAGGAACAGGTCCGAACCGCCTTCGCCAGCGGAGAGGATCATGCCCTCGGAGAGGCCGAAGCGCATCTTGCGCGGTTCGAGGTTGGCGATGAAGACCACGTTGCGGCCGACCAGCTTCTCCGGCTCGCCATAGGCGGCGCGAATGCCCGAGAAGATCTGGCGCTTGCCCAGCGGGCCGGCGTCGAGTTCGAAGCGCAGCAGCTTGTCCGAGCCCTCGACGAATTCGCAGACATCAACCTTGCCGATGCGCAGGTCGAGGCGGGCGAAGTCGTCGATGGAGATGTGGGTCGTGGTGGTGTCGGTCATGGGCTTGGGAGCTTCTTTGGTCTTGTTCGATTTCTTTGCTTCAGCCTTCGCCACTTCGCGGGCCTGCTCGGCGGGCGTCAGTGACTCTTTCGAGGCCTCGACCATGGCGTCGATCTTCTTCGGATCGAGGCGGCCGAACAGCGGCGAGAAGGCGTTGACGGTATGGCCGAACAGTTCGCGACGGGCGTCGGCGAAGTTTTCGATGGGGCCGCCGAGGAACTGCTCGGCGCCGGCGACCGTGATCGGCACGATGGGCTTGAGCAGGCCGGAGAGCAGGCGGAACGCGTTGATCGCGAAGGTGCAGACCTGCTGCAGCTCGACGCGACGCGCTTCGTCCTTCGCGATGACCCACGGCGCCTTCGTGGCGATGTAGCCGTTTACCGCATCGGCCATGGCGACGAAACGACGGGTGACCTCGGCGTACTCGTCGGCTTCGTAGAGCGCCTCGATGCCTTCGTACTGGGCGAGCAGGTCGCGCCAGATGGCGGTGGCCTCGTCGTCGAAGCGGTCGGCCAGCTTGCCGTCGAAGTGCGTGTGCAGGAAGCCCGCCGTGCGGCTGGCGATGTTCGCCCACTTGCCGACGAGGTGCGAGTTGACCTTGTCCTCGAAGGACTTGAGGTCGAGGTCCACATCCACCGGCGTCGGGCCGAGCATGGTGGCGAAGTAATAGCGCAGCGCTTCGGGATCGAGGCCGGCGTCCAGGTAGGTGCGAGCCTGGATGAAGGTGCCGCGCGACTTGGACATCTTCGCGCCGTTCACGGTGAGGTAGCCGTTGACGTGCAGCGCGGTCGGCACGCGCAGTCCGGCGCCGTGCAGCATCGCGGGCCAGAACAGGCCGTGGAAGTTGATGATGTCCTTGCCGATGAAGTGGTGCATCTCGGCAGTGCTGTCCTTGCCGAGGAAGTCGTCGTAGCGCAGGCCGGTACGCTCGCACAGCGCCTTGAACGAGGCGAGGTAGCCCACCGGCGCGTCGAGCCACACGTAGAAGAACTTGCCCGGGGCGTCGGGGATCGGGAAGCCGAAGTAAGGTGCGTCGCGGGAGATGTCCCAGTCGCGCAGGCCGCCGTCGATCCACTCGCCTAGCTTGGCCACGACGCTGCTGTCGGCCGTGGGCTTGCCATCGGTGTACGTGCCGGCGAACCAGTCACGAAGCAGCTGTTCGAACTTGCCCAGTTCGAAGAAGTAATGCTCGGAGTCGCGCAGGATCGGCGTGGCACCGGACATCACCGAATACGGGTTGACGAGGTCGGTCGGCGCATAGGTGGCGCCGCAGTTCTCGCAGTTGTCGCCGTACTGGTCGGGCGTGCCGCAGTTGGGGCAGGTGCCCTTGATGTAGCGATCCGGCAGGAACATGTCGCGCGTCGGATCGTACAGCTGCTGGATGTTGCGACGGGCGATATAGCCGCCGTCGCGCAGGCGCAGGTAGATCGCCGTGGCGAGGTCCTGGTTTTCCGGCGAATGGGTGGTGTGGTACTGGTCGTAGCTGAAGTGGAAGTCGGTGAAGTCCGCTTCGTGGCCGGCGCGGATGTCGGCGATGTATTGCTCGGACGTCTTTCCGGCTTTTTCCGCCGCCAGCATGATGGGCGTGCCGTGGGCGTCCTCGCCCGCCACGTACCACACCTCGTTACCCTGCATTCGCTGCGCCCGCGCCCAGATGTCGGCTTCGATGTAGCCGAGCATGTGGCCCAGGTGGAGCGGGCCATTGGCGTAGGGGAGGGCGTTGGTGACGAGGATGCGGCGGGCCATGATTCGCACGGTCGGCTATGGGACCGGGGATTATGGCATGGGGGTCATTCCCCTGCTGGGGTTTCGCGCCGAAGCGCGTTCCTACAAAAGGCCACTGTAGGAGCGCGCTTGCGCGCGATGCGCCTTATTCGTCGCGGACCCATTCCTGGCTGCGGCCGATCAGCGAGATGCCGATGTAGCCGTGGACGTCGAGTTTCTTGCCGCCATCGACCAGCTTCAGGGTGACCTTGTAGATCTTGCCCTTGGACGGATCGAGGATCTGGCCGCCGGACCATACGTCGTCGTCCTTTTTCAGGCCCCACAGGATGGTCATGCCCTCGATGGGCTTGTTCTTCCGCTCACCGTCGCACTTGGCGCAGATGAGGTGGCCGTTGGCGTCCTTGGCGGCGCCGGGCGTGGGCTTGAGCACCTGGAGCACCTTGCCCTCCAGGACGCCGCCGTTGTCGGTGATCTCCACGACCGACTTCACCTCGTGGGTGGTGTCGTCGATGGTCTTCCATTTGCCGACCGGGGTATCGGTGGCGGCGAAGGCGGGGAGGGTGGCCGTCGCGAAGGCGAGGGCGGCGGTGGTGCGGATCAGGTGCTTCACAAGCATCGGGACTCCCCATACGGTCAGGTATGGGGTGAGACTGACTAAGCGGGGCGGGAATCGTCAAGTTGCATCGCGCCACGGGTGAAGCAATCGCGCGCAAGCGCGCTCCTACAGGGCAGCTTGTGTAGGAGCGCGCTTGCGCGCGATCGGGGCTGGCGTGGCGCCAGCTAAACCGGTGGCAGCGCCAGGCTGGCATAATAATGTCATCTTCGATTTTCCTCACTTCTCCCCATGACCCAGGCCAGCGAAACCCTCGTGCGCGGCGTCCTCGACCGCGTCATCGATCCCCATTCCGGGCAGTCGCTCTCTGCCGCGATCCGCGCCGTCGGTATCGATGGCGACCGCGTGTCCGTCGATATCCAGCTGGGCTACCCGGCCGTCGGCTACGTGGAGCAGGCCGCCGCCGCGGCCCGGGCGGCCCTGGAGGCCGAGTCCGCGATCGCCTCCGCGGCCGTGTCCGTGAGCTGGCGCATCCACGCCCACAAGGTCCAGGGCCAACTGGCCCCCCTGCCGGGCGTGAAGAACATCATCGCCGTGGCATCGGGCAAAGGTGGCGTGGGCAAGTCCACCGTGTCGGTCAACCTGGCCCTGGCGCTGGTCGCCGAGGGCGCCACCGTGGGCATCCTGGACGCCGATATCTACGGTCCCAGCCAGCCGAAGATGCTTGGCCTGTCCGGCAAGCCCGTCTCGCCGGACGGCAAGAGTATCGAGCCGATGCGGGCGCACGGCTTGCAGGCGATGTCCATCGGCGTGCTGATCGACGAGGACACGCCCATGATCTGGCGCGGCCCGATGGTCACTCAGGCCTTGATGCAACTGCTGACCGACACGCGCTGGGACGGCTTGGACTACCTCATCATCGATCTGCCGCCCGGCACGGGCGACATCCAGCTCACGCTGTCGCAGAAGGTGCCGGTGTCCGGCGCGGTGATCGTCACCACGCCGCAGGACATCGCCCTGCTCGATGCCCGCAAGGCGCTCGGGATGTTCCGCAAGGTGGAGGTCCCGGTGCTGGGCGTGGTGGAAAACATGGCCACCCATGTCTGCTCCCAGTGCGGCCACGAGGAACATATCTTCGGCCACGGTGGCGGCGCGCGCATGGCGGAGGAGGCGGATATCGCCTACCTCGGCGACCTGCCGCTGGACATCCGCATCCGTGAGCAGGCCGACGGCGGCAAGCCGACCGTCGCGGCGATACCGGAGTCGGACCTCGCGGCGCGCTACCGGGCGATCGCCCGGTCGGCTGCCGCGAAGCTGTCGCTCCAGGCCCGCAACAAAGCCATTTCCTTCCCCAAGATCGTCATCCAGAACACGTAAACAAGTGGCGTGGAAAGGGGCGTTCCTATACCTTTCCCGCTCCAGCGAGGGAGACCGTAAGTGAGCATCAAGTCAGACAAGTGGATTCGCCGCATGGCCGAGCAGCACGGCATGATCGAGCCGTATGCGCCGGGCCAGGTCAAGGAGCGCGACGGCCACCGTCTCGTGTCTTACGGCACGTCCAGCTACGGCTACGACGTCCGCTGTGCCGACGAGTTCAAGGTGTTCACCAACATCAACTCGACCATCGTCGACCCCAAGGCGTTCGACAAGGGCAGCTTCGTCGACATCAAGTCGGACGTCTGCATCATCCCGCCGAACTCGTTCGCCCTGGCGCGCACCGTGGAGTATTTCCGCATCCCGCGGAACGTGCTCACGATCTGCCTGGGCAAGAGCACCTATGCTCGCTGCGGCATCATCGTGAACGTGACCCCGCTCGAGCCCGAGTGGGAAGGCCACGTCACGTTGGAGTTCTCGAACACGACGCCGCTGCCCGCGAAAATTTACGCCAACGAGGGCGTGGCGCAGATGCTGTTCCTCGAATCCGACGAGGTCTGCGAGGTGTCCTACGCCGACCGCGGTGGCAAGTACCAGGGCCAGCGCGGCGTGACGCTGCCGAGCACCTGAACGCCTTTCGCGTCCCAGCCGCGCACGAAACCCGTGCGCGGTAGACTCGCCCCTTTCCGAAGCCGCACCCGATCCACGGAGACACCGATGATCCGAGTTCCCACCCTGATGGCCCGCGCCGCCGCGGCGATCCTTCTCGCCAGCCTGCTGGTGCTTGCCGGCTGCCACCGTGGCGTCTCCAAGGACGACCAGGCCGCGTCCGCCGCCAGCCAGAGCAAGTTCGACGTCACCCTCAAGGCGTACAAGAGCGGCCAGTTCCTCGTCGATGGCGCCGTGCTTTCGGCGGCCGATACGGGCAGTCACTTCGCCTACCTGAAGGACCAGGGCAAGCTGCCCAAGACCGTGCTGCTGGTGCCCAGCGACGACTCCAAGATCCGCGACGCCCACCTTGGCTTCATGGCTCGCATGGCCCTCGACTATGGCTTTGCCGTCTATTACGACAAGAAGGGCGAGCTGGTCCGTCTGAACGCCGTCGAGAAGGACGCGCGCGTCCTGGAAGACACCCCGCAGAAGGCCGCACTGCCTGATCGCATGCAGGGTAAGGAAGCCTCCAGCGGTGCCTACGACCCCCAGACCCAGCAGTAACTGATCCCCTGAAAATCGCCGGCCCAGGGCCGGCGATTTTCTTCCAGGGACCGGCATGTCCATCGACCAGCGCCCCCTCGCCATCTTCCTCATGGGCCCGACCGCGTCGGGAAAGACGGCGCTTGCCTGCGATCTGGCCGATCGCTTTCCGGTGGGCCTGATTTCGGTGGACTCTGCCCTGGTGTATCGGGGGCTCGATATCGGCTCCGCCAAGCCCGATGCCGCCACGCTGGCGCGCTATCCCCATGAGCTGATCGACATCCGCGACCCTGCTCAGCCGTATTCGGCGGCCGATTTCGCGACGGATGCCGAGGCCGCCATGGCGAAGGTGGCAGGCGAGGGCAAGGTGCCCTTGCTGGTTGGCGGTACGGGGCTCTATTTCCGGGCCTTGCAGCGCGGATTGTCCGCGTTGCCGGAGGCGGATCCCGCCGTCCGCGAGCGGATCGCCGCCGAAGCCGCGAGCCTGGGCTGGGCCGCCATGCATGCTCGTATGGCCGCCATGGATCCGGATGCGGGGCAGCGCATCAAACCGGCCGATGCCCAGCGTATCCAGCGCGCGCTCGAAGTGATGGCGCTGACCGGGCGACCGATCAGTGAATTGCAGCAGCAGGCGCGCCGCGTGTTTCCCTGGCGAGTGCTCAAGCTGGCCTTGCTGCCGGAACAGCGGGCCGCGCTGCACGAGCGGATCGCCCTGCGCTTTGATCAGATGATCGGGCAGGGGCTGCTTGATGAGGTGAGGGCGCTGCGCGACCGGGGCGACCTGCATGCGGACCTGCCCGCCATCCGCGCGGTGGGCTATCGTCAGGCGTGGGAATACCTCGACGGACGCGGTGACGCGACGGAATTCCGCGACCGTGGTATCTATGCGACCCGGCAACTCGCCAAGCGGCAGATCACCTGGCTGCGGAGCGAGCTGGATGCACGGACATTCGACCCGGACACGGCTCCTCCGTTGGCGGAAGCCGCGGCCGCCGTGGGGCTGTTTCTTGGAATGCCGAAATCGTCACGACAGACGCTTCCAGATGGCATTTAAATGCAGTTAAGATTCAAAAAATTTGGGCCGGGGCGCCGCGGGGCGTTCTTTACCCGGACCCGCACAATAAAAATACGTAGGGGAGAAGAAAAATGTCCAAGGGGCAATCGTTGCAAGATCCGTTTCTGAATGCGCTGCGCCGCGAGCGCGTACCGGTCGCCATTTACCTGGTGAACGGCATCAAGTTGCAGGGCACCATCGAGTCGTTCGACCAGTTCGTGGTGCTGCTGCGCAACCAGGTGAGCCAGATGGTCTACAAGCACGCCATCTCCACCGTGGTGCCGAGCCGTAATGTGCGGGTCGGTGGTCATGAGAACCACGCGGAGTCGGTGTCGGGCGACGCCGAGGGTTGAGGGGCCTTCGACGGAATCCCATATAAGTGCGTTGGGCGCACGTACGCGTAGGCGGCGCGCGCCCTTCACCATTCATGAGGTTATTCCGCTAAGTGTTCGATAGGCAAAAGAAAGGCGACCGGGCCGTCCTGGTGCTGCCGCATTCGCGCGGCGAAGGCGACGCGATCCGTCGTGGCGAGGAATTCGCCGAACTCGTGACCTCGGCAGGCGCCGAGGTGCTGACTAGCATTTCCGCCCGGGTGGAAACCCCGAATCCCCGCTTCTATATCGGCAGTGGCAAGGCCGAGGAAGTGGCCGAGGCCGTGCGCGCCCTGGAGGCCGACCTGGTGCTGGTCGACCACGTGCTCACGCCCGTCCAGGAGCGAAACCTCGAGAAGCATCTCAAGGCTCGCGTGGTCGATCGTGCCGGCCTGATCCTGGACATCTTCGCTCAGCGTGCCCGTTCGCACGAGGGCAAGCTCGAAGTGGAACTGGCCCAGCTCAAGCACATCGCCACCCGGCTGGTGCGTGGCTGGACCCATCTGGACGCCCAGCGTGGCGGCGCCATCGGCAACCGTGGCCCGGGCGAAACGCAGCTTGAAACCGACCGACGCCTGCTTGCCGAGCGGGTGAAGATGTTGACCAAGCGCCTTGAAAAGGTTCAGGTTCAGCGCGACCAGCAGCGCCGTGCGCGGTTGCGCAACACCGTCCCGCGCGTCGCCCTGGTCGGCTACACCAATGCCGGCAAGTCCACGCTGTTCAATGTGCTGACTACCGGCGGTGTCTATGCCGCCGACCAGTTGTTCGCCACGCTCGATCCCACGGTCCGCAAGATCGACGGCTTGTCCTGCGGCCCCGCAGTGGTCGCCGACACCGTCGGCTTCATCCGTGAGCTGCCGCACGACCTGGTCGCGGCCTTCCGCGCGACCCTGGCCGAAGCCCGCGATGCCGACCTGCTCATCCATGTCAGCGATGCCGCCGACGAGGAGCGCGAATTGCTGCGCCGAGTGGTCGACGAGGTGCTGGAGGAGATCGGTGCGGGCGACGTGCCGCAGTTGTCCGTCATGAACAAGATCGACCTGGTGGATACCGAGGCGCGTGTCGATCGCGGAGACGACGGCCGTCCTCGCCAGGTCTGGTTGTCCGCGCATACGGGTGAGGGGCTCGAGGGGCTGCGTGAAGCGCTTGGCGAATTGCTGGGTGGCGACCGTATCCGCGCGGGCCTTGAGCTTCCTCTCACGGCGGGCCGGCTGCATGCGCGACTCAAGGCCGCCGGCGCGATCGCCGGTGAGGCGGTCGATGAGCATGGCTGGCACCTCGACATTGACGCGCCACGCTCCGTGCTGGCGCCGCTGCTGGGCGACGACGAGCATGCCAGGCCTTTACGCGACCTGATCGCACCACCCCAGGCGGATTTCTGACCCGCCGCATCGCCATGGCCTTCTGGTAGAATTGCCACTGTTTGCGTGCCGATCCGGCGCGGCGCCGGGTCGATATGACGCCCGCCGTTCGCTCTTGCCGTGTCGGCCTGATCAAGGCTTGCCAGCCGCCCACCCTCCGGTCCCCGAAGGAGACTGCCGCCCATGGCTTGGAACGAACCCGGTAACGGCCAGAAGGATCCCTGGAACCGCAACCGGCAAGGCGGGCGCAAGCCCGACCTCGACGGCGCGATCAAGAATCTCAAATCCCGCTTCGGCAAGTTTGGTGCCGGTAGCGGTGGCGTCACGGCCATCGTGGGTGTGTTCATCGTGGCCTGGTTGCTGGTGTCCAGCTACACGGTGATCGATGCGCGCCAGGTCGGCGTGGTGCTGCGCTTCGGCGAGTTCTCGCGCATCCTGCCGCCCGGCTTCCATCTCAAGGCGCCGAGCCCGATCGAGACGGTCACCAAGGTCGAGACTACCCAGATCCGCTCCATCTCGGACAACGTGTCGATGCTGACCCGCGACGAGAACATCATCGCGATCGATTTCAACGTCCAGTACCAGGTGGCGGATGCCCGCAAGTTCCTGTACTCGAACGCCGACATCGAGAACGGCACCATCTCGAGCGCGGCCGAGGCGGCCGTGCGTTCGGTGGTGGGCGCCAACATCATGGACAACATCCTGACCACGCCGGGTGCCGATCCGACGGCGCCGGACCAGGCGCCCGCCGCCGGTGTCGCGCCCGCGGCGAAGGAAACCCTGCAGCAGCAGACCCGGGACATCCTCCAGGCCACGCTCGACAAGTACGACGCGGGTGTCACCGTGACCGGCGTCAGCTTCCAGAACGTGGCTCCGCCGAAGGAAGTGAAGGACGCCTTCGACGACGTCAACGCCGCCCGCGAAGACAAGCAGAGCGAAGAGAACAAGGCGCGTGCCTACGAAAGCCAGGTGGTACCGGTGGCCCGTGGCGATGCCGCGCGTATCGGCGCCGAGGCGGAGGCCGAGCGTGTCGAGCGTATCGCTCGCGCCAACGGTGACGTCGAGCGCTTCAACCTGCTGCTCAAGGAATACAAGGCCGCGCCCGAAGTGACCCGTCGTCGCCTCTGGCTGGAAACCGTGGAGGAAGTGATGGCCGGCAATCCCAAGGTCATCGACGGCACCAACGGCAAGAACATCATCCAGTTGCCGGTGGAAGGCTCGTCGAACACGACCGTCCGCAACGTGCCGGGCGTGGGCACCGTCGTGCAGTCCGCGACCACCGAGCCGAACGCGCAGGGGAACGCCCAGTGAAGATCATTTCCGGCCTCATCGTCGTCGCCCTGGTCCTGCTCGGCTTCAACAGTGCCTTTGTCGTGAAGGAAGGCGAGAACGCGCTGCTGTTGCAGTTCGGCCGCATCGTGCGCGCCGACTACAAGCCCGGCCTGCATTTCAAGGTGCCGGTCATCCAGCAGGTGATGCGCTTCGACAATCGCATCCTCGGCTTGGATGCCCAGCCCGAGCGTTATTTCACGCTGGAAAAGAAGAGCGTCAACGTCGACTTCTACGTGAAGTGGCGCATCGCCGATAACGCAGCGTTCTACCGTGCCACCTCGGGTGAAACCATCCAGGCCGTGCAGCGCCTCACGCCCATCGTGAAGGACGCCTTGCGTTACGAGTTCAATGCTCGTCCGCTCGAAGACCTGATCGCCGGTGGCCGCAAGGACATCACCGAGCGCGTGCGCCAGCAGACCGACGCCGTCGCCCGCAAGAACCTCGGCATCTCCGTGGTCGACGTGCGCATCAAGCGCATCGACCTGCCCGACGAAGTCAGTGGCTCTGTCTACAAGCGCATGCGCGCCGAGCGCTCGCAGCTGGCGAACGAACTGCGTTACACGGGCCAGGAAAGCGCCGAGCGCATCCGCGCCGACGCCGATCGCCAGAGGCTCGTGCTGCTGGCCGACGCCAATCGCGACGCCACGAAAGTGAAGGGTGACGGCGACGCCCAGGCGGCCGCCATCTACGCCCAGGCCTACAGCCAGGATCCCGAATTCTTTGCGTTCTATCGCAGCCTCGCCGCGTATCGCAAAGCCTTCGCCGACGGCAAGGGCACCCTGGTGCTGAAACCCGATTCCGAATTCCTGCGCTACCTCAACGACGGCCCCGGCCGCCAGCGCTGAACCATCTCCACATCGCCCCTGGCGGGGCAACCTACCTTGAAGAGAGCATCATCATCATGGGCAAGTCAGTAGTCATCCTCGGCGCGCAATGGGGCGACGAAGGCAAGGGTAAGATCGTCGATCTGCTCACCGAGCGCGTCGGCGCCGTCGCGCGTTTCCAGGGCGGCCACAACGCCGGCCACACGCTGGTGATCAAGGGCAAGAAGACCGTCCTGCACCTGATTCCCTCGGGCATCCTGCGCGACGACGCGCTGTGCCTCATCGGCAACGGCGTCGTGCTGTCGCCGGCCGCGCTCATGAGCGAAATCGCCGAGCTGGAAGGCCAGGGCGTCGATGTCCGCGCCCGCCTGAAGATTTCGCCGGCCACGCCGCTGATCATGCCGTACCACATCGCCGTCGATAAGGCGCGCGAAGTCGCCTCCGGCGCCAAGGCCATCGGCACCACCGGTCGCGGCATCGGCCCGGCCTACGAAGACAAGATCGCCCGTCGCTCGATCCGCGTGGCCGACCTGATGTACCCGCACGAGCTGCCGGAGAAGGTGAAGGCTGCCGTCGAGTATCACAACTTCGTGCTCACCCAGTGGTTGAAGGCCGAGCCGGTCGATTACCAGACCGTCCTCGACGAAGCCCTCACCTGGGGCGAGTACATCAAGCCGATGGTCGACGACGTCGCCACCATCCTGCACGACGTGCGTCGCGAGGGTGGCAACATCCTGTTCGAAGGTGCACAGGGCGCGCTGCTCGACATCGATCACGGCACCTATCCGTACGTCACCTCGTCGAACACCACGGTGGGCGGCGCACTGGCCGGCACCGGCGTGGGCGCGCGTGACATCGACTACGTGCTGGGCATCTGCAAGGCCTACGCCACCCGCGTTGGCGGCGGCCCGTTCCCGACCGAACTGCACGATGAGATGGGCGAGCTGCTCCGTAAGAAGGGCAACGAGTTCGGCGCCAGCACGGGGCGTCCGCGTCGCTGCGGCTGGATCGACCTCGTCGCGCTGAAGCGCGCCGTGCAGATCAACGGCATCGACGGCCTGGCGATCACCAAGCTCGACGTGCTCGACGGCCTGGAAAGCATCAAGGTCTGCATCGCATACGAATACCGCGGCAAGCGTCGCGAACTGGCCCCGCTGGATGCGGACGGCTGGGACGAGTGCAAGCCGGTCTACCTCGAGTTCCCGGGTTGGGAAGAATCCACCGCGGGTATCCGCGACTGGAACAAGCTGCCGCTCGCCGCCCGCGCCTACCTGCGCGCCGTGGAAGAACTCTCGGGCTGCAAGCTGGCCCTCGTGGCCACGGGCGCCGACCGCGACGACACGATCGTCCTCGACGACCCGTTCGGCAACGAGCACGGCTGCTGATCGATTCGGTCATCGGGTAAACAAAAAACGCCAGTCGAAAGACTGGCGTTTTTTGTTGGGGCGTCGCGGTGTGGGACAGCTTTTGTAGGAGCGCGCTTGCGCGCGATCACCGGTCGCGGCAAGCACCCATCGCGCGCAAGCGCGCTCCTACAAGCAAATCCTCGGTCAGATCTCGCGCGCGAGCTTGTCCGCGAGGCCGATGTAGCTGGCCGGGGTGAGATCGGCGAGGGCCTGCTTCGCGTTGGCCGGAAGATCCAGGCCGGCGATGAAGGCGCGCATCGAGTCCTTGGTGATGCCCTGGCCGCGGGTGAGGGCCTTGAGCTGCTCGTACGGCTCCGGCAGGCCGTAGCGGCGCATGACGGTCTGCACGGCTTCGGCGAGCACTTCCCAGCTGCCGTCGAGGTCGGCGGCGACGCGGTCGGCATTCACGTTGAGCTTGCCCAGGCCCTTCATCAGCGACTCCAGCGCCACCATCGAATGGCCGAAGGCGGTGCCCAGCGCGCGCAGCACGGTGGAGTCGGTGAGGTCGCGCTGCCAGCGGCTGATCGGCAGCTTCTCGGCGAAGTGGCCGAGCAGGGCGTTGGCGAGGCCGAAGTTGCCTTCGGCGTTCTCGAAGTCGATCGGGTTGACCTTGTGCGGCATCGTCGACGAGCCGACTTCGCCGGCCTTGAGCGCCTGGCGGAAATAGCCCAGCGAGATGTAGCCCCACACGTCGCGGGCCAGGTCGATCAGGATGATGTTGATCCGGCGCAGCACGTCGGCGAACTCGGCGATGCCGTCGTGCGGTTCGATCTGCGTGGTGTACGGGTTGAAGGTGAGGCCCAGGCCTTCGACGAAACCGGCGGCAAGGGTCGGCCAGTCCACCTCGGGGTAGGCGATGACGTGCGCGTTGTAGTTGCCCACGGCGCCGTTGATCTTGCCGGGTATCTCGATGGCGACGAGCTGGCGGCGCTGGCGCTCCAGGCGGGCCACGACGTTGGCCAGTTCCTTGCCCATGGTGCTGGGCGAGGCGGTCTGGCCGTGCGTGCGCGACAGCAGCGACAGGCCGGCGTGCTCGTGCGACAGGGCGCGCAGCTTGCCGATCACCTGGTCGATGGCCGGCAGCAGCACCGTCTCGCGGGCATCGCGCAGCATCAGGGAGTAGGCGAGGTTGTTGATGTCCTCGCTGGTGCAGGCGAAGTGGACGAACTCCTTGGCCTGGGCCAGGGCGGGGTCGTTGCCGATCCGCTCCTTGATGAAGTACTCCACGGCCTTCACGTCGTGGTTGGTGGTGGCCTCGATCTCCTTGATCCGCTCGCCGTCGTCGACGGAGAAGCCATCGGCGATGGCCTCCAGGCGGCCCACGGCCTCGGCCGGGAAGGCCGGCAGCTCGACGATGCCCGGGTGCTTCGCCAGGGCGAGCAGCCAGTGGATCTCCACGTGCACACGACGGTGCATCAGGCCGAATTCGCTGAAAATGGGGCGCAGCGAGGCCGCCTTGGCGGCGTAGCGGCCGTCCAGCGGCGAAAGGGCGGTCAGCGTGGCGTGGGACATGGGAGGTTCCTGAGGCGGATGCGGGGCAGCCGCCGATTATACCCGGGCCGTCACAGGGGCATGTATTCCTCGGCGAGCACCTTGGCGGGCTTCTGGAGGAAGTTGCCCTGCACGAAATCGACGCCGCAGGCGAACAGTAGGGAGGTGCTGACGGCGTCCTCCACCCATTCGGCCACGGTCTGCTTGCCCGAGGCATGGCCCTCGCGGCAGATGTCGGCGATCTTCTTCTGGTTTTGCGGATGCTGAGGCAGGTCGGTCATGAAGCTGCGGTCGATCTTCAGGTAGTCGGCCTCGACGTGGGTCAGCATCTGGAACGAGTTGAGGCCCGAGCCGAACTGCTCGATCGCGAAGCGGCCGCCAGACTTGCGCCAGCCGCTCACGAACTCCTGAACCGGACGCAGGCTGGTAAGCACCTTGGATTCGGGCATCTCGATCACGAGGGTGCTGCGGCGCAGGCGCGCGGTTTCCAGGCGGCGCTTCAACCAGGGCAGCAGGTCGGGGTCCTCGACCGATTGCAGGGTGATCTTCACGAAATAGGTGGTGGTCAGGCCGTCCTTTTCGCGATGAGCGAGGGCGTCGATGGCATGGCCCAGCACCCAGCGGTCGATGGCTGGCAGCAGGCCGTTGCGCTCGGCGACGGGCAGGAAGTACGACGGCAGCACGTCGCCCTTGGGGCCGCGCATGCGGATCAGGATCTCGTAGAACTCGCCGGCGGCGTCCTGCAGGCTGATGATCTGCTGGTGGTACAGGCGCAGGCCGTCGTCGGCCAGGGCCTCCTTGACCAGGTCCAGCCAGTACTGCTCGCGCTCGGCTTCCGCCTTCTCGCGGGCGCTGGGGTCGTGCAGTTCCACCCGGTTGCCGCCCTGGTTCTGGGCGTTGCGCAGCGCGGCGCTGGCCTGGTCGAGCACGGTCTCGGCGTTGGCGTTCTTCTCGGCGAGCAGGGCGCCGCCGATGGTGACGCTGAGGGTGACCGAGCGGCTGCCCGCGTCGAAGATGTGCTCGGCCACGGTCGTGCGCAGACGCTCGGCGAGGGCCGAGTGCTCGAGGTCGCCGCGTGAGCCGAGGATGAAGCCGAGCGTATGGTCGCCAAGGACGCCGACGACATCCTCGTCGTCGATCACGTCCTCGACCCGTCTCGCCAGGGTCGACAGGACGCGGTCGGCATTGCCGATGCCGACGCTGGCGACGATGTCCTTCCAGTTGTCGGGTTCGAGCAGCAACACGGCCTGCCCTTCGTTGCCGCCGGCTGCCGAAGCGACCGCCTGGTCGATGTGTTCGAGGGTACGCGCGCGATTGAACAGGCCGGTGACCGGGTCGCGCTGCAGCTGAGCCACCAGCGCCGGATCGACGGCCTGCTGGCGGAAGACAATCTGCACGCAGGCCTCGCCTTCATAGGACGCGGGGGCGAACTCGGCCACCACCTTGAAGGTCCGGTCGTCGTCGCGGCGCGCGACCAGGTCCAGCGGTGCGTGTTTTTCGCCGCGCGACAGGCCGCGCAGCACCGCCTTCAGCTCGTCGGCGTGGCTGTTCGCCACGAGGTCGAGGATCGACAGGCCGATCACGTCGTCCGCCTCGGTGAAGCCGAAGGCCTCGAGGAAGGCCTGGTTTACCCTGACGTGCATGCCTTCGTGGACATAGGCGATGGCATCGCGGGACGAGTCGAGCAGGGCGTCGCAACGCCGCTCGGTCTCGCGCAGCGAGGTCTCCATGCGACGCAGTTGTCGACGCGTGGACAGTGCCTCGAATTCGCGCCTCACCACCGCCAGCACCTGGTCGGAGTGGCGGCGCAGCGCCACGCCCTGCGCACCGCTGGCGAACAGGTCCGCGACGGTGTCGGTGTCCATGCCGTCGACCACGGCGACCAGGGTCATGTCGCGGCCGCTGGCGTCGATACGGCGCATGACCGCCGACGTCTCGATGCCGGGCACCGCGGGATTCAGGACGACGAGGTCCGGCTGGAGCTCGTCGAGGGCGGCATGGACCTCCTCGTCCTTCGTGGCCCTTGCGGGACGCACGGCGATGCCGCCATTGCGCAATACGTTGATCAACAGCTCGGCGTCTTCCACCGAGTCTTCGATGAAGAGGATCCTGATGACGTTGTCGTGTTTCATGCCGTTCCGGTTGCCGCCTTGTTCACCCCGCGGAACGGTTACCCGCCCCGCTTCCCCCAAACGCGGTCCGGTCGCATGTCGCCGACCGGAAGATCGACATACTAGCGCGCCGAATCGGCAACGGGGCGTTTCGACGGGTCCCCGGGCAATTCACGTACGAGTTTTGGGACGAGGTACCCGGGAAGCCGGGCGCGCAGCGCGTCGACGAGGCCGAGCGCCTTGTCGTCGGGCACCTCGAAGTGCGCCGCGCCGGTGACCTTGTCGAGCTGATGCAGGTAGTAGGGCAGCACGCCCGCGGCGAACGAGCGTTCACACATTGCGGCCAGGGTGTCGGCGTCGTCGTTCACGCCGGCCAGCAGCACGGACTGGTTGAGCAGCGTGGCGCCGGCATCGCGCAGGCGGGCGCAGGCGGCGTCCACGCCCGCGTCGAACTCGTTGGCGTGGTTGGCGTGCAGCACCACCACCTTTTGCAGCGGCAGCGCGGACAGCCAGGCCACGAAGGCGTCGTCGATGCGCTCCGGCAACACCACGGGCAGGCGCGTATGGATACGCAGGCGGATTACGTGGGGTAGGGCGGCAAGGCCCTGGGTCAATTCCTCGAGCTTGTGCGTCGCCAACGACAGGGGATCGCCGCCGGACAGGATCAGCTCGCGGATCGAGGTATCGGCCGCCACGTGGGCCAGGGCCTCGCGCCACTGCGACGCGGCGGCGATCTCGTCCCCGTAGGGGAAGTGGCGGCGGAAGCAGTAGCGGCAGTTCACGGCGCAGGAGCCGCTGGCGATCAGCAGGGCGCGACCGTCGTATTTGTGCAGCACGCCATGGCTGGCCCGGGAGGCCATGTCGCCCACGGCGTCCACCGTGTAGCCAGGCGCCTCGACGTGCTCCGCCTGGCGTGGTAGCACCTGGAGCAGCAGGGGGTCGTCCGGGTCGCCCTGGCGCATGCGGGTCACGAAGCCGCGCGGTACGCGCAGCGGGAAGCCGGCGTCGTCCGGAGGCAGCAGGTCGGTGCGGTGGGCCAGGCCCACGGCGGCCAGCAGCTCGGCGGCGTCCGTGATGGCGTCCCGCCAAAGCTCGCGCCAGCCCGTGGCGGGCGCGGATAGGCGGGAGGTGGGGCTTGCGGTTATCATGGTCGGCCTTGGGGCGGGCCATATGGCCCCCGATAGCCCCCTATTTTAGCCGCCCGGCGGGCGGATTCACCTCTGGAGCAAGAAACGCATGGCGACCCTTGGCCTTAATGACGTCAAAACGGGCAAGAAGATCCTTCACAATGGTGATCCCTGGGTCATCACCGAAGCCGACTTCATCAAGCCGGGTAAGGGCCAGGCGTTCACCCGTATTCGCGTGCGCAACCTGAAGGACGGCCGCACCACCGAGCTCACCCTGAAGTCGAGCGACTCCTACGAGGAAGCCAACGCCGTCGACACCGACGCCTCGTTCTCGTACATCGAGGGCACCGGCAACGACCGCGAGTGGATCTTCATGCATTCGGAGACCTTCGAGCAGTACCGCGCCAACCTGGCCGCCATGGGCGACGCCTGGAAGTGGCTCAAGGGCGACGAGGAGTGCCAGATCACCCTCTTCAACGAAACCCAGATCATCGCCGTCCAGGCGCCGAAGTTCGTCGAGCTGAAGATCGTCGAGACCGATCCGGGCGTCCGTGGTGACACCTCGGGCGGCGGCGGCAAGCCGGCCACCCTGGAAACCGGTGCCGTGGTCCGCGTGCCGCTCTTCGTCAACCAGGACGAAATCATCAAGGTCGATACCCGCACCGGCGAGTACGACAGCCGCGTCAAGTAAGGCAGCCGGTTTTCGCACGGTTGATCGGCACGGCGGCCCCCGGGGCGCCGTGCCGTTTCTTTATGGTGACCAGGATGCTCCCCATGCGCTCGATCCTACGTTTCCTGCCCCTGCTGGCCCTCGCGGGGGCTCCGTTGGCCCATGCCGACGAGCAGCCCTGCGCGGATGGCGTGGTCGCCGCCGTGGCGTCCTGGGCGGGCATCCACGGCAAGCTCGTGTCCTGGACCGAGGACGGTGGCCTCATCGCCGCGGCGAGCTGCAAGGCCATGCCCGGCAGCGCGGGTACCACCATCGCCGCGATCGCCTTCGACACGAAGCACGAAGGCCCGGGCTCGCAGGATGGCTCGAAGGAGCAGGTGGTTGCCCTGGTCGCGGGCGGCAAGGTGCTCGCCGCCGATCGCTCCACCATCGAGGAGGACGCCTCGACCGAGGTCGGCAGCTATCGCATCGACACCGCTCCGTATCGTCTTTCACCCGAGGTTCGGGCCTTCGGTGTCGTGTTTTCCAGCAGCGCGCGCGGCGCGAGCTGTCCGGACGCCGACGCCTCGTCGGAACTGACGCTCTGGATCCGCGAAGGCGACCGCTTGCGCGCTGTGTTCGGCAGCAATCTCGATGGCTGGGCGCAGATCGAAGGCACGTCGTGCATGCCCCGTTCGGGCAGCGTCAGCGAATCCGCGCACATGACCATCGCGGTAGAAAAGACGACGAGCCACGGCTTCGCCGACCTCTCCCTCACCGCCCATGTCACGCGCACGCAAGACAGTGATGGCGACTTTAAGCAGACGGGCACGCGAACCGTCCGTACGATGCTCCATTACGATGGAAAGTCCTACGGTTCCGATATGTTCCGCGATTTCTGGTATCCGGCTTCCCTGAGGCACTGAATGAATTCTTCCCCGATCGACATCGACCTCCTTATCGAAGCCCGCTGGGTCGTCCCCGTTGAGCCGCACGGCATCGTCCTCGACGACCACTCCGTGGCAATCCACGGCGGCGAGATCCTTGCGATCCTCCCGACCGACGAGGCCCGCAAGCACTACACGCCGCGCGAGCGCGTCACGCTTGCCGAGCATGCGCTCATCCCGGGCCTGGTCAACGCGCACACCCACAACCCCATGACCCTGCTGCGTGGCCTCGCGGATGACCTGCCGCTGATGGTCTGGTTGCAGGAACACATCTGGCCGGCCGAAGGCCGCGTGATGGGTCCGGACTTCATCCGCGACGGCGTGGAACTGGCCGTCGCCGAGATGATCCGTGGCGGCACCACCTGCGCCAACGAGAACTACTTCTTTCCGGATGTCATCGCGGCGACGTATCGCCGGATGGGCTTCCGCGCGGTGATCGGCCTGCCGATCATCGACTTCCCCACGCCCTGGGCGAAGACCTCCGACGAATACTTCCAGCGCGCCGAGGAAGTGCACGACTCGCTGCGTGGCGAGCCGTTGCTGACCACCGCCTTCGCGCCGCACGCGCCGTACACGGTGTCCGACGAGAACTTCGAGCGCATCCGCGTGCTGTCCGACCAGCTCGACATCCCCGTGCACCTGCACACGCATGAGACGGCGCAGGAAGTGGAAGAGGGCGCCGCGAAGGACGGTATCCGTCCGTTCGCGCGCCTGCAGAAGCTGGGCCTGGTCAACGAGCGTCTCATCGCCGTGCACATGACTCAGCTCACCGACGGCGAGATCGCCGCCTGCGCCGCTGCCGGCGTCTCGGTGGTGCATTGCCCGGAATCCAACCTCAAGCTGGCCTCGGGCTTCTGCCCGGCAGAGAAGCTGCGCAAGGCGGGCGTGAACGTGTGCATCGGCACCGACGGCTGCGCGTCCAACAACGACCTGGACATGTTCGGCGAAATGCGCACCGCCGCGATGCTCGCCAAGGCCGTGGCCGGTGACGCGGCCGCCTTCGACGCGGCCAGCGCGCTGCGCGCGGCCACGCTCAACGGCGCCAGGGCCATCGGTCTGGGCGACCGCGTCGGCTCGATCGAGCCGGGCAAGCGCGCCGACCTCGCCGCGGTGCGTCTCGACGACCTCGAAACCCAGCCGCTCTACCATGTGGCTTCGCAGCTCGTGTACGCCACGGGCCGCCACCAGGTCAGCGACGTGTGGATCGACGGCGCGCGCAAGCTCGCGAACAAGCGCCTGGTCGACGTCGACATCGACGCCATCCGCGAGAAGGCGCGTGGCTGGCGTGAACGCATCGCCGCGGAGGACCCGGCATGACCGACCACCTGTACCTCATTCTCGCCATTCGCAAGCCTGCGTTCCAGGCCTCGGCCGGCGAAGCCCACAAGACCTTCCTCGATGACCTGATCGCCAAAGGCGCGCTCGACACGACCGGTCCGTTCACCGACGGCACCGGCGGCGCCTACCTGCTGCGCGCAGGCAGCCTCGAGGAGGCCACCCGTATCGCCCATGACGATCCGCTGCACACCAGCGGCTCGTCGACGCTCACTATCCATGAGTGGCGCGTGCGCCGTTTCAGTTGAGGTAGCCCCATGTCCCATGCCAACGTCAGCGCGGAAGAAATCGCGCGCTTCGAAAAACTCGCCGCCCGCTGGTGGGATCCCGATGGCGAATCCCGTCCACTGCACGACCTCAACCCCGTGCGCGCCGCCTACGTGGGCGGCCGTGCCCACCTTCGCGGCGCGAAGGTGGTGGACGTGGGTTGCGGCGGCGGCCTCCTGAGCGAGGCCCTGGCCCGCGCCGGTGCGAATGTCACCGCGATCGACCTCGGCGAGAAGCTGATCGAGATCGCCAAGCTTCACCTGTTCGAATCCAACCTCAGCGTCGACTACCGCGTGCAATCGTCCGAGGAACTGGCTGCCAGCGAAGGCGCCTCGTTCGACGTGGTGTGCTGCATGGAGATGATCGAGCATGTCCCCGATCCGCTGGTGTTGATCCGCGATCTCGCGGCGATGCTCAAGCCGGGCGGCCAGTTGTTCCTGTCCACGCTCAATCGCACGCCGGCCGCGTTCGGTGCGGCCATCGTCGGCGCGGAGTACCTCATGCGCCTGCTGCCGCGCGGCACGCATCATTACGCGCAGTTCCTCAAACCCTCCGAGGTGGCCGGCATGCTGCGCCAGTTCGATCTCGAACTGGAGGACATCAAGGGGCTGGCGTACAACCCGATCACGCGCAACGCGAGCCTGTCGGGCAATACCTCGGTGAATTACGTTCTGTCCGCAAGGAAAGCCGCATGACGACACTACCTTTCAAGCCTGATGGCATCTTCTTCGATCTCGACGGCACGCTGCTGGACAGCGCGCAGGATCTCTACGCCGCCATCGTGCAGCTGTGCGACGAACTCAAGGCACCGCACCCTGAGTTCGCGCCGCTACGCGAAGTCGTCTCGCGCGGTTCGCGCGCGATGATCGCCGTGGCCTTCCCCGAGTTCGACGCCGACGCCGTGCTGCGCCATGTCCCGCGTTTCCTCGCCATCTACGAGGAAAACATGGGCCTCGCCGGCACGCATCCGTTCGATGGCGTCGAGCCGCTGCTCAGCGGCATCGAAGCCGCCGGCATGCGCTGGGGCATCGTCACCAACAAGCCCGGCTTCCTCACCGAGGCGTTGCTGCCGAAGGCGGTGCCGCACTGGAAGCCCGCCGCCGTCGTGGCTGGCGATACCCTGCCGGTGAAGAAGCCGGACCCCGCGCCTGTGATCCGCGCATGCGAGATCGCGGGCTGCGCTCCCATGCGCTCTGTGTTCGTCGGCGATGATCGTCGCGACGTGCAGGCGGGTCATGCGGCCGGCCTGTACACGGTGGCTGTGCGCTGGGGTTACCTGGACGGCGGCAATCCGGAAGAGTGGGGCGCCGACCTGGTGATCGACCACCCGGACGAGCTGGCGACCCTGCTCGGTATCGAGGTGGCGGCGTGACCGAAGGCGCGACCCAGAGCTTCGTCGACAAATGGCTGGCGGTGCAGCCCCAGCAGCGCGTCGCGCTGGGCTTCGTCGATCCGGCCGTACGCGACGAGCATGTGGCGCTGGCGGCTTTCGAGCAGGAGCTGATCGCCTCGGCCTACGGTATTCGTGAGCCCCAGGTGGCCGCAGCCAAGCTGCAATGGTGGGCGGAGGAGCTTTCCGGCGCCGCCGCCAGTGGCGGCCGCCATCCGTTGACCAAGGTGCTGTTCGCCAGCGAGCGCGCACGCCAGGTGGATGGGCGACTCTGGCTCGCTCCCGTGCTTGCGGCGATGGCTCAGCTCGAGCAGGGCACGGCCTCGGACTTCGCGTCCCAGGTCGTCGCCGCCCGCAACATGCATGGCGCGCTGGCGGCACTGGAGAACGCCTGGTGGTTCGGCCCGACGGCACCATCCGAGGCCGCCACCCGGATCGCCACGTTGTCGCACCTGGTCTTCGCGCTGTCCCGGCTCGAACTGGATGCCGAGCGCGAACGCCTGCCGCTGCCGATGTCCCGTCTGGCCCGCCATGGCCTGTCGCGCGGACAGCTGAAGGACGATTCCCCGGCTCGTCGCGATGCCCTGCGTGCGCAGTTGCAGGACCTTGCAGCGGGTCTGGACGAGGCGCTGGCGCTGGGTGAGCCCCTTAGCACCTTCCGTGGCCTGGAGGGCCGCACGGCGCTGGCCACGGCGCGTGGCGCCGCCAAGGCGGCTGAACCTTTCGTAGAGCTACATCGCCGCCAGTCGCGTACCGGTCCGGCCACGGCGTTCCGCGCATGGCGTTCGGCGCGTCAGGCGGCTTCCCGCCAGGGGTGAACGGAGCGTTCTCTTGTTCGCCATTGACCGCCGCCGCCGTCTCCCCCATGTCCTGTCAGTGAGTCGGTCATCCGACGACCTGCCCTAAGGATCTTCCCGATGTACACGCAAGACTCCCCGACCCGCCTGCTTCCCGACGTCGCATCCCACGATCACGCGGTCGCTCCCGGCACGCTCGACTGGGTCGGCATGGACGGCATGGAAATGCCTGTGGCATTCGATGCCGGTGATGGCGACGTTCGCGCCACGGGCGCCCGGGTGGGTGCCTTCGTGAACCTCGTGAAGGCCGATGTGCGTGGCATCCATATGTCGCGCCTTTATCTGCTGGTATCCGAGGCGTTGTCGGCGGGGCCGTTGACCATGATCGGGGTACGTGAGCTGCTTGGCCGGTTCCTCGCCTCGCACGAGGGTCTGTCCGACCATGCGCGCATCACCATCGGCTTCGAGCATCTGGTGCGTCGTCGTGCGTTACGCAGCGACAACAGTGGCTGGCGCGCGTATCCGATCACCATCGATGCCACCTTGCGTTCGGATGGCCATTTCCATCTGGAACTGATGACGGACGTGGTCTATTCGTCCACTTGTCCGGCATCGGCGGCGCTGTCGCGCCAGCTGATCCAGGACAGCTTCGCGAAGGCCTTCCCCGCCGACCTGTCGCTGGATCGCGAGACGATCCTCGCGTGGCTGGGCACGGAGCAGGGCATTGTCGCCACGCCCCATGCCCAGCGCAGCACCGCGACAATTCGCGTGCGTCCGGCAGGCGAGGGCGGTTTCGACCTGATCGGCATGATCGATCGCGTGGAGGATGCGCTTGGCACCCCCGTGCAGACGGCGGTGAAGCGCGCCGACGAGCAGGCGTTCGCGCTGGCCAACGGCGGCAACCTGATGTTCTGCGAGGATGCCGCGAGGCGCATCCAGAAGACGCTGGACGCGGACACGGGCGTCGCGGATTTCCACGTGCGTGTGGCACACCACGAAAGCCTGCATCCGCATGACGCGGTGGCCTTCGCCAGCAAGGCCCGCGGCTGATCCCATTGCGGCCACGCTCCGCCCTACCGAAGGGATGGGAGCGGACCGTGTCCGCGATGGTGGTCGTCAGGGCTGACGGATGCCAGGTAGCAGCAACGGATCCAGACGCGTCCCGAACCAGTTGAAACCCCAGTGCACGTGCGGCCCCGTCGCACGACCTGTCTTGCCTGCTGCGCCGATCACCTGGCCTTGCCGCACGTGCTCGCCCACCTTTACGTCGATGCGCGACAGATGGAGGAAGTTCGACGACAGGCCGAAACCGTGGTCGAGCAGCACCGTGCCGCCGGTGAGGTAGAGATCCGGCTTGGCGAAGGTGATCACGCCATCGGCGGGCGCCTTCACCGGCGTGCCTTCCGGCACGGCGATATCCATGCCCGAATGCGGCGCCTTGGGATCGCCGTTATAGATGCGCTGGTTACCGAAGCGGCCGCTGATGCGTCCGGTCACCGGCCAGATGAAGCCTTTCGCGAAGTCCTCGCGCGCATCGTCGCGATCGCGGGCTGCGACCACCTCGGCCTGCTCGCGCTGGATGCGCTTCGCGATCTCCGGCGGCGG
This sequence comes from Luteibacter sp., assembly GCF_009912395.1. Lineage (GTDB taxonomy): Bacteria > Pseudomonadota > Gammaproteobacteria > Xanthomonadales > Rhodanobacteraceae > Luteibacter. The sequence continues at coordinate 68,846 of NZ_WNDO01000001.1, read as the reverse complement.
GTTCACCGTCTTCGGCGGCACGCCGTTCACGCGTTCGATGGGCCAGTCGCGGGGCGTCACCGTCAGCGTGTGGCGAGTGCCGCCCACGGTGACGACGATGGGGCCTTGCTCGTCACGGCCGGCGCCGAAAACGAAGGTGCCGTCGTCGCCGACGCGCACCGGCTTGCCCGCCACCGCGACGCGCGTTCCCGGCGCCGCGTGACCGATGACCAGGCCGCCCTGCGAGACGCTGGGTGGCAGGTCGGTGGTGACTGCGTGGGCCACCGGGAACACGAGGCACGCCGCAAGGGCGAGTGCGATGCGCCTCACCGATCGAAGGCCAGGCGCTGGCCGCGCACGGAATCGTCGAGCTTCTTGCCATCCCACACGCGCTGTCCATTGACGAAGGTTGAGGCGATGCTGTGGCTGAAGGTGGTGCCTTCGAAGGGTGTCCAGCCACACTTGGAGAGCACTTCCTGCTGAGTCACCGTATGCGACTTCTTCGGATCGATCAGGACCAGGTCGGCTGCATAACCTTCGCGCAGGAAGCCACGATCCTTCACGTTGAACAGTTTCGCCGGGTTGTGGCACACGGTCTCCACCACGCGCTGCAGCGTGAGCTTGCCTTCGGTGACGCGCTCGAGCGCGGCCTGCAGGGCGAACTGCACGAGCGGCAGACCGGACGGGGCCTTGTCGTATTTCTGCTGTTTTTCTTCCAGCAGGTGCGGGGCGTGATCGGTGGCGAGCACGTCGAGGCGGCCTTCGGCCAGCGCCTTGGTGATGGCCTCGCGGTCGGCCTCGTCCTTGATCGCCGGATTGCACTTGATGAAGAAACCCTTCTCGTCGTAATCGGCCTTGCCGCCGAAATGCAGGAAGTGGACGCAGGTTTCCGCCGTGATGCGCTTGCCCTCGATCGGGCCCGGCTCGAACAGGGCTAGTTCGTCGGCGGTGGAGATGTGCAGCACGTGCAGGCGGGTGTTGTGCTTCTTCGCCAGCGAGATCGCCAGGCGTGTGGACTTGATGCAGGCCTCGCGGGAACGGATGTGCGGATGTTCCCAGGCGGGGATGTCCTCGCCGTACTTCTCGCGCGCCTTCTCGTGGTTGGCGTCGATCATCGGGGTGTCTTCGCAATGGGTGATGATCGGCACGGGGGTGTCGCGGAAGATGCCGTCGAGCGTCTCCGGGTTGTCGACCAGCATGTTACCGGTGGATGCGCCCATGAAGACCTTCACGCCCGGGGCGGCCTTGGGATCGAGCTTGCGGATGTGTTCAAGATGGTCGTTGCTGGCGCCCATGTAGAAGGCGTAGTTCACGGCCGAGGTCTCGGCGGCGCGGGTGTACTTGGCCTCCAGCGTGTCGCGGTCAAGCGCCGGCGGCTTGGTGTTGGGCATTTCCATGTAGCTGGTGATGCCGCCGGCCGCGCAGGCGCGCGACTCGTGGAAGATGTCGGCCTTCTGGGTGAGGCCCGGTTCGCGGAAGTGGACCTGGTCGTCGATCATTCCCGGCAGCAGCCACAGGCCGGTGGCGTCGATAACCTCTTCGTCACGCTCCTTTTCCAGTCCTTGCGCGATCTTCGCGATTTTGCCGTCGCGGACGCGGACATCCGCGGTGAACCGCTTGTTTTCGTTGATCAGTTCGGCGTTCTTGATGAGCCAGGCGTTAGTCATGGGTATGGGCTCCTTGGGCGCCACAGCGGCGCAAAGTGAATTGGTCCGGCACGGGATCATGCCCGCCCTCGCAGAAAGGCTGGCAGCGCAGGATGCGCCAGCTGGCCAGGACGGCGCCGCGCGCCGGCCCGAAGCGGGCTATGGCAACCCGTGCATAATCGGAACACGATGGATGGAACCGGCAGCGGGCCCCTAGGAGGGGGCTGAGCCACCGCTTGTAGAAGGACAACAGTAGAAGGAGGAGGCGGGTCACTGATTGAAGGCCAGGTGTCGACCGGCGTATGCCAGCCGACAGTATCCCAGAAGAAGGTTGCTGGGGTAACGCATCTGGGCTATAACACCCCGCCGCCACGGCCACCGAGGTGAAGGATATGGCGAAAATCGCTAGTAGTTCCGCAGCTGCCAAGGGCGCCGCCAAGAAAGGCGGGGCTGGTGATGTGAAGAAGGCCACGCCGGCCGTGGCGAAGGCGGCCAAGACGCCGGCCAAGACGGCGGGGGCCGTGGCGAAGAAGGTTCCCGCCAAGAGCGCGCCGGTGAAGGCCGCCGCGAAGAAGGCACCGGCCAAGGCAGCGACGAAAGCGCCCGCCAAGGCCGTAACCAAGCCCGCAGCCAAGGCGCCTGCCGCGCCGACCGCGGCAAAGAAGACGACGGCCGCCGCCAGCAAGGCTGCGACGGCCAAGAAGACGCCCGAGGCGCCGGTGAAGGCCGCGCCCAAGGCCACGCCGGCACCGGCGGCCAAAACCGCCCATGCCAACGATGCGGCCGCGACCGACGGTCGCAAGGCATCCGCGGTGGCCAGCGCCTCCCCATCCAGAACTGAGAAATCTGCGCAATTCAGCATGAACAGCACCACTCTTGAAAACGGCATCACCAAAGAGGACGGCCGCTACGCGCTGCCGGCTACCACCATCATCGACCTCCCCGCCGGTTATCGTCCCAACGATAACGATGGCGAGGAGTACATGAGCCCGAAGCACCTCGCCTACTATCGCGCCAAGCTGAAGAAGTGGCGCGAAGATCTGATCGAGGAGTCGCGACAGACCATGGACAACCTCCGCGAGGAAGTCCGTGACGTCGGCGACGAGGCCGAGCGCGCCACCCGCGAGACCGAAAACTCGCTGGAACTGCGTACCCGCGACCGCTACCGCAAGCTCATCTCCAAGATCGACAAGGCTCTGCGCCGCATCGAGGAAGGCCGCTACGGCTTCTGCGAGGAAACCGACGAGGAAATCGGTCTCGAGCGCCTCGACGCCCGTCCGATCGCCACGCTCACGCTCGACGCGCAGGAGCGCCGCGAGCACCTTCAGAAGCAGATGGGCGACTGATCCACGCCCCCTGGTTCGACAAGAAGCCCCGCCATCGCGGGGCTTCTTCGTTTCGGCCCGGCCATTGAGGTACGAAGACCACCGGTACATCCTTGAATTCTTTCTTGGCCGTGGTTGATCCCGGCAACGACCGCCCGCAGAAAGACCGCTGGCTTTCCGGACGCGAAGGAGCTTCCGTCATGCGCCACCTGCAGAACCTCATCCTCAACACCGACAGCTACAAGGCGAGCCACTGGTTGCAGTACCCGCCTGGCACCGACCGGACGTTCTTCTACGTCGAGTCGCGCGGTGGCGTGTACGACAAGACGGTGTTCTTCGGACTTCAGGCAATTCTCAAGGAGTGGCTGGCCACGCCCGTCACGCATGCCAACGTCGACGAGGCTCGTGACTTCTTCGCGGCCCATGGCGAACCGTTCAACGAGGCGGGCTGGCGGCGGATCGTGGACGTGCATGGCGGCCGCTTGCCCATGCGTATCCGCGCCGTGCCCGAAGGCATGGTGGTACCGACGCACCAGGCCCTCGTCACCATCGAATCGACCGACCCTGAGGCTTACTGGCTGCCGAGCTACCTGGAGACCCTGCTGTTGCGCTTGTGGTATCCGGTGACCGTGGCCACGCTGAGCTGGCAGGTGAAGCGCACCATCCGCGCCTTCCTTGAGCGGACCAGCGACGATGTCGAAGGCCAGTTGCCGTTCAAGCTGCATGACTTCGGCGCGCGCGGCGTGTCGAGCGCCGAGTCGGCCGCGATCGGCGGCATGTCACATCTGGTGAACTTCCGAGGCACCGACACGGTGCAGGGGGTATTAGCCGCCCACACGTATTACGGCGAACCGATGGCCGGCTATTCGATTCCTGCCGCCGAGCACAGCACGATCACGAGCTGGGGTCGCGAGCGCGAGGTCGACGCCTATCGCAACATGCTCCGGCACTTTGCCAAGCCGGGCAGTCTTGTCGCCGTGGTGTCCGATAGCTACGACATCTTCCATGCCATCCGCGAGCACTGGGGCAAGGCTTTGCGCGACGAAGTGATCGCCTCGGGCGGCACGCTGGTGGTGCGTCCGGATTCGGGTGACCCGGTGGAGGTGGTGCATCAGTGCATCACACTGCTCGACGAGGCCTTCGGTCACACGAAGAACGGCAAGGGCTTCAAGTTGCTCAACCATGTCCGTCTGATCCAGGGGGACGGCGTAAATCCGGACAGCATTCGGGCGATCCTCGAACGTATCACGGGCGCAGGCTATGCCGCCGACAACATCGCCTTCGGCATGGGCGGCGCACTATTGCAGAAGGTGGATCGCGATACGCAGAAATTCGCGCTGAAGTGCTCGGCCGCGCGCATCGACGGACGCTGGGTGGATGTCTTCAAGGCGCCGATCACCGATGCCGGCAAGTTTTCCCAGCGTGGTCGCCTCACGCTGATCCGCCATCGCGAGTACGGCACCTTCAAGACCGTACCCATTCCCGTGGATGCCGAGCGCGTCGAGGACATGGTGCCCGACCATGGCTGGGAGCACGCGATGGAGACGGTGTGGGAGAACGGTAGCCTGGTCAGGGATTGGTCTTTCGCGGACGTGCGCGAGCGCAGCGAGCAGCCTTGACCTGTAGGAGCGCGCTTGCGCGCGATCGCGCGCAAGCGCGCTCCTACATCAGTTTTTTAGCGCCTCGGCCGCATACGCCTTGATCCGCGCCAGCATGGCGGCAAGGCCGTTGGAGCGGGTGGGGGAGAGGTGCTTGGCCAGGCCGATCTCCTGCACGAAGGCCGGCTCGGTGTCGACGATCTCCCAAGCCGATCGGCCCGAATACACGCGCAGCACCAGAGCGATCAGCCCTGAGACGATGGCCGAGTCGCTGGTCGCCTCGAAGGTCATGCGCGAGGGATCGCCCGAGGGGATCAGCCACACCATCGACTGGCAGCCGTGCACGCGGTGTTCCTCGGTCTTCTTCTCTTCCGCGAACGGCGGAAGCTGGCGACCCAGGTCGATCAGGTACTGATAGCGCTCGGTCCAGTCGCCGAAGAAACCGAATTCCTCGGCGATCGCGGCCTGTGCCTCGGCGGCGCTGGATTCCTGGGGAACGTTCATGCCTTCACCACATTCCAGCGAGTGCCCTGGGCGCCATCCTCGATAGCGATGCCCATCGCCTTGAGCTCGTCGCGAATCGCGTCCGAACGGGCGAAATCCTTCGCGGCGCGGGCGGCGCGGCGTTCTTCCAGCTTCGCCTCGATGACAGCGGCGTCCACGCTCTCGCCGTCGCTGCCCTGGCGGAACCAGGCTTCCGGGTCTTCCTGGAGCAGGCCCAGCAGGCCGGCGCCGCCGAGCAGGGCGGCCTTGGCCGCGGCGCGCTCGTCACCGCTGGCGCGGCGTGCGGCGTCGGCCAACTGGGAGATCTCGGCCAGGGCCTGCGGGGTATTCAGGTCGTCGCACAGCGCGGCCTCGACGGCGTCGGGGATCGTCACTTCGGCGACCGGCACGTCGGCCAGGTCGCGCAGCACGCCGTACCAGCCGTCCAGCGTGCGCACGGACTGGGTCAGCGCGGCGTCGGACCAGTCCAGCGGCTGGCGGTAGTGGCCGCGCAGCAGCAGCAGGCGCAGTGCCTCGCCGGGGTGCTTGTTCAGCAGTTCATGCAACTGGAGCACGTTGCCCAGCGACTTCGACATCTTCTTGCCGTCGAAGGTGAGCATGCCGTTGTGCAGCCAGTAGCGGGCGAAAACCTTGCCGCCGTGGGCGCAGGTGCTCTGGGCGATCTCGTTCTCATGGTGCGGGAAGGTGAGATCCACGCCGCCGGCATGGATGTCGATGGTCTCGCCCAGGTGGGTCTCGCTCATGGCCGAGCACTCGATGTGCCAGCCCGGACGGCCGCGGCCCCAGGGGCTGTCCCAGCCGGGTAGCGTCTCGTCGGAGGGCTTCCAGAGTACGAAATCCCGGGGGCTCTTCTTGTTTGGGGCGACTTCGCCTCGGGCACCGGCAATCTGTTCATCGGGATCGCGGCCGGAGAGGGCGCCGTAGTCCTTGAACGAGTCCACATGGAAGAGGACATGGCCTTCGGTGGGGTAGGCGTGGCCGCTCGCGATCAGTCGCTCGACCATGGCGATGATCTGCGGGATATGGGCTGTCGCGTGGGGTTCGACATCGGGCGGGGCGACGCCCAGTCGGGCCATGTCGTCGCGGTAGGCCTGGGTGTACTTGCCGGTGATCTCGCCGATGGGCACGCCAGCGATGGCGGCGGCCTTGTTGATCTTGTCGTCCACGTCGGTGATGTTCCGGGCGTAGACCAGCTTCGGGTAGGTCCGCCGGATCAGCCGGGCGAGCACGTCGAAGACGACGGGCGGCCGGGCATTGCCGATATGGATGTAGTTGTAGACGGTGGGCCCGCAGACGTACATCGTCACCCGCTCGGGATCGAGGGGTGTGAACGCCTCCGTGCGGCGCGACAGGGTGTTGTAGAGCGAGATCGGCATCTGGAATCCGTGGACGGGCGCGGCGGGCGGCCGGTCGGAGATAGTAGCAAGCCGGCCGCCCCACGGGCGTACGCGCAGGGTCGAATTTGGTTGACACGCGACGTGATTCCGTCGCGGTGCACTTCTAAGCGTCGATTCAGCGTGAACTTGGTGAAATGCATGCCAGTAGGCGTTCTGTGCGCCTGGCTGGAGGTTTTTCTACATGTCTCGCCTGCTCATTCCCGCACTCATCCTTGCGGTATTCGCCACCGGCGCCAACGCGCAGGATGGCCGCTATGGTCCGCCCGGCCCGTCCGGTCCGGACGACAACACCCATTACGGCTGGGCCGACGTCCTGCGCGTCGATCCCGTCTACGGTGTCTCGCGTGTCGAGACGCCCCGGCAGGAGTGCTACGACCAGCAGGTGGTTCACCAGGAGCAGGGCCAGGGCAGCACCGCCGGCACCATCCTTGGCGCCGTCGTGGGCGGCGTGCTCGGCAACACCATTGGCAAGGGCAATGGCCGTACGGCCGCCACGGTGGTCGGCGCGGTGGCCGGTGGCGCCGTGGGCAACAATGTCTCGCGCGGCGATGACCGGACCTACCAGAGCACCGAAACCCGCTGCCGCGACGTCAGCACGGTCTCCGAGCAGCGCCGCATCGCCGGCTACGACGTGGAATACCGCTATCGCGGCGAAGTCTATGTCTCGCGCCTGAACTACGACCCGGGCGAGCGCCTGCGGGTCCGCGTGAACGTCGCGCCGGCCGATTGAACCCGGCAGGCGATCCAGTACAGGAAAGGCCGCGAGCGATCGCGGCCTTTTTTGTGCGCTAGACCTGTTGCGCAACGCACCAATCCACGGCATGATCGCGTTTCCACCTTGACAGGCTCCGCCGTGTCCAACGCCGTCTACACCGCGATCGTCCTTACCAGCGCCCGTATGGCCGCAGGAATGACCTCGCGTGCTCGTCGACCGTACATCGGACAATTGGCCGGGTAGGCTGTCGCGCGCGTTTCATTCGTATCGACTAAAAAACCCGGCCATGTGCCGGGTTTTTTTGTTTCCGTTTCCGGTTTTTCCTCCCATCCATCGCCACCCACCGCCCTGGACCGTCATGACCGTTCGCCATTTCCTCTCCACCCAGGACCATAGCCGCGCCGAGATCGACGCCCTGCTCGAGCAGGCCGCCGAGTTCAAGCGCTCCCCGCAGGGCCAGCAGATGGCGGGCAAGTCCATCGCGCTGTTGTTCTTCAACTCGTCGATGCGCACGCGTACGAGCTTCGAGCTGGGCGCCTTCCAGATGGGCGGCCATGCGGTGGTGCTGTCGCCGGGCAAGGATGCATGGCCCATCGAGTTCGAGGTGGGCAGCGTTATGGACGGCGACACCGAGGAACACATCGCCGAAGTGGCCCGCGTGCTCTCGCGCTATGTCGACCTGATCGGCGTCCGTGCCTTCCCGAAGTTCCAGGACTGGTCGGTGGACCGCCAGGACAAGGTGCTGGCCGCCTTTGCTCGCTACGCGACGGTGCCGGTGATCAACCTGGAGACCATCACCCATCCCTGCCAGGAGCTGGCCCACGCGCTGGCCCTGAAGGAACACCTGGGCGACCTGCAGAACAAGAAGTACGTCCTGACCTGGACCTACCACCCCAAGCCGCTCAATACGGCCGTGGCCAACTCGGCCCTGCTCATCGCCACCAAGATGGGCATGGACGTGACCCTGCTGTGCCCGACGCCGGAATACGTGCTGGACGAGCGCTACATGGAGTTCGCCAAGCAGAACGCCCGCGAGAACGGTGGATCGCTCCAGGTGTCGCATGACATCGAGTCGGCCTATAGCGGCGCGCACGTGATCTACGCCAAGAGCTGGGGCGCCATCCCTTACTTCGGCCGCTGGGACGAGGAAAAGGCGATCCGCGACGCCAACAAGCACTTCATCGTCGACGAGGCCAAGATGGCGCTCACCGACAACGGCTTGTTCAGCCACTGCCTCCCGCTGCGCCGGAACATCAAGGCGACGGACGCGGTGATGGACTCGCCGGCCTGCATCGCCATCGACGAAGCCGAGAACCGCCTGCACGTGCAGAAGGCGATCATGGCCTCGCTGCTTTCCCAGTCGGGCGCCAAGTCCGGCCTCGGTTTCTGATTCCCCTTTTTTCTACGACCACTTTCTTTCCGGAGCCAGCATGTCCAGCAACGATATCGTCCTCGCCTTCTCGGGCGGCCTCGACACCAGCTTCTGCGTCCCCTACCTGATGGAGCGCGGCTATGCCGTGCATACCGTGTTCGTCGATACCGGTGGCGTCTCGGCCGAGGAGCGCGAGTACATCGAGCACCGCGCGACGGAGCTGGGCGCCGCCTCGCATCGTACGGTGGACGCCGCGCAGGCGATCTGGGACAGCTTCGTCACCCCGCTGATCCAGGCCGGCGAGTTCTACCAGGGCCAGTACCCGCTGCTGGTGTCCGACCGCTACCTCATCGTGCAGGCCTCCCTTGAGCGCTGCGACGAGCTGGGCACGAAGTTCTTCGCCCACGGCTGCACCGGCATGGGCAACGACCAGGTCCGCTTCGACCTCACCGTGAAGGCGCTCGGCGACTACACCATCGTCGCCCCGATTCGCGAGATCCAGCGCGAACACACCCAGGTGCGCGCCTACGAGCAGAAGTACCTGGAAGAGAAGGGCTTCGAAGTCCGCGCCAAGACCAAGCACTACACCATCAACGAGAACGTGCTGGGCGTGACCATCTCCGGCGGCGAGATCGACGCATGGGAAATCCCGGGCGAAGGCGCCATCGGCTGGTGCGCGCCGCGTGCCGAATGGCCGTCCGAACCGCTGCGTGTCGAGCTGGGCTTCGAGAAGGGCGTGGCCACGTCGCTGAACGGCAAGGCCGCCACCGGTCCGGAGATCCTCGGCTTCCTCAACCGTGAGCTGGCCAAGTACGGTGTGGGCCGCAGCCTGTACACCGGCGACACCAACATCGGCCTGAAGGGCCGCATCGTATTCGAGGCGCCGGCGCTCACCGCGCTGCTCACCGCGCACCGTGCGCTCGAAGAGACCGTGCTCTCCAAGCAGCAGAACCGCTTCAAGCCGGAAATCGGTCGCAAGTGGACCGAAGTGGCCTACGAAGGCTTCTTCAACGACCCGATCAAGGCCGACCTGGAAGCCTTCCTTGCCTCCACGCAGCGCAAGGTCGACGGCAAGGTGATCATCGAGACGCGTGGTGGCTCGGTGTACGCCGTGAAGGTGGAATCGAAGAACATCCTCCAGTCCGCCAAGGCCACCTACGCGCAGGCCGCCGACTGGGGCGTCGCCGAGGCCGAAGGCTTCATCAAGCTCTACGGCATGAGCTCCACGCTCTGGGCCGAAGTCGACCGCGCCAACGGCAAGTGATCCCGACCCATGGATAAACTTCTCCAGGACACCCTGACCCATCTGCGCGCGCTCGTGAGCCACGACACGCGCAACCCGCCGCGAACCATCGGTACCGGTGGCATCTTCGATTACCTGCGCGCGAACCTTCCCGGGTTCGACGTGCAGGTGACCGATTTCGGCGCCGGTGCCGTCAACCTGTACGCGGTGCGCGGCAAGCCGAAGTACCTGTTCAACGTGCATCTGGACACCGTGCCGGACTCCCCGCACTGGACGGCCAGCCCGTTCGAGCTGCGCGTGACGGAAGATCGTGCCATCGGCCTGGGCGCGTGCGACATCAAGGGCGCGGCCGCCGCGCTCGTGGCGGTGGCCAACGCGACACAGGGCGACATGGCCCTGCTGCTGTCCACCGACGAGGAAGCCAACGACGCACGCTGCATCGACGGCTTCCTGAAGACGCCGCGCGACTACGAGGCCGTGATCGTCGCCGAGCCCACCCAGGGTGAAGCGGTGCTCGCGCATCGGGGCATCCTGTCGGTGCAGATGCGCTTCCTTGGTCGCGCAGGCCATGCCTCGGGTGACCAGAAGCCGTCCGACAGCGCCTTGCACCAGGCGATTCGCTGGGGCGCCGCAGCACTGGACCACGTCCAGTCGCTGTCGCACGAACGTTTCGGAGGCCTCACCGGCCTGCGTTTCAACGTGGGCAAGGTCGAAGGCGGCATCAAGGCCAACGTCATCGCACCGACGGCCGACGTGCGCTTCGGCTTCCGTCCGCTGCCGTCGATGGACGCCGACCAGTTGCTGGAAACCTTCCGCACGCTGGTCGAACCGCATCCGGTGGAATTCGGCGAAACCTTCCGCGGCGATTCGCTGCCGGCCGGTGACACCGCGACGGCGGAAACCCGTCGCCTGGCCGCCCGCGACATCGCCGATGAACTGAACATCCCCGTCGGCAACGCGGTGGACTTCTGGACCGAGTCGGCGCTGTTCTCGAAGGGTGGCTACACGTCCTTCGTCTACGGCCCTGGCGACATCGCGCAGGCGCACACCGCCGACGAATGGGTCGCTCTCGAACAACTTGGGCATTACGCCCAGACCATCCATCGGATCGTCGATCGTGGAATCTAACCAGCACACCCGCAAGACCATCGTCCGCCTGCTCTCCGCCATGGGCAGCGCGCGCGAGATCCAGCAGTACCTCAAGCGCTTCTCCCAGCTCGACGCCGCGCGTTTCGCGGTGGTCAAGGTGGGCGGCGCCGTGCTGCGCGACGAACTACCCGACCTGACCTCGTCGCTGTCGTTCCTGCAGCAGGTGGGCCTGACGCCCATCGTGCTGCACGGCGCCGGCCCGCAGCTCGACGAAGAGCTGCAGGCCGCCGGCATCGAGAAGAAGACCGTCAACGGCCTGCGCGTGACCTCTCCGGAAGCCCTGGCGATCGTCCGCAAGGTCTTCCAGGCGCAGAACCTGCGCCTGGTGGAAGCCCTGCAGGAAGTCGGCACTCGCGCCACCTCGGTGCCGTCGGGCGTGTTCACGGCCGACTTCCTCGACCAGGATGCCCTGGGCCTCGTCGGCCGCGTGCGCGAGATCAACCTCGCGCCGATCGAAGCCAGCCTGCGCGCCGGCTCGATCCCGGTCATCGCCAGCCTCGGCGAGACGGAAACCGGCCAGATCCTCAACATCAACGCCGACTTCGCCGCCAACGAACTGGTGCGCGTGCTCCAGCCATACAAGATCGTGTTCCTGACCGGCACGGGCGGCCTGCTCGACGGCGACGGCAACGTCATCGACTCGATCAACCTGTCGACCGAATACGAACAGCTGCTCGCGCAGCCGTGGCTGCATTCGGGCATGCGCCTGAAGATCGAGCAGATCAAGGACCTGCTGGACGACCTGCCGCTGACCTCGTCGGTGTCGATTACCCGGCCGTCGGAGCTGGCGAAGGAACTGTTCACCCACAAGGGCTCGGGCACGCTCGTGCGTCGTGGCGAGCGCGTGCTGCGCTTCGACTCGTGGGAAGGCGTGGATCTGGACCGCATGCGCCAGCTCATCGAATCGAGCTTCGGACGCACGCTGGTGAAGGATTACTTCGAGCGCACGTCGCTGTATCGCTTGTACGTCTCGGAGAATTACCGCGCCGCCATGGTGTTGACCGAGGAAGAAGGCTTCGCCTACCTCGACAAGTTCGCCGTGCTCGACGACGCCCAGGGCGAAGGCCTGGGCCGCGCCGTGTGGCAGGTGATGCACGACGAGAACCCGAAGCTGTTCTGGCGCTCGCGCCACGGCAACGTCATCAATCACTTCTATTACGCGGAGTCGGACGGCTGCTACAAGCAGGCCCGCTGGAAGGTGTTCTGGTACGGCCTGGACAACTTCGCCGACATCGAGCGTTGCGTCGCGCATTGCGCCACGCGCACCCCCACCCTCAAGGACTGAACGGCCATGTCGACCAAGACCATCGGCATCGTCGGCGCACGTGGCCACACGGGCGCCGAACTGATCCGGTTGATCGCCAACCATCCGTCGCTGGAACTCGTGTTCGTGTCCTCGCGCGAACTCGACGGCCAGCGCCTAGCCGACCATAGCGATGCCTATACGGGCGAGCTGCGCTACGGCAACCTCGATCCGGCCGCCGTGGCGGAGCAGGGCGCCGACGTCGTCGTGCTCGCCCTGCCGAACGGCAAGGCGGCGCCGTACGTGGAAGCCATCGACAAGGCCGGCGGTTCGACGGTGATCGTCGACCTGTCGGCCGACTACCGCTTCGACGAGCGCTGGTACTACGGCCTGCCCGAGCTGTACCGCGATCGCTGGCGCGGCGAGAAGCGCATCAGCAACCCCGGTTGCTATGCCACGGCCATCCAGTGCTCCATCGCGCCCATCAAGGACCTGCTGGCGGCACCGCCGGTGTCGTTCGGTGTCTCCGGTTACTCCGGCGCGGGCACCACGCCCTCCGACCGCAACGATCCGGAAAAGCTGCGCGACAACCTGATGCCGTTCTCGCTCACCGGGCACATGCACGAGAAGGAAGCCAGCCGCCATCTCGGCATGCCGGTGGAATTCATGCCGCACGTGGCGCCGCATTTCCGTGGCCTCACCGTCACCACGAACCTGTATCTCGCCAAGCCGCACAAGCGCGAAGACATCGTCCGTCGCTTCGAGGCGCGCTTCGAGAACGAGAAACTGATCCACGTGGTGGACGAAGCCCCGTGGGTGAGCCATATCGCGAACAAGAACCATCTGGATGTCGGTGGTTTCACGGTGTCCAGCGACAGCCGTCGTGTCGTCGTGGTCGCCACGCTCGACAACCTGCTCAAGGGTGCCGCCACGCAGGCGATGCAGAACGTCAACCGCTCGCTCGGCTTCGACGAGCTCACCGCCATTCCGCTCTGAGCGAAAGGAACGCAACGATGACCCAGCCGCTCTGGCAGAAATCCGACACCCAGGTCGACGCGCGCATCATGCGCTTCCTGGCCGGCAACGACGTGGTGCTCGACCGCGAGTTCTTCCTGCACGACATCACCGCCAGCAAGGCGCACGTGGAAGGCCTCGCCAATATCGGCGTGGTCTCCAACGACGAGCGTGACGCGCTGCTGCGCGAGCTGGATACGCTGGCGGGCGACTTCGCCGCCGGCGCCTTTGTGCTCGACGAGCGCTTCGAAGACGGCCACTCCGCCATCGAAGCGCGCCTGACCGAACGCCTCGGCGACGCGGGGCGCCGCGTGCATACCGGTCGTAGCCGCAACGACCAGATCCTCGTCGCCACGCGCCTGTGGCTCAAGGAGAAGCTCGCCACGCTGGAGGCCCTGTGCCGTCGCGTGGCCGAGGTGTGCCTGGAGCGCGCGGCAGGCGATGCGCTGCCGATGCCCGGCTACACGCACATCCAGCGTGCCGTGGTCTCGTCCACGGGCATGTGGTTCGCGGCGTTCGCCGAAGCCTTCATCGACAACACGCTGCGTGCCCGCCAGGCGCTGGAGCTGATCGACGCCAACCCGCTCGGCACCGCTGCAGGCTACGGCGTGAACGTGACGCTCGACCGCGCCCACACCACCACGGCACTCGGCTTCGGTCGTATGCAGGTTTCGCCGATCTACGCCCAGCTCTCGCGCGGTAAGTTCGAGATGGCCGCACTCGACGCCGTCGGCACGGCGCTGCTCGATACGCGTCGCCTGGCGTGGGACCTCTCGCTGTTCACCACCGCCGAATTCGACTTCGTGAAGCTGTCGGCCGAGTACACGACCGGTTCGTCGATCATGCCGAACAAGCGCAATCCCGACGTGGTCGAACTGCTCCGTGCCAGCTACGCCAGCGTGGCCGCCGCGCGCACCGAGATCGAACAGCTGCTCTCGCTGCCCTCGGGCTACCAGCGTGACCTGCAGTTCTCCAAGGGCTCGCTATTCCATGGCTTCTCCATGGGCCTCGGTGCGCTGGAACTGCTGCCGGACATGCTCGCCCGCTTCGAATGGAAGGCCGACAAGATGCGCGCCGCCATCGAACCGGCGATGTACGCCACCGACGTGGCGATCGAGCAGGCCGTGGCCGGCGTACCGTTCCGCGACGCCTACCGCGCCGCGGCCGAAACGGCGGCATCGGCAGGCGAGGGCCGTTCGCCGGAATCCAGCCTGGCAGCACGCACCTCGCCAGGCTCCGGCCACGACCTGATGCTCGACACGCTGCGCACCCGCCTAGACGCCCTGCGATAACCCTGTAGGAGCGCGCTTGCGCGCGATCGCGCGCAAGCGCGCTCCTACAAGGACATGGCGGAAGCATCGGCCAGGCTGAAGATCGGATCTTGCTCTTGTAGGAGCGCGCTAGCGCGCGATCCCCCGGTAGAGGAACCGTCATGGAAGGTCGTTTCACAGAACAACCCGCCCCCGACTGGCACCGCGCCGTCCTGAAGGTCGGTAGCAGCCTCCTGACCACCCCGGAAGGCCGTCTCGACGGCCGCCATGCCGACGCACTGGCCGCGTTCGTCACGGCCAGCCGTCGCGCGGGCAGGGACGTGGTGATCGTCTCCTCCGGCGCGGTCGCCGCGGGACGCGGCCTGGCCCTTCCTGTGAAAAGCACTGGCCTCAGCGGCCGCCAGGCCCTCGCCGCCCTCGGCCAGACCCGCCTCGTCGCGCTCTGGCAAGGCTTCTTCGACGCGCCGGTCGCCCAGGTGCTGCTCACCCACGACGACCTGCGCAACCGCCGCCGCTACCTCAACGCACGCTCGACGCTGCGCGAACTGCTGGCGCTCGGCGCCATCCCCGTCATCAACGAGAACGACACCGTCGCGGTGGATGAGCTGAAGCTCGGCGACAACGACAACCTCGCCGCCATCGTCGCCGCGCTGGTCGATGCCGACGTATTGATGATCGCCTCCGACATCCCCGGGCTCTACACCGCGAATCCGCGCACCGATCCCACGGCGACACCGGTGCAGGACGTCGCCGAAGTCACCCCGGAGCATCTGGCCAGCGCCGGCGGTGCCGGTACCGCCGCCGGGACCGGCGGCATGCGCACCAAGCTCGAAGCCGCGCTCAAGGCCGCCGCCGCCGGCATCGAAACCCTGCTGTTCGACGGTCGCGACGCTGCCTGCGTCGCCCGCCTGGCCGAAGGCCACCTCACCGGCACGCGCCTGCGCGCGCCACGCTCCCGACTCGCCGCCCGCAAGTACTGGCTGCGCCACGCGCCAGGCGCGGGCAGGGTGGTCGTGGACGAAGGCGCGCTGATGGCACTCCGTACACGCGGCGCCTCCCTGCTGCCTGGCGGCGTGATCGAGGCCGCCGACGACTTCGCCCGAGGCGACGTGATCGACATCGTCAGAAACGACCGCATCGTGGCGCGCGGTGTCGTGCAATACGCGGCATCCGATGTACGACGCATCGCCGGGCGACACACCCGCGACATCGAATCACTGCTGGGCTACAGCTACGGCGAAAACATCGTCCATCGCGACGATCTCATCGTCCTGCCCGAATGAACGAGGCCTCCATGACGCACTCGCTACACGCATACGCCCTGGCCTGCCGCGACGCGGTGGCGACCATCGCCTCGCTCGACACCGTCGCCAAGCGCCGCCTGCTGCATCGCATGGCCGACGCGCTCGCCGCCGACGAAGCGCTCGTGCTGGATGCCAACACACAGGACATGAAGGCAGCGGAAGCCAACGGCACCAGCACGGCGATGCTCGACCGCCTGCGCCTCGATCCGAAACGGCTCGATGGCATCGTGGCAGCCGTCCGCGAAGTCGCCACCTTGCCCGATCCCGTCGGCCTGGTGACGCGCCGTGACACCCGCCCTAACGGCATCGAGGTGGAGCGCGTCCGCATTCCGCTCGGCGTGATCGCGATGATCTACGAGGCCCGCCCCAACGTCACGGCGGACGCGGCGGCGCTATGCCTCATGGCAGGCAACTGCACCATCCTGCGCGGCGGCAGCGACGCCATGCGCTCCAACCTCGCCATCGCCGCATCGTTGAAACGCGCGCTGCGCGAGGAAGGGCTGCCGGAAGCCGCCGTTACGGTCATCGACGACCCTCGTCGCGAAACGATGGTGGAACTGCTCCAGCTCACCGACATCGTCGACCTCGCCATCCCGCGCGGCGGCGAAGGCCTCATCCGCTTCGTCGCCGAACACGCCCGTGTGCCGGTGATCAAGCACTACAAAGGCGTCTGCCACCTCTATGTCGACAGTACGGCCGACCAAGCCCTGGCGCTCGACCTGCTGATCGACGGCAAGACCAGCCGCCCCGGCGTCTGCAACGCGCTGGAAACCCTGCTCGTCCACAAGGACATCGCCCCCTCGTTCGTACCAAAGGCCGTCGCCCGCCTGCGCGAGCGGGGCGTGGACGTGCGTGGCGACGCGACAAGCCAGCACCTGGTCGCCGATCTAGCCGAAGCTACCAACGACGACTACGCCGCCGAATTCCTCGACCTGGTGATCGCCCTGCGCGTGGTGGACTCCATCGACGACGCGATCACCCATATTCGCCGCTACGGCTCCGACCACACCAAAGTCATCGCCACACGCGACACAGCAACCGCCGAATACTTCATCCGTGCCATCCGCTCCGCGGTAGTGATGGTCAACGCTTCCTCCCGCTTCAGCGATGGCGGCGAACTTGGCCTCGGCACCGAAATCGGCATCTCGACCACCCGCCTGCACGCCTACGGCCCCATGGGCGCAGAATCCCTCACCGTCGAACGTTTCGTCGTTCGCGGCACAGGACAAGTACGCCACCCCAGCTAACGCAACACGCTCCTCTAGCGCATACGATTTTCGCGAAACGTATAAACCCCCTCACGTCGTTCCTGCGCACGCAGGAACCCAGCGCAATGCAATGGGTTGTCGCGAATAGGTTACCTACGTAAAAGCCGATGTAGCGCCGCCGCATTGCTGGCAAACCGAGGCGCTGGGTTCCAGCGTGCGCTGGAACGACGGTGAGGTACCCGAATCGTCACCTACGCCTGTAGGAGCGCGCTTGCGCGCGATCCCGCGCAGCGGGCCAGGTCATCGTCACGGTCTGATCGCGCCCCACGTCGTTCCAGCGAGTGCGTTACCTACGCAAAAGCCGATGCAGCGTCGTCGTGTTGCTGGGAAACCGAGGCGCTGGGTTCCTGCGTACGCAGGAACGACGAAGCGCGTCGTCGCACCGGCGCAGGCCGGTGCCCACGGCGATGCATCCGGTTATCGCATCCCGTCTCTTGTAGGAGCGCGCTTGCGCGCGACCCCGCGCAGCGGGCCAGGTCATCGATAACGTGTAATCGCGCGCAAAAAAAAGCGCGGCACTTTTGAGAATCCTTCCATATGCAAGCACGCACGTAATTTGCTACCGTGCTCGCGTTGTTTGCTGTTTCATGTCACGTGTCGGCAAACAACCATCGCTCGTAAGCGGTAAGAAGCGCGGGCCGCAGATGTTAGCGCACCTACGACCCGCTGACCAGCAATCAACCTATGGAGTTGACGATGGCTAAGCCAAAGTCTAAGGCATTCTCACACCCACCGCCCGACCCACGCGGTCCACAGACGTCCCGGAGCCCCTCCGGACGCGGCTAAACGCCCGGCCTGTCCGACATTCTCATGGTATTCCCTTCCGCCGAGCCACCCGGCGCGTAGCGCCGTGGGCGAATGAGAACATCGGACAGTCGGACCCTGTGAGATCGAACCGCCCGAGTCGATGAGGGGCACGGCCGTTGGCGTGCCCCGCTCGAAAGCGGTGATGAGGATTTGAGAAATGACTGAACCGAAAGACGACAGCGTCCTTGGGGAGGGCAGCTTTGCCCTGAATCTGGACGCCAGCGTAGACATGCTGATGAATGACGCGACGGCGATGCAGGCGTATGCCGAAGCCATGCAGGCGATGTTGACGGAGTACATGATGGAGAACGAGGTGCCGAATCGGCGGTATCTCACGCGGGCGATGTCGGGCGTCAACCTTTTACATAGGATGAGCCTGCAATGCACAAAGCAGGCAAATGTTCGGCGCATGTGGGATGAAGTGCGCGCATTAGGCGGTGCGAAATGACGATCGAATTATGGGAGATCGCGATCGCATTGATCCTGCTGCCGATCAATGCGCTGATTTTCATTGCGCGCCGTTACCAGCATTGTTCGTTGGCCATCGGCGCGAAGGTATTCACCGGGCTGTCCTTTATCGCCTTTATCATCGCAGCCTTCGCGCTAGGCAGTTTCGCCGGTCGCTATGACTTGCGTCCCCACCAATACGAATGGCCGGACAACTGGCTGGAATTCTCCGGCGCTTTGCTCATCGGTTCGACGCTGGGCGCGATCTGGATGTGGTTCATCTCGCGGGAACCTGAACTGTAGGAGCGCGCTTGCGCGCGGTGGGGCTCTATCGCGAGCACCCATCGTGCGTAAGCACGCTTCTACACGTCAACGGAATCGTGATCAGTCATCTCCTCGGCGATACCCGGCGGCACCCCATCCTTGCGTATAGGCCCATTCGCATGGTCTGACACGACGCCCCAACCACGCAACTTGAGCTGCCCAGTCGGCTTGTCGATGGTCGCGTGGGTGCCCCCGGTGCCAGTTGCACCATACTTCCATGGCTTGTAAGGTTTTTCCTACAGACTGCCGAGGGAAAGCGGTGCATCCTCCACCAGAACCTTGTCCACGATGGGCTCGGAATGTTAGGGGGCGGTTATGTCTATCTTTGTATCGAAGTGCTTTGGCGATGACCTGACGTACGAGCACCCGCGCAAGCGTCGATCGATCGGGCAATGTATCAATCGTTGGGTGAAGTGGGGCTTTGTTCCAGTTCTAGTCACGTTGAGCGCCACGATTCAGGCGGCAACATGCTCGGATGGAAGCCAATGTACCGGGGCACGAATCAGTACCATTCTGGTCAACTGGGCCGACGGGACTGGGCCGTATTCCGTCAAGGTGCGCTTCGACTCGCTGGCCGGACTTACGTGCAACACGTATGGCGTAGGGTATAACGAGGTGCGCTTGCTTTCGAACGATCCAGCGTTCGACGCCAAGTACGCCATGCTGTTGTCGGCACAGGCTAACGGTAGATTGATCTGGTTTACCATTGCTAACCCGATTGGATCGGGATCGAATAATGACGGGACTGCCGCGTGTGTTTTTCAGATGATCGCGAGTTGAGTCTTCGACCATGAATCACAGTCGAATGGTACTCGTCGTTCTTCTCGTGCAAACATCTATCGCATTTGCTCAAGTATTGCCGATTCAAGTCGCGTCGCACCTGACGGTGCAGGTTGTGTCACGGGGAAGGGAGTTGCTACGAGACACGGCGTCGGGAACCTTGGGAGAGGATGGAAAGCAGTTTCAAACTACAACGCGGACATGGTCGATAGGAGGCCTGGATCGATCCTGGATTACGAAGGGGTACGAGCATCCATCCGGACGATTTTTCTTTTATTCCAATCGGCCCGAAACCATAGTGGAGGACGATCCTGCTTCGGATAGTTCGGTATGCAACATATCCAATTGCATGATAGATGGGCCTTCTCCTTACGTTCTGTTTCGCGGCGAGGTTGTGGGACTGGGTCAAGTATTCTCCTGGCATGCCAATGACACGGCTCGTAACATGTTTCATGGCATCCTTGTGCGAAACGTGAATGATTTCCCTATTCATGTTTCTTCAGTTGCATGGGCGGCAATGGATGACGCTCGGGACGATAACAATGCAGCATGGCGTCGTTATGCTGGCGCCCCGGTGGTTAGTGCCACGTTGGCTCCGGGCAAGCAGGCGATTTACTTCAAGCATAACGTGCCAGCGCACGGCAATGCCTTTGGAATCATCGCCGAAGTCGAAGTGACGCGTGAGGAAGATAAGCACACGACGGCAAGAGCCGAAATGACCGATATCGTGTGGACTGATGACAGTGAAGCATCTCTCCTGTCACGTGATTACGCCTCCATGCCAGTCGTGAAGAGCGGTGGCTGGGAACGTGGCATTGGTGATTATTACGCCTTGTCCCTGAGGGTCGAATCAGGATTTGATGCTGCCTCTACCGAGTATCAGGCGTATCGCATCGGGTTGCTTCATTGCCACTCGGGCGGGGGGCTTGAAGACGATGGTACTGGCATTCCCTTGCGGTCTCCCGATGGGGATGGCTACGTGGGCGCACTGTATGGCCGAGGTATCCATGTTCGATGGCCATTGGTCAATAGGAGTGCCAGCGTGGCGAGGATGCGTGTCGCTATTGGAAATAGCTGTGGCCCCAACGATGGATTGATCGGATATACTATTCGATACGTTAGTGGACGCGTGGCCTCGGTAGATAATGTGGCCGGTACGACTGACGCAGGCAACTACGTCGATGTTCTCGAAGCTGACGTGCCGCCTGGCGGCGTTTGGGAGCCGGAATTCGACCTGTATCCGGCGGCACCGCGGGTACTGCCTCTGACGATTGGCGCATATGTGGTCAAATGAATACTGCTCGCGGCGACGTCGATGGGCGTAGCAGATGCCAATAATCTCTCGCGCAAGATATGTTCTGATTGGCACAGCTAGTCGTCGAAACTATGCGGTGCGTCCTGTCTTTCCGGAGTCCGAAGTGTAGAGGCGCGCTTTCGTGCGATACGGGGTTGCCCTTAACGCCCATTGCACGCAAGCGCGCTCCTGCAGCGGCTTATTTATCGAGAGTTTCGCCCAATCCTGCACGAATGCGATCGGACACGTCCATCATCGTGTACCAACACCGCTCCAACGCCCCCGCGAACTGATCGCGATCCAGCGCGATGGTCTCCGCGCGCCCACCTTCTTCAGGATCGAACTCGATCAAGAGACGATTCCCGTCGATCCACGACTGGTTGCCCGCGAGGAAATAGGGATCTGCATAGGGCGACGCACCCGGTTCCGGCGCGGCGGCGAATGCGACGCGTGCATCGCGTGGCGTGGTTTTCAACAGGTGCATGGCATGGGCGAACGAACCGTCCTCCAGCTCCACGTCGAGTTCCGTGCGATCCAGTTCGGGGCCCAGGAAGAACTCGATGGTGCCCATGGTGGCGACGCGTTTCGCATAGCCATCGAGGCGCGCATGCTTGCTGGCGACCACCTCGCGAAACGCCTCGGCGTAGCGGTCGGTAACGGCGGGGTTGTCACGCAACCAGTGACTGCTCACGTTGTATACGGCCGTGCGATAGCGCATGGCGACCGCCTCCAGGCCACCGTGCCCGATGCCTTTCGGTACCTCGGGCAGGGCGACGGTGCGACCACCGGCCATCAGCCCGAACAACACGCGACTGGGCACAACACGCAGCCAGTACGTGGTTGCCTGCATCGCGAAGCCGTCGCCGCGCTCCACGTGTGGCGAGGGGTAAAGGTTACCTGCGCTCATGCCTGCGTATTCCGCCAGGCTTCGATGGCTTCCACGGCGCCCAGGCAATCCGCATAGCGGTTGTAGAGCGGCGTGGGCGAGAGACGGATCACGTCGGGCTCGCGCCAGTCGCCGATGACGCCGTGGTGTTCGAGATATTCGAATAGAGCACGACCCGCATCACGACCCGCACGCACGCGGATCGACAACTGCGCGCCACGCTGCGCCGGATCGTTGGGCGTCACGATGTCGAGCGTGTCATCCAGCCGTTCGCGGATCAGCCAATCGAGATAGGCGGTGAGGTGGCGGCTCTTGGCGACCAGCGCAGGCATGCCCGCACGCTGGAAGACCTCTAGCGACGCACGCAGCGGTGCCAGCGCCATGATCGGCGGATTGGACAACTGCCAGCCATCCGCGCCCGGCGTCGGCACGAAGGTCGGTCCCATCTGGAAGCGGGTGGACTTGTCATGACCCCACCAGCCGGCAAAGCGTGGCACGTCGGCGCGGGCATGGCGTTCGTGCACGAACGCGCCCGCCACGGCGCCGGGGCCGGCGTTAAGGTACTTGTACGTGCACCACACGGCGAAGTCCGGGCCATCGTCATGCAGGGCCAGCGGCAGGTTGCCGGCGGCGTGCGCAAGATCGAAACCCACGATGCAGCCGGCGGCATGGCCGAGTTCGACGATACGTCGGATGTCGAAGACCTGGCCGGTGCGGTACTGCACGCCCGGCAACAGCACCAGCGCCACGCGGTGGCCGTGCTCGGCGATGGCGCGCTCGATGGCGTCCATCGACAGCGTGCCGCCGGGGCCGTCGGGCTGAAGCTCGATCAGGTCGGTCGCCGGATCGAACCCATGGAACCGCACCTGCGATTCCAGCGCATAGCGATCGGTGGGAAACGCGCCGGCTTCCATGAGGATGGCGGGACGTTCGGGGGTGGGGCGATAGAAACTCACCATCATCAGGTGCAGGTTCACGCCCAGCGAATTCATCGCGACCACTTCCACGGGCTTCGCACCGACCACGCTGGCGAGGCCGTCGCGTACGTACTCGTGGTAATGCATCCACGGCGAACGACCGCGGAAATGCGCTTCCACCGCCAGCGTCGACCAGTCTTCCAGTTCGGCCTGGAGCGCGGCGGCCACGCCCTTCGGCTGGAGGCCTAGCGAGTTGCCGCAGAAGTACAGCGTGTCGCGACCGTGGTGCGGCGGGATGTGGAAGTCGTCGCGGAAGGCGCGCAACGGATCGGCGGCATCCTGGGCATCGGCCCAGGCGCGCGTGGCTTCGAATGAGGTCATGGAACGCGACTCAAGGGGATCAGGAGGGCATGCTGGCCGCGACGTCGGCGCAGCCCTTGTCGAACGTCGCGCCGAATTTCGCGTCGTTGGCCGGGCGGATGCAGCGCAGCTGGATGGCGTAGCCGTTGGCGAAGAAATAACGCTCGTAGTAGTCGAGCTTCACGGTGCCTTCCTTCGCGGAGTAGATGTTCTCGGTCGGGCCTTTCGGCTTGCCGGCGGCATACTCCTTGAGACTGGTCGCCCGATTGCGCAGGTCGCCCGAGAACTGCTGGAAGGCGATCAGGTTGGGGACTTTCTTCAGGGTGACCGAGACCCGGGCGAGCGTGGCGTCGGCGGCGCTGGAGCCGGGCACCTGGAAGACCTGCGACTCGGTCTCGCCCTCGGACTGCATGATGGAAACCCACTTGTCGGGCACGGCGAAGCGGATATCGCCGCCGGCCATGGTGACATCGGTGGCGCCGACGGCGGCGCTCGCGAGCAGCAGGGCGAGCGGCAGGAAGGGCAGCGGACGGATCACTCGTGTTCCCCTGGGTTCTGGACGCGGCCAGGCCGCGTAACAGCGGCATTTTGGCACAAGCGGCGTAGGTGTCGCGCTCGCCGCCTGTGCGCCCCGTCACGCCACGGCAGCGACGGGCTGGAAGCGTTGCAAGGGGACGCCAAGCCATTCCAGGGCGGTCCCGTGGAACAGCCGCGCGCGTGTCGTGTCGTCGAGGCCCAGCGCCTCGATGCCGCTACCGGGCTCCTGCTCGCCGAGCGGGAAAGGGTAGTCGGTGCCGAGCATCACGCGGTCGTCGCCCACGGTGTCCAGCAGGTAGCGCAGCGCCGCGTCGTCGTGCACGCAGGAGTCGAAATACAGGCGATGCAGGTACTCGCGTGGATTGCGGGCGTTGTCGGTGGCGACGAGGTCCGGCCGCATGCGAAAACCGTGCTCGATGCGCCCGATGGAATACGGGAAGCTGCCGCCGCCGTGCGCGAGCATCACGCGCAGCGAGGGCAGGCGTTCCAGCACGCCGCCGAAGATCAGCGCGCAGGCTGCCCGCGACTGTTCTGCCGGCATGCCCACCAGCCACGGCAGCCAGTATTTGGGCATCGTGTCGGTGCCCATCATGTCCCAGGGGTGGACCAGGATCGCCGCGCCCAGGTCGGCGGCGGCCTCGAAGAACGGGAACAGCTCCGGTGCGTCGAGGTTCCACGCGTTGCAGTGCGAGCCGATCTGTACGCCCTGGAGCCCCAGCTCGCCGATGCAGCGTTCCAGCTCGCGGATGGCGAGGTCGGGCGCCTGCAAGGGTACGGTGCCGATACCGGCGTAATGGCGCGGATGCGTTTCGCAGACCTCGGCCATCGCGTCGTTGAGGTGGGTGTGCAGTTCCAGCGCCTGGTGGCCCTTGGCCCAGTACGAGAACATCACCGGCACGGTGGACACCACCTGCACGCCGACGCCGAAGCGGGCGTAGTCCGCGATGCGATGGGCCGGGTCGAAGGCCGACTCCCAGACTTCGCGGAAGAATTTGCCGTCTTTGTAGATGCGATGGTGGCCCTGGGAGTGGGTCATCACCGGAAAGCGGATATCGCCGTGGCGGGCCGCCAGATCGGGCCAGTCACGGGGCAGGATGTGCGCGTGGGTGTCGATCTTCAGCATGGCCCGAGTGTATGACCGAGCGCAGCGGGATGCCTCTGGCGGTGCAGCAATCCTGGCCCGCTGCCGTGGGTCGCGCGCAAGCGCGCTCCTACAAGGGGGTGGTGCTGCGGCGGGTTACCACGTGCGCGATGGTGTCGACGTTGTCGGTGAGGCGGTCGGTGAGGCGGCCTACGGCATCGGCGAATTCGCGGTCCTTGCCGCGCGACAGCGCTTCGACCAGGTTGCGCTGGTGCTCGCGCAGCGCGGGTGGCATGGAAATGCCCTCGGTACGGGTCAGCGCCTCGGCCTGGCGGCGCAGTTCCACCGAGGCCTCGTGGATGAACGGGCCGACGTGCTTCCAGTCTTCCGGCACGTCGCCCATGTCGATGAGGGCTTCGAGGGTCATCGCCGTTCGGGCAAGGCGGTTGCCGTTGGCGTAGAGGGTCTCCGCCAGTTCCTGCAACACGCCCGGGGTGCCCGGCTCGGTACGCATGCGATCGACCGAGGCCAGGGCGTTGGTTCGCGCCGTACGCGTGGCCATACGAACCTCGTGGCGGCGCCCGGCATCGGCGGGCACGACGAGCGCGTCGAGGTAGTCGGCATAGGCGCAAAGCATGTCCGACAAGGCGTTGCGCGCGCGATGCCGTTCCCAGGACGGCCACAACACATAGGCCAGCAGGGCGAGGCCGCTGCCGAGGGCCGTGTTGAGCACGCGGTCGTGCATGGCCGTGTTCGACTCCACGCCTTCGAAGGCGAGCAGGACCACGACGGTGCCGGTCAGCGCGGCGACGGCGATGCCGTAATGCGCGCCGGCGAGGTAGCGGAAGATCACGCAAAGCACGCCCAGCATCAGAATGTGCGCCCAGGTGGCGTCCGGCGTGAAGCGCAGCAGCAGGCTGGTCAGTACCAGGCCGAGAATCGTACCGACGACGCGCAGCAGGCCGAAGTTGAACGTGGCCGCAAAGTCCGGGCGAAGCACGATTGCGGCGGTCATCGGCAGCCAGTAACCGTGCGGCAGTTCGTAGTAGCGCGACACGGCGAAGGCGAGGGTGAGCACCACCGCGCAGCGCACCGCATGACGAAAGGCCACCGAGCCCGTGGTGATGTTGGCGCGCAGGGTGGATAGCGCCGAGGCGCTGCGCAATGTGTCGGGCAGCGTGGTTTCAGCACGCTGCGCGCGTTCTTCACCGCGGCTGCCTGCCCAGTTCGCGTTACGGACCACGGCGGCGAGCTGGCCCGACAAGGCCTGGATATGGGCGGACAACCCCGTGCCGCTGCTGCCGGCGAGCAGGGCGCGCTCACTGGCCTGCAAGGTCGCCAGCGCGCGTTCGGCGCGCTGCGGCGGCTCGGCGGCGTCGACCGCTTCGGCGATGGCGGCGAGCACGCGCGCCGCATCGTTACGGAACATTTCGCCCATGCCGTCGCGACGCGTTTCCAGCTCGGCCATGGCGACCAGTTCGAGACGAATGCGCTCGGCCAGCTCCAGCAGCACGCGGAAGGCTTCCATGGCGCGGCCGCGCGCGTGGTAGCGGCCGAGCAGGGTGGTCTGCAACGTGTTCATCGCGTCGCTGAGTCCGGGCGCCTCGCCGTCCTTCTGCGGCTTGCGGGCCAGCTCCGCCAGGCCGCGATACACGTCGGCGAGCGCGAGGCGTTCGGGGCGATAGCGCTGCAAGGGCCACGCGGTGACCGAGAACAGGGCCAGCAACATGCCACCGGCGAAGATCAACCCGCCGCCCGACAACGCGCCGCGCACATCTTGTGGTGTGGCCGCCGTGATCACCAGCAGGAGCATGCTGGTCATGCCCACGCGGGCGATGTCCGGTCCGAACACTACGAGCATGCCGCCAAGGAAGCCGCAGATCGCGCAGGCGATGCTCATGGGCACGATGTGGTCGCCGATGAGAAAACCCACAAGCGAAGCCGCCGCCGCGGCGAGGGCGGCAAGGAAGAGTCGGGTGAGGCGTTGCTGGTATGGACCAGGCTGGTCCGAGAACATGGTGTCGAGCGCGCCGGCGGCGATGCCGATGCCGACCTGCGGATGACCGCTGTAGAGGCCGATGGCGAGCGGCAGCACGACGGCCGCGGTGTTGCGCAGCGCAACCCGCATGGGGACGTCGGGTCATTTCGTCCGGATCAGCGCATCGAGGACGCTGGCGCGGAGCGAGTAGCCATTGCTCATGGTGTGCAGGGTTTCATCCGTTGAACGCAGGATTCTGCCCCAGTGTTGCTGACTGTAGCGCGAGCGGCAAGGCGGGACGGCAACGTCGGGCGACGATGCCGTCCCGCACGGTTCATCAGGCGCGGCCCGCGAACTCGCCGGTGAGGGTGTTGACCCACACCTTTTCGTCGTTGGTGATGTACTCGGGCACCTGGATTTCGATGCCGGTATTGAGCGTCGCCGGCTTGCTGCGCTTGGTGGCGCTGGCACCCTTCATTTCTGGCGCGGTGTCCTTCACGGTCAGGATGACCGAGGTGGGTACCTGGAGGCCGACCGGCGCGTCGTCGATCACCTGCACGTAGTAGCCCTCGACGTCTTCCACGATGTAGCCAGCGTTGTCGCCCACCACGGCCGCGTCGAGCGTGTACTGGGTGTAGTCCTCGTCGTCCATGAAGACGAATGCCTCGCCGTCCATGTACGAGAACTTCGCCTGGCGACGATCGAGGCTGACTTCCTTCAGTTCGTCGTCGGCGCGCAGGCTGAGGTCGAACTTGCGGTTGCCCGGGATCGAATACAGCGTGAAGCGGAACGTCACGTTGCCGCCGCGCGCGGTGGGCGAGCTGCGCTCGATGTCGCGGACCTGATAGACGATGCCGTCGTTCTCGACGACGTTACCTTTCTTTACGTCGGATGCTTTCATGGTGTCTGCACGTAGGTGGGTTGAATCACTTCGGGGCCAGGCGGACGGCGCCGTCGAGGCGGATCGTCTCGCCGTTGACGTAGCGGCTGGTGATGAGGAAGGCGACGGTGTCGGCGAATTCCTCCGGTTTGCCCAGGCGCGACGGGAAGGGGATGGAGGCGTACAGGGACTCCTGCACCTGCGGCGGCATGCCATCGACCATCGGCGTCCAGAAGATGCCCGGAGCGATGGTGTTCACGCGGATGCCGAAACGGGCCAGTTCGCGGGCCATCGGCAGGGTCATGCCGACCACGCCGCCCTTGGATGCCGAATAGGCGGCCTGGCCGATCTGGCCTTCGTAGGCCGCGACCGATGCGGTGTTGACGATGACACCGCGCTCGCCGTCCTCGCCCTGTTCGTTGGACTGCATCAGCTGCGCGGCGGCCTTGGCGACGTTGAAGCTGCCGACGAGGTTCACCATGATGGTACCGGAGAAGGTCGACAGCGGCATGGGGCCTTCCTTGCCCAGCACGCGACCGGCGCCAAGGATGCCTGCGCAGTTCACGACCACGTTCAGGCCACCCATGGCCTCGCGGGCGGCAGCGACGTTGGCGACCACGCCGTCTTCGGAGGTGACGTCGGTGCGCTGGAAGCTGGCATGGCTGCCGAGCGCGGCGGCTGCGGCATGGCCTTTCTCTTCGTTGACGTCGAAGAGGGCGACCTTCGCGCCAGCGGCGACGAGGCGCTGCGCCACGGCGTGGCCGAGACCGGAAGCGCCGCCGGTGATGACGGCCTTGACCTGATCGAGCTGCATGGGGACTCCAGAGGATGACGTAAGGCAAAGAGGCCCAGTTTAGCGGCTTCCGGGGGCGCTGGTTGTGGCGCTGCACGATGTCCGGAGCGGTCGCGCGCACGGCTGCGACCGAATGTGCCGCCATTGCTCTGTAGGAGCGCGCTTGCGCGCGATAGCCTCAGTACGTGAGGTCGCCCCGCGCCACCAGTTCTTCGAACGGCACGACCGGTACGGGCGGCACCGCGGGCTCGCTGATGAACAGGCTCCACACGCCGACGTCCCACCACTGGCCGAGCTTGTAGCCGGCCTTGGGCCAGACGCCGACAGGGGCGAAGCCCATGGCCTCGTGCATCGCCACGCTGCCCTCGCCGGGCAGGGTGATGACGCCCACGGCCTGGTTGATGCCCTGCCGCTTCATCGCTTCCAGCAACGCGCCGTAGAGGCGGCGGGCGATGCCGCGGCGACGGGCTTTCTCATGGACGTAGATCGAGGTCTCGGCGATCCAGTCGTAGGCGGCTCGCTCGCGGAAGCGGCCCGCGTAGGCATAGGCGATCACTTCGCCCTGATCTTCCCAGACCAGCCACGGATGCGTGGCGAGGCGGGTGCGGATGCGTCCGCGCATGGCCTCGACGCCGGGCAGTTCCGTTTCGAAGGTGATCGCGCTGGTTTCGACCACGCGCGCGTAGATGGCGTGGCACGCGTCGGCGTCGGCCTCGGTGGCGATGCGGATCAAAGGGATTTCTCCATGAAGATACTGGCCGCGTTGGCCCTGTGCTCGCCGAAGGGCGGGCAGCGACGGTAGCCCGCGCGCTCGTAGAGTTCGATGGATTCGGTCTGCGCCGTGCCGGTCTCCAAGCGGACCATCCGACCACCGCTGCGGCGGACCTCGTTCTCCAGCGCCTCCAGCATCTGCTTGCCCAGGCCCATGCCGCGGCAGGCCGGCAGCACGTACATGTACTTCAGCTCGACATAGTCGTCGTAGCCCACGCCCGCACCGCAGGCGAGCGGCGTGCCGTCCACACGGGCGGTCATGAATGTGACGTGGGGGCGTTGCAGGCTGTCGATGGTGACCGAGGGCGGCACGGGATGGCGGTCGAGGTCCGACAGGTAGCCGTGCAGTTGCTCGATGAGCGGCAGCACGTCCGGACGACCGGGATCGTCGATGGCGAAGCTCAGCGACGGCGGCGAGGGCGCCACGGTGAGGTCGCCGTCGTTGAGGCCGCGCAGGTAGAAACGGTCGCAACTGAAATGGCCGGTGCCGCCCATCGGCGCGTCGATGCGGGTGAAGCCGTGGCGCTGGTAAAGCGCCTGTGCGGCGTCCATGCCCGTCAGGGTTTCGAGGTAGCAACGCGAGAAGCCGGCGCGTCGTGCGGCATCCAGGCACAGGCGCATGAGTTTCGACGCCGCACCGATGCCGCGTGCCTCGGGCAGGAAGTACATCTTGCGCAGCTCGCAGGTGTCGCCGTCACCGCCTTCCAGGGGGGCGATGCCTGCGCCGCCGATGACCTTGCCGTCTTTCTCGACGACGAAGTAGGCGCTGCGTGGCATCGCGTACGCGGTGGACATGGTGTCCACTTCAGGATCGTGGATGGCGAAGCCGGGACCGTCGGCGCCGAATTCCGGCATGACGCTGCGGATGACCGCAGCGACCTGGGCATCGTCGCGCGGTTCGATGGGGCGGAGGATGAGATCGGATGGCATGGTCCGATGCTGCCATGGGGAGGGGCGCCGCGTCACCGCTTCGTTGGCGGGTCGCGCGCAAGCGCGCTCCTACAGTGGCTGTCCGCGCGCGAGACGAATCGTCGCCTGGCGCGCGGCCGTTCCGGTCAGGCGGCCGTGCGCGCCTTGGTCACGCGGCTGGCGGTGTCCTTGCCGAGTTGCGTCGCCAGCCATGCGCCGGTGGCGACGAGGCGGTCGAGGTCGACGCCCGTGGTCATGCCCATGCCGTGCAGCATGTAGACGACGTCCTCGCTGGCGACGTTGCCCGTCGCGCCCTTCGCATACGGGCAGCCGCCCGTGCCGGAGACGGCGCTGTCGACCACGCGCACGCCTTCTTCGAGGCAGGCAAGGATGTTGGCGAGCGCCTGGCCGTAGGTGTCGTGGAAATGCACGGCGAGCGCGGCCATTGGCACCTCGCTGGCGACGGCGCGAAGCATGGCGCGCGCCTTGGCCGGCGTGCCGACGCCGATGGTGTCGCCCAGCGAGATTTCATGACAGCCGAGGTCGTGCAGGCGCTTCGCGACACGGACGACATCGCTCACCGGTACCTCGCCCTGGTAGGGGCAGCCGAGCACGGTGGAGACATAGCCGCGCACGGCCACGCCATCGGCGCGGGCGCGTTCGAGCACGGGCGCGAAGCGCTCGATCGATTCGTCGATGGAGGCGTTGATGTTCTTCCGGTTGAAGGCTTCCGACGCGGCGGTGAATACCGCGACTTCGGTGGCGCCCACTTCGCGCGCCCGCTCGTACCCCTGCAGGTTGGGCACGAGGACGGGATACACCACGCCGGGCGCCTTGCGGATGGCGGTGAACACCTCGGCGGCGTCGGCCAGCTGCGGCACCCATTTCGGGCTGACGAAGCTGGTGGCCTCGATGGTGGCGAGGCCGGTGTCGGACAGGCGGTCGATCAGTTCGATCTTCACCGTCGCCGGCAGCAGGGTTTTCTCGTTCTGCAGGCCGTCGCGCGGGCCTACTTCGACGATACGGACATGGTCGTTCATGAAAACTCCGGTCAAGCCGTCTCGGCGAAGCGGACGAGGACGCTGTCGGCGTCCACGAAATCGCCCTGGGCGGCGGATATCGACTCGATGGTGCCGGCACGCGGCGCCTTCAAGGCAAGTTCCATCTTCATGGCTTCCATCACCAGCAGTTCCTGGCCTTCCTCGACCGTGTCGCCCGGTGCGGCACGCACCAGCACGATGCGTCCCGGCATCGGCGCCACCAGTTGCGCCGCACCGGCGCCTTCGGCGCCACCCCAGGCGAAGGCGGGGGCGCGTTCGAACAGCCAGCGGCGACCCTGTTCGTCGTGCAGGCGGACGCGGTTGCCCGTGATGGCGAGGGGAATCCGGCGCGAGCGGTCGTCGAAGCGCGCGGACAGCACGCCATCCACGAGGCGGGCGCCAGCCACGGTGCAGCTCGTGCCGCCTTCGTGAAGCACGTAATGACCGTCGTGGCCGTGGGCTTCGATCTCATGGCGGACATCGCCTTCCATCAAGGCCACGACACGCTTGCCGGCGTGACCCAGGCGCCAGGCGTCGGCGCTGGCCCAGGGCGAGTGCGGATCGCCGGATGCTCGGATCGGCGAGACTTCGTCGGCCAGCAGCAGCGCCACGGCGGCAGCGGAGCGTTCTGTGTCGCCCGCGACGGTGCCGGCGGCGAGGAATTGGTCGAGGTGGCGATCGAGATACCCCGTGTCGATGCGTCCCTCGACCACGATCGGATGCCGGGAGAGGCGCTCGAGAAAGGCCACGTTGGACTTGGGGCCCACGATGTCGGTAACGGCAAGTGCTTCGCGCAGGCGCTCCAGCGCCTGGGTGCGGTCGCGGTCGTGGACGATCAGCTTGGCGATCATCGGGTCGTAGAAGATCGTCACCGTGTCGCCTTCGACCACGCCGCCGTCGAGGCGCACATGGCGCGACGGTGTCGGCAGCCGCAGGGCGACCAGCTTGCCGGAGCCCGGCAGGAAGTTGGCTTCAGGATCTTCCGCGTACAGGCGTACCTCGATGGCGTGGCCGTTCGCGTGGATGTCTTCCTGGCGCAGGGGCAAGGGCAGGCCGGCGGCGACGCGCAGCTGCCATTCCACGAGGTCGAGGCCGAGGGTTTCCTCGGTGACGGGATGTTCGACCTGGAGACGGGTGTTCATCTCCATGAAGAAGAACTCGCCGTCCTGGCCCACGATGAACTCGACGGTGCCTGCGCCCACGTAGTCCACGGCGCGGGCCGCGGCGACGGCTGCCTCGCCCATGCGGGCGCGGCGGACCTCGTCGAGGAAGGGCGAGGGGGTTTCCTCCAGCACCTTCTGGTAGCGACGCTGGGCCGAGCATTCGCGTTCGTTGAGGTGGATCACGTTGCCGTGGGTGTCGCCGAACACCTGGAACTCGATATGGCGCGGATGCTCAACGTAGCGTTCGAGGATCACCCGGGTGTCGCCGAAGGCGTTGGCCGCCTCGCGCTGGGCGGATGCCAGGGCCTCGGCGAAGGCTGCTGCATCGCGCACGATGCGCATGCCCTTGCCACCGCCGCCCGAGGCGGCCTTGATCATCAGCGGGAAGCCGGTGCGCTCCGCCTGGGCGGCAAGGTGCGCGGGGTCCTGGTCTTCACCGTGGTAGCCGGGCACCAGCGGCACGGCGTGCTTTTCCATCAAGGCCTTGGCGGCCGCCTTGGAGCCCATGGCGTCGATGCTGGCGGGACGCGGGCCGATGAAGACGATGCCTGCCGCCTCGCAGGCGCGGGCGAAGTCGGTGTTCTCGGACAGAAAGCCGTAGCCCGGGTGGATGGCTTGCGCGCCCGTACGGCGGGCGACCTCGATGATGGCGTCGCCGCGCAGATAGGACTCGGCGGGGCGCGGACCGCCGATGGGCCAGGCCTCGTCGGCCAGGCGGACGTGCTGGGCGTCGGCATCGGCGGAGGAGTAGACGGCGACCGTGCGGATGCCCAGGCGGCGGCAGGTCCGGATCACGCGGCAGGCGATTTCGCCACGATTGGCAATCAGAATGCAGTCGAACATGCGGTTCCCGGCGTGGCGAAAAGGGGGAGTGGGAAACCGCCAAAACTAGCAGAATCCGCCGTCGTGGCGGGTTGCGGCGCAGCATCGGCGGCGCCGCGGATTTGCAGTGAGGGGGGCAGGTCCCCTAGCCTTGGACATCCGGGGACGGGTCTTCGCCCCCTTCTTTCCCTTTAAAGCGAGAATTTCATGCAGATCGCCGACCGCCACGCCGTTTCCTTCCATTACACGCTGACCGACGACCAGGGCAACGTCATCGACAGCTCGGAAGGTCGCGAGCCGCTGGCCTACATCCATGGCGAAGGCCACATCGTCCCGGGCCTGGAGAACGCCCTGGCTGGCCGCCAGACGGGCGACCAGTTCAAGGTCGACGTGGCGCCGGAAGAGGGCTACGGCGTGCGTCACGACGAACTCGTCCAGGTGGTGCCACGCGCGGCGTTCCAGGGCGTGGAAGACCTGCAGCCGGGCATGCAGTTCCAGGGTCGTAACGACCAGGGCTCGATCAACGTGACCATCGCCAAGATCGACGGCGACAACGTCACCGTCGACGGCAACCACCCGCTCGCCGGCCAGACCCTGCACTTCGCGGTGGAAATCACCAACGTGCGCGCCGCGACCGACGAAGAGCTGGCCCACGGCCACGTGCATGGTGAGGGTGGTCATCACCACTGATCGTCGAAAGCGCTGAACTGGTCGCGCGCCTTGCGCGCGACCAGTTATAACCTCAGTACCAATCGAGCAACGACACACCCACGCCCAGGTACGTCGCGTGGTGATTGTAGTCGATCATGCTCTCGCCATACCCGTTGAACACTTCCATGTAGCCGCGCAGGTTGTCGATCACCGGGAAGCTCCAGGTGAAGCGTAGCGAGCCATGCGAGCGGTCGCCGGTGCGGAACGAATGTCGTGCCGCCAGGGCGAATTCATTGCGGCCCAGTTCGTGCACGACCTGGATCTCACCCCGACCCATGTAGTCCTGGATATCCGGGTTGTCGTCGTTCTTGCGGTTTTCGGGGATGCGCCACCACGGACGCAGCATGATCGTCCAGCCCTCGCGTTCGAAGCCGATGTCCGCCACCACGCGATTCCAGCTGCGCGACAGCGGATTGGCCCGGCCGTTGGACTGGTGATTGATGCCGATGCTGGCCAGGCGGCCCGTCCAGCCGAACACGTCGTAATGCGTGTTGAAAACGAGCAGGGCCTCGGGCTCGTAGTTGGTTTCGCGGAAGGGGCGCGAATTCTCCTTGTTGTAGACCTGCCAGCGCGACGACTGGGTATAGCCCACCCAAAGATCGCCATTGTCGCCAAAGAGGGTTTCGGCGACCTTGGTCTTGAGTGATATCTGAAACTTCGATTCGACCTTGTCGAGGTCCTGCGGCGTGGTGACGGTGCGGCCTTCCGCCGGACTGTGCGGCAAGGTGTTCTGCCGGGACGCCATGAAGACGGGCAGGGCATAGGTGGGCTTGTAGCCGCGCAGGTTGAGCGTACCCAGTTTGGACTCGGGTGATAGTTCCCAGCGGCTGTCCAGCAAGGATAGCGGACGCGCGACATCGCGCGAGTTGCGCGTGGCGAGGTCCACACTGACGGAGTCGGCCTTGATGTCTTCTTTCTTCGCGGCCTGTGGCATCTGCGTGCGACCCACGGCCTTGTCATAGCAGAGCAGTCGCTGCGCATCGGTTTCGATGGCCGAGCAGGCACGGATGTCCGTGGGGCTGGGGTTCTGCGCGAACGCCAGTCCCGCATGGATGCAGGCCCAGGCGCCGAGCGCACGCGCGGCGGTGTGACGATTCATGGTTGGCTCCCTTGGATCGGCGCTCCGGCCGATCGACGCGGGGAGTGTAGCCGCTGCCGATGTGTGAAAAACGTGCAGCGGCGCCATGAACGAAAACGGAGGGCCGAAGCCCTCCGTCATAGGTGCATCGGATCGTTCGCGGTTACTGGCCGCTGGCGCCCGACTTCTTTACCCAGGCTTCGTACTGTGCCTTGGTGACCTTGCCGCTCTTGTGGCTTGCGTAGTCGAAGTCATTGGCCAGCAGCGGATACTGCGACGCGTCCTTCTCGGTGATATAGCCCTTCTTGCCCGCCAGCGACTTGAAGTCCGGGGCGGGGCCGGACGGCTTGGCGGGCGCCGGCGCGCTGTTCACCGTGACCTGACCTTGCGGCGTGTTCATGGCGGCGGCTCCGCCCGGCGGCGGGGGCGGCGGGGCTGCAGATGCCGGTTGCGGCGGCATGGCCGGCGCGGGCGGGTTCTGCTGCATCGTCGCGTCGTTGGCCGGCGGCGGAGGCGGGGGTGGCATCGAGCCCGGCGGCGGGGGCGGCGTCGCCTCACCCGGCGGCGGCGGTGGAACCTGCTGGCCGGCGGCCGGCACGTTCTGTGCGAACGCGGTACCGGCCATGAGCAGTGAAGCACCGAGGATCGCGGCGCGAACTTGCTTCTTCATGAAAGCCTCCTTGGGTCAGCGTGGTAAGGTATCGCGGCATAGTTTCCGCGACGGCATTGCCGACGCTAGCAAGGAGCGTTTTAATGGCGGCCCAACTGCGAACAGGCCTCCACCGTGGCGTCACGCGCATCCGACGATCCCTCCACGCGCCCTGTGCTCTCCCATCGCTCTGCCCAGTTGCTGCATCTCGCGGCGCAGGGCCTGTTGCGCAAACGCACGCGCAAGGCGAGGCCCACGGACGTCGATGCCTGCATCGCCGCGATGGAGGTGTTGCAGATCGACACCATCCATGTGGTGGCACGAAGCCCCTATCTCGTGTTGTTCTCCCGGCTCGGCGCGTACCGGTCGGAATGGCTCGACGACGCGCTCGCCGAGGGGCGCATCGCCGAATGCTGGGCGCACGAGGCCTCGTTCGTGCCGGCTGCCGAATACCGTTATCACCGCGATTATCGACTGGGTCGTGCGGGCCACTGGGCATCGAAGAACGCCAGGCGTGCGCATGACGAATCCCGCGCGGACATGGACGCATTGCTGCACCGAATCCGCGAGCAGGGGCCGCTGCGCGCGGCAGACTTCGAGCGCGAATCGCCGGGGACGTCAGGGTGGTGGGGATGGAAGCCCGAGAAGCGCTGGCTGGAGGCCTGGTTCGCCCTGGGCGACCTGATGGTGTTGCGACGCGATCGGTTCCAGCGCGTCTACGACCTGGCGGAACGGGTGACGGCGCGCTGGTCCGATCCGCCCCCACAGGCGTCGATGGACGAAGACGCGGTCCGCAGGCATTTCATCTTGCGCAGCGTTCATGCACTGGGCATCGCGAAGGCGCGCTGGATCGCCGACTATTTCCGCCTGCGTCCGCGTGTCACGCCTGCCGAACTCGCGCCGCTCGTCGCTGAGGGCATGCTGCTCGAGGTGGATGTCGTGGGATGGGACGAGCCCGCCTATGTGCATCGCGATCACGCGGATCTTCTTGGCGAGGCGGCTCGCGGCGCACTGCGGGCGACGCGCAGCACGTTGCTGTCGCCTTTTGATCCCGTCGTGTGGGATCGTGCGCGGGCGCTGGATCTGTTCGGGTTCGAGTACACGATCGAGTGCTACGTGCCGGCGGCCAAGCGCCGCTACGGCTACTACGTGTTGCCCATTCTGCATCGCGGCCGCCTGGTGGGCAGACTCGACGCCAAGGCGCACCGGCAGGCGGGGCTTTTCCAGGTGCTGGGCCTATGGCTGGAAGACGGTGTGGAGCCTACCCAGGAGCTGCTCAAGGGCGTCGCCGCCGCGATCCATGAATGCGCGGATTGGCACGGCACGCCTCGGATTGCCGTGGACGCCGGCCGCCCCAGGGGGCTGGCCGGCTTGCTCACGCGTGCCTTGGCTGTGCGATCAGCGGGTTGAGGCGGGGGCGGGCACGTCCGTGCAGGACCGGCCCTTGAGCACGTCCTTCAGCTGGCTGGCCAGCGAGGAGCAGCGGGCGCCGAGCTGGTCGCGCATGTCCGGATCCTGGGACTGCTTGAGCAGGCTCGTCCGCATCATCTCGTAACGCGATTCGATCTGGTCGCGGGGGAACACGCCTGCTGCCAGATGGCAGCTCTTGTAGCTGGCGAGGTACTCGTCACAGGCGGCGATACCCGTGCTGTCGGGCAGCGGGGCTTCCTTCGCGGCGATCGGGCGGGCGCTTGTGGTGTTCGTCTTGGTGACGGTCTTGCTGGTTCCCGATGTGGCGGGGGCCGCCGTCGTGGACGTCGTCGTCCGGGTCGAGGTGCTGGTGGAGCGGGTGTTGTGGTCCGAGCAGGCCGCCAGGGCCAGCAGGCCGAGGGCCAGCGGAAGAATACGAGTCAGGGATTGGGTCATGGTCGGCGGTCCCCCTTGTTGAGCGTGGGCAGTGGATGGTCTGGTGGTCGCACGAGGCATGCGACACTTCGCAAGGATGTGCCCGGAATGGGTGAACGTGGCGTTAGCGGCCGGACCGGGCCGGCCTCGAACGGTTCCCGGCATCGCTATTTGTCTCAGAGCCGAGTATGATCGCCGCACTGTGTTTGCCGGGGTCATTGAGTTACGTTGACCCGATGCCGCTGATCACGAGTCCGCAACATCGCTTCGCTCCTCGCGTTTCCTTGCACACCAGTAAGCGGTAACTTCTCATAAGTTACTGGTTTTATTCGTTATGATTGTTATTGGAGTGTTTCTATGTCGGATCGTGAGATCGGCACCGTCAAGTGGTTCAACGACGCCAAGGGCTTCGGCTTCATTTCCCGTGAGAACGGCCCGGACGTGTTCGTGCACTTCCGTGCCATCCAGGGTAACGGCTTCAAGTCGCTCGCCGAGGGCGATAAGGTCTCCTTCAAGGTCGTCACCGGCCAGAAGGGCCTGCAGGCTGAGGAAGTGAACAAGGCCTAAGCCTCGTTCATTTTTGAAGTTTGAAAAGCCGGGCCGAAACGCCCGGCTTTTTTATTTGGGCAAACGCTGAAGTGATCATGCCGAATCTGCATATAATCCATGTCGTCTTTTTCTGACATGCAGGGCGGTCGGCATAATTACCTGTTGAGGCAATAGCTTCCGGATGATGGTCGGCGTGGTTTGGGACGGTTGGATGGACCAATTCCGGA
The DNA here is from genome assembly GCF_009912395.1 of Luteibacter sp. Classification (GTDB taxonomy): domain Bacteria; phylum Pseudomonadota; class Gammaproteobacteria; order Xanthomonadales; family Rhodanobacteraceae; genus Luteibacter. The sequence goes on along the minus strand of NZ_WNDO01000001.1, from coordinate 30,970 downwards.
ATAGAGGGCTTGATTTCGCGGTTTCTTCACGTATCAAGGCGTGATCGGCGTCAAAAATTCGCCCCCTGTAGGAATTCCCCTACAGAACTTCCGGAAAATGTGGTTATGATCCCCTTACTGTGTTTGCGCGGTCACGCGAGTGACCCGATGTAAGCGACTCTTTACGCTCCATCGCATCACCCCACCATGCATTCCCAGTAACGTCGCCGGCCCGTCGGCCGGGTTTTTGTGTGTTCGATAGAGGTGTGTGTAATGGCAACTGGTACGGTGAAGTGGTTCAACGACGCTAAGGGTTTTGGTTTCATCACTCAGGACGAGGGTGGCCCCGACGTGTTTGTGCATTTCCGTTCGATCCAGGGCAACGGCTTCAAGTCGCTGCAGGAAGGTCAGAAGGTGGAATATACGGTGACGCAGGGCCAGAAGGGCCCGCAGGCCGATAACGTCGTCCCGAAGTAAGGTGACGATCGACGGATCGGGTTTACCTCTCGCATCCGAGTCGACTTCCGCTCCCCCGGGTCCTGTCCCCGGGGGAGTTTTTGTTTGTCCGTAGGAAGCCCATGAGTCAGCCCCAGGTCACCCCCGGCCTCTCGGTGGAATGCATTCCTCTTCGCATGGCGGACGGTGCCCAGGCCGATCTCATGCTCTACAGGCCGTCCGGGGACACTCGGGCCAGCCTTCTCTGGGTTCCGGCGATGGGCGTCTCGGCAAAGCACTACCGGGGGCTGGCGCAGGCACTGGCCGCGCGTGGTGTCGCCGTCGGCGTGCACGAATGGCGGGGCCATGGATCGAGCGACCGGCGGGCTGGCCGGCGACAGGACTGGGGATACCGGGAACTGCTTGGGGACGACCTGCCGCGCAGTCTCGATGCCCTGCGCGAGGTTTCGCCCGGCTCGCCCCTGCTGGTTGGGGGCCATAGCCTTGGCGGTCAACTCGCCTGCCTGCTGGCCGCAACGACATCGGCACCGTTGTCCGGCGTCGTGCTTGTCGCGAGCGGCGCGCCCTACTGGCGACGCTTCAAGCCGTGGACGTACGTCGCCTACCTGTTGGCGCCGGTGCTTGCGAACCTCGTCGGTCGTTTGCCGGGGCATCGTATCGGCTTCGGTGGCAACGAGGCGCGCGGTGTCATTGCGGATTGGGGTCGCAGTGGGCGAACAGGGCGCTACGCTGCGCGCGGCATGCCGGTGGATTTCGAGTCGGCGCTGTCACGCCAGAAGGCGCCCGTACACGCGTGGCTGCTTCGTGATGACTGGCTCGCGCCCATGCCGTCGCTTGAGTGGTTGCTCGACAAGATGCCCGGCGCGCCGAGGGTCGCCACCGTGCTGTCCAGTGATGATCTCGACGGCGCGAAGGCGGATCATTTCGCATGGATGAAGGCGCCGGAACCATTGGCTCAGCGTATTGCCGACAGCCTCTGAGGGAACGGTAACGGCTCTTGCGTTAGGCTTGCAGGCAGTCTTTCCGGAGCGTGACGATGACTGTGGATCTTATCGACGGCAAGCAGCGCGATCTCGGCGACGGTTTCGTCGTGCGTCGCATGTTGCCTCACCTGAAAGCCCGCCATGTCGGTCCCTTCGTCTTCTTCGACCAGATGGGGCCGGCAGCGTTTGGTGAGGACACCGGCATGGATGTGCGCCCGCATCCGCATATCGGCCTGGCGACAGTCACCTGGTTGTTCGATGGAGCGATCCGTCATCGCGACAGCCTGGGCAGTCATGTCGATATCCATCCGGGCGACGTGAACTGGATGACCGCCGGTCGCGGCATCGTGCATTCCGAGCGTACGCCGCCTGACGAGCGTCATCGTGGCCAGAACTTGCATGGCATCCAGGTGTGGGTGGCGTTGCCGAAGACCCACGAAACGATCGCGCCCGAGTTCCATCACCATCCGGCGAGCAAACTGCCCGTGGTGGCCGTCGATGGCGGTCGATTGGTGGTGATTGCCGGCGATGCCTTTGGCGTCACTTCGCCCGTGCGCGTGTTCGCACCGATGTTCTTCGTCGAGGCGCGCCTGAAGCAGGGTGCGCGGTTGTCGATGCCGGCGCAGCATGCGGAGTGGGGCGCCTATGTGGTCGAAGGTAAGGCCCGTTTTGGCAACCAGCCGTTGAATGCTCTGGATATGGCCGTCGCGCATGGCGGCGAGCCGCCGGTGCTCGAAGCGCTGGAGGATTCGCTTGTCATGCTTTTCGGTGGCGCGCCGCTCGATGGCGAACGCCATCTGTGGTGGAATTTCGTTGCCAGCTCGAAAGAACTGATCGAGGCGGCCAAGGCGGATTGGGCTGCGTCGGCGGAGCGGTTTCCCGTCGTGCCCGGTGATGAACACGAGCGTATTCCCTTGCCTGCGTATTGATCGGGAGGTCACCCATGGCCACGTTCAGCAGCTTTCGCGAGTTCTATCCCTACTACCTGGGTGAACATGCCGACCTGCGCTGCAGGCGACTGCATTTCGCCGGTAGCTGGGTGGTGCTGTTGGTCGTGGCCGTGACCATCGCCAGTGCCAACGCGTGGTGGTTGTTGCTCGCGCCTGTCGCGGGCTACGGCTTCGCGTGGGTGGGGCACTATGTATTCGAAAAGAACCGTCCCGCCACGTTCACCCATCCGCTGTACAGCCTGATGGGTGATTGGCGCATGTTCTGGGATGTTCTCCGTGGACGCGTCCGGCTGCGTTGAACGCAAGCCGGACGCGTCATGATCAAATGTTTCACGCGACCTCGGTGACGGGCAGCGGCACGCCTTCCCGGGCCGCCCGGCGGCTTGCGCTCCATTCGTCCAGGCGCATCTCGTCGCGAGCGACGCGGCAGGTGTCGACCAGGCGTTCGACATCCGTATCGCTCATGCCTGCGTTCAAGGTGAGACGTAGCAGCGATCAATTCAGGGTGGTCGCCGGTGCGCTGAACACGGAACCAAAGATGCCGTACCGCTCCATGACGTCGCGAAAGTGGGCGGTCAGCAGTTCACCGCCGCCTTCGAGGGCCACGATCTGCTCGGTGCCATCTGCGATGGGGTAGCCCAACGCCAGCAATTCCCGTCGCACATGCCGGGTCACGTCGCGCAATCGATGGCGACGCCAGCCTTCCGCCTGGATGACGCGATGGGAGGCGCTGAGGCCGGCCAGTTCGTGCGGAAGCAACGAGGAGCTGAAGATGGCGGGGAGTGCCTCGCAACCGAAGTAGTCCTTGAATCTTGTGGTGCAGGCGATGAAGCCGGCGCGGCTGCAGTAGGCCTTGGCGAGGCTGGCGGTGATGAAATGTACCCGGTCGTTGAGTCCGAGGCTGGCCACCAGGCCTTCACCGAGGTTGCCGTGGGTACCAAGCGAGTGCGACTCATCCACGATGAGTACGCAGCCGTTCGCCTCGGAGATATCCGCGATACGTTCCAGGGGCGCAAGGCTGCCGTTGGTGCTGTAGACCGAATCGACCACGATCACGCCCGGGCCGTTGCGCAGGATCTGCCGTTCGAGATGGGTCACGTCGTTGTGCAGGATGGATACGGCCTTGGCGCCCGCACTGCGAACGCCTTCCCACAGCGACGCGTGGGCCAGCATGTCGACGTAGACAGGTATGCGATCTTCCGCAATGGACTGGATGAGGCCGACGTTGGCGGCATAGCCGGATTGGGCGAGGATGCCGTCCTCGCTACCCACCGCGCGAGCCAGTTCGCGTTCGGCGCGATGGATCGGCTCGTCGGCATCCTGTTGGAACAGGGCGGACATCATCATGCCCAGGCCGCCCTTGCTAAGAGCGTCGCGTTGGGCTTCCACGATGGCCGGGTGTCCGGCGATCGCCAGGTAGTCGTTGCTCTGGAGCATCAACGCATCGGCCTGGGGACGGCGGCCGCGCAAAATGTGACGACCACCCCAGTCGATGGCGACGCGTTCGTTGTGGAATTTCTCTACCCTGCGATGGACGAAATCAGGGAGTGCCGGCGCCTTCGCGATGCGGTGCAGAACGGATACTTTCTCCATGGTCATCTCTCTGTCGGTGTTGGGGATGGGCGATATCCACGTGCGCCGTACACGGCGTACTGCGCACGCGCGCAGACCTCGCCCGGCCGGCGCGTAATGTTGGATGAGGCATCCTTACGGATTCGCGGACGAATCCTGCCTCGTGCCTTACCAGAGAGACGTCGTTAACCCGGTCGGGTATGAACGACAATGCCTATGCTGTTGGCAGGGGATGTCACCGAGGCCCGGATAGTGGGCCACGGTGACATCGCACTGCTTGAGAAATTTGGACAACTCAGATGAAGCGTGGGCGACTATCTGCTGACAGGCTCAGATCCTGTTCACGCAGCCACGTACGGTAGGATTTCACGTGCTGGAGCCGGAACCGTTCCACGTCATCGATGAGCGCGTAGTAGTACCACTGCTCGCCTGAAACCGCCGTTGCGGGGTACATGTGCGCTTCCGGGTTCTCCACGCCCTTGTGGTAGAAGCCGTCGCGAGATGCGAACCAGGGCAGGGCCTCGCCGCTGCGCAGCGCAACGAGAACCGCCGTGGGGGCGCCCAGATCTGCCGCAATTTCATAGTGCGTACGCAGGTCTTCGTCGGTCTGGACCAGCAGGAACCGACCGATTCCCCATGCATCCACCAACAACAGGCCCGTCGGGTTGCAGTGCACGTAGCACTCCACGGGCTGGAACGTCGCGGTGACGCTCTGAAGTACTTCGCGGAACGCCGGATCGCGCAGGAATCGGAAGTTGCCCAGCGCGAGCGTCTCGGCGACGAAGGCGCTGGCACGGTCGAAGTAGCGGCGCTGCAGCTCGACGATGGCCGTTTGCAGTTTCTCGATCGCGAGCGGGTCGCTCTTGCGGATGAAGCGGTCGATCACGCCCGAATTGAACGCGTCGATGGCCGTGGCGTCATCGGCCCGGCCAGTGAGAAGAATTTTGCCGATATGGGGATTTGGCAGGCGCTTGCAGAACGTGATGCCGTCCATTTCCGGCATGGCCTGGTCGACCACCACCACCGAGATTTCGGCGAATCGCTCGGGGTCGTAGACCACACGATGGATGGAGTCGATGTCCAGCGCCACCAGTTCCTGCGTCTCGGATGGGCGGTCCTTCCAGCGATAGAGCCAGCCGCCGCCGGGCACGGGACGGCTACCGTTGTTGCCCAGGGTGGCAAGCGCGCTGCGCGGGGAGCTGAAGGTGCGTACGCGGACCATGGGGTCGAGCAGCAGCGGCACGACGTCGAGGTATTCCTCGTGGTCGTCCACCAGCACCGTGGTGGTGGGAAAATGGAAGGGCTGGATATCGCCCTGCGAGTTCAACGTCATCACTGCCGGTCCCCGGAATCTGGATGCGGGAAAGTTAGGATGAATTCGGTGAACTCACCCAGGTTGGTTCGGCAGACGATGCTACCGCCCATATGCTCCATCGCCGCGCGGCAAAAAGCGAGGCCTATGCCCAGGCCGGTCACGGTGCCGGCGCCTGCGCTGGTGCTGGCGTAGGAGTAGAAACGGTTGAATATGCGGGGAAGGACATCCGGGGGGATGCCCGGGCCGGTGTCATACACGCGGATCCGGTTGGCCGGTTCGTCAGGTTCTACGAAGATCCGGATATCGCCCTTGCCGGCGCGATCGGTATGGAAAAGCGCATTCCTCAGCAGGTTGAAGAGGATATGCACCACGAGCGTCTCCTCGCCCCTGAGAGCGAAGTCGCCGTTCGGTGACAGCACGATCCGCTCGCGCTCCGCCCGGGAGCCATAGGGAAAGCGGCGCAGGGCCTGCTCCACGCAGTCGCGGGCGCTCAGGGGTGACAGCGGCACCTCGCCGATGGGCCGGGCCGAGAGAAGGAGCATGTCGATGATGGTGTTCGCGTAGGTGACCTCGCGCTCCATGACCCCGATGCTGCGCTCCAGCGCATGCAGGTTCTGGGTGCGGATTTCCGGCACCGGCAGGCCCTCGCTTTCGGCAAGGCGGTGGCTGCGCAGCAGGTCGGGCATGAAGCGGGCCACGGCTCGTGCGGCGATGCGCAACGAGCCCAGCGGCGTGCGAAGCTCGTGGGCGATGTTGTTCGATGCTGCCGTGAGGGCGTCGATCCGCGATTGCTCGGCCATGTTGGACGACACCGTGCAGGTGGCGCCGCCCACCATGCCGAACAAAAGCAGGGGAATGTATTCCAGCATGGTCTGGCCGTGCAGGTGCGCGTCCGGCGACAGGGCGAAGACCAAGGCGGCGAGCAGGCTGCCCAGGGTGAACACCAAGAAGAAACTGGCGATGTCAAACAGCATCATCAGCAGCATCACGCACGCCAGGTGGGTCATCAGCCAGGCGGGCGTGGCGTTGCGCAGGGTCATGTAGCCCACGAAGAACGGCATCGCGACGGTCATCGCGAAATACCAGTAAGTGGGCAGGTGGGTACGCAGGCGTCGCGGCCACCACGGCAGCAACGCCAGTGGTATGAACGTGGCGCTGCAGATCAGCCGCATCGGCAGGTTTTCGTACGGCTGCGGGAACAGGTAGGCCCAGATCGGGTAGTACACCGCGAGCGAGAAGCTGCCCACCACGCCGATCGCCACCATCTTGGGCTGTGAGTAGCGTGTGCGCAGGAACATGGTGGTCTCGAAGCGCGCCATCGCGCGCAGGAGCAACCACCACTGCATGTGGACGAAGGGTTTCTGCGTTGGCGGCTTGTCGTCCATTGGGCTCATCTTGGCCTCCCCGGGCCCTCGCGGCGAACACCCTTCATCGGTACTGCCGGTGACAGGACTGGCAGGACTCACCGATCGGTGCCAGCGCCGCACCAAGTGCCGCACAGTCGCCCGGAGCCGCCGTCAGGGCGCGGTCCAGCGATGCGGTCAGCCGGTCGGTAGCGTCGTGAAAGCCCTTGTCCATGTCGGGAAAGGCCGCCCCGATGTCGCCCGCGTCCTGCCGCATGCGTCCCAGGTGGGCCGCGGTGCCCTTGGCTTCGCAGCGGTTCGCCCGCACGTCTTCGCGCAGCGCGCCCATGTGATGCTGCATCACCGCCATCACGGCCTTGTGGTAGGGCGTGCCCTGCCGCAACGCCGACAGGGCGAATGTCGCTCCGATCGCGCCGATGGCGAGACCGAGTAGGACGAGGAGCAGGGCGCGCATCGGATTTCCATGGACCATGAGACTGCCAGCATAGCCGACGGTCCGGTTCTTTCAATATGAGAGAATAGCCCCTTTGTCCCCAGCAGAGATTCCCGTGAGCAGCGCCCAGGCCGAGCGATTCGCCGGCATCGAACGGTTGTACGGTCGAGGCAGCCTGCAGAGCCTCGCCGACGCCCATGTCTGCGTGATCGGCGTCGGTGGCGTCGGATCCTGGGCCGCGGAGGCCCTGGCACGAAGCGGTATCGGCCGGTTGACCCTGATCGACGGGGACGATGTCTGCGTCTCCAATACCAACCGGCAGTTGCATGCCCTGGACGGCCAGTACGGCAAGCTCAAGGTGGGTGTCGTGGCCGAGCGCGCCCATGCCATCAACCCGCTGCTGCGCCTGGAGGCGGTTGAGAGCTTCCTTACCCCGTCCAATCTCGACGACCTGCTCGACAGGGGATACGACGTGGTGATCGATGCTTGCGACGCCCTCAAGGTGAAGCTGGAGACGATCGTCTGGTGCCGACGGCGCAAGCTGCCCCTGGTGACGGTGGGCTCTGCGGGTGGCCGCACCGATCCGACGATGATCCGTGTGCGGGACCTGTCGCGGACGGAGCATGACGCCATGCTCAGCATGATCCGCAAGAAGCTTCGCCAGGATCACGGCTTCCCCCGCAACCCTGATCGCTTCTTCGGTGTGTCCGCCGTCTATTCGCTGCAGAATGTCCAGTATCCGCAGGCCGACGGCAGTGTCTGCGGCGTGCGTCCGCCGGGTGGCGATGCCTTGAAGCTCGACTGCGGCGGTGGGCTCGGCGCGGCCACCCATGTGACCGGCGCCTTTGCCTTTGCCGCCGTCGGCAAGGCCCTGGAAAAGCTCACCAAGGCCGTCAAGGCCTGATCAGCGCAGGGCGGCGAGGGTCCGCAGGGCAGTTGTCAGTCGCTCCGGATCCTCTTCCGTCGCCAGGCTCAGTCTTAGCCCTTGAGGCTGGTCGTCGCCGATCCGTCGACCCAGCGTCGTCTTGATGCCTGCTTGTGCCGCTCGGGTGGCCCAGCCCTCGGCGTCGGCGCATGGCAGCCACGCGTGAAGCCCGTCCGCCGTCACCAGTGCCTCGCCCAGGATCGAGCGCGCCAGCGCGTTACGTTCGCGTAGTGCTGTCCTGAGCGTCTCCAGAAGCTCGTCCGCCGTGCCGTCCGTAAGCCAGTCGGCGACGATGGCAGGCCATAGTGCCGGCAGCCCGTCGGTGGCATCGGTGACGGTGCGGACGACTTGGGCGTGGCGTTCCGGGTTAGGCGCCATCAGCCAGCCGACACGCAGGCCGGGGCCGAGTACCTTGCCGATGCCGCCCGCGTGGAAGCAGCGTTCGGGTACGAGGCTGGCCAGTGACGGAAGACGATCCGTGGCAAGCGGCCCGTAGACATCGCCCTCGATGATCGTGAGTCCGAGCTGGGTCGCCACTTCCGCGATCTCGTGGCGACGCGTTGTGGGCATGGTGACGGTCGTGGGGTTGTGCAGCGTTGGCTGCACGTAGACCGTGCGAGCGCCTGTCGTGCGGGCGGCCTGCGCCAAGGCGGCGGGTAGCAAGCCCTGCTCATCCATCGCGACGGGAGCGATCCGCACGCCACGTGCCTCGGCGACGCCGCGGAAGCCGTGATAGGTCAACGCCTCCATGAGGAGGACATCGCCCTTCGCGCAGGTCATGTCCAGGGCGAGGGAAAGCGCATGTCGTGCGCCCAGGGTGAGCGTGAGCCGATCAACGGCGCCCGGACTTCCATGGCGATCCATCCAGCCCGCGATGGCCGCGAGCACCCGGGGGTGTCCCGCGGGGTACGGGTAACCCAGCGTGTCGGTATCGACAGCGTGCCGATGCAGGCGGTGGGTCAGCCGGCTCGCGACGACCGAGCGCAGCGGCAGGTTGACGGCAAGATCGTAGAAGGGACGCATATCGGCATTGTAGGCACATTACCCTTGCGGCCATGTGGTGCGTCTATCTGATCGAATGCCGTAACGGAGCGTGGTACGCGGGTATCACCAACGACCTTGCCGCGCGCTACGCCGCGCATGTGGCGGGCAAGGGTGCGTGGTACACGCGTGCCCATCCCCCCGTGCGCCTGCTTGGTTCGCGTCCGTTCCCCGACCGGTCCGCTGCGTCGAAGGCCGAATACGCATTGAAGCGGCTACCGAAGGGGCGGAAGTTGGCCTGGCTGGGGATTCAGGGCGACGAAGGCAGCGTGTAGTCGAGCTCGTAGCGGTGCGTGCCATCCGCGTCGATGACGATCTGCAGCGTGCCGGCGATGCCCTGGAGGCCGCCTTCGCCCGAATCCGGCACGATGCTGACATGCAGTTCACGGCTGTTCCCCGACATGATGCCGCGATGGACGAGCGAGAACGCACCCTTTCGGCCATGCAAGGTTCCGTCGACGCGCTCCACGGCGACGTAGGCCGCCGAGCCCTTCACGCTCGCGCTCACCGCCGTGAGCATGTGCCCTTTCGCCGCAGCGTCGAGGTCGCCGTGGTAGTGCTTGTCGAGCGCCAGGGTGCCGAGATGGTCGACGGCGCCTTCGGCGGTGCCGGCAGGGAGGATCTTTACGTCGAAAACGCCATATGCGGTCAGGGTCATGGGGCTACCGGTCAGGTTCGTGGAGCGGCTAGGATGCGCTGTCGCGGTTGTCGCGCCGAAGCAGGCTCGACGGCCCGCTCCGTACACGATGGGACAGGGTCGTCCCTCTGACAAGGGAGGCAACGCCATGGAAGCCACCTCGCACGCCCGACACATGCGCATTCCGCCCGACTGGGGCCATTGGATCGACGATTCGCTGCGTGCTGACGCCCGTGCGATCGACGTGCTCCAGACCCTGATCGACAACGGATTTGACGAGCGTACGTCGTGGACGGCGGTCAACGAGGCGCGGCAGCGGATCGAAGGGCAGGCTGTGTCGGCCGCGCAGCCAGCATCGCGCCCGTGGCGCGGACGCCTCGACGAGGGCCATGTCATCGATGCGGGGGATCGCGATGTCCGCGTGCTTGTCCGCCTTGCACAGCCGGTCGTTGCCGTGCTCGACGGCGTACTGTCGATCGAGGAGTGCGACGCGTTTCGCGACATGGCCGCGGCACGACTCAAGCGCTCCATGGTGGTCGGGGGGCAGCAGGGCGGCACCGTGGTGATGGACATCCGCACGAGCGACGGCGCCTATTTCCAGCGTGGCGAAAACGAACTCGTCGCGCGCCTGGATGCCCGCATCTCCCGGATCATGCGCTGGCCCGAGGAGCGCGGCGAAGGATTGCAGGTGATGCGTTACGGCGTCGGTGGCGAATACCAACCGCACTTCGATTACTTCGACCCCAACGAGGCGGGCGGTATCGCCTGCATGCGCGAGGGTGGCCAGCGCGTCGCCACGCTGATCATGTATCTCAACGATGTCGAAGGTGGTGGCGAGACGATCTTCCCCCGTGTCGATTTCAGCTACGTGCCACGCAAGGGCCAGGGTCTGTATTTCGAGTATGCGTCCGCCGATGGTCGGCTGGACCCGATGACTCTCCACGGTGGTGCTCCCGTGACATGTGGCGAGAAGTGGATCGTGACCAAGTGGATGCGGGAGCGGACGTTCCCCTGATTTCGTCGAAGGCATGACCTTCGGCCTATATCGACGTATCGTGCGCTCGATCAATCTCGATGGATTCCAGGGGAGTGTGTCGATGCGCCGAATGGCCGCCAGCGAAGTGATGCGTGGAGTTCTGTCCTGCCTGATCCTCTGGGCGCCATGCGCCTGGTCGCAGGACACGCCGGTCGTTCCGTCCGTGCCGGCGGCGACCACCTCGGTCGCGCCACCTGCCTATCCGATCGAGATCCCCTTCGCTTCGCGTGACGCGGCCTACGTGACTGAGCCCAGTTCCCCCGAGGCATGGGGTGGCCCTCGCCATGAGGGGCAGGAGCACCTGTCCGATCGTGTCGTTTCCTATCGTATCCAGGCGCGCCTCGACGCCCAGCACCACGTGGTGGAAGGGCGCCAGCAACTGACCTGGCGCAACCGCAGCGACCGGCCGGTGTCCGCGGTGTTCCTGCACATGTACCTCAACGCGTTCGAGAACGAAGGCAGCACGTTCCTTACTGAGCGTCGCCTGCTCTCGGAAGGGCGCTCGCGTGGATCGGGCGACATCGGCAAGGGCGAATGGGGATACATCGATCTGTCGTCCATCGACCAGGACGGCGCCTCGCTGGCCTGGCGTTATGTTCATCCGGATGGCGGCGCCGATACCGACCACACTGTCGTGCGCGTGGATCTCGCGCAGCCGGTGGCACCCGGCGCGTCCGTCTCGCTGGACATGACCTTCCGCTCTCAATTGCCCAAGGTCGTCTCACGTACGGGCTACCAGGGGGCCTTCCATCTCGTGGCGCAGTGGTTCCCCAAGATCGGCGTGCTGGAGTTGCCGGGTGAGCGCGGTGCTACGGAGCCGCGCTGGAACGTGCACGAGTTTCATTTCAACAGCGAGTTCTACGCCGATTTCGGCGACTACGACGTGCAGCTCACGGTTCCGAAGGACTTCGTGGTGGCGGCCGTGGGCGAGCAGCAGGGCGCGCCGGTGGTGGAGGGCGACCAGGCGACCTGGCACTTCGTCCAGGGCGACGTGCACGATTTCGCCTGGATGGCGGCACCTGGCTTTCTTTCGCGCGAGACCACGTGGAACGGGCCCGGCAGTCCGCCGGTAAAGGTGCGCGTGGTCTATCCGCCGGAATACGAGGCAGTGGCCGGTCCGATCCTCAAGGCGAGCACCGATTCGCTCAGCTACTTCTCCCGCACGCTTGGTCCGTACCCGTATCGCACGGTCACGGCGATCGTGCCGCCCTTCCACGGTGAGGAGGCGGGGGGGATGGAGTACCCCACGTTCTACACGGTGGACAATGCGCTGCGTGTCGAGCCGAAGACGCTGACCGAATTCCTGATCGACTTCACCACGATCCACGAATTCGGACACGGTTATTTCTACGGACTGCTGGCTTCGAACGAATTCGAGGAGCCTATGCTCGACGAAGGCCTCAACGAGTTCTGGGACGATCGCATGCTGCGTGAGCGTAAGCAGGGCGTGCATCTCACGAAACCGTTCTGGCGTTTCTTCGGCGTGGATCCCGAGATGGGTCCCTTCATGCTCGAGCGCATGACCGCGCTGCTGTCGCATGCCGCCGACCCGCTGGGCCAGAATTCCTGGAACCGGCTTTCCAGTGCCGAATACGGCACGGTGTACTCGCGGACCGCGACCGCCATGCACGACCTCGAGCAACGGCTCGGCGGCGAGGTGATCGACAAGGCATTTCGCGCTTATTACGAGCGATGGAAGTTCCGCCATCCTTCCATTGCCGACTTCCGGCAAAGTCTCGTGGAAGCCTCCGGCAAGCCGGAGGTGGTGGACGAGATCTTCTCCCGTTACGTCCATGGTACGGCGCGTGTCGACGATCGGGTGAGCGATATCGTCACGGAGGAGGTGTTGCCGCTGGCCGGCATGGCCCTGAAGGACGGCAAGCGCGTGGAAACGTCTCCCGACGACAACGAAGCGGCAATCGAGCGGCAGCGGAAAGCGTGGGAGGCTGCCCATCCCAGCGCTGGCCCGGGGGAAGGTCCGTTCCCGTGGCGGACGACGGTGACCGTATGGCGTGACGGCGAGGCCGTTCCGCAGTCGCTGAAGGTGAATTTCGCCGATGGCTCGAGCGACACCGTGGCATGGAACGACGGGCGGCGCTGGGCGCGTTTCACGTTCACGCGCCCAGCCAGGGGCGTATCGGCCGAATTGGATCCCGAACGCCGTATCTACCTCGATGCCAACAAGCTCAACGACAGCCGCACGGTAAAGGCGGACCATTCGGCGTCGACGCGCTGGGGATCGGACTTCGCCGCCTTGCTGCAAGGCATCTACGCACTGCTGGGAACCCTATGAACACGCGCGCCCCTCGCTCCGCCTTCGCCAGCGTCGGTCGCGGCGCCCTCGATGCGCTGCAATGGCGGCTCGTCATTGTGTGGATGCTCGTGACGTTGCTGCCGACGCTCGTCGTGGCGCTTCCCCTGTGGAAGGCGCTGGACGAGCTGCTGGCGCATTCCGTGCACGCGCAGGCCTGGGCGGTCCATTTCGACGGACTCATGTTCGGTGACGTGTACGAATCCCTGCGTGGACGCCCGCAGACCGGCGCTGCGTTTCTTGCCGGCCTGCTGCTTATGCTGACTTTTGCCCCTTTCCTCACGGGTATGGCGGTGGCCACGGGTCGGGCCGGTCGTGCGCTGGGCTTCGGCGCGTTGCTCCAGGGTGGCGCGACGGAATACGGCCGGCAGCTGCGCCTGTCGATCCTGGCGCTGTTGCCCTATGCGGTGTTCTTTGCCGTGGCGCGCGGCGTATCTTCGTTGGCGGACGATCGGGTCGACATGGCGTTGCTCGAATCGCATGCACGCTGGTACCAGTATGGCGGCATGGCCGTGATAGCCGCCTGTTTCGGCATCGTGCAGGCGGTGGTGGAGTCGGCACGCGCGCAGTTCATTGCCGATATCGGCTTGCGCTCGGCGTTCCGAGCCATGGGGCGCGGTCTGCTACAGGTCGGCCGACGTCCGTTCGCCAACCTTTTCGCCTATGCCGCGATCACGATCGTCGGTGGCGCCGGCTCGGTCGCGGTCGCTGCATGGCGCGGCCATACGACGGCGGTGGGGATGGGAGTGCTTGGCGCCTTCCTCATTGTGCAGTTGGGCGTGGCCATCGTGGCGTGGACGAAGACGGCACGTCTGCTGGCGCTTGCAAGCTTGGCGACCACGAACCCGGCCCATCGCCGGCGTCGCACGGATTTCGCGCCGGCGCTCTAGCGGGCCGGCGCGACGATTGCGATCAGCCTGCCGCGCGGCGGGCTTCGCGGTGGGGCGGATAGTAGGCGAACAGGTGGGTCGCGCCGCCCAGGAAATCGATGTTGTCGATATGCTCGCCGCCGAGGCGTTCGGCGACATGGTCCGAGGCCTCGTTGCCGATACGCACCAGGCTGATCACGCGCTGCGCGTGCATCTGGTTCCAGGCGAAATCGAGGATGGCGGCACCGGCTTCGGTGGCATACCCATGGTGGCGGTGCTCCGGCTTGAGCATCCAGCCCAGTTCGAGGTCGGGCCAGCCTTCGGGCTTCATGAGTCCGGCGCGGCCGATGAATTCGCCGGTGTCCCTCAGTTCAATGGCCCACATGCCACACCCGCGCAGCGCCCAGTGACCGAGCAACATGGCCATGGAGCGCCAGGCGTTCATGCGGTCGAGCGGCTGGCCGTCGCCGATCCAGCGCGTGCTTTCGGCGTCGGCGAGCATGCTCGCGTACTCGTCGAAATGGTGCTCGGTAAGCGCCGTGAGCCGCAGGCGCGGCATTTCAATAACTGGGATGTTGCTGATTGGCATCGAAGTGACCAAGGGTTTCAACCGATCAGGGAAGCCAGCGCGCGGGTGCTCTGCGCGAGGCTCTCCTGCCAGGACAAGCCGGTTATTTTCTCACCAGTTTGACCGTCGTCAAAGTCCTCGATCTGCCCCGGAGCGAGCAGATGACGATAATCAACTGTAATTTCAGTGCCTTGCGCAAGGTCTTTCGCAGCGAAGATGAAGCCGAGATGCCAGATTCCGGTCGGCTGGAAGCTGTGATTCACGTAGCATTCGTCAGGCCAGTCGGGGGAAAGGGTGTAGCGATCCCCGAACCACCGAGCAGCGGCGTGAAGCTGGCGGGACAGCGCCGGGTCGGCCTGGATCTCGGCCCAGCCGTAGGTGCGGTCGATGGCATCCGGCGCGGTGACCACGCTGCCGGCGGCGACGGCTTCGTCGACGAACAGGCCCTTGCCGGCCCCCGGGATGCCTGAGGCGGCGATGCGGTAACGCGGCAGGATCATTGGATCATCAGGCCCCTGGTTCCGTCCGGGGAGGCGATTGGTGTCCATCCCGGCTTGGGGCGCGAGTGTAGCGCGTTCGGGCGAAGGCGGAAGGGGGGAGCCCTTCCGCCCGCCGGATCACTCGGCCTCGGCGTGCCGTGCCTTGGTGGTGGTTTTCTTCTTCGCGGGCTTGTCGTCGCCCAGGAGGATGGCGTCGCGGTTGCGCTCCACCAGCGACGGGCCGATGCCCTTCACGTCGGCCAACTGGTCGGCGGATTCGAAGTCGCCATTGGCTTCGCGCCAGGCGACGATGGCCTTCGCCTTGGACAGGCCCACGCCATCCAGGGCATGGGCGAGGGCGGTCGCGTCCGCCGTGTTGATGTTGACCGGCGTGGAGGCGTAGGCGGGGACGGCCGCGAGCAAGGCGGCGAGGGCGAGAGTAAGTCGGGACATGTCGGTTCCTTTTCGATGCGCGTCGGTCGACGCGACGTCGAACTTTGCGCATGTGCGCGTTCGTGCCGAACCGGCGCCATGCGCCGTTCCGTGTGCGCCATGCGCCGGTGTCGCGCCCGGGCGCGGCCGTCGGCACGAAGGGGGCGCCGTCGGCGCTGCTACAATCGTTTTTTGCCCAACGAGTCCTTTCCCCATGGATACCTCCCGCATCACTTCCTTCGTCAGCGGCCTCTGGGACGCGGAAATCGTCCCGCAGCTGGTCGAGTACATCCGCATCCCGAACAAGTCGCCGATGTTCGACAAGGACTGGCGCGAACACGGTTACATGGACCAGGCGGTGAAGCTGATGTCCGACTGGGCGAACTCCAAGCTGGGCGCGCTGAAGGGCGCGACGCTGGAGGTGGTCCAGCTCGAAGGCCGCACGCCGCTGATCTACATCGACGTGCCCGCGCAGGGTCTCAACGGCGACAAGGGCACGGACGAGACCGTGGTGCTCTACGGCCACCTCGACAAACAGCCGGAGATGACGGGCTGGGCCGAGGATCTCGGTCCGTGGAAGCCGGTGATCAAGGGCGACAAGCTCTACGGTCGTGGCGGCGCCGACGACGGCTACGCCATCTTCGGCTCGCTCGCCGCGCTGCTGGCGCTGCGCGACCAGGGCGTGCCGCATGCGCGCTGCGTGATCCTCATTGAGGCCTGCGAGGAGTCCGGCAGCTACGACCTGCCGTACTACGTCGACCACCTGGCCGACCGCATCGGCAATCCGGCCCTGGTGGTCTGCCTCGATTCCGGTTGCGGCAACTACGACCAGCTCTGGCTCACCACCTCGCTGCGCGGCATGACCGGCGGCAACCTCACCGTGCAGGTGCTGGAAGAGGGCGTGCACTCGGGCGACGCATCGGGCGTGGTCCCGTCGAGCTTCCGCATCCTGCGCGACCTGCTGAGCCGTCTGGAAGACGAAGACACCGGCACGATCGTGCCGAAGGAACTCTACGTCGACATTCCGGAGCAGCGCGTGGCGCAGGCCCGCAAGTCAGCCGAAGTGCTCGGCACGGCCATCTACGACAAGTTCCCGTTCGTCGAAGGCATGCAGCCCACCACCGACGACCTCACCCAGCTGGTGCTCAACCGTACGTGGCGTCCGCAGCTGTCGGTCACCGGCATCGGCGGCATGCCGCCGCTCGACAGCGCGGGCAACGTGCTGCGCCCGAAGACGGCCGTCAAGCTCAGCCTGCGCGTGCCGCCGACGCTCAACGGCGCCGAGGCCGGCACCTTCCTCAAGCAACTTCTCGAGAAGGATCCGCCGTACGGCGCGAAGGTCACCTTCGATCTGGAGAAGGACGGTAGCGGCTGGAACGCGCCGCAGCTGTCGCCCTGGCTCGAGGAGACGGTCGCCCAGGCCTCCAAGGATTACTTCGGCCAGCCCGCCGCCTACATGGGCGAGGGTGGCAGCATCCCGTTCATGGGCATGCTCGGCGAGAAGTTCCCGAAGGCGCAGTTCCTGATCACGGGTGTGCTCGGCCCGCACTCCAACGCGCACGGTCCGAACGAGTTCCTGCATATCCCGACAGGCAAGCGCGTGAGCATGGTGGTCGCCAGCGTCGTCGCCCGCCACTTCCAGGAAGCGTCGCGCGCATGAGCGCCGACCCGTCCACGCTCGCCGGCCGCCTCGCGGCCGTGCGGGCGCGGATCGCGGCCTGCCGCGAGGCAGGCCGCGATCCGGCCGAGGTGACCCTGCTGCCGGTGAGCAAGACCTTCGGCGCGGATGTCGTCCGCGAGGCAGTCCTCCTGGGCGAACGCCGCTTCGGCGAGAACAAGGTGCAGGAGATCCAGGCCAAGGCCACGGAGTTGAAGGCCGAGGCCATCGACTGGGTGGTGATCGGCCACCTGCAGACCAACAAGGCCAAGGCCGTCGCCACGTACGCCGCCGAGGTGCAGTCGCTCGATCGACTCGACTTGGCGGTGGCGCTGGACAAGGCCTTGCAGGCGCAGGGCAGGGGTATCGATGTCCTCGTCCAGCTGAAGACCTCGACCGAAGACACCAAGTCGGGCCTCGCGCCGTCGTCGCTGCCCGGTTTCCTGCACGAGTTGAAGGCCTTTTCGTCGCTACGCGTCCGCGGCCTCATGACGTTGGCCGAAGCATCGGACGACGAGGCCGTGGTGCGCCGCTGCTTCGCCGACCTGCGCCACTGGCGTGACCGGGCCCGCGACGAGGGACACGACGTGCAGCGCCTGTCCATGGGCATGAGCGGGGACTTTGCCCTGGCCATCGCCGAGGGTAGCACCGAGGTGCGGATCGGCAACGCCATTTTCGGTGCCCGAAATTAATCTGAGTCATAACCCCGGGATGTCAGGCGCTTTAACATTCGGAATCAGAAAGCCATTTCGGCGCTTTACGCGTCCTTTATGCAAGTGGCTCAATCTGTTCAGAATTCACCTTTGTGACGGTGGATTCTTACGATTTCTCTGAATATTTCCTAGGAATGGCAGTTTTTAACTTTATGCCAACAACAAGGGCGATGGGGTTTGATAACTTCACCGCTCGTTCACGGTCGTCCACCTTTTCGGCGGCTTAACCCAACGATGAATAGGCCTTCTCGCTCATGCACTTAAAGCGACTGACCACTCTCGCGTTAGCCACATGCTGCATCGCCGCCGTCACACCCGCCATGGCCGACACCGTCACGGCGCCGAAGGGTCTGGACCAGTCCGCTTCGCTTCTGCTCACCGATCTTCCCGTGTTCGCCCCGGCGACCACCCTGGCGCAGTCCACTATCCCGGACCTCGCCTCGATCGTCGCTCCGAAGGCTCCCGCCGTGGCCCAGGCCCCGGTCGCCGCCGACGACAATGGTGACGATGACGACGACAGCCTCGTCGCCGCCGCCACCGACAAGCTGGCCGGCCACGTGGACGGTCATGCCCGCGAGGCCCTCCTGGCCTTCGCCATGAAGCTCCGCGATATCCGCTACCACCGTGGCGGTCGTGCACCCTCCACCGGTTTCGATTGCAGCGGTTTCGTTCGTTACGTGTTCCTGCACAGCGTCGGCCTCGACCTGCCGGCCAACTCGGCCAGCCAGTTCCTCGCCGGCCTGAAGGTCAAGCGCACCGATATGAAGGCGGGCGACCTGGTCTTCTTCCGCACCCGTGGCAAGGCCATCTCCCACGTGGGCATCTACATCGACAACGGTCAGTTCATTCATTCTCCGTCGGCCGGAAAAACCGTCCGCGTCGACAGCCTGAACGAGGCCTACTGGGCCAAGCATTTCGTGGGCGCCAAGCGTCCCGAAGGCATCTCCAAGATCTGACGGGTACCCTTCAACGTATATTTCCGAAACGGCGTGCTTCGGCATGCCGTTTTTTTTGGTCGCTTTACTGTAGGAGCGCGCTTGCGCGCGATCCCGCGGTAGCGGCAACCTAGCCCGCTGTCGCGGGATCGCGCGCAAGCGCGCTCCTACACTATCCTTCCTTGATGCCCATTCGTCCCGTCCGCTCCGTCCCCGTCTTTGGCCTCGCAAGGGTCCTTTCCAAGCGCGGCATCTGCTCACGAAGCCAAGGCGAACGCCTGGCCAGGGAGGGGCGGGTACGCGTGGACGGACGCGTGATACGCGATCCGGAGTTTCCCATCGCGGGGCATGAACGGATCGAGGTGGACGGCGAAGGCGCGCAGTCGGCGGCGTCGGTCTATATCGTGGTGAACAAACCGCGTGGTCTCGTGGTGACGGCTTCCGACGAGCGCGGGCGGGACACGGTCTATTCCCTGCTGGATGGCGCCGGCTTGCCCTGGCTGGGTGCGGTGGGGCGGCTGGACAAGGCCAGCGAAGGCCTGCTGCTGATGTCGAACGACACGGTGTGGGCGGCGGGCATCACCGATCCGGCGACCCATGTGCCGAAGACTTACCACGTACAGGTGTCGGGGCAGCCGGACGACGTCACGGTCGCGGCCATGCTCGAAGGGGTGGTTGACGAAGGGGAGGCCTTGCGGGCGGGCGCGGCGTCGGTGCTGCGGCGTGGCGAGAAGACCGCCTGGCTGGAGGTGACCCTCGACGAGGGCCGCAACCGGCATATCCGCCGGCTGATGTTGGTGTTGGGATTCGAGGTGCAACGTCTGGTGCGTGTCGCCATCGGCGACCTGCTGCTGGGCGAGCTGGCCAAGGGGCAGTGGCGGCACCTTACCGCTGATGAGGTTGCGGCACTCCGCCGACGCTGACGTGGCGGGTGGGCCGAGATCGCCCTGTAGGAGCGCGCTTGCGCGCGATCGCGCGCAAGCGCGCTCCTACAGGATCAAAAGCGTCTCTCAGCTCTTCAGCACGCCGATCTTCTTGCCCACCTTCGTGAACGCCGCAATCGCCTTGTCCAGATGCTCGCGGGTATGGGCCGCGCTCATCTGCGTGCGGATGCGGGCCTTGCCCTGCGGGACGACGGGGAAGAAGAAGCCGGTGACGTAGATGCCTTCGTCGAGCAGCTCGGCGGCCATCTGCTGGGCCTGCTTGGCGTCGTAGATCATCACCGGGACGATCGGGTGCTGGCCCGGACGGATGTCGAAGCCGGCCTCGGTCATCTTCTCGCGGAAGTAGCGGGTGTTCCCCTTCACTTGCGCGCGCAGGTCGCCCGCGGCGGCGAGCATGTCGAACACCTTGGTGCCGGCGGCCACGACGTGCGGCGGCAGCGAGTTGGAGAACAGGTAGGGGCGCGAGCGCTGGCGCAGCATCTCGATCACTTCCTTGCGGCCTGTGGTGAAACCGCCGAGCGCGCCGCCCAGGGCCTTGCCCAGGGTGCCGGTGATGATGTCGATCTGGTCGAGCACGCCATGCACTTCGGCGGAGCCGCGGCCGGTGTCACCGAGGAAGCCGGTGCAGTGGCATTCGTCGATGTGGACGAGGGCGTTGTACTTCTTCGCCAACGCGACGATCTCGGCCAGCGGGGCGATGAAGCCGTCCATCGAGAACGCGCCGTCGGTGGTGATCAGCTTCGTGCGCGCGCCGGCGGCGTCCGCCGCCTGGAGCTGGGCCTCGAGGTCGGCCATGTCGCAATTGGCGTAGCGGAAGCGCTTGGCCTTGCACAGGCGGATGCCGTCGATGATGGAGGCGTGGTTGAGCGCGTCGGAGATGACGGCGTCTTCCTCGCCCAGCAGGGGCTCGAACAGGCCGCCGTTGGCATCGAAGCACGCGGCGTAGAGGATGGTGTCCTCCTTGCCGAAGAAGTCGGCGATCTTCTTTTCCAGTTCCTTGTGCAGGTCCTGGGTGCCGCAGATGAAGCGGACGCTGGCCATGCCGAAGCCGTGCGTGTCGAGGGCATCCTTCGCGGCCTGGATCACGTCGGCGTGGTCGGCGAGGCCCAGGTAGTTGTTCGCGCAGAAGTTGAGGACCCTGCGACCGCCTTCCAGCTCGATTTCGGCAGACTGCGGCGAGACGATGATGCGCTCGCTCTTGAACAGGCCCTGTTCGCGGATGGATTCGAGTTCGCTGGCGAAACGCGTCTGGCCGGGGTAGGTCATGGTGCTGGGTCCGGGAGGGTGGGAGACTCCCGATTGTGGCGCCTTTGCGCGTCCGGGAAAACCTTCGGACGCGCATGGTCGGCCTCAGTGCAGCCCGAAATCCACCCGGGTGGTCTTGCCGCCGTCGTCGATGCCCTTGGCGTCGGTCTTCGGCGCCACGACGAACACGCGCTTGTCGTCCGCCTTGCCCTGCAGCCACTGGCGCACGGCGTTGGCCCGGCGCTCGGCCAGGTGGCGCAGGGCATCGGCGTCCACCGGCATGTTGGTCTCCATCAGGGTCCGCATTTCCTCCGGCGGCTGGGATTTGGCCAGGCCGATGAAGTTCTTGGGCTTGGGGAAGGAGGCATGGCGGTAGGCGCGTTCCAGGTATTTCTCCTGTTCGTCGGCCGTAGGCGGCGTGGCGTCGTCGCCCTTGTCCCGGACCTGCTCGTCATGGATCAGGTTATCGACCATCACCTTGCGCAGGCCGCTTTCGTCCTTGGCGGGGTCGACCCGACCAACGATGTCGAGGCTGATCGAGGGCTTGTCGTTGAGCACTTTCACGATGTCCGCGAGCTTGGCCTGGCCAGCGGTGTCGAGCACGTCGGAGCCGGGGGCGAATTCCACGTAGCCGAGGTCCTGGCGGCCGCCGCCCACCGAGGCCAGCAAACGGAAAGGCGAGGTCACGGCTTTCACGATGAGGTTGCCGATGGCCCGCCAGACCAGGCCGCCTACGCTGAACTGCGGGTCGTCCAGCGATCCGGTGACGGGGATGCGGACATCGATACGGCCCTGGGAGTCCTTCAGCAGCGCCACGGCCAGCTTCACCGGCAGGTGGCTGACGCCGGGCCCTTCAATGCGGTCGCCGAAGGTCAACTGGTCGATGAAGATGTGGTTGTCGGCCGTGAGCTTGCGCTGGTCGAGCTGGTAATGGACATCGACGTTGAGGCGTCCCTTGGTGATCGGGTAGCCGGCGTACTTGCCCGAGTAGGGCGACAGGTTGGCCAGCTGGATGCCTTCGGCCTTGGCGGTGATGTCGAGGAAGGCGACCGGCGTGAGCGGGTTGATCGTGCCCCCGATGTTCACCGGCGCGTTGCCGTCGAGCTGGCCTTGCAGGGTCAGTTCGGCCGGCGTGGTGGCGGTGTCGGTGCCGAAGGCGCCGATCTTGCCGGTGAGTTCGGCGACATCGGCGGTGTAGTTCGGCTTGATGAAGTTGTCGGTGTAATTGAGCCGGCCCCGCGTCAGGCTGATCTGGCCGATGTGCACGTCGGCGGCCAGCGCCTGCGTGGGCGGCGTCTCGTCCTTTTCCTTCGGGGCGACCGGCGCGGGGTTCGCCTGGGCCTGGGTCACCGACACGGCGCCCTGGGTTTCCGGATGGGCGACCACGTCCTGCACGTTCAGGCGTCCGTTCGCGTTGATGATCACGCGGGCGTAGAAGTCGTCGAGCGCCAGGCCGCCGATGGCGATGTGCGGGACATCCTCGCCGAGGCGGATCGCCATGTTCGACGCGCTGAGCGACGACCAGCGCAGGAAGTCGTCGTCGGTGAGTTTGTCGAGCACGCGCACGTTGCCCAGCGTGGCCTTGCCGCGATATGCGACCAGGGCGGCCTGGGTGCCGCGGTCGGTGTAATGGAGCTGGCCGTCGAGACTGAGCAAGCCACTGCCGACGCGCACGTTGAGGGGGACGGTGACCAGGGATTGCAGTGGCGCAATGTCCAGGCGCGTGGTGGCGATCGTCAGGTCGGCGTCGAGCGGTTGCGGCTTGATCTGGCCGGTGACATCGAAGCCGCCCTTGCCGACGGTTCCCTTGAGATCCAGTTTCACCGGTTGACGCATGTCGTCGGACAGGCCGTCGATGCCGAAGGCCGTGGCCTGCATCGTCACGCCGTCCCGCTTGCCCGTGGCACGGGCGTCGCGCAGGCTCATCGTGCCGTCGCTGAGGCCGACATGGCCAATGCTCCAACGCCAGGCCGTGGCTTTCGGTGCGGGAGCATGCGTTGTCGATGGTGCACCGGGTGGCATCACGCTGGCGAGATCCAGGTTGCCGTTGGCGAGTCGTTTCAGGTCGAGCGTCAGGCCGTTGAGCAGGAGCGTGTCGATGCGTGCCTCGCTCGTGGCGATGTCGACCAGGGCGATATCCGCCGACAGCGACTTCCACGCCATCGGAGACGCACTGCCGTTGTGCGGCACGAGTTGGAAGCCATCGAGGGACGCCTTCGCCTTGGCGATGCGCAAGGCCACGGCGTCATGCCAGTCGAAGACCAGTTCGCCGTGTGCACCGATGGTGCCGCCGGTGATGTCCGCCGCGAGGATCGGCGGTGTCAGCGGCATGAGCGTGGCCAGCGACACGTTCTTCAAGTCCAGCGAGCCGGCATAGCGCTTCGACGGCAGGTCGAACTTGCCTTGCGTGGCGATCGCGCCGCCGGCCAGCCGGGCCTTCACGTCCAGCTGGGCCTCGGGTGCCTTGACCGTGCTGAAGCCGCGCAGGCTGCCTTGCAACTGGTCGAGCACAAGATGCGCTGGCGAAGGGGCGGCGAGGTCCGCGTACTCGATGCGGCTATCGCTGAGAGCGAGCCCGTCGATGCGCACATCGGTCGGTTTGGCGTCGGCGGCGGGCGGCGTATCGGAGCTGCCCGTCAGCGCGTCGAAGTTGCTCTTGCCGCCGGGCAGGCGGGCGTAGCGAAGCGAGAAACCATCCAGTGCGACCTGGCCGAGGCGATAGCGCGAGGTCAGCGGTTCGAGCGCCGTGAGGCCGAGTTCGCCGTGGTGTAGGCCGAGCAGGGCGCCGCCATCCTTGCCATCGACCTTGAGGTCGTCGATGACGAGGCGCCCATCGACGACGATCCTGGGCTGCGTGGCCGTCATAAGGAAATGCACGCCCAGGCGACCGGATAGCTTGCCGTCGGGCACCTTCACCGGCAGGTCGACCGGAATGAAACCGAGGTAGCGGGGCACGTCGAGGCGGTCGAGGCGCAGGTCCAGGATTGATTCGCGGCTGTCGGCGAAGGGTTTGGTCTGTCCTTGCAGGCGCAGGGGACTGCCGTCCACCGTCATGGTCAGCAGGGGCTGCACATAGATGTCGGCGTCGCTGGGCTGGTTGGCGATGAAGGGGATGCCCAGCTCGATGGCGTCGAGGCGATGGGTGGCATCTAGCACCCGGTCGTCGAAATCGACACGGCCACCGTGCACGGCGATGTTGGACAGCGCGAAGCGCGACGGATCGGAGGGCTTCGCGTCAGGCGGCGAGGCGAAGCGCTCCATGATGTCCGAGAAGTTGAAACGCTGCGGGGCGCTGCGCTGGAGGTGGACGTAGGGCCGGTCGAGCGTGAGCGAATCGAGGATCGGCGCCAAGCGGAACAGCGAGGCCCAGGAGGCGTTGGCCGTGAGCTGGCCGACATCGACGAAGGGCGTCTTGCCGTCCTTCTCCCCGACATGCAGGCCCTCTATGGTGAGCCGCAGGGTGAAGGGGTTGAGGCTGACGCTCTGTACCGTCACGGGGCGGTCGAGCGCGGCGCTGGCGCGTGACGCCAGTTGCGACCGGATCAGCGGTGGCGCGGCGAAGAAGCCGAGCAGGCCGAAGACGACGATCGCCACGAAAAGGCCCAGCGCGATGCGCCGGCCCCGTTGGGAGCGATAGACGGTGAGGGCGGCGTCGCGCCCTTTTTTCCAGTGGATGATCCGTTTCCCGGGCGTGTCCATACCAAACCCCTCGCGCACGTAATCCCCCCCGCCGGCAGTGTAAACCGGTGGAGGTTGCGCGAGGGAGTCGTTATCGGCGCTCTTTAACGGACGATCAGGTCCAGGAGCACACGACCTTGCCGCAATGTCCTGCGTCCATCAGGTCGAAGCCCTTCTGGAAGTCGTCGATCGAGATCTGGTGCGTGAGCACCTTCTGAAGCGGGAAGCCCGTGAGCACCATCTGGGTCATCTTGTACCAGGTCTCGTACATCTTCCGGCCGTAGATGCCCTGCAGGGTGAGGCCCTTGAAGATCACCTTGTCCCAGTCGATGCCGGCGCCGCGCGGCATGATGCCGAGCATGGCGATTTTGCCGCCGTGGTACATGCATTCGAGCATGTCGTTGAAGGCGCGCGGGTTGCCGCTCATCTCCAGGCCCACGTCGAAGCCTTCGATGTGGAGATCCTTCACCACGTCCTTGAGCGACTGGTTGGACACGTTGACCACGCGCGTGGCGCCCATGTCGGCGGCCAGCTTCAGGCGGTAGTCGTTGACGTCGGTGACCACCACGTTGCGGGCGCCCACGTGCTTGGCGATGCCCGCGGCGATGATGCCGATGGGGCCGGCGCCGGTGATCAGGACGTCCTCGCCGATCAGGTCGAACTCCAGCGCGCAATGGGCGGCGTTGCCGTACGGGTCGAAGAAGGCGGCCAGCTCGGACGGGATCTGGTCAGGGATCGGCCACAGGTTCGAGGCCGGCATGGTCATGTATTCGGCGAAGGCGCCGTTGCGGTTCACGCCGATACCGACGGTGTTCGGGCACAGGTGCTGGCGGCCGGCGTGGCAGTTGCGGCAGTGGCCGCAGACGATGTGGCCTTCGGCGGAGACGCGGTCGCCGACCTTGTAGCCGGTGACGCCCGGGCCGATCTCGGCGATGCGGCCGACGAATTCGTGGCCGATGGTCAGGCCCGGCTTGATGGTGCGCTGGGACCACTCGTCCCACTTGTAGATATGCAGATCGGTGCCGCAGATGGCGGTCTTCTCGATCTTGATGAGGACTTCGTTCGGACCGACCTGCGGCACCGGCACTTCTTCCAGCCAGATGCCCGGTTCGGCCTTGCGCTTGACCAGCGCCTTCATCGTCTGCTGCATGGGGATTCGCATTCCGTGGGGAAAGGTCCGCGGCGCGGACCAAACCGCCATTATAGGCCTGCCGGAAGCGTTCATCTTGTGCGCTGCGCCATTGCCAGCGCTCGTCCGGGCCTCTATGGTCGCAGGGTTTTGCGAACCAGACAGGGGTACCCGTACGATGCGAATCCGCACGATGATGCTCAGCGCCGCGATGGCGCTCGCCCTCGACGCCAAGGCCGACGAAGGCATGTGGATGCCGTCCCGATTGCCCGGCATTGCGAAGAACCTCAAGGAAGCTGGCTTCCGTGGCGACGCCCGTGACCTGGCCGATCTGACCCGCGCACCGCTCAACGCCGTGGTGCGTATCGGCGGCGGCACCGGCGCCTTCGTGTCGGACGAAGGCCTGGTGGTGACCAACCACCACGTTGCCTTCGGCGTGATCCAGTACAACTCGCGCCCGGATCGCGACCTGATCGCCAACGGCTACGTCGCCCCCGACCGCGCGGGCGAACTGCCGGCCAACCCGGACTACCGCCTGCGCGTCACCGTCGGCTTCGATAAGGTGACCGATCGCATCCTCGCGGGTGCCAAGGGCAAGACGGGCCGCGCCTATTACGACGCCGTGGACGCCGCCAGCAAGGCGCTCGTGGCCGAGTGCGAGAAGGAAGACGGCATCCGTTGCAGCGTGGCCAACATGTTCTACGGCCGCGACTTCTACCTGGTGAAGCAGCTGGAGCTGCGCGATCTTCGTCTCGTGTACGCGCCGCCGCGCGCCATCGGAAATTACGGCGACGAGGTCGACAACTTCGTCTGGCCGCGCCATGCCGGCGACTTCACCGTGCTGCGCGCCTACGTCGGCAAGGACGGCAAGCCGGCCGATTATTCCCCGGACAATCAGCCCTATCACCCGCCGTCGCACCTGAAGCTCGCCACCGAAGGCGTGGCCGAGGGCGATTTCGTCATGCTTGCCGGTTACCCGGGCATCACCTATCGCCACCGCACGGCGGCCGAGTTCGCCGATCAGGTGCAGTGGCGCCTGCCCACCACGGTGGCGGTGATGAAGGAACTGCAGGACATCATCGAAGCCCAGGGCAAGACCGACAAGGACGCGGGCATCCGCTACGCCTCGCAGTTGCAGACGCTGAAGAACGGCATCAAGCGTTTCAGCGGCGAGCTGGAAGGCCTGGAGCGCAGCGATGCCGTCACGGTCCGTCGCGAGGACGAAACGGCGATGATGGCCTGGCTGGCGACGCGCCCCGAGGCGAAGACGCTGAAGCCGGAGATCGACCAGGTCATGACCCTGATCGAGCAGGGCAAGGACGTGCGCGAGCGCGACCTGCTGCTGGCCATCCTCAACAGCCAGACCCAGCTGCTTCGCGGCGCCCTGGCCGTGGATCGCCTCTCGGTCGAGCGCCCCAAGGCCGACGCGGATCGCGAGTCCGGCTACCAGAAGCGCGACGAGGAACTGATCCAGAGCCAGCTCAAGCAGATCCAGCGTCGTTACGACCCGCGTGTCGAGAAGGCGCTGATCACCTCGCTGATGACTCGCTACCAGAAGCTGCCGGCGGCGCGTCACCTGCCGGAGGTCGACAAGGTGTTCGGTCGCACGCCGGCGGAACTGGCGAAGGCGCTGGATGCCATCTACGCGGGCACGAAGTTCAGCGACGAGGCCGAGCGCCTGCGCCTGTTCCAGGCCTCGCCGGCCGATGTGGAAAAGAGCGCCGATCCGCTGCTCGTCGCCGCGCGTACGCTGCGTCCGGCGCTGCTGCGCATCGAGGAAGAGCGCAAGGGCCGCGACGGCGACCTGCTGCGCCTGCGCCCGGCCTACATGGAAGCGCTGATCGCCTATCGCGAGAAGCAGGGCAAGGCCGTCTATCCGGACGCCAACTCCACGCTGCGTGTCAGCTACGGCAAGGTCACGCCGCTGATCGCCCGCGACGCCGTCGCCTACGCACCGCTGACCACGGTCAAGGGCATCGTCGAGAAGAACACCGGCAAGGCGCCGTTCGACGCCCCCAAGCCGCTGCTCGACGCCATCAAGAAGGGCGACTTCGCCGGCTACGCCGATCCGAAGACGGGCGAGATGCCGGTGGACTTCCTCAGCAACCTCGATACCACGGGCGGTAACTCCGGCTCGCCGGTACTCAACGCCAAGGGTGAGCTGGTCGGTCTGAACTTCGACAGCAACTGGGAAGCCGTCAGCGCCAGTTGGATGTACGACCCGCGCTACAAGCGCGCCATTCACGTGGACATGCGCTACATGCGTTGGTTGATGGACAAGGTTTACCCGTCGCCGGCCCTGCTGCGCGAGCTGGGCGTTCCCGGCAAGTGATGTCGCGACATGACCTCCGGCACTCCCTGCCGGAGGTCATGTGCGCCAATGTTACTGTGTAACGTCTCGCCCTTCGGGCCATGGACGTTGTCGTTCCTCCAGGAGAATCCTCATGCGTCGACTCGCACTAGCCACGGCCCTCGCGGCCGGGCTCGTTCCCGCCGCCCATGCCGTCGAAGGCATGTGGCAGCCCGCCCAGCTCCCCAAGATCGCAGGCACGCTCAAGCAGCACGGCCTGAAGCTCGACCCGTCGACGCTCACCGATCTGACCGCCTACCCGATGGGCGCCATCGTCAGCCTCGGCGGCTGCACGGCCTCCTTCGTGTCGCCCGACGGCCTGGTGGTCACCAACCACCACTGCGGCTACGGCGCGCTCCAGTACAACTCCACCAAGGAGAAGAACCTCATCGAGCAGGGCTTCCTCGCGAAGATCGTCGCCGAGGAACTGCCCGGCTCGCCGGACATGCGCGTGTTCGTCACTGAGGAGATCCGTGACGTCACCAAGGAAGTGAACGCCAAGATCACTCCGCAGATGACCGGCAAGCAGCGTTACGAGGCCATCGACCTGGCCAAGAAGGAGCTGGTGAAGGGCTGCGAGAGCGACGGCTACCGCTGCGACGTCTACACCTTCCACGGCGGCTACAGCTACCAGCTGATCAAGCAGCTCGAGATCAAGGACGTGCGCCTGGTTTACGCGCCGCCCGAATCCATCGGCAAGTTCGGTGGCGACGTCGACAACTGGATGTGGCCGCGCCACACGGGCGACTTCAGCTACCTGCGCGCCTACGTGTCGAAGGACGGCAAGTCCGCCACGTACTCGAAGGACAACGTCCCCTATCACCCGAAGCACGTCATCAAGGTCAACCCGCAGGGCCTGGAAGACGGCGACTACGTGATGGTCGTGGGCTATCCGGGCCGCACGAATCGCTACCGTCTGGCGCAGGAAGTGAAGAGCTCGATCGATTGGGTGTACCCGACCCAGATCAAGCTCTACAAGGAGCAACTGGACACCATCGCCGAGAACGGCAAGGCCAACCCTGACGTGACGGTGAAGTACGCTAGCCTCGTCGCCGGCCTCAACAACTACCTGAAGAACTTCGGCGGCCAGCTCGAAGGCCTGCGCCGCGCCAATGCGGTGGCGGTCAAGCAGAAGCAGGAAGCCGACCTCGACGCGTGGCTGAAAAAGCAGGGCGGCGCCGAGAATCAGGCGCTGATCAAGGACATCGCCGAGCTGAAGTCCAAGCTCAACACCTACCAGGCCACCCGCGAGCGCGACGTCGATCTGTCGCTGATCTCGCGCACCCAGCTGTTCTCCAGCGGCGTGCGCCTGGCCAAGCTGGCGCAGCAGCGCACCAAGCCGGACATGCAGCGCGAAGCTGGCTACCAGCAGCGTGACGAGGTCCGCATCGAGGGCGCGCTCAAGCAGATGGAGCGTCGCTACGACGCCAAGACCGACCAGGATCTGCTGACCAACGCGCTGGTCCGCTATGTGACCCTGCCGAAGGACCAGCGCCTGCCGGGCCTCGACCAGTGGCTGGGCAGCGCCAACACCCGCCCGGCGATCCAGGCGAAGGTGGCCGAGCTGTACAAGGGTAGCAAGCTGGGCGACACCGCCGAGCGCCTGAAGTGGTTCAAGGCTGACGACAAGGCCATCGCCGCCAGCGACGACAGCATGCTGAAGCTCGCCAACGCGCTGCTGCCGGACCTCAAGAAGATCGAGGACCAGCAGGATGCACAGGAAGGCGAACTCGCTCGCCTGCGTCCGCGCTACATGCAGGCGATCATCGCGTGGAAGGAATCGCAGGGCCTGCCCGTCTACCTGGACGCCAACAGCTCGCTGCGCGTCACCTTCGGCAACGTGCAGGGTGTCGCCCCGCGTGATGGCGTGAGCTACGCGCCGTTCACCACGGTCGATGGCATTGTCGAGAAAGACACCGGCGAAGAGCCGTTCAACGCGCCGAAGGCCGAGACCGACGCGATCAAGGCCAAGGCCTTCGATTCGTATGCCTCGAAGAAGCAGGGCACGCTGCCCGTCGACTTCCTGGCCGACCTCGACATCACCGGCGGCAACTCCGGCTCCCCGGCGCTCGATGCCGAAGGCCACCTCGTGGGCCTCGCCTTCGACGGCAACTGGGAATCGGTGAGCGGCGACTGGCTGTTCAACCCGAAGCTCAACCGCTCGATTCAGGTGGATGTCCGCTACATGCTGTGGGTGATGCACCACCTCGACCACGCCGACAACCTGCTCAAGGAAATGGGCGTGCCGGCGAAGTAAGTTAATCGGGGCAGGAACTTGCATTCACGCATATATGCAACAGTTGCGTGTAATGCATAGTTCCTGTCCTGTAACTCATGACTGTTTGCAATTCAGGTGCCGCGCCGCAGTGAGTACGGCAGCGGCATCTACCATCCGGTGAGTTTGGACGTGAGCGTAGGTCCTCGCCGTGGTGATGATGGAGGTGTGGCCCAACCACTCCTGGACTAACTTGAGGTCATTGACGCTCTCCAGGAGGCGCGTTGTGCAGGTATGTCGGAGCGAGTGAATGACGCATTCGCGCTCAGTGATCCCGGCATGCTTCTTGGCCTTCTTCCAGGCGTGACCTGCTCGCCAGTTAGTAATGGTCGAGAAGGCACCGCCTGGGACCTTCCTGCACGCGTCTAGAACCTCGTAACACGCTGCGGTCATCGGTACAGTGCGTGTTCGACCGTTCTTCAACTCACCTGCGCGCCACAGGCGGATGAGACCGGCTTCTTTTTTCATTACCAGGTCTCTCCATCGCAAGTTCAACGCCTCGCGGAGTCGAAGTCCTGACTCGACCAAAATGACGAAGAGGGCACGAAGGTGCCAGCCGTCACCTACTGATCTTGCCCCCGTTTCACGGACACCCCTATAAGCGATTAACTATCGCAATAGGAGGTGGACGATGACCAAGAGCAAGGCAGGCAGAAAGGGGCAGGAGTTCAGCCTGGAGTTCAGGCAGCAGGCA